>NZ_JAUKNS010000004.1:0-1169386 GCF_030487755.1 Paenibacillus sp. 11B | reverse complement strand
TAATTCATTTCTTCTACGCTCTATTTAATATAGATGCCCCTAATTGGGTATTCATCTCTATATTAACTAGCTCTTTATATCAAGATTGAAATCTTTCCCCTTCTAATTCCTGCTATCCGCTTGCTTCTCATACTTTACTTATAGACATCCATTAAAAAAGCCATTCCTATTCGGAAAGGCTTTTTTCTCATATATGAGCTGATAAATGGATTAGCCGATGACTTCCTGGATGTGGAGCTGTCTTTGCTGCATCAAATTAATAATCGTTCCTTCTACCGATACCATTGGTCTTGTAGGGTGATCCCGATCCGAGAATATGATCTCACCAATTTGATTATTGCTGAGCCTCACTCGGATACCATTATGGATCTGTGTAGAACGCTGAATGAATACATTCACGATAGCAGGGTCCAATTTGCCAAATGCCTCACTCTGAATTTGTTCCAGAACTAGGTATGGTGACTGCGCCTTACGATAGATCTTCTCCAGAGTCATGGCGTGAAAGATATCAGCGATGGCTACAATCTTGGCATAGATATGAATTTGCGTGCCGCTGAGCTGCAGCGGGTAACCTGATCCATCCACTTTTTCATGATGCTGCAACGCTGCGAGTCTGGCTCCTTCATTGATGGCCTTTGCTTGTTTCAGCACCTGATAGCCATATTTCGTATGCTGCCGGATCTCTGCCTGCTCTGAGGCAGTTAACGTTGATGGTTTATGGAGGATCTGTGGGTCTACTTTGCTATTACCGATATCATGGAACAATCCTGCAAAAGCTACCTGCATCCAGTCCTTAGACGGCAAATCCATCCACTGGGCCAATTGATAGGATGTCATGGCACTCAATACGGCATGGTGATATACATAATCATGTTCTTGAATAACTCGTGGACTAAAAGTAAGCACATTATATTGTTTGAGATGAACAAACAATGCCTCAAGCTGTGTACGCAGCTCATATACAGGTAATTCAGCCGCTAAGGAGGACAGGAAAGCCTTTTTGGTCAATCCAACCATCTTTTCATACTCTTCGTGCAGGGACGGTAATACCGGGGTTGAGACTGCGCTGCCGCCTTTGCCTGCCCGTTCTCCGTTCTTCTCATTACCTGCATGGCCTGAAGACGTGGATGTAGCCTTAGAAACTGTACTGCTTGTCCCCGTTCTCTCTTGCTCGATGTCTACTTGATGAATCATAAAAGCTCTGAGCACTTCTACATCTTTGGGCAAAATGACTTTGCCTTTCTGAAACAAAACATTCCCACGAAACGTTTGCACGTCATTTCCCAGTTTAAGTCCTGGTTTGACTTCTGACAGGGTGATTAAGCCCATGTAAATTCCCCCCACTCCTCGTTTTTCTATGATGAAACAAGACCATAGTCCCGGTTTTTCACGTTAATTCCCATTATATTACTCAATAATCAGGCTGTACATCCTATATTTCCAGGAGAGAGGTCCTGAAGCTGTGAAAGTAACAAAGGGCCCCCATATGGGAGCCCTCCAACTTCATTGCAATCATAAAATGATTTTCGTTATAGAAAAATGGATCCTATGCTTCGGAACCTGAATCATCGCCCTCAACTTCAGCATCGGAAACCGAGCCCTCATCCAGAGTTGACTCTTGACCTTCAGAATCAGAGGATTCCGCACCTTCAATCCATTCTTCGTCTTCAGGTTCTTCCTCATTCTTGTCAATTCGGCTGACTGTAGCTACGGAATCTTCATCGCGAATATGAATCAGCTTCACACCTTGCGTGTATCGACCCATGGTGGATATGCCTTCCATACTCATCCGAATGAGCGTACCGCTGGAAGTGATGATCATCAGATCCTCTTCCGTCTTAACCATTTTCAGGCTAACTACTGCACCATTTTTATCTGTGACGTTAATGGTTTTAATCCCTTTACCGCCACGAGTCTGCATCCGATAATCGCTGACAGGGGTACGTTTACCGTAACCTTTGGCTGTAACAATCAGAACATCCAGCTCCTGATCCACAACGTCCATGCCGATTACGACATCCTGCTCATCCAACGTGATCCCTTTAACCCCGGTCGCACTCCGTCCCATGGAACGGACATTTCCTTCCGAGAATCGGATCGACATCCCGTGAGCTGTACCCATAATGATCTCTTGCTGTCCATCTGTCAGCTTAACATCAATAAGGGCATCATCATCACGCAGGGAAATCCCGATCAGACCGCCTTTGCGAATATTGGTGTAATCCTCAAGTGGCGTCTTCTTCACAACCCCTTGACGGGTAGCAAAGAACAGATACTTGTCACTTTCGAATTCCTGAACTGGAATCACGGCATTGACCGATTCACCCTGCTCGATCTGAATCAGGTTGATAATCGGCGTTCCCCGTGCTGTACGTCCAAGCTCTGGAATCTCATAAGCTTTAAGACGGTACACTTTACCTTTGTCGGTAAAGAACATGAGGTAATTGTGAGAGTTGGTCACAAACAGATGCTCAACAAAGTCAGTATCTTTGGTGTCCATACCCACTACCCCACGTCCGCCACGCTTCTGACTGCGGTATGTGGATACCGGCAGACGTTTCACATAGCCTGTATGGGTAATCGTGATGATAACCTCTTCACGTGGAATCAGATCCTCGTCCAGAATGCTCTCTTCACCTACAGTAATCTCGGTACGACGATCATCGCTGAAGCGATCACGGATTTCTTGCAGCTCCGTGCTGATAATTTCAAGCACCAGGTGCTCGTTGGCCAGAATTTCGCGATACTCCTTAATTTTGACCATCAGTTCGTTGTATTCATTTTCGATACGTTCGCGTTCCAAACCTGTAAGGCGTTGCAGACGCATATCGAGAATAGCTTGAGCCTGATCGTGACTGAGTGAGAAACGCTCGATCAGACCTTCTCTGGCTGCATCGGTATTGCTAGAAGAACGAATCAAAGCAATAATCTCGTCGATATGATCCAATGCGATACGCAAGCCTTCCAGAATGTGTGCGCGTGCTTCGGCTTTTTTCAGTTCAAACTGCGTACGTCTGCGTATAACCTCAATCTGATGCTGCAAGTAGTGATACAACACTTCACGCAGGTTCAGAATTTTAGGTTCTTTATTTACAATCGCGAGCATGTTAATCCCAAAGGTGGACTGCATCGCTGTATGCTTGTACAGGTTGTTCAGCACAACACCCGGATTCACGTCTCTGCGAAGCTCAATCACAATCCGCATACCGTTACGGTCAGACTCATCACGAAGATCCGTAATGCCATCAATCTTTTTATCACGTACCAACTCAGCAATTTTCTCAACGAGTCTTGCCTTGTTCACCTGATAAGGAAGTTCCGTAACGATAATTCGTGCCTTGTTGTTGTTCTCTTCGATGTTGGTTTTGGCCCGCATCGTTACTGAACCACGTCCGGTTTGATACGCTTGACGAATTCCGGAGCGTCCCAAAATGTAACCGGAAGTAGGGAAGTCTGGTCCTTGAATGTAATCCATCAATTCCATGGAAGTGATGTCCGGATTTTTGATCATGGCCTGTACGCCGTCAATAACCTCTCCCAAGTTGTGAGGAGGAATATTCGTCGCCATACCTACCGCAATCCCGCCAACACCATTGACAAGCAAGTTAGGAAAACGAGCTGGAAGAACGATAGGTTCACTTTCTTCACCGTCATAGTTCGGCTGGAAATCAATTGTATCCTTGTTGATGTCTCTGAGCATTTCCATTGCAATCTTGGACAACCGAGCTTCCGTATAACGCATGGCTGCTGCCATATCGCCATCCACCGATCCAAAGTTACCATGTCCATCTACGTGCATGTAGCGCAGGGAGAAATCCTGTGCCATCCGTACCATTGTTTCGTATACAGCAGAGTCACCGTGTGGGTGATACTTACCGATAACTTCGCCGACGATTCTGGCTGATTTTTTATGTGGTTTATCGGGTGTCATGCCTAGCTCGGACATTGCGTACAGAATACGCCGGTGAACCGGCTTCAATCCGTCACGCACGTCAGGTAAGGCACGGCTCACAATAATGCTCATCGCATAATCCATAAACGATTCACGCATCTCGACGCCAATATCCCGATCTTTAATCTGCGAGTTCATTTCTTCCGCCATGCTGGACCTCCTTCTTGTCCTTCAACAAACATTCCATTCGGTCATTCAAAAATCGATTATATGTGAAGAGCCTAACAAGGCTAAAACCGCACAAGGACGCTACTCTTTATTATATTACTTTCACAAAAGGTAAACAATTAAACGTCCGCTGGGCAATAGCCTTTCTTCCGGGAACTTCAGAGAGTCTGGGGGTTCGCCCTGCCTTCCTCTCCATTTGCACATACAATGCTAGAAAAAGCGGCAAATGTACTGTGTATATTCAAGCTGAAACTGTTCCCGTTCTACGATCAAACTACATCTGTGCAACAAAACCGCACAAAACGCCATATTTCTCTATTATACCACTGAAATCATCTCTTGTCCTTTGATTTCTCCGCGTCTGTCACTCTTAGAAACCCCATCATAACAGGAAAGGACTGATGGCTCTTGGGTATCCAGCGTGTCTCCAGCAAATGGACCAAGACAGCTGTGTTACAACGCAGCCGTAATGTGAATGGATATATACCGGTAACACGACAGTATAGCCGCCAAGCCCTGGAACGAATGACTGAACTATTTGAGTCAAACTATATCAAACCGGATCGGGGAACTTATGGCAATGGCGTCATGCGGGTAAAAAAAATCCGTAAATATCCACAGTCAATCCCTTCAGCCGAATCCATCATCGAGGAAACACGATCCGAAAACGTTGACGAGCAATTATCTGCTTCCAGCGATGAAATTAGCGCTGAAATCTCTGCTGCGATCCCCATGACAACATATGAGCTTCGATATGGGACCGACGAGAGATACTTCCATTCCCTAGATGAACTGGACTTGGCGCTCACTAAACGTATTCAGAAGCGTGACTACATCATTCAACAAGGCATTCCACTGATGAAGCATGATGAATTGCCTTTTGACCTGCGGGTATTAACCCAGAAAAATCTACAGCACAACTGGGAAACGACAGGCATTTTGGGAAGGATTGCTGCACCAGGCAAGATCATTACCAACATTCATGGCGGCGGACGATTGGCCACCTTTGATGAGTTGGTACGCCCTCATTTTGACAAGGATCGGTTCCAGCAACTGCGCAGTGAGCTATATCGTTTAGGCATTCATACAGCGGTACAGCTGCAGAAGTCATTTCCTAGGCTCAAAGAGATCGGGATTGATATTGCACTGGATGAAGATGGACGGCCATGGATTATTGAAGTCAACACCTTGCCAGGCATCTATGCTTTTGGCCTGTTGCCTGACAAGGAAACGTACCGGAAGATCAAACGTTACGCGAGGGCGTACGGCAGATTACCCTCCAAAAAAGGGAAGACATCTCGTACCTCCCCCAAAGCCCAGGCCCCCTCTGCCAAAAGCCGTATACACCGATAACAGCCACGCCAATGTCCAGACTAAGATTCTCTAGACTATGATCCCATAATGTAAAAAGGCGCCCTCGCAGGCGCCTTATCGAATATCGTTAGATGTCGAGGTTTTTCACGTATTTTGCATTTTCCTGAATGAAGTCACGACGAGGTTCAACATTATCTCCCATCAGGGTATCGAACATGGCATCAGCCAGCATCGCATCGCTGATGGATACTTGTAGCATCGTCCGGCTCTCAGGGTCCATGGTCGTTTCCCACAATTGTCCGGCATTCATCTCACCGAGACCTTTATAACGCTGGATGTTAAACTTCGCATTTTCGCCGAGCGTTGCAATGATTTCATCGCGTTCCTTCTCGGAGCCAGCATAACGAATCACTTTATTGCGCTCAATCTTGAACAATGGCGGTTGGGCAATGTATACATAACCTGCCTCAATGATTTTGCGCATATAGCGATAGAGGAATGTCAGAAGCAATGTCCGAATGTGGGCGCCATCGACGTCGGCATCCGTCATCAAAATAATTTTGTGATAACGTGCTTTGGCAATATCGAAGTCATCACCAATTCCGGTACCCATTGCGGTAATGATCGCTCTGATCTCCGCATTGCCCAAAATCCGGTCAAGACGTGCTTTTTCCACGTTCAGAATCTTACCACGCAGCGGCAAAATCGCCTGGAAGTGACGATCTCGTCCTTGCTTCGCTGATCCACCGGCGGAGTCACCCTCGACGATGTACAATTCACTGATTGAAGCATCCTTGGATGAACAGTCGGCCAATTTACCTGGCAAAGAGCTGACTTCGAGTGCACCTTTACGACGTGTCAGTTCACGGGCTTTACGTGCTGCTTCACGTGCACGGGCAGCTTGCAGTCCTTTTTCCAAAATGCGACGGGATACGGAAGGGTTCTCTTCCAGGAATTCCTGCAGCTTCTCAGCAAACAGGGATTCGACAATTCCGCGCACTTCACTGTTACCCAACTTGGTTTTCGTCTGTCCCTCAAATTGCGGTTCAGGGATCTTGACTGAGATGATCGCTGTTAGACCTTCACGTACATCATCCCCGGACAGGTTGCCTGTGCTGTCTTTGATTACGCCCGCTTTGCGCGCATAATCATTGATAATCCGGGTAAGAGCGCTCTTGAAGCCAGATTCATGCGTTCCGCCCTCATGTGTGTTGATGTTGTTCGCAAAAGAATAAATATTCTCGGTGTAGCTGTCATTGTATTGCAACGCCACTTCCACTTGGATGTTGTCTCTTGATCCTTCCACGTAAATCGGGTTTTCGTGCATCACTTCACGCTTCTGGTTCAGGAAGGAGACATACTCGATAATACCGCCCTCATACAGGAAAGAGTTGGTTACACCTGTACGTTCATCGGTTAAAGTCATGCCAATTCCCTTGTTCAGGAACGCGAGCTCACGAATACGAGTCAGCAAAATTTCATAGTCATACACTCTTGTTTCCGTGAAAATCTCCGGATCCGGATGGAACGTAACTGTTGTTCCCGTTTCCTCCGTTGTACCGATCGTTTTCAGATCGTACTGAGGAGCACCGCGACGGTATTCCTGTTGATACACATGGCCGTCAACCTTAACTGTAACAACAACTTTTGCTGATAGAGCATTGACGACGGATACACCCACCCCATGTAGACCACCGGATACTTTGTACCCGCCACCGCCAAATTTACCGCCCGCATGCAGAACAGTCATTACAACCTCAAGCGCAGGACGTTTCATTTTGGCATGTTCGCCGACAGGAATTCCCCGCCCATTATCGACTACAGTGACGCTGTTATCTTCATGAATAGTAACTTCGATATGATCACAATAACCTGCGAGTGCTTCGTCAATACTGTTGTCCACTACTTCCCAAACGAGATGATGCAGACCTTTGGCACTGGTGGAACCAATATACATCCCCGGTCGTTTACGTACGGCTTCCAGCCCTTCAAGTACCTGAATTTCATCTGCACCATATGACGGTTGATTCATAGACATGCCTTTCACCTACTTCTATAGATTCAATATCGTAAATATGCGTTAACTAAGAATGCATGCTGAAACGAACAAATCCCCTTAATTCCAGTAAGCAATCTAAATAAAAACAAGCAGCAAAAGGTACAATAACTCGTACCGCCGATAGGCTAGAGATCAGGAAAAATGTGAGCTCGCTTCTTGAGCGTAGCTGAGGAAATAGGCGAGTAGTACACAATGTTTTTGGTCACAACAATGGACTTGGCTTCCTCTTCGCCAATATGCTCCACTGTTTTTTCCTGCTCGGCATGCGTGACATACTGCTTGGAGATTTTTGAGGATTTTTCAATCGATATATCAAAAATAGCAACCAATTCGGAAGAACGGATGATCTTCTCACCGCCCAGATGAATGTACATAAGCCCTCACTCCTTAGCGTTCAACCTGTCCGGCATGAACGTGATAAATACTGGCATCCTTGAGTTTGTCAACGTTCAGACTCTCGATACCGGTAGCCGTAATAAAGGTTTGCACCTTGCTCTGGAACGTTTCGATCAGCTGCGTCTGACGAAAAGGATCCAGTTCAGACAGTACATCGTCCAGCAGCAGGACCGGATATTCTCCGATTTCTTCGTGAATCAGTTCAATTTCCGCAAGTTTAAGGGACAACGCCGTTGTGCGCTGCTGCCCCTGCGAGCCATACGTTTGTACTTCCCGATCGTTAATGAAAAAGGACAGGTCATCCCGATGCGGCCCACTAAGCGTTGTGCCTCGGCGAATCTCCTGCTCTTTCATTTGTGATAATTTTATCATAAATTGGTCCATTAAGACAGCTTCATCTTCCTCAGCGGCTTCGCTGAAGGAAGGAAGGTAGGCCAGGCGCAGGACTTCTCCGCCTCCGGTGATGCCCTGATGAATCGTTTCGGCCCACTTTTGAAGTTTCTTTATGAATTGTTTCCTTTTTTTGACGATTTTAACACCGTGCTCCACCAGCTGTTCATTCCACACCTCAAGCATGGTCTGGGCTGAAGCATTCTGTCCCCATAATTGCTTGAGCAGATTGTTACGCTGGACGAGCACTTTTTGATATTGCTGCAAATGATACAGGTAGCCCGGAGCCACTTGGCCAATCTCCATGTCAAGAAACCGACGGCGGACCCCCGGTGTGCCTTTCACAATCTCGAGATCTTCCGGTGCAAACATCACCACATTGAGCGCTCCGACAAAATCACTCAGCTTGCGCTGTTCCAGTCCGTTGATTTTTGCTTTTTTGCCTTGTTGCGACAAAGATAGCTCGAGCTTGACTGATCCGTACTTTTTGTCGACCTCTGCTGCAAGCCTGGCACGTTCTTCACCGAAACGAATCAGTTCCTTGTCGCGGGATGTACGGTGGCTCTTGGTGAGTGCAAGCACAAAAATGGCTTCTGCAAGATTGGTCTTGCCTTGGGCATTTTGCCCGATTAATAGATTCACAGGACCAAAAGAATCCAGTCTCAGATGTTCATAATTGCGGAATTGCTGCAGATCTATGCTGTTCACAAACACGCGGTAACCTCCCTTTTATCCCGTCCGTCAGGAGGCAGCAGGATCTAACTGGTCTTCTTATTGTGCAACAACTTCGAACGAACCTTCTCCGTCCACCTCAACGATATCCCCAGGGTATAACTTGCGTCCCCGGCGTTCCTCAGGTTCTTTATTCACACGTACAAGTCCGTCCTGAAGCAGAGCTTTGGCCATACCTCCGGTTGGGATGCAATCGGCCAGTTTCAAAAATTGGTCAAGCTTAATATATTCCGTACGTATCGCTACTTGGTTCACTATGATCTTCCTCTCGTTAGTTGGTCGTCCGGTAAGGCAATATGACGTACAAGCTGTGACTGTCGTCCAGCGGTTTCAGGATGATCGGGCTCATGACGCCAGTAAAAGCGATCATCAGCTGCTCACTCTCCACCACTTTCAGCACATCCAGCATATATTTGGAGTTGAACGAGATTTTCAGCGGTTCGCCGTTAAAGTCGGCAGGTTCGATCTCTTCTCTTACTTTTCCCAACTCGGAAGAGCTTGATGAAATTTCGATCGATCCGGAATCCATCGTTTGCATCCGCACAATGTTTGTTTTTTCTTCACGCGACAGCAAATAAGCCCGGTCGATAGATTCGCTTAATTTTCTGGTATCCAAAACAAGTTCTGTTTTGTACGAAGTCGGAATAATTCTAGAAGTATCCGGATAAGTTCCGTCCAAAATACGTGAATAGAACAGAACACGGTCGATTTTGAACAGGACTTGATTGTCAGCGACAACGATATCCACAAGTGTATTTTGATCCGGCACAATTTTGCTGAGTTCGTTCAGCGTTTTACCCGAGATCACGACATTGTTGAATCGCACACCTTCTGCATTATCCAGCATTGCTGAACGAGTAGCAAGACGGTGGCGGTCCGTTGCCACAAATTTCAGTTCATTGTCACCCAAACTCCAGAGTACACCTGTCAGAATCGGCGTGGTTTCATGGGTGGAAATGGAGAATACGGTTTGTTTAATCATATTTTTGAGCAAATCTCCTGGGATGGAGACGGTTTGGTTTTCTTCGATGCTTGGCAATACTGGGAATTCTTCCGGATCAAGACCAACGAGTTGAATTTCGGTAGCTCCTGCGGAGATAAAGGTGTTGAAGTTTTCTTTTACCTCCATGTGCACTTCTTGCGAAGGCAGCTTTTTGATGATCTCGACAAAAAACTTGGCTGGCAGTACAACACTACCTGGTTGTTCTACCTGAACCACACTTTTATCTCCATCTTCAAGCGGGATGAAGGATTGAATTGAAATATCGGTGTCGCTTGCTGTCAACGTCACACCTTGATGATTAACGTCGAATTTGATACCGCTCAGAATCGGAATTGTCGTACGGCTTGAGATGGCTTTGGAAACTTGCTGGATGGATTCGTTCAAGTAGCTTTTCATTATGCTGATTTTCATGGTTTCACTCCTAGCGGGTTTTTTGGGTGTTGAGGTGTTGAAATGTGTTTTTCAAAAGGCCGGAGGCCGAGCTTCAAAATCGCTTATTTGGAGATGATATCTTTTAGATCTTTATAGTAATAATAGTAATAGGGGCACTGAATATGTGGATAAGTGGGTATAAACCCATAAGCCCAAGCCTATCCACATGTGTATACGTTGTGCACAGGCTTGGGACTTATTCAGGTTGGATTCTTGATTTTTTCGGTTAAGTTGTTGATAACTTTATAGAGATCCTGATCGACTTTAATCGCTTGGGAGATCTTTTCATGCGCATGTATGACCGTGGTGTGATCTCGGCCTCCGAATGCTTCCCCAATCTTGGGCAGAGAGAAGTCAGTTAGCTCACGAGAGAGATACATGGCGATCTGTCTTGGAAAGGCAACAGCCTTGGTCCGCTTCCGTGCTTTGAAATCTTCAAGCTTAAGGCTGTAATACTCGCCGACCTTTTGTTGGATGTCGTGAATAGTGATCATTTTCGGACGACTGGAAGGAATAATATCCTTCAGTGCTTCAGCTGCCAGATGAGTGGTTACATCTTGATTCGTCAACGAAGAATAGGCAACAACCCGAATCAGGGCACCTTCCAGTTCGCGAATATTGGTATCAATCTGGTTGGCGATGTACATCATCGCCTCATTCGGGATATCCAGATTTTCCGCACGCGCTTTTTTACGCAAAATCGCAATCCGTGTCTCCAGATCTGGAGGCTGGATATCCGTAATTAGCCCCCATTCAAAACGGGAACGAAGCCGTTCTTCCAGGGTCGGAATTTCCTTCGGCGGTCTGTCGCTGGAGATGATGATCTGTTTCCGTTCCTCATGCAGCGCATTAAACGTATGGAAAAATTCCTCTTGCGTCGATTCTTTTCCCGCCAAGAACTGAATATCATCAATGAGCAGAATATCGACACTACGGTATTTGTTACGGAAGCTCTCCCCGCGGTTGTCACGGATTGAGTTAATGAATTCGTTCGTGAATTTCTCAGATGACAAATAAACAACTTTGCTGCCCGGATCATGCTCCAGGACGTAATGCCCGATTGCATGCATCAAGTGAGTTTTTCCGAGACCTACCCCTCCATAGAGAAACAGAGGATTGTATGCTTTGGCGGGCGCTTCAGCGACCGCCAGCGATGCGGCGTGGGCAAAACGGTTGCCCGGCCCAATGACAAATGTATCGAATGTATATTTTGGATTCAGCATGCTGAGTACCGCTTCTTCCTGAACAACTGTAGGCGTTGGCGCTGGCAGTTGAGGATCCGGTTCAGCAGGCTTGTTCTCCTCGATGACAAATTTCACATCGACCTGTTTGCCAAGCAGCTCATATACCGTCGATCCGACCAGTTTGGTGTAACGGCTCTCCAGCCATTCGACGGCAAACGTGGTTGGTGCGGATATGACGATCGAACGATCATTCAGCTTGGTCGCTTTGGTTGCTTTGAACCAAGTGTCAAAGCTGGGTTTGCTGAGCTTGTTTTGTATAATTGATAAAATTTGCTGCCATAAATCAGAAGTATGGCTGTCCACAGACTGTCACTCCTTTTACATGTTCCAAGTGTGGCTTAAGCCATGATGCAGTGTCGAAATACGAGATATATTGTTGAATTTATCCCCAAACCCCCGCAGGTCGAAAACAAAAAAAGAATGAACAACGGAAAATTGTTCACAACTTTATCCACAGGCTGTTGATAATATTATGGGTCAGATCACATATTCACATCCAAAAGTAATACAATCATAGCAAAAGAAGCCCGGCATTTCAATGTATCACGTGATTTTATCCACAAATTCAATAACTTGTGTATAATTTTTAATCACAACACAATATATTGTTTATAAATTGTTTAACTTTCGACAAGATGACCCAAAAACCCAAATTATTTTATACACAGGTTATTCGTCAAATAATGCTGAATTGTGTGTAAAAGTATTCTCGGTTTGTGAATAACCTCTCTGTGGATAACCGTAAAGTGAAAATGGTCGTATTGGGGATTTACAGGAGGGTGCCTCTTCATGCTCGTTTTCCTTTTTTCGAAAAGCGGAATGGAGGAACGACAAAATGAATGGGATGGGAGATCAAGGAGAGGCCTGATAGTACTTGAGGAGCGTTTACTGATTTGTATGAACTGAACGAAGAATTTATTCCTAAAAGAGGTAGGATGGATATACGCGCAAACATTGAAGATGGAGGTGACTCCATTGCAGCAGATTGGTTTATGCCAAAAAGAGGTTGTTCTTTAAGACCGAAATGGTGGTCAAAGAGAACAACCTCTTTTTGGTGGTTATAAGAGGAGGATTTACTCGATATGAGCAGAAAATTTACGCTGGAATTCCGCGATGTCTGCATATTCTTCTTCCAATTTTCGCGAAATGCGAATAAAGATGGGGAGCAGCTCCCGGTAGATCGATGCATGTTCTTTGATAGGGGTATGCTTGTGCGTTGTACCTACCATAGATGAAACGGCATGAAGCGACTTAATTCGCCCTGTAGCATAGAGACCGAGCACAACGGCCCCTAGACAGGAACTCTCGAAGCTCTCGGGCACAATGACTTCCTGGTTGAATATATCGGACATCATCTGACGCCAGAGTGGGGAACGAGCGAAACCACCGGTTGCCTGAATGGAGGTTGGTTGTCCGATCTGTTCTTCCATGGCCAGCAGTACCGTATACAGGTTGAAAATAACCCCTTCCAGCACAGCACGGATCATATGCTCTTTCTGATGGTGAAGGGTCAAACCAAAGAAGGAACCTCGGGCGTCCGGATTCCATAAAGGGGCACGTTCCCCTGAAAGGTACGGATGGAATAGAAGTCCTTCCGAACCGGGGCTAACGCGTTCAGCAATTTTGGTGAGTACATCATAGGAATTGATGCCGAGCCGTTTGGCTGTTTCCACTTCCGAGGCAGCGAATTCGTCTCGTACCCAGCGGAAAAGCATGCCACCGTTATTCACAGGTCCTCCGATGACCCAAAGATTCTCGGTGAGGGCGTAACAAAAGGTTCTGCCTTTCGGATCGGTAACGGGACGGTCCACAACGGTGCGGATGGCACCGCTGGTGCCGATCGTTGCTGCCACAACGCCAGGCTCAATGGCATTCACGCCCAGATTGGACAAAACCCCGTCACTTGCACCGATGACGAAGGGTGTAGAGGGGGAGAGAGCCATTTTTTCAGCCCATGTCCGATTCATTCCTTCTATAGTATGTGTGGTCGGGACGAGTTCCGATAGGTGGTCAGCTGTAATGCCTGCAACCTCAAGAGCTTCGGCATCCCAATCCAGTTGTTCCAGATTGAGCAGGCCGGTACAGGAGGCGATGGAGTGATCCACGACATATTGACCAAACAGTCGGAAGAACAAATATTCTTTAATAGAAATAAATTTGGCCGTGCGTTGAAAAAGTTCAGGTTCATCATGGCGCAGCCACATTAATTTGGTCAGTGGCGACATGGGATGAATCGGTGTACCTGTTCGCGAATAGATCCGATGTCCCAGTCCATTCTCCTGCAGTTTGGCAGCCCAAGCTGCACTCCGGTTATCAGCCCAAGTGATGCAGCGGGTGAGGGGAGTATCATCCTGCCCCATCGCAATGACACTGTGCATGGCAGAGCTGCAGGATACGAACATAATTTGTTCCGCAGTTACGCCACTATTATCCATCACGCCGCGTACGGAGCGAAGGGCAGCTTGCACAATTTGTTCAGGATCCTGCTCAGCTACATCCGGAGCTGGGGTGTATAAAGGATATTCCTGAGTTGATGTGCTTACCACTTCACCCTGTTCCGTAAATAGTACGGATTTGGTACTGGTTGTACCAATATCCATACCAATCATATAGTTGTTCATATTACATAAACCTTCTTTCTTTTGAACCCGTAAAATTAAACCCCTAAGTGTGTGAATTTAAATTCTTCTTCTATATAGATATTCAATTTACAGGACTGTATTTAGCAGCAAAATAAAGATCAGTCCAACGACAGATAGTAGTGTTTCCATAACGGTCCACGTCTTCAACGTCTGTGAGACGCTCATATTGAAGAATTCCTTGATCATCCAGAAGCCTGCGTCATTCACGTGGGAGAGAACAAGTGAACCTGCACCGGTAGCGAGTACAACCAGCTCAATATTGGCACCTGGTGTTAGTGCAAGTACAGGAGCTACAATACCAGCAGCTGTCGTCATCGCAACAGTCGCTGAACCGGTAGCAACCCGAATGAGTGCGGCTACAAGCCAGGCGAACAGGATTACATTAATATTGGCATGTGTGGCGACCTCAGCAATGGCATTACCTACACCACTGTTAATCAACACCTGTTTGAAAGCACCGCCTCCGCCAATAATGAGAATGATGGTCGCCGTAGGCGCCAGACATTCACTGGTGAAGCGGGAGATGTCATGTTTGTTGAACCCGCGTGAGAATCCGAGTGAAAAGAGGGCGAACACGACAGAGATCAGCAAAGCTATAATTTCATGGCCGATAAATTCACAGAAAACGGTAAATCCGCTTGTGGCGTCCGGGTCTACGATATTGGCGATAGAGCCAATGAGCATTAGAATGACCGGCAGCAAGATGGTAAACAAGGTTATTCCGAAACCAGGCAGGTCGTTACTTTTTTTCGTAGCGAATTGTTCAGCCAACTCTGCAGGCGGTTCGGTATGTATTCTTTTACCGATAAATTTACCAAACAGGGGGCCAGCAATAATGGCGGTAGGGATACCTACAATAAGAGAGTACAAGATCGTTTTACCCAAATCGGCGCTGAACGCTTCGATGGCAATCATGGGTGCCGGATGAGGTGGAACCAGACCATGTACAGTAGAGAGACCTGCCAAAATCGGAATACCGATCTGCAGCAGCGACATATTGGTTTTACGTGCAACGGTGAAAATGATCGGGATCAGCAGAATGACGCCGACTTCGAAGAATACAGGAATACCGACGATAAAACCGACAATCATCATCGCCCAGTGCACACGTTTCACACCGAAACGATCCACAAGTGTGGTAGCTATACGTTCGGCTCCGCCGGATTCAGCCATCATCTTACCAAGCATGGTGCCCAGACCGATAACGATGGCGATCGTTCCAAGTGTGCCGCCAAGTCCGCCAGTAATAGAAGTAATTACGTCTGCAGGCTTCATACCCGCGAGTAAACCAAGCATTAATGCCGATAACAAAAGAGTAATGAAAGGATTCCATTTATATTTGGAGATCAATACGATTAGAAATACAATTGCAATCAATGTCCAGACCAATAATGTTGCATTGTGGGATAGCCCAAAAAGAGTGCTCATGAGGTTTGCTCCTTTTTTATGATATATAGCGCTTACAACTGATCTAGGATCAGGTGGAGGGAATTTGCTCTACGTTTCATGTAGCGTGGGATGCTTAAATCCTCCTTAATATGCCCCAAAAAATTGAAACAAATCGCATTTTGTATACTTGTCGACAAGTTGGAGAGCAATCATTCACAATGGATATGATTGCAAACTCCCTGCACGCTATGCCATCAAGTGAATGAAATTTCACCACCGTTTCATTAGGAATCAAAGCTTTCGTGCAGCGTCTGGCCTGAATCCTGGAAATACGTGCGGACTCCAGATTGAATCCGTGTCTTGTCGCCTGATTCAAGGGCCTCAATTAGCAGACGGTGTTTTTCAATAACAGCGCTTACTTTCTGCTCGCCCTGAATAAATACCCTGCGGGTGGTGAGCAGCATGACTGTCATGACAACATAACGAATGCTTCTCCATAGATGTAGAATACGGGAATGCTGGGCGGCTTCAATTATGGTCTCGTGAAAGATCAGATCCTGATAAGCGAATTCAACCGCATCTTGGTGGCGTCCAGCCAAATCCATTTTGTCTATTACATTACGAAGCTGGGTAATCAATTGTTCTGGCACATCCCCGGCAAGTCGCTGCTGTACAAAACTTTCAATCAGGAAACGGACGTCATACAATTCCTCGACATCTTTAATTTTCAATCCAATGACAACGACACCCATACGCTCCAGCCGAATAAGTCCTTCATTCGACAATGTTCTTAATGCTTCACGTACAGGTGATCGACTGCTGTCAAAATCAGCGGCAATCCGATTTTCTGACAAAATTTCGCCAGGGCGAAGGGTTCCGCTAATGATCCGCAGCCTTAATTCGCAGGCAATGGCTTCCCCGCGGGAAGCTCCCTGAAGCCAGGATGATGGAAACAGCATAATGGCTAACGCTCCTATTATAAGTAATCAGTTCAATACTGATCATAGCACAACTATTTTGTGGATTGAGCATAATGAATTAATCCTTATAACGAGAATAAATGCCAGCTTCTCTGTGCGCGTGCAGAATATAGGAACGTCATACTGTTTCCAATGGATTTTTCAAAGAGCTTGAGGACGTAATGTCTTCTCTTAGATAAGGCTAGATATTTACTTCATTTTGGATGAGTATACTTGTATACAAGATGTGATTTTTTTATCCTACACCTTTCTTGAAAACTTGTAAACCATAATAATAAAGCGGATACATTAAATTTTAAGAATATCATTTTCTAAAGCCAAAATTCATTGGGCTCTTAAGTTATAACTATCTATAGCTAACTACTACAGTCTTCAGAAACGTATCTATATTAACCGAAATTAGAGCTAGTGAAACAAACTTGAATCGGCAAATATTCCTTATCCACATGTGAATAACTTGGAAATAATAATCAAACTTAAATTGAAGGGGTTTAAAGGGTGTGGATAACCGTATAAATCGATTTTTGGTGAATGAAACGGGACTTGGGGATAACTTTTGAAGCTTCTACATGCTGCTGTAAGAAGGTTGTAAACAGGGGGACGTATCCATGGCCGTTAAAACTGGGTGGAATAGGTATTAAAAGGAGAAAGGAGGCAAGAGGCTCACAGTTGACTTTTCCAGGTGTTCGTGGTTAAATGTATAAAGGTGTTTTCTGTGAAGATGAAAGTGATTCATCACATAAGTATTTCCTTGTAAGGAGGTGCAATACATTGAGACCTACATTCAAACCGAACGTTAGCAAACGTAAAAAAGTTCATGGTTTCCGGAAAAGAATGAGCACGAGCAACGGACGTAAAGTTCTGGCTGCACGTCGCCTTAAAGGCCGTAAAGTCCTGAGTGCTTAATGCATGTGAAGACCACCGAGGTGGTCTTTTTTTTCTTAAATAGGTCATTTCAGACTGGATGCTGGTATAGGTCAGGTCTGAATTGGCTGCGCAAAAGCATAAGTGCATATTGATGCTCAATGAATGAGATGTCCGTTTTTTCGAAAACGTTCCTTATATAATGAAGTTGCCGCCAAGACGGTTTATCGTTATTCAAGAAAGCCTATACTAAATCAGTAATGAGGCCTTCGTCAATAATGTTGGTGGAAAACAGCAAGGAGAAGCGCCGTGTATAAAAGACTGCGTTTACGAAACCGGGCGGACTTTAGCCGCGTATACCGGTATGGGAAATCGTTTGCAAATCATCAGTTTGTGGTGTATGGCTGTCGCCGTAAAGATACAGAACAATTCCGAGTGGGTGTATCCTGCAGCAAGAAAATCGGAAACGCTGTCGTACGCAACCGGATGAGACGCATGATTAAGGAAATTGTACGTCACCATGAGAAAGAGATTGTCACGCAGATGGATCTGATCTTTATCGTCAGAAAAGGTGCATTGGACATGTCCTATAAGGATATGGAAAAAAGCCTGCTGCATGCGATGCGCAAGGGCTCTCTTTTGAAGTCGGGCAAGCGGTAAGCTTCGGTTTATTTGTCCTCCTAATTATGGTATGATTTACGGTGGAATGGAATGGTTAAGAGAGGGGTTATGAAGTGTCGCGATTGAAGACATCAAAGGGGAAGTGGATTCTCCTCATTGCAGTCATTGCAATGGTCACCGTACTGGCCGGGTGTACTCCGCAAGGTTCAGGGGTTACTACGGAAGATCTAAGAAACAGTGAATCATTCTGGCAAGCCAATGTTATTTATTGGTTCTCACTGGCGCTCGATACATTCGCCAACTGGTTTAACGGTGAATATGGACTGGCCGTCCTTGTGATGGTGTTAATTGTACGGACGTTAATCTTGCCGCTGACAATGAAGCAGGTTCGCAGCTCCAAGGCGATGCAGGCTATTCAGCCGCAGTTGAAAGAAATTCAAGCCAAGTATAAAGATACACCTGAGAAAGTTCAACAAGAAACAATGAAGTTGTTTCAGGAGAACAAAGTTAATCCGATGGCGGGTTGTTTACCACTTCTGATTCAGATGCCGATTTACATCGCACTTTATAACTCAATTTACGGAAACTCGAGTCTGAGAACACATGATTTCTTGTGGCTTCAACTCGGATCGCCGGATCACCTGTTTATTCTTCCAGTGCTGGCTGCCATCACAACATTCGTGCAAACGTGGATGATGATGCGCATGAATCCTGCACAGCAGGTTGGACCGATGCAGTTCATGCTGTGGGTGTATCCGATATTGATCTTCGTCATGTCGTATCAATTCCCGGCTGCATTGCCGTTGTACTGGTTCTACAGTAACATCTACACGATCGTGCAAAACTATTTCCTTTACCGGAATAATGATAAAGTCGTGGCTGAGGTCAACGTGAAGCAGAGCAGCTCTTCTAGAAATGGAAATGGAGCTAAACGCAAAAACGGTGGCAAGGCAACTGTCTCTGGAAAAGGGTCGAAAGGGGCCAAAAAATCGAAATGACCAAAGTCATTGCGTCAGGAAAAACCGTTGAAGATGCTGTAAACCAAGGATTGGCTGAGCTTGGCGTGAGCCGGGACAAGGTCGAGATACAAGTGTTAGAGCAGCCGTCAAAAGGATTCCTGGGTTTGATCGGGGTAAAGGCCGCTAAAGTGGAAGTGAAACTTCTGTCTGTGCCTGAACCTGTTTCACAGCCGATCATGCCGGCCGCACAGGTACCTCAGGTTGAAGCAACACTTGAGGGTGTGGCTGCTAAAAATCCCTATGAGGAAGCGGCTGCTTTCTTAAAAGAAGTGGCAGCAGGTATGGGACTGGATGTTGAAGTGCATATCAAAAAACAGCGTGATGGACATATCTTCAATATTGCCGGTGAAGACCTGGGCATGATTATTGGCAGACGTGGACAGACACTGGATGCCCTTCAATATTTAACAAACATTGTAGCCAACCGTTATTCGGAAAGCTTCGTTCGCATCGTTCTCGATGCTGAGAACTTCCGCCAACGTCGACGCAAGACGCTGGAGGATCTGGCTGAACGTTTGGCTGGACAGGCGATTCGCACCGGCAAGGAAGTTGTGCTGGAGCCTATGCCTCCGCTCGAACGCAAAGTCATTCATGCGAAACTGCAAAATCACTCGCAGATTAAGACATACAGCAAGGGCGAGGAGCCCAATCGGCGCGTGGTCATTACGACGAAATAACACGAAATTGAAGACGCAATGGCTTCCTGCTCGGTGCAGAAGCCATTGCTTTTTTCGTACAGAAGTATATTTTACAGAACCAAAAAGCGGTTTTAATAAAGTCATTTAAAGATTGAATGATGCGGTTAGAAGCATTGTGAACTGAACTTATATTGAAATTAATATGGCGTCCTGAGGGGCGCAATTTTAAAATAGAGCAAGGAGAGATAACCATGATTAGTGATACGATTACAGCGATATCAACAGCTGTCGGAGAAGCGGGTATCGCTGTAATCCGGGTAAGCGGCCCGGATGCAGTGACGGAGACGGAGAAGATTTTTCGCAGCAAAACCCCACTAACGCAGGCAGCATCCCACACGGTTCATTACGGTCATATTATAGATCCAGGCACTAGCGAGAAGATTGAGGAAGTATTGGTTACAGTGATGCGGGCGCCACGTTCTTTCACAACAGAAGATGTCGTGGAGATTAGCGCCCATGGCGGAGTAGTTTCGGTTAAGCGCGTTATGGATCTGTTGTTGCAGCTCGATATTCGTCTTGCTGAACCCGGCGAGTTCACGAAGCGTGCTTTTCTCAATGGACGGATTGATCTGTCCCAGGCGGAAGGGGTCATGGATCTCATTCGTTCCAAATCTGATCGTGCCTTCTCGGTTGCACTCAAGCAAGTGGAGGGCAAATTGTCATCCAAGCTGCGCGATCTAAGATACACATTAGTCGAGACGCTTGCTCACATTGAAGTCAATATCGACTATCCCGAGCATGATGTAGAGTCACTAACCTCTGAATTTATTAAAGAAAAATCCAGTCAGGTGATGACTGAAATTGATAAATTGCTGGTAACTGCAGAGCAAGGTAAGATACTGCGGGAAGGGATTACAACCGCTATCGTAGGCCGTCCAAACGTAGGGAAATCTTCTTTGCTCAATACGTTGGCCCAGGACAATCGCGCAATTGTAACGGATATTCCGGGTACAACGCGTGACGTTATTGAGGAGTTTGTTACGATTAACAATATACCGCTCAAGCTGCTCGATACGGCAGGTATTCGGGAAACGATGGATGTCGTGGAGAAGATCGGCGTGGAGCGTTCCCGGTCTGCTGTGAACGAGGCGGATCTGTTATTGATGGTTATCAATGCTGCCGAGCCGCTGCACCCGGACGAGATTGAATTATTGGAACAAATACGCGGTAGACAATCCATTATTATTATGAATAAAATGGACTTAGCGCCGCAGGCGGACCGCGATGTGCTGCTTCGTTACATCCCCAAGGAACGGATTGTTCCGATGTCGGTGAAAGATGATCTGGGCGTGGACCGATTGGAAGATGCCATCTCAACGTTGTTCTTCAGTGGCAAGCTGGAATCGGCCGATCTGACATATGTCAGCAATGTGCGTCATATTGCTTTGCTCAAAAAAGCGAAGCAGTCGCTCATTGATGCTTATGAGGCGGCAGAGCAGCTGATACCTATTGATATGATTCAGATTGATGTTCGTCTGGCATGGGAGCAGTTGGGTGAAATCGTGGGCGATACAGCGCATGATGCATTAATTGATCAGATTTTCTCTCAATTCTGCCTTGGAAAATAACCCGGGGTAAACATACCGGCTCTGAAAAGTAGTATGATAATAAAGTCCATCTGTGGGTGGTCAAAGAATCCGCGAAAATGTCTGAAGTACGTATAGACTTGATGGCTTAATATAGATCGAAATGCATTCCGTGGCGTATGGATCGTGTTTCGTGATTTTTACAAAAAATTGATCGTATGCATGAATTTAGGCGTGCAGCGGCAAAAAGGAGGTAAACTGGAATGGCTTTTGATGGCGGAAGTTATGATGTAATCGTCGTTGGGGCAGGACACGCTGGTGTGGAATCGGCACTGGCTGCAGCTCGTATGGGCTCTAAAACGCTAATGATTACAATCAATCTGGATATGGTGGCCTTCATGCCTTGTAACCCATCTATTGGGGGACCGGCAAAAGGACATGTGGTACGTGAGATTGATGCACTCGGTGGAGAGATGGGACGGAATATTGATAAGACCTTTATTCAGATGCGAATGCTCAACACAGGTAAAGGACCTGCTGTTCATGCGCTTCGTGCTCAGGCCGATAAATTCTCTTATCAGCATACGATGAAAGAAACGATGGAGAATGAACGCAACCTGACGATGCGTCAAGGCATGGTTGATCGCCTGATCGTTGAAGACGGACAGTGCGTAGGTGTAGTTACTCAGACGGGTACAGAGTATCGGGCCAAAGCTGTTGTTCTGACAACAGGTACGTATCTGCGCGGTAAAGTAATTATGGGTGAGTTGATGTATGAGAGTGGTCCGAACAATCAACAGCCTTCACTTAAGTTATCCGAACATCTGCGTGAGCTTGGTTTCGACCTGGTTCGTTTTAAAACAGGTACTCCACCACGTGTGCATAAGGATACGATTGATTTTAGCAAAACGGAAATTCAGCCTGGCGATGACAAGCCAAAATTCTTTTCCTATGAAACGGAATCTTCCGATAACGAGCAGCTGCCTTGCTGGTTGACATATACGTCTGTGGAAACACACCAAATTATTAACGATAATCTTCACCGTGCACCTATGTTTTCGGGGGTTATTGAAGGTACCGGACCACGTTATTGTCCATCGATCGAGGATAAAATTGTGCGTTTCAGCGATAAGCCGAAGCATCAGATTTTCCTGGAGCCAGAAGGCAAAAATACATCGGAATACTACGTACAGGGTCTGTCCACCAGTCTACCTGAGGATGTTCAATTGGCGGTGTTGCGTTCTATCCCGGGTATGGAAAAAGTAGAAATGATGCGTAACGGTTACGCCATTGAATATGATGCGATGGTGCCTACACAGCTGTGGCCTTCACTGGAAACAAAACGTCTGCCAGGTTTGTTCACAGCAGGGCAAATTAATGGTACCTCCGGGTATGAAGAAGCGGCAGGACAAGGCGTGATGGCCGGCATCAACGCAGCGCGTAAAGTACAGGGTAAAGAGCCTGTCGTACTTGATCGCTCCCAAGGGTACATTGGTGTACTGATTGATGATCTCGTAACCAAAGGTACGAATGAACCTTATCGTCTGCTGACTTCCCGTGCAGAATACCGTTTGTTGCTTCGTCATGATAATGCAGATATGCGTTTGACGGAAATAGGCCATGATATTGGATTGATTCCTGAAGAGCGTTACGCCAAATTCTTGGATAAAAAAGCTAAGGTTGAGCAGGAAGTGGCTCGTCTGAAAGCAGCCAAAGTTCGTCCTGTCGAAGTAAATCCGAAGCTGGAAGAGATCGGCTCTACACCGATTCAGGATGGCAGTACACTTCTGACATTGATGCGTCGCCCAGAGATCGGGTATGACTGGATTGAGCAGATCTCACCGTCTGAGGTGGAGCTGACTGCTGACATGAAAGAGCAAGTGGAAATTCAAATTAAATATGCGGGTTATATTGAGAAACAATTGATCCACGTGGAACGTTTGCAAAAAATGGAGAAAAAGAAAATTCCGGATACGATTATATATGACGAAATTCATGGCCTTGCCATGGAAGCAAAGCAGAAACTCTCTACAATTCGTCCAATCTCGATCGGGCAGGCATCCCGTATTGCCGGGGTTACTCCTGCCGATATCTCCATTCTGCTGGTTTACCTGGAGCATTATAACCGTGTAACCGCAGCAAGGGGACAATAATGGACGATATTCAACAGCAGCTACAACGACGCCTGAAGAAACATGGATTGGAGCTGGATGAACGCCAGCTGGATCAATTCGAGTTGTATTTTCAGGAGCTGGTAGCTTGGAATGAAAAGATGAATCTAACCGGCATTACCGAACGTGAGCAAGTATATACCAAGCATTTCTATGATTCGGTATCGTTGGCGTTTTATACTGATATGTCGAAGGTAAACAAACTTGCAGACATTGGTTCAGGGGCAGGGTTCCCTGGACTACCACTTAAAATTTGTTTTCCGCATATCAAGCTGACCATCATTGATTCGCTGAATAAACGTATTGGCTTCTTGCAGCATGTTGTGGATACGCTCGGCTTAACGGATGTGGAACTGATTCACGGGCGTGCGGAGGAGCTTGGACGCAAAGAAGGATATCGTGACAGCTATGACCTTGTTACTGCTCGTGCAGTTGCTAAGCTAGCGGTGCTTAACGAATTCTGTCTGCCATTTGTTCGCAAAAGTGGAATATTCGCTGCAATGAAGGGCGGGGACCCGCGCGAAGAAATGAAGGAAGCCGAGTTCAGCTTTAACCAACTGAAAGGACGGGTAAAAGCAGTTCATCCTTTCCAGCTACCCGTTGAAGAATCGGCACGTCATATCATTCTGATTCAGAAGTTTGATAAGACACCATATAAATATCCGCGTAAACCAGGAACACCACTAAAGACACCTTTAGTATAGTTTTGTTATAGGTTCAACTGTTTTTAGTTGGAAAAGTTCTTTATGCAACATCGTTTGTGTGTAAAAGGTAAGATGATATTTGCTCGGTTTCTTAACGAAGAATGTAGATAAGGGAAAGAGGATGTTTCACGTGAAACATCCTCTTTTTGTGTTTTGATTTATTAATCTATGAGTTGATCTGTTCTACATCTCCATTTCCATTACATAATTAGAGAAAAGTAAATTAAAAGATTCATTTCGGCGAGTGCTGCTTGTAGGAGAAAGGCAGAGGATTTTACAGGGAGTCAAGCAAGCGCAAACTTGTTCTGCCCCGGAAGCTGTCTTTTGAAAATTCAATTTCAAGTGGTACTGAACCAGTACACAATTGTAGCTACTAGAAGCCGGTGCTGTGTGTCGAGATCTTCCATATCTTATTGTGTATAAGCAGTCATATTGCTAATGTTCATGAAGAAAAAGCAGGAGAATTAGAAGAGTTTAAAGAATAGGTAAACATAGGATTATGGAAGAAAAGATGATAGAATAGAAGTAGCCGATCCTGGATTACAGAGATCATAGATTATATGTATAGATAGATTTTCTAGCAATACGGACTAGGATACAGAAAGCGTCATGAAAGGCAAAACTTATTCGAAGAACGACAGCATTTGAAAGGGTCGCGTTTTGAATAAGAAGCACCTGCAACTCTGCGGGAGCTATTACGAAACTAGGTGGTAATATACGGAATGAAAGAACAATTTTCGAAGTTGTTTGGTTTGGCGGAGCGCAATAACGGAGATGAGATTAAACAAATTCCGGTCAACGAAATTGTGAGCAGCCCATATCAGCCCCGTACTATCTTTGATGATGATAAAATTGATGAGTTGTTGCAGACGATCAAGACACATGGAGTTATACAACCGATTGTCGTCCGCGTACGAAATGGATCATATGAGATTATCGCTGGGGAACGTCGCTGGCGTGCAGTTCGGAAACTTGGCTTGGATCATATTCCGGCCATTGTACGTGAATTCAACGACTCTCAGGCAGCGTCCATCGCATTGATTGAAAACCTGCAGCGTGAGGGACTCACTTCAATTGAAGAGGCTGTTGCTTATCAGAAATTGATTGACCTGCACCAACTTACACAGGAAAGTCTTGCGCAGCGATTAGGCAAAAGCCAATCGACGATCGCCAACAAAATCCGATTGTTACAGCTTCCGGATGGTATTAAGGCAGCGCTGATGGAACGTAAAATTTCGGAGCGCCATGCCAGAGCGTTACTTTCATTGGATACGGAAGAGTTGCAAATGAAATTACTCGGCGAGATTATCGATAAAGAGTTGAATGTAAAACAAACGGAAGCGAGAGTTGCCTTTTACAAGGAATCCTCGAAGATCAAAAAATCCAAACGTATCTCATTCACGAAGGATGTCAGACTCGCACTTAATACGATTCGTCAATCCATTGATATGGTATCGGGCTCCGGTCTGGACATCAAAACCAAGGAAGCAGACCATGAGGACCATTACGAGATCGTTATCCATATTCCGAAACGCAAATAATTGAAGCTTCAGGCGGCAATGGGCCGCTTTTTCTGTCTATAAAGTTGAGTGTGGCATGAACAGCGTAGAATATAGCAGCATAAGAAGGAACGGTAGTTGAGGTTTTGTGGATGGTAGCCACCTGCTTTTTGTTAACTGTAGCTCACAACCTACAAGAAAAGACTCCTATTTTATTTGAGGTGAAGGTATTGTCTAAGATTATGGCCGTAGCAAATCAAAAGGGCGGTGTGGGGAAAACGACGACATCTGTTAACTTGGGTGCAGGACTGGCTTCGCTCGGGAAAAGAGTATTGCTTGTCGATATTGACCCCCAGGGGAACACAACCAGCGGAGTCGGAATCAACAAAGCAGACGTGGCCAATTGTATATATGATGTCATCATTAATGAGGTTCCTCCACAGGAAGCCATTGTGGAAACTCAGATTGAAGGCCTTCATATCATACCTGCAACGATTCAGCTTGCCGGAGCCGAGATTGAGCTGGTATCCACGATATCACGGGAAGTTCGCCTGAAAAAATCACTCGCCATGGTGAAAAAAAACTATGACTACATACTGATCGATTGCCCACCCTCCCTTGGGATGTTGACGATCAACTCGTTGACAGCTTCCGATTCGGTGATCATTCCGATTCAGTGTGAGTATTATGCGCTCGAAGGATTGAGCCAGTTGCTCAACACGGTTCGTTTGGTGCAGAAACATCTGAATACCTCGTTGCAGATTGAAGGGGTGTTATTGACGATGTTTGATGCACGTACGAATCTGGGCATTCAAGTGATTGAAGAAGTGAAGAAGTATTTTCAACAAAAGGTGTATCAGACCATTATTCCGCGCAATGTGCGGCTTAGTGAAGCACCATCACATGGTCAGTCCATCATTACGTATGATCCTCGATCCCGAGGGGCTGAAGTGTATTTAGAGCTCGCAAAGGAAGTGATTTCTTATGAGTAAGCGGCTTGGAAAAGGTCTTGATGCCCTCATTCCTTCGCTTTCAATTAATGACGATGATAAAGTCGTAGAAATCCCGATTAGTCAGCTGCGGGCGAACCCTTACCAACCTCGTAAAGTATTCGATGAGGATGCAATACATGAACTAGCCGAATCAATTCGCCAACATGGTGTCATTCAGCCTATTATTGTACGTCCTGTTTTGAGAGGGTATGAGATCATTGCTGGTGAACGGCGTTTCAGAGCTTCCCAATATTGTGGTAATGCCACTGTGCCTGCCGTAGTTCGTAATTTCAGTGATCAGCAGGTTATGGAGATTGCTTTAATTGAGAACCTGCAGCGGGAGAATCTGAATGCGATGGAGGTTGCAGTTGCTTATCAGGGGCTGATGGAGCAATTCGGATTAACACAGGAGGAGCTCTCCGTAAAAGTGGGCAAATCACGTTCTCACATCGCAAACTTCCTGCGTTTGTTATCATTGCCGGAAGAAGTGAAGGATCATGTTTCACGTGGAACATTGTCAATGGGGCATGCACGTGCTATCGTCGGTGTTAAAGATGAGAGTCTTGTGAAACAGCTGGCAAAACAAACCATTGATCAGCAATGGAGTGTACGTGAGCTGGAAGAGGCTGTCCAACAATTGGATCGTTCTAAAACAGGTGAAGCGAAAGCCAAATCCAAGTTGAAGAAAAAAGATCCATTCATTGATACATTGGAAGAGTCTTTGCGCGAACGATTCAAAACAACGGTGAAAATTAAGCATAACAAAGATAAAGGCAAAATCGAGCTCAACTACTACAGTAAACAAGATCTGGAGCGACTGTTGGAACTGTTGCAGTAACAGTTGGGATTCCATGATTGATGAACAACATGCGGGGCTTTTTCATGTGATGACATATCGCCTCTGTACCATGGAGAAACGATATGTCATTGTTTGTTTTTAGGGAATCTATTCAAACAGAACAATCAATTAGGGACAGAGGTGGGTATGAGGTGGAGGGAGTTATCTATCTGGATCATGCAGCGACATCTTGGCCTAAACCACCTGCTGTCGGGGAAGCCATGATGAAGGCTCTGGATGTTGCAGGGGCCAACCCAGGCAGAGGCAGTCATCGGATGGCTGTACAGGCAAGCCGAGTTTTATTTGGTGCCAGAAAAGCGATATCCACTCTGTTGGGTGTTCGTAATGCTAACGATATCGCTTTGGGGTCGAATACGACAGAAGCTTTGAATTTGGCTATTCAAGGATGGTTAAGAGAAGGCGATCACGTTATTGCTACGATGGCTGAACATAATTCAGTAAGACGGCCCCTGGAGTACATGCGTAGATCTCATAATGTAGAGGTTGATTATGTGCCTGTTAATGCTGCCGGGCAGATCGATCTGGCCCAATTCGCTCGGTTGTTTCGTTCCAATACAAGATTAGTGGTCTGCACGCATAGTTCAAACCTGCTGGGCAGTATTCTACCCATTGGTGAAATTGCGCTGATGTGTCAAAAACATCAGGTGACTTTGCTTGTTGATGCTGCTCAAAGTGCTGGGATTCTGCCTGTGGATGTGAAGCAGCTCGGCATTGATATGCTGGCCTTTCCAGGACATAAAGGATTGTTGGGTCCGCAGGGAACGGGTGGTCTCTACATCGCTCCTGAACTGGATGTACAGCCCTTGCTTCACGGAGGGACAGGAAGCCAGTCTGAGGCGATTGAACAGCCGCATGTTCGTCCTGATCGCTATGAAGCGGGTACGCCAAATACAGTGGGTATAGCAGGTCTGGCAGCCGGAGTGCAGCATGTGCTTGAACTGACACCTGAAATCATATATAAACAAGAGTGGGATTTGACTCAGCATATGATGGATGGGTTATCATCAGTACAGGGGATTCGAATGCTTGGTCCTGAGCTTGGACAGCCGCGTACCGGTTTGTTATCTTTTACTGTTGAAGGATATGATTCGGCACAGCTCGCTTTTCAATTAGACCGAAATTATGGCATCGCTGTGCGTTCGGGCTTTCATTGCACACCTCTTGCCCATGAGTCGGCTGGGACAACGGCAAGTGGGGCTGTCAGAGCGAGCGTGGGATATAGCACATCTATAAATGATGTTAATGCCCTGATCGAAGCAATTATTGAATTAACAGCGAATTAACAGCGAATTAACAGCGTCCAATTCTGTATGAAGTATCCCTGATAAAACATGAATTATAATCGCTTGAATAAGCAAAATGCAAAAGAGGAAAGTAGCCCAAACGAATGATTAGCCCTAAGGGTTATCTGGTGAATAATAGGAGTAAGCTTTAGGGTTATATTAGAACGTTGGATGGTTTTAATTGGCAGAATGGATCGATGATTTGGAACACGTTTGATGCTACAAACGTTAACCTGAACAAACCAACAGAGGGGTAGTTGCACTACATGGCTGAATTAAATGGGCTGATTCTGGAACAGCTGATATGGATTATTGGCGGCATGGCAGTACTTATGGTGATTTTGCTTATTATAAGTATTGCTCAAGGCGCAAAGCTACGGAAGTTTAAACGGAAATATGAGGCCATGATGGCTGGCAGTGGAGTGGAGGATCTGGAGTCGCTGTTGATCAATCTGAAAATCCAGATGGACAGCATTGAGGATGAACACATGCTGCAAACGAATCAGTTACAGGTTGTGATGCAGAAGCTGACCCGCATTCAGGGTAAAGTGGGTGTGAAAAGGTATAACGCCTACGGAGAAAATGGCAGCGACCTGAGCTTCTCGATGGCGATGGTTAACGATAGCCAGGACGGTATGGTGCTTACGGGCATTTATAACCGTGATGGTTCCTATGTATATGCCAAACCTCTTAAAGGGGGAGAGTCCACGTATACACTTTCCCCTGAGGAAAAAGAAGCCATTACTCTGGCACAGCAAGCAGAGTAGAGCGGGTATGCCATTCGCGAATGGCGGAGTAAAGACTGCTGGATATAATCTCGGACATGCGCATGACGAGACTGAGACGTGTGTTTTGCAAAACAAAGTATTCCATAAAGCCGCCGACGTTAACGATACCTGTAAGATGGATATCGCCGACCGGCGGTAATTCTTTATTTACACCTGCTCCTGGTTTGAGCGGTCCACTCACGACCTGAATACATCCAACACTCGAAGACTGCCCGAGACAGGCATCAATTCCGATCACATAAGGGTTATGATGTGTGGTATGTATTTTGTGAAGAGTGTCCTGCAGGTTCATTGCGTGTACGGGTTCATCCAATGTGCCATAGAGATGGAATAGAGGGCTGTCCCACTTAGCAAGTGACGAGCCAACGAGCGGGCCAAGGCAGTCTCCGGTAGAGCGATCTGTACCGATACAGACGACAACTACATTTTGCAAAGAATGGGCTTTATAGAGATGGAACATTAAACGATGAATGATGGCAGAGTGAATGCCTGGATCTGTATGTGGGATTTTCAGGCTGGCCATGTCTTGAGATGAGAAGGAATGCGAAATGGGATTCATAGGATCTATCCTTTCCCTTGGAATAGTAGTAACAGTATATGGAAGGATAGAACGTTTTATACTTCGTGAGGACAAGCTTTTTCAAAGGGATGAATGTATCGTGAAAGGAGCCGCACATGGACGAGTGGATAGATGATTGGATGCTGATTGCTTTTGATTCCACCCAGCAGGCGCTGCGTGCAGAAATGCTGCTGGAGTTTGCCGAGATTGAGATCGACTTATTTCCTACCCCGAAAGAGATCACAGCGGGCTGTGCTCTATGTATTCAGTTTCCAAAAGAAGATCTGGAGCGAGTAAAACAGATCATTCGTAACGAATTTGTGGAGATCCGTGGCCTCTATTTCAAAACCGCTGACAGCTATGATAACATACCCATGTAGAGGAGGTTTGATCTATGTTGCCATTTAAGTTTGCTTCAGGGGGAAGTGAGTCTCCGAAGGAAGTCGTAAATAGTGCAGTTCGCTGGACAGATCAACTATGGAACAAAATCGCCGATGCAGACATGTGGTTTAATATAATGTTTAGCTCGATCCGCATCGTTATTATTTTCATTATTACGCGTATTGTGATCAAGATTGTATCACGTATTATAGATCGCACGATGGCACGAAAGCAGGAAGGCAAGATTCGCGTCAATCCGCGGCGATTTATAACGGTAGGAGAGTTGATGAAAAATGCGACCTCCATAACATGTAATTTCATTATGATTCTGTTACTGTTATCTGAGATCAATGTAAAAGTCGGACCATTGCTAGCAAGTGCGGGTGTGCTCGGACTGGCGATCGGTTTTGGTGCCCAAGGCTTGGTGAAGGATGTTATTACCGGTTTCTTCATTATATTGGAGGATCAGTTCGCAGTAGGCGATGTTATTCAAACAGGTACCTATAAAGGAACGGTTGAGGTCATTGGCCTGAGAACGACCAAGCTGGTTAGCTGGCAAGGTGAGGTGCACATTATTCCAAATGGTACGATTGCAAGTGTCACCAATTTCTCGATGTCGAATTCCCTTGCGGTAGTGGACATTCCCATGAAGGGTGAACAGAGCCTGGACGAGTCTGTACACTTGGTGAAACGAGCGTTGGCTGGGATTGAGGATCGCGATCTGAACATCGTTAAAATACCTGACGTGCTTGGTATTCAGTCGATGTCTACCTCGGAATATGTGGTTCGCATTGTTGCCGAGTGCCTGCCGAACTCCAGAGCCTCTGTAGAGCGCCAAATTCAGGGTGATGTGAAGAAAACACTGGAGTATCATGAGATGAGCAATCAGGCAGCGTTAGAGCAAGCAGCAGCTCAGGAGAAGGATGAGGGGGATGGCACAGGTGGAGCGTAAAATTTTCCAGCTTGGGGACGTTGTGCAGATGAAGAAGCAGCATCCATGTGGCAGCAATGAGATGGAGATTATCCGAATGGGCATGGATATTCGCATCAAGTGTGTAGGGTGTAAACACAGCGTACTAATTCCCAGAGCAAAATTCGAGAAAAACATGAAAAAGGTACTTCGTTCAACAGAGGATTCGACCGAATCCTAATGCAATAACAGTGCAATTTTCACTTGTTCTCTTGCCTGTAACACCGTTTACATGTAGGTGTGGCTTGGGTATTGCGTTCTGTAAATGATCATGCTATAATCATTATTGCTGCGGAAAGGTACCCAAGAGGCCCAAGGGGGCTGACTCGAAATCAGTTAGGCGTGTCACAGCGTGCGTGGGTTCGAATCCCACCCTTTCCGCCACTCATAGATCTTGCTTAATTAATGAAATTCACAATTTACTCAACGTGTGTTGAGTTCTATACATGCAAAAAGACCTTCCAACCTGGGAGGTCTTTTCATTTTCAATTTTGTTGTCGAACAATCATTTGTAATTGAAAAAACAAAGAGCCCCTAAGGGCTCTTCATTCGGCGATGCATTCGGTTTGTTAGGAAACAATCGGTCGTAACAATCAGAAACCAGGCGTATTGCGATTAACAATACTCGTGCTTCAGACATAGGCCTTACACACAACCATCGTGCTTCTTAAATTACGTGATGAATCTCCAACATTAAATGTTCGGCTTCGTTGTCCAACGGAACCACACCTCTCTCGTGCATCGCCTGAATGTATTATGTGCATTAGTTCGTTTTATATACAGCAGTCAGAAAAAAATCTTTACGATTAGTGAACGCGGGCCTTGGTAAGCTTCTTCCACTTACGATTCTGGTTGCTTGTTTCAGGGAAAGCTTCACCCTTTTGGAGGGTTACCCGTTTCGGGTTGTTAATCTCCGTATGAAAGCTTTTCTCACCAACTTCGGTGTATTCACCATCGTTTGGAGCTTTGTCTCCTGGTTCAAACTCGGTTTTTTCACCCATGATAAGACCTCCTTGGCATAATGGATTTCAATGTTGCTTCTGTAGTGTGCTCCATTGTAGTTATGATCATGTGTAATAAGAAGAGGGAACGTTTGCTTGCATTGAGACGTCATTTTTGTTATATTATTATAGTTCGAGTTTGTGCTCGTTCCTTGCTCTCAACGTAGATTGAGGGCCAGAGTCCATAAGGAGGTGAAAATTATGCGCAAATATGAAGTGATGTACATTATTCGTCCTGATGTTGAGCAAGAAGTTGTTCAAGCTACAGTCGATAAATTCCAAGGCATCATCTCCAACGGCGGTGGTGAAGTTACAGCTCACGACGTTATGGGTAAACGCCGTCTTGCGTATGAGATCAAGAAATTCCGTGATGGTGTTTATGTTCTGGTACACTTCACTGCTGAACCAGCAGTAGTTACTGAGCTTGAGCGTCTCATGAAGATTTCTGACGAAGTCATTCGTTATCTCATTACAAACGACGTTAAGTCTGCTTAAGACGACTCGTGATCAACGCACCAATACGCTCTGAAGGAGGGGATTACATTGTTGAACCGTGTCATTCTGATCGGCCGGTTAACCCGAGATCCTGAGTTGCGTTATACTCCAGCTGGAGTAGCAGTTACGCAATTTACTTTGGCAGTGGACAGACCGTTTACAAGCCAAGGGGGAGAACGGGAAGCGGATTTTATTCCGGTCGTAACCTGGAGACAGCTTGCTGAGACTTGTGCAAACTATTTGCGCAAAGGACGCCTAGCTGCAGTCGAAGGACGCATTCAAGTACGGAATTACGAAAATAACGAAGGAAAACGTGTATACGTGACCGAAGTCATTGCCGATAACGTCCGTTTCTTGGAGTCAGCTAACCGTGATAATAACGGTGGCGGCGGTGGGCAACCGATGCGTGAAGAGCCTTCTTACGGAGGCGGCGGGCGCGCGAACAATAACAATAATTCGCGTAGCAACAATCAGGATCCTTTTTCCGATGACGGAAAACCGATTGATATATCGGATGATGATTTGCCATTTTAACGTGAACCGACACTCTTAGAGTGATTGGTTAAACGATAGGAAAGGACTGAAAAGCATGGGCTTCAAGCAAAGAGAAGGCGGAGACAACGATAAAAGACCGGCACGTCGTGGCGGCCGTAATAAACGTCGTAAAGTGTGCTTCTTCACAGCCAACAAAATTACTCACATCGATTATAAAGATACGGACTTGCTTCGTAAATTTATCAGCGAACGTGGAAAAATTTTGCCACGCCGTGTAACAGGTACTAGCGCTAAATATCAACGCATGCTGACGATTGCCATCAAACGCTCCCGTCAAATCGCATTACTGCCATACACAACTGAGTAGTCTTACTCAGCATGGATACAAAGCAGTCGGCTTATAGCCGGCTGCTTTTTTGCATTCAAAAAATATTAGAGTTGTCTCTCCTTGGTGCTTGGGTTTAATAATGAGCTGCAACGGTGGAAGCAATTAAGACGTAAATGATTTATAATAGAGTCTATTATATCGCTGGTATCTCAGGTAGCATAAATATGAATGAATATAGATTCCACCATCAGGAGAGAGCATGAATACACCCAAACGTAAAGTAAAACAGAGACGCAAGAGTAGCCTGCGATTTTGGATCGTAGCTACGTTGTTGCTATCCATTATATATGTGTGGTTACAGCAAAAAGGAGACACCTATGATATATGGCCACGAACGAACGTGCAAGAATTGGTGCCGATTACAGGGCTTCACCCGGTAGTAGCTGAAAGTGAGAAGTTGTTAGTTCGAAAGGCGGCTAGACGAGGGATTGAAATTGTGATTACGCATGGTTTTCGCAGCAATGAAGAACAGGATGCTCTGTTTGATCAAGGACGTTCGATTGCCGGTAATATTGTGACCAATGCCCAAGGGGGAGAGTCCTATCACAATTACGGTTTGGCCATTGATTTTGCTTTGCGGACGCCTGAAGGAGATGTAGTCTGGGATATGGAACGTGATGATAACGGCAATGGGCAGGCGGACTGGATGGAAGTTGTAGAGCTTGCCAAAGAACTAGGGTTCACTTGGGGTGGAGACTGGGCTAACTTTCCGGATTACCCTCATCTGCAGATGGACTTTGGGTTAAGCATCAACGATCTGAAGCGTGGTAAAAGGCCTCCAGAAACACAATAAATACGGTATTATATATACATCTATATGTATAAATATTAGAAAAGCCTTGCATTTTGCAGGGTTTTTTGCTTGCTTTTGTAAAATAATTGATAAAAGATGACATTTTGTTCTTTACATAAGCGAATAAATGAAACTATACTATAATAACTAGAATTTTAACTTCAATCCTATAGCAATATCTAAATTATGCCTCTAACCGTACAAATTATGGTTAGAAATTAATTTCACTTCCAAACTGAAGATTTCCTCTACAAATCCCTCAAACCTAACATAATAGTTGGTTTTATCTATATTTCTAACACTTAACTACACATTACGTGTAATATTAATGTCACATATTTGGATATCCGGTTTTTCTAAAATTTAAACTCTGCCTTTCAAAGCATCCAACTAGCTCTAGAATTCGTTGATACATTCCCTTTAAAATATAACTAATACCCAAAACTGTAGTATAAAAAACATTTATACCATAAATCTCAAAATAAACATTGACGTCATCTAAATTTACACGTATGATTACATTAATTATTTGGCTTTATTATTCCGCTAGGAATTATCAGCATTAATTGACCATCGGTCTAAATAGCAGTATGAAAAATGGATTCTCCTAATGATTTGGTATTTTGTATACACTTTCGTTCGTTATCTTCAAGAACATGGAAATATACAGTGGATGCATTCTTCTACACAGAATACAGTCTGCAGAAATAGAAATTATGGGGTTAGGGTGATTGATTTGAATACAGAGCTATTGGAAGTCAGAAATCTAACTACATCATTCAGAATTGAAGATGACTATTATGCAGCAGTTGATCACGTTAACCTAACGGTTAAAAAAAATGAAGTATTGGCTATTGTGGGAGAGTCAGGCTCAGGCAAAAGTGCCTTTGCATTTTCAATTATGGGATTGCATAACAAAGCCAAAATTGATGGTGAGATTTTGTACAAAGGGCAGAATATAGCGAATATATCTCCCAACAAATTAAACAAACTCCGCGGTAAAGAAATGGGAATGATCTTTCAGGACCCACTTTCCGCACTAAATCCTCTGATGGTGATCGGTGAACAGATCGAAGAGATTCTGACACTGCATCAACCCAAGCTATCTTCGAAAGAAAAGAAAGACAAAGTAATTGATTTACTCAACCAAGTAGGGATTCCGCGTCCCGAACAATTATACAAGCAATATCCTCACGAACTATCGGGTGGTATGAGACAGAGAGTTGTTATCGCGATTGCGATTGCCAATAAACCTGAATTGTTGATTGCCGATGAACCAACGACAGCGCTTGACGTTACGATCCAACTACAAATTCTGGAGCTTATCCGCGAATTGAAGAACGAGATTAACGCAGGAATCATCCTGATCACGCATGATCTGGGAGTCGTTGCCGAGATGGCTGATCGCGTGGCAGTTATGTATGCAGGTGAAATTGTTGAGATCGCAGATATCTATACTCTAATGACCAATGCCAAGCATCCATATACACGGTCTCTACTAAACTCTATTCCTACCATTTCTGAAGAAAAATCGAAGCTTCATGTCATTCAAGGCATAGTTCCTTCACTGAAAAATCTTCCTCGCCAAGGGTGCCGATTCAAGGCTCGAATTCCATGGATAAGTGATTCGGCTCATGAAGAAAACCCACAGATGCATGAAATTGCACCAGGTCACTTTGTAAGGTGTACCTGTTATCAGCACTTTCATTTCCCTGATCAAGCTGAGGAGGAATAACATAATGGCATTACTCGAAGTAGAAGGACTAAAAATACACTTTCCGATTCGCGGAGGGCTGCTCAAGCGTGAGATTGGCAACATCAAAGCGGTTGATGATGTGAGCTTCTCCATTGAGCAAGGGAAAACGTACGGACTTGTAGGGGAGTCAGGCTCAGGCAAAACGACAACGGGGCGAGCCATTATTGGTCTCAACCATGTGACGGCTGGTAAAGTTCTTTTCAATGGAAAAGATCTGGCTACCGAGCGGCGTAAAGACCGTCAGCTACAGCGGGATGTGCAAATGATCTTCCAAGATCCGTACTCTTCGTTGAACCCCAAGAAACGGGTTATCGACATTATTGCTGAACCATTCCGCAATTATGAACGAATGACGGCTACGGAAGAGAAACGCCAGGTTCGAGACCTCCTGGAGAAGGTCGGATTGAGTCCAGAGTCGATCTATAAGTACCCTCATGAGTTTTCCGGAGGACAGCGGCAACGGATTGGCATCGCTCGTGCGATTGCATTAAAGCCTAAGCTGATCATCGCAGATGAGCCAGTATCCGCACTCGACGTATCCGTACAAGCTCAGGTGCTCAACTTCATGCAGGAAATACAAAAAGAGTTGAATCTGACTTATCTGTTCATCAGTCACGATCTCGGCATTATCCGTCATATGTGTGATCAGATCGGAATTATGTACAAAGGCCGATATGTGGAGCAAGGCACAACGGATGATATTTTTGAGAATCCACAACATATCTATACCAAGCGTTTACTTGCAGCCATTCCGGATATGGACCCAACCAAACGTGAAGAAATGGTAGCCTTCCGTCAGCAGGTCAAATCCGAGTATGAACATTCATACCGAAATTTCTTTGATGAGGAAGGGCTGGCATACTCGCTCCAATCCATTTCCGATACTCACCGAGTAGCTCTACCTCAGAAAGGTTGAAGACCATATGTGGAAAACGATAGTACGCAGAATTATCATTATGATTCCTCAGATCTTTTTGCTTAGCCTGTTGGTTTTTCTAATGGCTAAGGCGATGCCTGGGGATGCACTCACTGGATTACTCGATCCGAGTATTGATCCAAAAGCGTTGGAGGAACAGCGTGAAAGACTGGGATTAAATAATCCATGGTATGTACAGTATTGGGATTGGATCAAAAATGCTGCACAAGGCGATTTTGGACAATCTTTCCGATTCAAAATGCCTGTATCCGATTTGATTGGTCAGCGTGTTGCTAATACATTTTGGCTTGCACTGGCAACACTCATCATTACGTATCTGATTGCCATTCCACTTGGCATTATCAGTGGTCGTTACAACGATACTTGGTCTGATCGGTTGATCACAGGTTACACCTACTTGGGCTTTGCAGCCCCGTTGTTTATCTTCGCACTGGTGATGTTATGGATATTTGGATTTCATTTTGGCTGGTTCCCAACCGGGGGCAGCGTGGAACCTGGACTTACACCAGGTACATTCAGCTATATAACAAGCAAGTTTTATCATCTGTTATTACCATCACTATCCATGGCATTAATTGCAACGGTATCTACCGTCCAATACTTGCGTAGTGAAATTATTGATATCAAGCACAAAGAGTTCGTTCTTACTGCCAGAGCCAAGGGCGCCTCGGAATCTCGAATCTACAACAGGCATATTTTAAGAAATTCCCTGTTGCCGATCGCCGCATTTTTCGGTTATGAGATTACGGGACTTATCGGAGGTACCATCTTCATTGAGAGTATATTCAGTTATCCAGGTATGGGACAGTTGTTCCTGAATTCTATTTCTCTTCGGGATTTCAGTGTAGTAACTGCACTCGTCTTGTTATATGGAATAGCTACAATCCTGGGATCGTTGCTGTCTGACATTATTCTGGGTATTGTTGATCCGCGTATACGGATCAAGTAAGAACTTGAAGATTTCGGGGTGAAAATAAGATGAGCAAGACCAATGATGTCGTTATAACTTCACAGAAGATTGATAAGAGCCCCTCCAGCTTGAGTATTTTATGGCGGGAACTTGTCAGAGATAAGGTGGCACTAATCTCGCTCATATTTTTGGGACTGATCATATTGCTGGTTTACGGTACTTCTTTGATTCTGGATCAAGCTGAGATCGTTAAGGTAGATTTGTTCGCCTTGTATGAACCACCCTCCGCGCAGTATTGGCTGGGAACTGATTACGGCGGTCGTGATGTGTTCGGACAACTGATCATCGGTACGCGTAACTCTCTAACCATTGGTATTATCGTCACGCTAATGACTGGTTGTATAGGTATCCTGGTTGGTCTGTTATCCGGTTACTTCGGTGGAATGATCGATAACTTGTTTATGCGTGTTGTTGATTTCTTCATGATTCTTCCGTTCTTGATGATCGTAATCGCGTTTGTTACAGCAGTACCCAAATATAATATCATCTCGTTCTCTTTAATCATGACAGCCTTTCTCTGGATGGGAATCGCCAGACTGATTCGTTCCAAGGCATTGCAGGAGCGTGAACTCGATTATGTCAATGCTTCAAAAACGTTGGGATCATCCCATCTGAAGATTATGCTCTCACAGGTACTTCCTAATCTCAGCTCCATCATCATCGTCACGATGACGTTGAATCTCGCTGCCAACATTGGCCTCGAATCGGGACTGTCCTTCCTGGGATTTGGATTTCCGGAAAGTACACCCAGTCTTGGAACACTCGTAAGCTATGCTCGTAATCCGCAAACACTGGAATTCAGATGGTGGATATGGCTACCTGCGTCAATACTAATTCTGTTATTGATGTTGAGTATAAATAATGTCGGACAGGCCCTGAAGCGTGCGACTGATGCAAGACAAAGAAGAGGTTAAAAAAAGGGAGGAAAGATTCATGAAAAAGGGATTATTTTCACGGGGACTATTTTTCACGATGATGTTGGTCTTCGTACTGGCGCTTGCGGCGTGCTCGGAGAAAGAGGCGGCAACACCGACACCTTCTACGAACACAGGGGAAACAAAGACAGAGGAGAAGCCTACTAAAGAAGAGGGCGTCTACTCTATCGAAGATTTTAGCAATGTCAAAACGAATGAAGGTACTGCTATTGAGGGTGGATCCATAACATACGGACTTGTATCCGATACTGCATTTGAAGGAACATTGAACTTTAACTTCTACTCCGGTAACCCGGATGCAAATGTTCTACAATGGTTTGATGAAGGTTTGCTGACTTGGGATAAAGACTATGTATATACCAACGATGGTGCAGCAACGTATGAAACATCGGAAGATGGCAAAACGTTCACACTGACGATTCGTGATAATGTAAACTGGCATGACGGCAAGCCTGTAACGGCTGAAGATTTGCAGTTTGCTTATGAAGTGATCGGTAACAAGGCTTATGATGGCCCACGCTATGATTCCAACTTTACAAGTGTAGTAGGTATGGATGATTATCACGCTGGAAAAGCAAAAACGATCTCTGGGATCAAGGTTCTTAGCGAAAAACAAATCAGCATTACGTACAAGGAATCTACACCTTCCCTGCTGACAGGTGGCGTGTGGACATATCCGCTGGCTAAACATATCTTCGGTGATATGGATGTAGCAAAAATGTCTTCTTCCAAAGAAGTACGTGAGAAACCAATCGGTTTCGGTCCATTCAAAGTGGAAACAATCACTCCAGGTGAGTCTGTAACTTTCGTTAAAAATGATGACTACTGGCGCGGAGCTCCAAAACTGGACAAAGTGACTTTGAAAGTAATCAACCCAACAACGGTTGTTCAAGAATTGAAATCTGGCGGGGTAGACCTCGTGGATTCATTCCCGACAGATCAATATAAAGACAATGCCAATATGTCCAACGTTGAATTCCTAGGTGCAATCGATCGTGCTTACACCTACATCGGTTTCAAACTGGGTACATGGGACGCTGACAACGGCAAAGTTGTAACAAACCCAGATGCAAAAATGGCTGACAAAATCCTGCGTAAAGCAATGTGGCAGGCTGTAGATAACGACCAAGTTGGTAAACGTTTCTATAACGGTCTGCGTTGGAATGCAACAACACTGATTCCACCGTCTCACCCAAAATTCCATGATTCCAACAATCCGGGTGTAACTTATGACCCCGAAGCAGCGAAGAAGTTGCTCGACGAAGCCGGTTACAAATTGGATGGAGAATTCCGTACGAAACCGGACGGTTCCCCACTTGAAATCAACTTTGTATCCATGACAGGTGGCGACACCGCTGAACCACTGGCACGTTACTACGTTCAATCCTGGGCAGCAATTGGTCTGAAAGTAAACCTGGAAATGGTTGAGTTCAACAATTTCTATGACCGTGTAGGTAACACAGGTAAAGATGATCCGAATATTGATGTGTATCAAGCAGCTTGGGGCGTGGGTATTGACGTAGATCCAGCTGGTCTGTATGGCCGTGATGCACTGTATAACTTCTCCAGATTCTCCAGCGAAGAAAACGACAAATTGCTGGCACAAGGTGTATCTGCTGAAGCGTTTGACGTCGAAAAACGTAAAGAGATCTACAATCAATGGCAGCAGTACATGGTTGATGAAGTTCCTGTATTCCCGACACTGTACCGTGCAGAAGTAGTACCAGTTAACAAACGTGTAATGAACTATGCGATTGGTGACGGAACAGGTTTATATCTGAATGACATTCAAGTTAATGCAGATAAAGCAGTTGCAGCTGAGTAATAAAAAAGCATTAGCAGCAAATAAGGATTGGGGTCCTTTAAAGCGTTCGGTTGCTAGATTTAATGGATAAGATTCTCCTAGGTATGAATAGAAAAATTCTTGAAAAACATGGATTCCGTACACTCTGGCATGGGGGTATGGGGTTCATGTTTTTTTTGGTAACAAATAAATAAAAAAAATTTAACTTTTTTTATAAAAATTGCAGACAAAATGTCTCTTCACTTCGTCTATATCTGTAAGAGGTGATTTTCTGATGAAAAGATGGTGGATACGGGCAGGAATGCTGCTGGCTCTACTGGTCATTATATATTTGGGTTTAAAGCCGGACATGCTGGTGGGTAAACCGGGAATTAAAGCTGAGTCGGCTGTATTAATGGATATGAACTCGGAACAGATTTTGATCAATTTTAATGGTTCAGAGGAAATCGCCCCTGCAGGGATCAGTAAATTGATGACCGAACTGTTGGTCATGGAAGCTGTCATTAACGGAGAATTACGCTGGGATGACCCTGTTAATATCAGCCTGTATGCAAGTTCAGTAGGTGGCAGCCATCTGGGGTTGAAACAAGGGGAGCAATTTACAGTACAGGAGCTATTCCAGATTGTAGCCGTTTATTCCGCAAATGACGCTGCTATAGCTCTGGCTGAACATATTAGTGGGACAGAGCAGACTTTTGCACAAAAGATGAATCAGAAGGCTGCCGAGATCGGACTGTCTGACAAGACGGTGTTTACCAATGCAACAGGTTTAAGCGAAAAACTACTTGGTCCGAATCGTCCGAAGGACATACAAGGGCAGACTGTAATGACCGCTGTAGATGCATGCAAGCTTGCACGTTATTTGCTGAATAACTATCCCGAAATATTGAGAGTTTCCAGCCAAATGCAGGTGTCGATCCACCAAAAAGGAATGTACATGAGCAACACCAACTGGATGTTATCCTCGATCGGCGGGTCATACGCATACGACGGAAACGATGGATTGAAGACCGGATATGATGAGGATTCTGGCTATCACTTCGTGGGTACGGCTGAGCGAAATGGCAAGCGGCTAATTTCCGTTGTATTGGGTTCAGATAGTCGTGAGGGACGTTTCATCGAGACACGTAAGCTGTTCAATTATGGATTTTCCGGTTCAAAGTAAGGGGAAATGGAACTTCGGAAGGCTACGCTGTTAACCTATGGTTGATCATGGTAAAATAATTTACGTATAGTTCCAAATTATTATGTAATTTACTTTAAAGGGGGAAATGATTTGAAAGAAATAAGTAAAAAGGTATATGCTCTCACCCTTAGCATGGCGATGTCAATCGCATTGATTCAACCAGCGGTCCAGGCAGCAGAAGCGGTGAAGCCTACGGCGTCAGTCGCTGAATCCATTGCTTCGAAGGCAGCACAGACACTACAGCAACTGGGATACATAGATGGCATAACAGATGGAATGAAAGAGCCACAAACACCAATTACTCGTGCTCAAGCGGCTATCATCCTGCAGCGTGTACTTCAACTGGATGCTCCAGCGACTCTTACAGGTTTCGCAGATGTATTGGCTAAGGATGAAGCTGCTCCTGCCATTTACGCCCTGAAGCAAAGTGGTCTTATACAAGGACAAGCCAAAGGATACGCACCAGATGCACCTCTAACAAGAGCACAGATGGCATCGTTGTTTACTCGGGCGTTCGAACTGAAAGATAATGGAATTCAGGTTGTATACAGTGATATGGCGCAGATTCCGAAGGTACACACGGAGGATGCCATTCGTCTGAAGCAGCATTTTATTATCGAAGGCAGCGCGTTTAACGCCAAAAATTCGGTGACCCATGGCGAGTTTGCTGATGCGCTGTATCTCGCTCTTGGACTTGATGTGCAGTCAGAAGGTCTCACACCGCTGGAAGACTTCTTCAAACAGCCGGCTCAAGCAGGATTCCAAATGTCTCCGGATGGTAAACATCTGGCCTACATGGAGCCTTGGAACAACCGAATGAATATTGTGGTGAAAGAGAATGGTCAGGACAAGTCGGCACGTATCACAAGTGAGACTGAGCGCAGTATAGCTGCATTCGTATGGAAAACAAAGGATAAGTTGCTGTATGTAAAGGATGAGGCGGGGGATGAGAACTATCATATTTATGTAACGGATATCGATGGTAAGAACAGTAAGGATCTGACGCCCTATCCGAATACAAGAGCGATCCTGGTAGACTCTCTAGAGAATATCCCGGATGAGATTCTAGTGGGCATGAACAAACGTGATCCTCGGATCTTTGACGTGTACCGGATTAACATCAAGACAGGTGAGGCGGTGCTTGCTGCGGAGAACCCGGGTAATATTACGGGCTGGCTTACGGACCATGAAGGTAAAATCCGTGTGGCCATATCCAGTGATGGTAATGTCTCTTCGTTGATGTATCGTGAATCGGAAGATAAGCCATTCGAAAACTTGATGACGACCAAGCTCGGAGAAACATTTGCTCCGGTGATGTTCACGTATGATAACAAAAACATCTATGCCGTATCCAATCTGGATCGGGATAAAACAGCTATCGTAGAATACAGCCCAAGCAGCAAAAAAGTAACGAAAACCATCTATCAAAACAAAGACGTGGATGTATCCAGTTTCGTTCCCTCTAAAGAAAAAGGCACAATCCTTGCAGCTGTCTATGAGACGGACAAGGTTAACTATGAATACTTCGACAATGATTTTAAAAAATTGATGCAGGATATTCAGGCAAAGGTTCCGGGTAAAGAAGTAAGCATTTCAAACATAAGTGAAGAAGGCCAGGTTCTGTTCGTTGCGTATAGCGATAAATCGATGGGTACGTATTACTTCTATGATTCCAAGACGGGTAAGCTCGATAAATTAGCTGACGCGGCACCTTGGATTGATGAGAGTAAAATGTCGGATGTAAAACCCATTACGTACAAATCTCGTGACGGCTTAACGCTTCATGGTTATCTGACGCTCCCCCAAGGGGCCGAGGCTTCCCAATTGCCACTGGTTGTTGTTCCACATGGCGGACCTTGGGCCCGGGACTCGTGGGGCTTTAATCCGGAAATCCAATTTCTCGCAAGCCGGGGCTACGCCGTACTACAGGTGAACTTCCGCGGGTCTACTGGATACGGCAAGGAATTCCTGGATGCCGGGAACAAAGAGTGGGGTAAAGCGATGCAGAACGACCTCACAGACGGCGTGAATTGGCTGGTAGAAGAGGGAACGGTTGATGCGAAGCGTGTAGCCATCTATGGTGGATCTTATGGTGGTTATGCAGCCCTGGCAGGACTGGCATTCACACCGGAAGTGTATGCGGCAGGAATTAGCTATGTGGGGCCTTCCAATCTGTTCACGCTGCTGGATTCACTGCCACCTTACTGGGAATCGGAGCGCAACATGTTCTATGAACGGATGGGCGATCCGGTGAAAGACAAGGAGCTGCTGACAGCTGTTTCACCACTGTTCCATATTGATCAGATGAAAGCCCCATTGTTCGTGGTTCAGGGCGCAAATGATCCGCGTGTCAAACAGGCTGAGTCTGATCAGATCGTGGAGGCTCTGCGCAAGCGTGGCGTAGATGTACCTTATATGTTAAAAGCAAATGAAGGACATGGCTTCGGCAATGTTGAAAATCAATTGGATTTATATCGTGCGATTGAGAAATTCCTGAACCGCCACCTGATGCAGCAATCGTAGTCTAGTTCAGCAAGAAGGCCGTCCCACAGGTTCTAATTAACCCGAGGGACGGCTTTTTGTTGTGGAGTAGGGTGTTGAATGAACGTGGTGTCCAAAATGGGTTCCAAGCATATCAACAAATTGACATATGGGATGAATGTATTTTAAAATGACCAATGAGTCATTATTGTTCGGTTTAGTTTAATATATATGTATCATTACAGCCTTACACTACTGGATTGCAATCTGATCGGGGAGGAAACATGTGATGCAAAAACAAATGAAATGGCCGCTTATCCTATTTGCTATCGGGGTGTTTATGGCTGCGCTGGATAACGGAATTATCACCTCGTCTCTAACCACTCTAAATGCATCGTTTGGCGTGTCGCCGACGTGGGGAGCATGGACAATTACGCTCTATACGCTTGGACTCGCGGTGAGTGTGCCGATTGCGGGCAAGCTCTCCGACCGTTATGGACGCAAGAAGCTGTTTCTGATTGAAGTAGCTTTGTTCGGAATCGGGTCTTTACTCGTTGCGCTAAGCACATCGTTTACCGTCTTCCTGATGGCTCGTGTCATCCAAGCGTTGGGTGGTGGCGGGATTTTTATCATTGCGAGCTCTTACGTATTAAGCAAGTTCCCAGCGGAGCGTCAGGGCACAGCTTTGGGTCTTCTGGGAGGGATGAACGGGGTAGCTGCGATTCTTGGGCCGAATATCGGTGCTTTTATCCTCGATATCACGGGGAATTGGCATTGGTTGTTTTTGATCAATGTACCGATCGCCATTTTGCTGTTTATTGCAGGTATTCGTTATATTCATGAAGAACAGGAGTTGAGCCGTAAGGCGGTGGATTGGAGCGGTATCGCGGTCCTGACGCTGGGTGTGCTCAGTCTGATGTACAGCTTCAGCAATCTGGATGGCGTAAATATGCTGCAAAGTCTTGGCTCGCCGATGTTCTATGGCTTTTTTCTGGCAGGTGTGGTCATTCTGGTCCTCTTCTACTTTCTTGAAAAAAGGCTTGAAGGATCACAACGTGAACCTGTTGTATCTACACAGCTTCTGGGCATTGCGTCCTTTCGTTGGACGCTGCTGATTGCCTTTTTCTCCGGAGCCATTCTGGCATCCGTGATCTTCATTCCAGGCTTTGTTGAGCAATACCTGGGGGTATCCAACACAGCCTCCGGTTACTGGTTTACGCCACTTGCACTGGCTTCAGGAATTGGTGCAGGGGGCGGTGGTTATCTGGTTGACCGCAAAGGGCCAATCTGGACCTTATCCGTGGCAGGAGTGCTGTCGGCTATCGGCTTCCTGCTCTTCCCGCTGTGGGTAGAGCATATCTGGCAATTCGTAATTGCGAGTGTGCTCGTGGGGATCGGCTTCGGTATGATGCTGGGAGCTCCGGTGAACGTGCTCGTTACCGAACAGGCGGGTGAGAACAACAAAGGTATTGCGGTGGCGACCAGTTCCTTGTTTCGTCAGATGGCTATGGCAATCGCGCCAACCATTTTTGCCGGCTTTCTGGCTCGCTCCTTCTCCAACCTGGGATCCAATATTCAACAAGGTCTCGCAGATCAGGGCATTCAGGTGCCACCCGAAGCGCTTCAACAATATGCATCTGGTGGCAGCGCAGCTTCAGGAAGCGATATTTCCAGCATAACCGAAGGATTCTCCCAAATTCCGGATCAGGGCATTCGAGATGTGCTGCTACAGGCTCTGCATCAGACAACCGGTGAGGGGTATAGTGGGCTGTTCTGGTCTGCGGTCATTTTCAGTGTGCTCACGCTGGTGGCTGCGCTTATTACAAGACGTCAGCGTCATAAAGAGAAACGGAATCTTGTAGAGACCGCATCAACAAACTGAATGGTTGGACATTCCACATCAAGAGAACAGTGCTCCTTTTGCCAGTAAAAAAGGAGGGCTGTTCTTTTCAATTTAACCGTATTGTAACTTTTCATCATCCAGCAATGATTACAATAGAACGAGCGTGAGCGGCGCTTTCTTTTCAGATAGAGAAAACTTCAGAGAACACCGTGTCACAAGCCATTCCGCACGTTTAATGGTAATTATATAAGTTGAACAAATAATTAAAACTGGACCATTGCGGGGTCAGGACAAGTTATATTCAGCTTATATAGCAGGCAGTATCGAATTTCATTTTGACAGTGAAGAAGGAATCGATGGATGAAAAGCAGAACTAAAGATAAGAAGAAGAAAAGAAGAAAAGGTCTATATATAACGCTCGTTTCGCTCGTTGTTTTGTTAATCGGGGGCTATTTGTTTCGTCAGCAGCTTGCTGTAGCAGCCTTCGATCTGTTTCTCGCTGGTTCAGTTGAAGATCAGTTGTCCCGTTCCTATGTTCCCCAGGAGGGTAACAATACGCCAGATCCAACCGTATATCGCAAAGAACCGTTCTCGGTGCTGCTGCTTGGTTCGGACAAACGTGCTTATGAGAAAACACGTGGACGCTCTGACACGGTCATCTATGCCGTTGTTCGTCCGAAAGAATCCCGTGTACTTCTGGTATCCATTCCGCGTGATACCTATGTTCAGATTGTTGGACGTGATGCCAACAAGGATGGCGAGGATGATTATGACAAGCTTGCGCATGCCTACGCCTTCGGTGGGGAGAATATGTCTATCAATACGGTGGAGAAGTTTCTCGATGCGGATGTAGGCTACTATGCAACGATTAACTTTGACGGGATCAAGAAAGTCGTTGATGCACTTGGTGGCGTGAAGCTGCCGATCGATGAGGACATTGTGAACAAGAATCCGGAACATGTGCAGTTCACGATAGAAGGCGGCAAGCCGATCTATGACGGACAGGAAGCACTTTACTATGTGAGATACCGCGAGGATAGCGATTTTAATCGGACCAAGCGGCAGCAAATCTTCCTGAATGCGATGGCGAATGAGATGCTTAATCTGAATGCCATCAGCAAAATTCCGGAATTGATTCAGATTATGGGAGACAGCTTCCAGACGGATATGCAGCCTTCCTTCATTATTGATCTGGCCAAACAGGTACTGACGCAGGAAAAACCGCAAATCTCAAGCTTCACTATCTTGGGCGAAGGGATGCGGAAAGACGGAATTTATTACGGCAAGGCAGATGAGAAAGACGTCCAATATGCCAAAGAGCTGATTAACAACTGGATGGATGAATCGACCCCAGCCGGTGAAGTAATGATTCCTGACCGGCAGAAGATCGAATAACCAATTCCATACAGACGTTATGTTTCAGAGAATGATCAGCAGTGCGTTTATTGGCGGACTGCTGTTTTTTTTCTTTGTAGAAGGAATTTGAATGTTGTCCTTTTGGAACATCTGGCGTTCTGATTCGTATGATATAAGTTGAGTGAGATAAGCTGAATGATGAAATTCACAAGGAGGATACGTACGGGTATGAACATCGCATTTTTTTTGCTGCCCAAACAGGAAGTTACATGTGTAACGTCGGATTCTACTCTGCGGCAAACGCTGGAACGGATGGAATATCATCGGTTCACAGCGGTGCCCATTTTGAATAAGGAAGGCAAGTATATTGGCACGGTAACCGAGGGTGACCTGTTGTGGTATATGAAGAACTCCGAGGGAAAGATCTCATTTGAAAACGCTTCAAAATTTTTGCTCAAAGACGTTCCACTTCGCCTGGATATCAAGCCCGTATCCATTGAAGCCAATATGGAGGACTTGATTAATCTGGCCAAGGTTCAGAACTTTGTGCCGGTGGTCGATGATATGGAGCGCTTCATTGGGATCGTAAGACGGAGTCAGATTATTGAATATTGCGAGGGCATTGTAGCGAAGGAATCCATGAAAGTAAAGTAAGCCGAAAACAAATTTCAATATTGTTGCAACAGCGTGGATAATCACAGCCGTCCGGTATCATGTTAAACTTAAGAAGAGCTGAACAAGATCGAATTTAAATGAATTTTCCACAAGTTAAAATGCGAATTCGTTGTATGGGGTCCCCGCAAAGTTCCTAAAATGAGTTTCGGAGGACTTCTCCGCTTTTTGGGGTAATTTTGCGGCCCCCCTTTTTATGCTATAATGGAGAATAAAGCTTTTTCGGGGAGAGTGACTTTCGCCAATATGCCTAAAGAACTGGATGTAGCCAAACGCGCTAAAGTGATTGAATGGCTTAAAACCGAAGTGCTTGATCAGGTATCCCGATTGTTCAAAGCGTTATGGGAAGGCAGCACAACCCGAATCGGGGACAGTCTCGCCAGTTTGATGATGAGTAGTTACATATTGGGCCGCAGGCTCGGTATTCCTTTCAAGGATCTGGATGCACTGCTTGTTGAGAAATTGAAAAAGCATAAACAGGAAGGTCACCAGCTGGAAGACTGGTACCAGGATATTTCCGCGCTAGAAGATCACATGCGTAAGAGGTGAATTTGTTGAAATTTAGCTTTAAATCAGCTGTCTGGAGCGTAGTCTATCTGCTCTTGCTACTTTCGCTGTTAACTCCTTTATCGGTTTTGGCCATATTTTTCATGATGATACCAGGAGTTATTTTGTTTGCTTCATTACCGGTAAAATCATTTATATGGCATCTCGTCCCAGTGGCGATTATTTTGGTCGTATTTAGTCCGATTTATCTGTTATTACTGCTTTTGTTCACCCTGCCCGCGATCGTTATGGGTAATGCGTATAAGAAAAAGAAATCGGCCCTGTTCGCCCTAATGGTTGGAAGTGGAACCATGCTGGCCGAATATCTGTTGCTTTTGTTGATTGGAAGTGTAATCTTCCAATTTGACTTGTCGAGTTATATTGATGATGTGGTCAGATTGACGATTGAACCCTTGACGAATACATCCAGTCAGATGGTAAATGGGTTTGTATGGACACCTGAAATGACTCAGGATGTTGCTAGGCAGACGCAGCTTATGATTCCGTTCGCCCTGGTGGTCACGTCTCTGGTCATGGCTCTAATTACACATCTCATTGCACGTCCGATTCTGAACGTTATGGGCGTGGTTGTACCGAAATTTCCACCTGCGCGAGAATGGCGTATGCCGCGTGCACTAATCTGGTATTACTTCCTGGCATTGTTGTTCGAGGTGATATCCAGACAAAGTGATGGAACGTACTGGACCATGATTGCCATGAACCTGTCGCCTCTGATTAATCTGGGCTTCATGATTCAAGCTATCGGCTTCTTCTTCTTTCTCTCACATGCAAAGAAATGGAATCCGGTTGTACCGTATTTGCTGGCGGCGGCAGTCTTCTTCATTGGACCGCTGCGGATTATAGGGATTATCGATCTGGCGTTCCCGCTTCGCGAGGCAATATCGAAACCAAAACGATAGGGTGATGAGTCATGCCTAAATTTCTGAAGAAACGCTGGCACGGCTACTATACCGTATGGGCGTTCATACTGCTGCTTCTGCTTGTTATGTCCGTGACCATCTATAACTGGGCGCTTGGTTTGATTAGTCTGATACTGGCTTCGGCGCTGGGAATCGTCATGATTAAGGCGGAGCTCGCGTTCCGTCGTGAGCTTAACGACTACATTAATGGCCTGTCCATTCGGATTAAGCGGATGGAGGGGGAAGCGGTCAGCATGCTTCCATTCGGTATTGTGCTGTACAGTGAGGATCGTACGGTAGAGTGGCATAACCGCTTCGTCGCGGACATGTTCCAGGAAAAGACGATGGTGGGCAATCCGCTGCAAAATTTGTTTCCCAAACTTCCTCAACCGAAGGAGAAGAAGGATGGGAACAAGGAGTCGTCCAAGGAACTTCATGACGAGTTCCAACTGGATGACCGTTATTATGGAGTCATTCATAATCCGCAGGAGCGGTATGTATATGTCTACGAAATTACGGAGCTAGCCATTCTACGTGATAAATATGAGAATGAACGCATTGCACTGGGCATTCTGGTTCTCGATAATCTGGACGAGGCTTCTCAAGGCATGGACGACCAACAGCGGACTGCGCTGATTGCTCGTGTAACCAGTGAGATTACGTCCTGGGCGAAACGGTATGAGGTTTACCTGCGCCGCCTCTCCTCTGATCGTTATCTCATGATGCTGAATTATAAGTCTTTGCAGGAGCTGGAGCAGAGCCGATTCGTCATTCTGGATGAAGTCCGGGAGATGACCGCTGATCTTAAAGTACCGATGACGCTAAGTGTTGGACTGGCATTTGGTTCGGATACCATCAGTGAGATGGGAGAACTGGCTCAGTCCAGTCTGGATATGGCACTTGGTCGTGGTGGCGATCAGGCTGCCGTAAAATCTGGACAACGGTTGTCCTTTTACGGTGGAAAGTCCAACGCGGTGGAGAAACGAACACGGGTAAGAGCCCGGGTTATCGCCCATGCATTACGTGATCTGATGCAGGAGAGCGACCGGGTAATTATCATGGGCCACAAAATGCCCGACATGGATGCGATTGGCGCGTCTATTGGGGTATGGAAAGCGGCGAGTCTCTACAATGTAGAGGCACGAATTGTGCTGGACGGGCCCAACCCATCCATTGAACGCATGATGGAACAGGTGAACAAGGATGAGAAATTGTCCAAAGCTTTTGTGTTGCCAGAACAGGCTACTCAGATGATGACAGAACATACGCTGCTTGTTGTAGTGGATACGCATAAGGCATCCATGACCATGGAGCCGAAGTTGGTCCAATCCGCTACACGTGTCGTGGTTGTGGATCACCACCGTCGGGGTGAAGAATTCATTAACGATGCAGTGTTAATCTATCTTGAACCATATGCCTCCTCGGCTGCGGAACTGGTGACTGAGCTTCTTCAGTATATTCATGACAAGGTACAATTCACTCCGCTGGAAGCGACGGCGTTATTAGCCGGAATTACAGTGGACACGAAGCATTTTGCACTCCACACAGGTTCGAGAACGTTTGAAGCGGCAGGCTTCCTGCGTCGTAGTGGTGCAGACACGATCATGATTCAGCGGCTCATGAAGGAAGATCTGTCAGAATATATTGCTAAGGCAGAAATCATAAAGCATGCTAAAATGGTATACGGGAACATTGCGCTGGCGGTCACGGACCCTGGCAACAAGATTCCACAGATGATGATCGCTCAAGTGGCGGACACATTGCTCAATATGACCGATGTGGTCGCTTCATTTGTCATTAGTGAACGTCCGGATGGACTGATTGGCATCAGCGCGAGATCGCTGGGGCGCATGAATGTTCAGGTGGTTATGGAACGACTGGGCGGTGGCGGACATTTGACAAATGCTGCCGTGCAGCTTGAAGGAACGCTTGGAGAGGCAGAAAAACGGCTGACGAACGTACTGGCTGAAATCGAAAAGGAAGAGGGGCTGTTCGAATGAAAGTCATTTTTATAAAAGATATGAAGGGTCAAGGGAAAAAAGGGCAAGTGAAGGAAGTGTCTGAGGGATACGCACAGAACTTCCTTCTGCCACGGGGAATCGCACGTCCAGCAACAGACGGAAACATGAAAACACTGGACAATCAGAAGGCAGCGGAAGACAGACGTAAACAGGAAGAGAAAGCAGAAGCGGAAGCTCTGGCTAAAAAGCTGGAAGCTGAAGTGACTGAACTAAAAGCAAAATCCGGCGAAGGCGGCCGTCTGTTCGGTGCAATCACGAGCAAACAAATCGCTGAAGCTCTGGCAGCGAAAGGTCTGAAAGTCGACAAACGCAAAATCGAACTGGACGAGCCTATTCGCACACTCGGCGTAACGCAAGTCACCGTCAAGGTTCACCCTGAAGTGAAGGCTACCTTGAAGGTACAGGTAACGGAGGAGTAAGATGGGCGGCGAAATGTTATTCGACCGGATTCCCCCACAGAACCTGGAAGCCGAACAGGCCGTGCTGGGTGCAATCCTGTTGCAGGGCGAGGCCCTGATTACAGCGATGGAACGGGTGCAAACCGAGGATTTCTATGATAAACCCCATCAATTAATCTTTGAAGCGATGATCCAGCTTGGCGAGGGAAACCAACCGATTGACCTCGTGACTCTGACTTCGCTTCTGAAGGATAAAGGCGAGCTTGAGGACATTGGCGGCGTCAGTTATCTGGCGAAGCTGGCTCATGGTGTACCGACTGCCGCGAACGTGGATTATTACGCTCAGATTATTGAAGAGAAATCCATGCTGCGTCGCCTGATTCGTACGGCTACGCAGATTGTAAGTGAAGGATACACGGGCGGCGAGGATGTTGCGGCTATGCTTGGAGAAGCAGAGCGGCGCATTCTGGAGATTTCCAACCGACGTTCCAGCAGTGGTTTTATAGCCATTCAGGATGTACTGATGGAAGTATTCGATCGTGTGGAGACGCTGCATCAGAACAAGGGCACCACAACGGGCATTCCGTCCGGGTTCATCGATCTGGACAAGATGACCGCTGGATTCCAACGGAGTGACTTGATCATTGTAGCGGCACGTCCATCTGTAGGTAAGACCGCCTTTGCCTTGAATATTGCTCAGAATGTAGCCATTCGGGCACAGGAGACGGTTGCGATATTCAGTCTGGAGATGTCAGCCGCACAGCTCGTGCAGCGTATGATCTGTGCAGAGGCCAATCTGGATGCGGGTGTCATGCGTATGGGTGATTTCAAAGGTGATGAAGATTGGCAGAAGCTCACGATGGGCATTGCAGCTTTGAACGAAGCTAACATCTACATCGATGATACGCCAGGGATTACCGTAGCTGATATTCGTGCCAAATGCCGTCGTCTCAAGAAAGAGAAAGGCCTTGGCATGATTCTGATCGACTACCTTCAACTGATTAGTGGACGCGGTAAAGCCGGGGAGAACCGTCAACAAGAGGTATCCGAGATTTCACGTACACTAAAACAGATTGGCCGGGAATTGGAAGTTCCGGTTATTGCCTTGTCTCAGCTGAGCCGGGGTGTAGAGCAACGTCAGGATAAACGTCCGATGATGAGTGACTTGCGGGAATCGGGATCGATCGAGCAAGATGCTGACATCGTAGCGTTTCTGTACCGGGATGACTACTATAACCAGGAGACCGAGAAGAAAAACATTATCGAGATTATTATCGCCAAACAGCGTAATGGTCCGGTAGGTACGGTAGAACTGGTCTTCCTGAAGAACTTTAATAAATTCGTTAACTACGAGCGGGCACACAATGATGCCTTTGCCATGTAGGGGACAGATACAGACTACCTTCGAAAGGGAAGTGAAATCGTCTGTCCCGACATCAACCATTAGATTCTATGAACTCATAAATACGTTGTGAATACGACATATAGCGTTGGATGGGAATACGTATTGTATAACCGGGGTTAGCCGTCAAGCAAGTTTTGACTGGCTTCGCCGGTTTTTTGTGTCGGAATATCGAGTCAATTCCGAACATTAGGGTGTGACTATATCTAATTGTTCGCCATTTGATTTGACTTTGAAAAAAGGGACTGGTACACTAGTACTGCTGCGTTAAAGCAGCGAAAACCTTCCCTTGGATGTAAATAGAGGGGGATTTTCACTGTCCGTTAGCACGCTTCTCCGCTGGTAATTTCACTTCAAATTCCTGCCGAGATAGAGGACGGACAGACCAATACAAAGGTGCGCAAGGCACCCACGGAGGTATGTACTATGTCAACGGTAGTTGTAGTGGGAACGCAATGGGGAGACGAAGGTAAAGGCAAGATTACGGATTATTTGGCGGAATCCGCAGATGTGGTTGCTCGTTACCAAGGCGGTAACAATGCAGGACACACGATTCTGATCGATAACAAAAAATATAAATTGACGATGATCCCATCGGGTATCTTCTACACGGATAAAGCATGTGTAATTGGTAACGGTATGGTTATCAACCCGAAAGCACTCATTGAAGAAATTAACTATATTCATGACAATGACTTTACTACGAAAAACTTGTCTATCAGCGAACGCGCACACATCATCTTGCCATATCACATGGTATTGGATGCATTGGAAGAAGAGAGCAAAGGCCCGAACAAAATCGGTACAACAGGCAAAGGAATAGGCCCATGTTACATGGACAAATCAGCCCGTATCGGTATTCGTATGGTTGATCTGCTTGATGCGGAAGAGTTCGAGCTGAAACTGCGTCATTTGGTCAAAGAAAAGAACCGCGTAATCGAGCAAGTTTATGGCGGCGAGCCTGTAGATGTAGAAGAAATTCTGAAAGATTACCTCGGATATGCCGAAATTCTGCGTCCTTATGTTCGTGATACATCCGTTGTGCTCAATGAATACATTGATGAGGACAAAAAAGTATTGTTCGAAGGTGCACAAGGCGTTATGTTGGATCTTGATCAAGGAACTTATCCATTTGTTACTTCATCCAATCCGTCCGCAGGCGGGGTATGTATCGGTTCTGGCGTTGGCCCAGCTCGGATTCAGCAGGTTATCGGTGTGGCTAAAGCGTACACAACACGTGTAGGAGATGGTCCTTTCCCGACAGAGCTGCATGATGCGATTGGTGACCAAATCCGTGAGACGGGACATGAGTACGGAACGGTAACAGGACGTCCGCGTCGTGTCGGCTGGTTCGACAGTGTCGTTGTTCGTCACGCACGTCGTGTTAGTGGCATTACAGGTCTTTCCCTGAATTCCCTGGATGTAATGACAGGTCTGGAAACGGTGAAAATCTGCACAGGATACAAATTCCGCGGCGAGGTTATCACTCACTATCCGGCAAGCCTGAAAATGCTGGCAGAATGTGAAGCCGTATACGAAGAGCTTCCAGGCTGGAGTGAAGATATCACTACGGCGAAGAAGCTGGAAGATCTGCCTGTGAACACGCAGAACTATGTGAAACGTGTTTCCGAATTGACAGGTATTCCTATTGCGATCTTCTCTGTAGGCCGTAATCGTGAACAAACGAATCAGGTTCTTCCTATCTACGAATAAGCAGTTAGGCTAACCCGGCAACGCTAAGGTAGACATTTATTAATTAATTTGCCTAAACGGGCACCATAGAGCCCCAGTTATCGCTTGATTTTAGCGATGGCTGGGGTTTTTCGCGTGCTTTCTGATATAATCCCCGAATTTCCGTCAATACTGGGTAACAGTAGACTCATAGATCCTGAATATTAAATGTGATATGGGGTCGGAAAACGGAGGGAGAGAACGGGAATGAAGTTGCTTCAATGGTTTATTAAAGTTGTACTTACCGTGATGCTGGTCAGTTCGTTGACTTTGCTGACAACCGGATTAATTGTTCAGTCATATGTAAAATCGCTGCTGGCGAGTTTCAATATTCAGTGGGAAGGCCAGCCTATGGGGTTAACGGCTATGTTTCAGGGGGCACTGGGAGGTAAAGCTGTTGAAGAGAAGAAGCCCGGAACGGGCACGACAGACCAGCCGGCAGGAGCGGAAGAGGAACATGTTCCGGAAGATGCGATATCTGTCATGGGCAATGGGACAGGGAGCGGAGAGTCCGGCGCCAGCACAGGCAACAACAGCACAGGACAGGATTCAGGCTCAGACGGGGATCAAGGGACAACTTCAGGAACAGACTCTTCTGCTACGGGGTCTAGCTCAGGGGGCGGCTCTGGTACGGGAACAGACGCAGATGCTGGCACAAATACGGGCACCGATTCAGGAACAGCAGCTGGCAATAGTACAGCACCGGGAAACGGAACAGGTACGAGTTCCGATGGTACGGCTTCTTCAGGGAATGATGAGATTGTAGTATCCCCGGATGACATTACCGGCAAAAAGGATAAGCTTCCGTTGGAGGAAAAAGAAAAGATTTTCAGTCTGCTGATGAACAAGCTGCCTCAGAAAGAAATGCAGCAGATTTCAAGTGCCATGGAAGGTGGCCTGACCGAACAGGAGCTGCGTGATATTGAGCAGGTGATTTCCAAGTATCTGACCAGTGAAGAATACGATAACCTGATGGAAGTCCTTCAGGCGGAATAAATCAAAAGGTTGTAGGAGCAGTTCGGCAATCCCTTGCTAGATATATATTCCATAGAAATCGAACAGAAGAATTCGGGGAATTGAGGCTGAAGCAAGTTTGGTTTCTAGTAATAAAATGCTAAAAAATGGTTAGCATATAATCCTACCAATTCGAGGCATCCTATAGCATGACTTTCATGAAATCCCTTACCAGAGATGATCTGGCAAGGGATTTTCCACTTGTATTTTTATGAAAAAGAAATCACATTATAGTGGGTCTTAGAACCTAGTCTTAAAAAATGATCAAAAGTACAGCGTGTACCTGAAGAAGGGGCATTATGGGGAGCAAAAGCGATCTTCAATCTTATGGATAATACAGGAAAACCATGCGTGGCGCGGCTTTGCGCTGTGACGAGTACAGTTGAAATGAGTGTAAAACCTGTGTTAAAGTATACGGGTGTGATAAAAGGTTAAAATTTTGACACTTTTATGTGCGCAGCTAAAGTCCTGATTTGCGGACACCCGAATACAAATATCGACAAGCATGGGACAGACACAATGGGTGATGTCTTGACAGAAATGCGAACTAAGAAGTGCTGAAAAGGAGAGAATCATGAAAGGTTTCAGAGGCATACGCCAACCGGGCAAGAACCGGGAACACGAACAATCCGGGGAACACCGGACGGCCGAAGACAAAAACAACATGAGCATGTCCAACTTCAGTGGTAACAAAAAGCACGTTCTGGCCTCGCGTAAATGGATCATTACAGCAGCATGCGGTTTATTCATCGCTGCATCGATCGGATTCGCAGGCAAACAATACGTTGCTGCAAACACCGTTCCATATTACAAAGTGATGGTCAAAGGCAATGAGATTGGTACCATCACGGATGAGGCGCAATTACAGAAATTATTTGCAGACAAAACTGAGGAATTCCAAAATAAATATCCAGAAGCGGAAATGGTGCTGAACACAGACGGCATCACGACCGAAACCATTAAAGCATACAAGCCCGTAGTGAACAGCGATGAGACGCTGGACAAGCTCGGTGACATGCTGACTGCCTATGCTAAGGGTGTAGAGCTCAAGGTAGACGGTGAAGTGATCGGCATTGTGAAGGATCAGGCAACAGCAGATGCGATTCTGGAACAAGTGCAGAACAAGTACATATCGGCATCGGCTGTGCGCAGTTCGTTCAAGACGAAGTCGGTATCGGCAAACTCATCGAAGAAAGCAGAAGGGCCAAGCACAACGCTGAAGTCCGTTGGCATCAAGGAAGATGTGGCAACAGATGTGGTGAAGGCTGATCCAAACAAATTATGGGATGTGTCCGAGGCGGTTAAAGCTTTAACCGTTGGTAAAGACGCGCCTGTAACCTATGTCGTGCGTGAAGGAGATACGATCTCTTCCATCGCTGCGAAATACGAAATTACACAAAGCGAGATTCGCAAACATAATCCGGGCATCAAGGAAACGTCGCTGCAAATTGGGGACGAGCTTACGCTGACGGTGCCAAAGCCAGCGGTTACCGTTAAATCGGTGGAGCAGGTTGTTGAACAGATCGAGATTAAACCACAGGTAGAAGTACGCAAAAGTGCTGAGCTCAAAGCAGGCACAACGAAAGTGGTGCGTCCAGGTCAAAGCGGTCTGAAAAGCATGCAATATCGGATAACGAAGGAAAACGGTGAAGTCGTTCAGGAAGAATGGCTTGGCCAGGAAGTCATCAAAGCAGCGGTTACTGAAGTGGTCCTGAGTGGAACCAAAGTAGTCGGTGAAGGTTCAGGCGAATTTGCCTGGCCGGTATCCAACGCTACGATGAGCAGCAGCTTTGGACAACGCTGGGGTCGTCAGCACAAAGGTGTCGATCTGGTTGGTAACCGTGATGTGAAAGCGTCTGATGAAGGCGTGATTACTTTTGCAGGACAGAAGAGTGGCTATGGCAATGTTATTATTATTAACCATCGTAATGGGTACGAAACACTTTATGGACACTTGAATAGCATCGGTGTCAAGGTTGGACAAGTCGTCGAAAAAGGCGAGAGCATCGGCGTAATGGGCAACACGGGCCGTTCGACCGGAACGCATCTGCATTTTGAGATCATCAAGAACGGAACGGTTGAAAATCCGATGACATACTTGAACTAGTTATATCGCAATCCAGAGCAAGGTTGGCAGTTGATGCTGGCCTTGTTTTTTGCTGCTGTAAAAATTTTTCATTTTGGAGTACACATTGGCCCGGAACGGGATGTGACGGTGCTTCAGGTATGGTAAACTATAGACTATAGGCAACAAGCCATATGATATGGACAATAGTCAAAGAACGAGCAAGAAACAAGTTCAACGAGGCTTTGATACAAGCTAAATATAAGAGAGATAGACCGCTCACGCGGATCAAGCAGGATATAGGGGTGAAGACAGCCGATGCAGGGGAAGATTTTGGTGGTGGACGATGAGCAGCCCATTGCGGACATTCTGAAATTTAATTTGGAAAAAGAGGGGTACGAGGTCATCTGCGCTTTTGATGGCATTCGTGCGGTTGAACTGGCGTTATCCGAGAAGCCGGATCTGATGCTGCTGGATCTGATGCTGCCAGGTAAGGACGGTATGGATGTGTGCCGCGAGGTGCGTGCCCATCTGGAGATGCCGATCATTATGCTGACCGCCAAGGATGGCGAGATTGACAAGGTGCTCGGTCTGGAGCTGGGTGCGGATGATTACGTAACAAAACCTTTCAGTACACGCGAGCTGCTCGCACGGGTAAAAGCACAGATGCGCAGACGGCAGAAGCTTGCCATCACGGCTGAGGCGCCGGAAGACGAGGAGAAGCAGGTCATGCGTTTATTTGATCTGGCATTCGATATGGATATGTATACAGCTTACAAAGGTGGAGAACCGCTGGATCTGACCCACCGTGAGTATGAGCTTCTCTATTACATGGCGAAGCATTCGGGTAAGGTCATGACCCGTGAACATCTGCTGCAGGCTGTATGGGGATATGAATATTTCGGGGATGTACGTACCGTGGATGTTACGATTCGTCGTCTGCGTGAGAAGATTGAGGAGAACCCGAGCAAACCGGAAACGATTCTGACTCGCCGCGGGCTGGGTTATCTCGTGCGCAGTCCCAAAAGCGTGGGGATATAATGGGGCGATTCTCGCGATTTTCGTTCTTTCGAACGATTCAGGCGAAACTGATTATTATCTATGTACTGCTGATTCTGATTGCGATGCAATTGATCGGCGTTTATTTTGTCAGTGCGATGAAGAACTCGCTGACCAGCAACTTCACGGAGGATTTGCAGGCGCGGGCTGAGATGCTGTCTGTGCTTGTGGGTGAGACGATGGCTGGTGGAGAAGCCGAGGCTGGCGAGGACAAAACGGAAAATTTGCGTGTGTTGGTAAACAATCTGTTCAACATTAACGGGGCCGAGATTCAGGTGCTGGATGCCAGCGGCAAAGTGCTGACCACTTCGCTAAGTTCCCATTCGGACTATGTTGGGCGCAAAAATACCCAGACCGTTGTCAGCCGTGCGCTGCAAGGCATTCGGGACAATGAGGAATATATCGTAGACGAGGATAATGTTCGCAAAAAGGTCGTTGCCAAGCCAGTGTTATCCGGCGGCAAGATTATCGGCGCGGTGTACATCGCCGCCTCGATGAATGAGTTATATGCCACAATGGAGGGCATTAACAAGATTTTTATCTCCGGTATTTTGATTGCCTTGGTTTTAACCGCAGTGCTCGGTGTCATTCTGTCACATACGATTACGCAGCCGATCAAGGAAGTCACCCGAAGGGCAACGGCGGTCGCGGAAGGCAACTTTGATCAGCAGACTCCTGTATTCGGAACGGATGAGATTGGACAGCTCAGTCGGGCGTTCAACTATATGACCAGCAGGCTCCGGGATGCACTCTCCCAGAACGAAGAGGAGAAGGAGAAGCTGACGTCCATTCTGACGAATATGAGTGATGGCGTGGTCGCAACGGATGAATATGGCAAAGTCATTCTGGTGAACCGGCGTGCCAGCAGCATTCTGGGCATGCGTCCGGCGGACATTGAGGGGCGACACTTTGCCGTACTGCTCGGCATTGATCCGGAAGATGCTGAAGCGTTAGCCAGTGGCTTTACAGGTTCGACGCTTCTCCAAATTGCGCCTGCTGGACAGGAAGATCCCGTTGTCATCCGTATGACGTTTACACCGGTTCATCGCCGTGAGCTGGGCATTACGGGTACAATTGCTGTGCTTCAGGACGTTACGGAGCAGGAAGAACTGGAAGCATCGCGGCGTGAATTCGTGGCGAATGTCTCCCATGAGCTGCGTACACCGCTGACTACCATTAAAAGCTATGCAGAAGCGCTGGATGATGGCGCTCTGGAAGATCCGCAGCTCGCTGCACGATTCGTTGGGGTCATTCAGAATGAGACGGAGCGCATGATTCGATTGGTTACGGATCTGCTGCACTTGTCACGTCTGGATTCCAAGGAAGCTTTGCTGCGTAAACAGCCAACGGACATCATGGAGATGTTGGAAGAAGTGTCAGACCGTTTTTCATTCCAGATGCATCAGAAGGATATTCAACCTGTGCTTTCTGTGGAGAACGGGATTCCTGCGGTTCCGCTGGATCGGGACCAAATTGATCAGGTACTTGATAATGTCGTGTCCAACGCGCTGAAATACACGCTCGAAGGTGGCACGATTACCATTGCAGCCAGACGCAATGATGATCATACTCTCGCTATATCGGTGACCGATACGGGGATGGGGATTCCACAGCGGGATCTGGATCGCATTTTTGAACGGTTTTATCGGGTAGACAAGGCACGTTCACGCAGCATGGGCGGTACAGGGCTTGGTTTGTCCATTGCCCGGGAAATTGTGAAGGCTCATGATGGTCATATCTCACTGGAGTCCGAGGTGGACGTGGGGACGACGGTAACGTTCACACTGCCCATGCGCGAGGAAGGGGGTGAGCACCTTGAAAGAGCGGATTAAATCTCTGGTGCTTGCTTCCCTCGTCGTTGCCAGCTTGGTACAAAGTTACTTCCTGATCTATCGTTTGCCCGGTGGGGGCGATTCGATTGTGACGTCAGAGACGAACTATGTGAAGACCGAGAATATGGGTCAGGAGCGCAATATTGAAGAGTTAATTTTTCCTGATCAGATGGTTATTCATCTGGGAGAGGACAAACATACGGTGTTTTATCCGGGCAATACGTTCTACCAATTGATTTACTCACGGTTGCAGGGTCGTACGTTTGATGATTTCCAGCGTCGTAGCGTACAGTCCATCAACTGGGATCAGATTCGCAAGGAGAATCCTGGCTTTGAGCTGTCGTTCAAGGAAGGCATCCCTGTAGCGTTATTACAGCGCGTGATGCGGCTCGGGACAGACTCTCTCTTCCAAGGGGAAACGATTAACCGGATCTCAATATATACAGCAAAAAATGAGACGAAGGCTCACGCACTGTTCTTTAGCGCCAAAGGTGATGTGGTCTACGAGGCGACGCAGGCGGATTTGACGGTACAGGACGTACAGCAGCACGTCGACTTCGGCAGCAACTGGACACCTTATACGCTGATGGATGGTGGATATTATATCCCGGCGGAGGCACTGGAAACCATTGAGGCCGACGTGCCTACAGGCCAATTCACTATCGAGCAGATGCAGCGCAGCCTGTTCTTTGATCCAAGCATGACCCGAAACATTCGGGAAAAAGACGGTTCGGAGATCTATACGGATAGCAAACGCAGTCTGCAAGTCAAACAGGAACAACGCTGGATTAGCTACACCGACCCGGCGGCACCGCCTGCGGGACAGATTGATGCAGCGAAGGATGCGTTGTCCGCGGTTGATTTTGTCAATCAGCATGGCGGCTGGAAAGGTCGATCACGCATGATGCTGGATACGACCGATACGAAGACAAAGCTCCAATTCCAGCAATATTACAGCAGTTTCCCGATTATGGACTCGATGCAGTTCCGGTTCGGCACGATCAGCATGGAAATGCAGCAGGAGACGGTATCCAGCTATGAACGTTCGCTCGAATATCTGAACGAAGGTGCGGAGACGAAGAAATCGGTCAAGCTGCCCGGTGGGGACAAGCTGAAGGCTCTCATCCAGAAGGTGGCGGGTGCCAACCGTAAGGTTGTAGACGTGTATCCAGCGTATCGTCCATCCAGCATTGAGGACGGGCTGAAGCTGATCCCGGTATGGGTAATCCGTTTCGGAAACGGGGAGGAAACCACCGTTTCTTGATGGGTTATAGGATATGAAGTCATTTGATATTCGGGCGAGGTTTAAGATCACACGTTAACGGAGGGGGCAGAAAAAACCTGAAGAAGCGAAGCGCTCGCCTTTATCACCGGATTTCTCCCTTAGGAAAAGGGAATCAAGAAATCTGGGGATAACAGCGATCGGAAGGTTGTTCTGACTGCGGAGTGAAAAGTGTGATAATAGTCGTTTTTATCAAATGGAGGAGGTGAATGTTTTGGATTGGGGACGGGCGAAAAATGTATTGATCTATGCCTTCCTGCTGCTCAATCTGGTGCTGGGATACCAGATCTGGATGGATGCGCGGGAGACGGCCGGAGCCAATCTGGACTTCACCTCGCTGGCAGATAATACACAGCAGGCGATGGAAGAGAAGGGCATTCAGGTATTGGCTCCTATTCCAAATGAAACACCGAAGCTGCCGAAGCTGTCGTATGAGTTTATCGAAGATAACAAGGCAGGTATTGAGGTTGGACTGGAAAAACCTGTGGACAGCAAGCTGATCTTCTCGCAAAGCGAGCTGGAGGATGCACTGCAGGACGAGATACCCCAGATCGGTACGTATCGATGGGATCAGCTGATGGCGGAGGATGGGGCATTTGTGCTTCATCCGTTGGTGGATGGCAAATGGCCGCTCTTCAATGTCAGTCTGGAGCTATTCTACAGCGACCAGAAAATTACGGGTTACCGTCAGACTCCGGTGCGGATTACGACAGCGGAGGAGAGCGATCAGCAGGTGCTTCCGGCGTCGAAGGCGCTGGGTACGCTGATCGAGAACTTTTTGCCGAATGATGCGATTGTCAAAGATATTCAGCTGGGCTATTACGGCCAGTTGTTCAATTCAGATATGCAGGTAGCGATGCCGGCATGGCGGTTCGTGCTGGAAAGTGGCGAAGTGTTGTATGTGCAGGGCATCAGCGGGGATGTATTCAGTCCCAAGACAGACAAACCAGGGGAGTAATGCGTTATGGGGATTTATTTTACCGTGTTATCCAGCGGTTCGACAGGGAATGCCACGGTTATACAGCATGGGGGCACGTCCCTCATGATTGATGCGGGTCTCAGTGCGAAGCGGCTGGAGGCCTTGTTCCTGGAACGGGAGATTTCGGGAACGGAGCTGGACGGGATTCTGGTTACACATGAACATTCCGATCACATTAAAGGACTAGGCGCGATGTCTCGGAAATATAATTTACCAATCTATGCAAATACGAGTACGTGGGCGGCACTGGAGAAGTCCGTTGGGGCGATTCCAGAAGAAAACCGGAGGGTGTTTGAGACGGGTGAAAAGCATGATTTTGGCTCCCTGCGCGTGGAATCCTTCGGCATCTCCCATGATGCGGCGGAACCGGTAGGGTACACGTTCGATGATGGCAGTGAGAAGCTGTCCGTTGCGACGGATCTCGGGTATATGAGTGACAAGGTTCGCGATGCAATCTCGGATTCGGATGTTCTTGTGCTGGAGGCGAATCATGATGTCGAATTACTGCGTATGGGGCGGTATCCATGGAACACCAAGCGCCGCATTCTGAGCGACATCGGCCATTTGTCGAACGAAGCGGCGGGAGCTGCACTGAGTGAATTGATGAACGGACGCATCAAGCGCACGTATCTGGCACATTTGAGTCGGGATCATAATATGATGGATTTGGCGAAAATGACCGTGCGTGATGCGATGGAGAGCCGTGGATGCTTTTATCGGGATCATGAGTTCAAGCTCTGTGATACGTATTACGACCGGCCTACGCCATGGGATAGGGTGGGTGAGCCATAAAGCTGTCGAGTTCGGTGGCTTTGCGCTCCACTTCCTCACGAGTCAGAATGCCTTTGTCGATGAGCAGTTCAATAATCGTGCTTAGTGCAAGGGTGTTGCGGTAGTGTTCTTCCTTGAGATCGGCCAGCTTGGCCGCCATATGAACTTCATCCATGGCTGTGAGTGTACGCGTGCGATCCATAGTGTGAATCCTCCTTCTATGAAGCTTCGAATTGTTTTTTACTATTATTGTAGTCAGGCTGAGTGGAAAACATTCCTCTTTTTGCCGCTATAATTACACGTAAGGGACGTGTATGCTGAACCAGGGGCCGCATTTTGCTGGAGAAGATGAAAAAGTTCACGGAAATAGGCAAAATTGCGCTTAGCGAACCGGATTTTGTGGTGATAGATACTAGGGACCTTTATTGTTAAGCGCGTTATAGCGGAAATTTCCGTTAATCTTCGTAATTATGCAACTTTTTGGGATTTGACGTGTTTAGTATATAGGGAGCTTTATAAAAAAAGGCTGATTTGCGCGCAAAAAAAGCATGTCGTAGAATGCGAGAGCATTTCTGATAGAGTCACAGACAGGATGAGATGTTCGTTCTGTTGTACATAGACGCTTCATTTCGAGTTAGCAGGGATGGCAGCGATATGCAAAACGATTTTTTATGCAGGAACGCATGGAAGAATGAGTTGGTATTTACGATACACGCGTAACGGAGGACACAGAACGAAGCTGGAGAAGCGAAGCGTTCGCCTTTATCCCCGGATTTCATCCTATGGAAAGGGATCGAGGAAATCCGGGGATAACAGCGATCGGAAGCTCGGCTGTGGCCGGAGTGGGGTAACGTAAGGACACAGTCGTTGGCCATGCGACAACGATTAGGCGGCAGTCAGGGTCTTGATGCGTGACAACGAAGGGGAGAGGATCACGATGGGATTGTTTGGAGACGATTTTTATTCAACCAAAGTATCAAGACGCGCCGAACCTGAACAGAAAGGCAAACTTCAGATCATTCGCCCTGGTGGCAGGGGCAGGGGACGTGACCGCTGGCAGAATCCACGCAAGTCTCGCTCGGGCTTTAGTTCCACGGTCAAGGTAGCCGTGATCAGTTCGGTAGTTAGCTCCATCGTGACCGTTACGCTGTTCAGCTTCATCATGCAGCCCTCAGCGTTACCTCTGGCGAACGCTGCAGGGAACGGCGGAGGGGGTACACAGACAGCGCAGGCTGCAGATCCGTACGATCGGATTATTCAGGCAGCGGCGAAGGTTCGACCTTCCGTGGTGAGCATCGTGAACCATAAAACGGGCAGCAGTCTGTCGATGGAAGACTCCGCACTGGGATCAGGGGTCATTTTCAAGAAGGAAGATGGCAAAGCCTACATCATGACCAACCATCACGTCGTGGAAGGAGCGAGTGATCTGGAGATTGTGACGGTGGACGGGGAAACGCACAAGGCGAAGCTGGTGGGTAAAGACCGGGTGAGTGACATAGCCGTATTGTCCGTACAAGATGAAAAGGGCATCGGTCCCGCCGCAGAGCTTGGTGATTCCAGCAAACTTCAACGGGGTCAAACGGTACTTGCGATCGGAAATCCGCTCGGCCTGGGCGGTACGTTGACGTCAGGTATTGTCAGTTATACAGATCGGATCCTTCCGGTATCCATTAATCAGGATGGTGTGTACGACTGGGAACAAAACGTAATTCAGACGGATGCGGCGATTAACGAAGGCAACAGCGGCGGTGCGCTGGCCGATCTGAACGGTAAATTGGTCGGCATCAACACGATGAAGATCTCGGATACAGGCGTTGAAGGCCTCGGCTTTGCGATTCCGATGAACGAAGTGATGAAAACGGTCGATTCCCTGCTGTTGAACGGCAAAGTGTCACGTCCATATCTGGGCGTGTATACCGTCGATCTCAGCAATCCGTATGCCCCACTGGATGATGAGCAGCGCAAGGATCTGAAGCTTCCATCCCACGTAGATAGTGGTGTGGTTGTTTTGGAAGCGTCCGGTCCGGCATCTGATGCGGGCATGAAACTGAATGACGTCATTACGGAATTTGATGGGCAAAAAATTACCTCTACGCTTGATCTGCGGAAATATCTGTACGATAAGAAGAAGATCGGCGATACAATAGAGATCACCTTTTACCGGGATGGCAACGCCGAGAAGGTGTCGGTGAAGCTGACGGATAAACCGGAATAAAGAGAATGGCTTTGATGTGCTTGGCACATACAGAAATAGGATAATAAAAGAGAGTCGATCAACTCCGTTGGTCAGCTCTTTTTTATTGCACCGATTCATGAGTTGATTATAAGCTAAATTCATGGGGTTAAATGGGAAGTTTTGTCGTTTCGCAATGACAGGCTAGGACCAGAGCCAAAGTCTCTGTTATAGAGGAATCCGGTTATGATACACTGTTGGGAATGTGTTGGTGATGTGGGGTTATGCGAGTAACATCTGTTTGTCGATCTGCTTTCTCAATCCGGAGTGGAAGGGGTTATTTTAATGAAACGTTTGACGAAAACCATGCTGGGGGGAACAGGTCTAGTATCTGCACTTTTTGTTTTGTCTGCATGTACTTCCGAAGTGCCCCCATCAGGGTCTGTTGATGTTAATGGTTTACAGGAGAAGATTACAGGTCTGGAGAAGAAGCTTGCGGACCAGAGTGAGAAGAATAGTGAGCAGAACAAGAAGATCGCCGAACTTGAGAATAAGTTGGAGGAACTGAATACTATCGTGATTGCGGTAAATGAGGCTGGTGGCAAAGCGCCTGCTTCCCCAGGAAGCAACGGATCGGCCGGGAAGGGCGATGGGGTGCTGATTACATTTGCCCAGTATGAAAAGCTTGAGGTTGGCATGTCGGTTGAGGAAGTTATCGAGATCCTTGGCGGAGAAGGTGAGGCATTGAGCGAAGCAGAAAATATGGTGGTCTATAACTATAAGGGCACCGGAAGCACGGGAGCCAATGCAGTCATCGCCATCCAGGGAGGCAAGCTGTTAACGAAGGCTCAGTCGGGACTAGAGTAAGATTGATATCCGTTGAGGATGAATTCGAATTAGGTGGATTTCGTATGTGCAGTAATCTGAATAGATGCAAATGAACGGAATAGGTAGGCTCGGAAATTAGTGAAGTGTTACTTTGGGATCCCCACGGGGTGTCGAGAAGTGACGCTTTTTTGGGTTGGATTTTGCTGAAATGAGAGGATTGGTTGAAGTTGGACACGATAAATGGGAGCTAGGGGTTTCTTTTCCGCGGCAGGTGTGATAGAACAGAGAAGTGGCTATCCTGTATGGATAAGCGGTTGTGAATCGGGAGCATAGCTGGATACAGAAAGGATGCTTGAACGGATGTACGTTGTATGCAAAGAACACGTGGACATCGCCATCGACATGTTTGTTGATGAGTATGAGGACGCTCCAGATATCGTTGATCTGAAGGAGACGGAATTTGCCGATTGGGACCCGCCTGCGAAGTGCGCCGAGTGCGAACAGCACGCGGAATTTCTCGTCGTTTAGCGTACTGTAGGAATTGGACGGCCGGAGGCGCGATTGGATCGGCGCTTCTGGCGGGCTTTCCATCCGGTATGAACATCACAGCAAGAAGCAAAGGAGAGCGTGATGAGCGCTCTTTTTGCGTTTGTAGGAGATTGTGTGATTAGTGAAAGTGGACGGGGCGTGGCGTCGGTGCTGGGACCGAATTGCGAACGGTAGGCGTAGATAGCAGGAGTAACTCTAACGAACCTGAGGCTTCTTAATTGGGGAGAATTCTGCCTAGTTGAGATCTAACGAATCATATGGAGCTAGAATAAAAAGTGGACACCCATTAACGGACAGAAGGATAATAAGACTAACGGAGGTGTGTCCACATGGGAGAACAACGGCAACGATACAATGAAGAATTCAAAAAACAAACGGTCAAGTTTATTCAAGAACAGACGAAGACACTCAGTGATCTGGCAGAAGAGCTTAACATCCCGAAAAGTACGTTACATCAATGGATGAGCCAATATCGTGAGCTCAAAAACGAACCGGCTGCCAGTATGGACCGAGTTAAGGAACTCGAAGCAGAGCTGAAAGAGATGCGTCGCATGCTCCAAGAGAAAGAACATCGACTTGCCGATACGGAAGAGGAACTAGCTATTGTAAAAAAAGCGGTGCACATCTTCAGCAAACCAAAGAACTGAGATTCCAGTTCGTGGAGAATCATCGCTCCGAGTTCCACTTGGAGAAGATGTGCGAAACCCTGCAGGTCTCACGGAGCGGGTACTACAAATGGCGGAAGAACGAAACAAGCATGCAGGAGCTTCGGAAATCCCAGATCATGAAGCGAATTCAGTACCATTTTTCCGACCACAACAAGCGATATGGTAGCCCCAAAATTACACGGTTACTTCATCTGGAGGGGTTTAAGATCACCGAACGTACAGTGAGTGTGTACATGCGCCAAATGAAGCTCCGTTCCGTCGTTAGCCGCATATATCGTGTCCAGACCACGGACTCCAAGCATAACCATCCGGTCGCACCCAACACGCTGAATCAACAGTTTAAAACGCTCAAACCGAACACCGTCTGGGTTACAGACATCACATACATCCCGTGCCGAGGAGGACGCTTGTATCTCGCCAGTGTCCTGGATTTGTGCACGCGTGAAATTGTTGGTTGGCGTTTGTCGAACCATATGGAAACTAGCTTGGTGCTGGATGCTTTGAAGGCTGCTTACACTGCCAAACGACCTGGTAAGGGTTTGCTCCATCACTCGGATCGCGGCTCCCAATACACCTCCAAAGAGTACGTCGAGCAATTAAGTGCCTACGGTATGGAATCCAGCATGAGCCGCCGGGGAAACTGTTACGATAACGCCTGTATCGAGTCTTGGCACAGTATTTTGAAGAAGGAACTCATTTACTGTAATCCGCGCTTTAAAACACCGGAAGAGGCCTACATGGCTATCTACCAATACATTGAGTTTTACTACAACCGCAAACGAATGCATGGCGCACTGGGGTACCTTTCCCCTGCCCGTTTTGCACAGCAATTCACCGGAAATTCCGTAGCGTAAGTGTCTACTTTCTTGACAGAGGTCCAATAGGCACGCTATTTTACTGAAATAACCTCGAGAGAGGTAAGGAGACCTCGTTATGCCTGCAATAGCGCGTCTCAGATTCTTTAGATTTTAAAGTAGCCGGAGTAGGGCTGAATAAGGTGTGTGAGGTTCGTTAGCTTTAATTATTGAAACAAACGATGCGTTGAAGCATCTTACTTATAGATGATCTCGTAGGACGATTAGGAGGAATGGATCTTCATGTTGATTCAGATTATTGGCGTAGGCAAACTGAAGGAAAAGTATTTGACGCTGGGCATTCAGGAATATGCCAAGCGCCTCGCCCCGTACATCAAGTTTCAGATGATCGAGGTCGCAGACGAAAAGGCGCCCGACACTCTGAGCGAAGCCGAGGTGCGGGCGGTGAAGGAGCGCGAGGGCGAACGCATTTTCGCGCATGTGAAGAGCGAGGCGCATGTGGTCGCGCTCGCGTTGGATGGCCAGCTCTGGAGTTCCGAGGAGCTGGCTGTGGAAATCGACAAGCTCGGTACCTATGGGACGAGCCATGTCGTATTTGTCATCGGAGGAAGCCATGGGCTCTCCGATGAGGTGCTGCGCCGCGCGAAGCAGCGCTTGAGCTTCGGGCGCATGACCCTGCCGCATCAGCTCATGCGGCTGGTGCTGGTGGAGCAGATTTATCGCGCAGTGAAGATAAATAGGAATGAACCTTATCATAAGTAAGCTGGAACGACAATGATCAATACAGCTGCTTTGCAGGGTCTCGATGTTCGGTTCCCTTTCGGTGGCTTCAAGCAATCTGGTATTGGCCGTGAATATGGCGCGGAAGGTATCCGCACTTATACAGAAAAGCATGTCATCAACGTTCCGAAGACACTGGATCTTCCTTATATACCAGAATAAATCTTATAGCACACAACTTCGCATCGTACAGGGAATGTACATGTGAAATTGAATGTAGGCTCTAACTTTACGCTTTGTTTACTGATCTTTAAGAATCAGTAGACAGGGCGTTTTTTGTCAGATAAAAATAACTCATATCTGATGGAGGTGACCCTGAAGAAATAAAGAAGCCACTCCATTTTTTTGGAGTGGCTTTCTACTCAGCTATTATACGGTGAACGGCGGCTATCTTCTACCTAGTGTCTCCCAAATTCCATGGAGCCAGGAGTCGAACTCAGCATCTTTGTCGCCCTCGTAAGTATCATAAATATCCAGACGTGTCTTTTGCAGTTTTTCCTTAAATTGCTCAAATGTGTGACCTTCAGGAAGGCTTTTTTTAATCCGTAGCAAAATTTTGTTAAGACCTTTAAACAGCTCACCTTTGTTTTTGGCAGGCATTTGTACATCTTCATCCAACTGCTTGAGCTTGCGATATGCGGCTTCGCGCACCTGGAACACTTGATCACTTGTCAAAACATGCTGCAGCAACTTAATGGTAGGGGCTGTATCCCAGTTCCCCAATTCGTTCACCGCATGCAGTCTTTCTCTCCAGCTTGCCGACCGATTAGCCGCTCGTTTGAGCTCTTCAAAGTTTTCCGGTAGTTCGTTAACTGCTCCAATATCATGGTTGTTCGTCAAAGTTCAATCTCCTTAATCATCGCCATCTCGGCAGAATGATGAATGTTAATCAGGTAAACACCATTATAGCACGAACCTGGCTAAACTACTTCATTAAAGCCGATTGGTTAGCTTAAAAATCACATTGACCAATTCATGTTAGGCCGCTTGTTTTTGTATGTTAATCACAAGGGTGGCTTCTTTTTCATCAATAATAAGCTGTAGGTTACGGTAATTGCAATTTACCTTCACGTAATGTAAAATTACTTTATGGAAAAAACATGAAGGAATGGGAGTATGAGGTGGAAACGAAAGACTTACATTCAGTCGACTTGCGTAATTTCATATTTCCATTCCATTAGGACACTAAAGCATTTATTGCTTTAGTGTTTTTATTTTATGGGGGTGTAATAATTGTCAAGGTACAAAAGGGTTCTCGTTAAGCTAAGTGGTGGAGCAGTAGCAGGAAACTCTGAATTTGGTTTTGAGCCAGAAAGGTTAGACCATATTGCGGATGAAATTATGTCAGTAGTAAACTTAGGCGTTGAAGTATCGTTAGTTATAGGTGGGGGTAACATTTTCAGAGGTAATATGGCGGAAAGCTGGGGGATAGAAAGGGCAGAAGCTGATAACATTGGGACGCTTGCGACTGTAGTAAATAGTTTAATGCTTCGTGGAGTTCTTAAAGCCAAGACCAAAAAGGAAGTACGAGTAATGACGGCAATACCTATTACTTCAGTTGCAGAACCATACATCCGTCTAAGAGCAATCCACCATCTAGAAAAAGGCTATATTGTAATTTTTGCAGGGGGGAACGGTCAACCTTACGTTACAACAGACTATCCTTCAGTACAAAGAGCCATCGAGGTTAATTGTGACGCTTTATTAGTTGCAAAGCAAGGTGTTGATGGTGTTCTTAATGCAGACCCTAAATTTGATAAAGATGCAAGGAAATTTCGTTCGCTTCATTACAACGACGTTTTAAAACACAACTTAAAGGTAATGGACCAATCAGCTTTCATTTTAGCAAGAGACTACAATCTGCCAATGCATGTGTTTAACTTCGATAAACCAGGCTCGATGAAAGAAATTTGTGAAGGTAAGAATAACGGTACGATAATTAGTGGCGAATCAGTTTTAGAGTTGGAATGAAATATGTTAGAAATACTACTGATATGTATATCTTGTGGTCAAACTGTACTTTGTGCTTAGATACATCACGGGGAACCGTATCATAAATAGGGCGAACAATTTTATTGCGATTTCACTAATAGGTTTGGCTCTGCCCAACTTAAAATATCCACGACAGTAGCTTCATCCTTCTGTACAATGAGGAAGTTAATCTGAAAGAAAAAAGCTCAGTACCTTTTTTGGCTACAGGGATAATGTCACAGGCGTACAACCTTCATCATGGACATATGAATATAGCACTGCTATAATGGACGTATGAACACATATGACAAAATATTGGCAGCTGCTCTTAAGGTACTCGAAGAGGAGGGTGGGGCCAAATTCTCGACGCGAGCCGTAACTGCGATCGCGCAGGTTACGGCTCCTACACTCTACCACCACTTTGGAAATGCCGATGGACTTCTAAGTGCAGCTATAGTGGAAGCATTCAAACAGTTATTTGAAAGCAAGATTGCCGCAGTGGAGTCCACCATTCCAGAGATGGCTCTTCGTCAAGGATGGGATGACTATGTCCGCTTCGCGGCAGCCCGTCCTCGGATTTATGCGGCGATGATGGGGCGGTTGCTCGAGGGCGCCCATATCGAGGCGGCAGATCATTCGTACCAAGCACTAGTGCAAAATATTCAGGGAGTCGCCGCCGAAGGCAAACTGGCTGTGTCCGCCCAGACTGCGGCAGATCTGGTCTGGGCTTCCGCCAATACGGCCTCTTGGCTGTATGTGACGGCCCAGATTCGTAAGGCACCCCCACCCCAACCCGACGTCGTTGATCTCATTCGGGAAAGCGTAATGCAGATCATTTTGATCCAAAGGCCGGAAGCCGATTCAAAATGAGGGATTTGATGACAGAGCCTGGAGACTTCAGGCAAAGCCCTAATTTAGAAGACGTAAAAGAAAGATCGCCTATCCAACCTGGACCTCCAGGAGGATGGCGATCTTTTTTATGTTTGGAGGATGCGAGCATTAGTTCTTTTGGATTTGTGCCAAGTATTTGGAGAACTGTGGCAGACTTGGCGCTGAAGAGGCTGACCGTCATTTCCATAAGTTCAACGCAACGATAAATCTCAACCCCTCCCGCCAGGGTACTTCGTGAGCGCCGAGTGCATCACGCAACGCCCGCCAAAACGATGTTCGTGCCGCAGGACAACACTTCGAAAAAAAATATATAGCACCGCTATAGACAACTTTGTATAGCGGCGCTATAATATTCGTATAGCAGTGCTATACCGTGATCCATATCTTATCAAACCTAGGAGGGTTACTATGTCATCCAAAACTCAAGAACTGGTCATCGTCACAGGTACGTCCAGCGGCATCGGTAGAGCTACCGCGGAGCAGCTGGCCGCTGAAGGATTTCACGTTTTGGCGGGGGTTCGTCGTCAGGAAGATGCCGACAAAATCAAACGCAAAAATATCGAGCCGGTGATCGTCGATGTTACCAATATCGACACACTAAAGGCGCTGGCCGAACGGGTGGAGCAAGATCAGCTTGGTCGCCCTTTGCGGGCAGTGGTCAACAATGCCGGCATCGCCGTTAATGCACCTCTTGAGATGGTTCCGCTCGATGAATTTCGCCGCCAGATCGAGGTCAGCGTGATCGGACAGGTCGCGGTTATTCAGGCGCTCACACCGGCCTTGCTGAACAGCGGCGGACGCGTAGTTAATATTGGTTCGCTTGGCGGCAAGGTCTCCATGCCTGGTTTCGGGATATATTCGGCAGCAAAGTTTGCCATGGAAGCAATCAATGACAGTCTTCGGAGGGAGATGTCCTCGTTTGGCCTCAAGGTGATCATGATCACTCCGGGTGGTGTCAGCACTGGCCTGTCGGAGCAAGGGATTACGACAGCGGAGCGGCTGGCCAAGTTGATGACGCCGGATCAGCACCGTCGCCATGATCGTCTTTTTGACGCCGTGAAGGCTCAGGCTGAAACGTGGGCAAAGGACGGTATCCGCCCTGAGAAAGTGGCAGCAGTGGTTTCACGCGCAATCCACGAAAGAAAGCCACGCACCCGCTATACGGTCGGTCGCGATTCGGCACTGCTGACCCGACTGGTCCGTATTCTCCCAGACAAACTCCTCGACCGGATGCTCCGCAGCCAGATGAAACTGCAGTAACGGGCAGTTTCACGAATCCTCTTGGACAGAAAGCTAAAATGGAGGAATGAAATATGCCACAAAACAAATTTGAACATGCCATTATTGTAGGTGGATCTTTAGGTGGTCTAATGATGGGGCTTGCGTTATCTCGTTCTGGTTATACAGTTACCATTCTTGAACGTGCAGATTCATCATTAAGAAATGGTGCTTTTATTCGTTTACAAACAAAGCCTTATCGTAATAGTGAAATTGAACGAGAATTAAGACACTTGGCATCCAATGGTAACAACAATGTTGAAGCCTGGTCAGCCATTCAAGAACGTTTGCGCAATGCGGTCGCTAAAGAACCTGGTATTACTCTTCAGCACCATACACGAATTGTTAGTGTTGGGCAAAATGAATCATCTGCTTGGGCTACCAGTGAAGAGGAGCAGACGTTTAAAGGTGACTTTTTGATTGGCGCAGATGGATATCGCAGTATTGTCCGTCGTTATTTAAACCCTGACAGACCATTTGCAGATTATGCTGGCTATCTGGTTTGGGTAGGGAAGGTGGACGAAGAACTGCTGCCAAAGAAAGACTGGAAAAAACGGCAACTTTCGAACGCTTATTTCAACAATAGTGCTGCCGGTACATTGACAACTGCGGTGATGCCAGGGATAGAGGGGCGGACCAATCCTGGCCAGCGATGGATAGGCTTTTGCTGGTTTGATCATTCGCATAATCAATTGATGTCTGAATTAGGCGTGTTAAAGGACGGGATTGCCCAGCATTCCTTATACGGTGAAGCTATTCCGGATTCGCTACTGGAAGAACTATCACAAACCAGCCAAGCCAATTGGAGCAAAGAAGAGGATGCCATTCTGCAAATCGCGATTAAGGATCGCAGTTTAATCGGGGCACCTGTTAATGAATACATCCCTAATATATTGTCAAAAGGAAGAATAGCCATGATCGGCGACGCAGCTCATACCATGTCGCCAATGACTGGCGCAGGCTTTAATGACTCACTTGACGATACGGTTGCCATTATGGACTCCATTAAACGATATCCGAATTCGATAACAAAAGCTTTGGGTGAATACCAAACACGTCGTTTAGATGTGGTTCGTCAAGATGTTCTTGCGGGCCAAGGCTTTAATCGTTCTTTTGGACGATTATAACAGCATTAAACTAAGCCATTGATACACTGGAATTTCAAGCATAAACGGGGAATTCCCCCATTTGAGAAAACGGTAAAGTAAAAAAATACGAAGTATTTATAAATTAGGAGGAATTAGCATGAACGATACAAAGAAACGTTACGTTACTGTACTCTGGGAGGCGAGAGCTAAGGCAGGGAGAGAAGCCGAGATGAAGGCATTCATGACGGCTGCTGTCACCCCGTCGCGCAACGACCTGGGCAACATTGACTACGAGGCTCACGAGGTAGAAGGCCAGCCTGGCACATTCATCATCTACGAACGCTGGGAAAACCAGGATGCTCTCGATCGGCACCTGAACGCCCCCCGGATGCAGGAACTGGTACCCCAGCTCTTAGAATTGATGGAGGGATCCATTGAGGAAGGGATTCGACTCCTGAAGCCGTTTCGCCCAGCGCAGTAAAATGCAACACCGAGCGGAACTCATTATGTTCTGTCGGGAAAGCGTGAGAGGTATTTTCGGGAGCGGTTAAAGACTTTAGAGGAGGAGGTAAAACATTGGCAACGATCGATGATTTTGCAGCACTAGATATCCGTGTTGGAACGATTAAGGAAGCGGAGTTTTTTGAAGAAGCAAAAGTCCCTGCGATAAAGCTTAAGATTGATTTTGGACCGGAGATCGGGATGAAATCCTCAAGTGCACAAATAACTAAGCGTTACAAGGTTGATGAAATTGTAGGCAAACAAATTATAGGAATCGTCAATTTTCCTCCTCGGCGCATTGCGGGATTCAAATCGGAGGTATTAGTTTTGGGAGGAGTCCCGGGAAAGGGAGATGTTATTCTATTAAAGCCGGATACTGAAATACCTAATGGTACTCCTATTGCGTAAAAATAAGACTCTAAAAGCGGCTCAACCTTAAAATCAGTGCCCAAGCTTTTGTTTGGACTTGTTCGCTTATCTCGGGCATAGGATTTCCTTTCAAAGGGCAGGGAGATGGCGTACGGTTCGCATCCCATTTGTTCCTTTGCGATTTTGCCGATAAGCGACCGGAACGGCTTCGATATGAAATTCTTCACAAACAGAATCTGGTTCACTTGTAGCTCTGGTATGTTGAGAATTTCGTTGAATGTATGAACCTCACTCTCCAATTCCATAATAGAAGCATGCATGCAAATTCAAAGCATGTCATAACAGGAGGGTGATTATGAAGGCTGTAACTTTCAATGGCATGAAGGACATGCAAGTGAAGCAGGTCGCTGATCCGACGATTCAGAGAAAAGACGGGATTATCGTCAGGATCACCTCGACCGCCATATGCGGTTCCGATCTCCATATATACCAGGGGGCGATTCAAGCCCAAACCGGATACGTGGTCGGACACGAACCGATGGGCATCGTCGAAGATGTGGGCCCTGAGGTGACAAGGGTCAAAAAAGGGGACCGGGTCGTGCTCCCGTTCAATGTCTCGTGCGGCAGCTGTCATTACTGCCAGCATGATATGGAGAGCCAATGCGACAACTCAAACCCCAATCCCCAAGTGGATACGGGAGGTTATTTTGGGTTTACCGAACGTTACGGGAATTATCCGGGCGGACAAGCCGAATTGCTTTACGTGCCGTACGGCAATTTCATGCCGTTCGTTATTCCGGAGTCATGCGAATTGGAGGATGAGAAGCTCCTGTTCCTGTCCGACGTGCTGCCGACAGCCTATTGGAGCGTGGACAACGGCGGCGTAAAGCAGGGGGATACGGTGGTGGTGCTCGGCTGCGGCCCCGTCGGTTTGATGGCGCAAAAATTCGCCTGGATGAAAGGGGCCAAACGGGTCATCGCGATCGACAATATCCCGTACCGGCTGAACCATGCCAAAAAAATGAATAACGTCGAAATCTTCAACTTTGAAGATTACCAAGACATGGGGCTGCATATAAAAGAAATAACACGCGGGGGTGCGGATGTCGTCATCGATTGCGTCGGAATGGACGGCAAGAAGACCCCATTGGAGGAGGAAGAGCAGAAGGCCAAGCTGGTTGGCGGAACGCTCAGCGCGATCAACATCGCGATGAATGCGGTGCGGAAATTCGGCACGATTCAGATTACGGGGGTATACGGTTCTAAATACAACCAGTTCATGTTCGGAAACATTTGGGAACGAAACGTGAAGCTGACCATGGGACAGGCGCCCGTGATCCATTACATGCCGATGCTGTATCAAAAAATTATGGCAGGCGAGTTCGATCCGACGGAGATCGTCACGCATAAAGTGCCGCTCGATCAGGCGCATAACGCGTACAACACCTTTTACAACCATGCGGACGAATGCATTAAATTCGTCCTGAAGCCTTAAATGATGGCATGAAGAAGAGGGGCTGTTCCACAGGGTATTGTACCCTGAGGGACAGCCCCATGTGTTTAGCCGATCTCCTCACATAATGGTTTATAATCAAGTGGAGAGCACTCTAACAAATTGAATGAGGTGAAGAATGGTAAAAGCATTAGAAAATGTACATGTTGTCATTACCGGTGCCTCCGACGGCTTAGGTTATGCCATGGCAGAAGCCCTTCTTGATGAAGGGGCAAAAGTAGCAGTGGCATCCCGTCCAGGGTCAAAATTAACTGAAGCCGTAAAAAAACTTGAAGAAAAGGGATATACGACTGTTTTTGAGCTTCCACTGGATGTGAGGTCAGAGGGATCGGTAGAAGATGCGGTGAAATGGGTGAAAGCGGAATGGGGTAAAATTGATGTCCTTGTCAACAATGCCGGCATCGGGATGCGAACGGTTAACCCGCGTTTTCTGACGGAGCCGCAGCCCTTTTACAAGGTGACGCCGGGAGGCTTCCGCGATCTTATCGAAACCAATCTCACCGGTTATTTTCTGGTAGCGCGAGGATTTGCCCCACTCATGATCGAACAAGGAAAAGGACGAATCATCAATATTTCCATGAATCATGAGACCATGAAAAGAAAGGGTTTTGTTCCATACGGTCCGTCGCGCGCAGCAACAGAATCGCTGTCGGCGATCATGGCGGAGGATCTGAAGGAATCTGGAATTTCGGTCAACATGTTGCTTCCGGGCGGAGCAACGGCGACGGGGATGATTCCGGATGATCTGCGCAGGGAGATCGAGGCGGGATTCCAGCTGATGCAGCCGGAGGTTATGGCGGAGCCTATTGTCTTTTTGGCTTCACCGGAAGCGGAGGGCATTACGGGGGAACGCATTGTGGCCTCCGAATTTGAAAGTTGGTTAAAGGAAAAAAGCAAATAATAGGGAGAGGCGAATACTTCTATATCATTTTGCACAACATCTGTGTGATTCGAACTTCCGCAGGATCGCATTTGGCAATCCGCTCTTTCCCCAATGACGAAGAAGGCTCTCAGGTCCTTCTTCGCTGGGTTCGAATAAACGCATCCCCTGTTTTTTTTAAGTGAATTCTAAAGTGTGTTTTCCAAGAACAGGTGTTTAAACAAAATTCTCTAGAACAACCTTGCCAATCGTCCTATTGCTCTCCAATAGCTTGTGGGCTTGGCGAAGATGCTCTGCTGAGATCGGTCCAAGTACTTCGGAGAGCGTTGTCTTCAATTTTTGATGATCCACAGCATCAGCTATCCGATTGAGCAGTAAGTGTTGCTCGATCATATCATCCGTTTCATAAAGCGAGCGCGTAAACATAAACTCCCACACGAAGGTGGCGCTTTTTTGCTTAAGCAATTTGAGGTTGAGCGGAGAGGTAGGATCATCAATTGCGCAAACGACTCCTTGGGGAGAAACGGCTTCACTTATGCCGGCCCAGTGTTTTTCCAAAGCGTTCAGGCAGAAAATATACGGAACGCTTGAAAACCCGATTGCTTCAAGCTGCGGAAGGAGCGGGTCATGGTGATTAATGGTATAGTCGGCACCCATTGATTTAACCCAATCGACGGTTTCCGGGCGGGAAGCAGTCCCGATTACAATGAGCCCAGCTTGTTTTGCAAGCTGGATGGCAATGGACCCTACACCCCCAGCGGCCCCGATGATCAGCAGGGATTTTTTTTCGTTGGCGCCCGGATCTTGAGAAATCGACATTCGGGTAAATAATGCTTCCCAAGCTGTGATAGAGGTTAAAGGAAGAGCTGCCGCTTCCGCGAAATTCAAGGAAGCTGGCTTGCGCCCTACAATACGTTCATCAACCAGATGGTATTCGCTGTTTCCGCCTTGTCGTGCAATGCTGCCCGCATAAAAAACTTCATCCCCCGGACGGAACAACGAGCAGTTCGGTCCCGCCTCTTCAACAATTCCTGCAACATCCCAACCTAAAATTTTTGGAACTTCTTCAACTCTGTCTTTAGGCGCACGTACCTTAGTGTCAACGGGATTGACCGATATGGCCATAACTTTGACCAAAATGTCACGGCCCGTCGCTCTTGGTTTCTCCACCACTAAATCTACCAAGCTTTCTGGATTTTCAATTGGAAGGTATCGGGTTAGTCCTACCGCCTTCATTGTAGCCATGATAAACCACATCCTTTCCTTACTATTATACCCATTGTGAGGCACCACTTAAAAATTTGAGCACTTTAGATCCAATCCTTTCTATGAAGAAGGGAAACCACTAAGATGGTTTCCCTTTAAAATGTGCCTTCTTATTTTGTGTAGGTTATATTCTTATACTTGCTGAGCAAGGACAATTATCATCACGATTCCCATTTTTTGTTGAACAATTCAAGGAAGCAGAGATGGTATGAGATAAGTGAACTCCTTATACAATAGGAAGCCATCCAGGGAAGCTAGTATAGTACTCCCACATTTTATCAGAAATAGCTAGTTCTTTTTGATCTTTTTTAGATAATGTTGTACGGATTTTGTCTTCTTCACCGACTTGTACTTTTTGTATCCACTGAGGTTCCATTATCAATTCCCTTCCTAAAGCGATTAAAGGGACTCCTGTTTCAAAAGCTTTCATCACTTCATCGGGTGTCCGCAGCATCCCAACTCCCATTACAGGAACACGATCGCCGACACGCTCATGGATCATAACAACTCGGGATGTCTGATCGTTATCATCACGGATTGATCCGTTCCAAAAGGCGCCGACAGAAATGTGGAGATAATCCAGGTCCTGGTCCGCTAACTTGTCCACTAATTGCAGCGTATCTTCCATGGTGATGCCAGGATTCTCTCTTTCTTCAGGCGATAACCGATAGCCGATGATAAAAGGTTTTGTTGCATGGTCTGAAACTGCTTTTTTAACAACGTCAACTACAGCAAGCGGGAAGGACATACGTTTTTCCAGCGTTCCACCCCACTTGTCAGTTCTACGATTTGAGTGTGGAGAAAAGAATTGCTGGAGCAAATACGTATTGGCACCATGGATTTCAACTCCATCGTAGCCAGCTTCGATTGCTCTTCTGGTTGCTTCACCAAATGCTTTAATAATTTCTTCGATTTCGTCTGCTGTCATTTCCCGAGGTACCACGGCATCGTCCCGGTCCGCTGCTACCGCACTCGGAGCAATTGGTTGACGATCGAGCAATTCTTCAGGCGGGCACATTCTGCCACCGTGAAAAATTTGTAGAATCGCCTTTGAACCTTTTTCCTGTATAGCTGTCGCCACACGTCTTAAACTAGGAATTAGGGAATCGGAATCTGCACCAAATTCACCCGGGAATCCTTTTCCATTCCTGGTGACGTATGTGCATGCGGTGATTACCGCTCCTACACCACCGGCACGTTCTTGATAATACGCAACTTCTTCGTCTGATACTTCACCATTTTCATGTGCCGCCGTATTGGTCATGGGTGCCATTGTAATATGGTTCTTTATTTCAACTCCAGAACGGAAGGTAAATGGTTTAAAAGCAGCTTCATATTTCGGATTCATCTTTTTTTCTCCTTTTGTTTACATCAAGTTTGTAATAGGGTTTTGCTAGGCATTTTTATATTCTATACAAAAAAATTATAGATATAGATGGAAAGCTTGCCATAAGGATCGGCCGGTGTCGACCTACTTTAGCCGAGTAATTTCTGCCAATATTTCATAGGAATGGAGGCGGGCCTTATGATCGTAGACCTGGGCGATTGCCATGATTTCATCGGCTTGACTTTCATCCAGAAACTTTTCCAGCTTTTCTTTTACGGTTTGAGGACTGCCGACAATCGAAGTTCCTAACTGATTCTCAAGGGCAGCTAGTTCATAGTCTCTGGCTAAATCATTAATATTATCCACTGGCGGCTGCAAGGGCACTTCCTTCCCGCGCATCAAATTCAAGAACTGCTGCTGCAAGGTTGTAGCGAGCCGCTCAGCTTCTTGATCTGTGTCGGCCGCAATGATGTTCAGCCCTACCATTGCATGCGGCTTGTCCAGTACTTTAGATGGCTTAAACGAACTGCGGTACAGCTGGATGGCCGGCAGTGTGTTATGCGGCGAGAAATGGCTTGCAAAGGCAAACGGCAGTCCAAGCTCTCCTGCCAGCTGGGCACTGTATCCGCTTGAACCCAACAGCCAAACAGGTATGTTCAATCCTTCACCCGGAATTGCTTTAACATGACGATGTCCTTGTGCCAGGGAAGGGTCAAAGTAATTCCGGAGCTCAGCCAGCTGCTCAGGGAAATCTTCTCCTGAACTTCTCAAGTCACGTCTCAATGCACGTGCGGTAAGCTGATCGGTGCCTGGTGCACGGCCCAAGCCAAGATCAATACGTCCTGGATATAAGGATTCGAGAGTGCCAAATTGCTCAGCAATAACAAGAGGCGCATGATTCGGCAGCATAATGCCGCCTGAACCTACCCGGATTTTTGATGTCCCTGCTGCAACATGGGAAATGACTACCGATGTTGCAGAGCTGGCGATAAATGGCATATTGTGATGCTCAGCGAGCCAATATCGGTTATACCCCAGCTTTTCAGCGAGCTGGGCCAGCTCCAAAGTATTGCGAAAAGAATCAGCCGGCGTACTTCCATCTGCAATTGGAGAGAGATCCAGGACCGAGAATGGAATATCCGTAATTTGTTTGGTATCCTTTTCAGGCATATGCTCATCTTCTTTCTTTAGTAAGTTCGTCGTTTCAAACACCCGGTTAATTTATTGCAGCCTGAGCCAAAATTTCATAAGAGCGCAGCCGTGCCTTATGATCAAAAATCTCTGTATGAGCCATGATTTCATCTGCGTCAGTCTTTTCTAATAACTCATGGAGCTGCTGCTTCACACCTGCAGGGTCCCCGATGATGGAAGTGAACAGCTGTTCTTCAACCGCCCTGCGTTCATTATCGTTCCAAAGCTCGTCCATATTATTAACAGGAGGCAAAATGGGCGAAGGCTGTCCGCGGGTTAACAAAAGAAATTTTTGATACATCGAAGTGGCAAGCCTTTGTGCCTCCTGTTTCTCATCAGCAGCCACCACTTGAACGGCTAACAGTACATAAGGCTCCTCCAAAAATTGAGACGGACGAAAAGAATCCCGGTACAGTTTTATGGCCTCCATCATGTTGCCTGGAGCAAAATGCCCAGCGAAAGAGAACGGCAACCCCAGTATTCCAGCCAATTGTGCACTGTAAAACGCTGAACCTAACAGCCAAATGGGCACATTTGTTTTTTCGCCGGGAATGGCGTGAAAGCTGAATGAACCATTCTTAGTGGCTGTTCCTGTACCATAAAGATAGGCGATAAGCTCCTCAAGCCGGGCATCAAATTCAGGTTCACCGGCAACCCGCTGCCGCAATACATTTGCTGTATATTGGTCGGTGCCAGGTGCCCGCCCCAATCCAAGGTCGATCCGGCCAGGGAAGAAGGTTTCTAATGTTCCAAATTGCTCAGCCACGGAAAGAGGAGAATAATGGGAAAGAAGCATTGCGCCTGATCCAATACGCATTTTTTCCGTGACAGAGGCAACTCGTCCAATTACGATCGGGGATGCGGAACTCGCCATTCCTGCCCAATTATGATGTTCAGCAAGCCAAAACCGTTTATATCCCCACTGCTCTGTTTTCTTTGCTAGATCAAGCGTGTTTTGAAGGGAAAGTTCGGCTGATCCTCCCTCGACAATTGGGGAGGGATCTAGTACGGAAAGTTCTATTTTCTTTGTCATCATTCTTCCTCCTTTAAACCATTCAATTTTTTAAAACGGGCCGGTACCTTTATGGGTTGGGAAGTAAGGTACAACAAATTCTCCAAGTTCCTGGATTACTTCCTCTGGAGGACGCCTGGAAAAATACAGAACAAACGCCAAATGATTGACGCCAATCGCTTGAAATTGATGAAGCAGATCAACTAAACGGTTTCTTCCCACGGAATAGCCTAAGGGTATGGGGACAGGCATTTCATCTGGATTTTCAGATAAATCGATGAACAAGCTTTGAGAGAAGGGTTTGAAATCTCCTGGAGCATGAACTTCCGTTAAAGCACGATAATCCTGAATAAGCTGCGCCTGTTGAGTAATGCTTCTTGGGTATTGAAGCCACCCGTCCCCATTCCTGGATATCCAATCGATAGACTGATTGCTAAATCCAGTCACCATGGTCGGAATCGAAGATACAGGCTTTGGGATTAACCTCATATCTGTACCATCGATCAGCCCGGCGTGGCTGTGAATTGTCGGCTGATCCTCTTTTAACAGCCGGTCGAGAATTTCGAAATTTTCTTTAAATAACGGACCGCTCTCTTGCTTAGATATCCCTAAAGCTGTAAAGTCTTTTTCCCTGTCCCCGGATGCCACTCCCATAATCAACCGACCTGGAAACAATTGATCGATTGATGCAGCTTCCTTCGCTACCCTGACAGGGTGGCGCAAAGGGAGAACTACACTTCCAGTCACCAACGCAATGTGCTTCGTATGGGCAGCAAGATACGTCAAATAAATCCATAAATCGTACATTTGGCCGTTATCATCAATATTCAAATTCTGCATCGTAATATCACGGAGCCATAATGAAGCAAAACCATATTTCTCCATTTTACGGGCAAGCTCCAACTGATTCTCCATCAGCGGATTTTTAGACATCCTGGCAGTTGGGAGGACAAATCCGAGTGTCATTTTGTCTTTCTGGTACATGCTGTTATAGGCACGATGATTTTGAAAACCCACCCGTGGTCCTCCTTAAAAGATCATATTTTTAAGCCTATATACTTTTCAAACTGTTTAATGGTTTCCTCATTGCGTCGATAATAAGTCCATTGTCCGATTCGTTTCATTTCCACCAGCCCGCTTTGCAATAGGATAGATAAATACTGGGAGGTAGTGGACTGCGATAGTACTACTTTGCTTTGAATATCACTAACACAAACCCCGCCATCAAAGCCTTTTTCTTTGATGACATGGGCCTGCGGGGAAAAGTTATTATCAGGTTCTTTCAACATTTGCAGAATATTTACTCTTATTTGATTTGACAGAGCCTTGAAAATTTCAACTGCCTGTTCGTCATTTATCATATTTGATTCCCGATTCAACGGTGCCCGCCCCTTTCTGATCATATTAAAATCTATTTTGCTTGGAATGAGTATAGATTAATCGAACAAAAGGATATTGATAATTTGCGATATGTCTATATTACTTTGCTTTCTACCCAAAATCAAATGTTATTCTTTAGGAGGGGCTAGGAAGCGTTGGTCCAGCAATTGGTTGAGTTTCATCTGAAGGCACTGGGGCGAAAATATGGCAAACGGCTGCAAAGGCTCCTTTATAAAAACATCCTTGGAACAATGTAATATAATTCTTATAAACTTCGGCAATTTCATTGGATATCAATCCATGGGCGTTTACGAGATGAGTTTGGCAGTCTGGTTAATTATGAAGGGATTTCATGGGGAGAACCTGGCTAAATTGAGAGCATAAACAGCTTCTTCGTCTTTAGTAAAATAATCAAAAGTTCTTTGATCGGGAGATTAAGAGGTGATGATGATTCAACTCATAAATAGGGCGGAATTTGATGGGAAGAACTCCTTATTTAATTATTTGTTCTCGATTAGCTCTTGTTGAATGTGATGCTCGTATTCGGTGAACGCTTCTGACATCACCCATCCAAGGTCGGACATCAGTGATTGATTGCGCCAGACAGATTGTCTAATTCCTTACGGCGGATAGCCATCAGGATTCTCTCCTCTGTGATCGTGAACTCGCACCGAAGAGGAATAGGGATAAAATTTTGTGCTTCCGGGCATGTTAGGAAATAACATCGAGGGGAGTGCTGTATGATGGCAAGAAGAAGGAGAAAATATGCGGTGCCAGGGGTCGAACAGGGAATGCAAGCTTTCAAAGCAGATGTAATGAAGCGCGAAGGATATACCGTAGATCCGAATCAACCAGACGATGTAAAATACGAAGTGGCGAAGGAGCTTGGTATACCTCTGTACCCAGGAAACAATGGTCAATTGACAACGGAATCAGCAGGCCATGTCGGCGGCAAAATTGGCGGTTCCATGGTTAGGGAATTGGTCCGTCTCGCTCAGGAGCAAATAGCGAACAAGGAGTAGTCCTGGACTGAAACCTCCTGAGATCGTGGGGGAAAATTGCTGAGCACTGACTTGAAATAACATCCATTGGTTTATATAACGATAATTTCCCCCTTTCCACAAGAAGGGGGTTTTGTCTTGCCTTTCATATTACACTGTCATGTCAAGAGGATGACTGTTGTGAATATCGCCGGTTTCTATTCCGCGCTAAGATACGAACGGAAGGGATGATGGACGTTATGAAGGAGCATAGCAGCAGATATGAAAGATGTTAGAGATGTAATCTGATTTAACTTTGTGAGGTTGGTGGAGTAGAAAGGGGAATCGGAATGAACGATATCACAAATAAGGCAAAATTTTTGTTACAATGTAGACTAATGCTAGCATTTAGGGACGGTGATTAACATGGGAAGAAAGCAGGCTTTTACCAAATCAGAGTTGCTTGACCAAACCAAGAGAGTGCTTCTCGAGTATGGTTATGAGGGGTTTCAACTTAAATTGTTATCGAAGAGTCTGGTTGGAGCAAGAAGTACGATTTACCAATATTATGCCAACAAAGAAGAGATAGTTGCTGCATGTATGAAACGATCCATGGAAAATGTATTACAGAAGGCGTCGGCTATTGATGAAACGGATTGCATGAATGCTCTTCAACATCTGCTAGATGTATATCTGGAGGAAGCTAATTTCCATCAATTGCTTGGATATGCTCATAAAATAAATAAAGCCAATTCTGAGGCTGCGACCAATGATCTTGAATTTGTTGAGCAAGCGCATGTGACTTTAAAAAATCAACTGGAGCGATTGTTTGTTCGTGCTCAGGAAGAGGGGCACTTGAATACAAGCATTCCACTTCCCGCTATTATAGGTGTATTTTTTAACCTGATTGAAACTCCTAATATGATGAATATTCCTACACCTCAGTGGAGTAAACTATTGTATCAAATGTGGCTAGGAGGGGCAGGAAGACGATAAGGAGCACAAATATATTTGACACGCGTGTCACATAAACCTATAATGAAAACGAGCCGGAATAGAGGTGTTTAATTTGACACGCGTGTCATTTATTTTTGTCGAGGGGAGAAGTAGCATATGTTTTTGGCATTGAAGGAATTGAGACACGGCAAGACAAGGTTTTTGATGATTGCTATCATTTTTGTGCTTATTTCTTGGCTGGTGTTTATATTGTCAGGTTTGGGAAATGGGTTATCTACGCTTGCGGCTTCGACGTTTAAGACGATGAAGGCTGATTATGTGGTTTTCGAACAAGGGTCGAAGGCTTCAATGAGTAAGTCTTTATTGTCTGATGATTTGTCAGCTAAATTAGTAGAGATGCCGAATGTAAGTGCCGTTTCACCTATGGGAACCATCATGGCATCGGCAATCAAAGGGAGTAGCAAGTTGAATGAGGATAAATTAGATATAGCGATTATTGGAATTAACCCGGGGAGCTTTCTTGAGCCGGCAATTATTGAAGGCAAGGGGCTGACATCCGATCAGATGACAAAGGTCATCGTCAATGAGACGATGAAAGACGAAGGATTTAAACTAGGGGACACCTTCCAATTAGATGGTTCGACGGAATCGTTGACGATTGTCGGCTTTGTCAAGAATCAGACGTATAACCACGTAGCAGCTGTATTTACACCTATTGAAGAGTGGCGTAAGCTTGCGTTTGCTGCACCAGGCTCGGACAAGGGAGTCAAAAACCCCGTCAATGCGATAATGCTTCAGGGTAAAGACATTGATCGGAGTACTATAAATGAACAGCTTTCGGGTACCGATACAGTTACCCGTGCCGCAGCGGTACAGGGAATGCCTGGATACAAAGAAGAGAATGGCACAATCATGATGATGCTTGCGTTTCTGCTTGCGATCTCTGCCTTTATCATTGGCGTATTCTTCTATGTATTCACGATGCAGAAGTCCAACCAGTTCGGGATTATGAAAGCGATCGGGGCCAAGAATAAATTCTTAGGTAAAGCCGTCGTCTCACAGGTGTTCGTCTTGTCGCTCTCAAGCATTATAGTTGGCGTCTTATTGACATATGGGACAGCGGCAATCATGCCCAAAAGCATGCCGTTCATACTGGATACGAAGCTGGTGTTCACGTATTCCACTGTATTGCTGGTAATCTCATTGCTTAGTTCGTTGGTATCCGTTCGCACGATTTCGAAAATTGATCCGGTTAAGGCACTTGGGAGGGTTGAGTAATGACTGAAGGGTTGCAAATAACATCAGCTTCAAAACATTACGATGAAGGATTGAATCGTATTGCGGCATTAGACCGATTGTCCATAAAAGTGGAGCCAGGTGAGTTCATCGCAGTGGTAGGTCCGTCCGGTTCTGGAAAAAGTACTTTCCTATCCGTCGCGGGTGCACTGCTTAAAGCTTCCGAGGGAGAGGTTATAATAAATGGAAAGGACATATCGAAGCTGTCAGGCAAAGAACTATCCGATATCCGATTGCATGAGATTGGTTTCATCATGCAGGCCTCGAATTTGGTTCCATACCTGAACGTTCTTGATCAGTTGCTTGTCGTGAAGCGGATGTCGGGTAAGGTTCGTGCAGCAGACAAAGCAATGGCTATAAAGTTGCTTGATGAGCTTGGTCTAGGCGCTAAGCAGAAGAGCTACCCGGAGGAGCTGTCCGGGGGCGAGAAGCAGCGTACCGCCATTGCCCGCGCGTTAATTAACGATCCTAATGTCATATTGGCGGATGAACCTACAGCAAGCTTGATACCAAACGCGCTCATGAAGTTGTCTCCTTGATTGCTCATGAGGTGAGAACACGCCACAAGGCGGCGATTATGGTCACACACGATGAGCGGCTGCTTACCTACTGCGACAAGGTATACCGGATGGAAGATGGCAAATTATCTCTAGCGGAACTGGAGTCCATCCATTAAGGACGGCAGACAGGTTATATAATAAATCCAGATCATAAGTTTTTAGGCTGAGAAGAAAACAGAATGCGGATAGTTTATTGACTTTGATCGATCGTTCGATTATATTTTGGGTATGAAAACTAAATCCGAAAGCAAAGTGGACCTTATTTATCAGGCTACGATTGAACTTCTCAATGAAAATGGCCTTTCTGAAATATCCATCTCAAAAATTGCTAAAAGAGCGAAGATCTCTTCCTCGATCATTTATTTTTATTTTGAAAGCAAAGAGGATATGCTGATCAAGTTGTATTTTTTGCTCAAGGATCAAATGCACCAGCTCATGTTTCATGGTGTAACAGAGAGTACACCCGTTAAAGTGGGGTTTGAGAAAATTCTGCGAAATTATTCAAATTACATCTTGAATAATAAGGACAGCTTTTTGTTAATGGAACAGTTTATTGGCTCACCCTTTATACGTAAAAAGTGTAAGGATCAAAATGGCGGTGTGTTTAAGCCGATGTACCCTTTGTTTGAAAGGGGAATTGAGGAAGGTTTGTTTAAGGATTTGGAAACGAATCTATTGGTTACATACTCCTGTTTACCTTTTGTCGAAATGGGAAAAGAGTATCTAAATGGGGCGTATGAGTTCAGTCCAACAAATATTGATAAAATGATTCAAATGAGCTGGGATGCTATCAAAGTATAATCAGCTCTTTTTTTACTCTAAATTGATCGATCGTTCAATATATTTTTTTGGAGTTCTTTGATCGATCGTTCGATAAATATACAAGAAGGGGGTGATTTTTATTTTTGCCGTCGAATGTTTTAGGCATGGATTCCCATAGGTTAGAAGTGATCCAAAAGAAGAAAATGTATTATTTCAAATAATAAAACAATAGATTAGGGGACCAATTTTTTCATGAAAAACTACAAATGGATTATATATTTGCTTGCATTAGGTGCAACCGTGGTCGGTACGGCCGAATCAATTATTACAGGTATTCTAGACATGGTTGCCACGGATATAAATGTCTCTATTGGCTTGGCTGGACAATTGGTGTCCATGTATTCTATAGCCTACGCGGTAGGAACGCCAATTCTGATTGCGATCACTTCAAAAACAGATCGAAAAAAGCTGCTGTTCATAGCACTTCTTACGTTCATTATCGGTAATATCATCGCTGTTCTGAGTCCTAACTTTACGATATTGATGATATCCCGTGTTATTTTGGGTGTGAGCGCTGGGGTATTCGCAGTAGTGGCTCTGGGAATTGCAGCACAAATTGCTCCTCCAGAGAAAAGAGGAAGTGCGATTGGCACGATCTTGATGGGTACGAGTCTTGCGCTCGTTGTCGGCCTTCCTATAGGAACCTTAATCGGTGAATATATGGGGTGGCGCTGGATCTTCGCAATTCTTGGAATTATCACGATCATTCCTATTATTGCGATTGTAAAAGCGCTACCTAAAATGTCTGGGCAAGAAACGATTCCTTTATCCAAGCAATTGGCTATTCTCAAAGATTTCAAAGTAATCAGCGGTATATTAGCTTCCTTATTCTTTATTACCGGCTACTCTGTTGTTTCCACGTACATTGCGCCGTTACTACGCGAAAACGCTGGCCTCAATAGCAATACAATTAGTCTCGTCTTGCTTGGCATGGGTTTAATGGCTGTTGTTGGGGCGCGTGTTGGAGGCTACGGCGCTGATAAATGGGGGATTGCTCGAACACTGATTGTCAGTCTGTTGATTCATGCTATTGCCTTGTTCTTCCTCCCGTTGGCTGCAGTTACCTTTGGAGGTGCCATGTTTATTCTTGCACTCTGGATGCTTGGAGCTTGGACAACTGCTCCTGCACAACAGTTCTATCTGGTAACTATGGCTCCTAAATCAGCCGAAATTATATTGAGCTTGAACTCATCCGCCTTCCACCTTGGTGTTGCCCTAGGTGCAGGCTTGGGCGGAGTCGTTGTAGAGCGGTTAACCTTGTCATCGATCGGCTGGGTTGGTGGTTTAATCGTCATACTTGCGACTGTATTTACAGTGATTTCTATTTTAATGGGAAAGAAAAAAGAGCATTAATTCAGCGACCCGAGGATTTGATTGAAGATTATTAGACGCAGTTTTTCCAGATTCCAGATTCCAAGGGAGAAGACATCGTACCGATTCTGGGTATAGGGCTTCCCCTTGCGTCGGGGATAAATGACGGATATAATGTGATTGATCAATTACTAACGAAAGAGGTTTGCTATGATTAGGTCAAAAGGACAGGATCGCAAGCAGGAAATCCTTGAGGCAGGCTTGGAGTTATTTGCCCAACGGGGATACTATAACACCACGACTGCCCATATCGCAGAGAAGGCCGGGATCTCTCAGCCTTATGTGTTTCGTTTCTTTCCGACGAAGGAGGAACTGTTCATCACCGTTTTGAATCGGGCGTTCGACCGGATACTCCAAACGTTTAAAAATGTCGAGTCGAGTCCGGATCAGTTGGACAACGACATGCTCAAAGCTTATGAAGAATTGTCGGCCCAATATCCCCATGAGATTGCTTTGCTGGTGATCGGTATTGGCATCACCGAAGAAGCAATTCAGGTGGCAACCAAAGAGGGGTTATCCCGCATCAGAACTTATGTCCTGAAAGAGTTTAAAGCAGCAGGCATGCCCGATGCAGAAAGAAACGCAACGATTTTTATCGCGATGGGCATGATGTGCAACATTTCGTACTTTTTGGATCTTCCCGAGCTATTTGAGTTCAACGAAAGTAAATAACCGTTCGAGGTTATTTATTTTTGAATCAAAGTAATCGATTAATCAATATCTACCTATAAAACTATTTATAGCCGGCCCCATACGGAGCAGTACGCGTGAACGTCACCGAGCCTGTCTGCGCCCACAGTGCAGCCACGCCACGGCATCAGCGGAGCCGAACGTCCGACAGGACGTCCTGGCAAGAGTGGCATAGTCATTGAGCCGTTCGTATCCGTGGCGGAGAATAGCGGTAGCCTCTCGATATGTTTTTGCTGCCCATGCTTCTGCTTACCCTCCTTAGCATTCCTCATTGGCAGAGGTCTACTGAAAAGATACTCGAACCCCAAGTGGCGGAGGGGGATTCCCCGCGACGCCTTCCGATTGCTCCAAGCTTTGCCGAGAAACAGCAAAAACCCCTTGCCATCGCTGGGATGGAAGGGGCTAATTCTACGTCTAGCGAAACCCAAAACGCTACTGACATTACGTTGTCAGTAGCGTTTTTGTATATTAGGAGCATGCGAAGAGCGCAGTGCATTGGAGATAGGGAAACCTTTTCTTCAAAATCTATTATTGAGGTGGAATTTTCATGAGCAATGTTAAATGGGAAGTAGATCCGGATCACAGCTCCGTTGAGTTTTCGGTGACGCATTTAATGATTAATCAAATCAAAGGAGTCTTTGAGCAATTCGAAGCGATCTTAAGTTTCGACCCTAACGATGTAACAACCCTAGGTGTTCAGGCTTCTATCGACACAAATAGTATCACAACTCGCCAGCGGCAACGAGATGAACATCTGAGGAGCGAAGACTTCTTTCATACGGCCAAGTATCCAGTCATTACATTTCAGAGCATCAGCTGCGCCCATACTGGCGAACGGCAATATAAACTTGCGGGCAATCTAACTCTGCATGGAGTAACAAAACCCGTCATTTTTCATACCGTTTTTGAAGGACTTAACAAAGACCCTCGTGGCCGAGAACGTGTGGGATTTCATTCAACAGCCAGTATCGAACGCAATCAATTTGGCTTGAGCTTCAACTCGCCTCTGGAAGCGGGTGGAATTGTCGTCGGAAATGAAGTAAGCATTGAGCTTTATATTGAGGCTATTAGAATAGATTAACAATTCTATAGGCTTCTTGAACACTTACTCGTCATAACTATGGCGAGTTTTTTCGTTGTGTATACCTCAGTCCTATTTCTAGTATTATTCACCTATAATTAGCACAAATGCGAATACAACTTTTTTACCAAAATATATACAAGTTGCTCGTTTACTGTCTACCATTTCGATGTTATACTCACAATATTCAAAAAGAATTTGTGAAAATATGTCGAATTGAGGCTTAATAGGATGATTATGGATAAACAAAAGGACGGCGAAACGATTATCCTCATTCCATCGCTTGAGCCAGATGAGAGACTTCTGTCCTATGTACGACAATTGCGAAAATATGGTTTGACCCATATTGTTATTGTGGACGACGGATCTGGCGAGGCATATCAGTCGATTTTCGATGAGCTGCGTGAGAGCGGGTGTGTCCTGCTGCGGCATACGGAAAATCGGGGAAAGGGAGCCGCACTCAAGACGGGATTTCAATATATCGGGCAGCAGTTCGATGCGTCCTCTTCCTTCATTGTCACTGCTGATTCAGATGGACAGCACGCTGCAGAGGATGTATATAGGCTCGCCAAAGAAGCCCGGCGCGATCCTGATGCGTTGTTTCTCGGAGTAAGGAACTTCAGCGAGGGAGGAATACCGCCGAAGTCTTTGCTGGGCAATCGGATGACGTCCTTTATTTTTGCTATGCTTTACGGGAAAAAACTATCAGATACCCAGACCGGGCTTCGTGCCTTTGGCCCCGGGCTTCTTGCCTTTATGCAAGATGTTCGTGGCACCCGGTTCGAATACGAGCTGCAGATACTCATCTCGTGTATTCAATCCGGTATTCCGATTCATACGGTGCCGATTCAAGTTATTTATGAAAATGGAAATGCTGGAACCCACTTCAAAGCGATTCAAGACAGTGCTCGGGTAATGGGTGTCTTGTTCTCCAACTTCCTGCGGTTTATTTCCTCGTCAGTTGTGAGTTCTGTTGTCGATTTGGGAATTGCATGGTTTTTGATCGACTTTTTGCGGCCCATCTTGGGTCAGCAGGATTATCTAAGAATTTTGCTCGCAACCGTGATTGCTAGAGTTATTTCCATTGTCGTCAACTATGTACTGAACAGGCACTTTGTATTCCGCAAAGAAGATAGTCAGGGCAGCCTATGGCGCTATTTGACGTTGTGCGGAGTGGTGATTGTGCTTTCCAGTACAGGGGTATATTTGTTCCATACGATTTTCTTCGTAGATGAGAAAATTGCGAAATTTGTCTGTGATGCCTTGCTGTTCCTGCTCAGTTTTCAATTGCAGCGAAGATGGGTATTTGCAGCAAGGAGGAAGCAGCTGTAGTGCAAAACGAAAAAAGGCAACATATTTTCTTTGTCATCACCATGATCCTGATGTCGATTTATTTGTTATGGCGGATGTTCTTTACATTGCCATGGGGAGAAGGTGTACTGAACGTTATCTTCGGCATTCTGCTCATTGTGGCTGAGACGGTAACCGTACTAACCACCTTTGAATTGTTTTTTCAAAAGATGCAAAAGGAACGTACGCAGCTCGACTTTCCCATCGTTCCTCCGGAATATTATCCGGATGTGGATGTGTTCATTGCCACGCATAACGAGCCGGTCGATCTGTTGTATAAAACGGTAAATGCCTGTACGTTCATGGATTATCCGGACAAGCAAAAGGTCCATATCTATATATGTGACGATGGCGGAAGACCTGAGGTGGAGGAGCTTGCAAAGCAGTTTGGCGTTGGATATCTGGGGTTCCCCGGCAACAAGGATGCCAAATCAGGTAACCTGAATAATGCCCTGAGCAAAACCTCTTCCCCACTCATTGCAACCTTTGATGCAGATATGATTCCGCAACACACCTTTCTAATGAAAACCGTCCCGTATTTCCTGCTCTCCACATTTATAGAAGAGAACGGGCAATGGCGGCTTCGCCGTGAGGATGAAATGGATAAGAAGTTCAAGCTGGGGCTGGTACAGACCCCTCAGAGCTTCTACAATCCGGATCTATTCCAGTTCAACCTCTATGCAGAGCAAGGAATTCCGAATGAACAGGATTTCTTCTCCAGAGAAGTTAACATCCTGCGTAATGCCTCCAATGCGGTAGCCTATACAGGAAGCAACACGATTATTTCCCGGCAAGGTATGGAAGACATCGGCGGTTTTCCACTGAATACGATCACCGAGGACTTTGAGACAAGTATTCGTTTACAGCAGGAAGGCTATATTACCTATGCGACTCAAGAGGTTCAAGCTGCCGGACAGACAACAACAACAGTTCCGAGCATGATTAAGCAGCGAATTCGCTGGGCCAGGGGTATTATTCAGAGCCTTCAGAATACGCGTGCTCCCCTATCCGAGAAGCTTCCTTTCTGGACGAGGGTGACCTATTTAAGCAGTTTCTTATACTGGTGGTCTTTCTTTAACCGGTTGATTTTCATTTTGGCGCCAATTTTGTTTGCCTTATTCGATTTCAAAATTGTAAATACAACCTTCTGGCAGATCTTAATATTCTGGCTTCCGTCCTATTTCTTCTACAGCGTATCGATGCGTTATCTGTCCAGCAATATTCGGAATCAGCGCTGGAGTCAGGTCATAGATACCATATTTATGCCTTATCTGATCTGGCCGGTTCTCCTCGAAACCCTGGGTATTCGCGAGAAAAAATTCAAGGTTACGAACAAAAGCAGAGCGAGCGGTCGGAAATGGATGTCTGCTCTGTTATATGCACTTCCGCATATCTTCCTGCTCCTGCTGTCGATTGCGGCTGTAATTCGGTATGTTAATGGCAAGTACGGCATCGCGCTGTTCTTCAGCAGTATCATTATTTTCTGGCTCATTCATAATATGATTGCACTGTGTTATGCACTGTTCTTCATGATCGGCCGTCGTGCGTATCGGGAGACTGAGCGGATTCGGGCACAAGAGGATGTCATGATCCATGATCAGGACACGAATCTGCGTTATCAGGCCAAGACGGTAGATGTATCCGAACAAGGTATTGCCTTCTATGTCCCGTATCCCATCTATTTACCTGAAAAGAAGACGATCTCTTTGGTCGTAAAATCCGAGCGATATGAGGCGAATCTTAATGCAGTCATTGTCTATGTAAAGCAGGACGGAGAGGGCTGGCGCTATTCTGCAACGGTTCAGCCAATCGACGAGACGGATAACCGCCAATATATGCAAATCATCTATGACCGTAAGCATTCATTGCCAGAGCAGATGAATCTGTGGGATACCGCTTACGACGATATGCTGCGTAATGTGAAAAAACGTATTGTTCAGCCGAGATCGGATCAGCGGAAAATGCCGCGACTTTCCTTGCAGCTTCCAGTCCATTTCACCAATCACGCGGGCTGTACACTGCGCAGCTTCAATTATCGTTTCTTCTCCGCCACGGGTCTCCATGGTGATATTGCGGCAGGGGCGATTGTTACTTTTCACACGAAGAGTAATATTGAAGTCATTTTGCAGCATACCGGGAAAACAACAGCCAATCGTCGCGAAGTGCTTCTCTCGGTGGAGAATATTGATGATATCGTGGAGCGTGGCTTGATTGATCAATTGCTGAGTGATTTGACCCATCCACATGCTGAGAGCTTCACCAGAGAGGGTTAGGAGAGATAAAAATGCTGTTTGTGTTTCAACTTGTGATGGGAGTTTTATTGATATTCTCCTTTATTGGTTACATGCAGTTTGTTCGAAAGGCACTATCCATACGTTGGGAGTTCATCCCTGTATTTGTGTTTTCCTCAATAGCATGTCTTGTTTTTCTTAGCGGTTTGGCAGGGCAGCTCTTCATTGGCAGCCTTGTCCTGCTTATCGTCGGATTACTATTGTATGGAAGAATGGTGTTTCTCGGAATGCGCCGAGGGGCATCCTTTCGCATTTCTTTTTCCTTATTCCAATTTTCATTTTTGGCAGGGACTTTTATTTTCTTGCTGGTACTCTTCCAAAACCAATTGACGCACTATGATAATTTTTCCCATTGGGCGATTGTTTTGAAGCAGATGCTCAGCACCGATGCTTTTCCGACACCGGATTCGAACCTGATTGATTTTAAAAATTATCCGCTAGGAACCTCGTCATTTATTTATTATGTCTGTCGCTTTATGGGACATTCCCAGTCCGTGATGCTTCTGGCACAAGGTCTGCTGATCTTTTCCTGTTTTTACGCCATGTTCGGCATCGTTTCCGAGAAGAAACGTTTTCTGCTGTACGCGTTTCTCGGACTCGGGTTATCTACATTGTCCTTCTTCAACCTTACGATTCGGATCACCAACCTGCTCGTCGATTTCTTGCTCCCCATCTATGCGCTGGCCATCCTGGCGGTGGTCTACCAGTATCGTCATAATATCAAGCGAGCATGTATTGTCGTTCTTCCGCTTGCGGGTTTGCTGACAATCATCAAAAGCACCGGTATTATTTTTGCGGCCGTCGGCCTGATCTTCCTGGTGTACACATGGCTGACTCAAGGACAAAAGTCCGGTTGGAAAAATGTACTCGCTGTGGTGGGAACGATCTGCGGGGGGCTGATTCCTTACTTCGGCTGGAGCTGGCGAATGGCGACCGTATTCCAAGGGGTAGATAACAAGTTCGATGTTGCTGCTTCCGGGATTCAATCCGGCAAAACGGCAGAGCAGATGCATGAGATTCTGTGGCTGTTCATAAAATCGAGTACGGATATTACGACACGGCCGGTCATCGGTATTATTATCTTCCAGCTTGTAGCGATTGCGGCTTCGGTATTTGCCTATGTGGTGCTCAAGAAGAAATGGAATTTGTGGAAAGCACTGATTGCGCTGGATGTCGTATTGTTGCTGTATTATGCAGGGATTCTGGCGTTGTATCTCTTCTCCATGCCGCTGGATGAGGCCATAAGACTGGCAGGTTTTGAACGTTATGCATCGAGTATCGTGGTACTGTTCGCGGGTGGACTGGTGCTGTGCGCTGCGATTGACCTGGAGCGTTCTTTCCACTATCGGATTGGTGAAGTGCCTGATTATCAAGCCTTCAAGACGGTCAAGACCAAGGGTCATTATCAAAAAGGAATTATCGGTTGTATAGCGATTGCGGCGACCATCCTTTTATCGGAATACAATGGGATCGTCTCGATTGCCAAAACCTACGATACGACCCTCCCTTATAAGATCCATGCAGTAACCGGTGATCGCTGGTATAAAGGGGGGCAGGAGGATAACAACAGATATCTGTTCTACGCCTCGGACAGGGACCAACAGGTCACGAATTATTACATGCAGTATGTCGGGAAGTATTTCTTGTATGCTCCGCATGTGGACGGAATCGTATTGTTCTATGAGGATAATATGGACAATCTTCTGAGTGGTTACGATTATCTGGTCGTCGTGGAGACGGATCGTAACGCAAAGTGGTTGCTGAAAAAGCACTATGGCATTGACATGCAGGAAGGGATCTACAAAATTACCCGTTCCGGGGAACAGATCATTCTTACGTTGACTTGAGATTTATGAAATCAACATTATAATGGACTGCTCTGGCTAGGGATAGAATGAAGAAGAGGCAGATGCGGCGGTTAGCCTGCATCTGCCTGTTTTATTTGAAGCATATGAGCGTGTTTGGTGGACCTATTGAATAGCCACACGTGGCTCGCAGATGAGTTAATCAATTAGATTTTTCGTTGTGTTATACATCTGCTCTGCATACTTGTCGATTTCATCCCGAGACATGCGTAAGCGAGCAACAGAGGTACCGTATCCAATTTCCTTGTGCCCCTCTTCTAATCCCTTGAAAATTCCGTCTGCGAAAGCATCCAATGGTTCTCCATGCGTATGCAGCCCTGCTCCACCCAGATCTGTACTTACTGCCGGAGGAGCAACTTCAATGACCTCTACAGACGTATCCGAAAGCTGGTGTCTCAGGCTGATTGTAAAGGAGTGAAGGGCCGCTTTGGTAGCTGAGTATATCGGAGCAATCGCAAACGGCGTAAAAGCTAAACCAGAAGTGACATTAATGATCGTGGCCTCTTCTTTGGCTGCAAGATAAGGAGCGAACAGCATGGATAGATGCAAAGGTGCCTCAATATTCGTTGTAATTTCTTTATTGAAATAACTCCAATCGTTCTTCACATCTGACTTGAGCACATTAAAACGCTGTTGAATTCCGGCATTATTGACCAATACATTTACTTCCGGATAGTTCACGGTTACCCAATCAAACAATGCCACACGCTCAGATTCAATACTCAGATCATTCACATACGTAATAAGGCCCGGGTGTGTTTCTTTTGCATGTTGAAGGGCAGCTTCGCGTCGTCCAGTAACAATGACTGTATTCCCGGCTTTTAAGAAGCGCTCTGCAAATGCTAATCCAATGCCAGCACTTCCGCCGGTAATGAGTACTGTATTTCCTGAAAGTTTCATTATAGTTGCTCCTCTTAGGTTTCTTTTTCTTCGTTTCTTTCCTGTATCTGATGGGTATAACGATTAATTTTAAAATCAATTCCCTTTAGGGATTCCTGCATCAATGAAATTTCATCCAGCACCGCTTGCTTGTGATTTTGCATCATTTCAAGCCTGGCCTCAAGGGTACAATTTCCTTCTATGATCCAGTCCATATATTGCTTAATTTGACTAATGGGCATATGCGTGTTTTTTAAGCGAACAAGGGTTTCCAATAAAGCCATCTGATCTTCTGAAAATAATCGTCTGCCAGCATCATCACGCTCAATCATGGGCAGAAGTCCCTTTTTCTCATAAAAACGTAATGTTGAATCTGGAATATTCAATTTGGCTGAAGCTTCACTAATGGAAAAATACTTCATGGTGGAGACCTCCAAATGGATGTTAACTCTGTCGACAGGTATAGCATACGACTTAAACCATGGTTTAAGTCAATAAGGTAAGATCATTTATTTTTGGATGTAATCAGTCTCACGGGTAAAGGGAATTTTTTATTATCAGATTTTCATATTGTATAGCTACTTAAATGAGATACAATGCTATTATAGGTAAGGGCATCCACTTGGATGCCTTTAAATATAGCAATGAAAAGGGTACATAAACACCGAAGGTGTCGACATTAATTTAAAGTGGTGAGTGGATGAAAGAATTGTATAGTCAGGTCAACCGAAAAACCTATTATATTTCCATGTTAACGCTCATTGCTCTTATGCTAGCCGGATTAATACTATCGACGACAGAATTAAACGGGATTACCTTGGGGTATGTGATCCATTTTTCATGTGTGGCCATTCTAGCGGTTTGTTTGTTGGTCTACCCCAAGCATGAAACCTATTTTTTCAGAAAGGTCATCATTTTATTTGGCTTTGCTTATTTCTATACCCTGTTTTTCTTATATCCAGAGACATGGACTACCTATATCCTCATTTGTCTTATTCCTTCACTTGCCATTCTGTTTTTTGATTTAAAATTGTTTTATTTCTCCATCATTGTGAATGGATTTTTAATATTGATTACGTTTGGTTATATCATTCTGATTGATCAAGGGAATGTATATTCATATTTACATCATGATATCCTAGGGAACCTCATTAATATTATAGCGAGCCAGGTATTATTATTTCTCATCTTCCATCTATCCTTTAGTCGTATGAAAAAGCAGCAGCTCTACCATGAGCAATTACAACAATCGGAGCGTCTAAAGATGATAGCCCATTTGACGGCAGCTGTAGCGCATGAGATTAGAAATCCAGTCACCGTTGTTCGAGGTTTTTTGCAGCTATACAGAGAAGATCCTGCATTTGATGATCCAATCAAAAACAAGTTCAAATTAATGATTGATGAGCTAAATACCGTTGAACAGATTACCTCCCAATTTCTAACCCTCTCCAAGCCTAATAAAGATCAGAAGCCGGAAAAAGTGGATGTGAAAGATGCTCTACAGAGCGTAACAGGTCTGGTCCGTTCCTATGCGATGTTATCTGATAATCAGATGAATATCGAGGCAGAGGAGAATTGCTTCATTTTTATTAATCCCATTGAGTTTAAGCAGTTGCTGATGAATTTAATTAAAAATGCTTTGGAAGCTTCAAATATGGGAAAACCTGTGACTGTGATTGCCAAAAGAAATCATCATTATATCGAGATCAGGATCATTGATGAAGGGAACGGAATGTCAGAGGATGAGGTGAAGTCACTCGGGACGCCGTTTTATTCATTAAAAAGTAATGGAACGGGACTAGGATTAATGATCTGTTTTAATATTGTAGAAAAATATGACGGGGAAATTAATTATGAGAGTATGAAAGGTGTGGGAACAACCGTTACGATTCGCTTCCTGGCGACGGATGGGGAGTGAAGTCATTTCAGATCCGCATTGGGGTTTGCAAGGATAGCCCCCATGTAAGGATATGCTTCTTCATAACCAAGCTAATATGATGGAGAATTGCGGTATTAGGACTTGAAATAATTGACATAATATCCCTTTACCAATATAGTGTATCTAATTACTTTGTAATTAAATGCTACGAAGAGGACAAGTAGATGCGGAAAAACCATTCAGAGAACTGGCGGTTGGTGCGAGGCAGTAGGTATCCGAATCCAAAATCACCTCAGAGCAGGCCTTCGAAATAATAGTAGACGGGCCCGGTATTCTACCGTTATATAGAAGCATCGTTGTTGGACGATGACAAAGAGGGTGTATTCAATCATACACCAATCAGGGTGGTAACGCGGAATAGACTCCGTCCCTAATGGGATGGAGTTTTTTGTGTTTTTATAATGATCGAGGAGGAATGGGTATGTGGCAAAAGTTTGGTGTAAAAGATCGAGTACTGCGTCAGAATATGTTTATGGCTGACGAAGTCCAGTACAATCTTATTCATCGTATTTGCGAGTCAGAGCGTTCAACCTGCCTAAAGGCTTCTAATGAAACAATGATCTTTGCCCAGTCAGAAGGGCACAACGCTTGGTTATGGATTTCCAAGGAACTTGCAGCTGAGGAAAAGAACAAGCTCCTGCAAGAACTTTTAGAAGTTATCAAGGGAACGGAGCTTCCTGGTATATCAGGTGACCGAACGACTGTTGATCACTTTGCTGACGTATATTCAGAGTCTAATGGGCTCCAATACGTTCCTTATATGATGATGGAATCCTACGTTTGTTCAGAGGCAAGGAAGCCAGTTCATGTAGAAGGTAATTTGCACCTAGCTACTAGACATCATTTGGAGACGGTTGCGGAATTTTTAGCTGGTTTCTCGGAAGGAGCTTATGGAGTTAAGGTTGAGCCATCTAGTCAAATTCAAGCAGCGGAGTCGATCATAGAGACAGGTAATTTGTATCTCTGGCTAGTAGATGGACACCCTGTATCCATGGCTAATATTGCACATCGTTCTCCAAGACATGCAAGAATTAATGCAGTATATACGCCGTATGCCTTTCGTAAGAAAGGATACGCTAGTGCAGTTGTGGCAGAATTATGTTCTATCCTTAAATCAGAGGGGTTAGATCCGATGCTTTATGCAGATTTGAAGAATCCTGATGCGAATAAGGTTTATCAAAATATAGGTTTTGTTGAAAGTGGTCAAGTAGCTGACATTAAATTCAAATAGGAGAAAAGCGATGTAGAGCATGACTTCACTGAGAGTCAATTTAGGCATATATAGTATTTTTTGTTTTGACTCTCAGTGGCATGCTGATCAGGAGTTTTGGTAAATCTTATCTATTACCCATTGGATTTCGGGATTGCCAAAGTTCGCATAAATGCTTCTATATTGTCTGTCAGAAAATCGCTATTTTCTAATCCAGCATGGGCAATCATGTTCTTAATATCCTCGACAAACTCAGACAAGCTGGTAGTAGAGGCGTTTACGAATCTGTTCTCCTGAGCGATATTTCCGGTTGATTTGGCTACGTCCTCTTGGTATTCCTTCAACCAGTCCTGATTAGTCGATGCATTTTTGGCGAAGCTCTGCAGAATGCTGTTCCAGTCTTTTCCGTTCACAATTGCGTCCTGGAGCTTGTCCAGCGTTTTCGGTTCGAATTTCTTCATCATATAGGTTAGATCGATATAATCATCTGGAGCCCCAACAGGTCTCTGAGGCGGTGTCTCGTAATGGATTTCTTTCGTCTCAGGATCTACGGTTCTGGTTGTGGAGATGGCGGCGATTTGACGAATCGTATTCATAAATTCCGTCGCTTTATCCCCTTTCATATAGTTGTCCGCGATATACTTTGCTTGAGTGAGACCCAATTCTAGTAATGCAGATCTTTCCTCTTCTCCGGTAACGTTAGTAATGAGATTGGATTGAATGATGCCATAGACAGCTTCCTTCACCTCTGAGGGTTGATCCGTGAGTAAGCGATTTAAGGAATCATTGATTTGAACGGTTCCAAAATATGTAGCGGAATGATTCACAATATCGGATGCTGCTAACTGTCTGGAAGCCGGACTGATTTCCACTGTGTCGTTGTTATGTGACAGTTCGGGTATCGTGCCTGTGACTAAGGACGGCTTATCCGCGCGTTGTTTCGATTGAATGTAGGCATTGAGGTCAAACGGAGTCGTACTTTGAACCTTCATAATAAAAACACCCCTATTCGTTTGATGTATTCCAAAAATTCACTTCTCTTCATACTATCGGAATATTATTCCATATTTTTAATATGATTGGACAAAAAAAGCAACAGGCATGTTGGAATCGCCCATTGCTTTTTCTCGCTCTGATTAACCTCCGTATATGCTGTAGGCAAAGTGATACACAATATCCGTATCATTTGCACTCGGACGACTCGTTACCTTCGCCAGCACACCACAAATATCATAATAATGCGTGAAGCTTATGGCTCCCGGCAAGTATTGACTTATGCTCCCGGTTGAAGGAGGCAGGGATAAGGTAGCAGTGAATTGACCGCTGCTGTTTGTCATAACCTTTGCACTCCGATATCTGTTGTTGCTGCCTTCGGTCCAATAATCATTCTCCCAAATGACTTCTACTTCTGCATTGGCTACCGCATAGTTATCTGATGTCGCGGCAACGCCAGTCACCGTAAAACTGGTTCCTGTTATACGGTAGTAGCGTCCATAAGTATATGTGGGGTAGTCATTCGGACCACCATTGGAGTTATAACCTGTGATCACGACTTTATCGGCTCTTAATACGGGCTGGAGGTGTAATGAATAGTTGTTATCCGAATAATTGCTTGTTGTATACACCCGCAAATAATATGTGCCCGTCCCTAGCGACACATTGCCATTGGTGGAGGGAACCAGTGCCATCCGATTATTGCTTAATGCACTATACAATTCCGCTTTATAGCCATTGCCTACAGAGGCTTGATCCAGATCGATATGCATGGCATCGTAATTTCTGCTTTCGGGAACCGTGATCTTATACCAATCCTGATCGATCTCCGAATTAATGGAACGGCTTGAAAGAGTAGAGCCACCAGTTGCTACCGTGAAAGGATAAGCATGAAGTGCATTCTCATCCGTCTCGTACGAATCATAGGTTGAGCTAGTTGAGACAGTTAGAGTGAATGGTTCATTGATGCTGCCTCCAACTGCGCCGTAGGCTTCAATTAAATAGGCTTTGGAACTGGCCGTGCTATTTTTCGTGCCGACATTTTCAGACAAGGTTCTGGATCCATTTCCGTAGTTATTGAGATACGTGCCATAGATGGAATAATCAATTGGAGTTGGGTTCAAATCACCAGTGACCATGTCAAATTCGTAGAGATATAGATCATAATCTAGCTGCGCTGATGCAGGATTATCCATTTGTACCTGTAGTATGCTTCCCGGTTGTACATAGATAGGGTATAAAAAGCTGGAGGTACCTTCTTGTTGGATGTAGCCCGTGTATGTATTAGTCTCTGCTGTGGCTGTAGCGATAACCGATTGCGGAGCCGAAATGAGTCCCTTTTGTAATTCTGAAGACGCGGTAGCCGATTCCAAATTGACAGATGCCTTTACCCGATGCTTCTTTAGTTTGGATGAATCGAGCTCAGAAGCAGCCTTGGTAAGTTCGAATATGATTTCTTCACTTGGCTGCAGTACCTGTTCTGCGACATGGGCATCAGGGTGAACTCCCGATTCGGCCATGTCATCGTCAGCAAACGCTTGAAAGCCAAAGGCAAAACTGAAAAGCAGATTTACGACGACAACCATAGACAGCGTCTTTTTCAAGGTTAAAACCTCCTCTGAATATAATAAATTTTTGCTACAATTGTATAATATACCAATTACGATGGTTTGTTAAGTGGTTATTATATGATGTTTTGAAGTTTCTTTGAACAGAATAGCTGTATTACTAGCTTACTATCCAAGGGTTCGAAGATATATTGTTTTGGAAGGTTCCTCTTCTTATATTTCATCGGCGTGTACCTTCTGGTTTATATAGTAGCAAGCTACAGTTTGCAAACCTCCATGCCGTGTTGAACGACTGTTTGGGGTTTGCTATAATGCACACAGGACGCAACGAAGAAGGGAGCCCGGTACGATGAAAAAGGCCAAACATACCTGTCCCTCCAATAGCAAGGCATTTGGCTTGGCATTGCAGGCCCTTGTATTCATGTCGGATAGTCCTAACCGCTATCCAAGTAACAATATCGCCGATCATTTATGCTCAGAAGCCACATTGATACGTCGAATATTAGCCAAACTCGCTCAAGAGAATATTCTGGAGGTTCGTGAAGGACGCGATGGAGGTTATCGCATGAAGCAGCCGCCGGAATTGGTGACACTGGCAGATATATATATGTCGCTTCAGACCGAGGCATCGCTGTGCGAAGGAATGCTGGATTCCACGGGTGAACACGCCTTTGGTATGCAGATGCATGATATGTTCAACGATATTACGGAAGAAATCAATGATAGCGTTTTGGAAATCCTGCGAAAATACACCATAGCCGACATGGCTAACAGGATGAGTCCGATAATGGAGAATTGACAACATCCCTATCCCACATATATACTGTGCTTATATTAGCACAGTTAGTGGTATATTTTTTTATCTTTAACTGTGTTAAAAAATACACAGTATAATATATGGGAGGCAAAACGGGATGGAGAGCGTAAAACAAGAGCAAAGCTTTATGGAAGTGGTGAAGGAAAGACGTTCTGTACGGAATTACGATCCTGCATTCAAGATGTCAGAGCAGGAATTGAAAGATATCCTGACTGAAGCAGCCCTTGCTCCATCTGGCGCGAATATGCAGCCATGGAAATTCATTGTCTTTAATGATCAGGCTCTGAAAGAACAATTACTTCCCATCGCGAACAACCAACAGCAGGTGGTAGACTCCTCGGCCGTTATTGCGGTGTTGGGGGACTTGGAATACATCAAACAGGTTGACTCCGTTTATGATGCTTCTGTAGAAGCAGGTTATATGACTAAAGAAATTAAGGAATCATTGGTTACCAATATGAAGGGTATGCTGGGAAGCATGGATGCTCAATATATCAAAGATGGCGTCATATTTGACTGTGGTTTATTATCAATGCAGTTCATGCTTGCCGCCAAAGCGCGAGGTTATGATACTGTTCCAATGGCTGGATACGATAAAAATAAATTCATTGAAGCGTTCGATATTCCCGAACGTTATGTTCCAACCATTCTCATTTCCATCGGCAAAGCCTCACAGCCGGGACATCCGACCACTCGACTGCCGATTGACGAGCTGACGTTCTGGAATGGCATCACAAAATAATGGAGGATTCTCCATGGGAGAGTCACGCCTTGAGGGTATACGTAGTTCCCTTTCTAGCTAAAAAGAATGACTAAAGCAAGGCATCTGCAAGACATCTTAGGCTGCCATTACGGCAGCCTTTTCATATTTCAGCATGAACATCGCGATGACGGTCAAATGATGGGTGATGCAGGCAGGGATGTCCCTTTGTATGCCGCAAACACACCAACCTACATCAACCAAATCTCGGTCCATATACTATTCCAACTCAATTTCTTTCACCGTCTCACCCTCAACCAGTACGGGCTGGTAATAGGTGTTGGTAGGCAAATCCTTTTTGCCTTGCAGTTTCTTGATGACCCAATCCGCTGCATCACGGCCCATTTGCTCTTGGGGGTGGGTTAACGTCGTAAGTTTGATGTTGGCGTTCTTGGCGATGTACGAATTGTCCTGACCAATAATGGATAACTCGTCCGGGATCGAAATCCCCAGCTTCCTACATGCATGTACGACCTCCAGCCCCACTTCGTCGTTGTAACAGACAAGGGATGTCAGCGCATCTCTGTTTTCCTCCAGGAACACTTCCAGATTGGTGGAGAGATCCGGCTTCGATGCCGTATCGAACGAGAGTACCTGCTCGGGATGAAAACGCAGCTTGGCTTCACCCAGCGCTTTGATGTATCCCTTCATCCGATACTTTCCTTGCAAGTCATCCATTTTCGCGATAATGCCGATCTGGCTATGTCCTTTGGCGATCAGCTCCCGGGTAGCAAGATAACTGGACTGCACGTCATCCAGACAGAAGAAAGGCACCTCCAGCTCTTCATAAAAGGCATTGATCATCGTGAACGGAACGTCCTGCTCTTTAAAGGAAAGATAATAAGCAATGTTGGGATTGTACAGATTGCTTTTGGTCGGTTCAACAATCAGCCCATCGACACCGTAAGCCAGCATCATTTCGAGCGCTTTTTTCTCTTGGGCAACGTCGTTATTCGTGCTGGCTAACAGCAACGAGTAATTATCTTCATTCAATCGGCCTTCAATGCCGCGGATGATGGAGGGGAAGATGTAATCGGAGATATACGTCGTGATGACGCCGATTGTTTTTTTCATCGTGTTCCCGCCGGTTCTGGATCGATACAGATTGCTCACATAGGTGCCGGAACCTTTCTCGCTTCTCAAAAATCCCTCGTTCGACAGCTCCAAAATGGCCTTCCGCACCGTCTGGCGACTCACGTTGTAGCTGTCCTGCAATGCGGACTCGGTAGGGATTTGTTCGCCCACACTATAGGTCCCCGACAGGATATTGCTCTTAATATCATCAATGATGACCTGATACTTTGGCTTCACACAGTCCACTTCTTTCATCGTTACTTATCTATAAAAAAACATCGTCATATCCATAGTTGTACGTACATATTTTATCATGATTCAAATGGAATGGAAATGCAACAGCAGTTTTTTTGAATTGAAACGTACAACTCCTATTACAAAGCAGAGATATGTACCTTACAACAAAGCCTGTTGAGTACAGAAATTAGATCATTTAGACGGTATATTTCAATTAATATAAGTATAACTATTATAAATTATTGACAAATGTACGTACAAAAAATATACTAAGGCTGTCAGAAAAGGAAAGCGCATTCTTTTCAATAAACCGGAATATGAATTCATTTCAATCATCCTAAGCCAAAACTATTTTTACTTTTACCTACTGTGGTCAGAGAGGGGACTACGTGATCATGAGTCATGTGGATATGAAAGAAGCGATTACCAAGGGAACAACTTCACTAGGCATCGAATTTGGATCGACACGGATCAAGGCGGTGCTGATCGACGAACGTTTCGAGACCATCGCGTCAGGCAGTTTTGAATGGGAAAACCTCCTGAAAGACGGATATTGGACGTACAACCAGGAGGATATTATCACAGGTCTTCAGACCGCGTATCGTGAAATGAAGCAAGACGTGGAACGGAAATACGGAATCACGTTGCAAACGGTAGGTTCCATCGGATTTTCCGCCATGATGCATGGATATATCGCATTGGATAGTGCGGGAGAACTGCTGGTACCGTTCCGGACGTGGCGTAACGCGACTACGGGGAAGGCTGCGAGAGAGCTTACGGATCTTCTTCAGTTCAATATCCCGGAACGCTGGAGCATCGCCCATTTATACCAAGCGATCTTGAACGAAGAGGCTCATGTGCCTCGCATCGACCACCTGACAACCTTGGCTGGCTACATACACTTGCTGCTGACGGGTAATAAAGCCATCGGTATTGGCGACGCTTCGGGCATTTTTCCAATCGATGAGTCTACGCATAATTATCACCCATCTATGATCAAGCAGTTCGATGAACGGATCGCAGACAAAGGCTATTCGTGGAAAGTCGAGGAACTTCTTCCCAAGGTGTGTCTCGCAGGTGAGAACGCTGGTGAGTTAACCGAAGCGGGAGCCAAGCTACTGGACCCTTCGAATGATTTGCAGTCAGGCATTCCGCTCTGTCCGCCGGAAGGTGATGCGGGAACGGGCATGGTGGCAACGAATAGCGTGAGAAAGCGTACGGGCAACATCTCCGTCGGCACGTCCGTGTTCGCGATGATCGTATTGGAAAAGGAATTATCCAAAGTGTATCCCGAGATCGATATGGTTACGACGCCGGACGGTAGCCCTGTGGGCATGGTTCACGCCAATAACTGCTCCAGCGACATCAACGCCTGGCTGGGCTTGTTCCGTGAATTTTCCGAGGCGATGGGATACGAAGTGGATACCGGCAAATTGTTCAGCGTGATGTTTAATAAGGCGTTGGAAGCCGACCCGGATGGTGGCGGCTTGCTGAGCTACGGATATTACTCAGGTGAAAACATTACGGGTCTCGACAAAGGCCGTCCATTGTTCGTCCGCTCACCGGAAAGCAACTTTAATTTGGCGAATTTCATGCGCACGCATTTATTCACTGCTTTCGGTGCACTCAAGCTTGGCATGGATATTTTGACGAAGAACGAGCATGTGGCAATTGACAGCATTTTGGCTCATGGAGGTCTGTTCAAGACCCCTGTTGTCGGACAGCGGATCGTAGCTGCAGCGATGAACGTGCCGGTGTCAGTGATGTCTACAGCGGGTGAAGGCGGTGCATGGGGAATGGCGCTTCTGGCCTCGTACATGATCAACAAGGATCAGCAGGAGAGCCTGGATGTGTTCCTTGAGCAGAAGGTCTTCCATGATGTTGAGGGTGAGGAAGTTGCACCGGATGCATCGGATGTCAAAGGATTTGAAGCTTTTATCGAACGTTACCGGAAGGGCCTCGCGATTGAGCAGGCGGCGGTAGATCATCTGGTAGAGAACGGGAGGGGCTAACACATGTTAGAACAACTGAAAGAAGAGGTCTATGAGGCGAATCTGGAGCTTCCTAAGCACGGACTGGTGAAGTTCACATGGGGTAATGTCAGCGCGATGGATCGGGATAGCGGTCTGTTTGTCATCAAACCGAGCGGTGTCAGCTATGACAAGATGAAACCAAGCGACATGGTTGTGGTCGATCTGGACGGTAATGTGGTAGAGGGCGAAATGAGACCTTCTTCTGATACCGCCACTCACGCGGTACTGTACAAACATTACCCGGAAATCGGCGGTATCGTGCACACCCATTCCACTTGGGCGACCATCTGGGCGCAAGCCGGATTGGACGTACCTGTGATGGGAACGACGCATGCTGATACCTTCTATGGTGCCGTACCTTGTGCCCGTTTCTTGAACCAGGGAGAGATCGATCGCGGCTACGAAGCGGAGACAGGCCATGTCATTATCGAGACGTTTGAACAGCGCGGACTGGATGTGATGGCGATCCCGGCTGTTCTGCTTCATGGTCATGCACCGTTCACATGGGGCAAAGACGCCAAGTCGGCGGTGGTGAACAGCGTCGTGCTGGAGGAAGTGTGCAAAATGAACCTGTATGCGCGGCAATTGAATAACTTTGCCAAAGAACTGCCACAAGGCATTTTGGATAAACACTATTTGCGTAAACACGGAAAAGACGCGTACTACGGGCAGAAGTAATTAGTACTGACCTTATGTAGTGCCTGATTTTTACACGGTAACGGAGAGTGCAGAACCAATCTGAAGAAGCGGAGCGCTCGCGTTTATCACAGGATTTTCCCTTTAAAAAAGGGTTCAAAAAATCCGGGGATAACCAGCGATCGGAAGATGGTACTGCAATCGGAGCAGTAAGTGTAAACCCATATGTTCGACTATAAAAATGAAATGAGGATGATTACATGTCAACAACAGCAGCTAAACAGTTTTGGTTCGTCGTAGGTTCACAGCATCTGTACGGGGAAGAAGCACTGGGCGAGGTTAAAGCCAACGCACAGAAAATCACGGATGCTCTCAATGCAAGTGGCGTGCTGCCATACCCGCTCGTATTGCAGGATTTGGCGGTAAGCGCAGATAAAATCACGAGCATCATGAAAGAAGTGAACTATCGTGACGAAGTGGCGGGTGTGATCACCTGGATGCATACGTTCTCACCTGCAAAAATGTGGATTCGGGGTACGAAATTGCTGCAAAAACCGTTGCTTCATCTGGCGACACAATTTAATGAAAGCATTCCTTGGGCGACGATCGACATGGACTTTATGAACCTGAATCAAGCGGCTCACGGTGACCGCGAATATGGTTTCATCAATGCACGCCTGAGAAAACAAAACAAAATCGTTGTTGGCTACTGGGAGCGCCCAGAAGTGCAGCAGCAGGTTGCGGATTGGATGGACGTAGCGGTTGCCTATAACGAAAGCTTCAACATCAAGGTTGCTCGTTTTGGCGACAACATGCGCAACGTGGGCGTGACCGAAGGAGATAAAGTGGAAGCACAGATCCAATTCGGATGGACAGTTGATTATTTCGGTATCGGCGACCTTGTGCAATACGTGAATGTCGTAACAGAGCAAGAAATCGATGATCTGATCGCTCAGTATGCGGAGCTGTATGAATTCGATTATGGCACAAACAGCAAAGAAGCTTGGGAAGCTAGCGTACGTGTACAAGCAAGTTATGAAATTGCGATTAAACGTTTCCTGGACGAAGGTGGATACAGTGCCTTCACCACCAACTTCGAAGATCTGCATGGTATGAAGCAGCTTCCGGGTCTGGCTGTACAACGCCTGATGGCCCAAGGGTATGGTTTCGCAGGTGAAGGCGATTGGAAAACGGCTGCACTCGACCGCCTGCTTAAAGTTATGGCCCATAACGAAAACACGGGCTTCATGGAGGATTACACGTACGAAATGGCGGCTGGTCAAGAGGCGATCCTTCAATCCCATATGCTTGAAGTTGACCCGACACTCGCCAGCAATAAACCGAAAATCATCGTGTCCCCACTGGGTATTGGCGATCGTGAAGATCCTGCACGTCTCGTATTCGACGGCAAAGCAGGAGAAGGTGTCGTGGTATCCATGGCAGACTTCGGTACGCATTACAAACTGTTAATCAACGAAGTATCCGCATTTGAACCGACGGTTCCAGCGCCTAATCTGCCAGTAGCCCGTGTACTGTGGAATGTGAAGCCCAACTTCCAGGATGGGGTCAGAGATTGGATCGAGAATGGCGGCGGTCACCATACCGTAGTTTCCTTGAACCTGACAACAGACCAGATTGTTACTTATGCTAAATTGGTGAACCTGGAGTACGTTGTGATTAAATAAGTTTTGTTATTCATGAACTCATACAAATTCTTTCCTTATGGCCGGGGGATTCCCCGGCCCTTTATCTTGCTCTGAGACGCATGGTATTTGGTCAGAAACGGATCTTGTGCTCTCTCCAAGACAAAGGATAATGTTAGTACCGTCGTCTACGTTCTATTTTGCTATAATAGCCCAAAGGAGGTTATCCATTAATGATGCATACCCAAGAAAGTTTACTCCACCAACTGCGCAAGCTCGGTATCGACGACCAAGGAACGCTGCTCATTCACTCTTCCATGAAAAGCATGGGCGAAGTCGAAGGCGGCGCGGATACGGTGTTGGATGCATTGACCGAGTATATGAAGGAAGGACTGCTGGTGCTGCCAACGCACACATGGTCCACGATCAATGCGGACAATCCGATGTTCCACGTGGAATCTTCACCCTGCTGCGTCGGTATTCTGCCTGAGCTGTTTCGCAAACGGCCTGACGTAGTACGTTCTTGGCACCCTACACATTCGGTAGCTGCTCTGGGACGGGATGCCGAAGCATTTACGAAGGACGATCATCTTTTTGATACACCATGTGCCAGAGGCTCTGCCTGGGGTAAGCTGCTTGATCGGAAGGCCACCATCCTTTTGGTCGGCGTTGATCTGAGGAGGAACACGTTTATCCATGGCATCGAAGAATGGGTGGACATCCCGGGCAGGTTAACGGATGAGCCTGAGATGTTAAGCACAGTTTTACCCGATGGAACCGAGATTTCGGTACCTTCACGTAGACATTGCGGATTGTCGTGGTCGGAGCACTTTTGGAAAGTGGATGACGTTCTTGAGCGTAAAGGAGCAATGCGTAAGGGGCAGCTTGGTGATGCAGTCGTCAGAGTATGCGATGCGGCGATGTTGACAGAAGTAATCACGGACATGCTGGAAGATAATCCGGATTTGTTCTCGGACAATTTACCTTTGGAAGCGATGTACGAATGAGGAGTGGGCCGTCCGGTGACGGAGGGCTCTATATACGCATTTCCGTACCTCCTACGACAGCTAACAAGGTCTTCTTCCCTCCCGGTTTGCATCCAAACGTTCAAATTCTTTCACGAAAACGCAAAAATTGCGAAAAATTCAATCAGAGGTTGGCTGGATTGCCATTGTATGGGCTACTCAGTCCAGTAGCGGTATGATAAGATGTGGTTAATTTAACCAATAGCACATTGTAGGAATATCTTTTATAGGTTTATCGAAGGTTCACATTAGCGTAAGCAGCGTTATGAAATACCCCAGTTCAATACTATCCTCGTTGTCGCATGCAAAAAGGAGAAGATTCGTGAGCCCATTAGTATGGTATGATCTCTTTCTATTCGTCCTATTGTTTGGTGTATACGTATATGTTTTTGCTACAGTTAGAATTACGAACTTACATAAGGTTTACTTTTTGTTTCATGGGTTGATGATGCTGTGGCCATTCTGTCAGTTTGCGAGTACGTTGACGGATGATCCCGGCTTGCAGTTGTTCTATGTTACGTTATCTTTTGTCGCGGTTTCCTTGCTCGGGGGCGGTTGGCTGCTGCTTACCATCTTTATTACTGGTGAGGCGGAGCGATTAGGCAAAATAAGATCCTTCCTGCTATTTATTCCCGCGGTTATTGGCGCTGTAGGCGTGGTCCTGAACCCGTGGAGCTGGTTTGTAACTCCGCTGGAAGGCGGTTATGTTGAGCGGGCCTATGGACCCTGGTTCTGGGTTGTCATGGCTGTACTCGTGAGCTACTTTGTGACTTCCCTCTTTATTTTGTTCCGGGCACTTTATTCTTCACGAACGTCCACCATGATTAAAAACCAGGTGAAAGTTACGCTATGGGGCATATTCGTGCTGGCTGTTTTTGCAACCATCGACGCTCTGCTTAATGTAGTTCTAAGAGCGTATTTACCCTTCATTATTCCCGGACTGACGTCGCTGGGGATTTTCCTGTCTGACCTTTTCTTCGTTTATGTGATTAAAAGATACAATGTGTTCGATCTCGTTTCCATCGCCCATGAGGATGTGATCAATACCATTCCTTACGGCATCCTTGTATTGGATGAGAATGAGATGATTATTGAATTGAACAAAGCCTCCCGATCCTTCATGGATCTGCATGTGGGGGATTCTTTTGATATGGAAGCATTTCTGAATTCTGTTCGTGTAGAGGGCAGCAGTCAGACGTTTCTGGATCAGTATAAACAAAAGGACAATATCCTGTCTCAAATTGAAATTATCACGCAGCGCGACATTATGCGTCATTATATTCTCCAATCGTCTCCGATTGTGGATTCTTCTCGTAAACCTATTGGTCATATCGTTACGTTCCAGGATGTCTCTCAAGAGCGCTTCTATGTCAAAGAAATGAATCGACAGAATGAGACGCTTCAGGAGCGCAATCATGCCCTGGATCGCATTCGTCTGGAGTTGTCCGAGGCCAATCGCAAGCTGGAGGAACTCGCTCTAACGGACAGTCTAACCAACTGCTACAACCGCCGTTACCTGACCCAACACCTGAATCACGAGGTCATCACCAACATTCAATACAAAACACCGTTTTCACTCATACTCCTGGATATTGATTACTTCAAAGCGATCAATGATCGCTACGGACATGTCATCGGGGATGAAGTGCTGCAACGCACCGCTCAGGCCGTCAAAGAATCCATTCGGAGTACCGATATTCTAACGCGATATGGCGGGGAGGAATTTATGATCTACCTTCCGCATACCGAACGCCAGTTAGCCCAACAAATAGCGGAACGCGTGAGATTAGCGGTGGAGTCGAACCTCATTGTGGTGGATCATGAGATCGAACAGGTGTCTATTACGATTAGCATAGGGATTTTGTCTATTGAGGATTTTGAATGTGAGCATGTACCGGACAATCCGGAGGGGTATTTGATTCAGCTGTTCGCTGCGGTAGACAAGGCGTTGTATCAGGCGAAGCAGAATGGCCGTAATCGGATTGAGTTTGGGGAGTTTGAGCGGGTTGTTCTGTGAGAATATTTAATTGAATTGTGGATATAATGGTTATATAATTTAAAAAACGTCCAATTTTTAAAAATAGAAAGGTGATTTTATGAAGTATGAGAAGTTATCTAAGCTATATTATAAATTGGATCATGAGTCGTATCATATTGAATTAAACAAAAGAAAAGAAAGCTACGGTAGTTACCTAACAGGATTAATGATCAGAGGGTTTAGAAAAGGACAGCAACTACCAGAATCTTTCGAGCTGTTTTATGTAAATACTCATCAATTAATGACTCTGAATAATCAGGTCTTATTAAATAGCTCCCAAATTTCTCTGCTTATTAGTAAGCTGCCTGATTTTATAGTAAAACCTTATTTTGATAAGCTTATTATTAATGAGGCTCAGAGTAACAACGAAATTGAAGGAATACGTAGCACAAAGAAGGAATTACAAGACGCTTTAAATGAAGTGGGAAAGTCGGAGCCTAAAAACAAGAGATTTCAGGGACTCATGAAAACATATCGCTATATGGATCAAATCAAGCCTTTTGAACATGTTCACGATTTTAGGACATTATATGACGATCTAGTGGCAGATGAAATTAAACTCGAGGACATTCCTGATGGTGATTTGTTCCGTAAAGGTCATGTCGAAATAAATGATGGCTTTGTTACAACACATATTGGTGTAAGTTCTGAGAAAAATATTGTTGAAGCCTTGGGAGCACTCGTTAATTATCTAAAAGATGAATCACATCCCCCACTATATCGGTACATGGTTGCTCATTATTATTATGAGTACATTCATCCATTTTATGATGGTAATGGACGAACAGGCCGCTTAATAGTGGGAAGTTATCTATCCCATTATTTGGATAAGTATACAGCTATAACATTTTCTTATGCCGTAAATAGGGATAAACCCAAGTATTATAAGGCATTAGAGGAAATAGCTTTTCCTTTGAATCAAGGAGATATGACGTTTTTCTTAATCCATATGCTTGAATTACTCTCCAGTGGACAGAGTGGGATTATTGAAGATCTCGAAATAAACCTAATGAAACTGGAGAGAATTAAGGAATATATGAATAGCGATCGATGGGAAGAATATAAAGATGAACGAAACATATTATATTTAATCGTTAGCATTAATGTATTTGTAGCGGATAAAATGATCTTGTCTGTGCAAAATTTAATGGAACTGTCTAATATGTCCAGACATATGATCAACAAAGTCATGGATTATTTAGTTCAAGAGGGATATGTTAAATTAGTAAGTAAAAAACCAAAATCGTATCAAGTTTGTGATGGTTGTATTGAAACGATTTTATCTACATGAATTTTTAAGCTCTTTCCTGAAAGCCTGGAAAGGGCTTATTTTAGTCTGAAAATCTAAATATACATTATTATAGGCATTATCGGCTCTGATGTGTATAACCCTCTTCAGCAAAGCTGGCTGATTAATTTAGGTCATTTATCTACTTAGAAAGAGAACAGCCATAAGCTAAAGCTTAGCTTCAAAAAGCATTCTTCAACTCGTTTATGATTTTTTTCATAATTTCAATTTGGTTCTTCTTAAGCTCGTTAATGACTACAGAGTATTCATCAATTGCATTACGTCGTAGTGAGATTTCTTCATCCTCATCTATAGCAATGAATACATCAGAAGTTGAGACTTTTAGAGCTGTAACAATTTTTTCCAAGGTATCAATAGAAAAATTTCTTTCCCCACGCTCCACAGAACCTATATATGCATCATCGAGTCCCGAGTGCTCTGCAAGTTGTTGTTGTGTCCAACCCTTCGCCTTTCGAATTTCTCTAATCCGTTCTCCAACTGAATTCCGTAATGTTGACATATTAACCACCTCTCCTAAAGGTTAGGAGAGTATCGTTGTAAATAGCAGAGATATAAAGGCGGTAAAATATATTGAAAAAGCTGCGATTAAGTACTATATTTATTTTATTGTACTACTTCTTTGGAGTTTCTAAAAGGAAAATAATTAATTAAGCTGTGATATTACGGAATTAGCATACTTCTTATCCTATCCCAAATTAGAGGAGGAAACATTTTGCGAGCATCTATCCTAAAATCACTCAAACCAGACATCATTGTTGAAATGTTGGACATGGCTGTGGCTTTTGAAAATTGGAAAAAGGTGATGGAGAGGGCGGACATGTTATATCAATGTGTGCAGTCTATCCATGAAGAGCGGCAGGAGTATCAGTCAAAGGGAGTGCATGCACCAGATATACACATTGAGCGTCCCTTGGTCTACTATTACGGGTTCAGTCATTTGATGCGGGGTATGGCTCACCAGAAGATGGGACAGGTGGATCAGGCGCGGGCGTGTATCGACCAGTATGCAGAACTAGGATGGATGGAAGAGCTGGATGAGGCGGGAATGCAGGTAGTTCAGGAGTTTAGGCATCGAGCACAGGTGAATCGGTATGCGCTGGAGATTAATGCGGGGCATGCAGAGCTGCTGGAGGAGTATGTGAATTTTCTGCTAGGGCACCCAGATGAATGTATAGCAGGTCTGAGAACGATTGTGGGGCGGCGGTCCGGTATCGATGGCAGATTGATCGAGTTTTACATATGATTGCGAGTCAGGTTCAAGGTAGTGGCAGAGAAATAGATTCTTCAAACAACGATCATATGTACCATTACTGTTTTCACCGGGCTTTATACGAACAAGGGATGGGGAGGCAAAAGAAAGCGGTGGAGTTCATTTTGCAGGCGCTCAGGTTAGCGGATGAGCTTGAGATGAATCCGTATTTCAAAAAATGCGCAGCACTACTAGAATCGTTGCGGGAAGATGCGACAGTGGAGCAGATTGGGCGGTATCGGGCTTTTTTGGAGGAGATAGGGTAAGGGGGATTTGCTGGTGATAAGTGCTTTGAAATGGGTAAATGCATATAGGACCATAGCACCGATGAGTGGTACAGCTTATGTTTTAGAAATGGTCAAATCAGGATGTTAGCCGGATGGTCTGTCATACAAACTTCTGCTAACATTGGTTAATCCTATTTTAAATGAGCGGAGAAACGTATGAGTACAATCAAAGTAACCCCTGAGCAACTACATCACGTATCGAATCAGGTGGATCAGGCCAAACAACAGTTGGAGCATATACGTGGTGATCTGACGAGACAGATCATGTTCATTCAGATGATGTGGATGGGTGCGACGCAGGAGCGGTTTTACTATGAGTTTGAGCAATCGCGCCCTATACTGGATAAAGCGCTGGAGAGTATGGTGAACACATCCAAGGAATTGAAGGACATCGCTACGCGCTTCCAGGATGCAGATGCTCAGTTGGTAAGTCTGGGTGGTGCAACTGGAGCAGTCGGTGCCGCGGCTATGATGACCAAATCAGCAGGTGATTCAAGCTCGGGTGATAAGGGCTATCGGATGGCATATAACTCTATGTTTGGAAGATGGATGCCTGTGAACGAGAAAGGTGTTACGGATCAGGCTGCCCTTCAGGCTTATGAGAAGGATCAGGGAAATCTGGACTTTAATCGCATGCAAGCTGTGAAGGTTGAACCGCCTGGGGAAGATATATTTACACTACAGATCAAGGCATTTCAGAATGGAATACATCCCTATACAGGTGAATCTGTCTCTGATTCTTATGCTCAAACCATGGTTACCTCTCTAAAATTTGCCCAAGTGTTTATGGCGATCCAGATGGTTCGCGGGAGCATGCCGGGCGGCAAGGGGCCATTTCGCTTACCATCATCTAGTCCAGCCGTGACGAAAATTAAGAAGAATATGGAGGCTGCTAAAGAGAAGACAGGTAAGGACCAGGGCATAGGTTCTAATGGAAAGATAGAAGCTAATAAAAAATTCTCTGATATGAATGTAGATGAACAATTAGCTATATCAAAACGATATGCTCAAACTGCTCCAATTGAGATTCCTGAAAGTGCGAATATGAAAGCTAAATCAATGAATGATGGCTATGAACAGATAACCTATAAATGGAGTGACGAGACATATAAGTATGAAGTTAGATGGCACACTAGAACATCTGGTGCCCCTATTGACCAAGGGAACACGTGGGTAATTCAAAGAACAATTCCGGGTAATGGGGGCAACAGGCCACAGTCTTTTTACAAGATTGGAGAAAGCGAGTGGGTTGAGGGGTATAAGTGGTATGATGCAATAGCTGCACGAAAAGCAGGTACTGCTACGCCGGAACAAGTCAGGATTTTAGATCAAGGACATTGGAAGGAGTAATACGATGAAAGAAGAACTAGTTAATGATTCCTTTTATGTTGGATTTGAAGGGCAACCCGAGATATTAATTCTTTTTGAGAACCCTATCGAAAGGAATATTCTGAAAATGTGGAATGGATATTTTGAGACATTATTAGATCTTATGTGCCAGTATGAGTCTACAGACAATGGTATTCTACAAGGATACTATGCCCATGAAGGTTGGTATGAGGAAAGTCCATGGGAAATACAGGACCTTGATTCAGCTATTCATTTATTTAATTCCTTCAATGTGAGTAAAGTAACTGGTGAGCAAATAGAGAATGTTAAGAATATTGTTCCTACTCTCCCAGAAGTAGCACATCAGATATCAACATTTTTAGAACTAGCCAAAACGAACGGTTGCAGCGTGTATATTGAATACGACTGATTGAAATCAAGGAACATACTTTCAAACGATAACGCAGTTACCAGGGCTGTATTTTTAGTCGTTACCTTGTATACGTAACTCTAAATAGGTTTAATAAAAATTATATCGAGCCTGTTCAAAACTGGACACGCTAGGAAATTCTTATGTGAAGGTAATTTGCTGCGGTTATTTAGAAGTTGCTGAATTAATAGATCAAGGATTAGATGAAGCAATTCAATACATCGATCTTTACGACCGAAAATAAAATTCTTTGAGCAAGGCGGGAGTTTTACCATAAGACAAGGCGAAATGGTTGTAAGTGGTGCAGCATCCTCATAAGTATTAGAGACATCTAAATATTTCAGTACAAGATATTAGCGACATCGCTATATAGAGAGTTGATAAGGAATGATAATAGATGAACTAAAATTAAGTGCTAGTATTTTAAATCAAGATTTCTATAAATAAAAGCGACAACGACCGATTGAACTCTTTTCAGAGTTAATCGATTGTTGTCGCTTGTTAACAAGTGGAAAGATTAGATAAAAAAACTGAAATTAAGCTATAAAAATAAGAGATTTTTATACAGGCATTGCAAACAAAATTTCCTCAATGTCAAGCTTACTCAATGCCCTTGCTCGTTGGTTGATATGTCTGTAATTTGTAAAATCCCCATAATGACTAGAAATATGGTCATTACAATAAGAGCAGACCCAATCCAGAGCATTGTTTTTCTGTTTTGACTACTAATTTCCAGAGCTCGTCCACGAATAATAAAAATAATGCCTACGACCAGCAATACCACACTTATTATAATCATCAACGTTCTCCCTCATAATTTTTTTTGATTATTCTTAGTCTATAACATTAAACCCATCTAAATCATTATATTATAAGTTAAAGTTTTAAAATATAGAAAAAGCGAAGCCGGAGCTTCGCTTTTTTGTACTTAATACTTAAAAGTGATTTTTGATTCCTTTAACTACAAAATCAGCAGTACTTGAGAGATCCTTGGTATTATCCAACCAACCTTCAATGATTTGTCCAATCTCAATCAATGTTTTCTGGCTCGCGCGTGTTGTATCTCGTAGAATTGCAAAGTTCCCTTCGTGCGCCACTGTACCATATTCCTTAGCAATGGCCTGGGCGAATGCTTTGGACGCTACTGTACCTTCTTGATAGAATGGACCAATTCTTCCTTTGTAAGTGTTAACGTGGATACTTATCAATGCCGATACAGCGGGCATATTTTGATTGATATAATTAACGCGTTTATTAATATCATCATCAGCATTAGTTCCACCAAAGTCTTTATCGGTAGTTCGAGTCATATAGACCTTTGCACCTTCTGCTTCAAGCTTGTTCTTAAGGATATTACTAAAATTTAGAGTTACTGTTTTTTCTTTACGACTTCCAGAAGTTACACCGTCATACTTGCCACCATGTCCTGGATCAATAATAAAACTTTTTCCGCTTAAACTCATATAATTAACCACCTTTTGTTATGATAAGACATCCTGTTCAGGATTGCCTCTCACATATAAGGGAAATCAAAAAACATTTTATACAACCAGTGATTTTTTATTATTAAATTATTTAGGTTACAGGGAGATAAGGATACACCTGTCAATTTAAAATTGTATATTTATTTGCTTTACAGTTTAGAAGTCTAGATAAACTTCTAGTTATTGGATTCTATAGCTTTCTAAATATGATGAAAAATGCTATAATAAAATAAGAACAAATGTTCTGTTTTTGGTTGTAATTTCAATTTCATACTTCCCTATATATTAAGTAGAACAAATTAAAATAATAAAAGGGGATGAGGAATGAAACAATCACAACCACAAACAACATACGAACGCTATAAGACAGAAGTTTATCGTATTGGTTGGAGAGTGCAATATCGTGCTAAAAAAGTAAAACAACGTGAGTGCTCTATTAATGATATTGAATTCCTTGGGGGGAGTTTCATAACAAACTTGGAGAATAAAATTATGGTAGAGCAACTATTGCAATCGTTACCTCCCCAAGGCAAGACTATCCTACACAAAGTTTACATTGAAGGTCATACTGAAGCAGAAGTTGCACAGCATTTAAATATGAGTCAACAGGCGGTGAACAAATGGAAGAAAAGGATGCTCAAACAATTATCCCAGAGGATGAATTCGTTGAACTAATTGTTGCAGCTAAAACTCAGGATTCTACAGCTATTATTAAATTGATTGAATTATTTGAAGATGATATTAAGCGTTTGAGTAAGTTTATTTATTTACCTGATGAAGATGCGTTTGCAGAAATAACAACAGAATTTTTAGAGTTTGTTATGCAAGGAGAACTGTACAATGATTAAGTTCCCTTACGTAATGAGGTATTCAATACCCTTAGTCAGAACACTCTTTTAAAAGCGTTCGGGCTAAAGGGTTCCTTTAAGAAAATATATTTAAGATGCAGCATGTTGGCATCCAAAACTGAACAAGAACTATATTATAAAGATACATATAATTTCGTTGGGAAGATTGTTAATTTATACAGAAGAAATAAAAATATTTCAGGTCTATGAACTGACCAAAATTATGATAATAGTCCGATCCTTAGATATGAGTTGTACCAATTCGATAAATGCAATGCCGAAGGATACTTTTTATTGAACAAATTAATCTTTCAGCCCTATAACCGGGTTATCTATCTGACATAAACTAGCGTATACTGATGGAATAGCAAATATCTTCAAATTGCATATTTAAATTGACCCATATTATTGATACACTAGATCAAGGTTATATTCATTCAGAGAAGGGGCGGGCCTGTTCAAGAATGGGGCTTGCTGCAATGCCAAATCGATAACGCTTACATCCTTTTGGCAAATATAGGATATAAGGACGGTAGACATGAGCCAGGGACAAACGAGTACAGATGTTATCTTGATTGGTGCCGGAATTATGAGTGCAACTTTGGGAACTTTGCTTAAACAATTGGCACCAGACTGGAATATTAAGGTTTTTGAGAAGCTCGCCAGTGCGGGGGAGGAAAGCTCCAACGAATGGAATAATGCCGGAACCGGGCATTCTGCATTGTGCGAACTTAACTATACCGTTGAACGACCAGACGGATCCGTAGATATTAGCAAAGCCATTACGGTGAATGAGCATTTTCAAATCTCAAGGCAATTTTGGTCCTATCTCGTCAAAAGCAATCTGATTCGTAATCCGCGGGACTTCATTATGCCGCTTCCTCATTTGAGTTATGTACATGGAGAGCAGAATGTCCTGTTTCTAAAAAGACGCTTTGAAGCGTTAGCAAAACATCCGTTGTTCGTGGGTATGGAATTCTCGGATAATAAGAAAAAACTGGCGGAATGGATTCCGCTGATGATGAAAAACCGCACGGGCAATGAACCGATTGCAGCCACCAAAATTGACTCCGGTACGGATGTTAACTTTGGTGCTTTAACGCGTATGCTAATGGAACACTTGAAGAAACAAAACGTGGATATCCACTACCAACATAGCGTGAAGAATATGAAACGCACAAGCAATGGATCTTGGGAATTAGCCGTGAAAAATCTGAAGAGCGGAACCGTCGAACGGCACACCGCGCAATTCGTCTTTATCGGTGCGGGTGGCGGAAGCTTGCACTTGCTGCAAAAATCCGGCATTCCAGAAGGCAAACATATTGGCGGCTTCCCGGTGAGCGGCATCTTCATGGTGTGCAAAAACCCGAAAGTCGTGGAGCAGCACCATGCCAAAGTATATGGAAAAGCTTCGGTGGGTGCTCCACCGATGTCTGTTCCGCATCTGGACACCCGATTTATCGAGAATCAAAAATCGCTATTATTTGGACCGTTTGCCGGATTCTCGCCAAAATTCTTAAAGACGGGCTCCAATGCCGACTTGATTACGTCCGTGAAGCTGCACAACTTGCTCACGATGCTCGCGGCAGGCGTCAAAGAAATTTCATTAACGAAATACCTGATCCAACAGCTCATGTTATCCAAGGAACAACGTATGGCCGAATTGCGTGACTTTGTTCCTGACGCCAAGAGCGATGATTGGGATATGGTGCTGGCGGGCCAGCGTGTGCAGGTGATTAAGGATACGGCTCAAGGCGGCAAAGGAACGCTTCAGTTCGGCACGGAGGTAGTCACTGCGGCGGATGGCTCGATTGCAGCATTGCTTGGTGCTTCACCGGGTGCATCGACTGCTGTTCACGTGATGCTGGAGATCCTCCAGAAGTGTTTCCCGCAGCATATGGATGCGTGGGAGCCAAAGATTAAGGAAATGGTTCCTTCCTATGGTAAATCACTTGTAGAGAACCTCGATCTTCTGAACCAGGTTCATGCTTCAACCGCTCGAGTGCTTGGGCTGACGGCTGAGAAATCAGTCGTTCGGATGTAACGAGCTGTATGTTTCCTCTTCTATAGTGGGTGTGATAAAGAGCTAAGCCGGCTAAAAACCGCGCTTAGCTCTTTTTTAAAATGACCTTCAGTTGTATGCTGCTCTTCTGTTCAGAACTACTCCACGCAAGTCAGAGCATTTCTTTTAATTTAACCAGTCGTAATACTTTCGCCCTGTTGGGAGATCGTGGAATCTGAGATGATGGGTTCATCAAAGGTTCGGGTCACGAACTTCGGACCTTTGGCCTTCAGGCTATGGCGATCCTTCCTTCTAACTTCATTGGCGAACTTAGGGTCGCCGCTTTCCTGAAGATCTCAATTCAGAGAGGAGGCGTCCAGGCTATCATATTCCTTCCTTCTACAGCAGACCACCAATTGTAGGGATATGGCTTTCCTGGACTCTTTTATCATGAACAATACCATCTATTTGCGCAGAGCGAACAAACTCATGATCGAGCAAGAACAAGGGGAGAAACAGCTGCCGAAGATTTATTTGGCGACTGCCCTTAAAAATATAGAAACGCTTGGCTACACATTCTCGAATGAGTTGATGCAAGCCGTGCGAACGTTATCCAAGGAACAGTTTGAAGCATTGGTTGCCCAGGTTGTGGCTGATCTGAGAATTATGGTCGGCGCGCATGTGGACTACAAACCGATGTATCCTGGATTTCCAACGCAGGTGATGGAGGAAGATGAGGTGGAGCTCTACCTGAACGCCATCCTTCATTATCTGACCCTGGTATATCCGAATCGTGAACCCGTGGAAAGAGTGCCTTTGCTGGACAAAGTAAACCTGAAAGTCATTGGCCTCGGCAACAAGGCAGACTTTCAGACGCTCATCCGCCAACTGATCGAAGCGAAGGGCTCCATCTCGGGGACAGACAAAGCAGATATCGATACGGTGCTGGAACATGCGGAACCGGATGAAGTGGATCCGCTGTTGCCAGCCGAGATTCCTTTCAAGGAAAATGTGGGGTTCGTGGTAGCTTCATTATTGAAGCACGAAAAGGCCAATATCGACCGGATCGGTCCATATTTTAGAACGGCAACGGATGTCCTTCGTCTCGCTGTGGCCTGGTCGGATGGTGATGTCAGCCTGGCTGTAGCTTCGCCTTTCCGTAAATTCAAGCGGCGTGAGAGACGACTGCTGCTTGGTCTCCTGGAACAAAGCGGTTCGATTACGGAAGATATGCTCCGTTACAAGGATCGCTGGATTCGTCTGGGCGAAATTCTGCATCCTTCGGAATATAAGCTGCGGTACCCGCAATGTGATGAAGCTTTTGATATTTTGCGGAATAACAAGCCGTTTACGACCTTTAACGGGAGTGTGGAGCTTGCCTTCCAGTACCAGAATGTGTGGAGTCTGATTGAGCTGTTGAAGCAGCGCCCGGGTGAGTTTGCGAGAAGACTGGATCACCTGTTGCGCTCTACCACGGATAAGGAATATGTATTGCTGGCGTTCAGTGAAATTCTGGAGCACGTATCAACCCCGGTATTGCTGCAGGTAAAACAGCATTTTGCCCAGCGTAATGAGCCGCAGGATCTGCGTGTATTTTTCCCCAAAGGTAATGTAGCGAAAGCTTTTGCTGTTCCGAATCAGCTTCCGAAGATAGACGAGGGCACTTGTCTCGACGTTGTGCAGGCGTGTGAACAGGCGCTGGTGCAGCGCTTTGCAGCCCTTCCTTCGCTTGGGAAGACGTATGTCGATCCGCAGCTCCATAATTATCTGGTGCCCTTTTCCCAAAGATCGGCGAGCAAGGCTCTTCATACGATTGTACGGGGAAGCCGGGTGCCGATGGCGGAAGGAGATACAATTCGTTGCTTCAACTGGTGGAAGGAAGGGACCGTGAATGGTCAAGCAACGGGGCGCGTGGATATCGATCTGTCTGCGGTGATGTACGATGAGAACTGGAACTATGTGGAGCATATCTCCTATACGAATCTGCGTTCATCCAACTACAAGGCCGTTCACAGCGGGGATATCGTGACAGCGCCTCATGGTGCAAGTGAGTTCATTGACCTGCACATTCCGTCGATCGTTGCTTATGGCGGACGTTATGTGGTGGCGAGTCTGCTTTCCTTTACGAGTCATCCGTATTGCGATTTGCCGGAGTGTTTTGTGGGCTGGATGATGCGGAAGAAGCCGGGTTCCGGGGAGATTTTCGAGCCGTCCACAGTGGCTAACAAAATCGATATTACTGCGGATACGCAGATTGCGATTCCCGTCATTATGGATCTGGTGGAGCGTACGGTAATCTGGACCGATCTGGCGCTCACCAGACACCCGGATTACTACAATAATGTTGAGGGCAATCAAAAAGGGATGGTCCTGATGGGCAAAGCTCTGACCACGATGCGTAAACCGGACCTGTACGACTTGTTCACGCTTCATGCCAAGGCCCGAGGTGAATTGGTGGACACGATAGAACAGGCGGATACGATTTATTCGGTGGAGCAAGGGATTACCCCATTCGATATCGAGCAGATTATGGCGGAATATTTAGCTTGAGTCGATCACATGTGAATACGGATGCGTAGACAGAAAAGAGCAGCGGAGAGCTGCTCTTGTTTGGGTTTATGAGTGGCGAATGCTGGAATTAAACTGTCTAGCGAATGAATCAAGCATGTGCCCTTCACTCATTCGCTTCTTTCAACACTTCTGCTCCGCCTGATTCCATAAATTCCTGGACGAAATCATCAAATTCACTCAACGGCCTCTCCCCAGTGATAAAGGCGATGTAAGCCTTGTTCTTCAGCTTGATCAATTCCGGGCCGCTCTTGATCAGGGAGGGTGTCGCCACCTCAAGCTCGTTGTAGATACCGTCCTTGTCCAGCCCAAGAGTCGAGGCCCATTGTTCGCGCTGTGCGGTCTGTTTTAGCGGAATGGTCATACCGAGATTAGCGCCAATTAGATTCTGATAGCTAAACATGGTGTCATACGGAGGCAGGATGATGATGTCCTGCGAATGAGTTTTGGCTCTCGTCCAATGCTTACCCTGTATGCCGAAGGTCATTGTGGCTGCTTCATCCGGGTCAGGGTTCGCGCTAACGTAATCTAGGATCTGCAGTATGGTTTCCAGCTTGCCCGGCTCCTTGACGGCATCGGCACCGATGGCGGTGAAGCTCATTAACATATCGTAGGCTCTGGAGCCGCGTTGACCATATGGTCCGGTGAAAGGCCTGCTCAATACAACACGAGCATTAGGATTCTTGGCTACCAGTTCCTTTACGTTAAAGGTGGATTGAACTGGAGTCTCCACGGCATGTCCATATTCATCGTAGCTCCACTCCAGATAATCAGCCTCCTGAATCCAGTGGTAGTAATTGCCCATGGAAGTCATGCCAATCCTGCCGTTAATAAAGGCGTGGGACAAGTGCTTGTAGCCACCCTTATTCTCTCCGGTGATGAACTCGGGATCAATCACGCCGTCCTGATACCATTTGCGCAAATAGTGAAGAGCTTCCTTCATTTCCGGCTGCAGCGCGCCGATGACCTTCTTCCCGTTCTTATCACTGAAATAGAGCTGATCTGCGAAGACAATCTGACCGAAGGCGCCAAACACAACGTTCATCCCTTCGCTGGACAAACCGTAGGTATCCTTAATACCATTACCGTCGGGGTCATCGTTGGTAAAGGCATAGATTACTTTTTCGAAATCGGCTAACGTTTGTGGTACCGACAGGCCCAGTTTCGCCAGCCAATCCTGCCGAAAAACGACTGGACTCCGATAGATATTGGTTGGATTAATGACAGGGATGCCATAGGATATGCCGTCGATTATCCCAGAGTTTTGATAAGCGGGTGCATTCTCTCGAATGGCTCGCATCAGGTTTGGAGCATACGTGTTAAGCGTATCCAGTGGAATCTCGGCCAGCAGTCCTTGCTGCTGGTATTTCAGCAGGTCCTGCGGCTGACGGATGCGGAACAGATCGGGAATTTCGCCTTGGGCCAGCTTCATGTCGAGCAGTGCTTCATATTTGTTGTTCTCTAGGTTCCACACATCCAGATCGACGTTGAACTTATCCTCCACGTACTTTAGCATTTCAGCATTTTCGGGTACCGAAAGATTCTGATGCAGGGTCCATGAAATTCGGTAACGTGGAGTACTGGAGCCCGACTCGGTCTGTTGTGTTTCCGTTGAGGTCTGCTGAACGGATTGAAGATCACAACCGCTCAGAGTGCTGGCCACGATGACTGGAATCAGCATGGCGAGAAGTGAAGTAACGCGTAGCCATCCCTTTTTTTTCATCCTGTATTCCTTCCTCACCTTAAGATCCGGCTTCCGTCAGCCCGGCAGAAGCGATATTGCGCAAGTAATGGCCTGGCGTACAACCGTACATTTCCTTGAACCGTTTAATGAAATAGGCAGTGGTTCCGTAACCGACGGAGATTGCGATCCGTTCAATGGTCATGTTGTTGTTCTCAATCAGTTCTTTGGCCCGTTCCATGCGTCGGGAGGTGACATAATCGGTATAGGTGACGCCGAGCTCTTCCTTGAAGAGCTTACTCATATATTTGGGGCTGATGAACACCTGTGCAGCTACCATATCCAGCGATAAGTCTTCCGGAAGATGATCCTCGATATATTGCTTCGCCAGTTCAATTGTGGAGACTGCTCGTTCGCTGTTCCGCTTCTCCGTCTCTCTGATGAACACGGTAACAGACTCCACCAGCCAGTCGCGGTACGCGTGGATATTGCGGATACTGATGTATTCATGGTACAGATCAGGATGGCCCAATTGAAGAGGATGCTTATAACGAACGTTTTTCACTACATCCGAGTAAATGAATACCGTATTCGCCAGCATAAAATGGCAATAGTCAGCGGGGTACGCTCCCTCCCGCATCGTGGTAATGATCTGATCGATCGCTGCGGCGCTCTCTTCCGGCTGCCTCGCGTGCAGCTTGTCCCTAAACTTTGCGAGCATGGCCTGTGGTATCTCATCCAGGTTATGCTCCCGCAGGAGCAGGGTATGGTCCTTCAGTATGGCTAGTTCCGGTAAGAAGTAAGCATATTTCATTCGTGTCTGCGCTTCGTTGTAGCTTAGATGCACGTCTGCCAGTTCCCGCACCCAGGAGCCCAGCGATAGCTGGATATCCTGCTGGAATTGCTCCCTTGCTTTGGATAGCAGCAAATTGGAGAATTGGTCCAGCAGCGGGTCAGATGCGATATGGCTGCACAGGATAACCACCAGTTTTTTGTCCGGTAATTCTTCTGCAATGAGCTGGCTGTCAGGCAGGGGCAGGGTTTCCAGCCCGTGTATCATTCGGGATACCATGACTGACAGGCTTTCAGAGCTGAGGCCTGCGGAGGCTTCTCCTGTATTTAGAAGCAGACAGCAGTACTCTTTGTATTCCTGTGAAATGCCCAGAGAAGCCAGTTCCTCCATCCATTGCTCCCGGGTATATCCACCCCGTAATAAATTCAGCACAGCATTGTGCTTAATAGCCGGGCTGTTCGCCAGAAGTGTCTCTTCGAGATTATTCACTTTATCACTTAATTGCATGAAGGCTCGGTCGATCAGCCGATATTCATTCGTAATATGCTTCGGCTCAGGGTCGGATAAATCCTTAATTCGGCTGACGAGGCGTTTAATCGGGCTATAGTTGGCCTTGGTCAGCAAAGCAGATAGCACAAGTCCGATTAGGATGGCGAAGAGGCAGATACCGAGAATTAGCTTCTGGACCATAATCGATTGCTCATAGTAGAAGCTGGCCGGCATTGCGCTGTAGATGGTCCAGCCCGTAGATGGGAGTGTCTGATAAGACACAACATAGGACGTATCACCAATCGTATCGTCAAAGCTTCCCACAGTGCTTCCGGACTTTAGTGCCATCGTAATGCTGGACTGGAAGTCTCCCTGCGTTTCGTGAATGTCTATTTTGGCATCGCTGATGGCGCTGCCTGCTGCGTTCACAACAAACGTACTCTTGTATTGGGAGGGCATCATATTCTCTATGATGCTGCTTATGGCACTTTCATTTACGTCAATTGCAACAATGACATCTCCAGTCTCGCCTGTGGACTGAAAGGGATAGCTGTGTGCATACGTGAACAGCGCATTGCCGCTGCCGCTTGCAAGGCTGGAGAAAATATCCTGTGGCACCTGTCGTGTAGGCGTCCACAGGCTGTTTTGTTTATTGCTTCGCATGCCGTTAAGCCAATCGCCATAATGTGTCGCACTTTCCCCTTGATTGGCATTATACTTCAGACCGTATAGAGACGATAACATAATGTTCTGCCCTGGATAATAGAGGTGTATCGCCTGAATAAGATCACTATTGCCGGCTACCCTGGACTTAAGCAATTCCTGAAGATCGATGACGTGGTCCAGACCATTCCGATAAGATGGCTCAGCGAACAGGCGAATGTCTGCAGACTTGTCGAGCGATAGATCCAGATAGATCTGCTGTACTCTTTTCAGCACGGTATTTTCAATTGTACGGACTGTATTTTCCAGAATCAGCTGATTCTTGTTCTGCAATTCTTCATTGTAACTGCGCGAAAAATAGATATAGAAGAAAGAGCATACGAGCAGGACAATGACGAGCACGATGGATACATAAGATGCCGCCAGCCCGGCCCATGCGGAGCTCCATTTTTTCATGATGCATACCTCCCGGCGACGATTATACACTACACGATTGACCATCAGTTCATGATTTTTATTAAGAGAATGTTAAATGTCGAAAAAAGGCGATATTGATCCTAAATTGATACAATGGCGAAATTGTTTTATTGCTGGTTGAAGGGGCCTGATGCTACATTGAGACCGATTCGAGACCAACTACAAAACGATGGGAGTCGAAAAGAATTGAAAACGAAAGCCAACAAAAACAAAAAGAGAATGTTAGCCGCTGCTGTGGGTGTAGCACTTATCTCCAATTCATTCGCATCAAGCATTGCGCTTGCAGCGTCGGATGATACCACAATCCCGTTGCCGGCCGAGCCGACCTGGGGGTACTTTGTAGATACGTATAAGAGCAACAGTTCCTCCAACACAACAATAGAAACCAACTCGGCCATCGGTACACTGTCCAAGTTTCTGGACCTATGGACACCGGGTGATTCTTGGAACAATGGTACGAAGCTTAACGAGAAGGTACTGGACTACAACATTCAATATGTAGCCGATATCGCAGCAACACGTACCCAAGCGGAAGAGGATGCTGCCTACTATACAGACCGTACGAATCAAACCTACGGTGCGACCGAGGGACTGGGTTCGCTGGCTGATGTGTATCGTGAAAAATCAGGCACTTATACGACGATTACAAGCATTCCGGAAGACGCTACGACAACGAAGTACGATGATGGCAATAACACGAACAAAGCCGGAGATTCGAATTCCGAGCTGGGCAAAATGGTAGATCTGGTTGGAGCCTTGCGGGGTAACGCCGCATCTTCGAATCCATCAAAAAATTTCTTCAATTATATGCGTCCTTTCCGCTGGCTGAATACGAATGAGGTTGTCGTGCCAACGCTGAGACCGGCAATCAAAGATGAGAAAGATGCAGCCTCTGACGGCGGCTTCCCGAGCGGACACACCAATGCGTCCTACCTTGCTGCACTTGCATTAGCTTATGCTACACCTGAACGGTTCCAGGAGTTGGTAACCCGTGCATCGGAGATGGGTAACAACCGGATTGTAGCCGGAATGCACTCTCCGCTAGATGTCATGGGTGGACGTGTACTCGCAACGGCCCTGGCAGCAGGTGCTCTGAATGATCCAGAAAATGCAGACCTGAAGCAAGCGGCGTATGATCAGGCGCATAACGTATTGTTGAAGGAGACTGGTTCAGCAGAAGATCGTTTTACCGACTATGAGAAAAACAAGGCTGATTATACCCAGCGTCTGACCTACGGGTTTGAGCAGATCAGTTCCACAACGGAACCGGTAGCGGTACCTAAGGGAGCAGAAGTGCTGACTGAGACCAGACAGCCTTATCTGACAGATCAACAGCGTCGTGCTGTGTTGGCAACAACGGCAATAGAATCGGGCTACCCTTTGCTTGATGATCCGGAAGGCTGGGGACGTCTTAATCTGTTTGCGGCAGCAGACGGATACGGTGCATTCAATAGCGATGTAACGGTAACGATGGATGCCAGCAAGGGTGGTTTCAACGCCATGGACGTTTGGCGGAACAACATCTCCGGTACGGGGAAGCTGACGAAAGAAGGCAGCGGTACCTTGAAGCTGCGGGGAGCGAACACTTACTCCGGCGGTACCCAGGTTAATGCAGGTACATTGGAAGGTGATACCGCTACTGCATTCGGGAGTGGCGATGTGGTCAACAGCGGTGGTACGGTTACGGAGAGCGTAACTGGAAAATGGAACATCGAAGGCAACTTCACGCAGGCCGCTGACGGTATGCTAGAGCTGAACGTAGCTTCCGCAAATGACGTACTCGATGTTAAAGGTACGGTAAACACCTCCGGAACGCTGCACGTGAACTTTGCCAACAGCTATGTGCCGGGTCCAGGTGTTGTGACGCTTGTAAACTATGGCGCTAATCAGCAAAGTGGAAAATTTGCCTCCGTTCAGGTAGAGGGTCTGCCAAGCAAATATAGCACTCAAGTTGTGTATCTAAGCAACCAGATTGCATTGTCTATTACCGATACAACAAATCCAGGTACAACGACACCTGGTACAGGTGGCGATTCAACTACGACACCAAGCACAGGTGGTGGTTCAACTACAACACCAACTAACCCAACAACGGATTCTGATACAGATTCAGGAACGGTTACAACGCCTCCTACAACGGAACCAACGGTACCTCCTGCAACAGAAGTCAATCCGTTCAAATCCGGCGTAGTTAACCAGGAAACAGTTCTGAAGACACTTAACGAAGCTATTGCTGCAACGAAAAATGAAACTAAAACCTTCAGTGATATCACGGGTCACTGGGCCGACAGAAACATCAGTGCTGCCATGAAGCTGCGCATGATTAACGGTTATGCCAATGGCAAGTTCCAGCCTAATGCATCCGTTACCAGAGCGGAATTTACCGCTATGATCGCTCGGGCATTCGGTCTCGGCGAAAGCGCGGCTTCGGCAAGCTTCAAGGATACCAGCTCGAACTGGGCTGCGGGTTACATCGATGCTCTGGCTGATAAGGGAGTAATCGGTGGGTATCCGGACGGCAGCTTCAAGCCAAATGCAACAATTTCCCGCGCCGAGATGGTGGCAATCATTGCTCGCATGCTCAATCTGAATGCACTGGCGACCAGCACACCAGCCAGCTTCAACGATGTGGATAGCAGCAATTGGGCTGCAGATGTGATTGCGCAAGCTTCATCTGCCAACCTTGTTCAAGGATTATCATCCTCCGTGTTCTCGCCGAACGGCAAAGCGACAAGAGCTGAAGCCGTGACGTTGATCATTCGCGCACTGGAGAGCGACAGCTCAATCAAAGAGCTGATCGAAGGCTTGTAAAAGCATATATATGCTATTCGCTGGAGCCGAAAGCTCAGCCCAAATGAGTAGCGCATCCATATAACATCAAAGGGCGAGCTGGTTCCAGTAATACGGACCAGCTCGCTCTTTTGATATTGTTTTGGTTAACACTCCATATTGCGATATAATAATCCATAATGAAAACGGCCTGTCCACATGTATCATGGAATATGAATCAGTGTAGAAGGGATAAGAGATATGCAAAGCTATCATTTCTCTTCATTATTGAATAATGAGAGAAGCCAATTGCCAGATCAAATTGCGAATTATATATTAAAAAAAATATTTATAGGCGAGCTGGTTCAAGATACTCGATTAATTGAATCCAACATAGCCAAAGAGTTAAATGTAAGTAATATTCCAGTTAGAGAAGCATTCTACATCCTGGAAAGCAGAGGTGTGATCGAGCGGCTGCCAAGAAGGGGCGTGCGTGTAAAGGCGATTTCCGAAGAAGAGATGGCGGACTACACAACTGCCTTAATTGAACTGTTCCGAATTGGAATTGATTATTCCAGATCGAAGTGGGATGGAGATAATAAGGATCAACTTCAGCAGTATTTAAGAGAAGCCAAGGAACAGCTAAGCCAAAAGAACATTTTGGAATACGTTGTGAAGGTGCATCAATTATGCGGTTATGTCTTTCAGGTCGCTGGAAACAAAGCATTTATCAAATTTTACTCGGATATCACGTTTATCACGAATGTCTACTCCCAGATGAACTGGGGCGATGTGGAGCGAACGAAAATTCGCAGCCTGTACCTGGAGGAGCTTGTGAATGCCCTCGTCCAGGACGAATTTGAAAAAGCAAAAAAATCATTCGAGATATTGACCAGACAATCCTTGACTATCCAAAATGAAACACAAGAAAGAGACAGTCTACAGTAATCGTAGCTGTCTCTTATTGGTTTCAAGAGCTTAGTTAGCCATAACGCCGCCATCCACAATGATCTCTGTACCGGTTATGAATTTGGATTCTTCGGATGCGAGGAACAGTGCTGCATAGGCGACATCAATCGGATCGCCAAAGTGTCCCAGAGGCGTTTTGTTCAGGTAATATTGCTTGGCTTCTTTGGCCTCGTCCGTTTCAAGAACAGCAGACATCGGTGTTCTGATCTGGCCCGGGCAGATTACGTTTGCACGCACATTGTCTTTACCATAATCGACTGCGATGTTTCGGGTCATCCCGATGAGACCGGCTTTGGCAGCCCCGTAGCCTGTCCCTCCTTGTCCACCAATTAGACCACCGATGGAAGAGATCGTAACGATTGAACCGCCGCCGTCCTTAATCATTTCGGGAATGGCATATTTGCTGCCCAGGAAAGCCCCCTTCAGGTTAATACCAATCAGTTTGTCCCATTCATTCACGTCATGTTCAGCGGCCTTGGCTACAAATGGACCTGCCACCCCTGCCGTATTGACCAGAACATTGACTTTACCATACGTATCTACAGCCGCTTTAATTGTGCTTTCCCATTCCTCAGGTGAGGATATATTCAATTTGACCGCAATGGCATCTCCACCACTGGCTTTGATCTCGTCAATTATGTTCTGAAGACCTTCCATATTCATATCAGCACCAACCACTTTTGCACCTTCTTTGGCAAATAAACGAGCCTGTTCAGCGCCCATACCACTGCCTGCACCTGTGATAACTGCCACTTTACCTGATAATCTACCCATGATAACGCCTCCAAATATGTGTAGTAGTATTCGTTTATATAATAAATTATATATAATATATAATTTTATGTCCAATAGATTTTGGATTGACTTAAAACGGTAAAGGATGAATGATCAGATCAGATATCGTTTTTATATCGATCTTCTCAGGGCCAGACGAAGAATTAAAGAGCAACATCTCAAAAAAGGCACCGTGATATAACTATTCTTGTCATTAGAATAGAGGAGATGAGCACATGGGCGTATTAAAAGGTAAAATCGCTTTAGTCACGGGGGCAAGCCGGGGAATCGGCAGGAGTATCGCGCTGCGGTTGGCTCAGGAGGGCGCATATGTTGTGGTTCACTATGGAAACAGACAGGATGAGGCGGAAGCAGTCGTTCGCCATATTGAGCAACATGGAGGCAATGCCTGCGCTGTGGGTGCTGACCTGAGAACGATGGACGGCGTTCATCACTTATTTGCTGGGCTGGATGAGGCTGTTCAGAATCAGACGGAGGCCAGTGGATTCGATATTCTGGTGAATAATGCGGGGATCGGGCAGATTGTTGGGATTGAAGAGACGACAGAAGCGTCCTACGAAGAGGTCATGAATCTTAATGTAAAAGCACCACTTTTCGTGACACAGCAGGCTCTGCCGCGAATGAATGATGGGGGGCGAATTATTAATATTTCGTCCTTTGTAACCAGGGTAGCTTCTCCAGGAGTATTTACGTACAGCATGTCCAAAGGAGCGATTGATACGTTTACGCTGCTTCTCGCGAAGCAGCTAGGGAGCCGTAATATTACGGTCAACGCCATCCAGCCGGGAATTATTAATACCGAGATGAATGCTGGGACGTTGCAGGATACGGAGGGGCAAAAATATGCGGCTGGCCTTTCCGCCTTTGGCCGATGGGGTGAGCCGGAGGATATTGCAGATATTGCTGCATTTCTGGCTTCACCGAATAGCCGTTGGGTAACGGGACAGTTGCTTGATGCAAGCGGCGGATCGCATCTATAACCGCATGGCGGATAAGCCTTCTTAAATGAGCTTGAATGAGCTTAGGCAAGATGAACGTTGTTGGATGATATTGGGGCGCTTACCTTTCGGGTGGCGCTCTTATTTCTTTTTCAGCTGTGTGGACCAATCTTGCCAAGGTGTGCAAAAAGAGCTATTTTGAGAGTAAATGAAGTTAATCGTTGTAAGGTTAGCCTTGATAAAAGAGACTGGATTAAACCGTTGAACCGTGCCTGATGAAAGGGGTAAAAATGAAAAACATACTGTTCAAATACATGAGTCAATTCACATCTCTTAACGAGCAGGAACAGCGGGCTATTGTTGAAGATATCCTCGTAAAGAATTATAAAAAAGGAACCGTACTCCTAAGACAAGGGGAGGTTCCCGCTAAATGTTACTTTGTGCTAAAGGGATGTGTACGCCAATACGCGATAGATGAAACGGGAAAAGAAGTCACCTCCAATTTCTATACCGAGGAACAAGCGGTCTCTATTTTCAATCGTCATCAGCACAATAAGCCATCGGCTTATACCTTAACCTGCCTGGAGGACTGTGTATTGGTGGTTGGTGACTTTCAAGCGGAGGACGACATGATTCTCCAATATCCCCCACTGGAAACGATGATACGCAAGATGGTAGAGGAGAACCTGGGTCAGGTTCAGGATGAATGGACATCATTTATCGGGTCTTCACCGGAAGAGCGGTATCAATCGTTATTGCGAAAACGACCCCATCTCGTCGATCGTGTACCCCAACATCAATTAGCCAGTTATCTGGGAATCACCCCAGAGTCATTAAGCAGAATCAAGAAGCGTGTTCATAGCCGTGATGATGGGTAAAGAAGTGTTTCATCAATAAACAAGGGCATCATGCTCTGTGGGATGGCTTTCCTCCTTTAATGAGCATCCAAATGCCTAAGCCCAGTTCGCCTGCGACCATGGGTATAGCAAATACCACTTGAAGCACTGTAACCAGCGCATCATATTGAGAAAGAAACGTTTTGCTTAGGTGAATGATAATATAGCCTATACCAGCGAGTAGTACCAAGATGCTGATCGTTTTGGGGATGCAGTATGCTTTTAAAGCCACATAGCCCACAATCAGTAGATGTGCACCAAATACGACCAGACCCACCGACCAGATTCGTTCGAATGCTTCCAGACAGAGCATCATTAGCGCTTGCGTCTGTTCCATTGGAAGTGAGGGTTTTGAATGTCCCGAGAGCAGCATTACCATGAGTAAGTTCAGGATGGCGATGCCCAGCAGCGATGAGTAGGTAAGACGCAGGCAAGCGCCAAGCAGTGAGAGGTTTTTATGAACAGGCTTCAGGAAAATATACAGCGCACACGAGACAACAACGTCGCTAATAAGAATGATGATCCATCCCAAAATCTCGGCCTTAAACAAGCCATATGATGCTGTGATATAGTTGAATGTAGTGCTGGCATCGCCGGGTACGACAAGTTTGCCATGGATATAACTATAGGAAAAAAATGCAGCCAGGGCCATGATGATCAGCGTTATTCCTACAGTTACAGCAGCTTTCCGTTCGTAAGAATGTTCTTGTATGGATGTAGACATAGTAAGATAGCCTCCTGTGTAATATGGTTGATGTTTATTTTAATCAGGAGTTGCATGATCGGCATTGATTTAAATCAAGGCAAGCAAAATGCTATAATTTCTACAACGAATAAGAGAGGGAGGCAAGATCAATGAACGATGAACTCTTGGAACGGCTAGAGGCCTGGCATGAACAGGATGAATACGAAGAGATTGTGGATGCGATTACACAAGTTCCGGAGGAGGAGCGGGACTATATTCTGGTCAACCATCTGGGCAGAGCGCTGAATAATATGGAGCGTTACCAGGAAGCAGTGGAGCAATTCCTGTCGGTTGAAGAAGAGGGGCAAAATGACCCGCTTTGGCATTACCGTATTGGTCTGGCGTATTATTATTTGGAGCAATATGAGAATGCGCGTGAAGCTTTCGAAGCAGCGGACCGATTGGAGCCGGGAGATGAGGATACACAAGAGTTCTTGGAATGGATTCGGAATAAAACAACTGAGGAGCCAGCAAAGGAATTGGAAGAGGAGTCTGTGGAAACACTCCACTCTGTGACTGAAATCAACATCGAAGCTGCACCTAGTATCCATCCCGATTCGACCAGCTTTTGGAATGACAGTCACGCAAACGTCGATCAATATGTGTTGTCCCCGCCTACCGATGAGCAGATTGAAGCCGTGGAGGAGCAGCTGGTATTCAAGCTGCCGACATTCTATATAAACATGATGAAACTACATAATGGTGGTGTTCCCTACTATCGTTATTTTCCGGTTAGCCAGGCCGGGAATGATGGGAAGATCTACATTGAAATTTCAAATATCCTGGGTATTGGACGTGAGAAGGCACATTCATTGGGTGGAGAAGCGGGCAGCCGGGTGATGATCGAGCAGGGTGGTTACCCGGAAATCGGTGTCGTCTTGAGTGAGTGCCCGTCTGAGTCTGAGGTGGTGATGCTGGATTATCGTGAATCCGGTAATGCTGGCGAACCTGAGGTTGTCCATGTAAATAAAGCGGAAGGCTACAAGATCACTTGGCTCGCGCCAAATGTTGAAACCTTTATTCGTGGTCTGGTGAATGAGGAAAAGCAACCTGCAAACCTTGAGGGTTCACTGTAAAGAGGGTTGTAGCTTCCTGTTATATACAATATTGAAGAAGCTGCATCCCGTAACAAAGGGTGCAGCTTTTTTAGTTGAGTACTTCCCATGTCATGTGGTAAATGAAGCACGTAATGTTGATGGTGAGATCATCGTATGTTCTGTTTAGCTGCGTTCAGGCAGCTCCCGCGTTGATTCTTCCCCATATAGCTCGTTCAAATGAGCGATGTGACCCACGCCCCAATCATTCATGGCCTGTAATAAAGGCGTCATTCGTTGACCATATTCCGTGATGGAGTACTCGACTTTGGGCGGAATCTGCTGATAGATTTCGCGATGAATGATGTCGTGATACTCTACTGATTAAGAGAATGGATTCTATACAGTCCTCAGATCCATGAGGGCTGTATTTTTTTAAACACTTCGTTTACTTCGCCATAGACATCCAAAATAAGGATATAAGGCCGGATGCGTTGCAGAAAGTCCATTCCTCTGTTATTATTTAGACATCTAATATTTAGTCATCTAAATATTAGACAAGTTATATATTTTCGGTTTCTTTACGAAAGGAGCTTGAGATTATGTTGAGAATGAAAGACAAAGTAGCCCTCGTTACTGGAGGCGCTTCTGGAATAGGATTGTCCGCAGCCCAATTGATGGCGAAAGAAGGAGCAAAAGTCGTTATTGCTGATTTCAATGTTGATGGGGCAAAGGAAGCAGCAGCGAATATTCAGGCTCAAGGTGGAGAGGCAGTGGCCGTTTTTCTTGATGCCGGAGATGAAGCTTCGATTAAGGAAGCTGTGGAATTTGCAGTGCAACAATATGGTAAACTCACGTGCCTGTTCAACAACGTTGGCCTGACCAATCTGAAGAAGGATTTGGACGTGGTCAACGTAGATCTGGATGAGTGGGATCGTCTGATGAACGTCAATTTAAAAAGTGTGTTACTCGGTTGCAGATTCGCTATCCCTCATATGATTCAAGCGGGTGAAGGTTCCATCATTAATACAGCTTCGATGGCTGGTTTTACGGGAGATGCAGTTCGGGTTGCCTATGGTGCTTCAAAAGCAGGCGTTGTGAATCTGACAAGGTATATTGCCACTCAATATGGCAAACATAACATTCGTTGCAATGCTGTCGCACCTGGCTTGATCTTGACCCCGGCAGCCCAGAATAATATGCCTCCAGAGGTATTGGATATGTTCGCAAAATATAACGCGCTGCCCTATCACGGGGAGCCCGATGATATTGGATACACCGTCATGTTCCTCGCTTCGGATGAGTCCAAATTCATTACCGGACAGACCATTCAGGTTGAAGGCGGCCATTATATTGCCAATCCAACCGTTCCGGATTTTGAACAGTTTATGAACATGCACAATACGCTGAACAGCTAACGTGAATTCGTCCAAATAAAATATAGTTAGGAGTGTTTTATATGGGAAGATTAGATAACAAAGTAGCCATCATCACTGGCGGGGCATCGGGCATCGGAGAGGGCATGGTTGATCTTTTTGCCAAGGAAGGCGCTATCGTTATTGCCGCAGACATTAATGAGGAAGCACTGGAGAAAGCAGGCCAAAAAGCAAATGTGTACGGAATGAAGTTGAACGTCTCATCAGATGAAGATTGGCAGGCATTGGCGAAAGAAGTCAACGATCGTTTTGGCAAAATCGACATTCTGGTCAACAATGCGGGCATTTCTTCAGAGAAGCCGTTTGAGGAAATCGATGCACAGGATTGGCAAAAAATGCTCTCCATCAATGGTTTTGGTCCATTTGCTGGCATGAAACATGTCGCGCCTTATATGGCAGCGCAGAAGAAAGGTTCCATCGTTAATATTTCTTCATACACTGCTTTGATTGGACAAGGCTTTAATCACTACTCGGCATCCAAAGGCGCGGTACGCGCATTATCCAAAGCGGCAGCGACAACCTTTGGTCGTCAAGGTGTTCGGGTGAATGCTTTGTTCCCTGGGATCATCGAAACACCAATGACTCAATCTTTGAACACTTCGAAGGAACTGCTTGAACGACTAATTCAGGCAACACCTTTACAACGTCTGGGTCAGGCTGTCGATATTGCCAACGCCGCATTGTTCCTGGCTTCGGATGATTCCTCGTACATTACAGGATCTGAGCTGGTTATCGATGGTGGATACTCAGCCCAATAGCGTGTAGAATGATGACAGCCCTTAAGTTGAATGAGGGCTGTTGTTTATTTTTACGAGGAGGATCGCATGGAAGAAAAAAATATTTTTGAACTCATACACAATATGGATAATTTCACCAATAAATTGATTATACAGTGGAACAAATCGTTCAATGAGGACCTCGGCGTCTCTCATGTGCTTGTACTCAGTCATCTCAATCAAAATGGAAAAAGCCGACCTTCGGATATTGCAAAACTGTTGGGCCTGACCCCGCCTACGCTCAGCTATTTAGCCGATAAGCTGGTAGCCAAGAATTTAGCCGTCAGGATCGTAGATGAAGCGGACCGCCGTATTATCTATTTGAACATTACCGACAAAGGGACCGAAGTCCTTGAAAGAGCCATTCTGGAGGGACAGAAGCTGCGCAAGGAGTTATTCGAGAAATTGACCAAAGAGGATCGGGCACAATTAGTAAATATTTTTGAGAAGATGAATCGGGAAGATTGAATAATAGCCTGAGCCTTTGACATAAAGGAACCAGGCTATTTTTGTGTGATAACATAAACTATTCAGAAAAAATTCCGTTCATTAGGCAGGGAATCCGCCTCCTGGTGGCGGCCATGCACCGTAGAAGCGACGCAGCAGCACAATCTCGCCCAGATGGTACGAGTTATGAGATGCGATGTTGCGCAGAAGTCCGGCTTTGGTTTCGCCTGGGAAATACGGCAGGGGGTCATCCAACTGAACCGTTTCAGCAATCGTTACCGCTCGATCCACCCCATTCAGGAATGCCTGAATATCCTTCTCCCACGCGGCTTCATCCTGAGGGCCTGTCTCTTCAGGCCAGCTCTCCATCACATTAGCCGGAAGCTGTGGCTTTCTTCCTTCCAAGTGCTCTAGCATGAATTGCTGCCAGTAATGCATATGTTTCACCAGTTGATAGATACTGTAGGGCATATGTTCATGTTTGCGATTAGCTAGTTCTACGCTAATGTCCGGTAGAGCGCGTTTGATACGAATATGTCCGCGTTCTCCGACTAGTGATTTGACCAGGGCTTGTCCGAATAGTTGGTTGGCCTCCGACATGCGGAATCATCCTCTCTTTGTTCACCTGATTGAGCTAATGAATATATAATTAATAGTATACAATTAAATTTTATAAAATTAAAATAAAAGGAGAAATCGATACCTGTTAAAAGCAGTCGATGACTGTAAAATGACTTCAGAACCATAAGAATCCCTATGTTATAATGCTGTTATATATAGAGATGGATTATGATCTTCGGCGTGTAGAAGCAGTATAGGCAGTATTTGTCTGCCAGAATGGAGAGAGACTCAAGTAAGCGGAGAGTCAGAAAAAACACATATGCAATCTTTACATAACTCTTTACAACATAAACCAAGCTCACGTTACAAACACATGGCCATCCTTATTATTTTTTTTGGTGTCTTATTGACAATGCGATGGGCATGGTCTGTTATTTTTTACGTTTCCAATGACCATATGGCTGTACAAGGCGTTCTCGACCTGCGTGGAGTGGACCTGGATAACTCTCCCGCGATGTTCGCCAATGGAGAATGGGATTTCTATCCCGGAGAGCTGTTGACACTCAGGGACATTAAGGAAAGAGAGGACACAGCGAGTACTATCGTTGTTCCTGGTTCATGGCGGGATTCCCTCCATCAAGAGGAAGGAAGTTCATTCGGATATGGGACGTATCGACTTCGTATTTTGACTGAGCCGCTGCAGACACCGCTCGAATTCTGGTTTAAGGATATTCAGAGTTCATCCGAGATTGAACTTAACGGAGAAACGATTGGTGGGGCAGGACGGATGGCGACGAATGAGGAAGACTACACGCCAGATAGAACCTCATACATTTCCATCTATGAGCAGGCTGGAGCTACGTCAATGGATTTGGTCATTCGTGTCGCCAACTATGATCAGCCCTACAAAGGTGGAGTCGTTAAACCTGTGCGTTTTGGTTCTCAGGCCGCAGTGGAATTCGTACATGGACATTCTGTCGCCTTCCAGCTGGCTATTTTTATTATTCTCATTTTTCATACTGTTTACGCTGCTATTCTGTATGCATTACATCCCCAGGAAAAGGCTCTTTTTGTTGCTGCGATGCTAACCCTGACAGTAGCCATCACGATTATAGTTGGTCATGATAATATACTGCTGCAATGGCTTCCCATTAATTTTACTTGGAGTCTTAAAATAAGAGTGATTTCTGTATTGTGGCAAAATGTGTGCATTCTCTTATTATTCCAAAGGTTATCTGCGGTCAACCTGCATAAAACATGGCTCCGCTTTTATTTGATTGTAACGATCATCTATAGTGTTACCTTGGCCGTGTTGCCTGTCAGGACAGTCTATACCCTCATTCACTACAATCTGATTAATGCACTTATGCTGGCATCCATTGTGTGGTTTGGGTATCTCGTGATTCAGATGATGATCCGAAGTCAGAAGGACCATGACCTTATATTTCTGCTGCTTACTGCTGCAGGCATTCTGTCCAACGTTTTATGGAGTGCTCTAGAGAGCAATCAAAGCCGCAGTACTGTATATTATCCGATTGATCTTGTTCTGGCGATTATTGGTTTCTCTTCTTACTGGTTCAAGAAGTATTTCCGGAATGCCAGGGAAATAATTGATTTGTACACAGAGTTGAAGAAGGCAGACAAAATTAAAGACCAGTTTCTTGCCAATACTTCACATGAGCTTCAAACGCCACTGCATGGCATTATGAGTATTGCGCAAAATCTGGTTACCCAACAGAAGGATCGACTCGATCAGCGCAGTCTGAAGGATATGGAATTATTGATTACCATCAGCCGGCGGATGTCTAATCTGCTGGGAGACCTGCTTGATGTGGTCCGTTTGAAGGAACAGCACATTGTGCTCAAGCAGGAGCCACTGTCCATTCAGTCTGTTGTACCTGGAGTTATTTCAATGCTGCAATTCATGGTGGATCGAAAACCCGTCAGCCTCAGGATGGAGGTGCCGGAGTCCTTTCCTTTCATTTGGGCAGATGAGAAGAGACTTGTTCAAATTTTATATAATCTGCTGCATAATGCGATGAAGTATACAGAGGCAGGAACCGTCTCAGTACGTGCAGAAATCCATGAGGGACGTGCGTTTATACACATTGCAGATACAGGGGTTGGCATGGATGAGTCCACCTGTCTACGGATATTCCTTCCTTACGAGCAAGGGGCTTATGGAATCAATGATGGACAGGGAATTGGTCTTGGATTGAGCATCTGCAAGCAGCTTGTGGAACTACATGGTGGAGTACTGACAGTTCAGTCTCAGCCCGGGAAGGGCTCCGAGTTCAGCTTTGATATGCCGATAGCACAGGGGGTTAGTGTCTCACATCCACAGATTGTTCGGACAGAGGAAGAAGCAGCGAATACGAATCACGGTACCATGGATCAATGGGGCATTCGTGCTTCCGATGAACAGATGGAAGTGGCCACCGGGTTGGAGCATCTGCCGCCTTCACATGAGACTACAGCTTCCATTCTTGTGGTTGATGATGATCCGGTTAATTTGGATGTCCTCGCAAGTATGCTATCCACCGAAGCCTATACCATTGTAACTGCCCACTCGGGACAGGAGGCCATGGAGCTGCTTGGAACACGACAATGGGATCTGCTAATCGCGGATGTGATGATGCCACAAATGTCAGGATATGAGTTAACACAGAAGGTCAGGGAACTATTTTCGATGTCAGAATTACCTGTGTTACTGTTGACCGCACGAAGCCAGCAGCCCGATATTTATACGGGCTTTGCCTCCGGGGCCAATGATTATGTAACGAAGCCTGTAGATGCACTTGAATTAAAATATCGAATCCGGGCACTGATCACATTAAATCATTCCATTAAGGAACGATTACGCATGGAAGCTGCGTATTTACAAGCTCAAATCCAGCCGCATTTCCTGTTCAATACACTCAACTCCCTAATGGTATTAAGTGATATCGATACCGAGCATATGAGGAAGTTGGGCGAAGCCTTCTCATCCTATCTGCGAATTAGCTTCAATTATCTGAATACCGGTGAATTGGTGAAGTTGTCCCACGAGTTGGAACTGGTACAAGCGTATCTGTTTATTGAACAGACACGCTTTGAAGATCGGTTGACGATTGAATGGAATGTGGAGCCGAATCTGCAATTGACTCTACCTCCGCTGTCTATTCAGCCATTGATCGAGAATGCCGTTAGACACGGACTGTTAAATAAGAAAAAAGGTGGTACGGTGTATCTGACTATTGCTCAACAAGAAGGGTATACCCGTATTGAAGTAAGGGATAATGGCATAGGTATGGCGCCGGATAAGGTTGCCCGGCTGCAAGATGCCAGGCTGAATGGAACTGGCGGAATCGGTATTGCCAATACCCATCGCAGGTTAACCCAATTGTACGGCGGCAAGGGATTAGTGATTGTGAGCAAGCTGGGTGAAGGGACGATAGTTTCGTTTGATATTCCGATGGTAGGTGGATTATGAGCATGCGCAATTGGGTTCGAAACGAAAATGTGCAAATGTTTGCTGTTGCTCTTGCTACAGCTGTAGGAGCGCTTTTTAAAATAAATCCTTTTCGGGAGGATTACTTCCGGATTGGTCTGGGTGTAAGTATCCTTTTATTTTTGCTGATGATTATGCCACATCTGTCTTATGTGAAGACGGGGATTTTGGCGGGGATTGCGAACTTCATCTTTCAATCGGCTGATTTACTGAATCATGTCCATTCGATCTCAATCATCGAAAGCATGCAGGATAATCTGGGCGCGGGAATGTATTATGTCGTGTTCACCTATGGCCTCAGCAAGTTCAAGAACAGATTCCATGAGATACCACCTCTTCTGCTGGGTGGATTAATTACGTGCATTGATTTTTCATCTAATCTTGTGGAGTTGTTCATTCGCGGTGTGTTGAGTGGGACAAATATCTTTTATATGAAAGAATGGCTTTATCTGCTGGTGGTCGGTGGTTTGCGAAGCTACTTTATCATCGGGCTGTATAACAGTTTTGCGGTGAGGCAGATGCGATTGCTGCATGCTGAGCAGGAGAAGCGGATGGAGCAGATGCTGAGCGTTAACTCAGGTCTGTACGGTGAAGTCTTTTATCTGAAGAAAGCCATGAATACGATTGAAGGCATTGCCGTAGACAGCTACGACCTTTATCAGGATCTCAGAGAGCAGGACTTGAACCAATATAGCCAGCGGACGCTCGGCATTGCTCAACAGATTCATGAGGTCAAAAAGGATTCCCAACGTATTCTGGCAGGTCTGTTGAAATTGTATGATAGTGAAAAATCAGTGAATATGAGTCTTTCCGAGGTACTGAATTTTGCGACCAAAGGAAACCGGAAATATAGTGAAATGCTGAGCAAAAAGATTGAGTTCCACATGGAGCAGCAATATGATTGCGACTCCCCTTACTACATTCCTCTCTTGACGGTGATGAATAATCTGATTGCTAATGCCGTGGAAGCCATTGAGAATGAAGGAACGATCCGGATTCGGGTTTTGCAGCAGGATGGAAATGTGCATTTTGAAGTCATCGATTCTGGAAAAGGTGTACCAGAGGCGAAGCGAGACGTGATCTTCGAGCCAGGGTATACGACCAAATTCAATGAAGTGGGCATTGCAGCGACCGGAATCGGCCTGTCCCATGTACGTGATATCGTTCAGTCCCTGGAAGGACGAATCAGTGTGGGTTCGGCTCCGCATGGCGATAAGGGCTCCGTATTTGTCGTATCCATTCCCAAAGCGAATTTAATTAAGGATGCCCATGGTCAAACTCACATGTAGGCCATGGGTTTTTAAGTATACTGCTGTGCTATAATGATGATTAAATTTGATGACAGCTGGGTCGAGGAGGAAGCTCCTGTGAAAGTCATATTGGTTGACGATGAACGATTGGCACTGATTGGGCTTAGAAAATCGTTAGAGCGTGAAGTAAACGAAATTGAAGTTGTTGCTACATATTCGGACCCAACAGAGGTGATGACAGGTGTACTTATTCATCGGCCTGATGTTGTATTTCTGGATATTCATATGCCGGAAATCGATGGGTTGGATCTGGGTCGGCAGATTCAGGCAGCCGCACCGGGAGTCGAAATTACTTTTGTGACCAGTTATGATCAATATGCTGTACGTGCTTTTGAGTTGTATGCGTTGGACTATATCATGAAGCCGATCCAACAAGGGCGTCTGCATCAAACCTTATTACGGGTAAAAGAAAAATTGAAATTAAAGCGTGCGAATATAACGCGGGATTCCAAGTTGCCGTTAATTTGCTGTTTTAATCAGCTGCAATTTAAGCTGCCGGGTATGGGCACACAGACTGTCAAATGGCGTACCAGCAAAGCACAGGAATTGTTCGCCTATTTACTGCATCATCGCAATCAGATCGTTTATCGCAGCACGTTACTTGAACTTCTCTGGCCGGAACTTGAAGAGTCCAAGACGTTACATCAGCTGTACACGGCAATCTATCATGTACGCCAAACGCTAAAAGCCTTTCATATGGATATGATCACGATTCAGAGCGGACACCTGGAAGCGGGATACAAGCTTGAAATCGGGGATGCGCAAGTGGATACCGAGCTATGGGAAAGCGAGATGCGACAATGGAAGGTCGTGGACGCTAATACGGCTGACGCTTATGAACATGTGCTGAGTCTGTACAAAGGCACATATCTCGGGAATTATGAATATATCTGGGCCGAACATGAACGGGAAAGACTTCGCTATTTATGGTTGTATCATATGAGACAGCTATCTGAATTCTACGAGCAGCAGGGGATGCAGAGAAAAGCGATCGAGATTACTGAATGCATTCAGGACATGCTTCCTAACGAAGAGGAGAGCTACTTCACACTCATGAAACTTTATGATTCGATGAATGAGGTTCTCGGTGTGGAAGAACAGTATCGTCTTCTAACTACCAGAATGCAACAGGATTTGGATATGCCAGTCAGTGAACATATCAACGAATGGTATCAAAGCTGGAAATCCGGTGCCCATATCATTGGAAAGTAGTAGCCTAGGAACCCATATCGAACAGAACATATCATTCGTTATAAATATATACTGATCATTCTGCTTATTTTGGTGCATTAATTGGGATTATCGAGGGGAAAGGTGAAATAAAATGAATATAACCATTGATCAACAGGGCAGCTCCAAGGTTGCCATCATCGAAAGCAGCGATATCATCATTAACGATGTTCAAGATGCACTGGATTTGATGGCTTCTGTGAAATACACGGATGATGCTCATAAAATTCTGATTAATAAATCCAACCTCAACGAAGATTTTTTCGAACTGAAGACCAAACTTGCAGGTGATATTTTGCAGAAATATGTGAATTACCAGGTGAAACTTGCTATAGTCGGAGAGTTTGATGGATACAATAGCAAAAGTCTCAGAGACTTCATCTATGAGTGCAACCATGGCAAGCATGTTTTCTTTTTGAACAACAAAGAGGAAGCGCTTCAGGCCTTGCATAACATCGGTTAACCCCATATTCAAATTCTGTAGTCCATCTACCATAATTGGAGGAGGTACATGATATGATTGCTGATCTGAAACAAACCCCAACTGGAACCATTGCCCGTTTCGAGCGTCATTGGAAACATTCTGTAGAAGAGGTATGGTCTTATTTAACGGATAACGACAAGCTGGCAAAATGGTTCACCGAATTGCAGGTGGAAGAACTACGGGAAGGCGGAGTGATTAGGTTTAATATGCCGGATGGTACGTTCCTGACTCTTCAAATTCTGGACTTTGTACCGCATTCTATTCTCGAATTTACATGGGCAGAGGATCAGGTTCGATTTGAAGTACAACCGGAATCGGATGGGTGTCGGTTGCTGCTGATCGAGAAGATAACTAAGATCACAAGCCACACTCCCAAAGATCTTGCCGGATGGCATGTGTGCCTGGACGTAATTGAAGCGCTGTTGGATGACCGCACACTGGAGTCGCGTGAAGTTGAATGGAAAGCCTGGTTCGATAAATACCAGAAGCATGTCGAAGAGTTCCAGTCAATGTAGTCACAGGATACTGCCCCTCTGTGGGGAATGATCATGAGGGAGGAATGATTCGTGAAGCCGAATGCCAAGTTACGAACTTATGCGCTATCTAATGTGGAGAATCTCAAAGTACACGGAAGAACAACCGGAAACCGGGCACCTTTAACGTTGTTTTGGACAGGAAGTGCAGTTGAGCTTAATGTACAGGGTGCAGAGCTTTGGGTAGAGTTCGAATCCAATTACGACATGTACGAACCATGGATCAGCATCCTGATCAACGGTGTTCCGGTGAGCAGACAGATGTTAACGGCGGGAAGGTACTGGGTCTGCGTATTCCGTGGCATGAACGAAAATGTGGTGAAAAATGTACGTATCGTCAAAGATGTACAGGCCATGAATGGAGATCCGGGTTGTTCCTTGCGGATTCATGCGTTGAGATCGGACGGAGTGTTCATGCCTGTGGAGGAAAAGCCTTATAAGATCGAGTTCATTGGAGACAGTATTACCTCAGGAGAAGGCGCGATTGGAGCCAAAACGGAAGAGGATTGGATTCCAATGTGGTTCAGTGCCATACATAATTATACGGCCATGACGGCAGACGCGTTGAATGCAGAATATCGTGTGATTTCGCAGAGCGGCTGGGGTGTGCTAACGAGTTGGGATAACAATCCGAATGCGAACATCCCTGATTATTACGAGCAAGTCTGTGGATTGGTGACTGGAGATCAAAACAAAGCACTCGGCGCAGGGGACAAGCATGATTTTAATTCCTGGCAGCCGGATGTAGTGGTGGTTAACCTGGGAAGCAATGATGGAGGAGCCTTTCAGACACCTGAATGGAAAGATCCCGTTACCGGAAAGGTATTCAAGCAACGCTTGAATGAAGATGGCACTTATCATGAAGAGGATCTTGCTGCCTTCGAGAATGCCGTGAACCGATTCCTGACCCTACTTCGAAAAAACAATCCAAAGGCGAAGCTCGTATGGGCATACGGCATGCTTGGATTCCCGATGATGCCAGCGATCTATCGTGCTGTTGATGCGTATACGAAGCAGTCTGGAGATACGAAAGTCTCGGTGATACAGCTTCCCAATACGACCGAGGAGACGGTAGGCGCCAGAAGTCATCCGGGTGAGTTATCTCATCGAAGAACTGCTGATGTGTTAGCGGCATATCTGAAGGAAATTCTGAAATTTTAATTATATTTTAAATAAGCAGAGCCAGACCTCTCTTGAACAAGAAAGGACTGGCTCTTTTTTTTGCCACTTGTAATCTGAGGAGATGATTAAACTTAACTACTGTTATTTTCCTTGTACCTGATAGCGGATCGATACGATCTGCCCCAGCGTCTGCGTATGAATCATTCTGAAATGGGTGGGTACCGTTCCTGTTGGAAATAGGGGAATGCCTTCGCCAAGGATTTTCGGAATAATGGCAATCTCAACCTCTTCAAGCAGGTGATGTTCCAGAACGGCTTGGACCAGCTGGCCACCACCTACAATCCAGATATCACCGTTGGATTCTTGTTTCAATCGGGGAATCAGGTTCTCCACTGCCTCGTCCGTAAATTGTACATGTGGCGCAGGGGGTTGTTTGGAACGGGAAAGTACATACGTCGGGCGGTCCGCATAGGGGAATTCATCCGACAGCTTGAGCACCTCTTCATACGTAAGTCGTCCCATCACTACCGATCCAATCGTTGAATAAAACTTGCCATACCCGTTATCGCCACCATCGCCTTCCACATCGAACAGCCAATCCACTGAACCATCCGGCCTTGCAATATACCCATCCAAGCTCATCGCAATGTATAACACGACTTTATGATTAGACATATCCATCGCTCCCTTCTGAATTATATGATACACTCTAACTATGACAAAAGTTGACGTAGTTAGGTGAGGTGAATATGAATAATCGAAAACTCGCATTGATGCGACTTATGGATTCGAGAAAGAAATTTACGGCTCGTGAATTGGCGGAGCGATTTCAGGTGTCCATCCGTACGATCCAGCGAGATTTGAATGATCTGCAGGAGCTGGGATTTCCTTTGTATACAGAGGTTGGGGTGAACGGGGGTTACCGAGTACTTCCTAATCGGATATTACCACCCCTTCAACTTACACAGCATGAGGCGTTGGGTCTTTTTATGATGATTGAATATTTGGAGAATGTCCCGGATTTTCCGTATGGATCGATTCGTGAGCATCTGGCCGAGGAATATTATTCAACTTTACCTCAGGATGTACAGGATCTGATTACACGTATGAGACAGCACATTACGTTTCTTCAACATCATGCTGTGCAGGCCGAGGCGTTAACAACAGAGATATTAGGCGCGGCAGTCGATAAAAAAGAGATCGAATTTATATATCATTCCCGGCAGGGACATAAAAAAGTACAGGTTGTTCCCATCGGCATCTATTATGATCACGGGTATTGGTATATGCCGGCCCAGAAGAAGGATCGGGTACTGTTGTATCGGGTGGATCGCATGCAGGAACTGGTTATGCTGGATTCGATCGACGAGTCGGTTCCAAGCCTGCAAGAGTGGTTGAATTTCAAGGAAAACAGAGAAAGCGTGGAAGTTGTGCTGCAATTCACGGATTTTGGCGCGAGACTGGCAGGATCAGATGTACTGTTCAAGTCGGTTGAAGGTAATGAATGGCGAGGACTGGTTCCGCCTGAGGAATTTCCTTTTACAGCGCGGAAGCTGCTCTCCTATGGGCCTGATGTGAAGGTGATTGAGCCGCTGGAGCTGCAACAACAAGTGAGAGAGATGCTGGAACGGAGCTTGAAGCAGTACAATACGTTGTAAAAGGATATCGCGTTCTCATATGGAACATATAAGAGTACCATGAAAGTACCTTATTATAGGATTCACCGAATGGGGGGCTACCATGATTCAATTCATAAGAAGTTTCGCGATCCGCTCTATGCAGAGTCCATGCGATGAACAACGGCGGTTGTTTGCATAGAGCTTGAAATCCTTTTCCGCCACACCAGTATAGTGGGTTTAAGAATTGTTCATCGGTTGACTCTGCTGCCTTAAAGATCCTAACTTTTAAGGAGCGGAGCATATGAAATATATTAACGCAGACAACATCTTTCCGGAAGAGTTGTTGAAGGAAATCCAGCGCCATATCCCTGGTGGATTGGTGTATATCCCCAAACCGAAAGAAGCCCATCAAAAGTGGGGCGAGGGTTCTGGAAGCAGGATGCTTTTGAAGCAAAGGAACGATGAGATCCGCCAGCTATTCGCTGCGGGGATGTCCATTGACCAGCTTATAGAACGATTCTGTTTATCGATCGACAGTATCAAGAAAATTGTCTATTCCAAAAAGTGATTAAACAGTTAGAGCCGCATTCGAGAAATTGAATGTGGCTTTTTGTGTAGGGATTAGTTTAAATGATTTGTTGCCTATATTGTGCAGAAGAAGAGCAATACAATGAGATTATAGGACTGTTACTAACAACACATTACGTCAGCCGTGGGGGGAGCCAAATTGAAAATTGACGTACAATTAACGTGTAACAATGAGGCATATATCATCAAAAACATGTACCCTCTATACCTTCATGATTTATCCGGACATTATGGTTTGAATGCAGAGCACACTCCAAATCAACATGGGATTTTCGAGGAGAGTAATGATTACCAAACGTTGCAAGATCAATATGATGTCCAGAACATATGGTGGGAAAAACCGAACGTTCTCTATGCATTTTTAATTAGAGTAGATGGTGTACCAGCAGGTTTTGTATTTGTAGCTACCGCGCCTCATTGTTCGGCAGATACGGATTTCTTTATAAACGAATTCTTTCTGATGCAACCATTCAGAGGTGTGGGGATTGCAGAGTATGCTGCAAAAGAGGTGTTCCAGAGATATCGGGGACGATGGGAGTTGTTCACGAATCCTTCAGAGAACAATAAAGCAGGTCAACATTTTTGGCGCAAGACCGTATCGAACTATACGCAAGGAAACTATACGGAACTGCAGGATCAAACCTATGATGGCGAAAAATTAATCTTTAGATTTTCAAATCAGTAATCGTTATGATATTTTAGTTTGATTATATTTAAGGGCCTAAGGAGTAATCCGGTAGGCTCTTTTTGTGCTCTTCTGTTCCATGTTCTATGCGTTTACCCCGTTATATCCGCAAGCTTTATCCACTCGGAATATGTTGTAGCATGCTCTCAAAAATTGAACTTAGGGGGCAAGCGAGATGGAGTGGTTATCCTTTTTGAAGCAGTACATCCAGGGCCCCAGATGGATTGGAGCTATTGCTCCCAGTTCGAGATATTTGGCAACGAAAATGGTAGAGGACATCGCATTTGACCGTGCATCATGCTTTGTGGAGTATGGACCGGGCACGGGGGTGTTTACCGAAATGCTACTTGCGAGCATACAGTCAGGGACGGTCCTGATCCTGATTGAAAACAACGCCCGCTTTTGCCAGTTGCTTCGCAAAAAGTACGGTCATCTTCCGAATGTACACATCATTCATGATTCTGCCGTGCATGTCGATCAGCACATACAACAATATGGATTGGACAAGGTTGATTACATTGTATCTGGATTGCCTTTTGCGAGTCTGCCTGCGGAGGTATCACTGGACATTTTAGCTAAATCAAGGCAATATTTGAAACAAGATGGCAAGTTCATTACTTTTCAGTACACGTTGCTCAAACGGGGACTGCTCAAGCAATTTTTCGAAAACGTAAGCATGACAAGGGTGTACCGTAACCTGCCGCCCGCTTATGTATTCAGCTGTAGTCGGTAACAAGAACGCACAGGATGGAGGATGATTTTGCGTAAATTAAATTATATCATCGGAACAGTTACTCTGATGTCTATCATAATGATGGGGTGTAACGAGTCCAAAAAAACCGAAAGTATTCAAGAGCCAGCTCCATCTTCACCTAGTCAGTTGAGTATATTGACGAACCAAAAGGCATCTGCCCAGGAAGAGCAGCAGGCTCTTGAAATGATCTTGGATTATAAAAAGGCTGAGTTTGTAGTCGATAACCCGGAGGGTGAAGAATTATTAACCGTAGAAAAGGTGCTAGCCAAAAAAGAGATCTTGAAGCCTTTCCTGACTGAACGGAATCTTGAAAGATATAGTGTGGGGTTGCCACTTCAGGTGGCAGACAAAGAAGATGCGTCACTGCATGCTGAAGATATAAAAGCGAAGATGAAAGAAAGTAAAAATGATTGGATGCTCGTGGAGTACACGCTAAATTTGGTGTTTACGAATCATGATGGAGAAGAAACGAAGACCATTCCGTTAGAAGGGGAGATTACCTTTTTACAGGAACAAGGGGAATGGCGCATTCAGGACGACACATACAATATGAAAGAACTATTGGATATCGTCAACAAGCTATGATAATTCATCAAGGCTCTGTGTGTCCGGTACGTTGTGTACTCCCCATTTGCATATTTCCTCAAGAATCGGCATCAGACTCTTGCCTCTTAGTGTTAAGGAATACTCGACCTTCGGTGGTGTCTGGTCATATTCCACTCTCTTCACAACATCATCGCGTTCCAGATCATTCAGTTGGGAGGTTAACACCTTGTACGTAATTCCAGGGACACGCCGCTTGAGTTCTCCGTACCGTGTAACCCCATCCAGCCGCTACTAGAAATTTTGGACAGATAAAAGGGGCCATGTCTCCAGTTATGAAACTGAAGAATGGACCCCTTTCCTGAAATGCAGAACGCTCGGTGCGCATCCCCAATGGTTAAACTAAAAATCGGTTCGCCCAAATGTAGCATCGCCCTTCACCGTTGCACTGCTGGAGGCATTGATGGCGTCCAGCTGCAATACATAGTCGTAATGCCTGATGTAAAATCCAGGCTGGCTGTACGACTGAAGCGAGACTTTGGCGCTATCTGTCCAGCCTGGACTGTTCAGAAACGTGGCATCTCCTTTATAGGCGGTTGAATCCGCGTAAGCCTCAAGTACGATTTTGTTGCTGGCGTTGCGCTTTAGGAAGTAGCCCGGGAAGTTGATAGACTCCAGTGATATCCCGGTCGAATTTGCGAGCCCTGGTACAACGCGGAACTGGGAGTCCAGCACAGGGGAGACGTTAGCGTCGATCCGTGCAGTGAAATTGGAATGACGGATGTACCGATCCGGATAATTGAAGGAACTGAAACGGCTGTAATTTGTCGCATCAGGTGCTGCTGGCCCTAACATTTTGACCTCATGCAGGGTTGGGGTGTACCAGTTGCCCGGGTTGTTCCACAGGACAGCGTTGACCATATTAATGCGTACATAACGGGCGGTAAAATGAACAGCGTCGGTTGTAAACCCATAGGTAGTGTTGCTGGTTCGATCCAGCGTGGAGTAGTTGACGCCGTCGTTGCTGATTTCAATTTTGTATTTATAATAGCCTTCTGAACCTTTATACATAAACCAAGAGATATCGATCTCCGTGATGGTCTTCGGTGCGCCAAAATCGACCTGCCACCAGGCGGGCCAAGTATTGGACGATGCTGCCCAAGAAGTCTGATAGTTGCCGTCATTGACATTGGATGCAGATGAGCTGGAGGCTGTGGAGATGGCGGTAGCCGTTTTGCCTTGGGCGTGATTCACAAGAGAGGGTGGCGTTACCGTGCCTGTGACAGCATCGATATTCCACTCTTTGTACCACTCTAGTGAGGCACTGCCGTTTGAATCATTCAGGGTCAGTGGCAGCCAGATGTGCTTGTGCTCACCAAGATTGAGTGGATTCCAGCGGTCGCCCATATAAATATAGGATGTGGTGTTGCTGCCTGTAATGGTGGCAATATCATGGATTTGTGAGCCGAAGGCTGATGGATTGCCATAAGGTGTAAGAGCGGACCACGTGCCTGTCATGGACGATGCGGTTGCATACGCGCCCTGATTCGGATACCAGCCAGCAGCTTGGGAGGTGAAGAGGTAGTAGCGATTGCCTTTTTTCACAACGGCAGGAGCTTCACGATAGGCATTCTCAAATTGCCAGCCCACAAAGGATTCCACACCGGTATAGCTGGCGTTCATTTTGAAAATAGCCATCGTATCATTGGCCCCGCCATTCTTGCGGGAGGCTGCAATCAAATAGCCTGTACCATCCGTATCTACGAAAACAGTCATGTCACGTGACTCATAATCCAATGGTCGGAAGCTGCCCTCATACGTGAATTTACCGTTGGGTGTGCTGCTGGTCGCCACCGCGACCCGACCTAGATTGTAGTCCGTGCCGTTCTCGTAATGTGCCCATAACACATATTGCTTCGTGGAGGCATTGTAGATGACCTTGGGACGTTCGATTTTGCTGGAGGCCAGCTCAGTTGCCGAATCCTTGGTCAGGATGGCATTACTGAACGTCCAGTGCTTCAGATCGGTTGAAGTATAGACGTTAACGCTGTCAAACTTGCCGCTGACCGCATGCTCGCCGTACCAATAATACGTGCTGCCCACTTTAAGAATGTTTCCGCTATTGGCCTGAATCGGGTTGCCAGCGGTATCCAGCCAATCGGAACCATTGGTGATGGTCACGCTTGCGGCGCTAGTTCGTTCGGGGTGAAGGCCAAACATGGTTAGTGTGAGCGCGAAGACTAGAAACCAGACTGCTTTCCTGTTACCCATTGGATATACCTCCTATGTTCGAACTAATATAGAGCGCTTACAATTTGATTGTAATAAAAATCAATTCTAGTACAAGTGAACAATGTATACTCCAATGAACAAATGGGGCTTTTACCAGTGTAGAGCGGCAATAGCGAGTCATTTATCCACCGAGAAGTGTGTCTATCGGGAATGATGGCCTTGTACTGTATCCGTCCAACGTTCAGGCTGTAAAGACAAAAAGACCGGGAGTCCCAAGACTCGCCAGTCTATTTCATATATGGTTTTACCAAGGAAGCCTTCATAGAAAAACTTCAGTTATACTTCCAATAAGATGGAATCATCTTAGGTGACAGGAATTATTTATGACCTTTGCGAACCTTGAGCTGCATGCGTTTTATCGTTGTCGTTTGCATAACCTCAAGCACGAGAGGGCCTTTGCCGTTCAGAATCTCCACATCGGTTACATTATCCAGAATGGTAATAATCCCGATGTCGTCTGCAGTAACGCCTTCAATCTTGGCGATGGTGCCCACGAAGTCTACTGCACGGAGCTTCTTCTTCTTGCCACCGTTAAAGTTCAGCTTCATGATCTGCTGGTTCAGCTGTTCACGCTTGTCCTTTTTGCGTTCAGGCACGATCTTCAATCGCTTCTCGAACTCTTCTCGACGACGGTCAACAGCTTCCTCGGAAGGTGCTTTCACGACAGGAATTGCAAACCCGATATACGATTCGATCTCGGCCAGACGTCTACCATCCTTAGGGGTAACCAAAGTAAAGGCTTTACCTGTTTTCCCTGCGCGACCCGTACGGCCTGTACGGTGCACATATCCTTCTTTTTCCAAAGGGATATCGTAGTTGATGACGTGGGTAATATTCGTGATATCAATACCCCGTGCGGCTACATCAGTCGCAATCAGATAACGGAATTGTCCTCTTCTGAATGCATTCATCACTTCGATGCGCTCATCTTGTTCCATACCTCCATGGATACGATCCGCTGGGTAATCGAGGTCAGCCATAACACGGAACAGTTTATCCACGTTCTCCTGCGTACGACAGAACACGATACAGCTATCCGGATTCTCCACAATAAACAAGTCCTGAAGCAGCGCCGTTTTGTTCACCTCTGGGACGTGAATTACGGCATGTTCAATCGTGGCTGTGGTAAGACCACTTGCCTTGATCTCGATCTCAACCGGATTGTTCATGTATTTGCGTGACAGCTTGGCTACATCTTCTGGGAACGTAGCGGAAAATAACATCGTCACTCGCTCGCTAGGCAGTGCTTGAATGATAGATTGAACTGTCTCAATGAAGCCCATATTTAGCATCTCATCGGCTTCGTCAATGACAAGGTAGGAGATGCGATCCAGTGGCAGGGTGCCGCGTTCGATATGGTCCAGTACCCGTCCAGGTGTGCCTACAGCGACATGCGTTCTTTGTTTTAACTCGGCTTTTTGAACATGAAAAGGGGACTGACCGTATAATGCGGTTGCTTTAATACGTTTAAAACGACCGATATTGGTAATATCTTCGTTAACTTGCAAAGCCAACTCGCGGGTTGGTGTGAGAATTAAAGCCTGAGGCTTATTTTCATTCCAATCCACCAGCTCACAGAGCGGAATGCCGTAGGCGGCTGTTTTTCCGCTGCCTGTTTGGGATTTGACCACAAGATCTTTATTATCAAGGGCTACTGGAATCACTTTGGTTTGAACCTCCGTTGGGGTTTCATAGCCCAGGCTATCCAGCGCTTTTACGATTTCTTCGCCAAGTCCATAATCTTTAAATTGTTGCTTACTCATCGTTAACCTCTTTTACGTTAGTTTTGAATACAGGAGCATATTGTATAATTCCTTAAAGCGAGTTGTACACGGGAGCGTTTGTAATCGAATTATGCAATATGCTTACATACAAGCATTGCACCGTACATTTATCGTATACCTCTTTATTATACTCTATATACAGGTGGGTTAACGGAGTAATTGCTGTGAGCATTTAGATTAATGCTGTCAAACTTCCTTTTTCCGAGCATAAGTGAGTGGCTGTCGTATGAGAATACCATAATTTCAGAAGGGGAAAGGTGTATCAAAGCGTTCCACGTGAAACGAAATGTATCGCTTATTATGCTTTCTATTATTGAATAACCATCTTCAAGGCTTTGGTCTGCGGAGGAGAGGATTTAGCGATAAACCCACCTGTCCACACTTCAGCTCTACGTCCAACCAATGTTTCATCCAAAGGGACAGTGACAGTCTCACCATTGATAATAAGTTCGGCATTTGGATGAAGTGAAATCCAGATGGGGCCTAATTTATCACCGCGATCTTCTTCATTATCGATGAGGACCTGCCCCTTTTCTTCATTAAAATTCGTAATCACCCCGCTAACCGGAGCTTTCCCCTCCTGCTTTTCCGCGACTTCTTCTGAACACCCTATCGTTAGCAAAAGCAAAATCAGCGAAAAAGGGAATAATTTTCGTACAATAGACATAGCTGATCACCTCTCAATCGTTCGTAATGTATCTAAACATATGACGGTTTCTGAGCCACAAAGTTCCTGCACATCGCTGAAAAAAAAGAACGGAAATTCCTCGATTTGATCTGGAACTAGAAAATGGAATATGTTAACATATGGGTAACTTACAGAACGGAGGGATACGTGTGGCAAATTTTATCCGAGTGAGATAGTATGGCGAAACGTTTGTTTGCGCTTGCTGTGTATCTGCCTGTGTGCAGCTCATCGGGATCGGTTTGCCTATTTACACGTATGCCGCTAGTCGTGAAAGAATCGCTCTTCTAAAGTGGTTCTTTTATGTACTACTATTTTTTTGCGAGCATTCAGGTATACCCAATTTTCGAAATGGACTGCACAGGCATGAATGAATGTCTGTGTTTTTTATTTTATGGAGGAAAAGGGGATTACCCGATATGACAAAATCGAACGTGAATGAGCAGTTGGAATTTCAAAAGAAACTGATATCTTTAGCCGAACAGAACGGGCTTCGGATTGCTGAGAAATCCATGAAAATCAATGAGTCAGGTATGGACTTTCGAGTAGCGTTTGTCACCGATGAACAGGGACAACAGTGGATACTGCGCCAGCCGCGGCGCGAGGATGTATGGGAACGGGCTGAAAATGAGCGCAAGGTGCTGGAGGTTGTAAAAGGGTATTTGCCAGTAGAGGTACCAGAATGGCGGATCTTTACGCCGGAACTGATCGCTTATCCTTTACTTGATGGAGAACCGATTGCGGTCGTTGATCCGGCAGGGGGAGGGTACGCATGGCGATTTCCACAGGAAAGCTTATCGGATGACTTTTTCGATTCGCTCGCTGCTTCACTAGTCGCATTGCATAACATAGATCCTGATGAAGCGGTAAAGAGCGGAGTGCGCAGCAACACGCCTATGGAAGCTCGCCAAGAATTTGAAGCCAATATCGAGGAGATTAAACAAAGCTTTGAGGTGCCAGATCAATTGGCTAAGCGGTGGGAAACGTGGCTGACAACGGACAGCTATTGGCCTGAGCACTCAACGTTCAATCACGGTGATTTGCATCCACCCCATATTATCGTCGACGATGCCCAGCGGGTTACCGGCCTTATTGATTGGACTGAGGCGGAGATCGCCGACCCGGGTAAGGATTTTGTTGTCTATTATGCGCTCTTCGAAGAGGAAGGGTTGCAGGATTTGCTCAACCGCTATGAGAAAGCAGGGGGAAGGACATGGCCCCGGATGCTGGAGCATATTCGGGAGCAGTGGGCGGCATACCCGGCGATCGTTGCGCGGTTTGCGTTAATCACCGGAGAAGAGTCTAATATGGAAATGGCGAGAGGCATGCTTGTGAGCTGGGATGTGAAGCAGGGCTAGAATTCTAAGCCAAAGTTAGAAACTGAAAAAGTGATCCCTCCATTGTTGTGGGGGATCGCTTTTTGGTTTGTTCTTGATTCAGGGTTTGTTATGTACGACCTGGCAGCAAAAGCCTTGAGCGGAGTATAAATCTTACGCTATAACAGCGGTTATAGAATGGGCTCTTTTGGTATCTAACTGGAGGTAGACGCGGTGAATGGACGCCTATGTTATTCTCTTTCTGGATGATTGGTGTGCTTCTTTTCAAGTGATACAGAAGGTGATACGGAAAGGGGGGTGTCCATGACATTTGGTTATCTTTTAAGAGATGCAGGATTGGCTAAGCCACGGGTGCTCGTCGTTGGACAAGGCGGGAACGCTACCGGTTACGCCCGGGTTCTGGAGAGCCTGGCTGGTTACCTGAAGGATGATTTTGATCTGGTCTACTTTGCCATCAGTGACTATGGTGATGTGTCACGTGACACCACATGGAAGCTGGAAATCAATCAGATGCTGGGTGACAAATACGGTTGCTTGCAATTGCCGGGGCTATTACGTAAATATCGGCCTGATCTGGTGCTGATGTGCGATGATCTTGGTTTTTATGAACTGCATGAAGAAGCACTTCGGCATTATGAGGGAATCACGGTTGTATACTGTCCGATCGATACCCCGGTGGATTCGTCCCGATTGAGGGCATTGAGTTATGCCGATGTAGTAGTCACTTACACACATTTTGGATTCAATATGGTATCTCAGGCCTTTGAACAAGAGAGGAGTCGGGGCGTACATGTCGGAAGCCCGCGGATGTACATTCTTCCTCATGGGGTGGAGACATCGCAGTTCTACCCTTTGACGTCCCAGCCGCTTCAGAAGCAAGGACTGACAAGAGAAAGACGTCATGCACGGATGTTCATGTTTCCAGATCGACCGGAGCTGCAGGACGCATTCATTGTACTGAATGCCAATCGTAACGGACAGCGAAAAAGGGTGGATATTACCCTTGAGGCTTTTGCCGAGTTTGCTCATGGCAAGCCGGATGTCTATCTCTATTTGCACATGGGGATGCGCGATTGCGGTGTTGACGTGCTCAAACTGGCGAGCGAGTACGGCATTATGGACCGACTATTGACAACAACCCGTGACAGGCAAAGGCCGCGTACGAACGAAATCGATCTGAACCTTATATACAACTCAGCTGATGTGGGGCTAAACACCAGCAGTGGCGAAGGATGGGGACTCGTGGCTTTTGAACATGCGGCCACCGGGGCAGCCCAGGTGGTGCCGGATCACAGTGCCTGCGGAGAATTGTGGCGAGCGGAAGGAATCTGTATTCCTTCCAAGCCAGAGACAGGAAACATGCCCGTGGTGTCTGCCAAGACAACTGCCCAAGTTCTGGAGGAATTGTATACCTCCCCTGTTTATCTGGAAGACCGCTCCTGGCAGGCCTATCAATACGCAACTTCTCTGGAATGGAGGTGGCAGGAAATCGCAAAGCGCTGGAAAGAACTGTTTCACCAAGAATTGCAGAGATTGGAGGAAAAAACGCATTGAAGCTATCCCTTTTGACATGGAATATGCAAGGAAAGGACTCCAAGGACCCGGATAAAATGGGCAATAAAATGAGCGCGCTGAAGAATTGGTTATTTTCCGGAGCTGTCGAAAATCCGGTCATTTGTCTCCAGGAGTGCGGCAAGCTTGATGAGTTCAAACAATTGAGACCCATTAGTCCCAAATCCTCCGTATCCGCCGGAGATATCCGTTTTAGTTCAAGGCAGGTAATGTTTGTGGTCTACTACGAGGCGGAGGTCGATAACAATCGGACCAATCTGGCCATTGTGACCCGAGCGGATCTGGCAACCGGGAATGTGGAATCCATCCTCCCACCACCGCGTCAAACTGGACTTCGTTCTGTTGTTGGTATGGAGATAGCCCATTCTGGAGGGTTGTATATCTACTCCCAGCATGCTCCATCCTCAAATCCCAAGTTTGCTTCGAGGTATACCCGACTTATGCTGCCCAAAATTAGAAAGTCACAATGGATCTATGCCGGAGATTTCAACTGCGAGCCTTCCGAGCTGGATCAGGGAAAAGGGGACTGGCAGCAAGACTGGATCGTTACGGCGGGTTCGGAGCAAACCCAGATCAGCGGTGGCAAGCTGGATTATGTAGTCAGCCGAAATATGCTGTCCTCCATTCCAGGTAACGGAATTCGCTGGATCAGAGAAATTCCCGGCAAAGCCGACAATTTTGTATCGGATCACTATGTTCAATATTTTGAAGTTACGCTGAAATAAGAGCGTGAACGAATCATTTGAATACAGAGGAGGATTATCCACATGGGGAAAATTGAAAACACAGAACAGACTCCGATAATGTCACAAGCTAACGCACTTGCCCAGGGAATGAATATTTACGGTACACGTGACGTATCCTCGTTTATCAAATTGCTGGTTTCTCCGGCCAAGGCCGCGGTCAAGACGGTTACCTTTCTGGGAAAAGACTATGAGGTTCCCGAATATGTGAACCTGATTCAGGATACGGAAACCTATGATGAAGGCGGAGCGTTCCGAACACGTGAAGAAGTACAGAACAGTCTGGCTGCTCATGTAGGCATACAGGGAAGTTATGGTGCGTTCAGCGGGGAAATGGCTCTTGATTACTCGGGTGAATTCAACAAGAACAGCCAGTATGCCTACGCTTACCGAAATTTTTACGCTGAAGCGGCTACGCTGCAATTCCAGTATGACGCCCGTTTTTTATCCGATGAATTTAACGAACGACTGAACGAATTGCCGTATGAGCTGTCGGATGAAAATTTGGACGTCTTCAGCAGCTTCTTCAATGACTTTGGCATGTATTTTACCAATAAAATCGTACTTGGCGGTTCACTGCAATTTTACACCGCTGTAAGTGTGGAAGGCCTATCCAATGTGCAGGAAATCTCCGCCATGATGAAGGCACAGTACGAGGCACTGTTCAGCAGTGGCAGTCTGGATGCCGGAGTCAAGAACAGCAGTGCGTGGAAGCAGTACGCGTCACACAGCAGCACAACGGTTCGTGCCCATGGAGGCAATCCCTCGGAGGTGTCCGATTTGACACTGATCAATCCGTTGGAACCCGGGGAGAACACAGTAAATCTATTCCGTAAGTGGGTGGACAGCGTCTCATCCGAGCCCGCTATTATTGATTTTACGCTTGAAGGGATCTGGCAGATTTGCGGGAAGAAGCGGCAAGCTGTGCAGGCCGCATGGGAAAAGTACGCAAGAAGTATGCACCCGCACCTAGCTATTGGGACGCGCAGCCGTGGAATCACTTGGCCGATTGAAGATAAGGCCATCGTACCCAATATCTACATCGGATCTGTTCCCTACGAGCCCTCCTCCGGGCAACCGGACGGTCCAGCCGGATATCAAGTCGTTATTTTGGACAGTAGCAATCTGAGCCATGTACTGCTCGACCGCTATTATACGGTTCCCAAAGAGCAAGGGTGGAACAGGACCTACCATGTGTTGTTTGATCAGATGAAGCGGGACATTCAGGGCAAGCTGGATACGGCCGGCAATATCCTGATTATCAGTTCTTTTGGCATTGACAGCGGCATGTCTCCCACGCCTGATATTGTTGGCATGTTACGCAGTGCCGGAGCGGGTGAACAACTCAATTATTGGCTGAAGGAACACCAGGAGAGCCAGGGACCGGGTAACTCATGGGTATTGTATCCGTCGAATTACATGCTGGTTGGCATTTTTGGCAATGGTCCAGGTACGGGCATCGAATTTTATGATTATAATACGCTTGAAACGGCCCAGCTTAATGTATATTTGTATCGGGAGATCTACAGCGGCAACTATACTTTGGGACTTGGGGAAATGTAACTGCAGGGATTGACGGCTTTTTAGCCAGAATTGTCTGAAACCTGAGCTTATTCTTAGATGTTCATTACAATCAAAAAACCAACCCAGCTAACAGGCTGAGTTGGTTTTTTCGATTTCTAGCGATGCACGCCATTTCCTCAATATATAGAGCTGTTAAAGTTAAGGCAGCATACTTACATATTTACCGTAGACATAAGCTGCGCGGCCATCCAGTTTCACTTTTACCCAACCATACTTGTCTGTACTGATCACCTCAAGGACAGTGCCTTTTGGTACGGCAGTAACCACTTTGGCTTTGGATGAAGCGCTGGAGCGTACGTTCAGGTAGGCAGCAGTAACCTTGGCTTGTTTGCCTTTTGCGACTGCACCCGGTTTACTTTTGCTTGGTGATGTCGATGGTTTGCCGGGTTTCGATGTGTCTGGTGTCGGTTTTGGTACCGTTGGTGTCGTTGGTTTCTCAGGTGTAGTCTCTTCCTCACCGCTGCCAGCGACCGCTTTGCGAGCCTTATTCAGCTCTTGATAGAACTCACCCTTTGTTTTCACGCCAGAGAATTTCGCGATACTTACGTTCGCTTTGGCGGCAAGAGCAGTCATTTCTTCTTCAGTCACCGCATCCAAAATGTTAATGGACGCAATGTTGGTATACTTGCCATCTTCCGTTGTCGGAACAGACATGATGCCATCATTAATCAACTCTACAATATCTGCACGAGCAGGTGCAGTCAGGTCTACGCCAGTGATTTTCCAGTTGTGCTGGATTTTCGGCTCGTAGACGCCTTTCATAACATCTTTCAAGTAAGCAATGGACAGATTACGGATCGTACCTTGAATCTCGCCAAATGCGGAAGCATCCTTGGAGGACCACAACTGCTTGAACTTACGGCCTTCCAATGCGCCACCCTTGGCAATCAGTGCTTCCATCCGGTAGGCATTCATACCGAGCTTGAGCGTATCGTCTTCTTTGACCACTGTGCCATTGCTGTATTTGAGGTTCGTAATCCGACTGCCGTAAGGCTTGGTCAGGTCGATCTCATACGTCACTCCACCGAAGAAGTCGTCGGTACTGTATTTGGAAGCGCGCCGTTTCGGATCAAAGCTGATCGTCACATCGCCAGGGCGTGTGGAGTTAAAATAACCCGCAGACCATTCCATGTAGTCCTTCAAATCATGTCCGGTCACTTCATATACCGTTACTTCTCCAAAGGCATATTGATAGTTGAATGCAATGTCCTTCTTTTTGATCGGTCCGACATCCAGCTTGGCTTTATCGTTATCGATCTGGTGAGCAACAACGTCAGCATCGCTATAATGCAGCATAACTTCGGTGAAGAAGTCGGAGAGAGGTGTCTCCTGGATCTGCACCGCAGGAATGCCTTTGATCTCATCCGCTGGCACCAGGTTGGTTCCTCTCAGTTCAGCCACTTCAATGTTGGCATCGGCACGAGCGAACTCGTGGAACGGATGCAGTGTATCTTCCAGTCCGGGATCGGACACTTCATAGGAGCCGTCGGCTGCTTTTACAGCGAGTGCTTGAGCTTCCTTGCTTTTCAGTACAACTTTATCGCCTTCTTTGGCAAACGTCAGATCGATTCGCGAAATGTGTGAACCGTATTTGTTCGGCTCGGAGATCAGTACGCCGTTAACCGTTTGTGATTCAATCAGCGTATGCATATGTCCGGCAAAAATGGCAGCCAGCTCGGGGTTGGCGTTGGCGATATCGGTCACCCCGGTGCCCGGGTTTCCGTTCTCGTTGTCCAGTCCCATATGCATGAGTCCAACCATGACATCCACTTTGCCTTTCAGCTCGGCGATGGCCTTCTTGGTCTCTTCCACCGGATCTTTGACTATGATACCGTCCAGGTGATCCGTACCTTTCTCGAACTCGGTAATCATAGGTGTGTTCATTCCGATGACACCAACTTTGATACCGTCTTTCTCAATAATCGTATAGGCTGGCATGTAGCGGTCGCCGTTTTCTTTGAAAATGTTACCTACCAAGGGTTGTCCCTTGAACTGTGAGGAAATCTTCTCTAATACGTCCAGTCCAAAGTTAAATTCATGATTTCCCATGACCCATGCATCATATTTCATCTCGTTCATTGCGACCATCATGGGAGATTGCGGTTGATCGTTAAACAGTTCAGCCGAGTTGTCCTGAATCATGTCGCCTGCATCCAGCAGGATTGTATTCGGATTCTCAGCACGTACTTTTTTCACGATCGTATACAACTGCGTCATGCTGCCCGTCGGATTCGGCCCGTCCAGAGCGTAGTCCCATGGCATAAATCGGCCATGAATGTCCGATGTGCCGAGCAACGTAATCTTGGTTTCCTTGGCTGCTTCGGCAGCTTGAACCGGAGTGGCAGCGAAGGGTGCAAAGAGGATGGAGGCACATAAAAGGAACGATAAGGGCCACCCGGCATAACGTTTCGGTGAAAATTTGCGCATGTTGTAATCTCCCTTGTTATCTAGTGTTATGTAAAGATATGTGTCATTGAATTTAATACTAGATAAACATTTGGTAAATGTAAACCACAAAATGACAAATATAAGAGACTGCTCTTAATCATTCCATGGAAACACCACAAGGAACGATCGGAGCAGTCCCTACACGTTTCTCTATATGTTTAAACTTCTTCCTCAGCAGCACCCAAATCATATTTATTTGTATATGAAGCTTGGCACTTCAGTATGAAAATGTTACTGATGAAGAAGGGTTTTCTCGTTATGGAGGAGAGATAGCGCTCTGCTCCAGACCAACAGTGCCCTTAACTTTTATACCGTCTCAATTGAACTACGACTACGGGAGGTGAAAAATTTTATTTTGACAACGATGGATACCAAAGCAAGCAAACCAAAGATGATTCCACTCCAGATGACCTGATGGATTCCGAGTTGGGCAATGAACCAGCCGCCAATGGAGGTACCAAGGGTAATTCCCAGATTAGAGAAAGAGACAAAGAGGCTATTTCCGAATTCCGGTGCTTCCTGAGATTCCGTCGTAAGCCAGGTTTGGCTGACAATCAGACCACCGGAGTGAATCGCACCCCAGACGAACACCATGATAATCATAGGAATGAAATAGGAGCCTGCATAGTAAACGAGTAAATAGGCGGCCATGTATAATACCGGGAAGAGGAGAACGGTTCTCGGAATATTTCGATGCAGGAGCTGTCCGAATACCAAATTTCCGGCGATCATAATAACACCAAAAGCCAAGAGCATCGCACTAATCCATGAACCGCCCATACGGGTGACTTGCCCAAGGTATTCGGCGAAATAACTGTATACGGAGAACATCGCTGCAAAAATAAAAATGACAGCGGCAATATTTAGCCACAGCGCAGGTTTACGCAAAATGCCGATCTGTTTGCCATAAGACATCTTCTCCTGCACAGGCATGGATGGAAGCCAAATCCATATACCGATGAAAGCAATGATACTGACAACCGCTCCGAACCAAAACGCAGCTTCTAGCGAGAATCGATCGGCAAGATAGGAAGTTAGGGGCACGCCAAACGCAAAGCCGGCAGTGATTCCGGTAAACACTTTGGCAACCGCCTGACTGCTTTTTTCCGGTGGTACCAGCTTGGCACCCGTGACCAGAGCGACGGAGAAGAAGACCGGATGAAAAATGGCCGGGATAATCCGAAAGATTAACATCATGTCGAAGCGGGTTGTGTAGGCATATACTACATTCGAAATGGCGAACAACAGCACAGCAATTAACAAAATGGTTTTACGATTGATACCAGATACGAGTAAAGTCAGAAAAGGGCCAGACACGGCAACGACTAGCGCGAAAATACTTACCAGCCATCCAGCTTGTGCAGCGGTGATATTGAATTTCTGAGTGATCAAGGGCAGCACTCCAATAATGCCTACTTCTGTAGTGATGATGGCGAATACACCCAATGCGAGAATGAGGATGAGCAGCGGATTAACCTGTTGTGATTTCATGTTAAAGTGTATACCTCCAAATTCATTTATATATATAGATAAATAGATATATTGAACTAAAAAAATACCTCCTTGCCTCTTATAAAATTTTGGCCGATATAATAAGTTCTCAGAATTACATTATATCTATATTTATAGATTTGTAAATATAATAAAGTGTAACGTCTTTGTTTAGGTTATTATGCTAGTACCCAATATCTATACTTTCTTAGGGACAAGCTATACTTTCTACATGGATAATTACAAATATATCCAGTAAAATGATGAATGTAAACGCTTACTAGATTGTCAACTATTAAAAACTAAAGGAGGAAGATCATGTTCAAGTCCAAATGGTTTAAGACCGTGGGTGCGTTAGCGTTAGTGGGTGTGCTTGCCACATCAGTAGCCGTCGGAAGTGTAAGTGCAGGTTTGGCGAAAGGTAGCAAGTTTCTGGGGAATATTATTGCAAGCAGTGTTCCCTCGAATTTTAGTCCATATTGGAATCAGGTGACGCCGGAGAATTCAACCAAATGGGATGCAGTGGAAGGCACGCGCAATAACATGAACTGGTCTCAGGCCGACATGGCGTATAACTATGCGGTTAACAATGGATTTCCATTCAAATTTCATACCCTTGTATGGGGAAGTCAGCAGCCATCGTGGATTAACAGCCTCTCCGCCGCCGATCAGAAAGCTGAAGTAACACAGTGGATTCAGGCGGCTGGCCAGCGTTATTCCAAAGCGGCTTTTGTCGATGTGGTTAATGAACCGCTGCATGCCAAGCCTTCCTATCGCAATGCCATCGGAGGGGATGGAGCAACAGGCTGGGATTGGGTGATTTGGTCTTTCCAACAAGCGAGACAAGCTTTTCCGAATTCCAAGCTACTGCTGAACGAATATGGTATTATCGGTGACCCGAACGCGGCGGATCAATATGTACAGATTGTTAATATTTTGAAGAGCAGAGGGCTGATTGACGGCATCGGTATTCAGGCCCATCACTTTAATATGGATAACGTCTCCGTAAGCACGATGAACACCGTGCTGAACAAGCTGGCTGCAACAGGTCTGCCGATCTATGTATCCGAACTGGACATAACGGGAGACGATAACACGCAGTTACAACGCTATCAGCAGAAGTTCCCTGTGCTGTGGCAGCATTCTGCGGTCAAAGGTGTGACACTGTGGGGTTACAATCAGGGTCAAACCTGGGTTAACGGTTCCCATCTGGTGAATAACAATGGTACAGAGCGTCCAGCAATGCAATGGCTAAGAAATTATCTTGCCAATAATCCTTAAGTTCTCATAATCATGCTCTGACGTTATCAGCTGCATCCATGAATAGCGCCTGTTCCGCAGTCAAACCGCAGAGCAAGGCGCTATTTCTGTTCATATCTTCTTTCTAGCCTTCCGAGATAACAATACTATTGAAGGAGTCAGCCTCCAACTCAAACTTAAGTGTCTGCCCCTCGTATGACAAATACAGGCCACGAGGATCCTTGAACGGATTGTTAATGACGATCACGAGACTGTTGTCAGGATTGCGGAATGCCACCGATTTGCCACTCCAGGCTCCAGACAGACCCACTCTTCGTGCACCAGGAACAATATGATGGGCAAAATGCTTCATCACATAATACTCGGGATTTCGAATGGCCTCACTCGTATCCGGGTCTACTGTAATCATCGAGTTTTGCTCCCAACCCCACGTGCTTCGGCCTTTTGGCTCCAAAACCATGTTCCAGTAGATATATGCATTCACTCCATTGATGAAATAGTGCTGGTACAGGTTGAATACATACTTGGCGTAGTTCCACGAGTTGTTGCCATCGCCGCATTCATTCTCGGTCTGCATGTATCGAAGCTCCGGATAGCTTGCCGCTGTGCGTTGAATGGCATTTTTGCCTGCCCACTGATAACCTACTCCCTTGATATAGGCGTACGCTTTGGGATCACTAAGCACCAGTCCGGCGTATTCGTCAAAATCATTTGTTTTTTTCTTGATCAATTCCTCCCATGGGTCAGGCGCGTTGATCGTCCCCAGCCAGATTTCCGTGTCCAGACCATGCCGGTCAAAAGCAGGGCCCAGATAATCGGCGATAAACTCACGCAGCTGCTCGCCAGTCCACATGCAGGAAGGAAATTTCTGATCCGCGATGACTTCGTTCTGCACATGAACCTGATGGATGGTGATGCCTGCCTCACGGTAAGCCTGTACGAATTTGACGAAATACAGTGCATACGCCTCCAATATCTCCTTCTCCCAGCGCAGCGTACCGTAGTTATAGGCTTTCGGCGATTTCATCCAGGTTGGCGGACTCCAAGGAGAGGCGAAGAATTGCAGATTTGGATTATAGGTCAGGGCCTCTTTGATGTATGGAATTAGGTATTTGAAGTCACGTTCAATCGAAAAATGTTCCATGGCCACGTCGCCGTCCACCTCATTGTGGCTGTACCATTGTTCTGCATAATCACTCGCGCCGATTGGCAGGCGGCAGATGTTGAATTTATGTTCGCCTTCCGGGTGAAAGAGGGAATGAAAGACTTCATGTCGCTGCTCCTCATTCAAGTGGGACAGGGCCATATAACCAAGCTCATTGAAGCAGCCGCCAAATCCTTCTACAAGCTGATGCTGTTCACCTGTGAGCTTTAGATTAGCGCTTTCATTTGTGATTGTATAAGAAATCTCTTTCCACGAAAGATTGGGTGTAGTGGAATAGCCATGTAACGTCAGAGACATTGGAATTTCCTCCTCGCTTGAACCTCAGGTATGTTGTACAGTACAGTCAGTATATCAAGTCCCTCCCCAAAAGCAGATACGCTGAACCGTGTAAAATTTGCCCTAATCCAAGGTGGTGTAATTCATGATCATCCCTGAACCATACCGTTCCTATCTGTCTCCCGAGAGCCGGTGGTTGCCTGCGACGGATTGGAATGTCAAGCTGTTTGGTGCTCACATGCAGAAGGTGAACCAAGGCTGGCATGTGCCGCAGGAATCCCATTTGGCCTTTGAATTAATTCTGATTCTGGAAGGCGCACAAACGACAATACTGGAGAATATCCGTTATGACCTTCATCAAGGAGATATATTACTTATCCCACCCGGATGCAAGCATACCAATGAATGCAATCAGGAGAAGGGTCTCACCTACTTTATTGCCCATTTCAATGTGGACGAGGCTTTGTTTCGGCAAGGGATGAGTCGACAAGTTCAGCTGTTGTTCCCGAATGGCAGCGAGGATAATCAGCGAATGACGGAAGTGATGATGAAATGGGTGAACCTTCTTCAGCAAAAAGAAGACTATACAACGGCAGATCTGTTCCGCATGCAGGCTGGTTTGCTGGAGATTCTGGCGATCTTGGCAGAGCAAAGCTCCTCCCGTTCTCAAGAATCCGTATCGCCTACTGTGGCGCACTATGCAACCCTGATTGCCGAGGCAATCAAAAGCCGCTTCAATGCCGGTAACATTCAGCGGGAAGGGCTGGGGGATAAGGAGATTCGTATTGAAGAGATCGCTGCTTCACTGCAAATCAGCCCTGGATATGCACTGGAGACATTTCAGAAAGTATATGGCATCTCCCCGCGCAAATATTTGTCCGAGCTGAAGCTCCACGAGGCCAAGCAGCTGATCCATCAACCTGATTTGAACCTTACCCGGGTTGCCGCCATGCTCGGATATTCCAGTCTTGCGCACTTTAGCCGGCAATTCAGAAGATGGACTGGCATGAGTCCCAGTGAATACAGACAGACGATGGGCAGCATCCGTTTTTTTTTGAATAAACCGAATTCCCGCGTGCCCACATCCAATTTAATGCGCACCAAAAATCCCCGCTGACGATTCAGACGGGGACTTCGTTGTGCATGCAAGAAGCTGCATGGATGTCATATGAATGGATTGTGCATTGAGATAAGTAGAGATAAGTGCGTGGTGCTTGATTATACTTTTGTTAATTAAGGTTGTTGTACACTCTCATCCTGTGCTTTGTTTTCAAAGATCAGGATCGTTTTGCTGCTTCCGATATACCCAACCGTCGTATGGAATTGCTCCGAAATAAATCGTACCGGGACAAACGCCTTGCCATCTCTCATCAACAGAGGCGCGTCGTTTACCGCAAGAGTATCATCTATACTCACCTGTTTGTTGCCCACCGTCCACTTCAGCACCGTGTCATTTTGCGCAATCTGAACCTCCTGTGTATCCGGATTCCAGTTCACGCTGGCATTCAATTGCTCCGAGACAAAGCGAAGCGGCACATAGGTCCGTCCATCCTCGATAAAAGGCGCAGCCTCCAGCGCGTAAGCCTGATCACCCACATAGGCGGTTGTAGACCCTTCAACCAGTCGCTGGAATCTGCCTTGCGGGGTGCGCTTCTGCTCCCGTACGTTCATTTGATTTAGAAGGCGCATCGTGTTGCTGCCGCTTGCGACGTCCAGGTAGTTGTTTTGCACCGTTAGTCCGGCAGGTTCCGGCTCCGAGACCGAAGTCTGAGTACCCGAGGACAAGGAGGTGGAGGTCGAGATATCCGTTATGGTATTAGCAGAGCTGTTTCTTGTAAAAGTAAATCCGGCAATGGGTGTCAGATCCCACACCCGGTTGTTGGACAGCTTCAGCACTTCCAGCTTGGACAGCTGCCGTAACGGCTCCAGGTCATAGATCTGATTGGACTCCGCATTCAGTTCTTTGAGCCCTGTCAGGCTCTCCAGGGGCGCCAGATGCTGAACCTGATTCCCGGAGAAGTCCAGTGTCCGCAGACGTGTCATATGCTCCAGTGGCATCAGATCGGAAATCTCGTTGCCTGCCACATTCAGCTTCTGAAGTGTATTCGGCAGATCAGCCAGTACATCCAGTGTCTGAATATGGTTATTGGCCACATTGAGCTGTTTAAGCTTTCTTTTATCAGCCAGTGGTGTCAGGTCCGTGATCGCATTGTTCGAGATTTCGAGCCATTGAAGATCATCTGCATCAGCCAGTGCGGAGAGACTGGTAATCTGGTTACCGCTGGCGTGAAACGTATGTAGTCGATTGAATCCACGTACAACCTCTATAGAAGAAATGGAATTGTTGCTGATATACAGCCGTCCCAGGTCTTTCAGATCAGCCAGTGCATCAATGGATGTAATGTAATTGTTGCGAACGTCAACCTCGCGAAGCTGAGTCAGATGCTCCAGCGGTGTTAAATCGTCAATCTCATTGCCATATAACCGGAGGTGAGTCAGATTCGTGGCGTATTGCAGACCGGCCAGGCTTTGAATGCCTGCATTGCTCAGATCCACAACGTTCAGCTGCTCCAGATCGGATGAGGTTAGAGGGGAATCTACCGGTTTGTTCAAGATCAGCTTCAGTCCGTTCTCGAGTGCAGGGTCTTCGATGATTCCTTCGCCCAAGTCTGCAGTAGTATAGGCCATCGCCTGCCCAGCCGCCCCGAGACTAAGGATGAATACTAGAAATAGTAGAGTCATTCTTCTCATTGCATGAATTCCCTCCGATTCCGATTTAAAGGATAGGTAAGTGTATTGTTCTTATGTACTTTGAGTACTCATTTATGTCGATGAACTATTATAGTTACGATATGGACAGATAGAATAGATATACACATCTATGTTATTAACCAGTCATTAGGCAAAAGGAACATGAAATTCATGACAGGCAGCACATCTACTTCTATTCTATATGATACCAGCCCCATACTGTACTCTTCCGGTCATCTTTTTCAAAAAAAATTGTACAACTCCCCCAGATCGTATTCAACTCCATGGCAGATAGGGTATAGATGAAGTAAAGAATGCCATTTGGAGGAGAAGATGCAGGTATGCGCCAAGCCATGATCATTAGCAATCCATCGTCCGGTAAAGAAGAAGCTAAGCAGTATGTGTCCCAAGTCAAAGAAATTCTTGAATCACAGCAGTATGAAGTGGTGATTAATGAAACGGCCGGGGAGGGCGATGCGACCAACTACTGCCTGAGTGCCTGCCAAGACGGCAGTGATCTCGTCATTTCCATCGGAGGAGATGGGACGCTGCATGAGACGATTAACGGCATGATGGAGCAGGAACATCGTCCCAGACTGGGTGTGGTGCCGCTGGGTACGGTGAATGATTTTGCGCGTGCGCTGAATATCTCCCTTGACCCGGAAGAAGCCATTCGGCAGTTACGATCGGAGCAGGTTCATAGGGTAGACCTCGGTAAAATTAATGATCGTCTGTTTGCCAACGTGGTGGCAGCCGGTTCATTGGCAGAAGCGCTGTTCTCGGTATCGTCGGAAGAAAAGTCGAAGCTGGGTTCATTCGCTTATTTGAAAGAAGGGTTGAAAGACCTGATGAACACACCCGCCAAGCAGCTAACCATTGAGTATGACGGGCAGTTTTGGGAGGGGGAATCTCCTCTTTTTCTCGCGGCGCTGACGAATTCGGTTGGAGGTTTTGAGAAATTGTCCCCTGATGCAGCGGTAGATGATGGGTTAATTCATTGTTTTGTGATCCGTAGCATGAACGTCTTCAATACAGTTACACTCGGAACGTCCCTGCTGTTTGGCAATCTGAAGAACCATAAGGATGTTGACTATTTTACGGCAAAAGAAGTTCATGTCCGTTCCACGGATGCCATCCGCACGAATGTAGATGGAGAGGAAGGGCCTTCCCTGCCCATTCGAATCCGTGTATTGCCTCAGCATATTGAAGTGATCGTCCCGGAAGAAGTGTAAGCGGATGAATGATGCAGAAAAAAACCTCCATTATTCCATATAAGAATTCTAATATTCCATTGAAACCGATTGCAGTTCTGTGTCACAATCATAGACGGAAGACAAGTATATACCAGTTGGCAATGATTATGGGCATTAGAGTACGATACTATTCGAATATGGAGGGAAATCATCTTGAGAACAATTAAACTTGGCAGCAGCGCACTTGAAGTACCGGTTGTAGCCGTTGGCTGCATGCGAATTAATTCATTAAGCAGCAAAGAAGCAGAACAGTTTGTTCATTCCGCCATGGAAGCAGGCGGGAACTTCTTCGATCATGCTGATATTTATGGAAACGGAGCATGCGAGGAGATCTTTGCAGAGGCTGTGCAGATGAATCCCCAGGTTCGTGAAAATATGATTCTTCAGTCCAAATGCGGTATCCGCAAAGGCATGTTTGATTTCTCAAAAGAGCATATCTTGAATTCGGTGGATGGCATTCTGCAACGCTTGAAAACCGAGTATCTGGATGTTCTGTTGCTGCATCGCCCGGATACATTGGTTGAACCGGAAGAAGTGGCTGAAGCCTTTGACCAGTTGGAGCGCGAAGGCAAAGTGCGTCACTTCGGGGTATCCAACCAGAATCCGAACCAGATCGAACTGTTGAAAAAATACGTTAAACAGCCACTGGTAGCGAACCAGTTGCAGTTGAGTATTACCAACACCACGATGATTGACAGTGGAATCAACGTGAATATGGAGAATGATGCCGCGGTTAACCGTGATGGCGGTATTCTTGATTATTGCCGCCTGCACGATATTACAATTCAACCATGGTCCCCGTTCCAATACGGATTCTTCGAAGGCGTATTCCTGGGAAGCGACAAGTTCCCGGAACTGAATGCGAAGATCGACGAGATTGCTGCAAAATATGAAGTGAGCAACACGACCATGGCGATTGCCTGGTTGCTGCGTCACCCTGCTCATATGCAACCAGTGACAGGCACAACGAACATCCAGCGTTTGCAAGATTGTATCAAAGCTAGCGATGTTCACCTTACGCGCCAGGAGTGGTATGAAATCTATCGTGCAGCTGGCAATGTGCTGCCTTAAACCAAGAGTAATATATAGCAGATCGTTCTGCTATAATGCATGTAAAACACGAGCGCATATGCTGCTCGTGTTTTTATTTTATCCTTTATTTGATGCTTGTCCGTTCCCGGTATAAAATAAGGATAGGGCCTTTATTTTAACAAAAGGATTTTTTTGTAATTAATACAAATTAGTTGAATTTATCTTATTGACCCTTGCTTAATTATTACATATAATTACTTTTGCATACCGTTAATCCTGTTTATGGTTTTTTATTTTGGAGGGTGGTGTTAGTTTGGAGCCGACAACCACGATACGCGATCACTTAGAAAGTTATCTGAAGCGTGAGCAGATGTCCATTAGTCTTTTTTCGGAAACGTCAGGAATTAACTCCGGTACGCTGAGCAATATTTTGAACAAGAATCGTCCGATTGCGATGCAGCAGCTGGATCGAATCACTTCAGCTATGAGACTTGAAGAAGGTTACTTCTATGAATTGTACATAGATGAGTGTTTTGTCCATGCTGCCCCTGACTGGCGAAGACTGGGACCATTCCTTCATCGATGTGCTGAGTTGAATAAATTGAACTGTATTGAAGAGGTTATCCGCTTGATGATGGATAATCTATCTTATATTCCTTTGCTATTTGATCTGGCTGAAGAATTCTACCATGCCGGTAATTTCGAACCGGCCGTTCTACTATATGAAACGATAGCCGAAAGTGAGAAAATGCAACACTCCGAACGGCTTGCACTATGTCAGTATCGACTCTTCAGGCTGGGACTGACCAATGATCAGCAACGAAATCTGATCATCGCGGCTCAATTCGAATACTATGTTGACCGGCTTGATGAACGTTATCAGCTGGATGCGCTCAACGAATTGATTAATGCCTTTGCATCTCTTCACAGGTGGAGCAAAGTGCAAGAGCTTTCTGAAAAGCTAAAAGTAAAAGCAACCATTCATTATGAGTTGAATGGAAGAAGGAAACAGGAAGAGACGAAACGACCGATTATCTTTTATATTATGTATGCCTATTTGGCATCTGGAAGTGCTAACTTCCATCTAAACAACTATGAAATTGCACTGAAATACGTTTCTTTATATACGGACTATAGTTGGGTGAGAGAGCCTGATTCGGATGAAATGGTTGTAATTAATCAATTTCAGGAATGGGCTGAGGGAAACCGCTATATATATCAATTAATGGCTGGTCAGTTTGAGGTATTGCCTGACTATCTCGATTATATCTCAACAAAAGAAAATGAGATTTTCCCGGCACTTTGTGATATTGTGACTGCTGCAAATCGCTATGATATGAATATTGATTATGTACTGAAGCAATACGAAACCTACTTCACCTACCAAGAACAAAGCAACCGAATAGGGAAAGTCAGCAAGCAGGTTACGGATGATCGATATGTTCGTCTGTTGGCAGGATTAGGGACCTATTACCTTAAAAAAGATGAATTTGCCAAGGGGTTAGATTTTGTTCTTGATAGTTTAAGGTTTTCTCTTGAAATTAGTGATGGACGCGGTATGCTTAGAGGTGTCGGGCTATTCGAGCAATATAGGGATTATGCGTCTGACACAGCCATACAGCAGTACAAAATCTTGATTAGTGAGGTGCAGAAACTCAATGAAGAGAAAGCTGGCTTTGCTGATAGTTACATGTAGTATAGTGGTGAACATTGTTGCTCCTGTTATTGGACCTGTCCCCACTGAGGAAGTTCCGAACCCTTCAATTTACCGAACTAATGACCACGGTTTAGGGACATAAGCCTAAGCCAAGGGACGCTTCTGAATATTCATTCAGAGGCGTCTTTTTTTGCGTCTGGTGGAAGAATAAGTATGTCGTACCCCTTGCGGCCTATCGATTGGCATAATAAACTAAAATATGACAAAAAGGAGGGGTACTATGGATTGCCTGGAGTTAATGTCACAGATCGAAGAAGCCAGACAACAGCTTCACCGCTTGCAGTCGGAATACGGCAGTCTGCTTCATCCTGAAGTCATCCAGCAATCTGTAGTTTTGGACGGTCTTATTAATCAATACAATCGAGCCAAAATGAAAAAGTTGATCAATTAGGGGTTCGCCTATTTACATATTGGTTTCCGTGCACTATAGTTAGTCACATGAGTAACTAACCGACTAACTAATTAACGATAGATGAAAGTTGGAATCGCATGAAATCGAATTTGGATGAATCTCAGCCCATTTTTCATCAGATATCCATGATGATTATGGATGACATTGTAGACGGCAGATTGAGGGTGGAGGAACAGGTCCCTTCAACCAATGAGCTCTCTCGCTTTTACAATATTAATCCAGCCACGGCACGCAAAGGGCTTCAAACGCTCGTGGACAAAGGTATCATTTATAAACAGCGGGGTGTTGGCATGTTTGTTGCGAAGGGAGCCCGGGAAGCGCTGCTTGTTGAGCGAAAACAGCATTTCTACGAAGAATATATCAAGCCTTTACTTGAAGAGGCCAGACGGATTCACATGAATGAGGACATGATTATTGATTTGATCCGAGGTAAGAAGGATAAGGAGAGTGAGTTATGATTCAGATCGAGCAGGTAACCTACAGCTATCAAGAGACGCCCGTGCTTAACAATGTGACTTTACATGAGACTGAGCCGACCATTAGTGCAATGTGGGGAAGAAATGGTGCCGGCAAAACAACCCTGATGAGTCTGCTCGCAGGCCATAACCGACCTGATGCTGGGACCATCCAAGTGATGGGCCAAGACCCATACAACAACTTGGCTGCGCAGGAGAACCTGTGTTATATCCAGGAGAATCATCCCTTGGGTAGAAATTGGACGATCAACGACATGGTTCGATTCGGTCAATACTTCCATCCTCAGTGGGATCAGACCTTTGCAGAGCGATTAATTGATATGTTCGAATTACCCGTGAAGAAGAAGATCACCAAATTCTCAAAAGGCATGAAGACCGCTGCCCAGATGATATTGGGTCTTGCCAGTAATGCAAGGGTAACGATTCTTGATGAGCCCACCAATGGACTTGATGCTGAGAAACGTAAATACTTCTACAATGCTTTACTGGAGACTTATGAAGATAACCCGCGTCTAATTCTAATATCAAGCCATCATATTGAGGAGATTCAGCCTTTATGTGAGTCCCTCATCGTTCTACAAGCGGGAAAAGTGTTGCTTAATCAGCCCATGGAAGAGATGCGTGAAAAAGGAGTTCTTCTAACAGGGGGAATGGATGATATTAAACATGTCACAGCTGACGTGGAGGTTATAGAATCTTCCCAGATGGGATCGACCATGAGAGTGATGATTGATGAGCCGTACTCCAAAGTGTGGAAGGACATTGCTCATGAACAAGGGCTTTCCATTGAGAAGGCGACACTACAAGATTATTTGATTAACAGGACCCGTAATCAAGAGGGGGTTAAGCGATGAACGCAGCGAAAGGTACGAATCGGCTGATTCTGGATGATATGCGCTGGTATTTAATGATTTTCTCTTCAATTACACTCATGCTTACAGTCGTCTATTTAGCTATTGGATTCATATTTGATGTGTCGTATACGACGCAATTATTTGGTCCAATGTATGGAGGGATCTGTACTTTTGCGATTGCGGGAATCCTTACTTTGTTTCCGGTTGCGATAGGTATGGGCAGTACACGAATTCAGTTCATGAAATCCTTCTATAACATTTCGGTATGGATGGTCGTAGGAACAATTACGATACTGAATGTCATCTATTTCATCATGCATCTTCTCCATGAATATGGAACGCTTGGCGTAACCTTTTATCAACCAGGCATGCTGTATTCAAGTGAGTATCATTTTTTTTCCTATCTATGGCTTGATCTGATGATTGGTTTCCTGGTGTTGGGATTATCCATCTTTTCAACTGTCTGTTGGATTCGATTGGGGATGCGTAATTTTTTCGTCCTGTTCTTTGGGGTTAGCTTAATCGTCACGCTGGTAATTGTTCTATCAGATCTGAGCGTCTGGTTCCAGTGGTTTACGAATGTCAATCTCATCGCATTGTTCACTGCTCTGGGGGTCATTGGAGGTGCTTTGCTTCTGAGCACATACCCCATGATGAAGAATGCGCCGCTTACAATGAAAGGCAGAAAAGATGGATAAGAGACGCTTTTGATGAAGGAGATATCCAGGCTAACTATCCATTGAAATCAAAGAAACACGAGTGAGTAAACACGCCTCGTGTTTTTTTGTATAAGTTAAGCTTGAGCTTGTGGTTTAAATCCTTCGTCTTTGAGATACTCGCCAGCCTCGCTACGAGATTCAAAAGCCATATCCAGATTAAGACCGGAATACACATACCACATGTCATCTTCATATTTTAAGGTAAGTGTATGTCCATCTTCATCGACCCATGTTCCGCCACCAACAGAGGTTGTAGCCAATGTAGGAGCAGCTTTTACTTGTTCTGGTTCTTTGGATTCTGCTGCGTTGGGATTGTAAGACATCGCTTTGATCGTTTCATCTAACAATGTGCGTAGATCTGCTTCGGAGTAATCCCGAATATTGACGAATCCTTTATCATCGGTCTCATAGTTGGGCAGTAGCCCTGCATAGATATAACCGTTACCGTTAGGATGAATATGGAAAGCGACAATCTTTTTATCATACGCGCTATCTTCGTAGTGAAAATTAACACGACCGAGAGAAACATCTTTGCGTTGCAGTTGGGGATACGATTGTAGCACTTCAAGCTTTTGTTCAACGTTAAGCATATTTTCCTCCTGTTAGTGTTGGGTAGTGGTGATTATAACATAGTTCCTGATAGAATACTTTGCCCCAGTTCTTTCAGGTGTTCCATCGCTTGCAGATAAGGATAAGGACCATAGCTTACGCGTGCCACACCCAGCACGCCAAGTTGTTTTGGGGAAGGCTCATGTGATATAACCATCACGTTGACCGGAAGCGACGAACGCTCACATAATTCCTGAATCAGTTGTTGATTCTGTAAGCCCGGAACGAACAGGCCACTGGCCCCTGCTTCTGCATAAGCCTTGGAACGAATAAGCGCTTCTTCAAGGAGAGCATGATTGTGTCGTTCAGGTGCATTTTGCAAAAAGATATCTGTGCGGGCGTTAATGAACAGTGGAATGCCCGCCTGCTCCGCTGCCTCCCGGGCGGCAGATAGTCTTAGACATTGCTCCTCCACATCGTAAAGTCCTGAGCCATCCGGAAGTTGATCTTCGATATTGATTCCTATCGCACCGTGATGGATCACGTGGCTCACATTTTCCTTCACTGCTGACGCATACCTGCCATACCCTCCCTCAATATCGAGCGTTACAGGCAGTTCGACGCTCTTGGTGATCCGCGCCAGATTGGCGAGTACCAGTTGGAAGGGCATTGATTCTCCATCTGGTTCACCATGCGCGGCAGCTACAGACCAGCTTCCGGTAGCAATTGCTGTGGCGCCGGTGGACTGGATGGCTTGTGCGCTTCCGGCATCCCACGCATTGACCAGCACCAAGGGATTGCCTTTCACATGGGCTTGGTGGAATATCGCTGCTTTTTCTTGTAGGGTATTCATATGGTTTCGCTCCTCGTTATATTGCTGTAAGCCGCTTCATAATACTTGCGTCCGTTCTTTCTTGCATCTTGGGCACTGGGTGCTCAAATCTCTTGCTTCTCATGAGTTAAAAGCCAGTTTTTGCGCGTCAGCCCACCGCCGTATCCGCCGAGTTCACCACTGGCATTAATTACACGGTGACATGGAATAACGATAGCCAGCTGATTGGCTCCGTTAGCCTGTGCTACCGCTCGACATGCTGTAGGTTTACCCAGTGCATTCGCGATATCCTGATATGACCTCGTCTCTCCCGCCGGAATTGCAATCAATTGCTCCCATACACTCTTTTGGAATGGTGTTCCTAACCAGAACAACGGGGTGAGGAATACATTTAATGTGCCTTCAAAATACTGCGCAAGTTCCCGTTCAATGGAACGAATCGGCTCTGTTATTCCGGGTACAATGGCTGACTTGGTGCGTTTGCGCAATCGTTCTACTTCACGCTCCAGACCTCTGCGGTCTACAAATTCAAGCAGATATAATGCGTTCTCATCGGCTACAGCCATCATGGGTCCTAGACGTGTGTCGATCCAGGACGCCTTCAATACATGCTCTTCATCCACTTGTGTAGGCGCTGCACCCATGATTCGCGAGAAGGCATCCCGGAACCCGCTGCCGGATTCGTAACCGGTGGACAGCTGGGCATCAATGACCGTACGACCGGAGCGAATATTTTTCAGGGCCAGCCCCATGCGACGGGCGCGGGCATACTCGACAAAGGTCATGCCAAATCGCTTCTTGAACTGACGTCTGGCCGTGGATTCGTCGATGGATAATGCCTTGAAGTCCTGACCTTTCCAGCGTTTCTCCGGATGGTTCTCTACGGCTTCCACCAATATGCGTACCACATCCGACACCTGATTGGGGTGGGATAACGGGCGGCAGCGCTGGCAAGGGCGATATGAAGCAAGCAATGCCTGCTGCGCCGTCTCATAGAATTCACAGTTTTCGAACTTCGGCTTTCGTGCAGGACACGTAGGGCGACAGAATACACCCGTGGTCTTGACCCCGACATAGAATAATCCTTCGTATTCCGAATCCTTGGCAACCAGAGCCTGATAGTATAGTTCTTTCAGTTCAGCAGAAATCATTGGGCGCACGTCCTTACTTCAGTAGAGTTAACCTTACGGATATTATAAAAAAACGATGCACAGGGCATCGCCGAAAATCAGGCATGAATATTTTTATTTCAGTATGCAGCATGCTCATTTGAATGATGTTTTCTTTTGATTTGTCCGTCCACTCCAGTTTACCAAAAAGATCCCCAGGAATATGCATAATCCACCGATATATACGTACTTCTGAATGACTTCGCCCAGAAGCAGCCAGCCGGATAAGACACCGAAGAATGGCGCGAGAAAAAGAAATGCACTTGTCTTGCCCGGATCGCCCTTGCTTAACAGGTAATACCACGTAGCGAACTGCACCATGGAACCGAGGATTGCCAGATACAGAATCACCCCTATGGACGTGGCATTCAGGATGAGTGTTGTTGATTCCATGGTGAAACTGAGCAATAACAGCGTCACCCCGCCGAATAACATCTGATATGCCGTTAACACCCAGGTGCTGAAGCGTGATCCCCATTGTTTGACCAAGAGGGTAGCGATGGCCCAGGACAAGGCGGAGCCTATACCCAGCAGCGTTCCTTCCGAGAATTGAAGATGGAATCCTAGCGTGATGAAGACCCCCGTTATTCCGATTAGTACCCCAAGCCACTGATATGCCCGATATCGTAGACCCACAAAGACACTTCCGAGAAGAACTACCAATAGCGGATTCGTAAACGTGAGAATGGATGTCTGCCCCGAAGGGATGGTGCGCATGCTCAGGAAAATACAGGCCATCACGCCAGTCGTCTGGAACAGACCGATGACGAATAACCGGAGCCAGTCAGGCACAGTGGTCGGAAGATTTTTATTTCGCACCCATAGCGCCATTAGTCCTCCAGCCAGAGTAAATCGAATGCCGACCAGCAGAATGGGAGAAAGATAAGCTAGCCCAATTTTGCCCACAGCAAAGGATGAACCCATAAGCGAGGTGGCGAGTATAACGAGCATCATAAAAGCAAAACGATTCAACTTTTTTTCCTCCCCGAATATAGCGTATTTTTTGACCCTTTCAGGGTATCACGCCAACGTTTCAGGGTTCATCGAAGTGTAATAACGAATAGGATTTATAACTCATTTACATAATATGGAGCTTAATGTGAGACGATATGGTGTAGTAATTACTATAGAAGGTGCTGATTGGAAAGTTCTCTTGGGATGAATGCATCGTGCTTGTTACTTTAGATAAATGGAGGGAGTTCCAATGATGAATATCAATAAAAATAAATCTATACTCTGGGTGTCTGCTCTGTGTATTCTGCTGCTGACCAGCGCATGTGGGGCCAAAAATAACAATGAATCCGTACAGGAACACGCCTATCCGCAATCGAAGCAGCCCATAGAAGATGCGGGAAAGAGTTCCGTTCCTAATATGGAGGCGAAGAATAACAACGGTCAAGCGAACGAAAGTGGGAATGAGGGCAAACCTACGGCCCAATCGGAATCCTCTGCTGATGCGGAAGGACAGATCATGATCGTGATTGACCAGACGGACAAGCCGTCCGAAGGCAACAGCTTTGATTTTGCGATCAAACAAATTCCTGAGGGTTACGCTTTAACCGAGATGCGTTGGACGTCCAACACGGTAACGATTGTGAATTCTTATAAGGAAGCAATCGAACATGGCGCGAACGGGAAAGAAGGATTTTACATCAGTGGTGACGGGCAATTCTCCGGATTTATTTATTCGGATGAGATGAAGGGTGAACGCGGCAAAGCGACGTTTGTCTTTACCAATGATGAGGGGAAGGAAGTCACCTCGGAGAAGGAAATTAAATTAAAATAATTCAGACGGATTATTGCTGTGTGCCACTTCTTCTTCTTCTTCTGTTGATCAAATGGAGAATGGAACAGGCGCATCGTGCGTGCGTCTTCAATTCAGCCCTGAAGATAAAAAGCAGCCTTCATGGCTGCTTTTTAGTGATTCCGTAATGTCATACCACATACTGGTCGATCGTGCGGCGTTCAACTTTGTGTCTTAGCGGGTACTCCTCCTACATAAAGTCGAAGAAATAACGTACCACATGGAACATAACCGGAGAGGTGTACGTCAGGCTGTCGACTCGGCTCAGGTAGCTTTTTTTCAGCGCATCGAACTTGTTGTCATCCCCAATTAACAGATCCCGTTTCAGAACAGAAACCGTCAGACTCCCGAAGAACCCGGCCAGAGCGATTAACACACCGATGAACAGCGCGAAACGTGCATCAAACGGGGTCAGGTAGGGATGAATGTAATAAGAGGCAGCGGTGGTGACAACGAATGCACAGGCGAACCCTTCCCATGTCAAAAAAGGATTGGCGGTCGGCACGACTTTGCGTTTGCCCAGATAGAGCGAGGCCAGATAATGCACGACATCATTCAACTGGGTTAATACGACCAGGAACAGGACCAGCTTGGCACCATATTCCGGTGTTGCAAATGGAAAGTAGGCCAGATGACTAAGTCCAAATACCATCAGCATTAAGCCCCACTGCGTCGAGCTGACACTGCGCAGGAAACCGACCGTGCCTTTATTTATCAGACGTGGCAGGGGTAGCACCAGAAAGACATACAGTGGTATAAACACGATAAACATCCCATACCAGCCGATATAAATCCAGTAAAACTGCACCGGAATCGCCAGATACGCCCATAGAAACAGCCTGCGGTCTGCTTTGCGGGTGCTGCGGATCATGGAGAAGTATTCCTTAAGCGCGAAAAAGGTAAGTACCATGAGGGAAATCAGGGAGACAACCGGATTGAAGAGAGTGGCGAGACAGAAGATGACAAGCATGCCCCACCAGGTTTTGATTTTGTTGCCAATGCCCGAATAATCCTTGTCCGGCTGAAGCTTCGTAATGATTTTATATACGATATGTATGACCAGTAAGGCGATGAAAATCAGTGTTAAAGTAAAGAGCGAACTGCTCATGTACAGACCACCTGCTTATCTAGAAGTGAGATTCCAATATAGGGTACCTATGTTATTATGAAGGAATAGTGCGAACTTGATAAGGGGAAATTTCGTTATGACAGCTGAACGCTCGATCTACATCCTGCTTACGAACACAGGAACATTGTTTACTAAGGTTATTCAGAGTTACACCAGAGCGCCATACAATCATGCCTCCATCTCATTTGACCGGGAACTATCCGAGCTGTACAGCTTCGGTCGCAAGCATCCGAGTAATCCGCTGAACGGTGGGTTCGTGAAGGAAGATATTCAGACAGGTACATACAGTAAATATCCAAATACCACATGTGTCATTTATGAGCTTCAGGTGACGGAGCGTGAAGTGGAAAAAATGAAGCGGGTGCTGCATATCTTCATCCGCAGCCGCCAGAAATATATGTACAATCTGCTTGGTGTGATTGGCATTACATTGAAGGAGCCGGTGGAGTTCAGCAACTCCTACTTTTGCTCACAATTTGTTGCCGAGATTCTGCAACGCTCAGGTATTAAGCTGTGGAACAAGCTGCCTGCGCTGGTGACCCCGGATGATTTTCGTCAAAGTGAACAGCTACAGCTGGTGTATGAAGGGAAGTTAAGTGCGTATAAGCCAGGAATTGAAGGGCAGAAAGAAGAGTAAAAGGGAGAGGTGCCTGAGACCTCTCTTGACCCTAGTTTGGGTTTCAAGAAATAAAACTATAAAGCAGCCTGCTGCCACGGATTCCGGGTTAGAGGCTGTTCTTTTTGTGTATTGTTAGATCGATGGTGTGGATGAACGGTCAAAATTAACCTCTTCAAGAAATTCGATTACTTCACCATTCGGACTATGCATAACGGCATTTCGAACCTGCAGCAGAGGCTCACCAAGCGAGATCCAATCGGGTTGAACATAAGGCTTGGCACTGTGAGCAAGCGCTCGCTCGTATGTCTCATCCACATTGTTCACGTAGAAGGCAAACTGCTGCAAAGCGCCATACTTCGCCTCTTCGGGAGAGTCCGCCCGTTCGCCTCGGCGTTTACGGCTCCGGGGCAAATAGTTCAGTGCAGGTTCGCTGATCCGGTGAGATCAGCATGCATGCCCCTTGTTCCGGTTATTGTGGTCTAATGAATCTGAAACACGTTATTCGCCGCCATTTGTACCATTCTGAAATGTAACGAATCACAGAGACGTTAATCCATCGATGGGGTTGATTTTTAGGCTCTAACATGGTCTCTACGCCGAAATAACGTCACTGAAGTTCGTTAGAATTGCCCATCCTTGAAAAGCGACCGTTTAAGATGCGCTAGGTTCGTTAGCACCTTGCAAGTTTGGCGCATCACGCTGACCAACTGTGCGGCCATGCCTGCTGAATCTGAAAGGATAAGCCATTTCGATACAATTCTATTGCTTCATTGTGCATATGAACAATGAATTTCGTCTGTTCATCAATATTTATTTAGCTCGCCAGCAACTATAATGAAAGCGTGTTCAACAAGTGCATGGGGGGCAATGGACAATGGAACCTTTAACAATTAGCTGGATCGGCGCACTGGCAGGACTCGCAATTGCGATTATACTGATTCTGAAGAAGCTGAATCCGGTCTACTCTTTATTTCTGGGCGCAATTGTAGGCGCTTTAATTGGCGGAGCTAATCTGGAAGAGACCGTAAATATACTGGTGAACGGCACGCAAAGTGTCATGGGTACCGTGCTCCGCGTATTGGCTGCCGGGGTACTGGCCGGTGTCATGATGGAGTCGTGGGCGGCAGAGACGATAGCCCAGGCCATCGTGCGAAAATTTGGCGGCAGCAAGGCCATTCTGGCTTTGGCGCTGGCAACGATGATAATTACAGCCGTTGGGGTATTTATTCCCGTGGCCGTCCTGATTGTAGCGCCAATTGCGCTTTCTGTCGGTAACAAAATGGGCATATCCAAGCTGGCTCTTTTATTAGCTTTATCAGGTGGAGGCAAGGCGGGCAATATTATTTCCCCGAATCCGAATACGATTGCTGCGGCGCGGGGGTTCGAGCTGGATCTCAGCAATGTCATGCTGGCTGGTGTGATTCCAGCCATCTGCGGATTAATTGTAACCGTTATCGTAGCTTCAATGCTCAAAAACAAGGGTGTAATGGTAACCGATCAGGAAGCAGAGCAGGGTGAGGTGGACACGTCACAGTACCCGCCACTGAAGAAGGCGGTTGTGGCACCGTTGGTTGCGATCATCCTGCTGATGGTTAATCCGATCGGCTCCATTACAGGTGTTGAAGCATTGTCCACATTCAAAGTGGATGCGATGTACATTCTCCCGATTGCAGGTATTATCGGCATGTTGGCAATGGGCCAGGGCAAAAACATTGTGAAATACACGACTTCCGGATTAAATAAAATGACTGCCACCGTGCTTATTCTGATCGGTGCCGGAGGCGTTGCAGGACTGATCTCTGCATCCGATCTGTCTGGTCAGGTTGTTGGACTTATTGAAGCGTCCGGGATATCCGGCACCTTCTTGGCACCTATTGCCGGGATTCTGATGGCAGCAGCGACGGCTTCCACCTCGACAGGGGTTATCCTTGCTACTGGTTCATTTGGCGATGCAATTCTGAACATGGGGACTGCGCCACTCGCAGCGGCGGTCATGGTGCACACGGGTGCGACAGTTATCGATTCCTTGCCACAAGGCAATTACTTCCACGTTTCAGCCGATAGCATGAAGATGACGATCAAGCAGCGGATGAGCGTTATTCCTTATGAAGCGATTGTGGGTGGAACGATGGCGATTGTAGCAACGTTAATCTACGGATTTATCCTTTAATAACACGGATGGGGTGGGAGAAGATGAGAGAGACGACATTTGTACTGGCACCGGATTCATTTAAAGAGAGCATGACAGCGAAAGAAGTATGTGTGGCTATGGAAAAAGGATTACGCAAAATCTACCCTACTGCGAGCTATATTCATGTACCGATGGCTGACGGAGGCGAAGGTACTGTGCAATCGCTGGTGGATGCTTCTGGCGGTGTGATTCACCAGAGAGAAGTGAGCGGGCCGCTGGGGCAGCCCGTAATTGCTCAGTATGGAATTCTGGGCGATGGGGTAACGGCGGCGATTGAGATGGCGTCGGCGAGCGGCATTCATTTGGTGACGAAGGAAACCAGAGATCCGCTTCGTACGACAACCTATGGTACGGGAGAGCTGATTCGGGCGTGTCTGGATCAGGGCATTCGCAAAATCATTATCGGAATCGGCGGCAGTGCGACCAATGATGGGGGTGCAGGCATGGCCGAGGCCCTTGGTGCAAAGTTTCTGGATGCAGACGGCCAACCACTTGCACGTGGAGGCGGAGCGCTTAATCAGTTGGCTCGTATCGATGTCTCCGGCCTGGATGAACGATTGCAGGACGTAGAGCTCATTGTGGCCTGTGATGTAACGAATCCATTATGCGGAGAGCATGGCGCCTCACGGGTGTTTGGTACTCAGAAGGGGGCAACACCGGAGACGGTGCAGCTACTGGATACGAATCTATTCCATTATGCGGATGTGGTGAAGCAGCAGCTGCACAAGGATATACGTGATGTGCCGGGGGCAGGTGCAGCAGGCGGTCTGGGCGCAGGGCTTTTGATTTTTACACAGGCTGTGTTGCGCAAAGGCATTGAAATTGTCATTGAATATACAGGTCTGCGTGACAAGCTCGAACATGCGGATGTGGTGTTTACAGGCGAAGGCGGCATTGATTTTCAAACGAAATTTGGCAAGACGCCATACGGAGTGGCGCGGGCAGCCAAGGAAGCAGGTAAACCGGTTATCGCCATCGCGGGGTGCGTTGGTGAAGGAATAGATACGTTGTACACGGAAGGCATTGATGCGGTGTTCGGGATTGTACCGGGTGCGGCTGAACTGGAACGACTTCTGGACGAAGGTCCACAGAATGTGGAACGTACAACCGAGAATATTGCAAGAGTGCTGAAACTGGGTCTGATTTCTTAAAATTCTGTTGATGGGATGATGAGGGAAGAATCCGCAGCATAAAGAGACTGAATGGGACGCCGTCCGCATGGATAGGGGCATTCCTGTGCAGTCTCTTTTTGTATGGGGGTCTACTGATATGATGCGAGTAGTCCGTGGGTAAGTTCAATGAGCTCCAGCCAATTGCGTGGGTCCTTGCTTGTAAGGGCTTGGATCCGTTTGAGCCGATATTGCAGTGTATTGCGATGGATGTTGAGCTCTTCAGCAGTCGTTGACATGCTGCCATTGTGTTGAATGAAGCTGCGAAGGGTGTCCAGCAGATCCGCTGTGTCCTCCAACTTACTGACGATGTTGTTATGACGGGTCAGGTTGGTAGTGCTGAAGCGCACCAGAAACTGGACATCATCATAATGGATCAGTGGTGCAGCAGGGCGGAGCGCGAGCAAGATGTTCATCGCAGATCTCGCCTGTTCATAACAGACGGCAATGCTGGCTTCACGTTAGCTAACAGAGATGGAAGCTTGAGGCTGCTCCTGATGTACAAGCTGAGCTATTGAATCAACGTCCGATTCGCTCTGAATCAGAATGATCTGCGCAAGACCATCCTCCTCTACAGAGAAAGAAGGCAGCTGTAGTAATATCCGGCTGATCTCCGGGCTAAATTCAGGGGATTCATGGGGAAAGCGGATGTATAGAAGAACCGTCGGCAGCTGCAGATCGATATGGTATTGCGCCGCTTCCTTCCTGATCTTCTGTGAATAGGAACCGGAGTGGGCAAGCAGCCGTTCCAAAAAGGATTTTTTTCGAGATGCCTCATGAGCCAGATTTTCCAATTGATTGCGTTGTTCGATCAGAAGAGATACGGTTGTGCGTACAATGTTGCAGAACGGACGGACCTCATCCGGATGCCCGGATATACCGATGACTCCGACATGCTGATGATTGATCCTGATCGGCTCGTTGGTGCCCATCTTCTCCAGTCTGCCATCCTGCCAGACTTCGACGCGGTCCCCGGTGGTTAGGGCACGGACTGCTCCCTGATGTACCGTACCTACGCGTTTCTTCTGTCCACTTCCAATGATAACGCCCTGCTCGTTCATGATGTTGATGTTGTAGGGAATGTCCTGCATCATTTTATCGACAATATCCTGTGCCTGTTTTTCCGAAAGCTGCAGCATTAGACGTCCTCCTTCTTCGGCTGTTCCAAAAGGTGCAAGTATTTTTGTCTAATAGGTCTGTTCAGTCTTGTCTATCCATTGTGCATCTGAACGAAATTATAGCTGACGCGCCTGTCTTAAACAAGTTTGTTAACTAAAGGGTGAAGGGGTTGCCGTATTGTTGTATTTTGCTTTCGCTTAGCTATGGGAATTCCTCTATTAACTTATTCACATTATTCATCTGCTTGGTTCATGTTCAAGTATTCCAGATGCGCCTTGCCCCAGCAACAGATGCCATCCAAGGAGAACGGTTAAAGAGTGAAGCGAAGATATAGGTATCTATCTTGAATTTTGTAAAATGTAGGTCTCTATAATTACTCGTACATGTAAAATGATGAATTATGACGAAAAATATTTGAGATCCGGCCTGTTTTTCACCTACAGGACGGGTCTTTTTCCATTTTATAGAGCGATTGTTCAGAATCCGTTCAGAGTTGCGTAATACACTAGGCCTATATTTCGAGAAGCGAGATGAGGGAGGAAAGATTAATGCAATACAGGAAAATAATTAGCGTGTTGCTCATTTTGGTGTTGGTAGGTCCTTGGTTGGCAGCACCAGCAGGAAAGGTAAATGCAGGGGCATCGTATCCAGTACCAGGAAATAATGGTCTATTAACAATAAAGTATGTGGACGAGAAATCAATTGAATTACAATGGGTGTACGCACAATCCGAGTCCTCTACCCCACCTGATGTAAATTACCAAATTTACATATCCAATGCTCCTGATATTGAAGACATGCAACAAATCAGCGGAACATCAGGTCATCCCTACGGTGATCCGATTAATGGTTTAGAAGCTTCAAATGGTACATTTTCGAAAATAATTACAGATCTAATCGAAGGTGATACGTACTATTTCAATGTAGTAGTTAAAGATAAATACTTGGAAACTGCGTATCAAATGCAATCTATTGAATTTACTGTGCAGCTGAGTGAGCTGGATCAGTTCAACGATATTAAAAAAAGAAATGAGCAGGGCGAGAACACCAATTTCATACCGGCAGTGATTGAGTTGCTTAGTAATGAACAATTCATAGCTGAGCCTAATTTCAAATCGTTGTCTGAAGAAGATCAGTCGGACATCGCAGCATATTTGCTGCGTATAGATCCACCGACAACCGATGGATATGAGGACAAGAAACAAATTCAATTTCTGGTGCAATTAGCTCTCAAAGCCCTTGAAGTGACTCGCCAAATCGGAGGACAAAATGCATTAGCTGCGCTTGATGACCTATATGCTAAGCAAGCAGAACGAGTGCAGTTTTTTGAGTATCCTGCCGCTGGAAGCCAATTCTATCAATTGGTTGATTTGTATCTTGAATCATCCGCAATTGAAAAACGTATGACAGCTTATTTATATGAGTTTAGACTCAAAAGAAGCCCTTCTATTTCACGTGTTCTGTCTTATATGGATACAGCAGTAATGGACACACCTTTAATTAATAAAAAGGCGGAGACGACAGAAGAAATGTTGTCATCGTTGGAGAATCTGCTTAAGCTTCAGGGGGATATCGAGTCATACAATACGGCTAACTCGGAAAACCCAATGGAGAGCTTGTCTCTAGATATCAGCAAATGGGATAACCTTACAACTGAAGAGCAGGAGCATTTGGCTGATCATATGCTCACTCAAAGACCGGCTAATGGATATACAAGTTTTGAAGCCATCCAGACTGTATTCAATCAATTTTTTCCTGGTAATGAAACTGATGCGTTGGCTGCCGTAAATGCTGCAAGAATTAACAAAGATATAGACGCTATGCGTCTGGCTATGGAGAACCCTGATTTGGGTATTACTTTACCAAATGAATATGGTTCTGTATCTAAGCAGGTCAAAGAATACGTGGCTGAGTTCCTGATTGATAATATTAAAAGGAACTATGAAAATAAGAAACAAGTTCAATATATGATTGAGCTTGCTGTACAAGCTCAGTTGATCTGGGAGCAGAGAGGGTTGCGAGTACTTCAGGACAAGCTGGACCTATTTGCTCAGAAACTGTCTGAAGGACCCGATCATTTTAAAGACCCTGAGACAGATATGCTTCGTCAAGTTGGAGATCATCATCTACAATTAAGCGAGGTAAATAAACCAATTTTCGCTTTTAAGTACCTGCATTTATTGGGAGTGGAACGAATTGCAAAACAGGCTCAAGTAGAGATTGCCGATCCGCGCTTTCTTCTGGGACTGCTATCAATGCCTTTCCAGCCTCTTGAGGAAGCCACCACTATAGATCAAATGGATCAGTGGCTTGAGACAACTATGAATGAACAGTTTAACGGACACAATTTCTTTGACCAATACAAATTCAATCTTTCAGGTGCCCTTGATTTGTCCAAAAGAGCAGAACTCAGCCCGGAAGGCCGCAAGGAACTGGCTGAATGGGTGCTTAATGAACAAGATAGATACGAAGATGTTGGAAATCTACAATATGTAATCAACCAATTCTTCACGGCCCCGAATGTGACAGGGGATGATATCAACAACACTATAACCGGCTTGGATGATACGATGGAGATCTCCTTTGATGGTAAACTGAACTGGCTTGATGTTGCCTCCATTCAGCGTCTTGATTTTAGCGGTGACAAAACCGTATGGGTTCGTTATAAAGCGATTAGTGATGAATTGCCAGGACGCGCCGTGAAGATTGTTTTTACAGCAAATGGCGATAGCAACAACGGCAATGGTTCAACTCCTAACCCGGGTGGAAGCACAGGGGGTGGATCGTCAGTGACTACACCTGTTACGACTACACCAACAACCAAGCAGGAGCAAATCGTCGTGGATGTGAACGGGGTTAATGGAACTAATCTGACCAAAACGCCAATTACACGTACAACCGAGGCGAATGGTACGATTAAAGATCTGGTGAAGATGTCTGAGGCAATAGCCAAGGAATCGGTGGAAAAAGCAAAACAACTGGGTCTGAATACAGCACGTATTATCATCCCGGATGCTAAAGATGCCGTGTCAGAGACACGCATTGAATTGCCAAAAGCAGCGGTGAAACAACTGAATGATGGTGAGCTTAATCTTGAAATTTCTACAGAGAACGCCGTCATCTCGGTTCCAACGAAATCGATTGCCGGATTCGATCAAGACTTGTACTTCCGCATCGTACCAATGAAGCAGGAGTCGGAGCGCAAGGAAGTGGAAGAACGTGCGAAGAAGGAGCAGCTTATCCAACAAATTGCTCCAAATACCAACGTAAAAGTACTGGCTCGTCCAGTTGAAATCGAAACAAATATGCAAAGCCATGAAGTCACACTGACATTGCCGCTGCGTGACAGCCTTCCAACCGATCCTGCTGCCCGCCAGCAAGCATTGGATAACCTGGCTGTGTACATTGAACACAGTGACGGCACGAAAGAATTGATCCAAGGTAAACTCGTGAAGCTTAGCGATGGCAAAGAAGGAATTGAGTTTACAGTCAACAAATTCAGCACGTTCACGCTTGTTGTGGTGGATGGACTGAAAACTTCCCAAGGCTCACACAACCCGTATATCAACGGCTTCGGTGCTGATTTCCGCCCGGATGCATTTGTAACCCGTGCGCAAATGGCAGCGATGCTGGCTCGTAATCTGACTGATGAAGCGGGAACCGACTCCGCGAATGGCGTCAGCTACGCCGACGTATCTGCAACCCATTGGGCAGCAAGCGATATTCAAAAAGCGCAATCCGCAGGCATCATGAATGGCATGAGCGCCACTCAATTTGCACCTGAGGGTCCGATCACTCGTGCACAAATGGCAACCATTGCGTACCGCTGGATGCAGCAGCAAAGTGCAGACGTGACAAGCAACACATCCCAAGCAACGGATGGTGCTGTATTTACTGATGTATCTTCTGACCAATGGGCTTCCGATGCCATTTCCTACATGCAATCCGCTGGTCTGATGACCGGATACAACGACGGAACGTTCAAACCGGACAGCAAACTGACTCGTGCTGAGGCCGTGAAAGTATTAAATGTACTATTCAAACGGACTCCATTAACAGGCGTATCCACGCCATCTTTTACAGACGTACCTTCAACACACTGGGCTTATGCAGACATTGAAGCTGCGGCACAGAAATAAGATAACAGTATCTATAACAACAAAGGGGAGCCCCAACCATGAAAACATGGTGGGTTTCCCCTTTTTGATCTCTAAAACCAGCACAAGTCCTGCAACCATCGTCGCTCGCTGAGCTGGCTTTTTTAGTTTAACGAACGTAGTGAATACTATTCATAATAAGACGTATATGATTTCTTAACGAGCTGAACATAAGAATATTAAGTGTTAAAGTGAAAATCCCTCTACAGCCCCGCAAACGTGCGATGCGTTAATCACTCTCATGTGGGGCGTCTTTGTAAAATACACCATCCCGCAGTTGGTCTACAAATCCCTGCAGCCACTCATAATACTGGTCGGCATGCTGAAGCTTATGCAGATCACGCAAAGCTTCCTCCCTCTCTTCCGGCGGAGTTGTTTTGGCAAGAATGATCTCCGATAACTCCGGAATGACCTCGCGAAGGCTTTCTTGCATCACATCAATCTCCCGTTGGAGCTTAGCCCCGAAGAAGTTCTGAAACGTAGTGAAAAAGTTGGTTTCTGCCAAATACAGATCCTGGCGTTCCCGCTTTTCCTCCAATTTATAAATCATCTGAGATTCGGTAAGAGAACGTACGGCGTAACTCATATTACTTTTGCTCATGTTCATGGACGTTTTCATCTCTTCCAGCGTCATGGGTTGATCCTCGAAATACATAATGCCATACAGTTGGCCAAATGAATGATTGACCCCGTATAAGTCCATTGTATTGGCAATCGCGTCAATTACTTTTTCCCTCAGCTCAGGCCGATAGGACAACGAAGAACGATTTTGGTCCTCGGCAGCTTCTTTTCCCACAATCTCACCTCTAGTATATGGATGGGACTCCCTGTTTCATATTTTACATGACATCCCGTTATTTTAACATAACCCGGAATTAGTTTTTTCAAATGTATTATACAATCATTTTTGTACGGAAGCGAAAAACAAATAGATTTAAGGGGATTATGCACTATCGTTAAAAAAAAATTGAACAATGAGGAGTGTGCGAATTGCGTGTGAAACTATGGAGGGAGACAGAAGCAGTTCTGTTCACCCTACCTGCCCTTATCCCATTACTCATTTTCTGGTTGGGGCCCTTGGGATACATTGTATATCTGAGTTTTACGGATTGGGACTTCATGAGTCCTGACAAATTGTTTGTTGGTTTGGACAACTACAGCTATCTGCTAACTAACTCGGAATTTTACCGTTCATTGAAAGTTACACTACTGTTCGGTCTTGGAAGTGTCGTGCCCACGATTGTTGGTGGATTGGCGCTGGCGCTGCTCATGAACAGCAAGATTAAATCATCTGGTTTGTTTCGGACATTGCTGTTCTCACCATGGGTCACACCGACGGTTGCTGTCTCCATTGCATGGTCCTGGATTTTCGAGCCGGAAGTAGGGCTTGCCAATCTGTTGCTTGGCTGGGCTGGGATATCCCCGATTGGCTGGCTGAGAGATGCAAACTGGGCACTTGTGGCTGTTCTCATCGTTACGCTGTGGAAATCGATTGGCTGGTCCATGGTATTCTACCTGGTTGCCTTGCGCAACCTGCCATCCGACCTGCTTGAAGCAGCATCCATTGATGGTGCAGGCAGTTGGGACAAGTTCCGGAGTATTACGCTGCCGTTGATCTCACCAACCACGTTCTTCCTGTCCATTATCCTGACGATTCAGTCGCTTCAGGCCTATGACCAGATCAACGTGATGACCCAGGGGGGACCGGCTGGATCAACAAGGACGCTGCTCTATATGTATTATCAGTCTGCATTTGAATCCTTCAATGTGGGCGAGGCTTCTTCCATCGCCGTTGTTATTATTCTGATCTGCGTTCTGCTGTCAGGGGTATCCTTCCTGCTCGGCCGACGCCTGGTGCACTACTGATGAACATGACCGCTCTAAGTAAACAAACAAGAAAAGATAATAGTCGTGAGCAAGCACAAAAACGGAAGTTCCCTGGTGGAGGAAAAGGATTTGGTACCGCGCTCCGATATCTGCTGCTTGCCCTGATCAGTCTGACAATGGCATTTCCCTTCTACTGGATGGTTATCAGCGGTTTCAAGACCAATGACGAAATTTGGCAATTTCCGCCAACCTTCTGGCCCGAAACGTTCCGCTGGAGCAACTATGTGGATGCGTGGCAGTCTGCACCATTTTTCCGCTACATTTTGAACAGTACAGGGGTAGCGGCAGCAATTTGTCTAATCCAGGTCATTAACTCAAGCATGATGGCTTATGCACTTACCCATATGCGTTTTCGTATGAAAGGGGTGCTCACCGGATTGATCCTGGTAGGCTACATGATTCCGAGTACCGCCGTTTATCTGCCCAGTTATTTGGTGCTCAGCGAGCTTAAATTACTGGATTCCTATACCGGACTAATCGTGTCCAACTGTGTCAGTGTGTTCTCCATCTTCCTGATCCGTCAGGCATTCATGCAGGTGTCTCACGAGCTGGTGGAGGCTGGGCAGTTGGATGGGGCATCACATTTCCGCATTCTGTGGACTATTATGACGCCGTTGGTTCGCTCATCTTTTGCCGTGATGGTGTTGATTACATTCATCGACCAGTACAACAACTATTTCTGGCCGATGCTCATTACCAAAGACCCGAATCTGCAATTGGTATCGGCAGGTCTGCGCAGCTTTTTCGTGGAAGGTGGGGCCTACGGTCTGGCATGGCCGCAGATTATGGCGGCCAGTGCATTTACCATCGCACCGCTGCTCATTCTATTCCTGTTTACGCAGAAGACAATTATGCAGAGTGTAAACATTACTGCAGGCGTAAACAAAAACTAATTTTTACAACACACTTTATATAGGAGGAATCAAAATGAAATTGAGTCAAGCGAGTATGAAATGGCGGAACAAATTAAAGCTCAGGTGGAGAGGCGGCATGTCACTAGTACTGGCCGCAAGTTTTGCCCTGATCACAGCGTGTGGTTCCTCAGCAGATAGCGGCTCAGGCACAGGTTCAGACGCAGCTGCAGCCAATGGATCTGGTTCTGCGCCAAGTAGTCCAGTGGAGATTGAATTCTGGTATGGCCTGGGTGGGAATCTGGGAGATAACATGAAGAAAACGATTGATGCCTTCAATGCATCCCAGAGCGAAGTCGTTGTGAAAGGCATTGTACAGGCAGATTACACGGAAACCGAACAGAAACTGCAGGCAGCCATTGCCTCGAAAAAAGTACCAGCCGCTGTACTAAGCTCCAATATCGACTGGGCGCGCAAAGGGTATTATGCACCGCTCGATGAGCTGATCGCTGCGGATCAGGACTTTAATCAGGCAGATTACGTTCAGACCTTCCTGGAGCAGGGAAAAGTAGACGGCAAGCAGTATTTCTTGCCAATGTACGGAACAACTCAGATCATGTATTACCGTATGGATGCCCTGAAAGAGAATAATATCGATCCTGCCACTCTGACGACATGGGAGGCACTTGCTGAAGCGGCAGCGAAGATGAGCAAGCAGGAAAACGGCAAAACAACCTTCTATGGTTGGGAGCCGATGTGGGGTAGCGATAACATGATCGACGCCGTGCTTGGTAAAGGCGGGAAGATCCTGAGCGATGATGGTAAGACCGTAACGATTGATTCACCGGAATGGGTAGAGACATGGGAATTGTTCCGCAAGTGGATTAATGAGGACAAGACCATGGGTATTCATTTTGGTGGCCAAGGTTGGGAGTACTGGTATAAAACAATTGATGATGTCATGAAAAATAAAGCAGCTGGATACACCGGTTCGAGCGGTGACCAGGGCGATCTGGACTTTAGTATTGTCGCAGCGATGCAGCAGCCTGGTTGGGAAGGCGTCGGTGAAGGCAAACCTGTAGCGAGCGCAATTATGGCAGGTATCCCTGCTGAAGCGAGCCCGGAACAGCAGCAAGCAGCCTATAAGTGGCTGACGTATTTCTCAGAAACTGCGAACACGGCTGCTTGGTCCATGAACACAGGTTACATTGCGGTACGTCAATCTGCTCAGGAAGATCCTGCATTCAAAACGTTCAGTGAAAAGAACCCTCAGATCACGGTTCCACTGCAGCAGGCTTCCCATGCGTCGGCTCCGTTCCAGGACCCGACTGGAGGCAAAATCAATGATGCGCTGAAGGATGCAGCAGATCAGGTACAGATTAATAACATTCCAGCGGCACAAGCGCTGAAAGAAGCTAAAGAAAAGGCCCAAAAAGAATTGGATCGCGTGAAATAACAAGGAAACAAGCTGAACTTGGAGGAGCGGTGCAGTCATGTACCGCTTTTCTGACATAGTAATTCAGCAGACAAGGAGCGTAACCGATGCCTGAATTGAACCTGGGGAGCCTATCTACCCCGATAGAGGCTATTTTGTTCGATAAGGATGGAACTTTGCTTGATTTTACGGCCATGTGGGGTTTCTGGACTCATTGTGTGATGGATAATTTTCGGGAGGAGCTTGCTGCCCGTGGCCTTCAGTTCAATGCTGCAGACATCCCTCATATCTGGGGAACATTCCATGATGAGCAGGGGCGAATGAACGGCTATGATGTGCGGGGACCCCTCGCCATGGGGACGATGGAAGAAGTCTACGCCGTATTAACTTGGCATGGATATCGTGCAGGATTAAGCTGGGCGGAAGCGAAAATTATCGTGAGGGAATGTTTGCTTCAGGCAGAATACGCGATGAATAAGGAACGTCCTGCTCAGCCACTCCCCGGCGTCCTTGCCTTTCTTGAGCAGTGTCGCAACAAGGGGCTGAAAATGGGTGTCGTCACAGCGGATGAGACGGAAAATGCTCTAAGCCATCTAAAGTGGATGGGTATTGAATCCCTTTTCTCCGTAGTTGTAGGAACAGATCAGGTTGGAAGGGGAAAGCCGTTTCCTGACATGTTGCTGCTGGCGTGTGAGCGTCTGGGTGTACCTGCTGCAAGAGTTGTCGTAATCGGCGATACAGATGGTGATATGGAGATGGCTCGCGCTGCGGGGGCTGCCTGGAAGATTGCTGTCGGCGAACCTGCTCATATCAAGCTTGCGGATCTAACGGTTCGTTCGTTTCATGAATTGCTGGAAGTCGAGGTAACCCGATGACGAATCATTCGTATACCGGATGGATATTGCTTGCCCTAGCGATTGGATTAGAGCTGAGCGGTACGATTCTGATGAGGGTGTCGGATGGTTTTACCCGATTGTGGCCTTCCCTTTTTATGTTTCTTTGTTATGGAGCGAGCTTTACCCTGTTGAATTTTGCTGTGAAGTATATGCCACTGGGTGTTGCTTATGCCATCTGGTCGGGCGTAGGCATTACATTGATTGGTATCGTGGGACATTACTTTTTGGGAGAACGTCTGAAGGCGATGTCGATCGTCTGGATGGGCTTTATTCTGATTGGCATTATTGGACTGAAATGGAGTGATTCCTGATGCAAAATGAAAATAAATTTGAACAGCCGATAGTCAGCTTCCAGGTGATTACAGACACCCATGTACGGGATCAGGCGGACCATATCCATAACCGTCATCTGGAGAAAGCGCTGGAAGACATGGCAACATATAGCCATGGCAGTAGCGGAATCATGCATGTGGGCGATGTTACCGATCGTGGGCTTCCGCAAGAATACCAGGAGTTACAGCGTATATTGAAGGCTCAAGGCAATTCACTGCCTCAAATACGTTACACCGTAGGCAATCATGATATTGGAGCGATTCTATGGGGAGACCCGCCGTTGAACTTGACCACAATGACCCAGCATGAGGTGGGTGAGGTGCTAGGGTATTCAGATGAAGTAGGCCAAAGAGAAGCTCAAGATATCGAGAAACAGGAATCAGTTTCAATTGAGGAGTTATGGCAGAAGCGGTTGAACGATTTTACAGCAATCACAGGTATGAGCGGATCGTACCACGATCACTGGATCAACGGTTATCATTATATCTTCCTGGGTACGGAGCAGCCTCATCCGAAAGATTGTGATATGTCTGCCGAACAACTGGATTGGTTGGAAACGAAACTGTCGGAACAAGCTGCTTCTGAGCAGCCCATTTTCGTCTTTCTCCATCAACCACTGATGGATACAGTGGCGGGTTCCATGAAGGAACAGGGCTGGTATGGCGTGAATCAGGACACAGCATTAAAGGCTGTTCTGAGTCGTTATCCGCAGGCAATTCTCTTCTCCGGGCACACCCATTGGCAATTGCAGGCTCAGCGCACCATATACGAAGGTGGTGGGCAGATGCCAACGATGTTTAACGCCTCCTCCGTGGCTTATCTCTGGACAGATGAGGATGAGCATCTGGAGGGAAGTGAAAGTTTACATGTAGATGTGTACCGTGACCGCGTTGTCGTTAAGGGACGTAATCATGTGACGGGCAGCTGGATTGAAGGGGCAGAATATACGGTCTCTTATCCGGTAAAAGTAAACGGCGCTAATTGATCCTTACATCGGGAAAAGTATTGATAGGATACAGGGAGCAAAGTGCAATGTCATCTTTTCTTTTCATCGTAGGATATTTTATGCACGGCAGAATAGTAGACTTCGCTCGTTAATTGAAGCGGAGTCTTTATTATGGCTGTAAAAGTTCCACGTGAAACGTAGCTGTAGCGGGTGAATTTGGACAAACTTGTAAATGGGTCTTGCTGGGATTTATACTCAAATAAGTGGAAACGCGCCTACCATTACGTAACAAAAGTCGTTGAAGCAGTACAAGTTGTTTTTCGTGAAAGTTACATTCGGATCTGAGCAACACCAGTCGTAAGCTGGAACTATCGATCAGTAGAGAGGATGTATAGAACGCATGAGAGAACTTCAAGTGAACACCCGATACGGTACGGTTCAAGGAGAGCTTCTGCATGGAGCGAGCGTATGGAAAGGTATCCCTTATGCCAAGCCCCCTGTGGGTGAATTGCGCTTCCAGGCTCCCGTTCCACCTGAGACTTGGGATGGAGTCAGAGAGGCGAAGCAATTCGGTCCTGAAAATATACAGCCAAGAAATCCTCAAACGGAGGGCATATCGGGACAGCCTCCGGTGGAATCGGAAGATAGCCTTTACCTGAATATCTGGGCACCTGAACAAGAAAGCAAGGACCCACTTCCTGCGATGGTATGGATTCATGGTGGATCATTCGTATCAGGTGCTGGCAGCCAGCCGATGTACGATGGAACTCAACTCGTCCTCCGGGGAGACGTTATCGTCGTAACGATCAATTACCGCCTGGGGCCACTTGGTTTCTTGCATATGGCTCCCCTTGGAGAGGGTTTTGCATCCAATGTAGGTTTACTGGATCAGATTGCTGCACTGCAATGGGTGCAGGACAACATAGAGGCTTTTGGCGGTGACTTGCGTAATATCACTGTTTTCGGAGAATCTGCGGGCAGTATGAGTATTGCGGCTTTGATGGCGATGCCGGCTGCCAAGGGATTGTTCCATCGCGCCATTATGCAAAGTGGAGCTTCACAAGTTGTGCTAGCAGAGCAGGCTTCGGCCATTCGTGATGGCATGTTGAAGGTTCTGGGTGTATCGGCAGACGAGCTGCAAAAACTCAAAACCATTCCCGTGGAGCAAATCATTGCTGCTGGCGAGGCGGTGAAACAACAAAGCGGTGCTGGCATGGCCCTCTTGTTCCAGCCGGTACTGGATGGAGTTACACTTCCGAAGGCACCACTTCAGGCGGTAGAAGAGGGTGCAGCACAGGACATCCCTGTACTTATCGGAACCACTTTACATGAAGGATCGTTGTTCATTCAGCCTCATGTGCCTTACTCTGAAGAGATCAACATGGTGAAGGCTGTTGATTTTATGACACCTGATCTGGAGAACCGTGCTGCGATTGCGGACAGTTATCCCAAGACTGCAGATGGTCAAGCCCAAGTGATGACCGATCTGTTCTTCTGGCGCTCGGCAGTGCAATATGCGGCTGCTCAGCAGAAGCATGCACCTGTATGGATGTATCGGTTCGATTGGGTCATGCCGGAGCATCCACTGCTGCAAAAATCGATTCATAGCATCGATATTTTCTTTGCTTTTAATACATTGCCTGTGCTGAAATTTATGAATGCAGAACCGGATGCTGCCGCAGCAAAACTTGCGGGTAAGGTGCAGGATGCCTGGATTTCATTTGCCAAGCAGGGCAAGCCCGAGACGGCGGGAGTGAATTGGCCTGCCTACGAAGACGGTCGTGCTACGCTGATTTTCAATCATGAAGTGCAGTTGGTCCACGACCCGGAAGCTTCCAAACGTGAGCTGCTAGGGCTATAGTTTAATCCCATCGGAACTTCATTATTCAACAATTAAAAGGTGTGGCTCGTCATTGGATGACGAAGCTACACCTTTTTTTATAATGGATCGAACCTGTCGACTATAACGGCGATCTGCTATGGTACTATTTTTCGCCTTTATCTGCTGTGTTGTAAGTTGTGTGAGTCCAGAATCTATTTTCGAGATGCTCTTGTATTGGATACATCATCACAATAGAAGGCTCGCTTTCCGCGAGAGAACAGCACCAGCATGACATGAACGAACAATACCAAGAGAATAAGTCCATGCAGACCAAAGATTCCGACAGAGATCCATACCTTATAAGGTTCAAGCATCGCGTTTTCGTTCAGAAAGGCATAATCCGTTATGAGTTGAGCAAAGGTTACAAAAAGCCAAGGAACGTAAAGTGCAAGTAACCTTTTGAAAAGGGATGTGCTGGAAGGTTCGCCGGTCTTCCGGTTAACATATCTGAATCGCATCAGGGCTGACCCCGGAGTTTTGCCATTTCGCAATGATGGAATAAAGAAAAATACAAACAGCATGGCAATCATCGTATTTAGCGCGCTGATGATGGCATTCGTATTACTCCAGTTAAAAATGGACATCAGATTGGACAAGAACACGACAACTACACCGTCAATGATAAGCGCAATCAATTGAGGTACGGGATAGACCTTGTTTTGTTCCAGGATCTGCTCGCTCTTCGCCTGAATGCTCGCACGAGATGGGAATAAGGCAAGTATGATGGGTGCCGCGAAAAATCCAAGTACCGTTCCTGAAGTATTCAATAGCAGGTCATCCACATCAAACAGCCGATAAGGGCAATCGTAATAACCGTAGAAGCCGGTGATTTGGGTAATCTCAAAGAACAGGGACAAGCCAAATCCGCTTAACAAAGCCTGTTTCCAGTAGGATCTTTTTTGCCAAAAATACCGGATGTACACGCCAAGTGGCATGAGAAGCATGACGTTGAACAGAACCTGCAGAAAAGCTCTGCCCTGAATCATTCCAATATAGCTGGCAGGCTGAGACCACACGATCGGTGTTTCTTTCATAATATCTTTCACAAAGGTGAATGGAACAAGGTTGTAATATACGGTATCCGCTGCCTGCTGCGCACATGTATTACGAGTGGTCGGGAAAGGAAGAATAACCAGACAGTATGCAGCCAGCAGGTAAAAAATAAATGAAAAGCTGACGGCAAATCGCGACCAGCTAAAAAATCCATCTTTCCGATATCCGTAGATTAACCAGGGCACCAGCAGAAACATGGCGATAATGACAAAAATCAGGAATGCCGTTTGGACAGGAAAAACATAGGGTGACATAGCAGAAACTCCTTTTATCGGAAATGTATATGTGTATGTGTACAATTCGTGTGAGATATGACTTTGAATCGTATTATTTTCGTGGTGATACTCCAGAATGTTTCTTCTTGAACTTCAGTATAAGGAGCCTTCCTTAAATCAGGGGGCGTCGTAATCTTAAATTTAGTTTAAATTCATTAACCTCTTCTTATGTGGAAGAATGGACTGTATTCCCGTATACTTGCGAGAAAGCCACAAAATGAATGGAGAGTTTAATACATATGTCTAATTTGCCTAACTGCCCCAAATGTAATTCCGAATATACTTACGAGGACGGTAATTTGTTGGTGTGTCCAGAGTGTGCGCACGAATGGGCGCCAGTGTCTGAACAAGAGAATGCGGAAGAAACGAAAGTAGTACGCGATTCGAACGGTAATGTCCTGAATGATGGCGATACTGTTACGGTCATTAAGGATCTGAAGGTGAAAGGCAGCTCGCTGGTGGTTAAGCAGGGCACCAAAGTCAAAAACATTCGTCTGATTGACGGTGACCACGACATCGACTGCAAAATCGACAGCCTGGGCGCGATGAAGCTGAAGTCCGAGTTTGTGAAAAAAATCTAGCAAAACTCTTTAGGTACGCTGGATTGCCATATTACTGGTCTCGTTTTTAAGCCATAAGGAACGTTCATTTCTGCAATGCTGTGGAAGTGAAGGTTCTTTTTTGTTGTGTGGAGAAAGAAGCAAGATGAATAAAGTAGTATTATAATGTTATAATTAAGTGATTATAATGATATTGGAGGGAAGTTATGCAGATCAAACCATCAACTACAATACGCAAGGACTATAACGGGTTCTCTAAATATTGTCATGAGCTGGATGAGCCCGTGATACTTACCCGCAATGGAGAAGCTGATTTAGTCGTGATGAGCCATGAAGCGTTCCGGAGAATGGAAGCCAGAAACGCGTTGCAATCCAAATTACTCGTTGCAGAGAAACAGGTGGCTGAAGGTGAAGAGTTGCCCAGTCACGAGCAAGTGATGACACGATTACGGAGAAAATTGGATGCTTCCAAAACAGAGTAGTATCCGATATACTCCTGCTGCTGTTGATGATCTGGACGAAATTTTCTCTTATATATCTAAGGATAACGTGGAACAGGCAGAGAAAATGCTTAATAAACTGGATGGAAAAATAAGAAACATTGCCGATTTTCCTAATATAGGCTCTGTTTTGTCAGAGGACGATTATCACCTGATCCAGAGAGGATACCGTTTTATCGTCGTTTCTCCCTATCTGGTTTTCTACCGCATTGTTGGAGAGGATATTATCATTTATCGCATCTTGCATGGGCGGAGAGATTACCTCCGGGATTTATTTGAAATGAATTGACAGGAAATATTTAGAAGCACTATACTAGTTAAAATTTAACAGTCAAACGCAATGATCAGGAGTAATAAGGCTCAAGGTTTGGTCCAGAGAACTGTCGCTATGGTGCAAGGCAGTCCAACCTTCCCCAACTCACCTGTGAGCAGCAGGGTCGAATCGTAGTTACGTAAGTATCATCATTGTTCAGCGCACGAAGGGCTGGATGTTGAAAATGATGCTATATCTCTGACTTCGTGTAGATTCTGACGGTTAACCTCCGTCATCAGGTCCTGAGATGCTATGGCAGGATAGGTTAGAGAATGTTGTTTCCAATCCTGTTCATGGATCAAGAAGAGTGGTACCGCGAAGGTCAGACCTGTCGCCTCTTAGTTGAGGTGGCAGGTTTTTTGTTTTTTTATATGGCCTTTAATGTTGAGAAAAGGCAGGTGCAGAATCATGGAAAGATCGCGTGTGATTGACTATTATTCCAGATTTGACGAGTGGGGAAGGTTGGACCGGGAACCGCTGGAGTTCATCATTAACATGCATTATATCCGAGAGTCACTCCCGGCAACCGGACTTGTGCTGGATAATGGTGCAGGGCCCGGAAAATATGCGATGGAGCTTGCCAAACTCGGATACCGTGTCACACTGTCAGACCTGACCCCTGGATCTGTTGATATAGCTCAGCAGAAGGCAAAGGAATTGGATCTGACACAGCAGTTTGACGGATTTCACGTATTGGATGCAACCCATCTGAACGGTATTGCAGATGAGACATATGATGCCTCTTTGATGCTGGGACCGTTATATCATTTGCAGGTGGAAGAAGAACGAGTGGCTGCGGTACGGGAGCTGCATCGGGTTACCAAGCGTGGAGGAATCGTCTTTGTAGCGATGCAGAGCCGAACGCGAATGGGCATTACTTCTTTGCAATTCCCGCAGCAATGGAAACCGCATGACCACATGGAAGCCATCCGGTCTTTTGTAGAAAAGGGGACGTTCGATCATCCGGATCAGGGACGGTTTACGGGGGCGTACTATTTTAACATTCAGGATATTAACCCATTTATGGAGCAGAACGGATTTGAGACGGTAGACCTGATTGGATCGTCCAGTCTGAGAGCTATGCTCACGGAAGAGCAGCAACAATATTGGAAAGAACGCGGGGAATACGATGAGCTGATCCAGTACATGATTGAGGCGGCCAAAGACCCGTCGATATTGGGAATCTCGTCGCATCTGATGTACATCGGGAGAAGAAAATAATTATGAAAACATTGGATTTGGAGAAGAATATGTCAAGAAAGTGCCCTCTGGAAAACAGGGGGCACTTGTATTTTTCAGCGAAATAGTTCAATATTAAGATAAATAACAAAAGGTGATCTACTTACAATAGGTTAGATGAACGGCGGATCGCTTCATAACAGGGAGGAACAGACAATGGAAATCGGAATTAGTACATTTGTAGAGACAAACCCGGATGTAAATACAGGAGAACTTATAAGTCATGCGCAGCGTATTCGCGACGTCGTTGAGGAAATAGTTTTGGCAGATCAGGTGGGGCTGGATGTATATGGCGTGGGTGAGCATCACCGTTCTGACTATGCCGCTTCATCACCAGCTGTCATTCTGGCCGCCGCAGCTTCACAGACCAAACGCATTCGCCTAACCAGCGCTGTAACGTTGCTATCTTCGGCTGATCCGGTGCGGGTATTTCAGGATTTTGCAACACTGGACGGCATTTCGAATGGGCGTGCGGAGATTATGGCAGGACGGGGGTCATTTATTGAATCCTTTCCTTTGTTTGGTTACGATCTGAACGACTACGATGAACTATTCGACGAGAAATTGGAGCTTCTCCTGAAGCTGCGTGATTCGGAAAAAGTAACCTGGCAGGGCAAGCACCGCCCTTCCTTTAACAATCTGGGCATCTATCCACGTCCGGTACAGGAGAAGCTGCCCGTATGGATCGGCAGTGGTGGTAACCAGGAATCGGTTGTCCGCGCGGGTCTGCTTGGATTACCGCTGGTACTCGCCATTATTGGTGGTCGCCCCGTTCAATTCGCACCATTGGTGGAACTATACAAAAAAGCAGCGGCACATGCAGGGCACGACGCATCCAAACTGACTGTGGCTTCTCATTCTCATGGGTTCATTGCGGATACAACCGATGAAGCGGTAGAGAAATTCTTCCCGCCAGCTCAGGCTACAATGAATATGTTGGGCCGTGAACGTGGTTGGGGACACTATAGCCGTGCAACCTTTGACGCGGCACGCAGTCTGGAAGGTGCACTGTATGTGGGTGATGTAGATACCGTTGCTCAGAAGATCATCTACCTGCGCAAAGAAGTCGGTATCACACGCTTCATGTTACACACTCCCCTGGGCACGATGCCGCATGAGGATGTAATGAGAGCCATTGAGCTGCTCGGCAAAGAAGTAGCGCCGAAAGTGCGCGCCGAAATTTCGCGTTGGGAAGCTGAGAATCAGTAAACATGTTAAATCGGCTGAAATCCGATACAGAAGATAGATTAAAGCAAGAAAAGGAGCATGCCAGGTATATTACGCCTAGGCATGCTCCTTTTCGTTTGTTTTATAAGACTAGATTCAATGCTTATCAATTCCCAGATACTCCAACAAGGGAGAGAACAACCATGGACAACGTATGATCATATAGCCTTTTGGCGGCTTCTTCACTCTCAATATGGCCTCCCAAATACAGATGGATGACACCATGCAGAGGGGCCCAGATCATGCGGACTGCGAGCAGGAGATCGTTCTCCTTAAGCATTCCCTGCTCCATTGCGGCCGCAACTAGGGAAGTAATTTGTTTGAGAGCAGTTGCTGTTCCTTGCAGACTCTCTGCATCTGGTTTGAATTCTGCAAATGAACCGCCAAACATCAGCTGATAGAAGCTGGATTGTGAGATCCCGAAATCCCAGTAGGCATAAGCGAGGTCACGAAAATATGTCTCGAATGATGCTTGCTGAGGCACAGATTCGAACGATTGGGACAGGAGGGCGCACCCCTCCATGTATAGGTATTTGGCTAACCCTTCTTTTTTACCGAAGAGGTTATATATGATTTTGGTGGAGCACTCCATTCGTTCAGCCACACGCCGAACCGTGACGGCTTCGGGACCGTGCTCTTGCAGCAAAGACGCGGCAGCATGCACAATATTTTGGCGCAGGTTTTCGGAGTGCTGAAGTCTGGCTTCCTGAAAGGTAGTGACCGTGTGAGCGGATTGTTTGGAACCCGAATTGTGATCTTTCATCTATCTCATCCTCATACATCCATATTGTTGTTTAACGGAAACCGTGTTTCTTATCGTCATTCTACTGTTTTACGCTGGAAATCGTCAAATGATCAAAAGAAGTTGACAGTAAGAAGACAAGAGAGTACGATGATTTCAATAGGAAACATTGTTTCTGATAAAAAACAACTGTTCGAGAAAAGGGTGGATGAGATATGAAACAAGTTCAAAATCAATGGGTACTCATTACGGGGGCTTCTTCAGGAATTGGGCAGACTTTTGCATTGGAGATGGCTTCAAAAGGAAAACATGTGGTCTTGGTGGCTCGATCGGAGTCCAAATTGCGTCAACTGGCCGAACGGATTGAGCGAACCTATCAAGTGAAGACGGAAGTGATTGTAGCGGATCTATCCCAAGCGGATGCACCACAACACGTTTATGAGGAATGTATGAATCGGGGCATACAGGTCAATGTATTAATCAACAATGCGGGATTTGCCACGCATGGAATGTTTGAGCAGGTGGATGGTGCACGGCAGCAGGAAGAGATTATGCTGAATGTACTCGCAGTCATGAACATGACCCATCTTTTCCTGCCAGGTATGCTGCAAAAACGGAACGGTACGATCATTAACGTTTCTTCAACGGCTGCTTTTCAACCTGACCCATACATGGCTGTGTATGGGGCCACGAAATCTTTCGTTCTTTCTTTTACAGAGGCATTGTATGAAGAGAACCGGAAGCGAGGCGTTCAGTTTTTGGCTCTATGCCCTGGCTCAACCGACACCTCATTCTTTGATGTAGTAGGAGCCGAAGAGGCTTCGGTAGGCAAACGGGATACGCCCGAGCATGTTGTGGAAGTAGCGATGAAGGCGTTGGAGTCAGGTAAACCGTATGCTGTACCAGGTGCCTCCAATTACTGGACGGCCCAGTTCGCTCGCCTTATGCCGCGCAGACAAATGTTGCGGATCGTAGGTGGCATGCTTCAGCCCCGATCGAAGAGTGGTAAACCGAAAAAAGCACAGGCTTAACCGTAACAAACGGAAATACGCTGCCAGCGAGAATCCTCACTGGCAGCGTCTATATCTGAACAATCTTCAATACTCCATAAGCCATTACTGCATCCGGCAGCCCTAAAGCAATTACCTGTGATCTTAGTCCCAACCCTAGCCCTACTTATTAGATCAATTCATCTCGTAGAATCCATTCTAACTCTCACTCCATCAGTATCTAATCCTGTACTTCTCCACTCACCTGATTTCCGTTCTTCATCAGGGTGTAGCGAATGACCTCACCACTCCAGAAGTGAAAAGTCAGCTTAATCTGTCCATCATGCAATTCCTTGAGCCAATCTGGTTGCAGCTTAATTTCATTGGTCTCATAGGAGGGCGCAAATGTGGTCAAAAACTCTTTGAACGGTGTCCAGTCCTGTGGAGCTGTGTTCTCACCGGATGAATACACAGCTTCCATCGTGGCAAGCTGATCACCTTGAAATTGGGTGGGAATGGAGAAGGTGTCTATCGTACCTGTTGCCCGGCCCAACTCAGGCTCCGTGGACACAATTACATTCCATTTCCATTCTGCGCCCTGATTAAACTTCGCCGTGAGTATCCCGTTGTTGCCAAGCTTCTCACTTGAGCTAATTAGCCGGGATAACGCAGCGGCTTTGACAGTTAACGTACTGCCACTGAACGAATAGTCTGTTCCAGTTCGCAGCATCTGCTCGTCCGCATACAGGGAAACCAACTTGTTACCGTTTAACTTGATCGTCAATGGCTTGTCTTCCACAGGCGCACCTTGTCTGAAATAGAGCAGATCTCTTTCTCCTAAGGCAGAGCGACCCGTCCAACTAGCTTGGATCATCCGCAACAAATCCGGGTCTGTCCACTGGAAGGTCTCGCGGTTCAGATGCTGACCGTTGTCCCACAACATGGATGCGATTTTCTTTTCCTTTACCAGATAGCCGATGAATTCAAAATATTTCAGCTTCTCTCCCTGTTCGATAACATCGATATGTTTGTCAAAACCGAGCAGGCCATATTCGCCTAGAATAACGGGAATACCCTGAACAACCAGCGTGTTGTACACATTATTAAACGTGCTGGCCGCATCATTTTTCGTATCCGTATCGAAGGTGGTATGCCCTGCAATATTGACGCTAAACGGCCAGTATCCGTAATAATGCACCGTAGCAATTAGGTTGTGATCCTTCAGCTCAGAGATCGTCTGATGCAAACTGTCCAGTCTCACCTGTGTTGGCGAACCTTCCAGCGTGGGCAGGACCAAAGGGCGCTCACTGTTATTTCTACCTGTTTGCCGCACCAGTTCCACAAATGCGGTGTTCAATTCATGCAAAAGCTCCAGCTGTCGCGCCTCATTAATATTGCTGCCTGAGCCCATGTCGCCAGCATTTGTTGCTCCGCGGCTAAAGCGCGGTTCGTTAACACTCTCAAACATCAGCTTACGTGGTTCATCTTTGAACTGCTTGGCAATCTGAGTCCATACGGCTTTGTACCGGGAAAGCACCTGATCGTGGTCATTGTCCAGTTGGCTGATCCACAGATAGGAATCATGATGAACGTTCACGACAACATAGAGATTGGCATCCAGCGCCCATCGGACAATCTCCTGAACACGTGCCATGTAGGCCGGATCAACAGTGTAGTCGGGTGCTTCCCCGATATGCCCATCCCATGTGACGGGAATGCGAATACTCCGAAATCCCTGGGCAGCAATCTGCTGTATCAGTTCGCGGGTTACTCGTGGGTTGCCCCAGTAGGTTTCATCAGGTCCGACCGTATCCAGGGAATTTCCGAGGTTCCATCCTGGCTGCATCCCGTCGACATAGCTTTGTAACGGACCAAAAGCCGTCATTTCATGTTGTCTGGCAAGTTCAGACTTGGCTGCGGATGCAGGCAAAGGAAGCAGAATAAACAGACATAAAGTGATGCAAACAAGCGTCAGGACGAATTGGTGGCTAGGTGGGTTCATGAGGACTCCTTTAGATAGGCATACATCGTTAATATCGTTAGTGAAGCTTGATGTATTGCATTATATCAAAATGAACATCTGCATGAATCAAGTATTTTGATTTACACCTGTTACTGCGTGTTCTCCGACTCGTACTTCTCCCGATGCTCCTTCTTCATTTTCACATAGTCCGGGTCCGTTTTGGCGATCTCCCATTGGGCTTTGAAAATGGCTGCTGATTCAGCCTTTACCTCATCATTCTGATAAGGCAGGATGGTGCCGTCCTCTTTCGAATATTTGCGTCCACCTTTATGATTCGTATAACGCCTTGCCCGCGTGTAACCCATCTGCAGAAACTTGCGCGCCATATCCATACCGACAAAGTCATCCTTTTTCTTATATTCCAAAAATAATTCATAGATCTTCTGCGAGGATTCTGTTGCAATCTCGGGTGTTTTGAACCGCCAATGCGGTAAAATTTCGCTTTTGTAGGGCGCCACCATTAATACGCCTTGCTCTCCCCGGCCAACGGTATACAGTTCAGGCTGCTTGCGCAGATCAAGCTCATCGTAATTGAGGTTGTAATCAAACTTTTTCATGGAATCCGTTCCTCCTTGAAGATTATTGTTCCTTTCCACCTCTTTACCCCGATTCTTGTACAACAAGCACGGTTAATGGGAAAGAAGATGGCAGGAGAACAATATTGGGGGAACTATTCTGATATGGATCTGTTTCTGTTGACCAATGAGCAGGTGCTTGAAGCGTACATGGCTTTAGAGCAGATGACACCCGAGGAATTGAAGGAACGGTTTAGCCTGGAGCAAATGGTGGCTGAGGGCGTGTATCCGGTCATGGAGGATTGGGATGCGGATGCAGACGAGACTTTCCAGGAAATCGTGCAGACACTGGATGATATTCAGGCTTTATATCAGGCAGCTGCCGCAAGCGGGAACGGGATGGTCTTTTATATTTTCTAAGCTCCCACCTTCGTCTGTTTAATTCGTCATCATTCCGGTTATTGATAGAAACAAGGCATATGCCTTAAAAATCCGGTAGAAGAGAGGGAATACGATATGACACAGGACCAGAATGAAGAGAACAAAGCCATTCAAGACGACGAGCCGGATCAATTTGAAACCCCTACACGTACCGATGGGAAAGAATCGGATGAGGATAGTGACAACGAGGCAGAAGGCAAAGAACGGGAATAAACCACAGCTGTTTATGATTGGACTAAGCATAGTGTTATCGTATTGAAGCCAACCACACTAATGCTAAATTATACGTCATATCCGAGGTCGGACATTTGTTCGGCCTTTTTTTGGTATTTATTTATCGATCCGGTTTACAACAATTACCTATAACCCTCATAATAGGAGTGAACCACATTTTTCCTAAGGAGGAGATCGTATCAAAAATCACAAGCTATTGAAGTGGATTGCCGTACCACTCGTTTTGATGATGGTTGCGCTTACGGGATGTCAGGCCGTAGGTGGTGTAGATATTGGCAAGGCCGTTATCAACAGTACAACCGTCAAGTCCGGTGAATCCAAACAGTCCATGCATATAAAAATCGAACCTACAGCAAACCTCGTCGAAGAGGATGCGCTTCAAATGATTGAACTCATTAATTCCATTTCATTGAATATTGAAGATGCCAAAGTGAAGGACTCCAGCACGGCGTCTGTCAAAGGTACACTGAGTATGCAAGGAAAGAAATTGCCTTTCCATCTGTCGATGGATAAATCGGAAATGGTTATTGATGTGGACGGAGCGCAGAAGCCTCTATACATATCTTTGGAGGATGACACACTTCCTATGCTAGATACAAAGGCGTTGGAGAAGCAGATCGAGGAGCTTTCCCCAAAAGTGCTGACCTTCGCGCTGAAGCATTTGTCCAACCCGAAAAATATTTCCGTAACCCCGGTACAGGAATCGGTTAACGGTGAATCACTCAGCCTCTCCAAGCTGCATGTGGAGATCAGCGGTGAAGAGCTTCTTGCCATGGTTAAACCGTTTCTGACCAGTGTTGCTCAGGATGAGCAAGGGCTCAAGGATCTGATTGGAGATCTGTATGATGTGTTCTATCCTATCATGGTTACGATCAACACGGTTGATAATGGTGATGGCAGTGCCCTGCCTTCTACGATTAGCGAATCACGGGATGCTGAGGTTGCTTCAATTTATGAAATGATTAAAGGTGGCCTTGACGAGATTCTTGCCAATTATGACAAGGAACTCAATAGTTTGTTGACCGAAACGCCTGAACTGAAGACGGTGTTCGGAACAGAAACCAAGCTCCAATTGGACTTTTATCTCGACAGCGCACTGAATATTCGCAAACAGAACTATGATTTCAAAGTAGCGTTACCTGCCTCGGAAGATCTGCCGATCAAATCTGTCTCCGTATATGGTGACAGCGAACTGTGGAATATTGGTGGACCAGTGACTGTGGATGCCGTGGACAAAACGGGTGGTGCAATTGATCTGATGCAGGGAGATATCACGCCAGGTCAGATGCTGCGCAATTTCGATTCCAATTCACTTGTGTATCAATTGTTAAAAGATGAAGCAGGCATCACGCGCAAAAATGTCATGCTGTATCCGGACGACGAATCCTATGGCGCAATCACCGTTAAAAATACGACCTTTGTTCCTCTGCGCTATCTGTCTGAGGAATTGGATGCCGAAGTGAAATGGACCAAAGGGTCGGAGAAAATCGTCGTCATCGACGATATCACCGACAATGAAATTGTCCTGACTATAGGTTCCAAGAAGGCAACCGTTGCAGGCAAGGAAGTAACGATGGTCGAACCCGCTTATGTGGGTAAGAACGGTAAAACTTATGTACCGCTGCGCTTTATGGCAGAGTCTCTCGGGGCATCTGTAGATAAGGAAAAAGAAACAGGCTGGATTTTCATCGACCGGCCTTAAGTAAGATTTGTATGTAAACCGTAAGTTGAGAGGGGATTTCAGAGTATGCCAGATTTCTTGTAATGTTCATAAAAGAACACCGAAAAAATTCCGTTAGACCATTAACGGGATACGTGTGTTCTTTTTGACCCATTACGAGGAGCTTCGGCGTTTCTGAAATGATGAAACGAATCGAGGAGTGCCTCTAATTGGAGGTGCTCCTTTTTGTCGTGTCATCCCAAATAAATCCTCAGAGGTGTTACATATGGAAACTCAATTAAACATCCAATTACGGCGTGCTCAACAAGAAGATGCGGTTATGCTGGCAGGGATATGCACCCGAGCCTTCGATCATGCGATTCAAGTCTGGGCTAAGGGAGTGGAAGATCTGGACAGCAATATTTGTCCACCCGGCTATTCTTCTGTTCGCATGCACAGTTACGTGATCCGCGAATGGGATTATTACGTTATAGAATGTGATGGTTGCGCCATTGGTGGAGTCAGTGTAAATGTGTTGGGGAGTAAGCATGTGAGGCTGGATAAAATCTTTATTGACCCCATCTGGCAGGGGCGGGGCATAGGATCACAGGTCATCCGGCTTGTTGAGGCCGAATTCCCGGAGATTGGGATATGGAAGCTGGAGACCTCGGGAAGACAACGGGATAACCATCATTTTTATGAGAAAATGGGTTATGTCTGTCTCTATGCGTCTGAAGATGAATATGGATATGAGAAAATCATAACAACAGAGTCTAAAGTCCAGCTCCCATCCGAAGAGTTATCCACCGTTAAGGGTGAGTCGGTTAATGAATTTTACCAAGCTAATCTGAATTCAGTCCGCTTCAGCACCAGCAATCTTCAGAATATCCGAATGACTGATTGCAACCTGAGTGGAGGCAAATTAACCAATCTGAATATGACTCACATATTATTGGCTGACTTGCGTTTGACGGATAGCAAGATTGAGTTCTGTGCTTTGGACGGCGTTCATTTTGAGGATACACATCTCGGCCCAGACAGAATACCCATGCGTTGGGAACAATGTGACCTCAAAGGTAGTCGTTTCAATAACTGCGATCTTTCTGGCGTACAGTTGGAACAGTGCGAGGTAGCAGGGATGAGAATCAATGGAGTGGCTGTAGAAGAATTGCTTGCTGCTTATGAGTCCATGAAAGCCAAAAGCTGAATTACTCGCATAGTAATATGAAAAGCCCGTTTCCGGCCTTTGTGCTGGAAATGGGCTTTTTTGTTGTTACTTTATAAAGAAGGGCGAATTCCATCCGAAATCCGTCATGATGCGATCAGAGTCAGTTGTGCTGCAAAGCCTGAGGCTTTTTGCTAAACCCGGTACTTCCCGCGGTAAAGCCCATCTGTTGGTAGAATTCATGTGCAGCTTCACGATCTGGTCGATTGCCGCTGTTTAGGGACAAGGAATCCACACCATGAGTGGCAGCCCACTGCTCCGCTGCTTCAATCAGCTGACGGCCTATGCCGGAGCCTCTGAACTGGTCATGTACGATCAAGGCCATGATGCGGCAGTGTCTTCCGTTTTTTTCATATAGGTAAGATGTTTGCAGTCCTATTAATCCAACGACACGGCCACGGACTTCGGCAACCAACGTTGCAAAGTTTGAATCCGCAGCGATGTGTGAATAGCGCTCCTTCATCTCGGCATACGTGGTTGGGTAACCGAGTTGATCCATAAGAATGACCATATCCTGCAGATCTTCATGGGAACTGTTACGAATCGTTACATTTAGGTTCATGAGCGTGTGGCCTCCTTTTGGCGTTCTTTTAACGAGAGATCAATGATGGAATCCAGCAAACCGGCAAAGGAGATACCAGCAGCGGCTGCACTTTTGGGCAGCAGGCTATTTCGGGTAAGACCCGGCAGCGTGTTCACCTCAAGCACATAGGGCATGCCATCCCGAATCATCATGTCCACACGGGCATAGACACTGCATTTTAACACCCGGTAACAGGTTAGTGCCGCCGCTTCTACACGTTTGTGCAAATCGGCAGGCAAATGGACGACCTGCTCCTCAGCGCCGCCGTCATTATATTTGGAGGTGTAATCAAAAAAATCGGCATTTGAACGAATCGAAATAACAGGAAGCATCTGACCATCCAGGACGGCGCAGGTAATCTCCTCACCCTCAATATATTGCTCGATCATGACGACTTCGTCCCAGACGAGTGCCGCTTCTACAGCCGCCTGAAGAGCCGAGGGCTCCTGCACCACTTGTGTACCGATGCTGGAACCGCCTGAATTGGGCTTTACCACAACGGGATACGTTAACTGCTGCACAGCGGTTGATGACAATTCATCCAGACTGCTTACCTGAAGCCACTCGCCGGTAGGTACACCCGCATGCTGGATGAGCCGTTTGGACATATCTTTGTCCATGCAAACACTGCTCGCGAGTACACCACAGCCTGTATAAGGGACGCCAAGCGACTCTAACGTACCCTGAATCGTGCCATCCTCGCCGTATTTGCCGTGCAGAGCGAGCAGTGCCACATCCAATCCTGCAGCTTTCTCGATGAGATCTCGTTTACTGTTGATCTCCACCGGAATAACCTCATACTTCTGTCTATCCAGATGGTTGATCATCTCCTGTCCGGTGAGCAGGGAAACATCCCGCTCCGAAGATGTGCCACCCATAATCACGCCAACTTTCATGTGTAATCCTCCTCATTTCATTTGAGCAACCGTCTCGCCAATGATGCGAATGCCTTTGCGGATGTTCTCATCGCTGACCCGGGAGAAGCCCAAACGCATCGTGTTATGTCCCTGGCCCGGTTCAAGATAAAAGGTATCCCCGGGCATGAAGGTAACGCCTTTTAGCTTGCAAGCCGCCAGCAGCTCCCTCGTATGGTATTCCGGTGGGAATTGTACGAACAGGTGAAGTCCGCCTTCACCGGAAACCCGGCACATCGGCAGATACTGCCGCAAAGAGCGGACGACCAGCTCATATTTTCGCTTGTACTCCGTACGGGCCCGCTTCAAATATTTCTCGAAATTGCCGTTGCTCAGATATTGATAGAGCAGGGACTGATCCAGCGTCGAGGTATGAATGCTGCGCGCCCGTTTCATGCTTTCCAGATAATCAATCAGTGCCGCATCCGCAATGATCCAGCCTACCCGCAGTCCCGGAAACAGTACCTTGGAGAAGCTACCCAGATACACGAGTCCGTTCCCTTTGCCCACACTGGCAATCAGTGGAGAGACGTGGGAACCGGAATACCGCAATTCCTCGTTAAAACCGTCTTCAATAATCGGCACCTGGTACTGGTTCATCAACCGAATGATCTCTGTCCGTTTGGCAGGGGACGTGACGATCCCGGTTGGATTATGATAAGAAGGTACGAGATAGGCCAGATCATATGGGGTTACTGCAAGTTCCCGTTCCAGCTGCTTCAGATCCAGACCATCTGGCTCCATATCTACACCGGTCAGGTGGAATTGATGAAGCCTCAAATTTTTGACGGCTGTATGATGTGTCGGGTTTTCACATAAGGCTCTACCGCTTTTTTTGCGCAATGCGCCCAATACCAGATCGAAGCCTTCCGTAAATCCATTGGTAATCAGAATATCTTTGCCGCTCAGATCGACACCCTTATTTTCCATATAACGCAACAAATACTTCATAAGAGGCCTATAGCCTTTCGCATATCCGTAATTCAGCAGCACTTCGCCTTCAAGCGACATCCGGTCGAGGAAGGCTCTTTTAACGTTTTGCATGTCGAACAGCTTCTCATCCGGCGCGATGCTGGTAAAAGAAATCTCACCGCGCTCCGAACCGGAGCCATGCTTCATCAGATCATACTGCTCAGCCTGGATTGCGTAGTCGCTGACGCGTTCATTCCAGTCCAGATGCCACCCGGATGTAGACTCAGGTGCACCAATGGTGGAGCTAACGTAATTGCCTTTGCCTTTGACCGCATAAATCAGGCCCTCCTCCTCAAGTTCAGCATAGGCCAGCAGAATCGTGCTTCGGCTTACTTTCATGAGTGTACTGAGTTCGCGAGTGGAAGGAAGTTTTTGTTTGGCTTGCAGGCCGCCTTTGAGCATCAATCGCTTCATATAATCTTTGACTTGTATATATACAGGGCGGTCCTCCGTCAATTGCAGATCGGAATACATCCCATCACTCCCTTATTTGCTATCTTGCCATATTATAACCCCAGCAGAAAGAACCACGATACCTCTGTTTCCCCGCGGGTGTGGTTGACTGTTTGCGCGCAAATGTAAAAAAGCCCTGGCAACATGCCGGGCTGGGGTGAAACGTGATCCATCTTGTATAGTGCTGCTGCAATAACTTTCTAGGTTGGCGTTGCTTGACTAGTCTCTCTAGGATCGATAGCTACCTGTCCTTCTACGTGTGTCTATTTACTCTCGTACGGCTATAATTGCATGCTTTCTAGGTGAATCCAATTCTATACTGTCTTCGTAAAACTAGGCTCTTTCTACGTTTGCTTGCTGCAAGGGTCGAATAGATGATGAATCAAAATTCTATAAGGCTAGGTTCTTGCTAACTGTACTCTTGTCATGCGCGCGTAACAGAATTCAGTATGAAAAAGATGATCAATCATAGGGTACAATAGACTGAAGTAGATATAAAGACATATGTCTTAGTGCCCAAATTCTTCCTCATACCCCTATAGTACCACTTTGAATCAGGGAAGTTAACCTTTTTTTTGAAATATTTGTCGTAATAGTTGAAAAAAGCTTGAATCTTGCTTCTTATTAATGAAATGGTTTCCCTTTATAATATATGATAGGATGTAAACCTATAGATAATGAGGAAGTGAGCCTATTGATTAATATTACTGTGCCAACACCAGATGTCACCATCACGAAGCAGGCTGATCCACAGCTTAGCCACATTTATGGATTCACCGATTTCCACCTGATCACGCGGGAAAAAGGTGGTATTTTCATGTTTTACAATGCCGCTGGTGAGTTGTTATTTGTCGGGAAAGCACGAAAGTTAAGACCGCGTATCAAAAAACATTTTGAAGATACCGTATCACCAATGAAGGCACATCGTGAGGAAGTGACCACCATCGAAGTATGCGTTATTGAAGATCCGGTGGATCGCGAAATTTACGAGACCTATATCATCAACACGATGCGTGCGAAATACAATGTAGATAAAGTACTGTACAAATAAGTATCTCGAATACACCCCAAGAGCGTTAAGATTTGAAATCAATGGATGGAATTCGCCGAAATAAAATGTGAAGCATACTCCGTAAAGTTTGGGCCATATAGCCTATACCTTGCGTCAACAGACAAGGATGTGATCTGCGGATTGCATCCCAGGTCTGCTTGAAAGATTTAGAATTTTTCTGAGATGTAATTCGTAGAATTGTCAATGTAGAACGTAGAGATGGTATTACAGGATGAACAAATACATAGAAGAGGTGATTGTTGTGATCGGTCGTAGCGGTAACCCCACACTCAAAGATAGTACGTTTGAAGACTCCAGAGGATATGGAGATGATCGCTATCAGAGTAGCATGACGATTAACGGCACGGTAAACAAGGCGTTTATTACGCTGGTGATCCTGCTGGGCAGTGCATTTGCATCCTGGATGATGTTTTTCAATGGGCAGGAAGTGCTTCCTCTTGCAATCGGAGGGGCCATTGCCGGATTCATTCTGGCTCTGATTATCTCATTTAAACCTGTGGCCGCGCCTTACCTTGTGCCAATCTATGCGGTGGCAGAAGGGATGTTCCTGGGTGCACTCTCGGCCTCGTATGAGTATTTGTATAATGGTATCACGCTGCAGGCAGCTTTGCTGACCATGGCGGTCTTTATTGCTCTGTTGATGGCATACAAGACAAGACTGATCAAAGCTACGGAGAACTTCAAGCTGGGGGTTGTGGCCGCAACCGGAGGCATCATGATCATGTATCTCCTCAGTTTCGTGCTTGGTTTCTTCGGAATAACCGTTCCCTATCTGCATGATAACAGTCTGATCGGCATCGGTATTTCTGTTGTCATCGTTATTGTGGCGGCTCTGAATCTGGTACTTGATTTTGATTTTATTGAAACTGGTGCCGACAACGGTGCTCCGAAATATATGGAGTGGTACGGTGCATTTGGATTAATGGTTACGCTGGTATGGCTGTATATTGAAATTATTCGTCTGCTCAGCAAGCTGCGGAGCCGGGATTAATTCGCTTCAAACCTTTTCAAACCTTTTCAAATCTAATCATGCAATTCGTCATCAAAAGCTAACTCGTGCTCAAACACGCAGTTAGCTTTTTCGACGTTTATTGGGAAAGTCTTAACACCGAACTGTGCACTTTCTTCCATATATGGATTGACTGAAAGGAAAAGAATGTGATATTTTAATTGATAATGATTATCATTTTCGTTAAGTTAATATGGTGCCAGCTTTATTGCACTGTACATTTCATATCAAACCGATCAAGCAGATCGAAAGGAGTGGCCTTATGTTACTGGAAAATGATTCGCAGACCTCTGCGTACTTGCCCGTTACCGGCCGCAGTCCCAAGACGGATCTTGCCAAGGTAAAAGGATATATGGACGAGCACTATGATGAACCATTGTCTATTGCGGATCTCGCCCACAAAGCCAATATCAGTGCGAAATATTTCGTGGATCTGTTCAAGAAAACCTACGGACAGAGTGCAATGGAATATCTGACTGATCTTCGCATCAATCGTGCCAAACGATATCTGAAAGAAACAGGGTACAAACTTCGTGAAATCGCGCTGAGAGTAGGCTATAGCGATGAGTATTATTTTAGCCGCAAATTTAAAAAGGAAGTGGGCGTATCTCCTTCGGATTATGCCAAAAATGCAAGAAAACGCATCGCCACCTGCTCCTCCAGCATCATTGGACAGCTACTGGCGCTTAATGTCATGCCTGTCGCTGCGCCGATCGATCCCAAATGGACCGCTTATTATTATAACGCGCACCGTACCGAGATTCAGTCACACTTGAGACTGACAGACCCGTATACCAGTTTGAGATTTGAAGCCAACGTGGAAAGACTGATTCATATCCGGCCGGACGCTGTTGTGGGTACGGATCAGATCAGTGATCAGGATCAGGCCAAGCTGGCCGAGATTGCACCTTGTTGTTTTGTACCGAAGTATCACTTGGATTGGCGTGCGCAGTTACGTATGATCGCTGCTTTTTTGGAGCGGGAAGAACAGGCAGAGCAGTGGATTAGTGTATACAATCAGCGAGTTGAGAAGGCACGGAATTCCGTGCAGCAGAAGGTGGGCAGGGAGAAGGTCATCGTTGTCCGGGTGTATGGTCAGCACCTTTATCTGTATCGGAATCCGGGCATTGAAGAGGTCTTGTACAATAATGGTTTACAACTGGAAACCTACCCCGATGTTCAGACCAATACACCGTTAACGTTGGAACAATTGGCTACCCTAAATCCGGATCGAATTCTCGTTATGGTGTGCCCTGAGGCCGCTTCGCGAGCATACTGGCTCAGTCTGCAGCATTCACCCGTATGGCGTCAGCTTAAGGCAGTAAGGCAATATCAGATCCATCTGATTACAGGTGATCCCTGGTTTGATTACTCTGCCGTAGGTGTGATGCGCATGCTGGATGAAGCTTTGCTGATTTTCACGGGATATTGTCCAAATGTATATCTGGATAACGTCCATGGTGATTCCCGGGCTACATGACATATAATCCATCTATCTAAATGAGAATGTTTATCAAGGGGGATATGTCATGTTTAAACAGAAAAAAGATAACGGACTCTGTTCCGTTCGTCCATTTCGTAGCGCCGGTATCTCGGCCATGCTCGTACTGATATTGATTACGGGTCTGCTGTCTGCCTGTGGCTCCGCATCAGAAAATGCGGGAGAAGCACAGAAAGAGCAGGCAACGACGGAGTCATCGACCACAGCATCATCTGGAACGTCTGTGGCAGAAGAGGCACAGGTAGAAACCACAGGTGAACGAACGGTAAAAGACGATCTGGGACATGATGTCATCGTTCCTGAGCATGCAGAGCGTGTCTTTGCACCGTATCTGGAAGACTCTCTGTTGACACTGGGTGTCAAGCCGGTAGCCCAATGGGCAAGCGGAACGCAAGGGCATGTTTATCTCCAGGATCAACTGAGCGGCATACCAACCCTCGATTTCTCCAGTGGGCTGCCTTCTCCAGAAGCGCTGATGGCGTATAATCCGGATTTCATTATTTTACACACGGCCCAATATGCCGAGAACGGTGTATATGAGAGTTATTCCAAAATTGCACCAACCTACGTATTTACGAATGCTTCGGGTGATGTAGAGAAGTCTTTGCAGGTAATCGGCGATTTGCTGGGCAAAACGGCTGAGGCTGAAAAAGCCATCGAGACGTACCATGCAAAGGTAGATGACGCGAAAGCCAAGCTCGCAAAAGTGACCGAGGGCAAGAAAGCAGCCATTATTCGTTTTGCTCCTCGGGGGATCAGCATGATGGGCGGTAACTATTTCAGCGGTTATGTGGTTTATCAGCAATTGGGACTTGGCAAGCCCGCACTGGTGCAAACGGAGAACAGCGCAACGGTATCTACCGAGGTACTGCCTGAGATTGATGCCGACTTTATTTTCACCGTGGAACAGGGTCCAGGGAGCATGAAGGAAATGACGGATACCAAAGTATGGAATAGCATGCCTGCAGTTAAAGCTGGACATGTGTACGCCGTGGAGCCAGCTCCGTGGCTGGGCGGTGGATTGATTGCTTATGGTCATGTCATTGACGATACGCTGAAGGCGTTAACGCAATAATTGAGGAAATTCATCCATATGTATTGATCGTAATATGAGAACTGTAGCTCCCCGCGGAGTACCAGAAACCGGACAAATTCCAGCGTTTCAGGTGCTCCGTGAGGGAGTTTTTTTTATTTTTAATTTCACGGGTAACCAAGTCAGTTACAGAAATGTGGAAATATGGAGATAATCAAAAACATTTCTGGATATCGTCCATGGGACAGCCGGATCGACTCTTCTATAATTGGTAATGAGAATCAATCTCAAACATTTCAATAATATTATTAAACATAACAGTATAAGTTGAGTTTATGAACTACACAGAAACGGAGAAGTCAGAAAAAACCTGGAGAAGCGAAGCGTTCGCCTTTATCTCTGGATTTCTCCCTTTATAAGAGGGGATAGAGGAAATCTGGAGATAACAGCGATTGGAAGGTTATTCTGACGGCGGAGTGTATGTGTAGTTCAGTATTCAACTTATATACGCAGAACAACGAGGAGGAACCATCCGTAATGACGTTTCAGCCCAATCAACCCGCATCTCGTACCCTTGAACATATCGCACGCAGTACCGTACAGATTCCACGTGCCGAACAGTGGACCATGAAATCACGCAACGGCAATCATGCCTATCAGATTATGGTGTTCCAACCGGCAGAAGCGCCACCGCCTTCGGGATATCCGGTGATCTATCTGCTGGATGCCAACTCTGTGTTTGGAACGATGGTGGAAGCCGTTCGTGTACAGGGCCGCAGACCGGAGAAGACCGGAGCACTTCCGGCCATTGTTGTTGGCATTGGCTATCCAACGTCGGGCCCTTTTTCACCGCACCGATATTATGACTTTACCCCGCAGGCCACAACGGAATATACCCAGAAGTCGGATGGAACACCTTTACCGGAACAGGGTGGGGCGGATGAGTTCTTGCAGTTTATTGAAGAAGAACTGAAGCCGGATATGGAACAGCAGTTCCGGATCGATCGGAACAGACAGGCCATTTTTGGACATTCTCTTGGTGGATTGTTCGTGCTGCACACGCTTTTCAAAAAACCGGAAGCCTTCCGCTATTACATTGCGGGCAGCCCGTCACTTCACTGGAATCAGACCGTCATGCAGGCAGAGGAACAGGAATTTGTCGCAAAGTTGGAGCAGCATCCCGTGAACGTCAAGGTGTGGATTGGTATGGGTGAACAGGAGAAGACGCATCCTGCGCGCAACAATGATAAGGCTTCGAGTCTTACAGAACGGTTATCCGCGCTGAAGAAGCCGGGTCTTGATATTAAATATACCGAGTTCGAAGAAGAAAACCATGTATCGGTACTGCCGTTTCTGATTAGTCGGACGATGCGGTTTGCCTGCAGCCCGGAGTCGTAGGAGGAAAGAGCCGACAGCAATTTCAATCAGGGGTCTGGGGAGATTGGGCGAGAGACAGATGGATAGAAATGTTACAAATTCACGGATAATCCAATTGGGTTCAGCAGGATAACATATCTCTCCAACAGGGGAGGGAGCAGTAATGCAAGGGAGGAACAGGAGTGAGTTACACAGGAATTCATGGAAAAGTGGCCGTGGTCACCGGTGCTGCGCAAGGGATCGGTGAAGCCGTGACGAGATTGCTTGCCCAGCAGGGGGCTATTGTTGCTGCTGTTGATATACGTGAAGATCAGTTGGACCAGTTGGTCACGGAACTGCGAAATCAGGGACATCAGGCAGCAGCCTGTCCTGTTGATATATCCAATCATCAATCCGTCGAAGATGCAGTGCAGCGTATTGAGGAGACATTAGGTCCCATTGGCATTCTGGTGAATGCAGCGGGTGTACTGTACACGGGAGCAGTGAGTGAACTCCGTGATGAAGAATGGACAAGGACTTTTGACGTGAATACGCATGGTGTATTTTACATGTCACGTGCTGTGGTACGAAACATGGCCGAACGTCAATCGGGAGCGATCGTTACTGTAGGTTCTAACGCTTCAGGTGTGCCCCGGATGCACATGTCCGCCTACGTAGCCTCCAAAGCAGCTTCAACCATGTTCACCAAATGTCTGGCGCTTGAATACGCCTCAGACCATATCCGCTGTAATATCGTATCTCCAGGTTCCACGGATACGGATATGCAGCGTGCATTGTGGGCGGATGAACAGGGAGCAGAGGCAGTTATCGCGGGTTCCCCACAGGCATACCGTTTGGGCATTCCTCTGAACAGACTGGCGTTGCCGTCGGATATCGCGGATAGTGTGCTTTTTTTGGTATCGGATCAGGCCAGACATATTACGATGCATAACTTGTGTGTGGACGGAGGCGCCACGTTAGGTGCCTGAATCAAGATAAGGAGATGATAATCATGTCAAAAGCGGGTACGGTTGCTGCAACTTCCGCCTTACACCTTCTGGAACAATATCGGGAGGGGACGTCCTTTTTCTGGTCTTCACCGCAACATACCCTGTTAGCTCAAGGGGAACAGATTCGATGGTCTGCCGTGGAGGTATCGGAGGCGAATACACGGGATTCCACGGGCGCGGTAAGTGTTACCGAACAAAAGCGTAATGAAGAAACGCAGCTTTTTATTAAACGGATGGAACAGCTGATGGAGAAGGCAAGAGCCTTGGGCCAAACGAAACCGATTGTGGTCGGCGCCATTCCATTTGATCCCATTCATTCTTCTGCGGAGCTATTCGTACCAGAAACGGTACAATGGGCTGAACCTTTATCTCCGGATTCGAGGGCATTGGTGGAGAAGCACCCGGCCGCAGTGGGTTGTGAGGTGTGTGAAGTGCCTGCCGGAGCAGTATATCAACAAAGCGTAAACAACGTTTTGGTTAACCTGAATCAAGGCATTCTCCACAAAGTTGTGTTATCCCGTACACTGCATGTGACTTCACAGAGCTTTGTAGACACACATCAATTACTCCGTAATTTGTTCAGGGATAACACACACGGATATACATTTGCTGTTCCGATGACGAAGCTCTCTCAATCGAAAGTTAACATAACAACGGATAAACGCACTAGTATTGAGGCCGGAAAAGAAACCCATCGGACATATATCGGAGCAAGTCCCGAATTACTGGTTACACGAAAAGGATCCAAAGTGAGAGCCAATCCACTTGCCGGGTCTGCTGCCCGGAGTGAGGATCCTGCGGAGGACCGCCGCCGTGCAGAAGCGCTGCTGGCTTCAGCCAAAGATCGCCATGAACATGCCGTAGTCATCGAGGCTGTGGCAGAGGCACTGCGTCCGCTGTGCAAGCAGCTATCAGTCCCGGTAGAACCTTCCTTAATCCAGACACGGACCATGTGGCACTTATCTACGGAAATTCATGGGGAGCTTGCTGATGTAAACACATCATCACTGGAAGTTGCGTTTGCTCTTCATCCTACACCAGCAATATGTGGAACGCCTGTACAGGCGGCTCGGGGAGCCATTAGGGAACAGGAGCCATTCGAACGGGGATTATTCACTGGTATGGTGGGCTGGTGTGACAGTGACGGTGACGGCGAGTGGGCTGTAACGATCCGATGTGCGGAAGTGGAGGGCAAAATACTTAAACTGTTTGCTGGAGCGGGGATTGTAGCAGGTTCTACAGCAGAAGCGGAGCTAGCAGAGACCTCAGCGAAGTTCAGAACAATGCTGCTCGCCATGGGTTTGGATTCAACTGTGTCCAGTATGAAGGAGGAATGAGTGATGCTGTCAGGATTTCAGGCCTGGCCTGAGGAAGTTGCCGACCGATATCGTCAGGAGGGCTGTTGGGAAGGAATTACGTTTGGAGAAATGCTCCGCCAGCGTGCTGATCTATATGGCAATCGGGTAGCCATTATCAGCGGAGAACAGCAATTAACCTATGCGGAGCTGAACGACCGGGTGGATCGTCTGGCCGCCGGTTTATATGCCAAGGGAATACGGCAGCATGATCGGGTGATTATCCAGCTGCCCAATATCACGGCGTTTATCGAGGTATGTTTTGCTTTATTCCGCATCGGTGCACTGCCTGTATACGCATTACCCTTGCACCGGAAGAGCGAAATCACGTATTTTGCCCGGTTCTCTGAGGCCGTAGCTTATGTAATACCTGATCAGGATGGCGGATTTGATTACCGTACGCTGGCAGAAGAGGTCCAGGCAGAAGTTCCCGGACTTCAGCAAGTATTCGTGGCGGGAGAAGCGGGGCGGTTCACGGCTCTGGAAGATGTCTATGCAGACCCGATTAAACTGCCGGATGAGCCGGTTTCTTCCGACGTTGCTTTTCTACAGTTGTCTGGTGGAAGTACCGGGCTGTCCAAAATGATTCCCCGCACCCATGATGACTACATCTACAGTTTGCGGAGAAGTGTGGAGGTCTGCGGGCTCAGCCCGGAGAGTGTCTATCTGGCGGTACTGCCTATAGCACATAACTATCCGATGAGCTCACCAGGCTTTCTGGGTACGTTGTATGCGGGCGGAGCAATTGTACTGTCACGAGGATCAAGCCCGGATGAAGCCTTTCCGCTCATTCTGCGCCATCAGGTGACCATCACGGCTCTTGTACCACCGCTTGCGCTCATCTGGTTGAACGCGGCGGCTACCCGGGGTGTTAACCTTCCATCACTTAAGGTACTTCAAGTTGGCGGAGCCAAATTCAGTGCCGAGGTGGCTGCACGTGTCCAACCCGTCCTGGGCTGTACCTTGCAGCAGGTGTTCGGCATGGCGGAGGGTCTGGTGAATTACACCCGTCTGGATGATCCGTTGGATGTCATTGTTAACACTCAGGGCAAGCCGATGTCTCCGTATGACGAAGTGCGAATCGTGGATGACGAGGATGTTGAGGTGGAACAGGGGCAATCGGGACATTTACTGACGCGAGGTCCTTACACGATTCGTGGTTATTACAAGGCCGAAGAGCATAACGCCAGATCGTTTACCACGGACGGTTTCTATCGTACCGGAGATATTGCGAGTCTTACGGCGGATGGATACCTCGTTGTGGAAGGACGGGCGAAGGATCAGATTAACCGCGGTGGTGACAAAGTGGCTGCCGAGGAAGTGGAAAATCATTTGCTGGCCCATCCTGCCGTACATGATGCCGCGTTAGTATCCATGCCGGATGAATATCTGGGTGAGCGTTCCTGTGCATTTATCGTGCCGAGCGGTGAAGCTCCGTCAGCTGCCGAAGTCAAATCTTTTCTGCGTAATCGGGGCCTGGCGAGCTATAAAATACCGGATCGGATTGAGTTTGTACAGTCTTTTCCCAAAACTCAAGTTGGCAAGGTCAGCAAAAAAGCGCTGCGCGAGATGATTACAACTAAAGAGCCCATATCCTGATCGTGATTTCTTATAGATAACATTGCAGCACAACGATGAACATGATTGTAATAAATAAAGCTGAAAAGAGGGATATTCATGGCACTTCCAAAGATTCAACCCTATGCAATGCCTGTAGAGTCGGAGCTTCCCGTCAACAAGGTAACGTGGACGCCGGATACGAAGCGCTCGGTACTCCTGATTCACGATATGCAGCAATATTTTATGAACGCTTTTACGGCAGGGCATTCCCCTGTGGTGGAGCTGATCGATCATATTTCACAACTTCGTTCGAAGTGTCATGAGCTTGGCATTCCGGTGGTCTACTCCGCACAACCGGGTGGACAGACACCGGAGCAGCGCGGACTACAGCTGGATTTTTGGGGTGAGGGGATTGATGGAGGACCTGTGCAAAAAGAAATCATTGAAGCACTCACACCCGCTCCGCAAGATACCTTCATGACCAAATGGCGATACAGCGCCTTCCAAAAGACAGAATTGTTTGAACTGATGCAGCAGCATGGTCGCGATCAATTGATCGTCTGCGGCATTTATGCTCATATCGGATGCCTGATGACCTCTTGCGAAGCCTTTATGAGAGATATTCAGGCGTTTCTGGTTGCGGATGCAGTGGCCGATTTTTCGGCGGAAAAACATCGCATGGCTCTGACGTATGCATCAGAACGGTGCGCGGTGACACTGACAACCGGGCGTCTGCTTGAATCGCTAAATGCTTCTGCCACAAGCGGAATTGGAGGAGCAGTAACGTCCGAGGCAGGTGAGCAAGGTGAACAATCCACTGCTACACCCGCTCATGTGGCTGTTTCAGAGACTGAGCAGCAAAAGGCATCCGCAACCGAGAAGCCCCAGAATGGTCGTGATGGCGTGAACCAAGTGACGCTGGAAGCATTGAGAAATCAGGTCGGAGAGATGCTGCAGGAGCTGCCTGCGAATATTGGGGAGCATGATGACCTGATTCAGAACTGGGGAATGGATTCCATTCGTATTATGAGTCTGGCTGAGCGCTTTCGTGTGGAAGGAGCGGGGGTAACTTTTGTGGATCTGGCGGAGCTGCCTACATTGGCTGCATGGGCAGCGTTGCTGGATAAGGCCTATACGAAAGTGCTCCCGAACGGAGACTACTTTTGAGCGGGGTCGTGCATACGTCGCATAGTCGGAACACGGCTTGGCCCCTGTCTTCTGCCCAGTCCGGTATCTGGTTCGCTCAGCAGTTGAATCCGGACAATCCGATGTACAATACCGCCGAGTATGTGGTCATTCAGGGCAACGTAGACGCCAGACGATTCGAAGAGAGTGTGCGACAGACCGTTTCGGAAGCAGAATCGCTGAATATGGTTTATGGCGAAAATGACCAAGGTCCGTGGCAGTCTGTGAACAGCAAAAATGATCATTGGGCATTCCATGTCCTCGACGTGAGCAAGGAAGCGGAGCCCCATGCAGCAGCACTGGCTTGGATGAAAAGGGATCTGGCCCATCCCGTCAACCTGGCGACAGGCCCACTTTTCACGGAGGCATTGTTCCAGGTGAGCCATGAGTGTTATTACTGGTACCAGCGTATTCATCATATTGCGATTGATGGATATGGCGTTTCGCTGATTACCCGCAGGGTAGCCAGCCTATACTCCGCAAGTATAAGAGGAGAAGCAGCAGATCAAGCACAGCAAGCAGCGTCGTTCGGCTCGTTGACGGCCGTACTTCAGGAAGACGAGGCTTATCATCCCTCAGTAGACAAAGAGCAGGATCGCCAGTTTTGGATGGATCGATATGCCGATGAACCGGATGTTGTCAGTCTGGGGGAACGGGCGCCGCGAACATCTACCTACTTCCTGAGACAGAGCGGTCTGCTTACACAGCCGCAGCGCGAGCAAATGCAGGCGGCAGCGGCAAGGTTCGGTGTGACCTGGCCGGATCTGTTCATAGCGGCAACTGCCATCTACGTACACCGGATGACAGGAGCGACCGATGTTGTGCTGGCTCTGCCCGTGATGTGCCGTTTGGGATCAACATCCCTGCGGGTTCCGGGTATGGTCATGAACGTGCTTCCCCTGCGTCTCCACGTGGAGTCGGCTATGAACGTGTCAGAGCTGCTGAAACAGGTTGTGCAGGAGATTCGGGCGGTACGCAAGCATCAGCGTTATCGGCATCAAGATCTGCGGCGTGATCTCAAGCTGCTTGGAGAGAATCGTCGACTGTTCGGACCCATGATTAATGTGATGCCATTCCACCATGAATTGAACTTTGCGGGGCAGAGCGGCATGATTCACAACCTGTCCACTGGTCCGGTGGACGATCTGTCCATTCATGTCGTGGACCAGGGGCATGGTCATGGGTTGAGTATTGATTTTGATGCTAATCCGTCCATCTACAGTGATTCCGAACTGCTGAACCATCAGTTGCGTTATATGCAGCTTCTAAACCAGGTGATGCAGGAAGGGATGGAGACGGAAACGGTTGGAAATCTTGAAGTGCTGCTCCCTGCCGAACGTGAGCGAGTGTTGGTTACATGGAATGGAAAAGGAGAGGTGACGGGCGGCAGCAATTCGGCAGCACTGTTTGAACAGCAGGTCCGCCGCACCCCTTCAGCAACGGCACTGACATTCGAAGGGGAATCCCTGACGTATGCGGAGCTGAATGAACGGGCGAATCAGTTGGCTCATGAATTGATACAACGATATCAGGCAGGGCCGGAACAGATGATAGCCATCGCTCTGCCACGTTCACTGGAAGTGATCATTGCGATTGTGGCTATCCACAAAACGGGGGCCGCCTATCTGCCACTTGACCCTGACTATCCCGAGGAGCGCCTGATTTACATGTTGGAGGATGCCAAGCCTGCTTGTGTAGTGACGGTGATGAACCAGGCTTCCAATCTGCCGACCATGAACAGTGTGCCGATTATGGTAATGGATGAATCGAGTACGGCTATGTCAGTGAGCCGCCAGCCTGGAAGTAATCCCGAAGCTGATGACCTTACAAGTGAAGCTTCTCTGCTCAATCCTTCATATATTATCTACACCTCAGGTTCCACGGGTAAACCCAAAGGTGTAGCCGTAACCCATTTGGGGCTGGCAAATCTGCTTGAGGATATGAAGACGAGATTACAAGTTGGTCCACAGGATCACTGGCTGTCGGTGACCACGATTGCTTTTGACATATCCGTACTGGAAGTATTCCTGCCACTCACGACGGGTGCGAGGCTGGATATTGCACGTAAAGAGACCATTCTTGATCCGGCAGCCCTGGCTGCGAAGATGAGGGAGCAGGGGACAACCATCATGCAGGCTACGCCTACGTTATGGCAGTCCTTGGTGACGAGCCGCCCGGGCCAATTCGATGGACTAACCGTGATTACTGGAGGAGAGGCACTGACGGAGGAACTGAAGCTTTCTTTGCAGGAGCTGGGGTGTCACGTCAATAACCAGTACGGTCCGACCGAGACGACCATCTATTCCACGGCTGCATCACTGGAGACAGGGGCGACGGGGAAACCGTCGATTGGTGGGCCGGTTCGCAACACGCAGCTATATGTGCTGGATCAAGGCCTGAAGCCAGTCCCTCCGGGTGTAGCAGGGGAATTGTACATCGCAGGCGAGGGGCTTGCGCGCGGGTATCTGGGCAGACCTGATCTGACCGCAGAACGCTTTGTAGCCAATCCTTTCGGTCAGCCAGGCAGTCGGATGTACCGTACAGGGGATTTGGCGAAATGGCTGCCGGATGGTTCCATCGATTATTTGGGTCGTGCAGATCACCAGATCAAAATTAGAGGCTTCCGGATTGAACTGGGTGAAATTGAATCAGTAATCTCCAGATATCCTGGTGTAGCTCAGGTCACGGTCATGGCTCGAGAAGATCAACCGGGAAACCAGCGACTGGCAGCGTATGTAGTGGCTGAGTCTGAACAGGAGAATCGTATGGATCTGGCAGAACTAAGAGCATTCGTGGCTGATGCATTGCCGGATTACATGGTGCCTTCTGCATTCATGCTGCTGCCCGAGATGCCGCTGACACCGAATAAAAAGATCGATCGCAAACGGCTTCCGGTGCCTACTTTGATGTCAAATGCCAATGGACGGGAGGCGCGCACACCACAGGAGGAAATTCTGTGCAGTCTGTTCGCTGAGATTCTGGGTGTTGGTCGCGTGGGCATTGACGATGATTTCTTTGAACTGGGTGGACACTCCCTGCTGGCCGGGCGAATTACAGCACGTATCCGTGATGTGTTTGGTACAGATCTGACCATTGGCAGTGTATTTGAAGCTCCAACGGCAGCAGGACTGGCCAAACGATTGGATCAGGCGAAATCGGTGAGACCTGTTATTCAGCCTGTTCCACGTCAGGATGAGCTTCCGCTTTCCTTTGCCCAGCGGAGATTGTGGTTCATGTATTGTCTGGAAGGCGCCAATCCGACGTATAATATTCCGCTGGTTGCCCGGTTGGCCGGGAAGCTGGATGCGGATGCACTGGAGAACGCCCTGCAGGATATTGTAGACCGTCATGAAACATTACGAACGCTGTATCCGCCTGAAATGGGCTCTGCGAGCCAGCATATTCTGAATGCCGCTGACATCAAAGTGAAATTGAATGTAACCGCTGCTGCCGAGCAGGAGCTTCCCGAGCTTCTGACAGAAGCTTCACGCTACAGCTTCCAGCTCTCCACTGAACCGGGCATCCGTGCCGAGTTGTTCAGAACCAGCATGGATGAGCATGTGCTGTTATTGCTGCTCCATCATATTGCCGGGGATGGATGGTCATTGTCGCCGCTCATCCGCGATCTGTCGGAGGCTTATACGGCACGCCTACAGGGTTCTGCTCCTGCTTGGGAGCCGCTTCGGATTCAATATGCGGACTATGCGGTATGGCAGGAGAGATTGCTGGGGGATGAGAGGCAGCAGGACAGTCTGATTGCCAGACAGATGGAATTCTGGACTAACCAGCTGACCCATTTACCGGAGCAGGTTACGTTCCCTACTGACTACGCCCGTCCAGTCGTGTCCAGTTACCGCGGCGGGTCAGTTCCTTTTACGATCAGTCAACGTCTGCATGAGCAATTGATGGTAACCGCACGTGAGAATAAAGTCAGCCTGTTCATGGTGCTGCACTCGGCACTGTCCTTGCTGCTTACCCGAATGGGAGCAGGAACGGATATCGCGATCGGAACGCCGATTGCCGGACGGAGTGATGATGCGTTAGATGAAGTCGTGGGCATGTTCATTAACACCCTTGTGCTGCGTACCGACACTTCAGGTGATCCAACATTCCGCGAACTGCTGGCCCGTGTGCGGGAGGTCGATCTGGCTGCATATGAACATCAGGATCTGCCCTTTGAACGATTGGTTGAAGTGTTGAATCCGCCTCGATCCCGTTCCAAACATCCACTCTTCCAAGTGATGCTTGTGCTGCAAAATACACCGGATATTCGTCTTGATCTGCCGGGTGTTACGGCGGAACCCCGCATGCATGGTGTGGGTTCATCCAAATTTGATCTGACGCTTGAGCTGACAGAGCAGCGTGAGCATAACGGATCTCCAGGCGGAATTGAAGGGGTGCTGGAATATAGTGCGGACCTCTTCCGTGAATCTACTGCAGGCGAACTCGTGGTCCGATTGATGCAGGTGCTCGAGGATGCTGTGCAGCAGATGGATGAACCGATCAGCAGATTCCATGTCGTGACTCCGACAGAGCAGGCGCAGCTTGAACAAGAATGGTCCTTTAAGCTAAGTGAAGATGCGCATTTAACAATAGCGGAGCGCTTTGAAATACAAGCGGCAGCTCATCCGGAAGTGACTGCCTTGACCTACGAGGATATCACTTTGAATTACAGGGAACTGAATGCAAGAGCCAATCAGCTTGCCAGATTACTGATTGCCCAAGGTGTGCGACCGGAACAAATGGTAGCGCTAGCCTTGCCTCGCTCTGTAGAGATGGTTGTAGGTATTCTCGCTGTGCTAAAAGCAGGAGCTGCCTATCTGCCGCTGGACCCCAATTATCCGGCAGACCGATTGACACATATGCTGACAGACGCAGCACCGAAAGTGATGGTAACGAGTACAGAGGTATACGCCTTGCTTCCGCAGGTAGCGGAAATTCAGTGTGTTAATTTGGACGATCCGCATACCCTGCAGCAATTGGGGATGATGGATGATCGAAACCCTGCGGATAGTGAACGCAATGGACGTGTAACAGCTCTGAGTCCGGCTTACATGATCTATACCTCGGGTTCGACAGGCAAGCCCAAAGGGGTTGTTATTCCGAATGCTAATGTCATCCGTTTGTTGGATGCTACGCAGCACTGGTTCCATTTTGACGCGAGTGATGTGTGGACCTTGTTCCATTCCTATGCTTTTGATTTCTCGGTCTGGGAAATCTGGGGACCACTGCTGCATGGAGGACGGCTGGTTGTTGTTCCTCATGAGATCAGCCGTTCACCGGGAGCGTTTCTGCAATTGCTCGCTGAGCAAAAGGTAACTGTATTGAACCAGACGCCATCCGCGTTCTACCAACTTATGCAGGCTGATCGTGAAAATCCGTCATGGGGGCAGCAGCTTGCACTCCGTTATGTGATTTTTGGAGGAGAAGCTCTGGAGCTTGGCCGTTTGGATGACTGGTATGAACGCCATGCTGATGATGCGCCAAAACTCATCAATATGTATGGCATCACCGAGACGACGGTTCATGTCAGCTACCAGGAACTGCATGCTGGCAGTTCTACGGAAGGAGCGAGCAGTTGGATTGGGTGCGCCATACCGGATCTTCGGGTATACGTTCTGGATGATCACCTGAAGCCAGTACCGACAGGAGTAACCGGAGAGATGTATGTAGCCGGAGCGGGGTTGGCCCGTGGTTATTGGAATCGGCCTGATCTTACAGCTGAGCGGTTCGTTGCTGATCCATATGGCCCGACAGGCACTCGTATGTACCGGACAGGAGATTTGGCGAAGCGTCTGCATGATGGCTCGCTCGATTATTTAGGCCGGGCGGATCAGCAGGTGAAAATACGAGGATTCCGTATTGAGCTTGGCGAGATTGAAGCAGTGCTAGCAAGGCATTCAAGCGTGGCTCAGGCTGCTGTAATTGTCCGTGAGGACCAGCCGGGGGATAAGCGCCTTGTAGCATATATCGTTCCGGCTTCGGATACTGGAATGGTACCAGAATCAGCTGCTTTGCGTCGTCATGCGTCGGCCAGCCTTCCGGATTATATGGTTCCATCTGCGGTTGTGGTGATGGAGATTCTGCCACTAACACCTAATGGCAAGCTGGATCGCAAGGCACTTCCTACACCGGAGATGCAATTAACGACAGGTGGCCGAGCGCCTCGCAGCCCGCAGGAGGAGATCCTCTGTGATTTGTTTGCCGAAGTATTGGGGATGCGGAGTGTGAACATCGACGACAGTTTCTTCGAACTGGGTGGGCATTCGCTGCTCGCTGTGCGCCTGATGAGTCGCATCCGTGAGGCTATGGGCCGGGAGCCGGGCATTGGCATTTTGTTCGAGACAGCAACTGTAGCGGGACTGGCGGAGCGATTGGAGATGGATTCGGATTCCGGGAAAAACTCGCTTCAGGTGTTATTGCCGCTCAGAACACATGGGGAGCATCTGCCTATATTCTGTGTTCATCCAGCAGGAGGGCTTAGCTGGTGTTATGCCGGTCTGATGAAACATCTGGGCATGGATTATCCGCTCTATGGATTACAGGCCAGAGGCATTGCCGAGGTTGAGGAGCTTCCAGCCACACTGGAAGATATGACGGCAGATTACATCCGTCATATCCGCTTGGTACAGCCTGAAGGACCTTACCGTCTGCTGGGCTGGTCTCTTGGTGGCAACGTTGCACAGGCTATGGCAGTGCAGCTGCAATCCGAAGGCGAGGAAGTAGAGTTTCTCGCCATGCTGGATGCGTATCCGAGTCATTATCTGCCGATTCGTGGAGAGCCGGATGAGGAAGAAGCATTAACCGCACTGCTTGCACTGGGTGGTTATGATCCGGACAGTATTGGGGATGGTCCGCTGGATATGGCAACAGCTATGCGCATACTGCGCAGTGAGGGCAGTGCGCTGGCGAGTCTGGATGAAGAGACGATCATGAAGCTGCGGAGGACCTATGAAAATTCCGTACGGATCTTGGGGGCCTACACGCCATCCCGATTCGAGGGCGATCTGATCTTCTTCCGTTCCACCATTATTCCTGATTGGTTCGACCCGATTGAACCGGAGATGTGGAATGCGTACATCGGAGGCCAGTTAGAGCGTCATGATATCGCTTGCCGTCACAAGGACCTTTGCCAGCCTGGGCCGCTGGAGGAAATCTGCCGAACCCTAGCTGCCAAGCTGGAGGAGCTGAACAAGCGTATTATCCAACATAAATAGGAGGACAAGGCGATGAGCAACCCTTTTGAACATGAAGACAGCAATTATCTGGTGTTAATCAATGAGGAGGGACAGTACTCCCTCTGGCCTGCTTCCCTTACGGTACCTTCGGGTTGGACCCTAATGCTGGGCAAAGCCAAGCGTCGGGTATGCCTTGATTACATCGCCGAGCAATGGACAGATCTGAAACCACTAAGCCTCTGTGGTGAAGCCGGCATGCCTGGAGCCATTCATGAGACTAGCAGATGAAAATAGGTCTGAATCCCAAGGTAATTGTCAGCATCGTCTACGTTCTGGCGATGTTTATGGTGGCCATGGATGGAACGGTCCTGAATGTAGCACTACGAACCATCAGTGAAGAGCTGGGGATTCCCCCGGCTGCTTCAAGTACTTTGAATGTAGGGTATCTGGTGAGTTTGGCCGTATTCCTGCCTGTAGCGGGGTGGCTTGGTGATCGATGGGGCACGAAACGGGTTTTCCTGTCCGCACTTGCACTGTTTACGGTATCTTCTGCACTCTGTGCAACGGCCGATCAATTAAGTACGCTGACGTTCTTCCGCATTTTGCAGGGAGCAGGGGGTGGTCTGCTTACTCCTGTAGCAATGGCGATGCTGTTTCGAACCTTTCCGCCTCAGGAACGGGCTAAAGTATCCCGAATGCTCATACTGCCCATCGCTCTGGCCCCGGCCCTGGGGCCGATTGTGAGCGGATTGATTGTGGACCAGCTCTCCTGGCGATGGATTTTCTATGTGAATCTGCCCGTCGGCATTCCAGCGGTAATCTTCGGAATGTTGTATCTGAAAGAGCATAGAGAGCAGGGAGCCGGTCGATTGGATGTACCGGGCTGGTTATTATCTGCCCCAGGACTCGCTCTGACGATGTACGCGCTTAGTCAGGGTCCACTGCGAGGGTGGACTTCACCTCTTATTATTGGAGCCGGCTTTACAGGAATTATCTTATTAGTGTTGCTCGTAGTGGCTGAATTGCGCACGAAGCAGCCTTTGCTTGACCTACGTTTGCTGAAAGACCGCTTATTTCGCTATTCGGGACTGGTATCCGTATGCGGAGCAGCAGGTCTGCTGGGCATGTTGTATGTGTTTCCGTTAATGTATCAAAATGTGCTAAACGCCACTGCGCTGGAGACAGGGCTAACTACATTCCCGGAAGCCTTGGGGCTAATGATTGCTTCCCAGCTTGTGCCCTGGACGTATCCACGGCTGGGTCCGCGAAAGCTGATATCCCTGGGTCTGATCTGCACGGCAGTGATTTTCATTACGCTTAGTCAGATCACAGTAGATACGAATCCGTGGTTCATCCGTTCCTTATTGTTCGGAGTGGGTATCTTTCTGGGACAGACGGTAGGGGCGGTGCAGATTGCTTCGTTTGCCCAGATCCCACCTCCTTCCATGGGACGAGCCTCCACCTGGTTCACGGTGCAAAATAGGTTAGGTTCAGCGGTAGGAATGGCGTTATTGTCTGCTATTCTGGCTGGCGTGGGGACAACGACAGTATCTGCTGCTGGAACGATGGAGCCGAATATGCTGGCTTACCGTCTGGCTTTACTGGGAGCTGCTGCGTTTTTGTTGATTGGTCTATGCTTTGCCCTGAAAATCAGCGATGCTGATGCGGCTGCAACGATACGAAAGAACAGTGGTCAGGGTCTCTTTCGGAGGCAAAAGAAATCTCCATCATTAACGCAGGAATCACAATAATTTGAACTTCCAAAAAAATCCCTGGCGGGCTCGGGCTCACCAGGGATTTTTAAGCATGATTTTTTATTGGGGGAGAGGTTTGTAACCCCTCCTTCATAATAAAGCCTGATACAGCTCTTCGATTGTGATGAAATCCGGCTGGGCAGGCAAACCTTCGCCTGCGGAACAAGCTGCCAACATATGCCCGTGATCCAGTCGTATGCTGAGGAATGGATAAGAGGCTGCTTCCGGCGAGTGCCAGTGCCCATCAGCATTGCGGATCATGGAGAATGAATCAAGTGGCATAGACAGGCCCATGCCGACGGCCTTGATATAGCTCTCCTTCAGCGTCCATAGACGGTAGAAGGTCTCCAGCTGTATCTCAGCGGGCTCCGCAGCCAGAAACTGGCTCTCCGTCATAGAGAAGAAGCGCTCAGCAATCTTCATGTCGATGGGCGATATTTTTTCCACATCCACACCTAGATCAGTATCACCACCAGAGATTAGAGCAATCCAATCGCCGGAGTGCGAGACATTAAATTGAACATCAGCATCGTTGCTGAGCGAAGGTTTGCCGTATTTGTTACGGGTAAACGAAAACTCTCCCGGGTTTAGGCCAGTCAACTTACTCAGCGTCACACGGGTCAACACTTCACCCAGAACGGAGCGATATGCGTCCGCCAGGTGCACAAAGCGTGAAGCTTGTGCTCGTCTTTCCTCAGATACGTGCGAAAGAAAATGGTTCCAGTATGCCTCTGGCAATTCTGTCGGAACTTGTAGAACATGAATCGTTATCATCATTTATCACCTGACGATGTATTCGGCATCCATTGCAGACTTTCCTTTATATTCTTCGGTTTCTCGGGTCTTCCCATACCGCTTCATGCCTGCTGTGCTCTTTTCCATTCCTCATGTGCAGCCTGTACCCGATCCCACATTTGTTTGCGTTCCAGTTCCGTATAATTCAACAACGGTTCGTGGAACCGCTCGGCTAATACGTCTTTCCAATCGGTGTAGGTTTGTATCTCCGTTTTGCGGATACCATCGCGGTCATGCGTCCGGAGAATACATCCACGCAGCTCGGTGCTATGGAGAGCATCCCTCTGACGGAGCAAAAACGCGTTATGCCAAGGTGAATCGGCTGACTGGCTGTAGAATTCATGCTTCGGAATGAACTCTTCCAGACTGGTAAGCACTTCGGGAGCATAGTCGACTCCTTCACTTGGCCCGTTGGGCTCATATTCAAGTCTCCATCCGCCAGGAGCAACGGATGAAGGCATTAATGTATATGTGAACGGTGCTGATCCATAGGTTCCATAACGAAGAGGAAGCGGTTCGAAGGGCATGCCACCCAGACCGACATCCACAATCCAACGTTCCGCATTGGGGTCTGTATCTGGCAAAGAGACCGACAGACCGAGATGGAACGAGTTCACACGTGGCTGTTCACCATGTGGCTGAACTCCGGCACGATGCCAATGCACTGTATATCCCAGAGAGTGAAGCAGAACGCTGAATGCGCCATTTAGATGAAAACAGTAACCACTGCGCCCTTGCAATATAAGCTGAATCGATTCTTGAAGATCGATGCCTGCAGGCCGACCCGCAAAAATATCAACCGTCTGCCAGGATAGATGCTGTACGTGTGCCTGCTGGATTTCGGACAGGAATTCCAGTGTGGGTTCCTTGATATCGTTAATGCCTATCCGTTTCAGGTAGGCCTGTATTTCAGGTTGAGTCAATGTAACATTCATCCAGATCACCTCGAGTCATGTAGTGGGCGTGTGATATACTGCTGCTGCCCTGACTTCATTGTAAAAGTGATCGACTGAAATGAATATACAAGTTTGCTTCAATTGTACCGGTACAATTAAGAGAGACACATACACATCTTTCCATGATTGGGAGCGTTATTTCTTTTTCTTGGTATGTTAACCGTTTGGAGTGGATATAGGTTAGAATATAGATAGAAAGCAGGATTAGGAGAGATGGAAAAATGGCTAATGATGAAGTGATTTTGACACAGGAAGGCTTGGAAAAGCTGGAGGACGAACTGAGGGATTTAAAGACGGTGAAGCGTAAGGAATTGGCGGCGCGTCTGAAACTCGCGATCAGTTACGGTGACCTGAAGGAAAATAGTGAGTATCATTCAGCCAAAGATGATCAGGCTTTTATGGAAACCCGCATTTTGATTCTGGAGAAAATGCTGACCAAAGCAAGAGTCATCACTTCGGACAATATCGACTCGAACAAAGTAAGCATTGGCTCAACCATTCTGCTTAATGATATTGAGTTTGCCGAGAAAATTGAATACATGCTGGTTGGTCCGGCCGAGGCAGATGTTGCTGATAACAAAATATCCTACGAAAGCCCGCTTGGCAAGGAACTGATGGGCAAAGAAGTAGGCAGCGTCATTCATGTCAATGCGCCAATGGGCGTTATCAAATATGAGTTGCTTGAAATTAAAGTTTAATCGGAATAGAGGTGTTTCGACAACCATGGGAATGGCTGTTGCAGCACCTCTTTTTTTGTCCGTATAGGTTGATATTCAGCTGCGTTTCTTCCGTCCATTCAGAACCTCAAAGGTCATAACATACACGACCCAGAACAGGATCACGATATGGATCATCGCAATGGAGATGCCGATGCCGTATATCCAGCCGTTGGTCAATCCTGATCCGAGCATGTTAAAGCCTGCTCCATGTCCTCCGCCAACCCCCCCATGCCCGCTACCCATAAGGAATGGTCCTTCCTCTGCCCCAACGTCGCCGCCAGAGCCTGTGCTCATGATCATGGCAATATTTACGTAGGTAGTCAGGGAGAAGGCGATTGCTGCGTACATCCATTTACGTTCAAAGAACGGGACCAGAACAAAGAATAACAAAGCAGGTATGCTGTAACGCTCATGAATTTCCGTTGGCAGCATAAAGAAGGCGAGATTCACCGCTGCACCTGCAATGAGCAGAGATGAGATACGAATTTCCTTGATTAACAACAGATAGGCTGATAAGCCAACCACAGCAATAGCAAGCAGCAGCAGCCCCAACATTTTGTACGTCACTATGCCAAACAACACCGTAGCATCGTTTGTTGCCGGATCACCTAGCAGGTGATACCAAATATTCATGGCATTCAGGGAAAGCTGGGGGTACATATTAACGGCGCTTCCGTATGCATTGTTCAGCATGGCACTGAGGGTTCCGTTTGCTGCAAAATAGAGAAACACAGGCAGGGTAGCAATCATTAATCCTGCTGCAAATAGAAGCATGCCGCGAAATTGCCTGTGATAAAGCTGGCGTAGTAATACAATACCGATGACCGGGGCAATGACGATTGCCTGAAACTTCGCCAGCAGGGCAACGGAGAATATAACACCCGCCAAGAGAGGATTACTTAGAAGGAGAACGGTAGATAATACCATCAATGTACTGTGCAGGATGTCGATCTGACCCCACATGGCGCTGTCGACCAACAGACCGGGGTTGAAGGAAAGGACTGCAAGCAGCAATAAACATGCGCCAGGGCCCAGTCGTTTGAAGGTGAGGGTTAAGACTGCCATGGACAGGACGTCGAAGGCGATAGGCAGTATTTTCATGGACAGATTGCCAGCTGAGGCGGTTATGCCCAGGCCATCGAGTATCCAGCGATACAACCCCAGAATGACGATAAACAAGGGGGGATAGTTCTGATCTTTGCCAAACAGGTATGATTCGCGAATACCGTACTGGTGAACAGCATTCATCCAATCAACGAACAGGGACTGATCTCCGACATAACCCCTGAATTGTGTTCCAAGGTACAACCGAAGCAGCAGACCTCCGGTGAAAATCAGAACGGCATACAGCCAGAAATACCTGTTCCATCGGGTTTTTGGATCTGTGTAGCTCAGTGTGTTCATGATTCTCCTCCTCAGCATGGGCGATTGAGATTGGTGCAAGTATAGGCGACCAAGATGAGAGAGGGATTAATTTTCGACCGTAAGTGTGTGGTACGAAGCTTAAAGTTTGCTGAATGCCAGTGCTAACACGACGGATTTAAAAGCAGAGAAGCAGGAGCCTTTGAGGAGGTTCCTCCTTCTTAACGGTTTGGTGGTCGCCTGGAAAGTTGAGTTTGCAGCCTTCTGAGGAATTACCGAAATACAGGGCAGGGTTGGCGTACTCCTTTTTATCACATACTGCATATTAGGGGGTTCAGTGGACTACATATCGCATGCTGATTGCTTTGTTAAGCGAAGAAGGCAAGGGCAGCATATTTAATGTAGACATTCCTGTAAATAAATAACATTTCGATTAATTTCGATTTTCGAATGACCTGAGTGGATGACTGTTATATAATAACGGAAAATCTTAGAACAGATGGAGTAGATATAATGAATTTTAGTAAGTCCAATGATTCCAACTTGAATCAAGACGGTCCAAACAAAGGTGAACGCTTCTCACAAGCCGGATTCATTATGGCTGCCATTGGCAGCTCGGTCGGTCTGGGCAACATGTGGAAGTTTCCTTATATTACGGGGGAGAACGGGGGCGCTGCCTTTTTCCTGCTCTTTATCGTTTGTCTTCTGTTGATTGGTCTGCCCGTATTGCTGGCCGAACTTGCGATTGGCCGCAGCGGCAGAGGAAGCGCAGCAACGGCTTTTATTAAAGCAGGTGGACAAAAGGGGTGGCTTGCGGCTGGCTTGCTGCAAGTACTGACGCCGTTTATCATTCTTTCCTTTTATGTCATCATTGCAGGCTGGACGCTGCAATATGCAGTGACGTCCTTCAGCGGTACATTGTATAACAATACCGACTTTGCCGGACAATTCGGTGATTTTGTGGGCGGTTATATGCCTTTGGTGTGGCAAGTGGTTGCAGTCCTGATCACAGGCCTGATCGTAGTCAAAGGAGTCTCCAACGGCATTGAGAGGTTTAACAAGATCCTTATACCGGCGATGCTGGTGCTGCTCGTGATTCTGATGATACGTGCGGTAACTTTACCGGGAGCTGGAGCGGGAGTATCCTTTTTCCTGAACCCCGACTTCTCACAGCTTACGACCGAATCTGCCCTGGTTGCGCTTGGACATGCCTTCTTCTCCCTGTCGCTTGGTATGGGTATTCTCGTGACATACGGTTCATATGTTGATAAAAATCAATCGCTCGGTGCAGCAACCGTTGCTGTCGGCGCGGGTGACCTGATATATGCGTTCATTGCCGGTCTGATCATATTCCCAACGACATTTTCCTTCGGGATTGCACCGGATCAGGGTCCGTCGTTGATCTTTGTGGCACTGCCTGCTGCGTTCTCGGCCATGCCGCTCGGATTCCTGTTCGGCGGATTGTTCTTCGTGCTTCTGGCGATAGCGGCATTAACATCAGCTGTATCCTTGCTGGAGGTTCCGGTGAAGTATTTCATGGAGCGATTGTCCTGGAGCCGTAGTCGTGCGGTATGGGTCATTTCACTTGCAGTCTTCCTCGTGGGTCTTCCTTCGGCACTTTCCTTGGGGTTGATGCCTGATCTGAAAATTGGCTCCAAAAATGTGTTTGACTGGATGGATTTTGTGGCATCGAACATCATGCTTCCAGTTGGTGGATTGCTGGTTACTATTTTTGCCGGATACTTCTGGAAAAAGGCTGCCGAAGCATCCGGCCTGCGTGCAGGATGGTTCCGGGTATGGCTGTTCATGCTGCGTTACGTAGCGCCTATCCTGGTGCTTCTGGTTCTGCTGCACACCTCCGGTATTATTCACTTCTAAACGGTTGGGAATGGAAATGAAGAAGTAAGGTACTGTGCAGATTTGCCATTGATAAAACCTCTTGGAAGAAATGCAAAAGCCCTTGTGTTCCCTCGTCAATTTTGGGACAATACAGAGTAGAGGTTTTTTGGGTAGGACCGATGAGCCATATGCTTTTTTGCGAAAAGAGGACAATAACATGATTAAATCATCCATATATGGATTAACATTAGAGCAATTACGTGCCTGGCTGCCGGAGCATGGACAGAAGAAATCCCGTGCTTCCCGCATCTGGGAATGGTTATATCAGGAGCGTGTGAACGATTTTACCGAGATGACGGATGTCCGTCAGGAATGTCTGGATGTTATTTCCGAGCATTTTACAATGAACTCGCTGAGTGAACATGTGAAGCAGGAATCGGCAGACGGCACGGTGAAATTTCTGCTGCGTATGCAGGACGGCAATCTGATTGAAACCGTCTTAATGCGACAAAAATACGGTCTCACTGTATGTGTAACCACTCAAGTGGGATGTAACATTGGCTGCAGCTTCTGCGCGAGCGGGCTGATCAAGAAGAGCCGTGATCTGTCCGGTGGCGAAATTGTAGAACAGATTATGCATGTACAACACTATCTTGACTCAGCTGGCCAAGGCGAGCGGGTAACTAATGTGGTCGTGATGGGAATTGGCGAGCCGTTTGACAATTTCAAGAACATGACGGACTTCATCGAAGTGATTAAGGATCGTAAAGGATTGGCGCTTGCGGCCAAGCGGATCACTGTATCCACGAGCGGACTGCCTGACAAAATTAAGGAATTCGCCGACAGTAATCTGCAAGTCAATTTGGCGATTTCGCTGCATGCACCGAATAATGAACTGCGTACACACATTATGAAGATCAACCGCGCCTTCCCGATTGAGCAATTGATGGACGCGGTGGATTATTACCTGACGACAACGAACAAACGCATTATGTTTGAATATATTTTGCTTCGGGACGTCAACGATCAGCGGGAGCATGCCGCCGAACTGGCTGAACTACTTTCGAGCCGGAAAAGCATGGTCAGCGTCAATCTGATTCCGTACAATCCGGTGGATGAGCACAGCCAGTATCAGCGGAGTACCGAAGAGTCCATTCTGGGCTTCTATGATACATTGAAAAAGAATAATATCAACGCCACTGTACGCATGGAGCATGGTACCGATATCGATGCCGCCTGCGGACAACTGCGTAGTAAACAGATGAAAAATAATGCCGATGAATCGCAGCCAGGTCGTCTGGCTTTGGGATAAAGAGGTGAGAGAAGAAGTCAGGTTAACGCCTGACTTCTTTGTCATGATCATGCTAATTAAACGCTCTCCTAAGTGGAGCACTCCTAACGAACACACCACACCTTATTGAGGCAAATTACATGAATTAGAAATCCTAACGCATCTCAGCCACTTTATTACGGTAAAAACCGCAGAAAAAGGTGCATTGTAGGCTGCAAAACAGTAAATAAGGTGTATACGATTCATTACATTCTCAAAGTGGCTGAATCTCCTATAGTAACACTTGCTGGGTTCCTTAGAACCCAAAAAGAGCATCCCAAAGTCTTGTTCTTGACCTTGAGGATGCTCTTTGTTCTTTTTGTAGTTATTTCAGCTTTTTGGTCATCAGCAGATGAGGAATGCCATCTTCCATAAATACGTCCGAGGCAGCTGTGTATCCGAGACGTTCGTAGAACCCGGAGGCTTGTACCTGAGCGTGTAGCTTGGCTTTCTCCAGCCCTTGGTCCAGGGCCATCTGTTCCAGCTTATCGATTAGTACACGACCAAGCCCATGTTTTCGATAATCGATCATGACACAGATCCGTTCCAATTTAGCAACATTTTCAACTACACGCAGTCTGGAAGAGGCAGCTGGCGCACCGTCCACGTAAAGAAGGATATGACGAGCTTCTGTATCCAGTGCATCGTAAGCGTCGAATTCATCCTCCGCAGGCACCCCTTGCTCTTCAACAAAGATGGCGGTACGTATGGCGAAGCAGGCGTCGAGCAAATCTTGGCGATTAGCTTCAACAATAGTTGTATTCATGAAATTTTCCCCTTTAGTCAATAGTAATCCTATCCTGACATGGTAAACTGGTACATAGCATGAACGTGTACCTGTCCCATGTGTTATCATGGTTAAAATTTGAACAGATTCAATTTAGTTATATCATCAATTATGTTGCGAATGCAACAATTATAGATGGAGAGTGGATACATTGACTGAAAAAAAAGAAGTGCTGCGTGAAATTGGCATGATTGCCCGCTGTCTGGATTCAATCAGCAACGTTGAATTCCAGCATCTAAACCTGTCTCGTGGACAGTATTTGTATCTTTATCGCATTTGCGAGAATCCTGGCATTATTCCCAACCAGCTGGCTGAACTAATCAAAGTCGACCGTACCACGGCAGCCAGAGCTATCAGCAAACTGGAATCGGACGGATTTATTGTCAAACAATCCGCATTGGATAATAAGAAGAATAAGCTGTTATATCCGACAGAGGCTGGTCTTGAAGCCTGGGAGTTTATCCGCAGAGAAGGAGTTCACTCGGACCAGGTGACGCTTCAAGGCTTGACGGAAGAGGAGATTGAGACAGCCGTGAACCTCTTACGCCGAATGCGTCATAATATCGAGGTGGATTGGAAATTCGTCAAAAAAGGCGGCCGCCGGCCTTATATGGATCAATCTGAATAAATCCTATCTCTGTCCTTGATTGCTATAATCCATTTCATTTACGCCTGCGTGTCCTATTATACGTATGGCTTCTTTGAAGCATGTCGATAGACGCTTTTCTCAGTAAATTCACAGAAAGTGATGCTATACTTCTTCTCATCAGGAATAAACCATTCATTGTGAAGGGGGGGGCAACGATCATGAACAAAGCAGCCGTAAAGAAGAAATCGTATATACCGAAGAAAGACCGTAAATGGGTATTGCTCAGTCTGGTGGTGGCAGCAGTTATTTTGGCTTACGGTCTGTGGAGTTTAATTCATCTGTATAACAGTACAACAAACTGGAACGACCACCACATCAGCGAGGCTTATAAGGGTTATGGCTCTCAGGCCCAGATATTGCTCTTTATCGTGCTGGCTTATTACGTGATCCTGTTTGTGATGAAACGTAAATGGCTTGACGCCTGGGCGCAAATCAGGAAACTAGCTATAAAGCTGCTGGGCATAGCCCGTCGTGTACACGTCCCGATAGCCATTGTTGCAATGGGATTGATAGCCCTTCATGTGATTGGAGCTTTTTTGTTTAACTTCATGCTGGATTTTAATCATATTACGGGATTGCTCGCTGGGATTGCTCTGCTTCCTGTTCCGATTGCCGGGATTTTCCGTTACAAGAAGCTAGATCGGCAGTGGCATCTGAGATCGGGTCTCGCTTTTGCTGTATTGTTCCTGATCCATGCTTTTCTATAAAAAAAGAAGTACAGTGAAGCGCCAAGATGGCGCTCGCTGTACTTTTTTGGTTTTAGGTTTGCCGAGGTTGAATCAGGCAAGGGTTCCAACTATAGCTTCCAAAGGTGTATAATCTTTCAGGCTGAATAGGAGAGCTAAACTTCATCTCAGTAACGGAGGGGTACGCAATGAACGAACGTGGATCTGATTTTTACGAAGATGAAGCTAATTTTGAGAAGTATATGGAACGCCGGCAGTGGCAGGAAAATGCCAACGATACGCTGGAGAAGCCTGTGATGCTGGAATTGATCGGAGACGTTGGGGGAAAGAGCATATTGGATCTCGGCTGTGGGGATGCGAGGTTCGGAGCAGAACTGCTGGGCCCTGGCCATCTTGGAGGCAATTATACCGGAGTTGAAGGTTCAGTGAATATGATTCAGGCTGCCAATGAAACGATAAAGGGCAAGAACGCACAGATTGAGCAAGCTTATATGGAAGACTGGAGCTATCCCGCGGATACATATGATCTGGTCATTTCCAGACTGGCGATTCATTATATTGAAGATGTGAATAGCTTGTTCCGAAAGGTATATCACACGTTAAAAGAGAATGGTACATTCGTATTTTCGGTAGAACATCCTGTGATTACGTCGACGTTACAGCCTTCGGGGACCCGAACCAACTGGGTGGTTGATCAGTATTTTGTGGAGGGATTCCGGGAGCAGCAATGGCTTGGAGGTACGGTGAAAAAAATGCATCGCTCCATTGAATCCTACTACATGGCATTACAGCAGGCGGGATTTCAAGTACAGCATCTGCGGGAATCGACGCCTCAGCGTCCGTATTTTGTGAACGAGGAGACGTACCTGCGCAGACAGCGCATTCCGTTGTTTTTATTCCTCTCTGCCCGGAAATAGTACACAGAAAACTGTGGATAATTCATAACATAACCAAACAGCCCAAAAGCCTGTCCACATGTGGATAAGATTCTGGGCTGCTTCGAATATTCTGACTGTGAATAGATAAATTGAACTAAAGAATATTTACACTTGCCACTCCGTTGACAGAACAACCTTCCGATCACTGTTATCCCCAGATTCTTTTGAATCCCTTATTTAAAGGGGAAAATCCGGGGATAAAGGCGAACGCTCTGCTTCTTCAGGTTATTTCTGTCCTCTCCGTTATCGTGTAAATGTTTAGTTCAATTTATATAGATATAGAAAATTATTTATCCGATGCTCTTACATAGACACGTTCTCCATGCCGATCCACATCCACAGGGGATTCAAAAAAGTTACTCAATACGTCACGGTTCATCAACTCGCTGGTTAATCCGCTATTCACGATCTCGCCCCGGCGAAGCAGCAGGCTGTGACTGAATACAGGCAATATTTCCTCCGTATGATGGGTCACGTAGATGAGCGAAGGGGTATCCGGCTTCTGCGTCAGCTCGTTGATACTTTCCAGCAGCCGCTCTCTGGAGAACAAATCAAGCCCATTGCAGGGTTCGTCCAGAATGAGAACACGGGGGTTAGCCATCAGGGCTCTGGCGATGAGCAGCTTCTGCTTCTCCCCCTGGGAACAGGTGCGATATTCGCGATCCCACAAATGCTGACAGCCGAGCGTATGCATCAATTCCCGTGCTTGATCCAGATCCTCGTCTGACAGTTTATCGTACAGTCCAATGGTGGCGTGTTTGCCGCTGATGACAACATACTGTGTGCGATCGGTACCATATAATTTCTCCTGAAGGGAGGAGCTGACCCAGCCGATCGACTTCCGTAGCTCGCGCAAATCCACATCTCCGTAACGGTGTCCAAGCACGGTTATCGTACCTTCTGTCGGCCAGAGATATCCGGTGATCATGTTCAGGAGTGTGGTTTTACCGGAACCATTCAGGCCAAGCAGTGCCCAATGTTCGTCTTCGTTTACACGCCAGCTGACATCGTTCAGCAGGGTGATCGGTCCCCTTTTCCAAGTAACATGCTTTACATCAATGATCATGGGTTATTCCTTCCTTCTGTTAACCTCTGTCTCAATTATCCTGACCTTATTGTAGTCACAAAACGACTGACGTTTCAATGCATATTAGGCGTTCCGTGGCCGATCCCGGCGCAGGAATACAGCACACACCCCGAGCAGCGGCAAAAAGGAACATAGCTTGATGACGAATGAAATGCTGGTCACGTCAATCAGGGAACCGAGCACAACCGATCCAAGTCCTGCCATACCAAATGACAGACCGAAGAACAATCCCGATACCGTCCCAATATGACGCGGCAGCAATTCCTGCGCATACACTATGATGACGCTGAATCCTGACATCAGAATCAGTCCGATGATGCCGCACAGCACCATGGATAGAGCAGGTCCCGCATAAGGCAGCAATAGTGAAAATGGTGCAGTACCCGCAATGGAGAACCAGATCATCGGTTACGTCCATAACGGTCAGCCAAGGGGCCGCCGAGCAAGGTGCCAACCATGCCAGCAAATTGCAGAACGAACAGGCAGATCTGAGCTTGCGAAAGAGGCAGGTTATACGCATCGGCGTAATAAAAAGCATAGTATCCGGTCATACCGGCAATATATACGAATTTGGAAAACAGCAGCAGGATGAGAATACCCATTGTAAAAGCGATAAATCCCCGACTTACATGCTGGGCAGCAGGCTGCACAATGCCGTTTGCCTGTACAGGCTGTTGCTGACGGCTGCGATTGTCCGCCAATTTGTCTCTATACCAGCGGCTAACGGAAGACTGGATAAAGATCCCGATCAGGGCAAAGGCCATCAGCCACAGAAAACTAAGCTGCCCATGCGGGAGCAGGATAAAGGCAACGAGCAATGGGGCGAGAGCCTGACCGGTATTACCACCGACCTGGAAGATGGACTGTGCCATTCCGCGACCGCGACCAGCGGCCAGATGGGCGACACGTGAGGATTCGGGATGAAGAATGGATGAGCCTATGCCGATCAATGCTGCGGATACTAACAGCATCCATAACTCGGAAGACAAGGCAAAGCCGAGAACACCAATCAGGGAGAATAACATGCCGCCGGGAAGCAGGATCGGCATCGGTTTGCGATCAGACATATAACCGACCAGCGGCTGAAGGACCGATGCGGTAATATTCAATGTGAAGGCAATCCAGCCCATCTGGGCGAAACTGAGCTGCATGGTTTGCTGAAACAGCGGGAAAGCAGACGGAACAACGGTCTGCATCGCATCATTCAGCAGATGGGCGAAGCTGACCCCGGCAAGCGCCCAATTGGCGGAGTGATTGATTTGCATTTTGCTTACAGCGGCTTGAGCCACGGGAGATCACCTCGAATTATTTTTTACCATGATAAAAGATACAGGCCGCTATTGTCTTTGTGAAAAGTGCTTGGAAAGTGAGCACGATTTGCTATAATGTCAGCAGGTGAGGAAACGATGGAATTAAATATGATGCTGAATGGATTGGAATTGTGGAAGGCTTCTGGCGGATTCGCCAATGAACCCCATGTGCACGATGACTGGTATCAGGTAACGATGCCTGTAAGAGGCGAGTGTCATCTGGTGCAGGAACAGCAGACATATCCTCTGCAAGCAGGATTGGGGATTATTGCCCATCCCCGGATGGAGCACTTTTTCGAGATTGGTGCGGATTCCGCGGTTATCGTTATCAAGTTTCGCAATCCGCCAATTGGCGGATTGGAGGATTCAGATCAACAAGGAGCGCAGACTGAGTTTCGGACCACACAAACCTTCGATCCGGCTGAGATCAGCAGACTGTTTCGAGGCTGGAACGCCATTTTGCTGGACGATGCGCCCGAACCATTGCAGATACAGGAAACGGAGCTTGCGGTAGAGACATATCTTGGACGGATGCTGACCGGTCAACAGAATGGGAGTAGCCTGAAGCTGGCAGCCACAGGAATGGGTGGGGAAGGGAGTTCGGGCGGGAGCCTGGTTTACGGGCAGCTTCGGAATCTGCTTCAGCGAACAAGCGCCAACGGCGGCGCGTTCATTGACCCCCATATGCAGCGCGTGCTGGAGTATATATACAGTGACTATACAAGTCCAATGGACATCGAATCCATGGCGGCGGTTGCGCACCAGAGCAGATATCATTTTATGCGTTCCTTTAAGGCACTGACAGGTTCAACTCCGTATCAGTACGTGCTGAATTTGCGTGTGGAGGAAGCGACCCGACGACTGCGCCATACAACAGATTCGGTGACCACCATCAGCTTTGGGCTGGGGTTCTCCAATGTCAGTCAGTTCTACAGAGCGTTTCAGCGAGTGACGGGTGTAACACCGATGGAGTATCGGAACCAGATGTAGAAATCCGAAGACGTTGGGCCATAAGTACACTTTTTGAAAAATAAAACAATCCTGCGCTGCGCCAGAACGCTGGCGGAGGAAGGACAAGAGCCGGGCAGAACGGAAGAAAACGTTCATTGCCCTTTTTTTCTCTCCTTTTTTGCCACTAGCAGGTCACCCTGACCAACAAAACCATGCAGTTCTCTGTGCAGGCATACACTGATTTTTGTTGTTGCCAAACCAGATGGACTTTGCTAAGATGGGAAAAATAGTTTATGTAAGCGTATACATTAAGGGTAAAATTACAACGTTGTAATTATGGATTTATGTTTATATCTATGTCTTTAATCGTTTTTTATTTGTATTAATACTCCATTCAAAAAGGGATTTAATGGGTTTTTATTTAAGGGGATGACCTGAATTATGCATGAAGTGGTATGTTTATGTCCAAAAATTCAAACGTTGTAATTTTAATGCGAAGGAGAGTCTAAATGGTGAAAAATCACATGTCGACGCTATTCAGCCTGATCAAACGGGATAAGGTTTTGCTGCTGATGTTCTCACCCATTTTTCTGTATTACGTCATCTTCATGTATGTTCCGATGCCTGGCATGCTGCTGGCCTTCCGCAACTTCATGCCAGGGCAGGGAATGTTCAGCGGGGAATGGGTTGGCCTAAGGTGGTTTGATCAGTTTGTGAACTCCATCTACTTCTGGAGGCTGCTGCGCAACACGTTTTTGCTCGCTTTCCTGCCACTCCTGTTCGGCTTCTCCATCCCCATTCTGTTCGCCGTCTGTATTGTGGAGATCAAGAATCAGACGTTCAAGCGGTTCGCCCAGACCGTCACCTACCTTCCGCATTTCATCTCCACCGTCGTGGTCGCGGGCATGATTATCAACTTCCTGTCACCCACTGACGGGATCGTGAACACCTTGATTGCCAAGCTCGGTATGGAGAAAGTGAACTTCATGATGGACGCCGGGTGGTTCCGAACGATATTCACCAGCTCTGATATCTGGCAGAGCTTTGGCTTCAGCTCCATCATCTACATTGCAGCCATTATGGGCATTGACCCCGAAATGTATGATTCCGGCAAAATGGACGGCGTCAACAAATTCCAGGAGCTATGGCACCTGACACTTCCAAGTATCAAACCAACGATTGTCATCCTCCTGCTCCTGTCGCTTGGCGGCATTATGAGCGTAGGCTTCGAGAAAGTATATCTGCTCTATAACGGTGCTACCTATGAGACCGCAGACGTGTTATCCACCTACGTATACAGGATGGGGATTGAAGGACAGAACTACGGATTTGCGACAGCTGTCGGCCTATTCAACTCTATTATCACCTTTGTGCTAGTGTTCGCGGCTAATACGATGACCCGGCGCCTGACCAAGATGTCACTCTGGTAAGACCATATCCCGACCCAAAGGAGACCTGTATGCAAAAATCAAGAAGTGACCGGTTATTCTACGGATTTGTCTACCTGCTGACTATATTGGCTGTCGTCGTTACGCTGTATCCTTTCCTGTATGTGATCAGCATTTCATTCAGTTCGGTTGATGCGATCGACAAACAAAAGGTTGCGTTGTGGCCGGTAGGATTCACCTTGTCCGGGTATAAAATGGTGCTCCAATACCGGGAGTTGTGGGTGTCCTTCTATAACACCCTGTGGTACACCGTTATAGGTACACTGCTGAATATTGTAGCTACGTGCCTCGCTGCATTTCCGTTATCCAGACAACAATTTTTCCTTCGCAGAAAGCTGAACTTTTTCATTGCCTTCACCATGTATTTCTCGGGTGGACTCATCCCGGTCTACATGCTGATTACGTCACTCGGGCTGTACAATACGCGATGGGTGATGGTGCTGCCCGTGCTGGTCATTACGTTTAATGTCATGATCTGCCGCTCAGCCTTCGAGGGTATTCCGAATGAAATCTTCGAAAGTGCAAGCATAGACGGGGCCAATGAACTGACCATGTTATACCGTCTAGCAATACCCATCATCAAGCCAACGCTTGCCGTGCTGACGTTATATTACGCCGTATTCCACTGGAACAACTTCTTCTCAGCCCTGCTATATCTGGGCAAACAGGATATGCAGCCCTTGCAAATGTTCCTGCGCAGAGTGCTGATCATGGCATCACCGGAGGTCATGCAAAAAATGGGTGGCACGATGACCACAGGCGCGCTGGCGGTGTCCACACTTCAGGTTCGGTATGTGTCGATTGTGGTCAGCATTCTGCCAATCGTTACGATCTACCCTTTTATCCAGCGGTACTTCGTCAAAGGGATTACCCTCGGAGCCGTGAAAGGATAGCCTTATTGATCACCATGCATCACCCAAGATTGTTCATAACGAGGAGGAATAACGGATGATAATCAGAGGGGCCGGAAGAAAAAGTGTTCTCGCGGTGATACTTGCCATCAGTCTCGCCGCATGCAGCAGCAGTACAGGAGCAGGGGGAGACAAGGAAAGTGCTTCAACAAGCTCGGAACCAGCGTTTAACTACACAGGGGCAGGTCCGGTAACCGACCAGAAAGATGCCAAGCTGTCGATTCTCGGGACCAACGCATGGACGACCAACGTGGATCTCTCGACTGCCGAGATTGTGAAGAAAATTGAGAGCAATGCTGGGGTAACGGTCGATTGGGATCTCATCCCGCCGCAGAACTACGCGGATGCGGTGAATCCAAGGCTTGCGGCTGGAACGGGATTGCCGGATATCGTCTATTTGCCGGATCAGGATCAGCTCATGAAATACATTAACAGTGGTCTGTTTATTCCGCTGAATGATCTGGTAGAGAAGTATGGCGTGAATCTCAAAAAAATATACGACAAATCCCCATCCGTCAAAGCCAGTTTAACGACGCCAGATGGTAAAATGTATTATGTTCCGCAGCAAACGCTTACGAAGAACTACATGCCATTGTTTATGGTGAATGAACGCTGGTTGAAGAAGCTGGGACTGAACGAACCTACGACACTGGATGAGTTCACAGCGATGCTGCGCAAATTCAAGACAGATGACCCGAACGGTAACGGCGAGGCGGATGAAATACCATTGTCCATGGAATCCAAGTTTGTGCCGATGGCATTTGGCCCTGCTTTTGGCCTGGATCTGTCCAATCAGTTCTATGCCGATGACCAGGGTAAGGTGCATTTCAGCTATTATGAGCCTGCCTACAAGGAATATCTCACATACCTGAATGGGCTGTACAAAGAAGGCCTGCTCGGGGTGGACTATGCCAGTACGACAAGCGATCAGGTGACCTCCCGCATCTCACAGGATGTAACCGGAGCCACGTTTAATTTTAGCTGGTACATGTCGATGGTCTACAGTCCGCTGTTCAAGGATTATGATCCTGCGGAGCCCATCTTCAAAGGCATTCTGCCACTAAAAGGACCGCATGGTGACCAGTTTTATATTGGACGTACAGCCGTGAGTGGCATCTTTGGAATCTCCAAGGACAGCAAAAATCCGGAGCTCGCCTTCCGTTTCCTGGATTATGCGGTGAGTGAAGAAGCGCAAACGTATTATACGTGGGGAATCAAGGATGATACGTATACTGAAGAGAATGGCGTGAAGACATTCACGGACAAAGGCAAGGATAACGACTATATCCAGAAACTCGGCATTGGTCCCGTGAATCTGCCGAACATTCAGTCTACGGACTCGGCGGATTCCGTTGTGGCTGAATGGCATGCCAAGCTTGACAAGGAACTGGAGCCTTACATCCACGAACCGTTCCCATTCGTATATGCTCTGCCGGATGAGGCGAGTGTAGAGAGCATGTCCATGCCGGATATTACGACATATGTGGAAGAGATGAACTTTAAATTTATAAGCGGAGATACCAGTCTGGATCAGTTTGACAATTATATTGAGACGCTGAAAAAAATGAACATTGAGCAGGTTATTGCCGGCAGACAGGCGCAATATGACCGGTATAAGGCTGCACAGCAATAAGCTTCCCAAGGGTTGAGAGGTGTGGATTGATTTGATAACCATTAAGGACATTGCCAAACTGGCGGGAGTGAGCTACAGCACGGTATCCAAGGCGCTCAACGGTGATCCCCGTATCAAACCGGCGACGCGGCAGAAGGTGCTCGCGGTTGCGGAGAAGCATCAATATCGAAAAAACATTATGGCACAGCAGCTTTCCACCGGCAGAAGCAACATTATCGGCTTTGTTCTTGATGAACTGAGCAATCCGTTGTTCTCGAATATATCGGGCAATCTGCACGCAGAGTTGAAGAAGCGGGGATACCAGATGATTTTGGTCGTCGCGGATGATGGGCTGGATGTTTTTAGCCAGCTTCGCGTAGATGGATGCATTCTGTGGGATTATGCGCTGGATAATCGGGATGCCTTCTGGAAAAAGTTCGCGACACTTAACATGCCGTGTTTTGTGCTTGGTACAGATGAAGCCCCGAACTCCCCTTATATCAAGATTGACCGGAAAGAGGGCATATACAAAGCGGTTGAGCATCTGAACTCACTGGGACATAGCCGGATTGGTTTCATTGGCAACTCGCAGAATATCAAGCTTGAAGGGTATCGGGAAGCTTTGCAGCGCACGGGTCTTGAATTTGATCACCGCCATGTGCTGCCTGCACACTCCTCCTGGGAGGACGGATATTTTGCTATTCGAAATTATACGTTTGAACCCGATTCACCAACGGCATTTATTGGCTTGAACAACCTGGTGACCCGAGGTGCGCTGAGGGCTTTGCTGGAAGCAGGCTACAGTGTACCCAATGATATTTCGTTAATCGGTTATGATGATCTGCCGGATATGCAGTATGCCGAGGTGGCACTGACAACCATTGGTCCGCCACTGGATGAACTGGCCGCACAGGCGGCAGAGTTGATCGTATCGTTGATCCGTGATGAGCATGTGGATTATCCGGTCGTCATTCAGCCGCAGCTGAATCATCGCAATTCGACAGCCGTTTGTCGGCAGCAGGTGTCTGAGCATTAAGGATAGGCTGAGTACAACATTCAAGGTCCAGGGAGGGTTCTTTTATGCAGGTACAAATGCAGTTATCTTGGTCGGAGCGAATAGCGGAGATGATTTGCCGGCAATGTGATGGAGAGGGCTATCATGTGTTTCCTTCGGAACGGTGGGCTTATGTTCAGGGGATGACGTTAATGGCAATGGCACGCATCGGCAAGCAATACGGCAAGGACGAGTATGTTTCTTTTATGAAAAGACATATGGATCTGTATATTCAGGAGGACGGTTCCATCGGAACGTATTCCCTGGAAGAGTACAACCTGGATCAGATCAATCAGGGCAAGAACCTGTTCGAACTGCTGGAGACCACCGGGTATCAGCGATATGCTGAAGCCGCACACCTGCTCGCAGCCCAGCTTGCAGGACAGCCCCGAACATCGGAGGGTGGATTTTGGCACAAAAAAATCTATCCGTTCCAGATGTGGCTGGATGGGTTGTATATGTCGTCGCCATTCCTGGCGCAATATGCCAAGACGTTTGATCGGCCTGATCTGTGGGATGAAGTGGCTCATCAGATTTTGCTGATTGAACACAAGACGCGTGATCCGCGCACAGGTCTGCTCTATCATGGCTGGGATGAATCGAAGGAGCTGATCTGGGCCGACTCCGTAACCGGATGCTCTTCGCACTTTTGGAGTCGGGCGATGGGCTGGTATGCGATGGCGATCGTGGATAGTCTGGAGCACTTCCCGATCCATCATCCGAAACGGGGCACAATCATTGGCATCTTCGAGCGTATGTGTCATGCCTTGGTTCGTGTACAGGAGCAGGAGAGCGGACTCTGGTTTCAAGTGCTGGACCAGGGATTCCGCAGAGGCAATTATCTGGAAGCTTCCGGTTCAAGCATGTTTGTGTACGCCATGGCAAAGGGCGTTCGCTTGCGTTACCTGGAGCCGCATTTCAGGCAGGCCGCAGAGAAGGGATGGCAAGGACTGACGTCCCGGTTGGTGGAAGAAACAGAGGAAGGCGTGAAGCTGAACGCGATCTGTCACGGGGCAGGGCTGAGTCTGGATCGGGATGGTTCGTACAGTTATTATGTCGGCGAGCAGATTGTGAGTGACTCGTTCATGGGCATGGCACCGCTCCTGCTGGCTGCGCTGGAAATGGAGCGATTGACATGAACAAACCTCTGTCACAAGGAGCGAATCTGGATCTGTACAGGAATGGTTACCTGGTTGCTGCGGACGGAAGTGGCGATTTTTCCACTATTCAGGCTGCCATTAATGCGATTCCGGCCGACTGCACTGAAAAGTATACAATTCGTATAAAGCCAGGCACCTATGTTGAAAAACTGCACATTGAGAAGCCAATGGTCCACCTCATGGGTTCGGGAGCCGATCAGACCATCATCACGTATGATGATTACGCGCTCAAGAAGTTCCCGAACGGGGAGTTGTATCATACCTTTCATTCCTACACGGTCTTTATCGGTGAAGATGATTTTACCGCAGAAGGGCTTTCCTTCGTAAACTCGGCTGGACCTGGTGGTGAGGTTGGTCAGGCGTTGGCCGTCTACGTGGATGGGGATCGGGCAGCCTTCCGGCATTGCCGATTTATAGGTCACCAGGACACGATCTTTACCGGACCGCTGCCTGAGCAGCCGATGGACCGGAGTTTCTTCGGGGGGCCGCGTGACGGGGCGGAGCGGCGGAAGCTGCGTCAATATTATGAGGACTGTTACATTGAGGGCGATGTCGATTTTATTTTCGGCTCGGCTACGGCGGTGTTCCAGGGGTGTGAGATCTTTGCAAAGAATCGTTTATCGGATTCAGCGGCGGCGGAGGGAGATGTGAACGGCTGGATTACCGCTGCCTCTACACCCGAGGATGTACGTTATGGCTATGTGTTTATCGATTGTGACCTAACCAGCAATGCCCCCGCCCAGTCCGTATATCTGGGCAGACCATGGCGTAATCATGCCAAAGTCTGCTTCCTGAACTGTTGGATGGGCGCGCATGTGAAGCAGGAGGGCTGGCACAATTGGAACAAGACCGATGCGGAAGCGACGGTTGCGTACGTTGAATATCATAGTGCGGGGCCTGGGGCCGGAAGTGTGATGGGGAGAGTTCCATGGGCGAAAATACTCAGTGAGCAGGAAGCGGCCGAATACGCTGTGCCTGTTATTTTATCCGGCGAGGATGGGTGGCAGCCTTTCGAAGGTATGCTGTCATTTGAACAGCTTCCTCGAAATTAAAATAAACGTGGTAATACATCCGTTACTTTAAAATAAAAAAAGGCCGTCTATCACGTCTCTTAATGACGTGGTAGACGGCCTTTTGCCCGGTATATTACATTTTTCGCCCCCCATAGAAATAATTTATCCCTTATCTCAATTGCATTTTACTGATTAAATACAGGGTGAGGATCTGTAAATTCCCTGTAAAATTTGGTTGATGCCTGCAAAAAGAGAAAACGAGAGGGAAGGTCCATTTTGATAAGGAAAGGGAGTGAAGCGACGCTCATCGTAAGACGGTTATACATGCTCTATAGATCGCGGATCACATGTAAGTGCACCAGTGAAGCATGGTTTGCAAGGTGAAAATAACCTTAATACAGGAGGGATTTTGCTTGAATCAAGCTGTTCGATTCCGCCCGGTCATTACATTCGCTTTGGCATTTCTTCTGATTATTACGTGGTTTGCACCAAGAGCAGACGCCGCTGCCCAGTGGCAGGCAGGCACCGCATACAAAAAAGGAGATCTAGTAACCTATTTAAATAAAGATTATGAATGTATTCAGCCCCATACGGCTTTGACCGGATGGGAGCCCTCAAATGTACCCGCATTGTGGAAATACGTCGGGGAAGGTACGGGAGGGGGGACTCCAACTCCGGATACGACACCACCTTCCGTTCCTGCAGGTTTAACCTCATCCTTCGTCACGGATACATCGGTCAATCTTACCTGGAACGCATCCACGGACAATGTGGGTGTAACCGGATATGAAGTGTACCGGAACGGTACTCTCGCGGCGAACACTTCAACAACTACGGCTGTAGTAACAGGACTGACAGCCGGCACCACATATGTTTTTACAGTCAAAGCAAAAGATGCGGCAGGCAATCTGTCCGCTGCAAGTACCTCTCTCAGCGTTACGACTTCCACCGGACCTTCGAATCCTGGGCCAACCGGCAGTAAATGGCTGATCGGCTACTGGCACAACTTCGACAATGGCTCTACCAATATTAAACTTCGCAACGTGTCAACAGCCTATGACGTTATTAATGTCTCCTTTGCCGAGCCGATCTCACCCGGCAGCGGAACGCTTGCTTTTACTCCGTATAACGCTACGGTAGAAGAGTTCAAGTCGGACATTGCATACCTTCAGAGCCAAGGGAAAAAGGTACTGATCTCCATGGGAGGAGCCAATGGCACGATTGAGCTCACGGATGCGACCAAGAGACAACAGTTCGAGGATTCCCTAAAATCCATTATTTCGACTTATGGATTCAATGGCCTCGACATCGATCTTGAAGGAAGCTCCTTGTCTCTAAATGCGGGGGATACCGACTTCCGTAGTCCAACGACTCCGAAGATTGTTAACCTGATTAACGGCGTGAAAGCGCTTAAATCACATTTCGGTGCCAATTTCGTTCTAACTGCTGCACCGGAAACGGCCTACGTACAGGGCGGATATCTGAACTATGGTGGTCCTTGGGGGGCGTATCTTCCAGTGATTCATGCCTTGCGCAATGACCTGACCCTGCTGCATGTGCAGCACTATAACACCGGTTCGATGGTGGGACTGGACGGCCGCTCATACGCTCAAGGGACAGCCGATTTCCATGTCGCCATGGCCGAAATGCTGCTTCAAGGCTTTAACGTAGGCGGAAGCTCGGGTCCATTCTTTAGTCCTTTGCGACCGGACCAGATTGCGATTGGCGTACCTGCTTCCCAGCAGGCTGCTGGAGGTGGCTATACGGCGCCAGCTGAGCTGCAAAAGGCATTGAATTATCTGATCAAAGGAGTATCATACGGCGGTTCCTATACATTGCGCCAGCCTGCAGGCTATGCCGGTCTCAAAGGCATTATGACCTGGTCAATCAACTGGGACGCATATACAAATAACCAGTTCTCGAACGCACATCGTCCATTCCTGAATGGGCTTAGCACGCAAAAGACAGAGGAGGTTGTGTATTAAATGATAAATTTAAATAAACACACTGCGTTTAAGAAAACTGCAAAGTTTTTCCTTGGTCTTTCCTTGCTCTTATCCGTTATTGTTCCTTCTTTTGCACTCCAACCTGCTACGGCCGAAGCAGCAGATTCTTATAAAATTGTTGAGTACTACCCATCCTGGGCTGCGTACGGGAGAAACTATAATGTAGCCGATATCGATCCGACCAAAGTGACGCATATCAACTATGCGTTTGCCGATATTTGCTGGAACGGCATTCATGGAAATCCAGACCCTTCGGGACCCAATCCTGTAACCTGGACCTGCCAGAATGAAAAAAGCCAAACGATCAATGTTCCGAACGGAACGATTGTGCTCGGCGATCCATGGATCGATACGGGCAAGACCTTTGCAGGGGATACGTGGGATCAGCCCATTGCAGGCAATATCAATCAGCTGAACAAGCTGAAACAAACCAATCCTAACCTGAAAACAATTATCTCCGTCGGAGGATGGACGTGGTCCAACCGCTTCTCTGATGTAGCTGCGACTGCTGCAACTCGAGAGGTCTTTGCGAACTCTGCCGTCGACTTCCTGCGGAAGTACAATTTTGACGGGGTAGATCTGGACTGGGAGTACCCGGTATCCGGCGGACTTAATGGTAACAGTAAACGTCCTGAAGATAAGCAAAACTACACTTTGCTCCTGAGCAAAATCCGTGAAAAGCTGGATGCAGCGGGAGCTGTGGACGGCAAGAAGTATCTGCTTACGATTGCAAGCGGTGCGTCTGCGACCTATGCTGCCAATACGGAGCTTGCAAAAATTGCTGCCATCGTCGACTGGATTAACATTATGACATACGATTTTAACGGGGCTTGGCAAAAAATCAGCGCGCATAATGCGCCATTGAACTATGATCCTGCGGCTTCAGCCGCTGGCGTGCCAGATGCCAATACATTTAATGTGGCTGCCGGAGCACAAGGGCATTTGGATGCAGGCGTACCGGCTGCTAAACTCGTGCTTGGTGTTCCATTCTACGGCCGTGGCTGGGATGGATGTGCACAGGCAGGCAACGGCCAGTATCAGACGTGCACGGGTGGTTCTTCCGTTGGAACATGGGAAGCAGGCTCCTTTGACTTCTATGATCTGGAAGCCAATTACATCAACAAAAACGGATATACACGTTACTGGAATGACACGGCCAAAGTGCCATATCTCTATAATGCGTCCAACAAACGCTTTATCAGTTATGACGATGCAGAGTCCGTTGGATATAAAACGGCTTATATCAAGAGCAAAGGGCTCGGCGGAGCGATGTTCTGGGAGCTCAGCGGTGACCGTAACAAAACACTCCAAAACAAACTGAAAGCCGATCTGCCTACCGGAGGTACAGTGCCACCAGTAGATACGACGGCACCAAGCGTACCAGGAAATGCCCGTTCGACAGGCGTGACGGCAAACTCGGTGACGCTGGCATGGAATGCTTCAACAGATAATGTAGGTGTGACAGGCTATAACGTCTATAATGGCGCTAATCTTGCGACAACAGTAACCGGAACGACCGCAACGATCAGCGGACTCACAGCGGGTACGTCATATACCTTCACGGTAAAAGCAAAAGATGCAGCAGGTAATCTGTCTGCAGCCAGTAATGCAGTAACCGTAAGCACTACGACTCAGCCGGGAGGCGATACACAAGCGCCAACTGCACCGACAAACCTTGCTTCCACCGCGCAAACGTCCTCCAGCATAACGCTTAGCTGGACGGCATCCACAGATAACGTGGGTGTAACGGGTTATGACGTTTACAACGGGACAACACTGGCGACAACAGTAACCGGAACGACGGCAACAATCAGCGGGCTTGCGGCCGATACATCGTATACGTTTACGGTAAAAGCAAAGGATGCAGCAGGCAATGTGTCTGCAGCGAGCAACGCGGTGAGCGTGAAAACCTCGGCAGGAACGACGAATCCCGGCGTTTCCGCTTGGCAGGCAAACACAGCTTACACTGCAGGACAACTGGTCACATATAACGGCAAGACGTACAAATGTTTGCAGCCCCACACGTCCTTGACAGGATGGGAACCATCCAATGTGCCTGCCTTGTGGCAGCTTCAATAGTTAAAAATTTGAATACAACATTTTTAATTAAGCGAGCAGTGTTCGTGTAGATTGGCTTGTACCGCTAAACCGAAGAAGATAAGAAAATGGAAGACGAAAAACCACCGGCTCTTGATCCGGTGGTTTTTCGCTATAGTATGCCAAAGCAGGCTCCAAACAGGTTTTGCCCTACTTATTTTTTTATCTGTATATCAGGCTTGGACTAATCAGAAACCTTCAATTAAAAATCAAAGTTATCCGGGTCAGGTCCAACGCGAACGTCTTCGTTCAGGGCGCTAATGCGATCCATCTCATCATTGGACAGTTCAAAGTCGAATATGGAAGAGTTCTCGACAATGCGTTTTTCTTTGGTGGACTTCGGAATGGTGATGACACCGTTCTGCAAGTCCCAGCGCAGGATGACTTGTGCTACCGATTTACCTTTCGCAGTGGCAATCTCGGTCAGGACCGGGTTGTCCAGAAGTTGACCCTGCATCAGCGGGGACCATGCTTCGAACTGAATTCCATTGTTTTCACAGAACGCTTTAAGATCGACTTGAGTCAGACGAGGGTGGTACTCCACTTGATTTATCATTGGTTTCACTTCGGCATCCTGCATCAGATCTTCAAGGTGATGGATCTGGAAGTTGCTGACGCCAATGGCTTTGACGCGTCCTGCTTTGTACAGCTCCTCCATCGCTTTCCATGCACCTTTATATTTACCTGCCTTTGGCCAGTGAATGAGATACAGGTCCAGGTATTCCAGTCCCAGTTTGTTCAGTGATGTTTCATAAGCAGCAAGCGTCTCCTCGTATCCGAGGTCTTCGTTCCACACTTTGGATGTGACGAACAGATCTTCACGCTTCAAATTATTTTCTTTTAGCGCCTCGGCAATCGCTTGACCTACACCCGATTCGTTGCCATAGATAGCGGCTGTATCAATGCTGCGGTAACCGTGAGCAATGGCTTGTTTAACAGCCTCGATTAATTCGGCTCCTTCTTCTACCTTAAATACGCCAAGTCCGAACCAAGGCATATGAACACCGTTATTTAAAGCTACTGTGGATTGTAAATGTTGTGCTGTCATGTGAAGTCCTCCTCATAGTATGAACCAAAATAATAGTAATGATGTAAAACGATAAATCCTGTTGTTCTTCATTAAGTCATAGTAGATTAAATTCGAATTAACGTATTATACTAGATTTACAATAAAGGGGAAACCGGATTGCTTTAACACTGGAATGATGCATGGTTAAGCCTGTTGCTCTGACTGAACCTGTCTTACGTCTCGGATGGAGAATACGGATCTTTACGATCAAGCGCTCTTGCCCAACCTGTCAGAAGAACGGCAACCAGGACCATAATTGCACCCACCCATGTGGTATGAATCAGACCGATGGAGTCCGTGATTACGCCGCCCAAATAGGCACCGATGGCGATCCCTGCGTTAAATGCCGCGATGTTGAAGGCGGACGCCACGTCTTTGGCCTGCGGTGCATAACGTTCTGCTAGCGTCACGACGTACATCTGAAGCCCTGGCACATTCATGAAGGCAAGCAGACCCATCCCTAGAATGGTGATTAATGCTGCAAACTTGAATGGAACGGTGAAATACAGGATGCCCAGAATGATGGTCTGAATGATAAACATATAGAACAGTGCTCGGAGCGGATTGTGGTTGGCCGCTTTTCCTCCGATAATATTACCGATCGCAATGGCGATTCCGTACAGCAGCAGAATTCCCGCGACTGTTTTGTCGGAATAACCGCTGATGTCATGCAAAAGTGGGGACAGGTAGGTAAACACAACAAACGTTCCGCCATATCCCACAGCGGTAATGGCTAAAGCCAGCAGCAATCGTCCGCCTGTTATCAGCTTCAACTGTTCGCGGAATGCAGTCCGCTTTCCGCGTTGCAGCGTGGACGGTACAAGAATCATGTTACCGATGAAGGCAATAACACCGACGACAACGATAAGAATGAAAGCTGCACGCCAGCCCCAGTTCTGACCGATGAGTGTTCCCAGGGGTACACCGGTTACCGTAGCGATGGTCAAGCCGGAGAACATAATGGCAATGGCGCTAGCCCGGCGATTTGCAGGAACCAGGTCTGCCGCAATGGTGGAACCAATGGACATGAATACGCCGTGTGCCAGAGCGGAGACAATTCGCGCAATGAGCAGCATGGTAATTCCGCTTGATAGCGCAGCCATGGTGTTACCCGCGATAAAAACGACCATAATGGCAAGCAGCAGTGTCTTTCGTGACACTGTTGACGTTAGTGAGGTTAGAATCGGTGCCCCGAAGGTTACACCTAATGCATATAAAGTAACGGTCAGTCCCGCCGTCGTTACGGAAATGCCCAGGTCATCTGCAATAAGGGGCAATAATCCAACGCTGATAAATTCAGTGGTGCCGATGGCAAACGCACTGATTGCCAGCGCCAGCAGTGCCCAGGTACTGCGTTTTGAATCTTGAATCATTTCTTGTTCAACTCCTAGAATGTAGATTTACTTACCGGCAAATGCTATTATGAGTTATTCGACATAAAATGAATAGTACGTACTTTTTAGTACCCTACGTACTTTTTAGTGCCTATATAGCATTTGTTTTTATGAAATAAGAATTCCGGGAGGATATTCAACATGATCAGAAAGAAATATAATATTTCCGTTGAAGCGACGCTTGAAGTCATCGGAGGCAAGTGGAAATGCGTCATCCTCTGCCATCTGACACATGGGAAGAAACGAACCAGTGATCTGAAGCGTATTATGCCCGCAATTACGCAAAAAATGTTAACACAGCAGCTTAGGGAGCTTGAGGATGACGGGATCGTGAACCGTATTGTCTATAACCAGGTTCCTCCCAAAGTGGAGTATGAACTGAGTGAATATGGCCGAAGTTTGGAACCGATTCTGAACGCCCTATGTAACTGGGGAGATCAGCATATTATTAAGGAATACGGAGACAAATTCTCCGTGTTGGAGGATAATGGGCTAAATGATTTTAACACGGACAACAAGGAGCTGATGAAGCCATGAACTATGAAATTCTATATGATGGTGCATTTGCGATGCTTAAGGTGCAATTGCAACGGGGAGAACGGTTCAAGGCGGAAAGCGGTGCAATGGTATCCATGACACCAACCGTTGATTTGAAGGGATCTGCTGAAGGCGGCATGTTTGGCGGAATCGGACGGATGCTCAGCGGCGAGAAATTCTTTTTTCAGGAATTGACGGCTGCAGGGGGATCTGCAGAAATTCTGCTCTCGCCGTCCAGCATGGGAGATGTGGAGGCGGTTGAACTGGATGGTTCCTATTCGCTCTACGTACAGAAGGATGGATTTCTGGCTGGAACGGAAGGCATTCAGGTGAATACCAAAATGCAGAACCTGAAGAAAGGTCTTTTCTCTGGAGAAGGTTTCTTTATTATAGAAATCAGTGGTCGAGGAACTGTGTTCCTGTCTTCCTATGGTGCCATCCATGCCATCAATCTGGCTGCGGGTGAAGAAGTGATCGTGGATAATGCTCACTTGGTCGCATGGCCGAGTTATGTGGATTATCGCATTGAGAAAGCATCCCAAGGCTGGTTATCCAGCGTGACGAGTGGAGAAGGGTTGGTATGCCGATTCCGGGGTGAAGGTACCGTTCTAATTCAGAGTCGTAATCCGCATGGATTTGGCCAATGGGTGAAACAATTTATTCCTTCACGCTAATGTATCCCATTGCAAATGTACAACGTTGAAACACATCGGTTCCAACATTCGTTATAAGATAGATGAAGCTCAAGGTGTAATGATGGAGGTATATAGAAATGGAAAGCTCACGGTATAAAAATGCTCAGGAAAGCCCGGGGTATCTGCTATGGCAGGTGACTACGATGTGGCAAAAGGAAATACGCAAGGTGCTGGAGCCTCTGGAATTAACCCAACCCCAATTTGTATTATTGCATGCCTGTGTGTGGCTCAATGAACGCGACACTGAGGGCAAGGGAGTAACCCAGGTTCAGCTAGCGCATTTTGCCAATGTGGATGTTAATGTTACTTCTCAAGTTCTCCGTGCTCTTGAAAAGAGAGAGTTGATTACTCGCAAGCGTCATCTTACAGATACCCGTGCGAATATTATTACAACAACGCCGGAAGGAACCCGCTTGGCACTTGAAGGTATTCATCTAGTTGAAGCCGCCGACAAGGTGTTCTTTGATGTGTTAAGTGGTCGTAAGGACGAATACATGGAAATCATGCAGGAATTTATCCGACATAAAACAGATGTTTAATCCATAGAACGATTTTTTCCTATGCTTTATTAGACTACAGTGTGTAGTGAAGTTGGAAGTTGTCATGTTAATCTAATTCTGATTTTCTTATACAAAAGTTGAAATAACCTCCCTGGCTTTTTAGCCGGGAGGTTATTCCTGTTGCTTCAATTTCAATCTATCCGATATGTGGCAAACGGCTTGCCATAGCGATATGAGTCGCTGAGTTGATCGAGCTCGGTGATCATGTCATCGCTTAGTTTCATGTCCAGACTAGCCAGATTATGCTCCAGCTGCTCTGTACTCGTTGCACCAACGATAACCGTCGAAACAGCAGGGCGTGCCATCAGCCAAGCGAGCGACAGGACACTTGGGGAGCATCCATACGCCGATGCCTTTTCGCTGACCTGCTCCCCCAGTTGAATATTGTGTTCCAGCAGAAAACGGTTGAAGGCTGGATCGGTATCTGCTCTGGAACCGGAAGGTACGCCAGATTCGCCGTTGTATTTCCCTGTTAGAATGCCGCCTGCCAGCGGGAAATACGGGATGATGCCAACGCCCTGATCAAGGCACATCGGTATAAGTTCAAGCTCAGGTGTGCGATCAGCCAGAGAGTAGCTGGTTTGGGTCGAGATATAACGTACATATCCTTTCAGCTCGCTGGTGCCAAGAGCTTTCATCAGCTCCCAGGCTGCATAGTTGGAAGCACCGATATAGCGGACTTTGCCGGAAGTGACCATATCATCCAGTGTGCGCAGCGTCTCATCCAGCGGTGTGTGCGGATCAAAGGTATGGATCTGGTACAGATCCACATAGTCCGTCTGCAGACGCCGCAGGCTATGTTCAAGCTCTTGCTGCAAATGATAGCGCGAGGAACCGCGCCCATGGGGACCGTCATGCCGGGGGAGTCCGGCTTTGGTAGCAAGCACAGCGTTTTCCCGTCGACCTGTAAGGGCCTGTCCGATAATCCGCTCTGATTCCGTTCCAGCGTAGATGTTGGCAGTATCGATAAAATTAATTCCCTGATCCAGTGCCGCATGAATAATGCGGATCGAAGTCGGGTCGTCCGCCCGTTTACCAAAGGCATTGGTGCCGAGTCCAAGTGCGGAAACACGTAGACCGCTATTCCCCAAACGTCTATATTCCATCGCTTATCGCTCCTTCTGTGTCATTTCTTGTATAGCAGATTATAACGTAATCTATTGAAAACGTGTTATTAATATAGTTAAATGATTTTAAGACCGTTATTAAAGGAGATATGATGGAAAACAGTGCCGCACATTTAACTAGACGGAAGCCGAAGAAACCGAAGAAGAGATGGAAGAAACCTTTAATTATCATCCTGAGCACTTTGATTGTGCTGGGGGGACTCGGATTTATCTATCAAAAGCAACTCGTCGTGTTTGCATTTAACCTGTTTGCTTCGGATACCGTAAAGGAAACGCTCGATGAATCCTTCAAGCCGGTTGGCGATAAGGATGCACCCGTTGTAGAACACACCGATCCATTCTCGCTGTTGTTGCTAGGGATTGACCAACGGGATAACGAACCAAGCCGTTCGGATACCATGATCTATTCTGTCGTTCGTCCGGAAGAAAATAAAGTGTTGCTGCTGTCCATTCCACGTGACTCTTATACCGATATTGTCGGCCGGGATGTGAAATCGAAGATTAATTCAGCCTATGCGCATGGTGAAGCCAAGATGGCGATGGACACTGTGGAGCATCTGTTGGAAAATAAAGTTGATTTCTATGCCGCGATTAATTTTAACGGACTCAAGGATATTGTTGATGCGGTTGGCGGTGTTGAATTGCCGATCAAAAAAAATATTGAGAACAAATTGAAAGCGCATGAGAAGCTGTTTGTGGAAGCGAACAAACCAATCTATAGCGGCGAAGAAGCGCTGGGCTATGTGCGTTACCGGGAAGACTCCGATTTCAATCGGACGATGCGTCACCGTCTTTTCCTCAGTGCCTTCATGAATCGTGCGCTTGAGGTCAAAAATCTGACCAAGATCCCGGACGTGATCCAGATTGCCGGATCGAATTTTACAACCAACATGAACTCGGATTTCATCGTGAAATTTGCCGAGTCTCTATATATGAAAGACACCACACCAACAATCAGCAATTATATGCTGAAGGGTGAGGGCGCAACGCGCAGCGGAACATGGTACTATGATTTGTCAGAGAGTGATCTGCAATATGTGCGGACCTTGCTTGCTAACTGGCTGGACCCGGATGCCACCGAAATTATGGAGCCGGAGACGACAGATACGAAAGATCCGGCGTAAGCATCGGAGGTACAGTAAGATTACCCCAAAGCTGAGTACCTATGCAGAATCAATATATTTTCTATGAATGAGAGCCCGGGAAGTTGATGCTTCCGGGGCTTTTTGTTGTTATCTATTCTGTAAACCCCATTTTATGGCATACATATAGTAAAATATAGGGAATAGATTAAACATCAACCAACGGAGGAAGCTCATGAACGAGTTCAAGGATCGGCTTCACCAGGTTCAGGAGCAGCAGAAGCAGCTGGTAAAGGAATACAATGCGCTGCTCCAGGAGTATCAATCCGATGATCTGATCGTGGAGAATGAACAACTGCGAGCGCAATATGAAGCGCATCAACTCAAGCTGCAGGAGCTTGAAGCACGCACACGCAAGATGGAGGAAGAGAATGCCCGTCTTCGCATGGCGTTGTCCGAACAGATGCTGGATGAGAAATTGAATCTCATTCGTGTATCCCAGGAGAAGATGGAGACGTATTTCCGAGGAAAGACGAGTGTACATAATGATCGGCTGGCAGCGCATGAACATCGTGCCAAAGTGAATTTGAATGCCATATTCAACAGGGCTTCAGAGGAACTTCAGAGCGACGCCACCGAGATTAAGAAGAGAATTGATTATCTGGCTGCTGAGGTGCAGGAACGAATTGAGCAGCACAGACAGACCTTGTGGGAGAGAGAAGAGGTACTGCGCGGGCAGATGCAGCAGGGATACGAGCATATGGCGGAAGAAGGCTTAAGCGAAGAGACCATTCAGCGGCGTATTCGCCAGAACCGGATGGAGATGAAGATTGGCCTAAGCTGGATCAACAAGGTCGCCATTCTGCTTATCATTCTTGGCGTTGGAGCGGCGTTTCAGTACTCCTACGCTACCTGGTTCAACGATGAGATGAAAGGCGGAGCATTTTTCCTGCTCGGTGCACTTATGCTTGCCGGGGGTGAATGGCTGTTCCGGCGCAAACGGCAGACGTTCGCGATGGGGCTGCTGGGAGGCGGGCTTTCTGTTCTGTTTGGCTCGATCTTCTACAGTTACTTTTTACTGCATATTATCGGGTTATATACGGGACTTGCCTTGTCGGTGTTGGTTTCAGCCATATCTGTGCTGTTATCGTTGAGGTATCAGTCCAGAACAATCTGCTCACTTGGGTTGATTGGAGGGTATCTGCCGTTAATCTCCTACATGGCCTATTTCGGCCTTCAAGATTCGGCTGTATATGTTGCGATGATCTATCTGCTGCTCTTAAACGGGATTATTGTATCGATTTCATTTGGCAAACGGTGGCCGATTGTGCATTATATCAGTTTTCTGTTCAACACACCGTCCATGCTCATCCTGTTATGGCTCTCGCCAAGTGAGAAGATCGGCATGGTGTATTCCATTGTGACATTTGCATTATATCTCGGCATTACACTGGCGTATCCCTTCAGACATCGGGTGAAATTAACGTGGTGGGACTTCGCACTGCTGGCCATGAATACAAGCATCAGCTGTCTGATGTTATATGTATTGTTCGATGCAGCGGGATGGAATGACGCACAGGGCTTGCTTGCTCTGATTTTCGCTCTGGTTTATTTCGGGCTCGCCCGATTTGTACAGCAGAGGATGCCGCAGGAGAAACAGACTCTTCTATTGTTCTACGTGACTTCCCTGACCTTTGCCATTCTGATTATACCGTTCCAATTTGGGGCAAAGTGGCTGTCCATGGGCTGGCTGATTGAAGGGGTTCTGCTGGTTACGCTCGGACATCTGAAGCGACTTAAGCTGGTGGAGCGTGCCGGATGGGGCATCGTGCTGCTGTGCATGTTCACCTTTGTGTACTATGATGTGCTGGTGCTGTTCATTATGGGGGAGCAATCGTATTTCATGCTAAAATACTCCTGCATCACGCTGGGCGCGCTGCTTATTACACTGTATTACGCCTTGGATCGTAATGGCTCCTTGTCGCAGAAGAAACACCACTATGGCCTGACAGAACTGGGTTTTCTGAATGCATTCAAGTACGTCACACTGGCGAATCTGTGGTTATACGTGCTGTACGAGTCGAATGAATTGTATATGAAAGCCGTCGATGACTCATTCCTGTTATACCTATTCTACAAGTGGCTGATGTTCGCTGCACTGACCATTGCCATGGCTTATGGGCTGAGCAAAGTGAAGCTGCTGCGTGACCGGATCGTACAGTATTATGTCATCTTCCTGCATGCGGTGGGCTGTTGTATTGCACTGGCGGTAACGTTATCCATGCCGGCACTTCAGCCGGATGTTCAGCAGCATACAGCGGCTGAAATCGTAGGTCTGCTTGTGTTGATTATCTTTAACGTGGGCGTGTTCTTTGCAGGAAGGGATCTGCTGATTGCGGCGATCCGCGGGCAGTTTAAGAGCATTGAGTGGTACCCGGTTATCGCAGGGGTCTATCTGCTGGGAGTCATTACTGTGTTCTTGACGATTCAGTTCCATTGGGGAGATGTAGGGCTGCTGTTCAGCCTGATCTATCTGCTGCTTGCGATCCTGTACATTGCCTATGGGTTCCGAAGAAAATATGTAATGATTCGGCGCCTTGGTCTGGGCTTGACGTTGTTCTCCACCGGGAAGATGGTGTTCTATGATGTCGGATTGCTCACATCGGGCAGCAAAATCATTGCCTATTTCAGCTTTGGTGTACTGCTGCTGGGCATTTCCTACCTGTATCAGAAGGTGTCGAGCCGGATGGAGGAAATACAGGCCAGAGAAACCGAACAGCCTAATGAACCGGATCTGCCGGAGGATGAAAAGAACCAATTTTAGGATAGTCGACGGAGCATTCACCATTTTTTGGGGAGGGATACAGTATGGGATTTGACCTGAGTATCATGTTATGGCAGTTGTTATGGATTGCTGGTCCTATAGCTCTCATTGTGTATGGTTGGAGGAAATTTGGCATCAGGAAAAAGCGCCGCTGAAGACAGGTAATTCCGCAGCAACATCACTTTTGAAACAAGTCATGATCCGGTTAGCTTATCAGTATGCATATCATAAATAAGCATTGAAATGAGGCTCTTGAGCGCTACTTCATAGCGTCCAGGGGCCTTATTCTGATGAATGGAGGATCTAATCCTCATCTAACATGGCATGACCTAGCATAAGATGACATTCGTGAAACGTTTTTTGTGGTGATCACGTTATAATAGAGTATACTTACGGCTGGGCGTTCAGTTGCAACCATGAAGTTTCGGTTGTGGTGGTGCCTTTAAGTGATTCTCCGGGATTATCATTGATGCGGGAGAGCACTGTTAATGTAATGGACAGGGTGAAGGCGAGCAGCACATATATGAAAATGTTTTTTTTATTCATGGTGAGGTACCTCTCTTGTTGTTGGGCTAAGGCGTGCATACGACGGTTATGAGAAAAAAGGCACAACGTCTGGTATAGTAGAGAAGAGCATATAACGATGCCTGTATACACTATATAAATTATTATGACTGCAAACAATGGAACAAATCTGATGAATTTATCATTATTTATGAACGGAACGCTCATAGAGATCGAGTGATATTTGAAGGTGGGAGAATAACATGCGGGAGACGGCAAAAATCGTCATTCGTACGCCAGGGCAGGAAAGTGACGGTTCGTTCGCTTATGTCAGCCAGGGGCGCTCCATTACAGTGGGGCGTTATACGGGTGGAGATGAATTGGACTTGTCTGTCTACAATCAGTTGATATCGAAGCGGCATTGTCGCATTCATTATGATGAGCAGCATCAGCTGTGGATTGAGGATCTGGATAGCAAAAATGGAACCGAATTGAACGGACAGCGCCTCGTTCCCTATGAGAAATACCCCTTTGCCGAGGGAGACAGCCTGACTCTGGTCAACGGCTTGATCCAGCTTCGCACAGAGGGAGATCTTGAAGAAACGAGAGAGTATCGGATATCCGATCTGCTGGGTGAGGGTGTGCGTTTGCAGGATCACCTGCAAACCGTGCAGATTGGCGAGGTGGAGATTCCACTGTCCAAGAAGGAGTACCAGCTGTTCAAGCTGCTCTACAGTCAGTTGGATCACTTTGTGACCCGGGAGCAGATTGTTGGGCAAGTGTGGCCGGAGCGAAGCATGCTGGAGAGTGAGTCGGTAGGCATTGACGAGATTAACTCGCTGATCTACCGGACGAATCGCAAGCTGGGGGTTCATTTTACAATCAAGTCTGTCTACAAAAAAGGGGTATACATGAAGTCCCATGTACCGGATTGAGTGCGTGGAATGAGCAGCAGGATGGAATAAGGGAAAGCCATAATGGAATAAAAAGAAGGAAGCTTCTGCCAGGTCTTGTTTGGACCCGGAGAAGCTTCTTTTGTTATGATGAAGGTGCGATTACCATTTTTTTTATTAAATCCAAAGGGTTGAGGTTATGTTCATATTTCAATTTATACCATGGCTGATTGCTGTGGTGACACTTATATCTGTGATATCTATCGTGCTGGTCAGTTGGAAAAACGGAATCTCGCCGATGCCGACTTCCCGCCTCGTCAGGCATACGGTCATCCAGGAGGTTAATCGTATTCCAGGCTACGGCGATGTCATTGAAGCGGGCTCCGGGTGGGGAACGCTGGCACTGGACGTGGTTAGGCACTGCCCTGGTAAACGGCTTACGGGTATTGAGAATTCAATCGTTCCCTTGTGGGCTTCCCAACTGTTTGCTTTTCTAAGTGTCCGCTTGCGGAGAGTGAAGGGAAAACGCCATTCTCTGGAGGGACGGCTGCGATTTGTCCGTGGCAACATCTATACCCGTTCATATGAACATGCGGATTGCGTTATCTGTTACTTGTTCCCTGGTGCGATGGATCGGCTCGTGGACAAATTCAGCCGTGAGCTGCCGCCAGGAGCGAAGGTAATTAGTGTCTGTTTTGCACTTCCAGGCAAGGTGCCCCTACGGACAATCACGTGCCGGGATACGCTGCGGACCAAGGTGTATGTGTATACGTTCTGATTAGAGTGGTATTTAAAAAGATGATTCTTAATAGTAAGAGTCATCTTTTGTAGATATCACCACTTACCCTGAAAGAGGACGATCTCCCCTATATGAGTAAAGATTTTGTTTTTAGCAAGTCTTTGTATGATGTAACTTTATCTATACCAGTAATTAATTTTTTATAATCTCCGTAGCTTTCCTTTTTGATTTTTACCAGTTGATGCAATGAATTGTCTGGCTGTAAAGACATTGAGTACAACATGTCATCCAAAATTAGCTTTAAGTAAAAAGAAAGCCTCTCATAAATCTCCTCGAAAAAGATTTTATCCACGTATGCTTGATGTGTCAAAATATTCCGTAGTCTATAGGCACGAGATAAATCACATTCAATTTGTTTTTCGAAATCATTTAAATATTCATAGAACCAGATTTTCTTACCTCTTAACTGCATATACTTGTTTAGGAGTCCAATGTATCGTTGGCTCAAAGAGTCTCCGGTAAACGCTGACATAGCTTCGTTCTTATATTCTGCAATAAACTGGAGTAGGTAATGAAGCTTTATTTCTTTGTTTTTTTTATCAATTGATTCAATTCCAAGCCTCTCTTGAACTACGTCTTTTAAGATTTTATTTCCAGTCTGGTTTTGCTTTACAAGTTCCCTGCACCTGTATACAAGGCTCTTCAAATAAAACTGTGATAAATATGGGGTAGCATGCTCAATAATACCTTTTCTTTTATTGGTAGGTTCTGTTATGAATAGATATTCCATTAAACTCCACATTGCTACTAATCCGGTTTCTTTGGGCGAATCCTGAATCACACGACACCATTGTAATAGCTGATCTAGTCCTTTATATTTTCCAGTTAGTTTTGAACTCATGTTAATTTTAATATACGTATCGCTTCGAGTTACCTGTAACCCATATTGGGAAACTTCTATAATTGGATCTGTGTTTATTTTTTTAGTGCTAAGATCAAATACTAAAGCTTGAGTGAAGTTTCCAGGATTATATAGTTTGTGACGATTTTCAAGCGTAAAAAGCCTTGTTATAGAACTAAGCTCTTCTCTGGCTGTATTTATTGCTGCAACATCATCTGTTGCAGCTAACTTTATGCGAGCAATATGAGTATCCTTTTTAAAGAATTCGATTACAGGAGCGTCATGGACTTGAGGCACATCGTATGCATCGTCTATTGTCAGCCTTGCGCGATCAGGATCACTGAAAAAAGTTAATGGTCCGTCGGTCCCGATTAGACTATCGTATCCATCTGGCAATCGAAGAGGTATAAAACATTCGAAATTCCTTTTGTTTTTTATACCTAACTCAGATATACGTTCTAATTTTTTCAGAAAGCTACTTTCTCCATCACTAACGAGTACGCCTTGACCCCACCTATACAAGTACTGCTTGTGGTGGCCTTCAAATATAAGTTCACTCATCAGCAACTCTAAGTAATTATCGATTTGCTCAAAAGAAAGTGTGGGCTTGGACAACTCTTTAGATAATAAATCTACATATAATTTAGGTATGTCTATGTTCTCAAGTTTATTTAATAAGCCTTCAATTAGAGTAAGAGGGAGTTCTAACTTACGATGTTTGTCCATTCGATTTATATGTTGAAGGAAAGTCTCCTTCTCAGTTAAGAACAGTTCCAATCTGCTTATAACAAGGCTCCAGTCTTCTTTAAATTGATCTTCAAATACTTTATTTCTTTTTAAAGTTGTAATAACCTCAGTGAAAATTTCAAATACATTGTGCTCGAATAAAACTTCTGTTTTATAATTCTCGATAACTTGAACAGATTCTTTTAGAACTGCACGTACACAAGGATAAGATAATTTTCTATAATGGAGATGACTTTTCTCAAATAGTTCACCCCACCTATGTATGAAATAAGCCTGATGAGACAAGAGTGTTGGGTTATTACCTTGTATAGAGCTAATTTTGTACATACATATACTCCTATTTATTTTTTTTGGTGTTGCATTTTTGGAAAAATAGCATATAATAAAAGTATATAGCCAAACTAGACACGGGACTTGAAATATTCTGCGATTTTCTTTTTAGAGAAAGCAGGATGGATCTGGTCCCTTAATTTTTTATATGGTTAATTACACCACTTTATTTTACCATAATTTTTGAATCAGTTGTTTTGTTTTCTAGTTTTAAAACAAAAAATCCACATATGGGGTTTTCTCATACACCCCATATGTGGATTTTTTTAGTAGCTATATTCATACTGAATATAAAATAATAATCCTTATTTTTTGTGATGATTATTGATTGGTATCGGTCGTTGTGCCCGATGTACCGGACTCTGTTCTGTTTCTTCCGCCTCCGAAACCACCTTGGCCACGACCTCCTCCTGGACCACCCATACCTGAGTTGGCAGTTGTTACACCAGATTCATTCACCCAAGTTACGTTGCTTGTGGATTGGAAGGCAACGACTTTGGTTCCGCCACTATACGTACCGTCTGTATAGAGTCCATCCACTGCTTTGCCAGTCGATGTTCCGCCGGAGTAGACCACATAAGAACCGTCTTTTTTCAGATCCGGGGAGCTAATAACTACCGTTTGATAATCTTTCGCTGGAGCAAAGGTCAGGATATTGTTGCCTTCGCTATCTTCCACATGCACCAGTGTTCCTGCTTTTAGCGTTTCAGGGAACGTCATGGCAATGGTATTTTGAGTGGATGCTTCAGATGTTGCCTGAGCCATGCCTGAGCTTCCCGCTGCGACAAGATATCCGCCGCTCAGTTCGAAGTTACCGTCATAATCCAGTGCTCCGTTGCCATTGTCTGTTGGACCATTCACAATGACGGTTCCGTCTGTCATATAGATGGAGCCATTTGAATCCAGTCCATCGCCGCCAGCATTGACGGTGAGGGAACCGCCGTTGATATGAAGCTCACTGCTGCTGGCAGATTCACCAGGCATACCACCTGGAGCACCGCCTTGTGGGCGAGTGTTGTTATTCGCGTCTGTACTTTGATCTGCTTGATTCGTAGTTGATGTTGTGCCAGTCGTCTCTGTAACAGAAATGTTGGAGACTGCAGTTGTATCGGCTGCTTGAGTGCTATCATCTGCAGTGGTTGCTGCATCCGCATCAGCGTCAGTTGCAGTTATTTCACCGGAAGCATTCACGCCATCATCTGATGCAGTTACATCCACATCCCCATCGTTCAGGGTGATGATTGCACCTTCAAGGCCTTCATAACTCTTGGCAATCACGATCGTTCCGCCGTTAATGGTAAGCGCCTGATCTGCATGAATGCCGTCATCCCCTGATTCAATGCTGAACTTGCCGTCATTAACCGTCACATTGTTGTTACTGTGCAGGGAATCATCCATGGAATCGATCGTATACGTACCGCCATTGACGGTGAGGTCAACTCCGGCTTTAAGTGCTTTGGCACTCGTCGTTTCTTCTTCTGTTGTTGTGCTTGTGTCTGCATCTGCATTGGAATCAACAGGTGCTGTTGCATTGGTCGAGCTGGATGGAGCTGCGCCTGTTGCGTTCGTTCCATCATTGCTTGGCATACCGGCAGGTGGTTCTCCATCCGGTGGTGTGCCCATATCGGTTGGAGGTGTACCGCCACCCCATCCGCCGCCACCGCCGCCAAATGACCCTTCTTCTACTTTGGCCGGTGCATTGGCACTGCCGCCTCCGGTTACGATGTTATATGTGCCGCCATCGGTAACCAATGCGGTCTCCGCTTGAATGCCGTCGCTACCGCTGTTGATGTTGAATGTACCTCCAGCAATGGCAACGAAGCCCTTGGTCGTATCCGTATCGTTTGTGGATTTGATGCCGTCACCTTCTGAATCAACGGTAATCGTACCGGCTTGAATCGCTACCATATCTTTACCTTTGATGCCGTCATCGGCAGATTTGACGTTGATTGTGCCACTGATGATTTTCAAATCATCCTTGCTCGTAATACCTTCATTGTAATTACCTGTAACCGTCAGCTTGCCTGTACCATTGAACGTCAGATCTGCCTTGCTGAAGATGGCTGCATCCGGCTCATCCGTTGTATCGTCGGCATATACGTATGTCTTGCCATCGGAGACAGCATTCTCGGTTCCTTCCTCCAGCGTAATGATGGCTTTGCCCGCTTTCTGGATATAGATGGCTGCACTGTCGTTATCATTGATGGTTGCCCCGTTTAATACCAGATGTACGGTACCCTTATCTGCAACATTGACTACAATCTGTCCATCCGTCAGCTTGCCGCTAAGGACATAAGTACCCGCTGCGGAGATAGTTACCGATCCGTTTGCTGCTTTTGCACCTGATCCTGTGATGGAAGCGGTCGTACCGTTCAACTTGATCGTTGTAGAATCCGTTGCACTCCAGCTAACATTGGTATCATCTGCATCCAGAGTGACCAGATCGGCATACTTCACCGAGGTTTGTTCACTAACGGATACGGTTTTGGTTGTCCCTGTCGTTGACACTGCGGCATTTGCGGTGCTGCTGGTTGCTGCAGGAGAGCTGCATGCTGTAACCATTGCCGTAATCATCGCGACGGACCACAGTTTGCTGCCAGTTATAATTTTCTTTTTCATATTATATCGTTCCCTTCGAATTTTAATATTCAGTGGTTGTTGGACTCATGGTTAACGAGATATCCAGATTACCGTTACGGGTACGGATCATATCGAGAAATTCTTTTTGATTGACACTTTCATGAATGTTGACGTTGTAGACCAGCTCGTACAGACTGCCAAGCTCGGTTGTTCTGATTTTTTTGAGCTCATGCACGACATTGAATTTGTGGAATACTTCGTCGAGCGCTTCTTCGTAACTCAGATTCTCGGGAATGGTCACTTTCAATGTTTTTTGCTGGCTTTTCTTCGCTCCGAAGTTGAAGCGGCTCAGGACAAACATCAGTACACACAGGATGATGGTAAACAGTACGGCATAACCGAATGCGCCTACACCGCAGGCAAGACCGGAAGCCATGGTGAACAAGACGTAAGCAATGTCTTTCGGGTCACCAGGCGCACTTCTGAATCGGATGATGGAGAAGGCACCGGCCAGGCTGAATGCACGGGCAATGTTGCTGCCGATCAGAAGAATGATAATGGCTACGATGACGGGCAACACAACCATCGTTAGCGTAAAGCTCTGGGAGTACGTACTTTGATTCGTCTTCATGTATGTCAGGCTGATAATGGCGCCCATAATGATGGCAAGGCCGATGGTAACGATGGCATTGCTGAAGGTCAGAGTTGTATCGGTTAGTGCGGAACTAAAGATGGAATCAAGCATACAGGACACGCTCTCTTTCTGTGATTGTTTTTTCTTGTTCGATGGATGGGTTGAAATCGGTACCCGGCAGCAATTTTCGTTCAGTCTGGTAGTTCAGATTGGTTGTTCTGGCCAGATGTCTGTACTCATTGCCGTATTTCGAGAATCCGGTGCGATAAAGACCGTGTTCGGATAACAGTTGGGAGAGCCACATCGGAACGGTTTTCTCGGCTTTGACTTCCATCAGCCAGCGCCCGTCTTTCACCAGCGGCTCACCGTAATCTCCCTGCTCCAGCTTCAGATCGTATCTGCGACTGCGGATGTTGGTATCAAAGGTGATGCGGAGATCGCGGCTGTTCTTATCGAACAGAGCCTTACGTTCATACGCCAGGTATACCTTCGGTTCGAGATCGTACAGCCGTAGGAAGTACTTAATTTCTTCGAGGACCTGTTTGTTCATGTAATCCGCCAGATCAGGTGCCTTGCCTGTCTGAACGAATTCGTATGCCTCGTCCAGCTTCAGGGCAGTTCGGCGTTTGTTCACCAGGCCAAACACTTTCTTTTTGATCTCCAGATAGACCTTCGCATTTTGTTCAGGTACTCCGTATGCCCGCAGTCTCAGCTTCTCCTTGTATTTGGGCTTGGAGAGACTGGCGCGGATCAGGGAATCCTGCGGAGTGTCGAAGTACAGGTTGCTGATGGAGTAGAACTCGTGTTTCTTGTTAAAGGCGTCCAGCTCCATATATTTCAGCAGGTCGGTGTAAAAGTTCTCGTATTGCTCATCTGTCAGGAGATACTTGCTCTCATATCGGTTGAATACTTCAATTGCCATTGGGATTCAGTCCTTTCATCCATGTTTTGTATGTTTTGTTTCCTCGTGTATTGCTTCCATGTCTGTATCTTAGAGCGCCAACCTTGAATGAATCTTAAATGATTTTACATTCCGTTGATCTTTTTTAACCTTCCTTTAATAGTTTAAATGGAGTAGAAGCTTATTTGCCCATTTGAGCTAGCGTTAGTAAGCAAAGATATCAGTTATGTTTGAAAATTAAAAAGATTTTATGGTATTATTTGGTATAAATAAAATAAAAAGGAGGTAATTTTTTGAATAAAAAATCATTTAAGATTTTGTCTGTTGTTTTTGGAGTTGCATTGATTGGCACAATTTCTTTTTCTTCGGCTTACGCATCGACTATTGATCAAAATTCTTCTGTAAGAAGTGGTGGCTTAGCCATTACAGGTGATATGGTAACTCCTTTCGGAGGTGGACAGGTTGGAGGAGGAACTTGGGCCTATGACACCACGGTTTCGAATTGGATTCATGTTGCAGACAACGCCTTACAACATGAATCTTGATTTCATATGAAATGGGGCTTCTTTTGGACATTACAAAAACTCCCATCATGGTAGAAGTAGAGTTTTGTTTTTCTACTGTCTACTATGATGGGAGCATATCAAAGACTACAGTGCGGGCTTCATTTATTTTTTACCTGTATTGTAATCGATCCACTGATCTAAGTTAGTTTTAGTAAAAATGAGTTTACCGTTCAAATTAGCATAAGGAATAAACTGATACGTGTCATAAACCGATGACATGTTCTGTTTCCGATCAATATCTTTATTAATTATATCATCTAACTCAGCTACAGAAAGTCGTAGATATTCAGCCGCATCTTCTTTCGTTAACATAGTGGTATTTTCTGAACTCTGAATTGTCGGTGGATTTCCAGATTTTTGTCCAGAATCATAATATCCATTAATAAAGCTCCCTAAAATCAATGAAACGCCAATGATTAATGAGGGAATAATCAGTTTCGAATCCTTAAACATATGTATCACTCCTTTATATTTATAGGTCATTATACATTTTATTTTATTTTATTTTTTGTAAAAATAAAGAAGGGAATAATATTTTTTTGTCGTATATTAGTAGGGTATACCAAAAAAAATACATGGGAAAGAAGTTTTTACATTTGAAGAAAGTAACATCAGTGTTGTTATCCTTATCTACAGCTTTAACTATTCTTGCTCCAATGGCTTCTGCTGAAAGTGAGTATGGCAATGAGATTCAATTAAATCCTAATCCAGTAGTTGATGTGACTAAACCGAGTACTGAGTTTATAGTTACTCAAGACTTGTCTGGTAATAAGAAGTATGAAACGCCTGGTAACCCTAATGCTACATATGAATTTGTAGATCCTAAGCTTGTAAGAAAAAACAATAGTGAAATCACACCACAAGCAGGTGATCGTCGTGTTTATGTGAAATCAGGCTATTCTGTAAGTAAATCCGTAATTACTGGTTACTCTGTAGGGCCGATTGAACAACAAACTCTTTTAATAAGTGTTCCAAAGGGGAAAACTTCATCAAAGACCTCTAAATCGTCTGTAAGTGGTACGGTGAAGTTTTCTGCAACAGCTGATGTTGGCATTAAATACGTAGTTAATCAGAGTCTGACAGGCGAGATAAGCGGTACAGTTTCTAAAGAATGGGGTACTACAGAGGTTTACTCTGGTCCCCCTGAAAGTTCTGCCTTCAATACAAGAAACTATTATGCAGCTATGAACTACGATCAATATAATATTGTAGTAGTGAAATATGATTACTATGATGAATATGTTGGAACAGTATTCCAAGGAAGAGTGGCTGAAAATGCCGGTTACACCTATTTGAATGGTACTAAAAAGCCAATTGTTATCGAATATCCAGTAGATGTGAAATACTAAACGAGTTAACCTCAAGAATCCCTTGCGTTTTCCTGCAAGGGATTTCTTTTATTATTGGACAGATTGTCAAACCAAGTGCGACAGTTCCTCTGTGATAGATTCGTGAGCGGTTCTCCAACCCAAGCATTTTCGTGGTCTGTGGTTAATTAAATCTAGTGAACCGGCGAGATCTTCATCCTCCACTTGAGCGAGGTCGGTGCCTTTCGGGAAGAACTCTCGAAGCAAGCCATTCGCATTTTCATTGGAACCGCGTTGCCAAGACGAATATGGATCAGCAAAATAAACGTGCAGGTCATGGCTTGTTTCCAGATTGGTATAGCATGCAAACTCTTTTCCCCGATCAGCCGTGGCTGTGAGAAAAGTACCAGTAGGATACTGTGAGATGGCTACACCAAGTGCAATTTCCATGGACAAAGCCGTGCGATCAGGCATGAGAATCGCGGTATACAGACGGGTTTTGCGTTCAATCAGCGTGGCTACGCATCCTTTACTTTTCCCACGACCCGAAACAACGGTGTCCAGTTCCCAGTGCCCAAACGTTTCACGGGAACGAACCTCTTTGGGACGATCCGAAATCGATCTGCCGATAGCGAATTTACCGCGAGTTTCTGTGGGCTTCCTACGCTTCCCTTTGTGCCGGAGGACCTGCAACGTGCCTCGAACCAGACGCCCAGCGTAGAGCCAGCGATAGATGGTTTTAAAGGAGATCGACGGCAAACCTTCGATGCGGAAACGTTCCGTGATTTGTTCCGGAGACCACGTTGCCTGTAGTTTTTCCTCCAAGGAAATAACGATGGCTTCGGACCATTTACCGGGTGAGATCGAAGCTTTACGACGCTCCTCATAAGCGCTCTGAGCCTGCTCTGCATGATAGGGTTGCGTTGAAGTAGCACGATCCAATTCACGACAAATCGTCGAAGGATGCCTTCCTAATTCTTTTGCGATGGCTCTTGAACTTTGACCTTGCCGATGGAGGGTTTCTAGCTTGCTGCGCTCCATTATGCTAAGATGTGTGTAGCTCATGGTGGATTCTCTTTGTGTGAATGTGGTGTAGGAACCTTCATTCTACACGAATCCGGCCATGGGCCATTTTTTTATTTATTTCAAGTAGGTGTCGCACTTCATATTACAATCCGTCATTGTAAAAGCTAACGGGTTTGACTGGTAGTTCACCCTCTTCGTTTCTTAATTGTAATACGCACTCATAATTTAATAGAGGGAGATAGCGTTTTTACACATTCCCCATATTCAGCAGATCGGCAATGAACACTTTCTTGCCGGTGCGGGCACTCTCAAGGGAAGCGAGCACCATCGCCATGCTAAACAGATTGTCGCTACAATCCGTTTCGGTCTTCGGCGCTCCAGGGATCCGGAGCCGCCTGCAACGGACACCCTGGCGTTGGCCGTCCGCTGGCATCCACACGCCGGGATTTGGAAGGACATACGCGATTTCACTTATACTGGCGGTGCAGAGGTCCGGAACTGCCTGTACCTGACAGCCTAGCGATGGCCGTTCGTTTTCATCCGCACGCGGGATCCGGAAGGAACTCAATCTCAAGTCATTATTGATAAACAAAAAAAGACTCATTCCGTTGATCTTTTTTTACCTTCCTTTAATAGTTCTCCAAAAATAATGAATTAAGATTGGTTCAAGGTTCCGTTGATACAATCGTTGGTATAATAGATTGACATATATCGAAAACAATTCATGCAGAGGAATGAAGAACCGATGAGAATACTGATTGCGGAAGATGAGGTTCATTTGGCAGAAGCCGTATCGCAAATATTGAAAAAACACAATTACTCTGTAGACATGGTGCATGACGGGAGATCGGGTCTGGATTATGCGTTGAGCGGAATCTATGATCTATTACTGCTCGACATCATGATGCCGGAAATGGACGGGATTACCGTGCTGAAGAAACTGCGCAGCGAAGGCAATCATACGCCTGTCATTCTGCTCACAGCCAAAGGAGAAATTTCAGACAAAGTGACCGGGCTGGATTATGGAGCCGATGATTATATAGCGAAGCCCTTTGCGACGGAGGAATTGCTCGCCCGGATTCGGGCCGCTCTGAGAAGGAAGGGAGAAGTTGTTCCGGAGGATGGACTGAAGTTCGGTGACATCGAACTGAATACGACGCAGCTGAAGCTGAGTGTGCAAGGCAAGGAAATCAAGCTGAATTTGAAGGAAAATGAGCTGCTGGAACTGCTGATTACGCGCAAACAGGCCATTACCTCCAAAGAGCAGATTATTGAGAAGTTGTGGGGTTTCGATTCGGAAGTGGAGTATAACAATGTGGAGGTGTACATCTCGTTTTTGCGCAAAAAATTAACCTTCCTGAACTCTTCGGTCCGCATCAATACGATTCGGGGTGTGGGGTACGTACTTGAGGTGACGTCCTGATGTTCAAGAAACTCAGAAACCGATTTCTGATCGTGAACCTGGTATCCATCTCGATTATGATGCTGGTTGCCTTTGCCACGATCTACATGATTACGTACCAGAATGTGCAGCGGGAAACCAACATGGAGCTGTTCAAAGTATCGGATTTCTATCATGGCCCGTACAATTCCACCAAAATGCAGCGTGGAGAAGATCGGGATTCGGGAACGGGGTCCCCCCCATCTGATTCTATAGAAAACGGAGCTCCAGGGAGTGATCCGAATTCACCGCCAGGGCGTTCCGTGTCGTTCATGATCAAGACAGACACTGCATGGACAATTACGGATACGCACTCCAGATTTGATATGGACGACACGTTCTATACGGAAGCTTTGCAAAAGGTGAATAAAGTCGACGATGTGGATCGGAAGACCGGACAGTTTACACTGAATGGAACGGACTGGGCTTATGTGATCGACCCGAGCAGCACAGGGCATATGATTGTGTTTATCGATGTGACGGCCCAACAGGGCATTCTTACGAATCTGATTTATACTTTTGCCGTCGTAGGTTTGATCATGCTGATCGTCATCTACTTCCTGAGCCGCTATTTCGCCAATCGTTCCATTACCCCGGTCAAGGAAGCCTTTGAGAAGCAAAAGCAGTTCATAGCCGATGCTTCACATGAGTTGAAAACGCCGCTGGCGATCATCAATACCAACACCGATGTGCTTCTCGCGAACCGGGAGGATACGATTGAGAATCAGGCTAAGTGGCTACATTACATCAAGTCGGAGACGGAACGCATGTCGGGACTGACGAATGATCTGTTATACCTGACTCAAATTGACGATTCAAGATCCTCGATGATTCATTCCAAGTTCAATATGAGCGATGCGGTGGAGACGATCATTTTGACGATGGAAGCCGTGATTTATGAGAAAAATATATCTCTGGACTACAGCATTGAGCCGCAGCTCATGGTCCATGGCAACAGCGAACAGATCAAGCAGGTCATTCTGATTCTGCTCGATAATGCCGTGAAATACTCCAGAGCCAAAGGCTCGGTCAACGTATCGTTGAAGAAACAGAACAATGACGTTGTGCTGGCCGTTTCCAACACAGGAGAGGGCATTGCGCCTGAGCATCTGGACCGGATTTTCGATCGCTTCTATCGCACGGATGCCTCCAGAGCACGCAAACATGGTGGACATGGATTGGGGCTTGCGATTGCAAGGTCGATCGTGGAACAGCACAAAGGCGAGATATATGCACGCAGTGTGGTGGGGGAAGGCGCAACATTCTACGTTCGTTTATCCTAGGGATAAGGAATAAGGCATGTCTGTTGTGGGTTAACCTATGCTACAATGGCAACAGTATGTATGAATCAAGGAGCTGACTATGACGTGACTGAAGCAAACTCAATTAATGAACAGGAAATGAAGGCATATATTGCAGAGAAGACGAAGGCAAGCGAAGCAAATATCGCTCTGGTCCTGAAGCATGAGCAGGCGTATATTAACAAGGCGCATGAAAATGCCAAAGGCGACGTGGATATCGACGGTGACGATCTGGCCGACTACATTCTGAGCCGTAAAGATGTGAAACTGGATGAGTTGACCGTTGAAGGCATTCTGGATGCTGAAATGGACTACTTGATGGAAAAAGGTCTCGCAGGCTACGTGGATTAACACGGTTTAGTTTTGCGGTTGTGCACCCGGTGTTTGATATCAAAGAAATGACCTCAGCTTCCACGTTACGGTGGATGTTGAGGTCATTTTTGACATTCATCGGGGCGAGCCTTATAGGTAAGCCCCGTTACTAAGCACTCTTTTTCCAACTAACTGGTTATTGACCCATCATACCGCCATCGACCGTATAGAGTGAAGCGGTGACATAAGAAGCTTCTTCCGATAACAGGAAGTTCATGATTGCGGCCACTTCTTCCGGCTCACCATAGCGGCCCAGCGGAATGCTGGCTACAGTAGCGGATTGATAATCTTCCACGTTACCGGAATTTGCCTCGATTTGGCGCATCATGCGGGTATTAATGGTGCCTGGCAATACCGCGTTGACCCGGATACCATGAGGCGCGAGTTCATTCGCTGCTGTGCGAGTGAGACCAATAACAGCATGTTTGGACATAATATAGGGAGAGACAGCTGGAGCTCCCATCAGACCTGCAAGGGAAGAGGTATTCAGAATCGCGCCTGATTTTTGTTTTTTCATGACAGGGATAACGTTCTGAAGACCAAGGAAGACTCCGCGCACATTGACGTTATATACGAGGTCGAGTGCTTCAACACTAAGGTCTTCAATAAGCCCTGTTGGACCTTCAATTCCGGCATTGTTAGCAAAATAATCGATTCGGCCAAACGCATCAAGTGCTTGCTGCACATAGTTTTTCACATCGGCTTCCTGAGATACGTTGGCTTTCACCGCAATGACGTGCTCCTTGTCGATTTGCAGATCCGTAATGGTTTGCTGGATAGCTTCTTCGTTCAGATCAACCAGGACCAAATTAATTTTGCGTTCAGCAAGGCGACGTGCCAATTCTTTACCGATGCCTCCGGCTGCTCCTGTAATAACTGCTGTTTGGGTATAGGATGTACTCATGAATGTTCCGCTCCTTCTATCATTAAGATCAGGTGAACTGTGAAAAAAACAGTGAACCTGTCGTCTATCGTTCCTATCTCAATGTTAAGATATACATAGAAATGTGACAATCATCATTGACAGCGCATATGTCAGCTATCGGACAGAGATGTAAGCGGTGTTCATTTAGATTACAATAATGGACAGAGGAGGTGGAAATGTTGATTATCGAACACCCTCAGGATCGGAGAGCACGAAGAACGCAGGATGCTATCATTGCTGCGGCAGTTTCTTTGATATTGGAAAAGGGAGCTGAAGCCGTCACGATTCGTGATATTACGGAGCGGGCGGATTATAACCGGGGAACGTTCTATTTACATTTTCCCGGTAAACCCGAGCTGCTGCAATTTATTCTGGATGATTTCATGCAGGGAGTAGGACAAGCGTATGCTTCACCTTATGCGGAGTTAAAAGAAGTGGATATGACGGCATTGCTGCCATCAACGATGCCTGTATTTAAATATATTGAAGCGCACCAGGACATCTTTCGAGCCTTGATGACGATGCATGGTGATATGGGAACCAGACTCTGCAACATGTTCAGAACCTACTTAACCGAGGATTTTGTACTGGTAACCGAAGACAGCGACTACACCATTAATTATGACATTATGCTGAGTTATCTGGTATCTGCCACCGTTGGTGTGATTATGCACTGGGCAGAGATTGGGTTCAAGTATTCTTCCCATTACATGGGGGAGCAGCTGACTGCACTGATAAACATTAAACCGACCCGTCTCCTGATTGAACCAGGGCAGAAGGGTCGGACCATTCATGAACGTAAGCTGCAGGACTGAATAACGTGTTCGGATTTCTTATTCCCAGGGATAACTAACGGTGAGGAAGTCGGCGAAGTTCTTGCTTTCTTCCCGCCGTTGTTTCCGCATGGCCGCCCGAGCTGGAGCAGTCTCATATAATTTCTTCTCTTCCTCCGTCTCCGGAATGATGCGAGGAACGATAAGTTTGCGGTTATTTTCATCCAATGCAACAAAGGTGAGGAATGCCGTCGCCGCAATCTTCTTCTCCCCCGTCTTCAGATCCTCGCGGATTACCTTCACAAAAATCTCCATCGAACTTCGTCCCGTCCATGATGCGAAGGATTCCAACGTCACCGAATCCGTCGGATTAATCGGATACAAGAAATCGACCGAATCCGTGGAAGCTGTGACGGTATTGACCCGGCATAACTTGGATGCGGCAATCGATGCAATGTCATCGATGTAGGACATGAGTTTGCCGCCAAACAACGTATTATGATTATTTACATCGGTTGGGAACACTCTCGCCGTCTTAAAACAACGTGTTTCGCGCACATACTTTCTCTCCACTTGATCAAACCCCGTAGGTTTAGGTATCTCTCTCATTCTTTATGGTCCTCCTGACAGTATGGCTGATGTACTTTGCAAGACTTGCTGTGTCCATCGTCTCTATATGTTAGTTCTAGTATAGTAGTCGGTTATATCCATATTCAAGTGAAGCATGAATCAAAAAAACCGCCAGGCGGGACCGGCGCCCTGGCGGTTTGATGCTGTATATTAAGCCTTGGCTTTGAAAATGCCAGACGGTCCGCCAACAGGCAGGAACGTGTAGCCAAAATGAGCATTCAGTACAGAAGCGCCTGTGCCGTACAACGACACGATTCCGATTCCCATTTCAGCATAAGCAGCAATGGTATGGAAGATATGAGGAGCTACGCCGAAAGCGTCAAAGGTCAGGCCAAGGAACAGGAAGTCAATGAGAATAAAAATGATGAGCAATACTTTGTTGGCTTCAACGGCACCCAGTGTCATAAACAGGGTGAACACGAGGTATCCGGCAAAAGCAAATCCGAGCTGCTTGCCATCTGCCTGTTCCGCAAGAGTGGAGCCAAACACGCCCATTTTGATCAACCAGTTGGCACCCATGGCGAACCAGAAGAATGCGTATGCGCCGAATGCAGTTGTACCAAAGGTATTGTTGCGTTTGGAATCTTGAATGCAAGCGAACAGCTGGGCAAAGGCACCGAGGAAGATCGCCCAAGGAATGGCGTAACTAAGGCCATCTGTAATGCCAAGCTTTTGGGAGGAAGCGACCAGAGTAACGATAGCCAACCCAAATAATCCCATCGCGCTGGGATCGGCGTTTATGATTTTGACTTTAGTCTGTGAATCAGTTTGCATGGTGTTGATGAGCCTCCAAATAATCAAATCAGGATGATCCGCTAGAAGCTGAACCGTCCTCTATATTTCTTAATTCGCATCCGCCTGGTCCGGACACACACATCGCCCTATTGTACCTGAATGAATTACGTATGAAAAGGGATTTTATTACCTTTTGGAGCATTATCCGATCCCTTGTAAGGCTTGTGGTAGAGATCAAAAATGAAGAGATCGGTTTTTTGGTGGAAAAAGACGGAAAATTGCATGTTCATTCCCTGGAAGAAGGGATAGTATCGAGTGGTAATGTAACCGCTTACTTAAAAGTTGTACCATCGTTCTGGCTGTAATCATTCATTGATGAGGAAACGAAAGGATGGGTGTTCATGATCGCGAAGACGCGGCAAGTTGGCTTGGTTTTGCTCCTATGGGTATTTACCATTTCCAGTCTGGGGTGGGGGAGCCTGTTTGGCACACCAACAGCAAGTGCAGCCGTATCGGCTGATGAAGCTGCGGGAGGAGGCACTTATAAATTCGACTTTGGTTCAGGAGCTGTTGCGTATGGATATACAGGCGTGGACGCAGTGTCTGCATATTCCACGGAACGTGGCTATGGATTCACCGATGTGTCCAAGGTAACGGTGCAGGATCGGGGTACAAGTGATCCGATCAAATCGGATTTTGCCACCGTTGCTGATGGGAGCGGATTTAAGGTGGATCTGCCGAACGGTGACTACACCGTCTCCCTTGTTGCTGGTGACAGTGCAGGCAGCACGGATATTGCGATCAAAGTGGAGAGCATGAGCAAGGTTCAGCAGAACACCAAGCCAGCGGGTGAATATCTGGAGATGAGCTTCGATATTGCACTGGTGGATGGGCAGATGAACTTTGAATTCTCCGGAACGGCCGCCAATATCAATGCACTTGTGATCACCAAACAGCAGGAACGCGAAGCAGGTAACAAACCTGCTGTGTACCTTGCAGGTGACTCCACGATGCAGACCTATAACCCATATTGGGAGCCCCAAGCGGGTTGGGGGCAAATGTTCCCGTCCTTTTTCAGTGATGCCGTGGACATTAAAAACCATTCCATCGGTGGACGCAGTTCCAAATCCTTTATTTTTGAAGGCCGATTGGATGAAATTCTGCGTCTCATTCGTCCGGGAGATTATCTGTTCGTGCAGTTCGGACACAATGATGCAACGATCAGTGTTCCTGACCGCTATGCTTCACCCGCCGATTACAAGAACTATCTGAAAACCTACATAGACGGAGTGCAGCAGCGGGGAGCTACGCCAATTCTGGTAACGCCAATGGGGCGTAGGGACTTTAACGCAGACACAGGCAAGTTCAATGTATCCTTCCCTGAATATGTGCAGGCGATGAAGGAAGTAGCTTCAGAGAAAAATGTGAAGCTGATCGATCTGAGCGCACTCAGCATTGCGTACTATGATTCCATTGGACCGGAAGCGACATTGTCTGTCTTCCTCCATGTATCACCAGGTATCTATCAGGCGTTCCCGAATGGGGCAACGGATAATACCCACTTCCAGGAATACGGAGCGATTCAGATCGCCCGTCTGGTTGCAGGTGCGGTTCGCGATCTGGACCTGCCCTTATCGGAAGCGGTCCAGGATGCCGAAGTTCCGGCTGAATTGCCAGCCAAACCTGCTGGATTGAAGGCAGGCAGCATCAGCAACGCCGGAGCAGTACTGAAATGGACGGCCGATGACACCGCAGACATCTACAAAGTGTACCGCAAACTTTCAACAGAGCCGGAATCTGCCTACAAGCTGGCAGGAACGGCAACCATACCGACTTTAACGCTGAGCGGACTGGTCGAAGGAAAGTCGTACACGGTTCGAGTAACCGCTGTGAATGGCCGCGGCGAATCCGAACCTTCGGATGAAGTCAGCTTCACCACCAAATCGGCTGCGTATCGATATGACTTTGGCCCGGTAGGTTCTCCGGTTGCTGAAGGGTATACGGAAGTCAATCGAAATACGCTGTATACGCCTGAACGCGGTTATGGATTAACGTCTTCCGCCAATATGGCCGATCGGGATCGTGGCAGTGCGACGGATAACCTGCGTCGTGACTTCGTGATCTATTTTAACGGCTCATATGAATTCAAAATTGATCTGCCGAATGGTACCTATTCGGTCAAGACGTACACGGGGGACTGGATTGGTTCGGCGCGGACCAACATCAATATTGAAGGCAAAGATTATGGAACGGTATCTTCCGGCGCTCAAAATATAGCCGAAAAAGTGATCAACCAGATTAACGTTCAGGATGGACAGATGAATCTGATCTTCAGCGGGCAAACGGCCCATCTCAACGGGCTTGAGATTACACCAGTATTGGTGGCCCCTTCTAATCTAAAGCTGGATGGCCTGGATCTGGAGAGTGACCCAATCAGTGCTGCATTGTCATGGGACGCTATTGGGGATGACGTGCAGTATAAGGTATACCGTCAGTCCACTGGAGCGGCCAAGGCCGAGTTGCTGGCAACTACCGATACAACAACCTATATCGACAACAAGGTCGACCTGGGCATGAATTATGTATATATGGTAACGGCTGCGGATCGTACAGGAACAGAATCGGTTGCATCCAATGCTTTGCCTGTATCGACGATTGATTCATCTGTAGACAAGGCAGAGGTTCCTTCAGGCCTGTCGTTACAAAGCATCAACAAAAATGATGTTTCCTTCAGCTGGACGGAAGCAGCAGGTGCACGTGCATATCAAATCTATCGCGCTGTGAAGCTGGATGGGCCGTATGATCTAATTGCTCGTACCAAGGAGACAGTATACACAGACTCCACCATTCTCAGCACCATTCCTTATTTCTATAAAGTGGCGTCTGTGAATGCGGGTGGGGTATCCGAACTTTCGGGTGCACTTGAAACACCGGTAGCAACGACGCTGAATCGCGAAATGGAATATTTGGACCGTGCTCCGGTCGCTGTAAAAACGGAAAACGGCAACTATATCGGCTGGCGCATGCTGGGTCTGGATGCCGAGACCATTGCCTTTAATTTGTATCGGGATGGCGTGAAGCTTAACGATGAACCGATAACGGGAAGCACCAACTTTACGGATGCCGAAGGAACGGATGCGTCCAAATATCGTGTCATGACGGTACAAAACGGCATTGAAAAAGCAGCAACGAAGGAATTTGGCGTTTGGCAGGAGCAGTATCTGTCTGTACCACTGCAAAAACCTGCGGATGCGTATACGAAAGACGGACAGCCGTATTCGTATTATGCGGGTGATGCCAGTGTTGGCGATGTCGATGGTGATGGTGAATATGAGATTGTCCTGATGTGGTCGCCCAACAACGGCAAGGATAATTCCCAATCCGGATATACCGGCATTGTCTATATGGATGCCTACAAGCTGGATGGAACAAGACTCTGGCGCATCAATATGGGGCCGAATATCCGAGCGGGTGCGCACTACTCTCCATTCCTGGTCTATGACTTCGACGGTGATGGCAGAGCGGAACTGATGATGCGTACCGCAGATGGTACCGTCGATGGACTAGGGAAAGTCATTGGTGACGCCAATGCAGACCACCGGAACAGTTCGGGCTACGTTCTGCTTGGGGATGAATTCCTGACGGTGTTTGATGGTGAAACCGGAGCAGCGCTGGATACGGTGGAATATGATCCGCCGCGTGGAGATGTGGCTTCATGGGGCGATGGCTATGGAAACCGGGTGGACCGTTTCCTCGCAGCGGTGGCGTATCTGGACGGTGAACATCCAAGTGCGATGTTCAGCCGTGGATATTATACACGTACCGTGCTCGCGTCCTACAATTTCCGTGATGGCAAGCTGAGCAAAGTGTGGCGTTTTGACTCCAACGATGATGGCTACGGCGAGTACGCAGGCCAAGGAAACCATAACCTCTCGGTTGCAGATGTGGATGGCGATGGCAAGGATGAGATTACATTTGGCGCCATGGCCATCGATGATGATGGCAAACCGCTCTACAATACGAAGCTTGGTCATGGCGATGCCATGCATCTGAGTGATCTGGACCCGACTCGTCCAGGATTGGAAGTGTTCGACGTACACGAACATAAAGATTCGCAGTACGGTATGGAAATGCGTGATGCCGCTACAGGAGAGATTCTCTGGGGTGTGTTCACAGGTATCGATACCGGACGCGGCATGGCTGCGGATATTGATCCAAATTATCCGGGGTCTGAGGTGTGGGCTGCAACGATCACCAATGCTGAACATATTCCAATCACCGGGCTTTACAGCGCTCAGGGTGAACTGATCACGACGAAGATTCCATCGTCCACGAACTTCGGTATCTGGTGGGACGGTGACCTGCTGCGTGAGCTTCAGGACGATATTCGTATCGACAAGTGGGATTATGCGAACCAAACGACAGTTAATCTGCTGACAGCAACAGGTTCGGCTTCGAACAATGGCACTAAAGCCAATCCGAGTTTGCAGGCTGACCTGTTTGGTGACTGGCGTGAAGAAGTGATGTGGCGCAGTCAGGACAGCTCGGAATTACGTATTTATACGACGACAGATGAGACGGATGTACGTATTCGCACGTTGATGCATGATCCGGTCTATCGACTTGGCGTAGCTTGGCAAAATGTAGCCTATAACCAGCCGCCACATACCGGCTTCCATCTGGGAGTAGGCATGGAGCAGCCAGCGGCACCGAATATTCGTTATGTAGGTGCTCCGCAAGAACCCGAAGATACCACACCTCCGGTCATTACTGGCATGCCTGCGGAACAGATGAGCGAAGAAGATGTACTCCAAGTTGATGTGAAGGCAGAAGATCCGGAGTCCGGAATCACTCTTCTGGAATTGACTTGGGATGGTGAGGTCGTAGAACAGGGTGATGAGATTGCACTGACGGGTCTGGTGGGAAAACACATCTTTACAGCCAAGGCGGTTAATGGTGCGGGGCTCATCACCGAGCTTTCCGTGGAAGTGACAGTCATTGCCGCAGACCAAGCCACAGGTGCACCAGGTGTACCGTCCTTGTCCGACGATAACCAGCATGGCGATGGTTTGGCGGATGGAACATACACTATCACGATGAATATGTGGTGGGGGAATAACGGTACACAGTATAAATTGTATGAGAACGGTGAACTGATCGATACCCAGAAGCTCACCGCCTCAAGCCCTTCCGCCCAAAAGGCATCTACCAATATTTCGGGCCGGGTAAACGGTACGTATGAATATACTTGTGAATTGATCAATTCAAAGGGAATAACTGAATGTGCTCCCCATACCGTAACCGTGCGTGATGCAGCGCCAGCAAAACCGGTGCTCTCTCATGACAATTGGGATGGAGATGGAAACTATATCATTACGATGAATTTGTGGTGGGGCACAAATGCCACTTCCTATCGTCTGTATGAGAACGGTCAAGAGATCGACAGCCAGCCGTTGACTGCTGCATCCCAGAATGCACAGACAGCGACAGCAGCGATCAACGATCTCGAACCTGGAGAGTATAAATACGTTGTGGAATGGATCAATGAAAGTGGATCGGTTTCCAGTGAATTGATTACAGTGAAGGTCACGCATTAATTAACCTGATTAAATAATGAAGCACCTCTCTATCGATATAGGATAACCCCTTGGGTAGCCTGTATATTGAGAGGTGCTTTTTTGTTTTTTTAACATACACAATAATGACACAACTGTTTGATTATGAAGGTAGTGGGGGAAATTTGCTTTGTAAACTTACAATCTTACCTTCAATAAGGCGCTCCAGAGCCATTTACGGATAGCCCTATAGAGATGGTATCAGTGACTATCAAAATTTGGAGAAGGATACAAAACATCCATGCCAACTATGCCATATGTTAATCCAACTATAGATTGACAGGAAAACCTAAAATGTAACACAGAAATAAGGAGGGATCAGACGCGATGGTTATGAGTTTGGAATTGAAAAATCAAATAGAGAAAGCCAGACATAACCTTCATATGTTGGTAGAGCATAACGAGGGTAGATTTGGACACCCCGATGTGCTTCAGCAGTCCATGGTACTGGATGAATTGATTAATGAGTATAATCGAATGAACCTGAGCAAGCCAAGGGCTTGATGGATATAGATGCACTTTTAGGCAATTATGCGCGCATGATAATAGCTGGAATAGACAGCAGGAAGAACGAATGCTGAATCAATTCCAGTACGATCATACGCGCATATTTTTGTTACTATTTAATGCAACAGCCGCTTGGCTTCCAGATACAGCACCTGAACGAACTTTTTCGTATTAATGCGGGTCTGGGACAAGGAGGGCTCCACATTGTTTTGCAGTTCCAGCATTTTTTTGCGAATTTCCGTAAAATCAAAGAACTTTGACGCATAGTTCTCGAACTTCGGATGTGTATAATCCGTGAGCCCGAGCGATACGACATGGCTCAATGTTTGGAAAATGGCACGGCGTACGCGCTGTTCGGATGCTTTGATCTCCTTTGTCACTTCTGCTGCTGAAGCATCAGTGCCCAACTTGCGCAGGGCTACATTCTGGAAGATATCCTTAAGTGACGGGAACGTGTATGGAGAGAGCTTATGTTCCTCGGTTTCAATCTGCTCCAGGTATTCCAGCATGTCCAGCAGATCTCTGCTGCCTGCTTCCCCGATCATGCCCATCTCGGATAGCAGGAAATGTCCTGCCGTCGTAATCGTTTTGTCGGGAACCGGTGTTGCAGTACGTTCGGAAGATTGCAGTCTGGAGAGTCCCTGCAGTGTACGTTGAATATCTGCGATGGATTGCTGCATACGAAGACGTTCGTCCACCAGTCGCAGAACAGACAGAATCTCCAGCCGATTAATCGGCTTCGTAATATAATATTCAATGCCAAGAGAATAGGCTTCCCCAATCATATTTTTCGATTCTATCTGGGAGATCATCACGATCTTGCCATTGAACCTTCCTTCAAGCGCACGTATGGTCTGAATCCCGTCTCGCTGCGGCATGAGCAGATCAATTAGCAGTACATCCACCTTGTGCAGCTCAAGCAGTTCGGCAGTAATGTGAGCTCCATCCTCTGCTTCTCCCGCAATGTCTCCAAGCCCCTCATCTTCAATGATATCCATTAGCATGGATCGTACGCCAGGATCATCATCCACAATAAAATAACGCATTTCAGTGACCTCCTTTCTGATGAAGTCGTTATGAGAAAAATGTATGGGTGAAGACGATTTATCCTGCTTTTGATGTCCTCTATTATCATACTTGGTTGTATATCCCGATGTGAAGACCCGTGTATGCGACCGATATGTCAGATAAAGTAACAGTGAATGGATAAACGTTGCTTATTTATAAAAAAATTTAAATGATTCTGTGTAGGTATTTGTCGATTTCCGTAGATGCCCCTGTAGTATAAGTAACATCCGAAAATGTGGATTCCGAGATGTGCAGAATGGTACAAACGATGCTCTATGAAGTAGTATAAGAATTTTTCGCTCAGTCATACAGCTGGGAAACACTTTTTAATGAACCATCTACGAAAAGGGGCATTGCCAATGGAGCAAACAATACAAGATATTATTGCAGTTTTCAATGATTTTCTGTGGTCCAAGCTGTTAATCATATTGTTGGTGGTATGCGGTCTGTACTTTACGACCAAGACCCGGTTCATGCAATTCCGCATGATTGGAGATATGGTGAAAGTGCTTAGGGAGCCGAGAAGTAAGGAGCCCGGCAAAATTTCGCCGTTTCAGGCATTTTGTATCAGTATGGCAGCCCGCGTAGGTACCGGGAATATTACCGGTATTGCACTGGCAATTGCACTGGGGGGACCCGGGGCTGTATTCTGGATGTGGGTCATCGCGATCTTTGGTTCAGCCTCCAGTTTTGTAGAGAGTACACTTGCTCAAATTTATAAAATCAAAGATAAGGGCGGATTCCGCGGGGGTCCGGCTTATTATATGGAGCGTGGCCTTGGGAAACGCTGGATGGGAATTTTGTTCGCGATTCTCATCACATTGTCGTTCGGTTTGGTCTTTAATGCGGTGCAGTCCAACACGATTACGGTGGCATTCAAAAATTCATTCGGCATCGATCGGTTGACCGTGGGTATTATTATGGCTGTTGTGTTTGCTGGAATCATAATGGGCGGTGTTAAACGGATTGCCAAGGCGTCCGAATACATTGTCGTTGTTCTTGCGGTGTTATACATTGGCGTAGCTGCATTTGTTGTTCTGTCGAACATCACCCAGCTTCCGGCCATGATTGCGCTGATTGTGAAAAATGCCTTCGGCATTGAACAGGTCGCTGGTGGTACACTTGGAGCTGCGCTGATGAATGGTGTCAAACGTGGTTTGTTCTCCAATGAAGCAGGTATGGGTAGTGCACCGAACGCTGCGGCTACGGCGCATACTACACATCCGGTCAAACAAGGACTTATTCAGGCATTGGGCGTGTTGACGGATACGTTGGTCATTTGTACAAGCACAGCCATGATTATTTTGTTATCAGGCGTGTACAAAGGCTCGAATTTGGGTGGAATTGAATTGACCCAGGCGGCATTAAGTGTGCATATTGGTTCATGGGCGTCCGGATTTTTGGCAGTTATGGTGTTTCTGTTTGCCTTTAGTACGCTTATCGGGAATTATTACTATGGGGAAACCAATATTGAGTTTATCAAATCCAGTAAAGTATGGCTGTGGGTATACCGTGTCTGTGTCATCGCAATGGTTCTTTTCGGTGCTGTTGCCAAAGTACAGCTGGTATGGGATCTGGCCGACCTGTTCATGGGGCTGATGGTGGTGGTGAATCTCATTGCCATCCTGATGCTGTCCAAGGTGACATTTGATGCGTTGAAGGATTATAAGAAGCAAAAAGCCGAAGGGCGTGACCCGATCTTTACGCGGGACCGTATTCACATTCCGGGTGAAGTGGAGTGCTGGGAGTCTGAGGCCGAGGTAGTAGGAAGAGAATTAAATAAAGCTGCCAAATAATAAAGGAATAACAGATTTAGATACAACACAAGATACACTTACAGCACGATAAAAAGATATAAAAAGAGGGCTTGGAAACTCCATCATGGGACTTCCAAGTCCTCTTTGTTATATGAGCATTTGGTATAATACGCAGAAGGCCGCTTAGGCTTCTTCTTTATCGGATAAAAGGACCTGGGTCCATTAGTAGACGGTTAAATTTCATTGGGGGTTAATCCGAGATGAGAGAAATCATGGACTTTGAATTGCTGCATCAGCTTGCGCGGGAGCATGGCCTGGATCAGGTGCTCGACGAGCCTGCGCTTGCTGAATTAAGGTTACTTGAAGCCTCCAAAGGCGAGATTATATGTGCCAAAGGTGAACGCCCCGAGCGATTGTATTTTCTCGTTCAGGGCAAACTCAAGATTTATACAACGCTGCCAAACGGTAAGTCACTGTTGCTTCGTTTCAGTATGCCGCCTGCACTCGTAGGTGATCTGGAGCTGGTGAATGGCAAGGAAGCCAAAAATACGGTTGAGTCCGTCAACAAGAGCCTGCTGCTCGGTGTAAGCTATCGCTATCTCAAAAATACTTATGCTGAGAACCCGAAGTTCCTCCATTTTATGCTCAGTCATGTGACCCATAAGTTGTATACCTTCTCGAATCTGTCGAGTCTCAATCTGCTATATCCGGTCGAGAGCCGCTTTGCGAGTTATCTGTTGTCCACGATGGAGCAAGGGGAACAAGTCACCGAAGAAATCCAGACCTCCAAGCTGACAGAGCTGGCAGATATGCTGGGCACGAGCTATAGACACTTGAACCGGGTCATCCATGATCTCTGCGACCGTGAAATCATCCGTAAAGAACAGCGCAGCATGGTCATCTGCAATCTGGATCAGCTGCGTGAAATTGCGGGAGGCAATATGTATGAATAAATAAGGTGCACGGAACGGCAAAAGACACCCTCAGCTTATCACATGAAAGAGGGTGCCCTTGCCTTCACCTGTTGGTGAATGATCCATTTTAATTGCTGTGCTGCAGCTTTATGCTTCGATTAAACATCTCCGCGCTGTTCGAATAATTGGGCAATTTCCACGATGACTTGTGTGGCTTTCACCATATTATCAACCGATACATATTCAAACTTGCCGTGATAGTTCTCTCCGCCAGTGAAGATGTTGGGTGTAGGCATACCCATGTATGAGAGCTGGGAACCGTCTGTTCCTCCGCGAATCGGACGGATGACAGGCTCGATATCCAGGCGGGTCATCGCTTCATGTGCAATATCGACGATCTGACGCACAGGTTCGATTTTCTCACGCATGTTATAGTACTGATCATTCAATTCAATGGAGATGCTCTTCTCGCCATATTTGCTCTTTAACTCGTCCACGACACTCAACAAATACGCTTTGCGTTCCTCAAACTTCTCTCGATCGAAATCCCGGATGATGTAGCTCATCTTGGTCAATTCGACGTCTCCCTCGATGGATAACAGATGATAGAATCCTTCATACCCCTCTGTGAATTCGGGAGCTTCCTCCGCAGGCAGACGGCGGTTCAGCTCCATCGCAATTTTGGCGGAATTGACCATCTTATTTTTGGCTGTTCCCGGGTGCACGTTGGTGCCCCGTACTGTGATTTTGGCAGCCGCCGCGTTGAAGCTTTCGTATTCCAGCTCGCCGAGCGGTCCGCCGTCCACCGTATAGGCATATTTGGCTCCAAAAGCAGGGACATCGAACTTATGCGGCCCGCGGCCGATCTCTTCATCCGGTGTAAAAGCGACGCGAATCTTCCCGTGTTTCACTTCCGGGTGTTCAATCAGATAGGCCATCGCCGTCATGATCTCGGTAATGCCTGCTTTGTTATCCGCACCAAGCAGTGTTGTGCCGTCTGTTGTGATCAGGGTGTGGCCTTTATATTCACGCAGTTCCGGGAAATCGGTGGTGGATAACACCACATCCAGTTCCTGATTCAGTACAATATCTTGTCCATCATAGTTGTCGATCACCTGTGGTTTTACATCTTTGCCTGTAAAGTCGGTCGCTGTATCCAGGTGAGCGAGAAAACCGATCACAGGAACATCTTTGTCTGTATTGGATGGCAGTGTAGCCATCACATAGCCGTTCTCATCCATCGTCACTTCCTGCAAACCAATGGATTTGCATTCTTCAACAAGGTGTTTTCCCAAGACCAGTTGGCCTGGTGTGGAAGGACAGGTTTCACTGTTTTCATCGGATTGCGTATCCATTTGAGCATAGGTTGTGAGTCTTTGAATTAAAATATCTTTCACCAGTAATCGCTCCTTTGGCTTCGGTTTATTATATAAGTTGAATTACTTATTTTACACTGAAACACTATGAGGTCCGTTTTCGTGTAACCGTTAGATACAACTTATATAAAGTGGGTATATTATTTCCAGTATGTCTGTAGGGCTATCATATCATGTTTTGGGTCCATTTCGAGTTATGCCGGACGCATCGGAGGAAAGAAAGGACCAACTAGGTATAAAAAAGGGTACTATCTCACAAAAAAGTACGTACTTGTTTTTCTGTAGGTAAAGTTCATAATAATCAATGATAAAAGGATGTGAATTTAGCCATGCCATTTATAACCGTTAAAGTGCTGGAAGGCAAGACGACGGAGCAGAAACGCCAGCTGATTGAACGGATGACCCAAGTGGCTTGTGAGACACTGGACGTCGATCCGAGTAACGTATTCATTTTCATTGAGGATCTGGAAAAGAGTAACTACGGCAAGAATGGAAAGCTATTTTCCGATCAGCAAAACAAGTAAACGCCTTAACATATACCTTATTGAATAGGAGATGTACCTGAAATGACAGAGAAATTATTTTCCCCGTTTCAAATTAAGGGGCTTCAATTAAATAACCGTGTCGTCATGGCGCCAATGTGCCAATATTCCGTAACTGCCAAAGATGGTATTCCGAATGATTGGCACCAAGTTCACTATGTAAGCCGTGCCGTTGGGGGTACTGGATTGATTATAATTGAGATGACGGATGTTGATCCGGACGGACGCATCACCGATAATGACCTGGGCATCTGGTCGGACGATCACATTCCTGCCTTTGCCAAACTGGTGGATGGCATTCACGCTCATGGCTCCAAAGTGGCGATTCAGATCGCGCATGCAGGACGTAAAGCAGAGGATGCGGCTCGGCCTGTAGCTCCGTCGGTGGTTACCTTCCCTGGAGAAAGCTTCAATACGCCACACGCTTTAACAACAGAGGAAGCACAAGCCATGGTACAGAAGTTCGCGGACGGGGTACGACGTGCAGTAGCTGCCGGGGTCGACGCCATTGAGCTGCATGGTGCTCATGGTTACCTCATTCACCAATTCCATTCTCCGTTGATGAATCATCGTGAGGATGTGTATGGACAGGATCTTTCCCGTTTTGGCGTTGAGATTATCCGTGCGGCGAAGAAAGAAATGCCGGAAGATATGCCGTTGATTATGCGGATTTCGGCCATAGAATACGCCGATGGCGGATATGATATTGATCATACCATTGAAATGTCTCGTGCCTATCAGGCAGCCGGCGTGGACATGTTCCACATCAGCTCCGGTGGTGAAGGATCTTCCGGACAACGTAAACCGGGGAACTACCCTGGTTACCAGGTTCCATTTGCCCGTCGTTTCCGTGAAGAATTGAACGTTCCTGTCATCGCGGTGGGAATGCTTGAGGATTCAGCTTTGGCTCAAGCAGTTATCGGCAACGGTGACGCTGATCTGGTTGCCGTTGGCAGAGGCATGCTGCGCGATCCGTACTGGGCGACTCATGCAGCTCTGGAACTCGGCGTCAGCAAAGATAAAGCGGCTATTGCAGAGCAATATTCCCGCGGATATTAATCTTGATTAGAACATTTATATAAATGCAATTGAAAAGGGATGCCCCACAAGTCATGAACATGACGGAGGGCATCCCTTTTTAGTGTGATTATTTCGTAACAGTCGATTCGGTACATAATGGACCATAATAACTAAAAGACATGTAGCGTTTCCTCCGCAACATAATTAAAATAAGCAGTGGAAGGGAATGCCTGTGAGGTTTATCCCTTCCGGCAACGGTTGGAATTGGATTTTTCGGAGCAGACTAACATAGGAATCACGCACCTTTATGTAATATGTTCCAATTATAGATTTGGTTTGAAGGGTTGGTCAACAGAATACCTGTTGTTAGCTGAATATATTTGACACGCATTATTGAATCTTGAACAATAAGTGAAAAGGGCATTTTGCATAATCCCATGAGCGATCAAATGGAAAGATGAAAAATGCTGATATATATACTAGGAGGCGATTCGAATGGAATCTTCAAGTGCATTGCCGGATATTCGGGAACAATTGTTGCTTCACGCACCTGTGGAGAACGTATGGGGAATTGTATCGACTTCCAAAGGCTTGGAATCATGGTTTATGCCGAGCAATCTGGAGCCGGTGGAAGGGCATGAATTTATATTGGAGGCAGGACCCTTCGGGAAATCACCATGCAAGGTCACAGAGGTTCAACCGCCACACAAGCTGTCATTCCAATGGGGTAAGGACTGGACACTAACATTTGAACTGACGGAGCAAGGACAAGATACAGATTTTACATTGATTCACAGTGGCTGGGATGCCGACAAGCTGACTGAATTTGGACAAGCTCATGCCATGGTTCGTGAACGGATGGAGCAGGGCTGGGCCGGAATTGTACAGAAACTGGCCCAAGTGGTTGGGCAAGCGTAAGAAAAAGGGAGAAGTACAACAGAGAAGTAAAACAGATGTCAGCAAATTTAAATAAGTCACAGGTCTTACTCCGGTCTGCATTCCGGTAGTTAAGCCTGTGGCTTTTTTGGTGTTAAAATATCATAGAAGAACTATTTCCGTCCGCAACAGAAACGTGTAACATGGAGTTATAGATATAAAACGACAAAATTAGACGTCTCTCGCGATGGAGGCGGAAGGATTACATAGATGAGAAAACACTGGATTATGCTCACCATTAGCTTTATATGTATTGTTGTCTTTCCTCTAGGATCCATTGTACAAACGTTATTTTCCGAGCGCGGAAATCCTCATGGGAGGGACGGGGTCCTGGATCTGACACGCTGGGATTTCGACAGGCAGGGGGCTGCATCCCTGAATGGTACGTGGGATTTCTATCCGGGGCAATTGTTGGCACCCGTTGACTTTGAGGCGCATTTATCAGGACGCAAGCCCCTCTCCGAGCCTTTACCTATCCATGTCCCATCCCGCTGGAATGGGACTATGGGAGAGGCGCATGGGTATGGGACCTATCATTTGCGTGTTCGAATTCCCCCAAGAGCAGAGAAGAATGATTATGGGATACGTACCCAAAATATTCGTATGGCCCATCGGATATTTATAGATGGCAAAGAGATTGGCGGCAAAGGGCTGCCAGGCACAACGCAAAATACGGATATTCAGCTCAATTTGCCTTTTACGGGATTTACCTCCATAGAAGGCAACGTTGCAGATATTATCATTCAGGTATCCAATTACAGCTACTCGTCTGGCGGCATCATTGCATCCGTTTTGTTCGGGGACGAGCACAGCATTCTGAAAAGCCAACAGCAGGACTGGCTCCAGGACCTGATGACCCTGTTCGGATTTATTCTGCCAGCTGCCTTCTTCCTGATGCTTTTCCGGCTGCGACGCAGTGAAAAAGAGCTTCGGTATCTGGGATTATTCAGCCTGTCCGGTGCGATGTACGCTTTGACTCATGGAGAGAAGTTGCTGGGGACACTGTTACCATTCCTGCCGAATAATGAATTTCTGCGGATTCAATTAATTAGCGCGGCTCTTGCGTATTATTACTTGCTTCGTTATATGGATGCGCTTGTACCTGGAGCGGTCCATTCATGGTTTGTTCGCTTGGGTGTGGTTCTGGTACTAGTCCAATGCGCGGTGGGTCTTATATTGTCTCCTGTGCTGTTCTCCATGCTGGAGCTGCCTATGCTGCTGATTTCAATTGTGGTCATTGGTTACACGTTACGAGCCATGCTCCATTGGCTGAAAAAGCGACCGAATGATGGTCATTTTGTCCTGATGAGCATGATGAGTATATTTATGGTGGTTGTGCTGCACACCGTGGGTGCTTTCACCACTGTGGATACGACATTTCTTGCGCTGTACGAGCTGCTGTTATTTGTTTTTGCACAGATGATTCTAACAGCGATCCGGTTCGCACAATCATTCCGTGAAGTTGAAGCGTTGTCTGAACGTTTGCTTGCCATCGACAGTCTCAAGGATGAATTTATGGCGAATACGTCCCATGAACTGAGAACTCCCCTGCATGGCATCATTAATATTGCGCAATCGATGTTGGAAGGGGCGGCCGGGGCGGTAACACCCAAGCAGGCCAAAAATCTGTCCATGATCACGTCCACTGGAAAGCGGCTTTCGCTGCTGGTAAACGATATTCTGGATTTTTCCAAGCTCAAAAATGGTGAAATTGAATTAAAACGGAGTGCTGTTGATCTCGAATCGGTTGCTCGAACAGTCGTTGAAGTCTCTGGTTTCACCTTTGAGGACAAACCGATTGTGCTGATTCAGCAATGGCCGCCAGCGTTACCGTTGGTTGAGGCCGACGAGGATCGACTAAGACAGGTTCTGTACAATTTGCTGGGCAATGCGTATAAGTATACGAAGCAAGGGGAAATTCGGCTGTATGCCCGTGTGGATGGAGCTCTGGTGACGGTATCTGTTGCGGATACGGGGGTTGGAATTGCTGCAGATAAACTGGAAGACATATTTCAGTCTTACGAACAGGGCAACGGAACAAGTGAGAGGGTTAACGGGGGAACTGGCCTTGGGCTGAGTATCACTCGCAAACTGGTCGAGCTTGGCGGAGGGACCATCTGGGTAGAATCGAAGCCGGGTGAAGGTTCGACCTTTCATTTCACTCTGCCCATTGTTCAATTTCCGCTGCTGCAGGCAAGTTCGAGACCTGTTGCAGCCCAATATGTAGCTGCTCAAGAAATAAGAGCACAGGATACGGCTGCAATCGATTGGGATGAGACAGATGAGATTGTGGAAGCTGAACATACCATTCTAATTGTAGATGATGATCCCGTGAACCGACAGGTCCTGTTCAACCTGTTATCGACGGAACGATATCGTGTCATTGCAGCGGATAGTGGGGCTGCGGCATTAAAACTGCGTGAAGAACACCCATCCATTGCTCTTGTCATTACCGATTGGATGATGCCGCAAATGTCCGGGCTTGAGCTATGTCGCAAGCTGCGGGAGAGCAGTTCCCTGTCCGAACTGCCCATACTGATGCTGACGGCTCGCGGGATGCCTGAGGACATCAAAATGGGATTCCAGGCAGGAGCAAATGACTTTCTGAGCAAACCTGTAGATGCAGGTGAACTGCGTGCCCGGGTACGGACGTTAATTGAGATGCGTACCTCGGTACAGGAGGTTGTTCGCACGGAAATGGCTTTTTTGCAGGCTCAGATCAAACCGCACTTTCTATATAATGCGCTCAACGTCATTATTGCAACATGCGCTGTCAATCCGGACAAAGCGACCGATCTGCTTATTGAACTGAGCCAATACCTGCGGGGAAGTTTCGACTTCCAGAACCGCGACCAACTGGTTCCGCTTGCCAAGGAACTGGAATTGGTGGAGTCCTATGTACATCTGGAGCAGGCAAGGTTTGAGGAACGTTTGGTAGTTCATTATGATGTAGACCCGGATGTGCGTCTGTACCTGCCACCGCTCAGTATTCAACCGCTTGTGGAGAATGCAATTCGACATGGGGTGATGGCGCGTGCTGCAGGCGGTACGGTTAACCTTGGCATTCTAAGGGAAGGTGAGCACATTGTCATTCAGGTTCAGGATGATGGAGTGGGCATACCCCCTGAGCGTTTGGCTCAGGTACATTCCGGGCGCACGGAAGGTCCTGGAGGTGTAGGGCTGCAGAATATAAATCGGCGTCTGTTGTCCTTGTATGGTCACGGACTGGAGATTCAGAGCCATTCGGGAAAAGGAACGATAATACGGTTCCGCATACCTGTGAAGGAGGGGCTCATCTCCAAATAACGAGCCTCTTGAGTTGGATCTGGTTAAAAAAGGAATAAGCGGATGCCAGTATACGCGGTATTCCCATTGAATATTTCATGGCAGGAGGCTGGAAGAGCGATGAAAGCCATTGTAATCGATGACGAGAAACCGGCGCAGCTTCATCTGGAGCGCCTCTTACGATCGGATGGGCGGATTATTCCCATGCAGTGTTTTTCGACAGCCCGTGCCGGTCTGGATTTTCTGGCAAATGAGCGTGTGGACGTTGTGTTTCTCGACATTGGCATGCCGGAAATGAATGGACTGGAAGCGGCTGAATATATACAGCAATTGGACAGCAGTATTCGCATTATATTTGTAACGGCTTACGCCGATTATGCGGTTGATGCCTTTGAGCTTGAGGCGCTGGATTATGTCCTGAAGCCGGTAAGTTCAGTGCGACTTGCCAAAACGATTGATCGCATTGCTGCAGGAATGATATCGTCATCCTCTCAGGTTGCTGCAACTGCTGAGGATCAGGAACTTGAGGCCGTGGGAGTGGATACCCATGTACCTGGATTGCTTACTTTCAAACATCTGGATATCTACAGAAGCCTGGACCCGGAAGCACAGAAGCACAAGTGGCGCACAGCCAAATCGCAGGAACTGTTTGCGTTTTTGTTTCACCATAGAGGGGATTGGGTAAGCAAAGAGATTCTGCTCGATCAGTTGTGGGCAGATGTCTCACAAGAGAAAGGCCTAACGCATTTGCATACTTCCGTATATCAGATCCGCAAACTGCTGAAGGAATGGAGCATGACAGGCAAGCTGGAATACAACATGAACCGTTATCGTCTGTTATCGGGTAATCTGGTCAGTGATGTAGAGCAATTCGAGCAAAGGACAGCATACGCTGCCGTTACGTCAGACAATGTGGATCAGTTGAGGGATATTATCCCGCTCTATCGTGGTGATTATCTGGAGGAGCATGATTATCGCTGGGCTCAATCCAAAGTGAGAGATCTGAGACGTAAATATGTGGGGCTGGTTATGGATATCGCCGAATGGGACATGAAGCATGGACGTGGCAAGGAAGCGATAGAGCAATTGAGCGAACTACAGGAACGGGAGCCCTATGCCGAGGAGATCTGCCGATTAATGATGAGAGTATATGCATCCATGGATGATCAACAAGCCATACTCAGAATATATCATTCATTTACGCTGACCCTGCTTGAGGAACTGGGACATCAACCGGAGTCGGAGACAAGCAGACTATATGAAGAATTAACGGCAAAGTAGGCAGAAGTTCACGCAGGAGGATGAAGCATGAAGTTATTCATACATCGCAAAGATTTGCGTACAGATGATCTGGTCGCATTCGATTATTTGCGGAATCAGGATGCGGAGAGTCTGCATGTGCTCATTTATGATCCTTTCCTGCTGCGGCAGGGGCGTGATCAGGAACATAGCGGAGTGAACTTTCTACAGCATGCTGTAAAGCTTGGTAAGCGGTATCGGGAGTCAGGCCGCAAGCTGCACGTGGCTTATGGCAAACCAGCTGAGGTGATTGATTACATCCTCGAACAAATGCAAAGTCGTGTAGATGAAGTCATTGTTCATCGGGATATGACCCCGTATGCAATCGAACGGGATCGTGGAATACGCAAGGTAACCGAGGAACGAGATGTCACATTTACGCAGCTGACGGATCATTTGCTGATGGACCTGCCGGGGTTCGCTGATTTTACGGGCAAGTCGGAGCCATATAAAGTTTTTGCCGCTTTCCACCGGCGCTGGGTGGAATTCATGAATGAGCATCCCAATCCAGCATCAACCACTACGGTTGCGGATATGAAGGTCAGTGATCAGCAGATAGAGTGGCCGGAGACCTTCCAGGTACCCCCACATTTGCTGGCATTTAATAGTTCAGATTTGAATGATCCTCATCTCGTATTGGACTGCTTTCTGTCCGACAGGATTGCCGATTACGGAGACCATCGGGATGAATATGAAGCATATGAACCGAGCCGTCTCAGTTCTTATGTAGCTGTGGGAGCTGTATCCATCCGCAAGATGTATGATGCTGCGAAACGCACGGACTATTCGGACGAATGGATCAGACAATTGTGCTTCCGTGACTTCTACCTGTATCGGGCAGTGTATGAGAGTCATTATTTTACATATGAGAAAAGTTACGATCTGTCGCCGCTCAGCGATTACTACTTCGAACGGTGGTGCAAGGGCGAAACAGGCATTCCGATTATCGACGCAGCGATGACGGAACTGAATGAGACGGGACATATGCCGAATCGGCTTCGTATTCTGACCGCGATGTTTCTTACCAAAAACCTGCAATGCCCCTTTACGCTGGGCGAAGCGTATTTCAGACGCAAGCTCAGTGACTATGACAACATTCAAAACCGGGGCAACTGGTTGTGGTGTGCATCACTTGGAGAGAATGCAGCTCCATACTTTCGGGTGAACAACCCCGTGACACAGTCAGAGAAGTATGATTCTCAAGGCGATTATATCCGCAAATGGCTGCCTGACCTGAAGGATTTGCATAGCAAAGAGATTCATCAGCCCCGCCAGGATGCGATTGTTGATCTGAAAACATCCCGTCAGTCGGCTATTGATGTTTATAAACAAATTCTGGCGAGTCGTCAGACCAATGGTTAAGAAGCTCGCCTTAACATATAGGTTGATATAGGAAAGATCCATTTTAGTATTGGAGTTTACCATTTTCATCCCTGTGACCCAACATTATTTTGGACCCACAGGAACATGCTCACAGGCCGCGTCATAGCGGTCTTTTTTACATATATAGACATGAGAAGACGGTGAAAATTGTTGAAAATTTAGGAACTTTTAAGAAATTGGACTACCCTTCTTAAGCTTTATGCCTTTTAATAGATAGTGAGCTTATCGTACTAAGTCACATTAGACATATCAACGAACATAGTAAGGAGAAACGCTAATTATGAGTGAAACCATCAAAAGAGAGCGAATTCCAGAGCTGAATCTCGTACGGGCAATGGCCATCATCGGCGTGCTGTGTGTGCATTCCACTTCATACGCTACGGTGGACATGACAGGTTCAGGGTATTACTGGCTGTACAATTTTATTAATATTTTTATGAAATATGGTACACCCACGTTTATTTTCATGAGCAGTTTTGTGCTGTTCTATAACTATTATTCTCGCCCACTCGATAAGAAGCTGGTTAGTAACTTTTACAAAAAAAGATTTGTTTATATTTTGCTACCCTATTTCATATTTTCATTAATGTATTTTGTGATTCTGCACTTCACGCATTATCAGGGCCGTCCGTTCGGTGAATCAGCCGTAAGTTTCATAACGAAACTGTTCACGGGCAAGGCGTATACGCATCTGTACTTTGTATTTATTAATATGCAGTTCTATCTGTTATTCCCGTTGGTCTTGTGGCTGCTCAAGAAATATCCCTCAGTCGTCAAATGGTCAGTACCGATTGGGCTGCTCATTCAGTGGGCATTTATCGTAAGTAATAAATATGGCTTCCAGGTGCCGAACAAGGGAAGCTGGGCTTTCTCGTACTTTTCCTACTTCATGCTGGGTGCTTTTATCGGGGTATATTTTCCGAAGATTAAACAATGGTTTGTCATTAGTCGGGCCAATGCAACCAAAGCTCGTGTAGTTTCATGGATTTTGCTATGGGCAGTATGGATTTTTGCCGGACTCGGTCATGTGTACATTTATTATCTGCTGCGCATGAAGATTGCGACCTATAACACGCTGTGGTATGAGTTCTTCTGGAACTTGCATACGTTCGCCTGTGCGCTGGTGCTCATTCAGATTGCGTACCTGCTCTATCGCAAAGGACCATCGCTGATCGTCAAGCCGCTCAATCGGCTGGGGGCACTGTCCTTCGGTATTTATCTGATTCATCCATTTTTCCTGCTGGTTTATCGGAACTTCCCACCACAAACCGGGGTTTCCTGGTTGATTCACCTGTGGTACGCCGGAGGTTTTGGTGTGGCGCTGATTGCATCGTGGATTGTGGTTGGACTCACGGCAAGATTCATTCCGTTTGCATGGGTGATTTTCGGCAATTTGCCCAAACCGAAGCCAAGGTTGGTGCCGCAACAAAACTCGGGACAACTCGACGTTCGTTAAAAAATATTTATGCCAACACAGGAATAATAAACCGTTTCTTGGTCGACCATTAGGGTTGAGCGGGGAACGGTTTTTTGGTTGCTGGTTGGATTCATTATGGGGAACGGATGTTTCTTTTTCATACGCGAAGGGTAATGAGAAGGCGGAACACCATTTAAATAATTTGATAAGTAGAGAACTTTAAGAACAGGATTAAGGTGAGAACAATGACAACATGTGAACAATGCGGGAAACCGATGCAAGATATATTGGAATACGTGGAACATATCCTTCACGAATGCGTGGGGCAGACGCAGGAGTACAAGACAAAAGACTACGAGACATCTGGCTATGAGTGTGTTAGCGAGCAGATGTGATACAATAGAAAGAAACCGGATTCATACGGAACCGAGGTGACAACATGGAGACGGGCTTGGCCCCTTTCCGGCAGGAAATGACGGAACATGAAGCGCAACTGACCAAGACATGTATGTATTGCGGGCAAAAGCGACCTTTGTCCGAATTTCGACGAAGAACCGGAAAGCGGGCTGGCCCCGGAGCCAGACGCGGCGCTTGTCGCCGCTGTCGTCAGCTCGGTGGACAAGCGGATAACGATAGTGCCCATAACGTCTCAATTCCGCAGACGGATGAGCGTACGGGGAATCAAAATAGTGTCACAGCAGCCCGGCGGCATATAGCTGCCGACGCTTCTGCGTCTGTAAACCACGCAGCAGACCTGATCACAGATGCAGTGGACGGGGATTCAGGTTCTGTGTCTGCGTCAGACAGACGTATGGATGCTCAGCCTTCAGTGAATTCAACTTCTCCGAGAGAGCGGGACTCTGCTGACTATGGAGAAAATGTTGTCGCGGCTTCTGCTGTTATTCCTTCGCCTCCTTCAGGCAACAGGAAGAAACGGAGAAGAAGGAGGAAAGCGAAGCGTACTGACGTGCATACGGGTCATGAGCCGACGGAATTGATTTCGCAGACGAACCCCACGAGCGACATTGCAGATCTTCCACAGACCGATGTACTCCAACAACAAGACAGGGATTCGCAGGTGCATACAGCGAGTGCTGATCCATCTGCGAAGCGTGCCCGCGCGCGCATAGCCGCTGGCACGGATCAGGCCGCCGAGCAGGAAATGGCGGCGGCCAAGAAGGCTCTGCTGCCAGCCAAGCCGCAAGGCCCGGCAGCAGAGCCAGGGGCTGCGGATCAGCCGACCGCAGCCAAGCGCAAACGCAAGCGGCGCCGCAAACGTGCTGCCGCGCTGCCGTCCGGCGCAGAACAGGCCCGCAGCATAGCTGAGGCCAGTGCGCCGGACCAGAGCGACCGTGGCGATGCCAATACGGTCGCTGGACCCACAGCGGCAGCACAGCCTGCCGCTGCTGCACAGCCCGCGCCCGGCCAAGCATCGGGCGCGGCTATGGAGGCTGCGCCTCCTGCACCCGTGCGCCAGCCAGGCTCGCCCGGGTCGAAGCCGCGCCCTGCACGCAAGGAGCGTGCGCCCAAGGCGGGCAGCGAAGACACCGCCCGTGCCGGATCATCCGGGCAGCGGGCGCCTGCACATTCCAGCCGCAGTCACGGGGCTGGAACGGAAAGCCGTCCCCGCCGTCATACTCCGGCGGCTCCTGTAGCGATTGACCCGGAAGATCCGGCATCGCTTCGGACTAACCGGCAAGGCATGGTGCGCATGCGTGGCAAGACAGACAAAGGGCGGCGCTGGCACCAAGAAGTGGATATGGAGCTGGCGGTCACGTTGGTCAAGGAAAAGGCCGCTGTTGTGGTTAATCGGTACACGATTCGCCGACTGTTCAGTAACAAGGACTTCAAGCGGTTTATTTTGACTCGGGATAACTATACCTGTTATTTCTGTGGCTCGTATGGAGACACAATTGACCATCTTCTGCCGCGAGCCAAGGGTGGACATACCACTCCGCTCAATTGTGTCTGCGCCTGCAATCTGTGCAACCAGTCCAAAGCAGCGATGGATGCCGAGGAATTCATGCGTTCCGGTATTCCCGAGTGGAATGCTGCGCATCAGGAAGAGCTTAATGAATTGGAATTGGATATACAGGAAGCTCAGCTAGAATAATTTTAAGGGATACACTGCCCCGGCTTGTTCCACAATCCGTTTCAGGCGGTGCATTTGATAAGGAGAGCACACCAAGACTGAACAGGTCCAGGTGTGCTTTTTTGTTTTTCAGCGCAGCGGGTGAAATTTCTTCAAATTGACAACGGTACGGCGTTCATATGTACGTTATACTGGGGGGAGTGAGTAAAGATATTTCGGCATCCTTATATTCGAAAGCGGATTTGTTAACAAACATCATAGAAGAAATATTGGACTTATAGATTGGAGGGAAGCAGATGATCCCGGCATCTTTGGACATCATGTCCTATATTACGGAAGAGAATATTCGTTTTTGGCTGGAGAAGTTTCGCTCCCTGGGCCCTTTACCGGGAATTTTGCTTACCTTTATGAAATCGTTCGTGCCCCCGCTGCCTACATTGCTGATTGTTGGCGTTAACGGTGCGGTGTACGGGCTATGGGCAGGGTTTCTATATTCATGGATCGGGATGGTACTTGGCTGTACTGTTACATTCCTGATTGTTCGGGAGATTGGGAAATCGGCTTTTGTGGAACGTTGGGCGAGTAAACCCCGTGTGCAGCGCAGTATGGTATGGATTCGGCGGAATGCGTTTAGTTATGTGTTTTTGCTGAGTATATTCCCGGTGGGTCCGTTCGTCATTATCAATGTAGCGGCAGGTATCGCGCGGATGAGATTCATGTCCTTCCTGCTTGCGGTGAGCTTTGGTAAAGCCATTATGATCTTCTGTGTGACGTATATCGGTTCCAATGTAGCTCAGTTTATGGAGCATCCTGTGCGGTGGGGCGGCGTGTTGTTGTTTATTGCGGTCTCGCTGTGGGCAAGCCGGAAATTGGAGCGTCATTTTACCCGTTCGTCATCAAATCGTGAGGAAATAAATGATCTGAGTCACTCCTCTGGAAAGTCTATTTCGTCGTAAACTTACGGAAATGCAAATACGTACGTTCGATTTTGAATGGTTTAATCGGAGATGACATCTGTTTAGACTGTTTATAGGGGGATAAGCATGATTGACAATGTCTTTGATTTTGATAAGGAGCTGCACCTTATGAATGAGGATGAGCTGCGTTCGCTATTGCGTATGCTTTATCTTATTGCAGAAAGGGAAGTCAGTGTTCAGCCAGCGGAAGAACATTCTGATCATTTTGCAACGAAAATTCAGTCTATATTTAATACATTGGACGAGAATCGGAACCGGGAGAAAGCTGAGAAACAGGCGTTGATGGCACAGAAACCACGTGAAATTCATATAGCGATTGGAGAATCGCCGCTAGGCAGCATTAAGGTTGCGATGGGCAAGGTTCCAGGGCGCTCGGAGCGGCGGTTTTTCTCTATGAATGACTACTATGCCATCGGTCCATTGGGCGATTTGACGAACAAGACGGATTTACACCGCAGACATCTCTGGTTACTCGAGAAACTCTATTTGAGTGAACATGGAAGTTATGCTGTTGAAGGCATGGATGAGCTGCTTCGATTAAACAGCGTAGTGAGTTCGATTGATGAAGATACGCGAATAACGATCTGGTATGCGAATAATGCTCATGAGAAAACGGGACTATTATATGCCATGTATTTGCTGCGTAACCGGCTTGCCCCTGTTTATTTGATCGAGACAAGTGCTTTATATCAGGAATTATTTAATAATTCTGAAGTTCAGCATGATGTTCTTAGAACAGGTGAGATTATTTCCGAGAAGTTGTTATCCATGTGGCGACACTGCGTGAATGCTGAACCGTTGTCTTTGGAGGAACGCAGACACATGGAGCAAGAGTGGGTGGATTTGGCTGTACAGCCGGGGCTTCTGCGGTTAATGAAGGATGGCGAGATTCAAAGCCTGCCCGAAGACGCGATTGATGAATACATTATGCAAAAAGCCAGAGAGCTTACGTTAACCAGACAGCCTGGTGAATTCATAAAATCAGCCCGTCTTGTTGGTGAGGTGTTGGGCCATCTCGAACAAGCTGTCGGAGACGCCTTTATTGAATACCGAGTCCGACAGTTGATCATACAGAGACGACTAGAGATGGAAGGAAATCCACATGCCATGCGATTCTACAGTGTGCGGCTCCCCCAGTAACTGAAAAGGGGCTTTCCCATAAGTTATGGGCATGATGGGGGAGCCTCATTTTAGTCTCATTTTGATCTAATGAACCTAGTACACGCTATTCGCTCCCATTTGCTTAGTTCTGAGATGTAACGAATCACAGAGACGTTATTTCGTCGATTGGGGCGATTTCTAAGGTCTTTAGACCGTGCTGCACCGAAATAGCATTTCTGTAGTTCGTTAACATTTGTATTTCTTGAGAATTCGCAGTTTAGGGTGCGGTAGGTTCGTTAGCCGTGGAAGGTAGAGCGAAATCCCTGCGAGATAGCCTTATTGATGTAATTATTTCTCATTCTGATGATGCATGTATTCTTTCAATTCTTTTTCTCATTCCATAACTCCAACAGTGGCCCTTCTTGTCCATATACCGGATCGGTATCCGGAACCGGAACCTCTTGAATCTCTCGCAGAACTTCAGGTCGTTCTCCGGGTTTACCCGTCCTAGTATTGTAACTCATGCCACCCGGATAAGCCCCGGCTATGCGGAAATCAAGGCTCGCACTGAGCCGCTTATGTCCGGTTCCCGCAGGAAGTACAACGACATCTCCAGCCTGAAGGCGAACAGTCTGTCCATGTTCCCCGCCAAGAATGAGCTGAACCCAGCCGCTGACCACGGCAAGTACTTCATGAGCATTGCTGTGGTAATGATGATAATCAAACACACCGTTAATCCAGCTATTTCCCCATCCGTTACCGTTCAGTAACGACTCCGCACGAGAGGAATCTTTTGCCCAAATCCCTTTATAGAGAAGTACAGGCAGGCTCGTATGATTGGGAATCACACCATCGTCTTGAAATAACATCGTCTGTACATCATTCATTCGATCCTTCATCGTAAATATCACCTCTTTATGACATTACCCGTTTATTTCTGGAGAAGAACAAAAAACAATGGTAAAATGATACAAATTGTATCGCTTTAAGGTTATACTCAGAACATAGACTCTCTTTAGTGAACTTGTTGTATAAATCGCAAGGGGGAATGTGCTTGAACATTGTCATTACAGGGGCTTCTGGATTTGTAGGCTTTAACCTTTCGCAGTATTTAGCGCAAAAAGGACATCGAATCACCCTGGTGGATCAGGATGATTATTGTCAGAGGCTTGTTCACAGCTCCCCACTTCATGACATGGCCTTCATCTGTTGTGACCTCGCTACAGACAGATTCAGCTTGCCACACGAAACAGATTATATTATTCATCTGGCAGCGATGCCACACGTAGACTATTCGTATCATCACCCCGGAGAAGTGTTTCGTAACAACACCCTCAGTACACAGGCCATTCTGCAATATGCATCCGATCATCATATTCCCGTCGTACTGGCTTCATCCGTGGAGGTATATGGAGGGGAGATGGGCAGAGTGTATCATGAAACGGATGATTATGCTCCGGTATCCCCGTATTCCGCGTCCAAGGTAGCCTGTGAGATGCTTGCGCTATCCTATGCTCAATGTTATCAACTTCCTGTCAAACTATTTCGGTTGACCAACCTCTATGGTCCCTGGCAGCTGCCGGATCGGATTATTCCGCGTAATTTTGGGCGAATCATGGACGGACTTCCGCTGGATATCCAGGGATCGGCTGTACGTGATTTTCTGTATGTGGATGATGCGCTGCGAGCGATTGAACAGATTATGCTGAATGGACAAGATCAGCAGATCTATAACATTTCGACGGGGCAAGGAACGACCATGCAAGAGATAGGGGCGCTTTTGCAAACCATACATGGTTCCCATGGAACGGCACAGATTCGGGAGCAGGAACCTACCCAATCCAGGGGCTCGAGCCTGGTCGTTCACTCTGGAAAGCTGCGAGCAGAGCTCGGATGGTTCCCCAAGATAACGTTGGAACAGGGGCTAGAGCAGACCTTTCGATGGTATCAGGAACATCCCGATTGGGTAAGGCAATTCAGCCGGGAATATCATACGACAAGGGAGACGCGCAGTTTTATTATTGATATGGCCAGATACGCAGTTCCAGCTGTATAAACCAGAACAAAAAAAGCCAGGGAAGGGTGTAGGGAATAACACCTTCCTTGGCTTTTTTGCGCCCCCGTACAATTCCGAATGTTCATTCGGCTTGAACGGTAGGCAGCTTACCTATATCTACTGCACGAATCGTCGTGCGTTTTCACGTTAAACGAATGGATCTAGTGATGCTCTTTCACATCGGCAATTTTATCCTGTACAGCACCTTTGGCCTTATCTTTCTTGCCTTCAGCCTGAAGGGATCTGTTGTTAGTTGCATTACCGACCTGATCCTTCACTTCGCCTTTGGCTTTGTTTACGCCTGCTTTGATTTTATCGCTAGTTGAATTACTCATAATCGAACATCTCCTTCGTTTCTGGTGTAGTCCTTATTAACCGGGATATCCGTAGTCTAAACGTTCGCTTGTGGATAGGGGGCAAAAATTCTGCTGGCCATCAGCAAAGCGATGAGCATTCTGGAATTCAGTGTGCGCGAGCGTGTGCAATCACGGGGGACAGAGATGCCTGTAGATGATTTGAAAAACGATCGGGCGAACAGTGAAATAAACCTCAGGAGGCAGGACGATTCGTCAGGCCTCCTTTGTGTCTTTTTTGCTTTCAAGCCACGATAGGTTCATACTAAGGTAAGAAATGATGTCAATTCAGGAATAAGGCTGTACCCCTAGCTGCATAATAACGACAGTGACCAATTTCGTTGCATGAATTCATGGTTTTGGAAAACAATTCCTGAAAAATTAAGTTGAAAAATCCTCCCTTGTGTACATATCGCGCATATAGCCATATGGGATCTTGTCTTCATACCACATATGGTAGGATTACGGATCTGGGACAGGATGAAGAACGATTGTAATTCGATTGCAATGCTTGACAAAAAAATCGATTTTGTTACAATGTTCACAATATCTTCACAAGTGTAAAAAATTTCTTTTTCATGTTCATGTGTAAGAGGTGTAATATAGGGGTATAGAGTTCGGTTTCGGCCTGCTTGTCGTTTTGCGTCAACACATGTTGTCCGCAATAGACCCAAGATACAATACATGATGTGGGAGCGGTCCATGGGCTATGCTCATTCTATTGTGTGAAATTTGGTACATTTAGTTGTATTGGATGTATTTGTGGTTCGGCTCTGCTTGACAGGCATCATGAAAGTCGCGGACTTCTATCCCAAAGTAAAGGAGGACTTTCTCTTATGTCACAATCGCCTACTCAACAAGAGGTGCCGGTTACAGAAGGTGCCGACGTTTCCCAACGCCAGTCCTTGGACGTACTGGATCAACTGATGAAGCCTGAGGTACAGGAGTCTTTGACCGTTCTGGTGGAGAACCTGCCTAAACTGGCTGAAATGGTCACTGCAATGACCAAAGCTTATGACTTTGCACAAAGCGTAGCTACAGACAAAGTTCTGATCAGCGACACAATGAGTGCAATGGGTGAGTTTGCTAAACCTGTTGTAGACAAAGCTAAAGGTGTAGCTTCTGCTGCCATCGAAGCGAGTGATCGTGCGCAAGCCGAGCAAACTTCGGTTGGTTTGTTCGCTATGCTCAAAATGCTTAAAGATCCAAACGTACAACAAACGCTGCGTTTTGCTCAATCATTCTTGAGCATCCTGAACGAGCGTCAACAACAGCAACGTTAAGATTAGAAGAACGGAGGATGGATATGTCGAAGCAAATTTTGATCTTGGGCGGAGGTTACGGCGGTCTGTTGACTGCGCTGACTGCGCGTCAATACCTGACACCGGAAGAAGCGACTATTACAGTCGTGAACCGTTACCCTACGCACCAAATTATTACGGAACTGCACCGTCTTGCAGCGGGAAGCATTGCTGAAAAAGCAGTGGCCCTTCCACTCGAAAAATTGCTGAGTGGTAAAAACGTGAACTTGAAAATCGATACGGTGGATACAATCAAGCCGGACGAGAAAAAAGTTCTCATGACAAGTGGTTCTACTTACTCTTACGATGCGCTCGTTGTTGCCTTGGGCAGTGAAACGGCATTCTTCGGAATCCCAGGATTGCAGGAGTACAGCTTCACGCTGAAATCCGTTAGCGATGCTAACCGCATTCGTGCACACGTGGAAGCTCGTCTGGATGCTTACAAACAATCCGGCAACAAAGCAGACGCTACGTTTGTTATTGGTGGCGGCGGTTTGACAGGTATCGAACTTGTTGGTGAATTCGCTGACCTTCTTCCGGCTGTATGCCAAGAAAAAGGTATCGACTTCAAAGAAGTTTCCCTGTACACGGTTGAAGCAGGTCCTTCCATTCTGGCAGGATTCCCTCCAGAACTGGTTGAGCGTGCTAAATCAAGTCTGGAAAAACGTGGCGTTAACTTCATCGTTGGCGTAGCGATTACCGAAATGAAAGAAAATGAAGTTCTGCTGAAAGATGGAAGCTCCATCCCTACGAACACACTCGTATGGACTGGCGGCGTTCAAGGTAATGCAGTTGTTGCCAACAGCGGAATTGAAGTGGATCGTGGCCGTGCGAAAGTTACGGAAGTACTGCAATCCACATCCCATAAAGACGTGTTTGTTGCTGGTGACAGCGCAGTGGTCTTCCCTAGCGAAGGCGCTCGTCCATACCCTCCAACAGCACAATTGGCTTGGCAAATGGGTGAAACTATTGGTCACAACTTGGGCGTAATGTTCAAAGGTGGCGCAATGGAATCCTTCACACCAGTATTCTCCGGTACACTGGGAAGTCTGGGTCGTAAGGATGCTGTCGGCATGATCGGTGGCAACCAGACTCGTCTGAAAGGTCTGCCTGCAACCATGATGAAAGAAGCAAGTAACATCCGTTACCTTGCTCATATTCACGGATTGTTTGCACTGGCTTACTAAGTTCTGTACGCCATGCAGCACACAAAGGTACCTCTACGAGGTGCCTTTTTTGTTGTAGCAATGAATACCTTATGGGCATGTAAAAGCATTTTTTAAAGGTAAGGGAGATATATCATGTCCATTTTCGTTTAAATGAAAGAGAAGTCTGATTTATAAAAAGCTGGTTACAAAAAGGAAAACCGAGAGGAGAATGATATATGAACGTATTAGTTATTGGAGCGAACGGACAAATCGGCAAGTTTCTGGTGCAGCAGCTGGCGCAGGAAGGGAAACATCAGGTCACTGCGATGATTCGCAAACCGGAGCAGGCTGATGCATTGAAGCAGCTCGGTGCTAATGTCGTGATTGGTGATTTGGAAGGCAGCGTGGAAGATCTGGCCGAGACGATGAAGGATCACAATGCGATCGTGTTTACAGCGGGTTCTGGCGGATCTACGGGCGCGGACAAAACGCTGCTCATTGATCTGGATGGTGCGGTGAAAACGATGGAGGCCGCACAGCAGCAGGGGATTACCAGATATATTCTGGTCAGTGCGTTTGGGGCCGATCAACGGGAGAAATGGTCGGATGCCATCAAGCCGTATTACGTGGCGAAGCATTATGCCGACCGGGCGTTGTTCGCAAGTGATCTGAATTACACCATTATCCGTCCTGGTGGTTTGAAAAATGAGCCAGGCACTGGCAAAATCTCTGTAGGAACAGATCTAAAACCGGGAAGTATTCCGCGTGAAGATGTGGCCCGTGTAATCGCTGCTTCCCTTCAGGAGGAGAAGACGTATCGCATGGCTTTTGATCTGATCGCCGGGGATGACTTGGTAGAAGATGCCTTAGGTAATTTGTAATTCGTCTTGTAATAGAACGGGAGAATGGAATGGCTGAATGAAGGAGAGCTCAGCAGGATTGATTCCGTACAGGTGATCAAGGGTGAGCGCAAAGCTCAACTAAAGAGAGAGTCTACATGATAGAGTTAAGCCATGTGTAGCAGGGCGCTTCGAATGAAGCGTCTTATTTACTGTTCACTCGCAAGTTCAGTGTGTAATCGTACATGTTCCGCCGTATTGTTCACTATTCGAGCAGGGGCTTGGCGGATACAATCGTAACCAGGAGGTGAGTGCCGATCCAGTCTGAGAAGTAAGTATTTGATGAAATGCATCATCGATCGGAGGAAGAAGAGACGTATTGATTTTAATGTAAGCGCTCTACAAATAAAGTGCGGAGGTGTATTGTTCTATGAATGAGGATTGGTTGAAAAAGAAAACAAATTCACATCGGTTCACTCGTCGCCTTTGTTATCTGCTTGCTCTGATCTTGGCGCTACAATCGCTAGCTATGCTGGTCGCTCCAGGACAACAGGCTTCCGCTTCTCCACTCAGTGTGACCAATGGGGTTCAGTTCAAGGATACAAGCGGTAATGTCATTCATGCTCATGGGGGAGGGATGATTAAGGCTAACGGATACTACTACTGGTTTGGAGAGAACCGCAATCCGAATGGAACGTTCAAGGCGGTGTCCGTATACCGTTCAGCGGATCTGAAAAACTGGGAGTATCGCAATGATGTGCTCACCAGCAGCTCAGCTGCCGAGCTAAACATTTCCAACATCGAACGCCCGAAAGTCATCTATAACAGTACAACAGGTAAATATGTTCTTTGGATGCACAAGGAAAACGGGGTCGATTATGGTGAAGCCCGAGTAGCTGTAGCGACCTCCAGTACAGTGGATGGCAATTATACGTATGTGGGCAGCTATCGTCCGCTTGGCTACGATTCGAGAGACATGACGGTCTACAACGACAATGGCACGGCTTATCTCATCTCAGCGACCAAAGTAAATGCCGACCTGAATATCTACAAGCTGACTCCGGATTTTCTCGGGGTGGAGTCACTCGTAACGACGCTGTGGCCGGGGCAATATCGTGAAGCACCTGCCATGTTCAAAAAGGGCGGCGTCTACTTCCTGATCACATCCGGGGCTACAGGATGGAATCCGAATCAGGCCAAATATGCGACGGCCTCCAGCATAACTGGTACGTGGAGCGGCCTGAGCAACTTTGGGGATAGTACAACCTATGGTTCCCAATCGGCATACGTGCTTCCGGTGGAAGGATCACAGACCACATCCTATCTCTATATGGGTGATCGCTGGGCTGGCGCCTGGAGCGGGCCAGTGCAGGACTCCAAGTATGTGTGGCTGCCACTCTCTTTCCCAAGTGCAACCAGTCTGGCGATGAACTGGGCAAGCAGTGTTACCATTGATGCAGCTACAGGTTCCGTAACCGGAGTGGATACGCCTGACGTATGGGACCCCAATGCTTCATATCAGTTGATTAGTCGTAAAAGCAATAAACTGCTTAATGTCATCGGCGGTTCTGCGGATAACGGTGCCGATCTGGAGCAGCGGGCAGATGGCGGCACGACCAGTCAGCAGTGGCAGATCACGGCTGCGGGTGGCGGTTATGTCAAAATCATCAACCGATCCAGCAGCAAGCTGATCGGTGTGGAAAATGGCTCCACAGCAGATGGAGCTGTGATTGAGCAGTGGAACGATGGCGGCTGGGCCAGTCAGCAATGGCAGCTCGTTAGTGTGGGCGGAGGTTACTATAAATTGAAAAACCGCAGCACAGGCAAGCTGCTTGATATTTCTGGACAATCCCTGGCAGACGGGGCCGCCGCAATCCAGTGGACAGATAATGGCGGTACGAATCAGCATTTTCAGATTGTTAAGGTTCAATAAGGATTTATGTTGAGGTATATGTGTAATCATTAAAAAGATCTTGCAAAGCCCTTGTCCCGCACCTACCTATAGGCGGGATAAGGGCTTTGTGTGTTGTTACCATTGTGCGTTGCGTGATGCTAGCACAGAGATGATATCCAGACGATTTTTCGCATCGTGATGTATTTTCAATTATTCTTTAATCATTCTTATTCCAAACTGTGGTAAACTAGTAGAATTGTAGAAATATATACATAGAGACAGGAGCTGGATAACGAAGTGAGTGATAACCAAGTGCTGTCAATTGAAGGCTTGCGGATGAGGTATAACGGCCGTTATGTGCTGAATGGTATTGATCTGGAAGTGAATCGGGGCGAAATGATCGGATATATCGGTCCGAACGGTGCGGGTAAAAGCACGACGGTCAAGATTTTGCTCGGACTGGTTGAGGGGTATGTGGGTACGGTTCGCATTTTTGGCAAGGATATCGCGGACGGTGACGTGGAATATAAGCGCAGAATCGGTTATGTGCCTGAAGTGGCGGAATTATACGAACAATTAACCCCGGCAGAGTATCTGACGTTTACAGGAGAATTGTATGGGTTGTCCTATGAAGATGCTGATTATAAGGCGAAATTGCTGATGGATTGTTTTGGACTGGAAAAATCTTATCATTCCCGCATCGCTTCCTTCTCCAAAGGCATGCGTCAGAAAGTGCTGCTGATCTCCGCGCTGCTGCATGACCCGGATCTGTTGTTTCTGGATGAACCGCTCAGTGGACTGGATGCTAACAGCGTGATGGTCGTGAAGGAGATTTTGACGAAGCTGTCTGCCAAAGGCACAACCATATTCTATTCGTCACACATCATGGATGTGGTGGAGAAGATCAGCAGCCGAATCGTCCTGATTGCCGAAGGTCGCGTAATGGCGGATGGTACGTTCAGGCAGCTTCAGCAGCAATCCATGGAGGGTTCACTGGAGGAAGTATTCAATCAACTGACGGGTTTCAATGAGCATCAGGCGATTGCGGAACGCTTTGTGTCCATCGTGCAGGAGGTGTACTGATATGGCGGAATCCTCCGACTTCCGCACGCTGAAGATTCTGGATCGTTTTCGACATATCATCGCCAGAACAGGCGCGGATTATGATGTGCTGCGTCTTATTCTACGGGTGAAGTTTCAAATGGATCAGCGCAGGGTGCCGACGGTATTGTCAGCGCGCAATGGCAACAAGGAGCAGAAAGAAGGCAATCTGTATTTGCGTTCCCTCTGGTTATACGCACTGATGGGGCTGATTATGGTTCCTTTTGTTGTCTGGGATACGGGACACTATATGCTTCAGATGGGTTTAGTGACCGCCATGCTGATGTTTATGATCATGACATCCATGATCTCGGACTTTTCTTCGGTACTGCTCGATATTCGGGATCGTAATATCATCATGACCAAGCCGGTAAACGGACGTACCGTTGGCATGGCTCGTGCCATCCACGCAGGCGTCTATCTGCTGCTGTTGACAGTTTCCCTGACGGCTGCGCCGCTGGTAGCGGGATTGATTGCCCACGGGATCGGATTTTTCCTGCTTTTTCTGGTGGAGCTAATTCTGATAAATATGTTGATTCTGGTGACCACGTCCCTGATCTATCTATACATGATGAAGTTTCTGGATGGCGAGAAGCTGAAGGACATGATTAATATGGTGCAGATCCTGCTCTCCATCGGGATTGCCGTAGGTTATCAGCTGGTCATACGATCGTTCAGCATTATCGATTTTAATATGGTGTTCACACCTGCCTGGTGGCAGTTGTTGCTGCCTTCGGTATGGTATGCAGCGGCATTTGAGCTGCTGTTCGGCGGCGGTGGAGGCGCCTGGCTGTATGTTTTCTCGGCGCTTGCATTGATTGTGCCAATGGTAAGTCTGTTGGTGTACGTGAAGCTGATGCCTTCCTTTGAATTGTATTTGGAGAAAATGGCACATGCAGGTCAAACCTCTGGACGAAGACGTGGGGGATGGGATCGCATCATGGCGAAGGTATTCTCTCGTTCGAGAGAAGAACAGGCGTGTTTTCGGTTGTCTGCCAGTATGATGCGAAATGAGCGGGAATTCAAGCTCAAGGTGTACCCGTCCATGGGATTATCCTTCGTATTGCCGTATGTGTTCTGGTTCACTCAACTACAGAGTTCCACATGGGCAGAGTTCAGGGAAAGCTCCTTCTTTTACACGCTATATATTGTTCTCTTACTGATTGTGACGGTGGTAACCATGCTGAAGTACTCTGGACAATACAAGGCGTTTTGGACGTTCCGGGCGGCTCCTCTGGCTAATGAGGGCGTGCTATATAGCGGAGCGCTGAAGGCTTTCTTATGCAATATGTTTCTGCCCGTATTTATATTAAACGTTATTGTATTTGTGTGGACCTTTGGTCTACGGATTCTCCCTGATCTGGTCATTATATTGTTGGTGGCAACTGCACTTATTCCGTTGTCTGGAAGGCTGCTGCTGCGAAAACCGCCGTTTTCCCAATCTTTCAGTGTGGCCGGGCAGAGTGACGGCTGGCTCATATTTGCCTTCTTTCCTCTAATGGCACTGTTATGGGGATTACATGTATTCATTCGCACCATACCAGCAGGGATCTGGATTTATACTGCGCTTCTGGTGGTGACCAATGTGCTGTTCTGGACGATGCTGCACCGGCATCGGGTGAAGCCAGCACCTGTAACGGTTGAAGGGTAATGCAGTAGCGGTTGAGGTTCCATGATGAAGGTTGGAAGATGAACGCGTTAAGATAAAGTTGCTTTAAGCCACTCCGGGTCATTGAACCCGAGTGGCTTTTTTACGGTTTTCAAATTCTTGCAGGTTCTCTGGGGCGATATTGGATCTTAATGATGGAGAAAATGATAGGGCCAAGGTAACCGTAATCTCCATTTTGGAATATGGATCGCTGGAGACGTTGGAGTTTAGCGTTCGATTGGTTGATCCATCGGCATGTTAAGCGCGGGATTTCCCGCTTTGCAGGACAGCTTCTGCGAGTTGATCGGCTGCATCTGCTGTAGACATGGTAGACTGCTTCGCTCTCGCATAGACCTTGGATAGCGTGCCCGCAATCCCCGCCACCTTTTGGCGGATCAGGTCGGGCCCCGCGCCCTCCAGCTCGCAGGCGGTGCTGATGATTCCGCCTGCGCCCAGCACATAGTCAGGCGCGTACAGTATGCCGCGCGCCTGCATACGGCGAACAACCAGCTCCCGCTCACTGAGCTGGTTGTTCGCCGCCCCGGCAACGATGGAGCAGCGCAGCTCCTCCACTGTTGCCGGGGTCAGTACGCCCCCAGGGCACAGGGGGCGAACACCTTGCAGTCAGCGGCGTGAATATGGGCCGGATCGGCCGAAATTGCGCCGCTGAACTGCACAAGGGCACGTTGTACACGTTCGGGTACAACGTCTGCCACGATGAGCCGTGCCCCGGCTGCATGCAGGTAACGGCACAGGGCATACCCGACCTTGCCCAGTCCCTGGACGGCAACGGAAATGCCCTGCAAGGCGCCGATGCCCTGGTGACACAGCGATGTCACAATGCCGGTGTACACCCCATAGGCGGTCATCTCGGCTGTGAAGTCATCCTGTGCGCCAAGCGATCCGGTCGTATCCGTCACATGGGCCGTTTCCAGCCGGATCTGATCCATGTCTGCCGCCGTAGTGCCCAGATCAAGCCCAGTGACATAGCGGCCGTTCAGTCTTTCCAGAGAACGACCAAGCGCACGGAAAATCGCTTCACGTTTGGAGGTTTGTAAGCTCAAGGCGATGCTATCCGGAGGTTCCGGATCTCTATTTGTACTTATCACGGAAGTATTAAACGGTCCGTCATTTATGTTGTTTCCGATATCTTTTTTCGTTCCTGCTTCGATTCCCGCCGCTTCTTGATCCCCGTGTGTTTGCCCCTTGGTTTTCTCGTTATTTTTCTTGAGGATTTCGCTGCCTGGACTGTTGCCACCTGTTATACCTCTCAGCTTGGTTGGCACATCCCATACCACAGCTTTACCACCACCATATGGCAGGCCGGATACCGCCGATTTGTAGGTCATGCCTTTGGCGAGTTTGATGGCGTCCCGAACAGCGTCCTCTTCCGATGCATACGTCCAGCAGCGACATCCTCCAAGTGCTGGACCCAGTACCGTACTATGAATGGCAATGACGGCTTTGAGCCCGCTGCGTGGATCATGGCAAAATATGAGTTCTTCCATACCTTCCCGTTCCATCTCGTGCCACAACTGCATGGCCTTTCCCCCTTTTGGTAGCCGTCGTTTCCCGAACCTGCTGCCTAACATTTCGTTCTCTTTGCTGATGACTCAGCATATTCAGTCCCGCAGGTTTTCGCCCCTGGGTCTCAGGCCGGGTTGATAATGAGCAGAAAGGGCTCTATAATGGCAGTTCCGGCATGCCTGTGGGCAGAAAATGCAGCCGATTGTTATTCAACCGTTTAAAATGACCGTATAACGTCCAATGATGGAGATAGAGTAGACGTACAGACGCGTAAATGACGTGCAGAGGAAACGGAATGAAGGCGCACAACAAACAGCCCGTTCCGGTGTGAAAGTCAGGAAAGAGGGATGGAGATTGCTTAAAATACTGGTATTTATCTTTTTGATCCAGATTGTGTATGTATCTGCGTATACACTTCGGATGATTTTGACGCTCAAAGGACAGAAATATATTGCTGCGCTCATCAGTATGGGCGAGATTGTAATCTATGTACTCGGCCTGAATTTGGTACTCAAATATCTGACTCAGCCTTCTGCATTAATTGTGTATGCCGTTGGTTACGGGCTAGGGGTGCTGCTGGGTGCCTGGATTGAAGAGAAGATTGCGCTCGGTTATGTTACCGTTAAGGTGATTTGTAACCAGATGGGCGGGGATGTGGCGAATGCCTTGCGGGATAAAGGCTACGGTGTTACCGCCTGGGTTGGCAGTGGGCGTGACGGAGATCGACTGGTTATGGAGATTTTGGCGAAACGCAAAAACCAGAAACTGCTGTATCAGACGATTCTGGCGCTGGATCCCAAAGCATTTGTCATTACGGTCGAACCCAAACAGTTCCATGGCGGGTTCTGGACACGTTCGATCAAAAGATAATTAAGGAATATTCGAGATAATAGTAAGCCTCTTCGGGGGCTTTTTCTCATGTACATAAGTTGAAATTGGAATGCTCCAGGTTAAATTGGGTGTCGTATATCGGCTGATGTCAGGATCACGAAACGACCTGAGATAAGGATTATTGTCGTAATCGCTTCCAGCATTTACATTGAGGACATGTCCTTCGTGACATGCGATGGCAGAGATGGACGGACGTAATCATTATCATTAGGGAGGAATGGTTTTATGAAAAGCAAAATTCGAACATGGTGCAGTGCAGCACTGGCTCTGACGTTGGGCTTTACCCTCCTGTCTGGACCGACAAGTGTACAGGCAGCGGGCAATGCAGATTACAATCTTACAGGTTTCTCCCAAGGGAATACGGGTGGGGGCACGATCAGCGAATCGGATACGTCCAAGTATAAGAAGGTGTACAATGCAACGGATCTGGCTGCCGCTCTGAAAAAGAATTCCGGGGTCAAAGTCGTCGAGATTATGAACGACCTTAATCTGGGATGGAACGAAATCCCGAGCGCTGCACAGACTTCGCCTTTTGCCAAGCATAATGATGCACTGACTCACCCCGTGCTAAAACAAACGGGCGTCAGCAAGCTGACGATCGACAGCTTTAATGGCCTGACCATTTTCTCAGCCAATGGGGCCAAGATCAAACATGCAGCCATCAGCGTCAAACGCAGCTCCAACGTCATCATCCGCAACCTTGAATTCGATGAATTATGGGAATGGGATGAATCAACCAAAGGTGATTATGACAAAAACGACTGGGATTACATTACCCTGGAAGAGAACAATAACGTATGGATTGACCACTGTACATTCAATAAAGCCTATGATGGGCTTGTCGACTCGAAAAAAGGAACCAGCGGTGTGACCATCTCCTGGTCCCTCTTCAAAGGAGATGACGGCAGCTCAAACAGCTGGGTTACCCAGCAGATTAACGAGTTGGAAGCGAACAAGGCTACCTATCCAATGTACAACTATCTGCGCAGCAGCGCGGTTGGGCTCAGCAAAGCCGATATCATTGCCATTTCGTCTCCTCAGAAAAAAGGCCATCTGGTTGGTTCGACCAGCTTTGAATCAGCTAACGCCAATCTGTCCTTGACCCTGCACCATAACTTGTACAAGGATATTCAGGATCGGATGCCGCGTCTGCGCGGAGGAAATGCACACGCCTACAATATCGTGATGGATGCGACTGGGGCACGTGCAGCCAAATCCAGAATCACTTCTGCAATGGCAACGGCGATTTCATCCAAAGGGTACCATTTTGATATTATCGGTAATGGAGCGATCTCCACCGAAAGCGGCGCAGTGCTGGTCGAAAAGTCGGTGATCAAAGACGTGCAGTTCCCGGTCCGCAATAACCAGACAGATCCGGCCGATGCCACATATACCGGTAAAATTCAGGTGACGGACACGATGTATTCCCTGGATGGAAGCTCATTCCGTGGAAACAGTGATACGTCCGGCAGTCCGCTTAGCCCGGTTCCGGCCGCAGTGAAAGCTTTCTCCTGGAACGGATTCTCTTCCCTTCCTTACAGTTACACGACCGATGATCCAGCGACGCTGAATGCACGTCTTACCGGAACAAGTGGTGCGGGTGCAGGCAAATTAACCTGGTCCAAAGACAACTGGTTGAAGACGAGCTACTAAGTTACAACAAGAGTAGGGTGTGAAACGAGTGGCCGTGATCTACAGGATTCCTGCTGCTGCTTCCTCGTTTTTTCATAAGCAAAGAGTGCTCCTGCAGCCATAATGGCCGGGAGCACTCTTTTTGTATAAACAGGGGAACCCTGTTTCTTTTTAGATAGACGCTTCCTCCGAAAGGGCTGGTGCAGCACTCACCGAGTCACGATAAATGATGTTGCCCTTCACGTGTACGCGACCGAAGCTGCGACTCGGGTTGTCAATCTTTTTGAGCATGGAATGAACCGCGGTCCGCGCCATCTGTTCCACATCCACCTCAACCGTAGTCAATTTGGGCTCGGAGAGTGTGGCATAGATATCATTATCGAACCCAACAACGGAGCATTGTGCAGGCACCTGGATACCCAGGGAAGTCAGTTTCTGAACGAGCAAATGAGCGACCTGATCGCAGTTGCATACAAAAGCTGTTGGCAGCTGCTCGGGCAGATCAATTTCAATAAACGTACCTCGCTCATCGCGGTCATTAAGCACCAGATTTTGATCCATCGGCAACCGATGTTCCAGCAATGATTTGTAATAGCCGAGGAATCGGTCCTGAATGCTGCTGGTAGAATAGAGATTCCCGACATAAGCGATGCGGCGGTGTCCCTGTTGTACAAGAACGTTGGTCAGCTCATAAGCAGCGTAAAAGTTATCGGTGACGACAGAATCGATATCCGAATGCTCATCGTAGAAATCGAGAAACATTTTGGGAACGTCCATCGACTGGACCAGCTCGATATATTCTTTACGGATCTGTCCAAGCACAATGAAACCATCCACCTTGTTGTCACTGTACAGCTTGGGCAGCGTTAATTCCTCTTCGTCCTCCACATTCAGAATGTGCAGGATGCCGTAGTACCCCTGATCCTCCAGATGTTTGGTAATGCGCTGGAATACACGTACATAGAACGATTGTGTAGGCCCGGTAAAACGCTCCGGGATAATAACGCCAATATTATGAGTCAAGCCTTCCTTCATTGAACGGGCCGCGGCATTATACCGATAGCCCATCTGAACGGCAAGCACTTTAATTTTTTCCTTTAATTCGCCACTGACGCCATCTTTATCATTTAATGCTTTAGAGACCGTCACACTGCTAACTCCGAGCTTGTCGGCGATATCCCGCATGGTGATATTATTCTTCAGCTTTGGTCGCCTCCTTCAAGCCGGTTTACGTACAATGTGCTGTCATTATGGTTAGCGCTTCCTTCAATCATAATAACAATCCATATTAGTATACATCGTTACCCACATGGAATAAAGAAATTCTGGTTAGCGCTCCGTTAATTTTTCAGCATGCTGCATTTTCCGTTGAAGGTTGTTCGTCAGATTTAAGCCATCTGCTTTTGGAGATGCTTCTCATTCCGCTCAATCAGATCCCCGCGCTGGCTGGCGCAATCCAGGGAACGATACGGATCAGCCGGGGTATTAAAGGTATAATCGACCAGTTTATCAAGCGTTGTAGTGGCTACATGACAGCGGGTATCACTGGACGCGTAATAGATGAAGACCTCACCCTGTTCGTTGACTACTGCACCATTGCAAAAAATAACATTGGACACATCACCTACGCGCTCGTCGTCATAAGGAGCAATGAAGTGACCGCCCGGCTTGGCGATGATGCGTGCCGGATCATTCAGATCCGTGGCGAACGTGTACAGCACATAACGCAGGCCAGCTGCAGTGTTGCGTACTCCGTGGGCAATGTGAATCCAGCCGCGATCCGTTTTGAGCGGAGCAGGACCCTGGCCATTTTTCACCTCGTATACGGTATGATATTTGCGTTCGTCGATAATGGTTTCTTCATCAATAACTGGATTCAGAATATCATCGCACAGACCAAAAGCGATCCCGCCACCACTGCCAGTGGAGATGAATCCATCTTGTGGACGTGTGTAGAACGCATATTTGCCATCCATGAATTCCGGGTGCAATACAACATTCCGCTGTTGAGGGGAGTTGGTCGTGATGTTGGGCAGACGCTCCCAGCTGACCAGATCACGCGTCCGGACAAGTCCGGCCTGGGCTACGGCACTGGATGTATCAAAAGCCGGAGCTTCCGGGTCCTTGCGTTCAGAACAGTAGATGCCGTAGATCCAGCCATCCTCGTGCTGTACCAATCGCATATCATACTGGTTGGTCTCGTCGGCATCGATATCTTCCCATACTAATGGTTTGCCTGTGAAGCGGAATCCGTCAATGCCGTTATCACTCTCAGCCAGGGCAAAGATGGATTTGCGGTCCAAGCCCTCGGTTCGGATGACCATCACATATTTACCGTTGAAATAGATGGCCCCCGGATTAAGCGTAGCGTTAATGCCCAGACGCTCCATAAAGTGTGGATTTGTCGTTTCGTCCAGATCAAATCTCCAGTGCAGCGGTACATGATGGCGTGTGATTACCGGATATCGGTACCGATCATATACGCCGTTGTAGAAGGAAGGATCAATTTCATTTTGACGCGTAAGCAGCTGCTCCTGTTGCTCCAACAATTCATTGTATTTGGGGTGTATCATCGTTATCCCATCCTCTCAATTAGTTCAATGCAGAATCGGCTATTGTGATACGGGCATTTCCACGGTCCGGCGATTTCACTTTGATCCGGTATGCCGTTCCCGTCTACCGACCAGTACCATTCCCCGCCAGCACGGTGATCGATAATATGTTCCTTCGTATACGTCCACAAACGTTCCACTCTCTCCAGAAACAACGGATCACCTGTGCGCTGGTAGGCATTATAGAAACCGACCATTGCCTCAGCATGAACCCACCAAATGCGCGTCTCATCTACAAGGTCACCCTCTTGTTCATTCAACAGCGAACCATCTGTATTCACGGCCACATGGGAAATGTTATAGGCAATATCCGTAACCATTGCGGAATACTCCGGGTGTTGATCCAGACCTAGTACTTTCAATGTTTCGTCGATCAGCCAACTGGCTTCAATGTCATGCCCGAACGAGCGCAGATCGATAATGGAATCCCACTGTTTGTCGAAAAACACCCCGAGAAACTTCGTGTCTTTGTCATACACTCGTTGATACAAAATCCCAAGCAGGCGCTCCAGCGCCGCTTTCACCTGCGGATCCGGCCATACGCGGTAGAGCGTGGTGTAGGCCTCCAGCACATGAATATGCGTATTCATCGTGTAATCCGCAATCACACCATTTTCGCTCAGCATTTCATTGGGCTGTTCATTCCAGAAGCGGTCGAATTGTTCCTTGTATGCAGGTAATTCGGCATTCAGGCCTTGATCCTCAATCAGCGCAAAAAGCGTTTTCGCAAGTTCCAAAGCAGATTCATCCCCGGTTGCGCGATAATACTCGCTTAGTGAATACACCCCAAAGGATTGCGTATACACATGTTTACTTGTGTCCAGTGGTTCCCCTTTGGCATCCACCATCCAGTACAAGCCTCCATGCTCGGCATCCAGCACATGATCCGCAAGAAAACGGTAGGCGTGTTCGGCGTGAACCCGCCAGACTTCATTCCCGGTTACCCGGTAGGCGGCTGCAAAGGACCAGAGCTGCCGTGCCGTGGCGATGCCGCCTTTGGGAGCGAGAGGATCCACCTGAAGGTCATTGCCGACCCGGCCATAGAAGCCGCCGTTGTTATGATCTTTGAGGGCAGACCAGAATGGCAATATATGTCCTTCCCACTGTTCCTTTATTTCCGTTTTGATGTCAAGGGTGTAAGTCATAAGTTAGGGCTCCTTCAAAGTACAGGATTCGAATTAATTTAAGTTATCGTTAACTTTATTAAATAATATTAGTGTCGGATAATAACGTTGTCAACGAGTCATCAAAGAAAAACTTTTTGTTAAGTAATAAATAATTTAATTGACAGGTAAGCGTTACCATAATAAAATTCATTTTGTAACCTTAACGATAACTTAAATTAACTTAGAAAAGGGGTAGAATCAATTGAGAAAAAACAAAGGTTGGATACTGCTGTTTACCATGCTACTCATTACTTCTCTGCTCGCAGCTTGCTCTTCCGGCGGTGGCTCTTCACAGGCAGGAGAGGAAATTAGCACAGATCCGGCGGACATCAAGGGTGAAATTACCGTCCTGACGCAGCGTACAGATATTGTGGATACCGTGTTCAAAGACTATGCTGCGGAGTTCAATAAGGAATACCCGGATGTCAAAGTAAACTTCCAGGCACTGGCCGATTATGAGGGACAAGTGAAGATCCGTATGAGCACCAAGGATTACGGCGATGTGCTGATGATCCCCACCAGCGTACCAATTGCGGACATTCCGGATTTTTTTGAACCGCTGGGCACGTACGATGAGCTGAAAGATAAGTACACAGGCATTGAAGAACGTATGGTGGACGGCCAGGTGTATGGCATTCCAACGGTAATTACGTTCTCCGGTATCATTTATAACAAACAGGTATTCAAAGATGCTGGCATTGCGGAAGTTCCGAAAACACCCGAGCAATTCCAGGCTGCGCTTCAGTTGGTCAAAGATAATACAGATGCGGTGCCACTGTACACCAACTATGCATCCGGCTGGGCTTTGACACAATGGGAAGCGGATCTGCCGACGGTTGCAGGCAGTGTCGACTACGTTAACATTGATCAACCGAACACGGATGAGAACTTTGTGGCTGGCAAGCCGCACTACGAATTGTACAAAGTGCTTTATGATGCAGCCAAAAATGGCCTGATCGAGAAAGATCCAACGACAACCGACTGGGAAAGCTCCAAGGCGGATCTGGCGAATGGCAAAATTGCAACGATGGCACTAGGATCATGGGCAATTACACAAATTCAAGGTTTGACGGATACACCGGATAACATCGGATTCTTGCCATTCCCTACGAATGCAAGTGATGTGGTCGTTCCGCTTGCTGCAGACTATAACATTGGCATGAACGTAAACAGCGAGAACAAACCTGCTGCAAAAGCCTGGATTGACTGGTTCCTGGCCAAATCGAACTACGCGGTTGAGCAAGGTGGAGGCATGAGCGCAGACAAAAATGCTGAATTGCCACCGATTCTGGACCAGTACAAAGATGTTAAATTCTCCACACTGACTCCAGCCAAAGAAGGACAGGAAGGTCTGGTTGATAAAATTGACAACGAAGGCGAAATCGGTCTCTGGCAGCCTGACTTTAAGAAACGCATTATCGAAGCAGGCATCGGTAACCGCAGCGAATCGTATGACGACATCATGAAGGACCTGAATGACAAATGGATGAAAGCGCGGGCAGAACTCGCAAAATAAGCCAGTTGCGGCGGATGGGTCGGCCAATAAAAGCGCGATGAATATGGCCGACCACCGTTGACATGCAGCGAAGTACCGCGTACTGGATGGGAGTCTTCTTTTGATATAAAAGCGGTAGAACCGCTTGGAGGTGTGGAGAGCATGAAATACTTGAAGATTTCGAATTGGGGCTATTCAGCGCAACGTATATTTATTATCTGTGCCTTCTCAATCATTCCGCTGGCACTGCTGTTCACGTTTGCTTATTTACCGGTCATTAACATGTTCAAATACAGCTTCACGGATTGGAACGGATACAGCAAAAGGTTTGATTATGTTGGGTTTGAGAACTACACGCGGATATTCAGGGACCCTGAGTATTTTAAAGTGTTTATTGTCAGTCTGTATTATTTTGTGGCTACCTTCGTACAAATGGGTCTGGCCCTCTACTTTGCAACGATTCTGAGCTTCAAAATCCGAGGAAAAAACTTTTTCAAAGGCATATTGTTCTTTCCTTATCTACTGAATGGCGTAGCCATCGGATTTATCTTCCTCTTTTTCTTCAAACCGGATGGTACCCTCGATACACTCATGCAGGCTGTAGGGCTTGGACAATACACTCAGCTTTGGCTGGGGAATCCGAACATTATTAATGTGTCGCTCGCGGGCGCATCGGTATGGAGGTACATGGGCTTTAACTTCATCATCTTCCTGGGTGCAATATCTTCCATTCAGAAGGATGTGTATGAAGCGTCGGATATTGATGGGGCCAATCGCTGGCAGCAGTTCCGGCATATCATTCTGCCGAGTATTACGCGCATCCTGCAGCTCAACCTGATTTTGGCGATTAGCGGCGCAATCAGTGCGTTCGATATTCCATATATTATGACCGATGGTTCCAACGGCAGTGAGACATTTGTCATTCAGACCGTTCACTTGGCATTCAAGTACGGCAAGCTGGGCTTGGCGTCAGCGATGGCTGTTGTGCTGCTGTTTATTGTCATTCTTGTTACGCTGGTTCAGCGTGTCACCATGAAAGGGGAGGAATGAACGTGCACCAATTCAAATACACCCTTGCGAGCATATTTAAATATGCTTCACTCATTCTCGCCGCGTTCATTGCGTTGGTACCCATCGTTGTGGTGCTGTTTGCATCGCTCAAAACCAATGCCGAATATGCGACCAGTAGTCCGCTTGCCCCACCAGCCAATTGGCTGAACTTCGCGAACTATACAAAGGCTTTTGTGGACGGCAACATGCTGGTCGGGTTCAAAAATACAATTATCATCCTGATCATCTCCATCGTGGGTGCCACTTTAACAGGTTCCATGATCGCGTATGTGCTGGATCGTTTCAAATTCAAAGGCAAAAAAATTATGGTCGCAGCTTTCCTGCTTGCTACCCTCATTCCAAGTGTCACAACGCAGGTCGCCACTTTCCAGATCATCAACGCACTCGACCTGTTCAACACCCGCTGGGCAGCCATTGTAATGTACCTGGGTACAGATATCATTGCGGTGTATATTTTCCTGCAATTCTTGGGCTCCATCTCCAACGCACTGGATGAATCCGCCATGCTGGACGGTGCCTCCTACTTCACGATTTATTGGAGAATCATTCTGCCACTGCTGAAACCGGCGATTGTAACGGTCATTATCGTGAAGGGTGTCAACATTTACAACGACTTCTACACGCCGTTCCTGTACATGCCCAAGACAGACTTGCAGGTCATATCCACGGCTCTTTTCAAATTCAAGGGACCGTTCGGATCACAGTGGGAGGTTATCAGCGCGGGGATTATGATTGCCATCATTCCAACGATGATCATCTTCCTGCTGCTACAAAAGTACATCTATAACGGCTTTGCACAAGGCTCGGTTAAATAATAAACGAAGGGAGAAATGAAACGATGACAGTTGTCGATACGAAACACGTACACATTGTTGGGGATGCATTGCCGAATATACCTTGGGAGGATAAACCGGAGGGAACAGACGGACCAGTCTGGAGACACTCAGCCAACCCAGTCGTGCCGCGTAATCCGGTCAAGGGAGTTGCCCGTATTTTCAACAGTGCAGTGATTCCTTATGAAGGGAAATTCATCGGGGTATTCCGCGCCGAAACGATTAACGGACGTCCGCACCTGCATATGGGATCGAGTGAGGATGGGCTGGAGTGGAGTATCGAAGAGGAACGCATTGCCTTTGTGGATGAAACCGGCGATGCCTTCATGCCGAACTATGCATATGACCCACGTCTGGTAAAAGTGGAAGATACGTATTACATCATCTGGTGTACCGATTTCTACGGCGCAGCGTTGGGCTTGGCGAAAACCGATGATTTCAAAACGTTTGTGCGTCTCGAAAACCCAATGCTGCCGTTTAACCGCAATGGCGTGTTGTTTCCGCGTAAAATCAATGACAATTATGTGATGTTATCCAGACCAAGCGACAGCGGACATACACCGTTCGGAGACATTTTCCTCAGCGAAAGTCCGGATCTCGTGTACTGGGGCAAACACCGTCATGTCATGAGCAAAGGTGGTCAAGGCTGGTGGCAATCGGTCAAAATTGGCGGCGGTCCTGCTCCGATTGAAACGTCCGAAGGCTGGCTGATGTTCTACCACGGCGTAACCGGTACGTGCAATGGTTTTGTATATAGCATGGGTGCGGTCATTCTGGATCTGGATGAGCCATCCAAAGTAAAATATCGTTCCTCCAACTTCGTGCTGACACCGGAAAAATGGTATGAGGAGCAAGGCTTTGTGGACAATGTTATCTTCCCTTGCGCCACATTGCATGATGCGGAGACAGGACGGATCGTCATCTATTATGGAGCAGCCGACACCTACGTTGGTGTGGCGTATACAACTGTCGAAGAGATCGTGAACTACGTGATTGGGACCGACGAAGTTATCGCCGGAGACCGTGAGGAAGGAAAGCTATAAATTGAAGTGAAACAATTTTAAATAAAGCTGAAATTTACACAAAAACGGAGAGTGCAGAACCGATCTGAAGAAACGAAGTGTTCGCATTTATCCTCGGATTTTCCCTTTCATCAGGGAATCAAAAAAATCTGGGGATAACGGCGATCGGAAGATGGTACTGCAATCGTAGTTGGACGTGTAACATTCGGTCATTCATTTTACATTAAGTGAAAAAGGAGCATTGCGGAACAATGCATATGGAATACATCAAGGGATTTACATTTGGCTGGATGAGTGGCAGGGGGGATTTCCGCAAGCCGGAAGCGAAAGAATCTTTGCGTCTGATGGCTGAACGCACAGGCAGTTCGCATGTTATTTTTGCACTGGCGGCGCAGCAGGATCATCCGCAGGCGGTAGAGGTCAAATATGAGGGTGAACATATGGTGGAAGACGATGAATTGGTGGACATGATACGCTACGCCCGCACGCTCGGACTGCGGGTCATTCTGAAACCAACTGTCAATTGCACCGATGGCACATGGCGGGCACACATTAATTTCTTTGATATCGATGTGCCGTGTGAGCGGAAATGGAAAGACTGGTTCCGCAGTTATACCACGTATCAGAAGCACTATGCAGCCATTGCAGAGCGCGAGAATTGCGAGATGTTTATTGTAGGTTGTGAGATGGTGCAGTCTGAGCGTCGGAGTGAGGAATGGCGCGAGGTCATCGCGGGAGTGCGTGAAGTGTATTCCGGGCTCGTGTCGTACAATACGGACAAGTACCAAGAAGGGCATGTGAAATGGTGGGATGCCGTGGACGTCATCTCGTCGAGTGGATACTATCCCATCGGAGACTGGGAAGCGCAGCTGGATCGGATTGAACAGGTCATTGCACCCTACGGCAAACCTTTCTTCTTCGCGGAAGCAGGTTGCCCTAGCCGCAGTGGATCGGCGCAGGTACCAAACGACTGGGGGTTAACAGGTGAGGTCAACGCGCAGGAACAGGAGCAGTTCTATGAAGCCATGTTCCGTCATGCCAGTCAGCGGGAGTGGGTACGCGGCTTTGGACTGTGGGACTGGAGTGCCCATCTGCATCAGAAGCAGGATGCCCTGAGCGACGATGGATACGGCGTTTATGGTAAACCAGCGGAGAAAATCATTCGCCGTTTCTATGAAGGCATTGCGGTGGAAGTTTAAATTGAATGGCAAGGTGTTTCAATGATCGATAATTAAAATTCCAATGAAAAGGTACTCTTCTTTCTTATAATAGGAAGGGTATCTTTTTTAGTTTTCACCAGCAGGTGCTAAAGTTGACTGTCGAACTGTCGAATTATATTGACAAAAAGTAAGCTCCTGCCTATTCTTAATAGATGAGTATGAGAATCATTATCAAATATAATATAGAGAAAAGGGGTTCCACATCCATGTTTGCATCACATCGAAAATCGTCTGCCTTCCTGCTGGCAACCGCGTTATTGCTGCTGCTGGTTATGGTGGGCTGCAGCAATACAGATAACAAGAAGGCCTCCTCATCGTCTGCCTCGGATGAAGCATCCTCTAGCAAGTCCATTACGATGTCTTGGCCGCGTGATATCGGTACGATGAATCCGCACACATATAATCCTTCACAACTTTTTGCCCAATCCATGATCTATGAGCCGCTGATCAGTTATCAGAAGGACGGGAAGCTCGAGCCTGCACTGGCTGAATCATGGACGATCTCTGAGGACGGTAAAGTGTATACCTTCAAGCTTCGTCAGAACGTTACATTCTCCGATGGCACGCCTTTTAATGCGGAGATTGTGAAGAAGAACTTTGATGCTGTCATGAAAAATAAAGACACACACAGCTGGCTGGGCATTGTGAGTGTGCTGGATAAGACGGAGGTGCTGGACGACCATACCTTCCGCATGACACTCACAGAGCCGTATTATCCTGTGCTTCAGGACTTGTCTGTTGTCCGTCCGTTCCGCTTCCTGGGAGAAGCTGGATTCCCCGATGATGGCGATACGTCCAAAGGCATCAAGGAGCCGGTGGGTACTGGCCCATGGATGCTGGCTGAATACAAACAGGATGAATATGCCGTCTTTAAGCGTAATCCGAATTACTGGGGAACTGCACCGAAGATCGATCAGGTCACGGTCAAAATTATTCCTGATGCAGAAACCCGTGTGCTTGCCTTTGAAAAAGGGGATCTCGACTTGATCTACGGTGAAGGTGTCATCAGTTTGGATGCATTCCAACAGCTTCGCGACAATGACGAATATGTGACTCAATTGTCTGAGCCGGTGGGAACTCGCGATCTGCTGCTGAATTCTTCGAATCCAAAGCTGTCTGATGTGAGAGTGCGGATGGCGCTTCAGCAAGGATTCAACAAAAAAGCAATGGTCGAAGGGATTACTTCCGGTCTGGAAGAACCGGCGGATACTGTGTTGTCCAAAAACTATCCTTACACCAATGTGGACCTGAAACCGGTCGAATATGACGTGGAGCAGGCCAAAGCATTGCTGGATGAAGCGGGCTGGAAGCAGTCTGCGGGGAGTTCAGTGCGTGAGAAGGATGGTCAGCAGCTTGAATTCGAGATGATTTTTGATAAAACAGACCCGATTCAAAAAGCGATGGCGGAGACCATTCAGGCGGAATGGAGCGAGCTGGGGGTCAAAGTGAACCTTACCGGGCTTGAGCTGACTGTGCAGATCAAGCGTTTGAAGGCCAACGACTTCGACCTGTACTTCTGGTATAATTACGGAGCTCCATATGATCCACATTCCTTTATTAATGTTGTGGCCAGTCCTGGATTTGGAATCTCTGAGACGCTGAGTGCGCTGCCCATGAAAAAGGAACTGGACGAGCAGGTGCACGCCGCTCTGTCCTCGACAGACGAGACGAAACGCCAGGAGCTGTATAGTGCGATCCTGACAACACTTCAGGAGCAATCGGCGATTGTCCCGATCTCCTATATCAAGAAAACGGCAGTATATCAGAAGAGTATTACCAACTTTGTTTTCCCGGCCAATCGTGATGAAAATCCGTTTCCGGGCATTGAAGTGGGAGAACAATAAATAAACACATCAATATGATTTTATACAGCAGGCGATGTAGCTTGATAAAAAAGGGAGGAACGTTTTAGTGATCAGCTATATTGGTAAACGGATGATCGCGATCATTCCTATCGTTTTTGTCGCTACGCTTGTTACGTTTGCGCTTATTCATATTTCACCGGTTGATCCGGCAGAGGCTTATCTGACTGCGGCACACATCTATCCAACACCGGAGCTGCTGGAGCAGAAACGTCATGAATTTGGTCTGGATCGACCACTGTTTACCCAATATATCGATACGCTTGGGAAGATTTCCAGGATGGATTTTGGCACTTCGTATCTCACAAACAAACCTGTCATTGATGAGGTGAAATCAAAGCTCCCCGCGACGGCTGAATTGGCCTTGTGGAGCATATTGTTTTCCGCACTGGTGAGCATTCCCCTGGGAATACTGGCGGCGGTGTACAAAAATAGCTGGATTGATATGGTCAGCCGGGGGATTTCCTATTTTGGGGCGTCCATCCCGCAATTTTGGCTCGGGTATCTGCTTATCTTTTTTTTCTCGGTGAAGCTGGACTGGCTGCCTGTGGAAGGACGCGGATCGTGGGAGAATCTGGTGCTGCCTACAGTAACACTCTCCTTAATTCTGATTGCCTTATATACTCGGTTATTACGTTCCAGCGTACTGGAGCAATTACAGGAGACATATGTGCAGTACGCGAGAACACGCGGGATACGGGAACGGGTGATTATGCTGAAGCATGTCCTGAAAATCGCGATATCCCCCCTTATTACGGGAATGGGGATGAGTATGGGCAAGCTGCTCACAGGAACCATTATTGTGGAGCAGGTATTTTCCTGGCCTGGGTTCGGACGTTACTTTGTCGATGCGATATTTAACCGGGATATTCCGGTTATCCAATGTTACGTCTTTCTTGCGGCATGCCTGTTCATCGTATGTAATTTGCTCGTTGATCTGGTGCAGTTGGCTATGGACCCACGAATTTCAGCGAAAGGACGGGCAGAGCATTGATAAACAAATGGCGTACAGTGTTCAAAGGGCAGAGAGCCATCCTGGTCTGCTCGATTATTATTTTGCTGTTCTTCGTGGTGACGCTCCTGGCCCCGTGGATTGCTCCGCATGATCCGGTCAAGGTGAATCTGTTGCAAAAGCTCAAGAGTCCATCTGTGGAGCATTGGCTGGGAACGGACCACCTGGGCCGGGATACCCTATCCCGACTAATCTATGGAGCGAGAGTGTCACTTGGTTTTGCTACTCTTATTTTCCTCTCCTCTCTAATTATTGGTGTGATTGTAGGCTCTGTCTCCGGGTATGTTGGCGGCTGGGTTGACAGTATGCTCATGCGTCTCTGTGAAGGGATTATGGCATTTCCGAATCTGGTATTGGTGCTGGGTATCGTTGGTATTTTTGGCCCTGGATTGATGCAGGTTCTGCTCGCTCTGATGATGGTGCAGTGGGTGTATTATGCCCGGATATGCCGGAATATGGTCGTGAGTCTGAAGGAGCGGAACTTCATCACCGCTGCGCGCATTAGCGGGTCATCCTCCTGGAAGATTATCCGTAAACATATCATCCCGAACGTACAGCGCCCCATCGTTGTGATGGGCACACTGGAGATGGGTTGGGCGATTATGGACATATCCGCGCTTTCCTTTCTAGGGCTTGGTATACAGCCTCCCAATGCGGAATGGGGCGCGATGATTCATGAGGGAACGGGTTACATCCGAAGTCATCCAGAGCTGATGATTTATCCGGGCGTGTTGATTTTGCTGGTGGTTATGACGTTCAATATTCTGGGTGAAGCATTGTCCGAGCGATATGGCATTGCAAAACGTTAGTTGAAATGGGCTGGCAGCCTTACGGGGGTGAACGTAAGTATGGTGGATACAGACAAGGTGCTTGAGGTTCGTGGTCTGCAAGTAAAGCTTAAAACCGGGGATGGTCCGGTCTCGCTGCTTGCTCCGATTGATTTTGAATTGAGAAAAGGCTGTGTGTTTGGTCTGGTCGGTGAGAGTGGCAGTGGCAAAACCATCACTTGTAATGCATTGCTACAGATGCTTGACCCGCGCAGCATGGAAGTATCCGGCAGCATACGTCTACATGGGCGGGAGCTTGGTTCGTTGCCCCGTGAGGAGATGCGCCGCATCCGGGGCAAGGAGATTGGATTCATTATGCAGAATCCGATGAATGCTTTTACACCGGTACATACGGTAGGTTCGCAGTTCATTGAAACCTTGCGTACACATACAGGGATGAACAAGAAACAGGCCCGGGAACAGGCGATTTCAGCAATGGCCGATATGAATTTACCGGAGCCTGCCAAGCTAATGAAGCGTTATCCGTTCCAACTCAGCGGAGGCATGCTGCAACGGGTCATGATTGCCATCTCCATGTGTTTGCGACCGGCCCTGGTTATTGCCGATGAGCCTACTACAGCGCTGGATGTCGTGAATCAGAGTCGAGTGCTGCAAGAGCTCGACCGGCTTCGTTCGGAACACGGGACGTCTATTTTACTTATCTCGCATGATCTGGGCGTTATCTCGCAGATGGCGGATGAAGTGGCTGTCATGCAGAAGGGACGAATCGTGGAGCAGGCAGATATTCACCAGCTGTTCGATCATCCCCGGCATGAGTATACACGAATGCTGCTCCATGCCCGGCCAAGGCTGGCTTTGGGCTGATGAGGTATTATCTACGGGCTGCAACGGTATGGAGTGTGTGCAGACTGCGAGAAGTATGGGTAAGGGACAAAGCGGTGTAAGGCCAAGGAATGTGAGAGGATGATGACCTGTGCTTCAAGTTTGTGAAGTAAGCCATAGCTATGGCAGACGTAACTGGCTGGATCGCTCGGGTACGCCCGCTCCAGTAGTGGCGGATATTTCACTCATGATCGAGCAGGGAGTTTGCCTGGGTCTGCTGGGTACAAGCGGTGCGGGCAAAAGTACGCTGGGCAAAATTATACTGGGGCTGGAAAGACCCCGGCAAGGGCGGGTTTTGTTCCAGGGGCAGGATATTTATCAATCAAGCAAGCGTGCGCTCAAGGGTCTGAGACGTGACCTGCAAGTCGTATTTCAGGATTGCTATTCTGCTGTGAATCCGCTGATGACGGCAGCGCAAATTATTGGCGAGCCGTTGGATAATTATGAGCGAATGTCAGCGAAGGAACAGCAGCGGAAGATTAGTCAGCTGCTTGAACAGGTGGGGCTTGCACCTGAGGACAGCAGCAAGCTCCCACATCAGTTCAGTGGTGGACAGCTGCAACGTGTTAACATTGCGAGAGCGATTGCTCTCAAGCCCAAGCTGATTGTCCTGGACGAGTCGGTCAGCAGCCTGGATATGGTGCATCAGACTCAAATTTTATCGCTGCTGGCAGAGCTGCGCGCTTCCTATGGGTTGTCCTACCTGTTTATCACACATGACATTCGAGCGGCGATGACGATATGTGACAGGGTGGCGGTGATGGATCAGGGGCGACTGGTGTTTTGTGGAGACGAAAAGGAATCGATTCTTCAGTCCCAGCATCCGGCTGTACAGCAGTTGGTTTCGTCCATCTTGCCCGAGCATCCGTCTGGACGCCTCGTGTATAGCTAAATAATGTTTTGGTTCAGCTTAGAATAAGTTGCTGTTGAACAGATGATAAGGTTGCACGCGGGTGCAACCTTATTTTTTGTTCGATCCAATCTTACGTATTAAACGACGCTGTATCCACCTAAAGGAGTCTGGTAACCTGGCCTTTCTACCCCATTTTCCGCCCAAGCTGCTCAATCTTCTCCAACCATTTCTTTCTCTGTTCCTCGGACTGTTTTCCCACCAGATCTACAGGTGTTATGCGCACAGGTTTGATGCCTGTCAGAGCAAAGGTAGAGATCTTCATCATTTTGTGTGCGGGCTCACCTTGGAACCATTTGTAGTACCAGTTCGGACCATCCATGGTGGTGATCATGCGAGCCGTACGGCCTTTGAGCAGCTGATCCGGGAAAAGTTTACCTTTGTGATATTTGAAGGCATAACCTGGCATGAAGATGCGGTCGATGAATCCTTTGAACAAAGCTGGCGGTCCTCCCCACCAAATCGGGAATATCCATACGAGATGCTCTGCCCATTTAATAGCCTCTTGGGCTTCTAGCAAGTCCGGTTCAAGCGGCAGTTTATTACGATAGCCTCCCTCTAGATTCATGTTGAATTCCAGTTCGTTTAGGGTGATCATGCGAACCTCGGCACCTGCCTGCACAGCACCTTTACGATAAGCTTCGGCGATTGCGCCATTGTAACTTGGGGAAACGGGATTGCCTTGGATGATTAATATTTTCTTCATGATGACGACACGTCCTGTCTGTTTTAGTTAATGAACACTAACCTCATGTGCAAAAAGAAAAGGTCACGAATGACCCGGTAATCGTTCAGGAATTTCCCTGAAGGTAGTTGAAGCTGGTTTGCCTATAATTTAAACGAATGATATTACAACGGAACCCATCTTGATCAGAGCCATCTCTTAAAGACTGCGAGATCGGAACGGCTTCACAATGCCTGTAGTCGTCGGTTCTATCCCAATTCAGCCGATACCTGCCCCAACATCGATGACAGGCGATGAACGGTTTCCCCAGTGTACGGAACAAGCAGCTCAGGCAGTTCACCTTGCATACTGGAGACGCCCATGCGTGTAATGGCGCCAATAACCAGAACAGCCGTGAGCCGTGAATCCTGATCTGGCAGCTCCCCCCGCATAATTCCTTGATCGACCAGGTCAATTAACGCATCCAGCGGCTGACGGTAATCTTCGCTGCTTCCAGCTTCAATGAAAATCTCATGATTCTGTGAGATCAACAGTAGTCCGTAAGGATCTTCATCATGCAATTGAAGAACCTCTGTAATCAGTTGCCGGAAGCGTTCCAGCACCGGACCTTCCTGGTGAACATAACCGTCAATCAAGGCGGTATAGTCCGCGCAATATTGGGTGAAGGCTTCGAGAGCAACAGCATCTTTATTCTTAAAATGTTTGTAAATCGCCGCATCGGTTACACCAGCGGCGTCACCGATCTCTTTGACGGAAATGCCGTCAACGCCTTTGGTTGCGAACAAGCGCATTGCCGCTTGTAAGATGTCTTTCTTTTTGCTGTCTGCATGAGGTTTGTTCTTCATGATTGTATAGTAAGTGATAACTAACTAAATTGCAAGTGTAATTTATGAATTGCTTGATATTCTGCATCCAGAGTGCTTCTGTTCAAAAGCTTGCAGCTTGGTAGGTGTCAACGTATGATGAATAGAAATAAGCACTTTACATCATTACCGATTACGTTTTACAAACTGCAAGATATAGAGGGATACGCCTGTTCAACGGGAGCTTTGTCCCTGCGGGTATGGCGGAAGCTAATGATGCAAAATGCCGGCGTTATCATACGGACGAATTACGGAGGGCACGGAGTATGGGGGACCAGAGGAATGCAGAATTACATGTTTCTTGCTGGGTGACCCCGCAGGGAATGTTGAATGACCGTTATGTATGCAAACGTGAACGGCTGTACAAAGGCATGAACGGCAGATATGTCGAGCGATTCACAGCCCCGGGCGGAGAGAGCTATATTTTTAAGCCGTTGACCCATCAAGGGCAGCATGGGCGTGAACAATGGGTGGCAGAGCATGTGCTGGTGCATTTACCGCCGATCTATCCCCGGCTCATCGCTGCATCAGTCAGAGACGCTACACCGGCTCAGAGCTGGCTGATCTACGAGGATCTGGGGCAACTGGTGCATGATTCGCGGGAAAATACGCTGTCAGCTGCTGCTGTAAACATGGCCAAATGGCACATGATACCTGTTTCCGGCTGGGACGAAATGCCTCATGAAGGTCAGAAACCACCCATTCGGAACATGCTGGACGAGCTGCTCGGGCAGGCGAGAGCTACCGAGGCTTTGCTGTTTAAACTGGGAATGACGCTGTCTCCAATCGATTGGGACAGCATCATCACGCTAATCAGCAAGGCAGACGAAGAGCTTCCACGAGTTCTGTGTCATGGTGACCTGCATCCCGGCAACATGGCGGATGTGAACGGCAGACTGGTCATCATCGATTGGGAGCATGCCCATCTCAACACGCCGCTTTGGGACATATATCATCTGGTGGATCTATCGCATCCGCTGTACCCGAGAACCGTTACGCCTGAGCTGCGGGAGCGAATCATTAATGTTTATCTGGACGGGCTGGAGCGCCATAGCGTTCAGGTTGATCGGGTTACTTTTAAAAGCTGGTACAGTGCATATGCCATTGTATTCTCGCTCTGGATGCTGCGTCTAATTGATGGGGATCTGAGAAGTGCAGACTGTGTATGGCCCGAGGGACAGCTGCGGAACCAGTGGCACGAGACGGCAATGACGCTGGAACAGTGCATGAACCGATTGTTCACGGAATAGAAATGAGGGGTGTAGAACATGCGTAAAGTAGGACTCGTTATGCGTAAAATTCAATTCACCGAGGCGCAGGGCCCGCGCGTATTTGCGGATCGGCTGAAGCAGATCGGGCTGGAGCTGGGTGTGGAGATTGTGTTCATCTCGCCGGAGCGCCATGTGAGCGGGTATGACTGGTTGCCGGGTTATGAGCATGAGAAAGGCGACCTGGTGAACTATGATATCGTACTGGACCAGATATATAGCCAAAATATAGAGCATGTCATCTATACCGTATCCGGGTTTACGTTTTTGAAGATGTTTTTACCGAAAAGCGTGTTGTTCCCGCACAGCTTTCCCGACCCGGCGCTGACGGGATATGAGATGATGAAGCCATTCTATACAATGGTGGATAAAGCGATTGTGCAGACGGAGTTTTTGAAAACAGAGCTGGGCCGCAATTTCGGGGTACATGACGTGAACGTCATTCCGATTGGCTTTAGTGAAGAGCTGGCGAACCGACATTACGACCCGAGTCAGGTCGTGCATAATCGCGTGCTCTGGATCGGTCGGGATGAAGCGAATCGTCGCCCCGATCTGGTGCTGGAATATGCCCGGCAGAACCCGGACAAGGAAGTGTACATGGTGTTTGGGGGCAGACGATACGAAGAAAGCATGAAGAAATACAGCATCCCGGACAACGTAAAACTGCAATTCGCGCTGACGCAGGATGAAGTATTCACCCTGATGAACTCGTCCAAGGTATATTGGAGTTGCTCGGCCTTTGATACGTTTGCGATGCCGCTGACCGAAGCGATGGCGATGGGCAAAATGGTTGTGAAGCCGGAGCATGCCTGCTACGGCCACATTCGCTCCACGCATGCCTTTGCAGGCAATGAGGATAACTGGTTTGAATTGGTGAACATGGCGGCTGCCGCGCCGCGCAGTGTGTCGGAAGATAACCGGGAGTATGCGTTCGGTGCTTTCTCACGCACGATCATGAAAGAGGGATACCGGAACTTTTTCGCGAACTGGTTGAAGTAATACGTGGTCTGTAACAACGGGTTCTAACCATTCAGCAAGAAGGAGGATAACCTTATGGATGTACTCATCCTGTGGACGGTCGGTATGTGGGCGGTGCTGCTGTTGATTGAATGGCTCATCTATCGGATGCAAGGACGCCGAATGACCTGGGTTCAATATATACTGCCATGTGTGGCCTTGCTCGGCGGAGCTACTGTGATCATGATTAGCATTGATATTGGCGGGTGGAACGGCATCGGATATGCCTTGCTTGGGGCATCGCTCGGTACATCGGGAATGTTGACACTAATTACGGTGGCAATTACGGATGTGGTGTTCCGGCGTCGGGGAAGGAATTAATCAGAACAGTTAAACTGCTGTACTTTAAAAATGATGGAGCGATCGGACGGTTGCAGGAATGCATTCGTCTGTGATATATTGGCATTAATTATGACAAGGGAGGTGAAGACAGGTGAATCACGCGATGCTTAACAACCGTATTAGCCAGCTGCCGATTGCTATGGCTGGCATTGTTCATACTTTTCCAACTAACGGGAGAAGTCTGTCTAAATTTGAATATACGGAAATTAACATTTGCGAGAAGATGCCTGCCTTGACCTCATTCGGACGATAAGCAATTTTGCTTGAATTCTGAAGAGCCGCGGAGCTAACCTCCTGCGGCTCTTTTTGTGTTGCGGTCAGGATCTTCCAATCCATAGGAGGAACCTTATTATGATGATTATTAGCGCACAACAACTGACTCAATACCACGGAGCACATCTGGTGCTGGACGGCATTACGTTTGAAATTATGGAAGGCGACAAGGTCGCCCTGATCGGCCGCAACGGAAGCGGCAAAACAACATTGATGCGCCTGATGGCACGACTGAGCCAACCGGATGAAGGACAATTAATGATTAAGAAGGATACTCGTATTGGGTACGTGGCTCAGGTGCCGGAAGGAATGGATGATTACACGGTGCTGGATGTGCTGAGTCTTGGATTCAGGGAGCTTATGGCGTGCCGGAGCCAAATGAAGGAAATGGAGCAGCAGATGTCCGATCCGGACTGTGCAGCCGATCCGAACCAATTGGAGCGCCTGTTGAAGCGGTATGCGGCGTTGCAGGAACAGTTTGAGCGTGAGGGCGGATATGAGATGGATGCCCGGATCGATCAGGTCGCGGACGGTCTGGATATTGCGAAGGAGCATTACGGATGGCGTTTTGGTTCGTTGTCTGGTGGTGAACAGACACGGGTTGTGCTGGCTTCACAGCTAATTGTAAGGCCTGATCTGTTATTGCTGGATGAGCCGACCAACCATCTTGATCTGGAGCGGGTGGAATGGCTGGAAGGATTTTTGCGCGAGTATACAGGTACGATTATCCTGATCTCACATGATCGCTACTTTTTGGACCGTGTGGCATCTAGGACGTTGGAGCTGGAGGATGGAGAAGCGCAAACGTCTGCTGGCGGTTATACGGAATATATGAAGGTGAAGGAACAACGACTGCTGCAGCAGTTTGAGGAGTTCAAGGAGCAGCAGAAGGTGATCAAAAAAATGAAGGAAACGATCCGCCAATTGGAGGAATGGGGCCGAGTCGGGGGCAATGAAAAGTTCTTCCGGCGTGCGGCTTCCATGCGCAAGGCTATTGAGCGGATGGAGCAGGTAAAGCGGCCAGTACTGGAGCGGCGTAACGCTGACTTCGATGTACGTCCTACGGATCGTACGGGAAAACGGGTGGCCGTATTGGAACAGGTCGAAAAGGCTTATGGAGAACGCCCAATTCTGCGAGGTGTCTCGGGTTTGCTCGAATATGGCGACAAAATTGCCCTGATTGGACGCAATGGTTCAGGCAAAACGACGTTGTTTAAGCTCTTGTTGGGCGAGGAGCAGCCGAGTGCAGGCAGCCTGGAGTGGGGTGCACGAGTGGATGTCGGCTATCTGGCCCAGCAGGAGGAGCCTTCCAATCCGAAGCTGAACGTGCTGGAATACTTCCGGTTGGAAGCGGGCGTGGAAGAAGGAGAAGCACGTGGTATTTTGGCCCGATATCTGTTCTACGGAGCAGATGTGTTCCGCTCGGTAGGGCAGCTGTCTGGAGGGGAGTGGACACGGCTAAGGCTGGCTCTTCTGGTTCAGCGCAAGCCGAATGTGCTTTTGCTGGATGAACCGACCAACCATCTGGATATCGCTTCAAGGGAAGCGCTCGAAGAGTCGCTCGTTGATTTTGAAGGAACGGTGCTGGCCATCTCACATGACCGCTACTTCGTCAATCGACTCGCTTCCCGTGTATGGGAACTGGAGAATGGGCAGATGATCGCCTATCTGGGAGACTATGAAGCCTATCGCGAGAAGAAGCTTGAACTGCAAGCCCATGCAGCGGCAACAAATCAGCAGATGGCAGGTGTAGCGACTCCAACACGTGGGAGTGCGAAACCGCCACAGGAGACGAAGTCCGCTGCAACGCCTGATACAACGTCCACATCCAAGAAGCTTTCCGCTGTACAATTGGAGCAGAGACTGGCTCGACTGGAAGAGCAAATTCAGGTGCTGGATCATCAGCTTGAATCTGCGGAGAACACGCCAGATGAGCTGGAGCAAATATGGAACGAACGCGAGCGACTTTCTGGGGAATACAATGAAATGTTGGCCCAGTGGGCAGAGCTGTGAGACAGTCGATATGGAGCTGATCTCAAGGTAGATTTGAAATAGATCTTGAAATAGATTTGAAATAGATGAAGAACGGAAGAAGGCTGGAGAATATTCTCTGGCCTTTTTGCTTTTCAAAACTAACATACGAATAGATTCATTTCGATCTCTATAAATTGAACTAATCATTTACACGATAACAGCGATCGGAAGGTTGTTCTGTCATCGGAGTGGCAAGTGTACATATTCTTTACTTTGAAAAGCGCTCTTGGGATTTATATAAAATGCTTTTTTACATGTCAGCGGGAATAGTGTAACTTTTTTCCTTCTCGTGCGTTTAATACGTTTGTGTGTATTGAAACGGCTCCTCTTAGAGCTTACAGAAAGGCAGGTTATCGTTATTTATTATTCATTGACTTATCGGAACTGGTCGGATGATCGGCAGGTGGAGACGGGGGTATTGGAGCAGGTTTCGGTCACTCGCGATGAACTGTTCATGCGCAAGTTGGTTGATGCCACCCTGATGAAAAATAAGCTTTGGGCACATCTGTCCAATGAATGCGAGGATCGTCGGGAGCATGCAGTCTACTTGACCGAGTACAACAATCAAAAGCCTGCGGAACACGGTACAGCGATTGCGGACGCTGCACTGTCGATGTGCAAAATGTCCTCCATGTACAGCGCGGAATACATGCTGTGGAATGGGAGTGCATTTCAGGAATTGGACTTGGCAGAATCCTCCTCGTACACGATGGAGCTTGGCGAGCAACTACTGGACCATTACATGGTCCGAGGCGGTATAACCTATGAATTTGTGTATTCCGTGCTGGATGCGGATCGCAAGAAAGTGTTGTTTTTTATGAAGGAGGTGGATCTGTAATGGCCGAAAATCTCACACCCACACCCGGCTCACGTGCCAAGCTGGTTGCCTTCTCGCTCATGCTTGCAGTGCCTGCCGTATTATCCGGTTGTGGCAGCAATAGCGATGATTGCGACCCGGAATACGATACCGGATGTGAGTATGACTCCAGCAGCGGGCACTATTACTATGGTGGCGGATCGTCCTATCGGAGCAACAAGGACAGCAGTTCCTACAGCAAATCCAGTTCCAAATCGAGCGGCTTTGGCAGCTTCTTCCGCAGTTCGGGAGGTTAGAACCTGATGAGGCATATATACGAGATGCCGTTCAGCCATGAAGAAGTATTCAGGGACGAAGCAGGGCAACAAGTTCCCTATCACCGAATGTATGGCAAGCAATATTGTGTACCTGCATTAACGGTCTATACCCCTGCGGAGATGCAGGAATTACGTGCAGCAGTTGAGGCTGTAGACGGGATTTATTGCAAGGTGATGCGTTTTATCCAGCAATACATGCCCGACTCTTTTCTGGAGCATCAATTGGGTATTCACCCTGGCCTTATTCCAGCGGCTCGTATGGAGATGGTGACAGGCGGGATCACTCGGCAGGACTGGATTATTGGGGAAACGGGTCCCAAATGCATTGAAAATAACACCGATACCCCAACAGGCATACCAGAAGCAGCTGCATTGGAAGGTATTTTGGTTGGGATGGCTGAAAAAACATCGCTCTATCCTCCGTCCAAAGGCATGGATGAGTGTATCCGAGAATGCTTTCGCAGCTGGTTGGGTGCTTATGCAAAGCAGGGCTTGCAAGGCGTGGTGACCTTTACTTCGTTCGGAGATCATGTGGAGGATCGGACCAATACGGAGTATCTGATGAAGCTGTGTCAGGAAGCGGGATATGAAACGTTTTACGCTCCACTGGAGGAATTGGAGATTATCCCCGGGGATTCACTCTACCATCAAGGGCGCGAGATCAACCTGCTGTACCGTCTATATCCCCTGGAGTATCTGATCGATGATCGAGACGAGACGACGGGGGTGGATATCGGCGCTGCGCTGCTTGAGCTGGTACAGGAAGGACGACTCGGTCTGATGAATCCCGTACAACATGTGCTGATGCAGAGCAAAGGCTTCATGGCCGCCATCTGGTCGCTCTATGAACGCAATGAACAGACCCCGGAATATTGCGGATTTCGGCTGTTTAACGATGCGGATCTGGAAACCATTTCGCGGTATTTGCTGCCAACTTATTTCGAAGCAGGACCCTTTGAGCTGGATTCCATTCCATATGTAGCCAAAAGCTATTGGGGACGTGAAGGCCGAGGGACCTCACTGCTGGGTGACGAAACGGAGCAGACTACGGGCAAGCCGAATACGTATTCACCTGTGAGCGTTCAGACGCCATCAAACTCGAACGAAACAGGCACAGTGGATGAAGAAGAGGAGCTTGCCGCCTATTATAACAATCAGCCCAAGATTTATCAGCAGCTCGTTCCAATGGAACAGGCCGTGATTCAGACAGAGGATGGCGAATACAGAGGTTATTTGCTTACCGGAGTATTTGTCATTAATGGACGTTTTGCGGGTGTACTGCCGCGAATCGGGGAGAAAGTGACAGGGGATATGGCCTATTATTGTGCGGCCACGGTCAATGAACGGATGGATGATGAGGAGGAGAAGGAATGGACAATTTGGGATTGAACCTGCTGAATGTAGCGGTAGGTGTGGGCATTTTACTGGTTGTATTGGTATGCGGGTATTTCGCTTTTAGCCAACTGACCCGGTATAACGATAGTGAGGAAATTGCGAAAGGCAACGAGGCGGCAGGCATATACATGGGGAGCAAATTGCTGGGCCTGTGTATTATTGTGGGCATGGTGTCCTTCTCCACGCACTCGTGGCTGGATATGCTGCTTTGGTCGGCGCTGGGAATCATTATTTTGTGTCTGGTCTATATTATATTTGACTTCCTGACCCCCAAGATGCGGGTATGTGATGAAATTGCACGAGGGAATATGGCCGTGGCACAGCTGCTGCGTTCCATTATCATCGGCGTTTCCATCGTCATCGGTACATTTTTGATGTAAAATAAATGCTAGCGATAAACGATAATTCAGAATAAATATTTAACCAAGAAGGAGCGCAGCATCATGAGAAAAGTCATCATTGATACAGATACAGCAGGAGACGATACGATTGCGATCCTGACGGCACTGCACCATTTCCAGGTGGAGGGCATCACGATTACAGGTGGGAACGTGCAGTTTGACCAAGAGGTGGAAAATGCACTGTACACCGTGCAGGTTGCGGGTCATGGCGGCAAGGTGCCTGTGTACAAAGGATGCGAACGCCCGTTAATGGCCTATGGCAAGGCCCAACACCGCACGGTGGAAGACGTACATGGTGATGACGGCATGGGCGGAGCCCATTTCCCGAAGGCGGACCAGCGTCCCGAGGCAGGGCATGCAGTTGATTTTATCATTGAAAAGGTACACGCACAGCCGGGCGAGATCTCACTTCTGGCGATTGCACCGCTGACCAACATTGCGATGGCCATTCAGAAGGACCCGACCATTATTCCAGAGATTGCACATCTCTACATCATGGGTGGAACGAATAATGCACTGGGCAATATTACGCCAGCCGCGGAGTATAACTTCTATGTTGATCCGGAAGCAGCCAAAATTGTATTACACGCGGGCATTCCGATTACCATGGTTGGCTGGGAGATGTGTACTCAGTATTCCGTTATGGATGATGACGATCATGCGGAGATTGCAGCGCTAGGTACATCTGGTGCGGATTTCTTCACGGCCATCAACAAAGTGGTTATGCAGTTCAACAAATCGGTACATAAACTGAACGGCACCACTCATCCGGATACGTTGCTAATGGCTGTTGCTGCAGATGAGTCGCTCATGACCAAATCCGGTCAGTATTACGTGGATGTGGAAGCAGCAGGAGAATTAACGCGCGGATATAGCGTGGTGGATATCAACGGACGTTTCGGCAAAGAACCGAACGTACGCGTCTGCGAGGCCATTGACCGTCCGAAATTCAAATCGATGCTGCTGGATGTGCTCTCCGCTATTCGATAATTTCGTTAATTGTCCCTCATTCCGTATAAGACGGCTGGGGGCTTTTTTTCATTTGAAACGGAAACGAGAGAACGTGTGAGCACAGGTACGACAGCTCATATGGATTCAATACAGCGGCTGTGTTAAAGTGGAGGAAACATTACGTTAAACCCAATGGTACGGTAGAAGACTGAGGGGTTAACATAGGCTAGGCTGTACAGTCTGGCAGGAGGAGAGGCAACATGTTGTTTTATTTTATAGCACTGCTGGTTACCTTGGTGGATCAGGGCACCAAAATGGCGGTGAGGATGTATATGGAAGTTGGCGACACGATGAGACTTGGCGATTCGGGTATGCAGCTGCAGCATTATGAGAACAGTGGAATGGCCGGCAGCCTGTTTCAGGGGAACGCGCGTCTGTTTGGCGTGGTCGCCATTCTATTTATCGCAGGTATGATGTATTATCGGAGAAAAGGTGAAATTCGCGGTTTCTGGATGCAGGCAGGTGCTGGCTTCATGGTCGGTGGTGCTTTGGGGAATGCAATCGATCGCTTTATTTACGCACGCGTAACGGATTTTCTCGTGTTTCCGTCGGGACGCGGAATACTCAATCTGGCGGATGTTGCAATAAACATAGGCGTGATGCTGCTGGTCATCGGTATGTTAATTCGTGCATTTCAGAGCTATCGGGCGAAGCGATTGCGAAATGCATTGCCGAAAATTGAACGTTCATAATGAGACAGCAACGGCTTTGCTGTAGGCCATTATAAGTGAATAATTAAGAGGCATTGGATATCATCCGATGTCTTTTTTTGTTATGTCGATGACCGGACTCACGCTCAGTGGGGCTGATTCAATTTTATCGAAACCGTTTTAGGAATAATAGGACACATTATAGTCAACGCTCATAGTAGGAATCGGTGGAAGGATTAACCACATGGTTACTTCACTAATTTAATGGGTAAATCTTAACGTATATAAGCTGAGGGAGGTACAACATGAGAACATCGTTTACCAAGGCACTCGGGATAATGCTGCTTTGTGGAATAACGGCTGTATTGCTGTCTTCCTGCACCAGCGGGAATCATGCCAACGGCAAAGTGCAGGTTGAATTTTTTCAGAACAAACCCGAAGCCAAAGGAACATTTGATGAGTTAATCAAAACATTTAACGCCGAACACTCCGATATTCAGGTCACTCAGGTGAATCCACCAGATGCGGAGACGGTGCTGAAGACACGTGTGGTGAAGAACGATGTGCCAGATATTATGGCGATGGGGGCGACGGATACCTATTCCATTCTTGCACAGAGTGATATTTTCGCCGATCTGACCGATAGTCCACTGTTAAAAACAATCGATCCCAACTACATACAGATGCTGAAGGATGTCACGGGAATGGATGAAGTGACGGGCGTTCCTTACGCAACAAATGCAAACGGAATCATGTATAACAAAACGTTGTTTAAGGAAATGGGTTTGGATGTTCCCGAAACCTGGGACGAGCTGATTGCTACAGCCCAAAAAATTAAGGATGCAGGTAAAATTCCGTTTTACTTCACATACAAGGATGACTGGCAGACGAATCTGCCGTTCAATGCACTCGGACCTAACTTGGTTGGTATTGATTTCTATCTGGAGCGTCGCGAGAACAAGGTGACCTTCAAGGAGAAATACCGTGAGGTCGCGGAGAAGCAGTTGGAACTGATGAATTATGGTCACGGCGACAACTTCGGTAAAGCGTATTCGGATGGTAACCGTGCCTTTGCCAATGGCGAAGCTTATATGTACATCCAGGGTACCTGGGCGATCTCCGAGATTCGCAAAGCGAACCCGAATGTGGACATTGGTTTCTTCCCATTCCCGACAGGCAATGACCCAAGCCAGATTAAGCTGGTGAACGGAATCGACTCCCTGTTTACCATTGCAGCGGATACACCAAACAAGGAACAGGCTGAGCAGTTCATCGCATTTCTGCTGGAGCCTGAAAATATAGGCAAGTACATTAAGGAACAAACGCTGTTCTCTGCGGTGGAAGGTGTAAAACAAGATGATCCTGCTGTACAGGAACTGACACCTTACATTGAGCAGGGCAAGGTTATCGACTTTGCCGATCACTATATTCCGGCTGCGGTGCAGCTGAATTCCATCGTACAGTCCTTTTTGCAGAACAAAAACATCGACAACTATCTGGATACACTCGACAAAGAATGGGACAAGGTAGCGAATCGGCGATAACGCCTTGTCCGAAGGAGGATGGAGTATGAACAAGCGCATTGCGCCCTATTACTGGATGACGGTTCCGGCGGTAGTATTGTTCTTCGTATTTATGACGCTGCCGGCCCTCCAGGGGATCTATTATTCTTTTACGAACTACAACGGATTTGGTAATGGTTATGATTTTGTTGGATTCAAAAACTATTTCAATCTGTTTCAGGATGACAATGTAGGCAATGCCTACTGGTTTACCTTCAAGTTTGCGATCGTTGTAACGATCCTGACGAATATTCTAAGCCTACTCATTGCACTCGGGCTGAATGCCAAGATCAAGTTCCGTAACTTTTTCCGGGGCATCTACTTCTTGCCGAATATCCTGAGTGTATTGATTGTAGGTTACATATTTAACTACCTGTTCTCCAACGTATTTCCGATCTGGGGACAAAACCTGGGCATCAACGCCCTATCCACCAACATTCTGGGCAGCGAAAGCCTGGCATGGATCGGGATCGTGATTGTGGCCGTATGGCAATCCGTTGCATTGAATACGATTCTATATCTGGCGGGATTGCAAACGATCCCTACAACATTGTATGAAGCATCAAATCTGGACGGCGCCGGCAAATGGCGTGAATTCTGGAGCATTACATTCCCGCTCATTGCTCCATTCTTCACGATTAACATGGTGCTGGCGATGAAAAACTCATTGATGGTCTTTGACCAAATTGTGGCCTTGACCAATGGTGGACCGGGACGGGCAACACAGTCCATCTCCCATCTGATCTACACGGGTGGATTTGAAGGCGGCGAATATGCATATCAATCTGCGAACTCGGTTATCTATTTCATCGTTATTGCGGTGATTTCGATTCTGCAAATCCGGTTCCTGCAAAGAAGGGAGACGGATCTGTAATGAGAAGCCGTTTACGTACCAACTGGCCTGTTATGTTGTTGATTGTTCTGGGTACCTTGTTCATTCTGTTCCCGTTATATATGACGGTTACCATCGCATTGAAAAATCCGGAGCAAATGGCCCAATCGGTATTTGCCATTCCGACAACGCTTCACTGGGAGAACTTTGCAAGCGCAATAGACATGACTAACTTCTTTCAATCGTTCCGTAACAGTGCGATTGTTACTGCATCAACAGTTATCCTGACCTTGCTCAGTAACTCCATGGTGGCTTACGCGATTGCGCGAAATATGGAGAAACGGAAGTTTTTCAAAGGGCTGTACTACTACTTCGTCAGCGCGATGTTCATTCCGTTTCCAATCATCATGCTGCCGATTGTTAAGCTGACTGCATCATTGGACATGACGAATCTGTTGGGTCTAATCCTGTTGCACACGGTATATGGACTTGCCTTTAACGTATTTGTATACGTCGGATACATTCGGTCCATTCCGGTAGCACTGGAGGAAGCGGCCTTTGTAGATGGAGCGACAACCTGGGGCACGTTCTGGAAAATCATTTTCCCATTGATGGCGCCGATCAGTGCCACAGTGGGTATCCTGACCTGTCTGTCCACTTACAATGACTTCCTGCTGCCACTCATTATCATTAGTGATCCGGCACAATACACGCTGCCGCTTGTGCAGTATGTATTCCAGAGTCAATTCAATACCGACTTTAACCTGGCGTTTGCTTCATACTTGCTGGCATTGCTGCCGATGATCATCATCTATCTGTTCGCGCAGAAGTGGATTATCAACGGGGTGACACAAGGCTCGGTAAAATAATAAATGAGAGGTTGGGCTCATCATGGAGCCCGCCTTTTTTTGTTTTTATGGCTCTTTTGCTTGCTTGGACAGGATGATAGATATAAGTGATTGATTAACAAAGGGAACTGTGCTATTTTTTAGTCGTTAGTTTAATCGATAAACAAAGCGCAGAGAAAGGGAGTAATCAGCCGTTATGTAAACGCTTTAAATATTGCTGATGCTGGATTCGGCATAGCTTGTACTCCATCGTCACCCAGCATGAGATTCGGGTGGCGATTTCTTTTACATGCAGCGAGGAGGATGGGTCTTGCGAGGGAAAATGGGCAGATGGAATTCATTACGCAATCAGATCTTTGTTGGTTTTGTACTGGTGATGCTGATGGTCTTGTTCATTGCAGGCATTGTTGCCTATGATCGGGTATCCGGTCTGCTGAAGACCAATGCGGAGAAGCATATTTATCAGACGGCTGTTCAGGCCAACGGCAGATTGGATGCCCTTATTTCACAGGTGAACTCCCTGACAGCCCAAGTGGCGGATGATCCTTACGTTCAGCGTTTGCTGAGCAATGAAAAAAGCGGAGAATCGGCAACATTCAATCAGCGTCAGGCCCTCCTGCAGATTGTGGGCAGCTATCAATCCTTTATGAATGGCGTACAGAGCATGGAAATCTACACCACCAATCACAGCCGGATTTTCCCCATGGATGACCGCTCCCTGGATGTGAGGCTGGACCGGAACTGGATTACGGAAGCGGACAAGGAAAAAGGAAGGCTGATCTGGACTGGCCCCGATCCGGAAGATCCCGGCGTGATTATGGCTATTCGGCGTGTCAGCTTGATGGACCGGGCCTTTGAACATGGAGGCTACGTTGTAGTGCGGATGCAGCGCAGTTTCTTTCAGTTGAATGATCTGGATGATGCGGACGATACGCTGGACTCGATTCTGTTGGCGGATGCCAATGGGAGCGTTGTGACTTCCAATCTGGAAGCAGACCTGAATGTGGAGGCATTGCTGAGCAGTGATCGCTCCATTGTTCAGACCCGGGATGAGCCCTATATCGTGGTCAGACAGCATTCCGAAATTACGGGGTGGACCCTGGCTGTCCTTACTCCTGTGAGTGAAACAACCGAAGGAGTATCCATCCTTCGTACGGCGCTGCTCATATCCGGATTATTTGGCGTCGTTTTGTTTCTAATCATGTCCTTCCTCTTGTCTACCATGATTACACGTCCGATCAGGCGACTAATGAGGGCCATGCGCAGTGCGCGTCCGGGAGCAATGGAGCCCAATATTATGGTGAGTTCAACAATGGAGATACATAAGCTCAATGAAGTATACAATCAGATGGTATACAGGCTGAACGAGTTGACCCAGGAAGTGTATGAGAAGGAAATTATGCAGTCTCGAACGGAACTAAAGGCACTTCAGTCGCAGATTAATCCTCATTTTTTGTTCAACACGCTGGAGGCGTTCTATTGGTCACTTGAGGACAAAGGAGATGAGGAAATGGCACGTATGGTTGTAGCGATGTCCCGTTTATTTCGCTATATTATCTCCAGTCCGAATCAGAATGAATGGGTTACGCTTGCCGATGAATTGGAGCACGCCGAACGTTATCTTCGGATCATGGAGATGAGACTTGGCGACAGATTGACATGGGAGATTCAATTAAGTGATAGCATGCGAATGGTGAAAATCCCCAAACTGCTCATCCAACCGTTGGTGGAAAACGCCATTCTTCACGGAGTGGAGAGCAGAATCGGACCTGGAAAGGTAAGTGTTCGTGTCGATGCATCGACAAAGGAGGGGCTTGTTCACATTGAAGTTCGGGATGACGGACCTGGTATGGATGATCAAAGGCTTCAATCTGTCGACCACGCATTGAATGGGGGACCTGCAGTTTCCGACAAAGGGACAGGCGTGGGTCTGATTAACGTCGATCGTCGGCTGAAGCTCTATTTTGGCAATCAGCTCGGTAAAGCTTGCGGGTTGTCTGTGAAAAGTGAAATGGGTGAAGGAACCATCATTGGCTTTGATATTCCGAAGGATACGGAGGGTGCATATGATTCATGGCAAAACGATTCTAATCGTCGATGATGAGCCGCGCACACGAGAGGGCATCCGCAAGACGCTGGAAGGCTGGTCGGCTGGCCGCAATGAGATCAGAACGGCAGCTAGTGGAGTCGAGGCAGCCGAATGGCTCAAGGAACAGTCAGCGGACCTGCTGATCACAGACGTACGAATGCCGGAGTTCTCCGGCCTGTCTCTGGTTGAAGCGGTGCAGGATTATCCGAGTAAACCTGTCGTACTGATCATGTCGGGACATGCCGATTTTCAATATGCCCAGCAGGCCATCAAGCTCGGTGTGGTGGATTATCTGCTCAAACCGATTGAGAAGGAGCAGCTGATCCAGACGGTTGAGAAAGCCCTGGAACTTGGTGAACAGCAGCGGCGCATTCAAACGATGCAGAAGCTCGTTGATCCGAAGCTGCTGGATGCCAGGGAGCGAGGAGATCAGCGACTTAATCCCCAGATCAGCGAAGCTATTGCTTATGTGGAGGCCCATCTGGGCGAGCCTGTCACCATGCGGGAAATCGCTGAGCTTTTGCATTTGAACTCAAGTTATTTCAGCGTGCTGTTCAAGGAGCAGATGGGAATTAATTTCAGTGAATATCTGACCCGGAAACGTGTTCAGCGAGCCAAGGAATTGCTCGTTCAGACCGCCTTGCCCATCTCGGAGATCGCCGAGCAGGTTGGGTATCAGACGGATAAATATTTTATTAAAGTGTTTAAGAGCCTCGAAGCGATCAGCCCAAGTAAATATCGTCATTCCATTACCAATCAAGAGAATAAATAACCATAAAATAGTGGAGTTTTTCCAAATCATCCTGGTCTTATGGGGTCGGTGTACCCATGTTAGAATTTAATTAAAGCGGTTACATCAACCGAAAAACGAATACAGGGGGTTGGGAAAATGAATAAAAAGCCCATAGCAATGCTTCTGACATTGACGCTTATCCTCACCATATTTTTAACCGGATGCAGCAGTTCGGATTCCGATGAAAAGGGTGAAGCAAGCGGTAGCGGGTCCGATGGAAAGGTGACCCTCAAGTTTATGCACCTCTGGCCAGCGGGCAGTTCAGCACAGCAGAACAAGCTGGTTAACGACATCATCAAGCAGTATCAGACTGATAACCCGAACGTAACGATCAAGCAGGAAGTACTGGAGAATGAGCAATATAAAAACAAGCTTAAAATTTTATCCGCTTCCAATGAACTTCCCGATGTAGGGGTAACCTGGGCCGCGGGATTTCTCGAGCCTTACGTAAAGGGGAACCTGTTCGCGCCGGTGGATGACCTTCTGAGTGGTCCACTTGAAGGCAAGTTCATTGCCGGAACGACCGAAGCGTATGCCGTAGAGGGCAAAACCTACGCGCTCCCCATTGAGTTGAATATATCTCCGATCTACTATAATAAGGCCATCTTCGCCAAGTATAATTTGCAACCGCCAACAACATATGATGAGTTCCTGAATGTGGTGAAAACGCTGACAGATAATGGGGAGGTCCCCATTGCTCTTGGCAACAAGGACCGCTGGACCGGCTCGCTCTGGTATATGTATCTGGCGAATCGTCTGGGCGGGGATGCACTGGAAAAGGCTATCCAGGGCACGGGCAAGTTTGATGATCCCGCACTGATCAATGCCGCTACTGAAGTACAGAAGCTGGTGGACATGAACGCGTTCAACAAGGGCTTCAACGGTTTGTCCAACGATGAAGGCAAATCGGAATTCATGAATGAGAAGGCAGCCATGTATCTGATGGGCACCTGGGAACTGCCGAACTATACAACCAACCCGGATGTACCACAGGAGTTCAAGGATAAGATTGGATTCTTTAAATTCCCGACGATGGAGGACGGCAAAAGCGATATTAACAGCTGGGTCGGCGGTCCAGGTGTAGGTCTGTTCGTTGCACAGAACTCCAAGGTGAAGGATGAAGCGCAGAAATTCGTGCAATATTTCGTGGAAAAATGGGGTGAGAGCTCCGTAACTGAGGCGGGCGTTATTCCGGCAACAAAAGTGGATACTGCGGAAGTCCAACTGCCGCAGCTCTATACTGACCTGCTGAACGAATTGAATCAGGCCAGCAGCCTGACACTGTTCGCGGATGTACAGATGAAACCAGCGGCAGCTCAGGTCCATCTGGACATGATTCAGGCCCTGTTTGGAAAAGCAGTGACTCCAGAGGAGTTTGTGAAGAATCATCAGGCAGCCATTGATAAAGGCAATTAACGGTACAACGCACAAAGGGAGGATATTCTGATGGACAAAGTCATGTCCAACCGTTTAGTCGCTGCGTTGTACGTGCTTCCCGCGCTGCTGCTGTTATTGGTCCTGATCTATGTACCGATCGTTCTGACCGGATATTACGGATTGATGCAGTGGGACGGGATTGGCGCAATGACCTTTATCGGTTTAGAAAATTACACACGATTGCTTCACGACGCAACGTTCTGGCAGAGTGCCTATCATACTTTTTTGCTGGCGCTGTTCTCCGCACTGAGTCTAATCGGCTATCTTGCGATTGCACTTGTGCTGTCAGGCAAAATCAAGGGAGCCAACCTGTTTCGCAAAATATATCTTATTCCGATGCTGCTGTCATCGGTGGCTATAGCCCAGCTATGGCTGAAGATTTATCATCCAAGCAATGGCGTGCTTAACTCCTTTCTGGAAGGAATCGGGATTGCCAATCCGCCAGCCTGGCTGGCGGAGCCATCGCTGGTGTTGTATGCGCTGTTCGTGCCGATCTTGTGGCAGTATGCCGGATTTTATATTTTGATTTATTATGCTGCGCTTAAAAATATCCCGGAATCGCTGGTGGAAGCCGCCCGGATTGATGGAGCGAACCCTTGGCAAATTGCTTTTCGCATCAAGCTGCCCCTGATCACGGAAGTGATCAAAGTGACGATTGTGCTGGCAGTTGTCGGCTCGCTGAAATACTTTGATCTGATCTATGTGATGACGGATGGTGGGCCGAATGGCTCCAGTGAAGTAATGGCCTCTTACATGTATCATCAGGCTTTCCGGGGATTCGACTTTGGTTATGGAAGTGCTGTCGGTTTCTTCCTGTTGGTCATCTGTCTGGTCGTCACCTGGCTGTTACGGAAAGCTACGGCATCCAAGGACACCATTCAGTACTCTTGATACAAGTGAAATGAAAGGAGGTCCATCCCTGTGAAGACGGAAACCGTGGTTCGGTTGCCAGCCTATCCGGGAACAGGCCCGGGCTCGACATTGCTGAGAAGGATCGGATATTTTCTGCTCTACAGCCTGTTGATTCTGGTCGCATTGCTGCAGATTCTGCCCTTGATTTGGCTGATGCTGTTCTCGCTGAAAAATAATCAGGAAGTATTTGATATGGCTCCGTTCGCCCTCCCCGCAACGCCGCGATGGGAGAATTATTTGAAAGTGTGGACGGAAGGCAACATCAGTTTATATTTCTTCAATAGCGTCTGGATTACGGTTGTGTCTGTCGTGTTTACCGTGTTGTTCGCGAGTCTGGTTACCTTTGCTATCACTCGTATGCGCTGGAAAGGACGTTCACTGGTGTTGGGGTTGTTCATGGTAGGTCTGATGATCCCTGTGCATTCAACGCTGATCCCGCTGTTTAGTCTGTTCCTGAAGCTTCATCTTACGGATCATCCATTGTCAGTCATTCTGTCCTACATCGCGTTTAACATGCCGATCACCATCATGATTTTGCTCGGCTTCTATTACGCCCTTCCACGGGAAGTCGAGGAAGCCGCCGTGATGGACGGATGCTCGGTCCATCGGATTTTCTTCCGTATCGTCTTGCCGATGACCGCTTCGGTGATCGCTACGACGGCGATTATCAACATGATTTATGACTGGAACGAGTTTATTTTCGTGAATACGTTCATCAGCACAGACTCGTATAAGACTCTGACCGTTGGGGTACAGAACTTTATTGGGCAGTACACCACGGATTGGGGCGCGATTGGTGCAACGCTGATGATCAGCATTCTGCCTATCCTGATCGCTTTCCTCGTCCTGAGCAATCGAATCGTGGAAGGCATCGCTGCCGGATCGGTAAAAGGTTGAACCTATGTATGTGATATGAGTCAATGGCTACCTTAACCCGTGAACCCTTATATTTCCCAATCAAAGAGGGAGGTGTAAGGGTTTTTGCTCATCACCCTGGGGCTAGATAAATTGAACCAAACTTTTACACGATAACGGAGAGGACAGAAATAACCAGAAGAAGCGGAGCGTTCGCCTTTATCCCCAGATTTTCTCCTTTGAAAAAGGAAATCAAAAAAATCTGGGGGTAACAGCGATCGGAAGGTTGTTCTGGCATCGGAGTAGCAAGTGTAAATAATCTTTAGTTCAATTCATATAAATGAAAGATTTGAAAATACCTATTATTGGAATTTCAAAAAACTTTCAAGTTTTTTCGCAAAACTACTGCATTTTCAAACTACCTGTGCTAACATACCCTAAGAATTAAAGCCCACACGGGAAAGGTGAGAAAATGACAGCAATATCCTCAACCCAAGAGTCCCTGCGTTCGGATGCCAAGGATCTGAATCTGATTCGGCTAACATGGCCTATCTTCCTGGAACTCTTCTTGTTTATGTTGATGGGGAGCGTGGATACGTTCATGCTCAGTTCGGTGTCCGATAATGCAGTATCCGGGGTCGGAGCAGCCAACCAGATTATTTCCATTGCGATTCTTGTGCTGGAAGTCATTGGACATGGCGCTGCGATTGTTGTGGCACAATATATTGGTTCGAAGAAGTTGAGTGAGGCGGCACAGGTCACGGGTAATGCGATTACACTGAATCTGATTGTCGGACTGATCCTGAGCGGAGGCTTTCTTCTGTTCGGAGGACATCTGTTGACACTGCTGCATATTCAAGGTGAAATATACGATTTTGCCCGTTCTTATATAAGTATCGTGGGAGGCGGGATCTTCCTTCAGGCTCTCATTAATGCGCTGGCCGCGACGATTCGTACACATGGTTACACCAAAGAAACGATGTATGTTTCCGTTCTGATGAACGTGATTCACGTCATTGGTAACTACGCCCTTATTTTTGGCCATTTTGGCCTGCCGAAGCTTGGTGTGGAAGGGGCAGCGATCTCCACAGTCGGCAGCCGTTTGATCTGTTTGATCATTTTCTTCTGGCTGCTCTATCGCGTCATGGAAGTCAGAGTGGAGTTTGGTTATTACATCAACCTGTCGAAGAAGTTTATTGGAAAAATATTGCGAATTGGGATTCCGTCTGCGATGGAATCCATGGTATATCATTCCTGCCAGCTCGTGTTCACGCTGTATGTGACCTATCTGGGCGCAGAAGCCATGGCAACCAAGCAGTATGCGGGTAATATCTCCAGCTATATCTACTTGTTCAGCATGGCGATTGGTATGGGGACATCGATCATTGTGGGCCGGCTTGTGGGTGCGCGGCGCAAAGACGATGCGTACAAACGTGTTTTTAACAGTGTGAAATGGGCCCTTCTGGCTACGGTTATCATTGATGTGATCATCATTCTGTTCCGCGTACCGCTGATGAGCATATTTACGGATAATCCGGAAATTATCAAGCTGGGGGCTCAAGTGATTCTGCTCAGTCTTTTGCTCGAAACCGGACGTACCTGCAATATTGTGATAATTGGTTCCCTGCGTGCGGCAGGGGATGCAAAGTTCCCGGTATACATGGGTCTGATCTCCATGGTCTGCATGAGTCTGCCTCTGGGGTACCTGCTCATATTCAAACTTCATCTGGGGCTCGCTGGTGTGTGGCTTGCCATTGCGGCTGATGAGTGGACCCGTGCGGTCATTATGTACTTCCGCTGGAAGAGTAGAGCTTGGGAGAAACATGAACTGGTGGAGCATGATGACGAAGAGGTTGGTGCACAGCCGGTACCGGCTGTCTGACGAAGAATGTTGTGCGAATAGATAAATGAACCTGTTGTAGATCAATGGAGTGCCTCTACAGGAGCCACGGAGCAACAGTTTCCCAGGAGAGTCAATTACGGAAAGGATTTAATCCGTGATTGGCTCTCTTTGCATTTCCGGCAGAGGTCAGCAGAAGTGAGAGTATAGCAAAAATGATCAAAACGGCGATGACATCATTCACGTATAGTAAGGATATGGAAGGGGGCTTTACCTCAGTTGAGCCGTTACCGTGCAATGATTCAGCAAAGTTTGTTCTATATTGAAACCCATCTGCATGAGGAGATCGGGCTGGAAGAAGTGGCGTCCAAGGCGTTGTTGTCGCCGTATCACTACCACCGGGTTTTCCGTAATGAGGTTGGCATGACCGTGGTGGATTATATTCGAAACCGTCGGATGAGTCTGGCGTCCACGGCCCTGCGATCGACGGATGCAGGTATTCTGGACATCTCCCTGGCTTGTGGATTTGAGAGTCAGGAAGCCTTCACCCGCGCATTCCGCAAATTATATGGCATGCCACCAGGACGTTTTCGCAAATTGTTCGATCTGAAATTATTCGAAGGAAGAACCAGAGGAGGAGAATTACAGATGAATCAGACGTCAACGATTACAGGCTGGATGTTAACCGGAAGTCATCCGCAAAACTATGAGATAGGTATTGATCCTGCCGAAGTGCATCAGGGGAAAGCTTCAGGTTATCTGAAAGCTGTTACGCCGATGGATAGCAATGAGTTTGCCACAATGATGCAGCAGTTCAGGGCAGATAATTATGTAGGCAAGCGGATGAAGTTATCCGGTTTTGTGAAGACCGAACGTGTTGAAGCATTCTGTGGATTATGGATGCGAGTGGATAACAATGCCCATGACGTGCTTCAATTCGATAATATGCACGATCGGCCGATTACGGGCACGCAACCGTGGAATCAGTACAATATTGTATTGGATGTGCCGAAGGACAGTGCGGTTATCTCATTCGGGGTTATTTTGAACGGCAAAGGAAAAGTGTGGGTGGATAGTTTCCGGTTCGAAGAGGTTGATCCGAATACACCGTTGACTCATATGGAGACGGAGTATGAGATGTCGGACGAGCCAATGAATTTGTCTTTCGAGGAGTGATTAGATATGGACGCAGGTTCAATGTTAAGCTGAAGGAAGTATGGGAATTATGATATAATGCTGGTGAAGAATGGAGCTGATGCTGGATGACGGATTTGCTCGATCCACGAGTGGATTTTGTATTCAAACGTATTTTTGGAAGTGAGCAAAGTAAAGATGTTTTGTTAGCCTTCCTTAACAGCACGTTTATTGAAACCGGTGAGTCGCCTCTTACGGAAATTACACTTATTAACACGTTTACGGACAAAGATAGTCCGGAAGATAAACAATCCATTTTGGATATCAAAGCGCGTACGGTGGAAGGCAAGTTAATCAACATTGAGATGCAGCTGTTTAATCCGTATAATATGGAAAAAAGAACGCTATTCTACTGGAGCGAAATGTACTCTCACCAGATCAAGAAGGGTGAAAATTATAATCTTTTGAAAAAATGCGTGACGATCAATATTTTAAATTACTCATGTCTGGACAATGAACGATATCACAATGTTTTTCATTTACGTGAAGATCATACAGGTATTGGTTTGACAGATGATATAGAAATTCATGTAATGGAATTGACCAAACTGGATCAACACCCTGTCCCTATGGACAAGGGCGGACTGGTGAACTGGCTTTTATTCTTAAAAGGAATTGATCCATCAAACTGGGAGGTGCTGGCGATGAATGAACCGATGCTAAAGAAGGCAATGGACACGCTGGAATTTCTGAGTCAGGACGCGGCTACGAGAATGGCATATGATGCACGGATGAAAGCGCTAAGCGATGAAAAGTCGATGATAGAAGGTGCACGTGCTGAAGGAGAAGCCAAAGGGAAAAGAGAAATGGCTCGTGAGCTTCTTGCACTTGGCGTAGACATGTCTGCTGTGGTGAAAGCCTCCGGGCTCTCCGCAGAGGAAATCAAAAAACTGCTGCCCAAGCAGTAACTGAAACTAAATCAACACGATCCAGAGCTGATCCAAATACGGATTGGCTCTTTTTGTTGCGTTTAGGGTATACAAAAAGTAGAGCGAAGTCCACGCTGAGAAGAGGATACAGGCTTTTTCCCTATAAATCCCGTTGTTCTCGATAGCTAATCAGGTCATACCTTGTTAACATAGATCCAAAGAATACTATAAATTCATGACATATATAGAGGATGATTCCGATGAATAAAAAAGTGCTGGTCGTGGATGACGAATCAAGTATCGTCAGTGCCATTGCTTACGCGCTGCGGCGCGAAGGATATGAAGTAGAGACAGCCAATGATGGTGAGGAAGCGCTGGTCAAGGTGGGGTCATTCCATCCCCAGGTCATGATTCTGGATGTGATGATGCCCAAGCTGGACGGATACGGCGTATGCCGCAGGCTGGAGGACCGGGAAGATATCGGGATTATTTTGCTGACCGTCAAAAATGATATCGTGGATAAGATCGTCGGCCTGGAAATGGGCGCGGATGATTATATGACCAAACCGTTTGAGATCCGCGAACTACTCGCCCGAGTAAAGGCGCTGATGCGGCGCGTGGAAAAAAGCAGCCCATCTCCTGACGATCCTAAGAATCAGGCCATTGTCAATGGAACACTACGCATCCATATCGCTCACCGCACGGTCATGGTGAATGAGGAGAAGCTTGATCTGACACCAAAAGAGTTCGACTTACTCACCATTCTGATGTCCAATCCTGAGCGTGTATATACGCGGGATGATCTGCTGGACCGGGTGTGGGGCATGGAATATGCCGGGGGCACACGCACGGTGGATATTCATATTCAGCGCCTGCGCAAAAAAATCGGCGATACCGACCAGCAAAAATTGCAGACGGTATATGGAATTGGCTATAAAGCATCAGCCCCTGATCCAGGCATTTCGGTATGAGAGTCAGTATAAAACTGAAGTTCAGCGTCTTTCTGGCGGCGCTGCTGATCCTGACCGTGGTTGTACTCAGTTCCCTTGTATTACGCGGAATTGAGCGCAACCAGCAGACACAGATTGAGACCATTCTGTCCCAGCAGACCCGTTTGGTCAATCTGAATGTGCGGCAGTCTTATTATACCGAGTCTGTTCGTCTGGAGCAGGAGGTTTTTTTACAGCAAAATGGCCGCAGGCTGGCTCAGGAGCTAGCGAGCTCCACAGGTTTGCCCATCGCGCTTTATGATATGAAGGGGCAGCAGGTCGGTTCATCCATTGCGTCTGAGGAAAGTGCTGATATCAAAGAGACGCTAAGCTATGCGCTGCAAAATAAAATTGCTTATCACGAACAGGGGGATACGCTGCTGTATGCTGCGCCCCTGGATGGACCGGATGGGCAGATGGGTGCTGTGCGTATGCAATATCCGGTTCAGAGCTATCATGAGTTCTATGCTCGTATCCTTCAGCTGTTCATGTGGGCGGGTATTGCCGTGGTTGGGCTTAGCTTCATTCTGGGATACCTCTTCTACAATCGTTTTGCCGTCGCCATAACTCGCTTGAAGAAGTCCGCTGATTCCATCCGTGAGGGACATTATATTGCCGAATCGCCTGTGAGACGCAAGGATGAATTAGGTGAGCTGGGACAGGGCATTTATTATATGAGCACATCCATTCAGCAGAATATTGAAGCCATGCATGATGAGCAGCAGAAGCTCCAGCTCGCGATTGAGAAGCTCCAGGTACTGGAGCAGCAGCAGAAACAATATATCGGGAATATTAGCCATGAGTTCAAAACGCCGCTTACAGCGATCAAGGCGTATGTGGAACTGCTGGACATGTATAAGGATGATCCGCAATTGCTGGATGATGCCACGAACAACATCGGCAAAGAAACCGAGCGGTTATACGAAATGGTTGAAAAGGTTCTTCATCTGTCTGCTCTGGAAAAATATGATTTTGAGAATCAGGCGGAGGATGTGGAGGTACGCGCTTTGCTGGAGGACGCCTGTGGCCGAATGCGGGGCAAAGCCGAGAAGTTTGCGCTCACGATGGAGCTGGACCTGCAGCCTGCGATCATTCGCAGTGATCGGGAGAGCCTGATGCATATTTTCATTAACCTGCTGGATAATGCCATTAAATATAACGTGCCGGGAGGTGTCATCCGTGTACGAAATGAACTGCGAATGCAGGAGCGGCAAGCGGTTATTCGCATCTTTAACTCGGGTACGCCGATCCCGGAAGAGGCGCAGGAGAAAATCTTTGAACCCTTTTACACCGTCAACAAAGACAGGGCCAGAAAAACCGGGGGAACCGGGCTGGGACTATCACTCGTCAAGCAATTTGTAGAGAAGCAGGGCGGTACGATTACATTGCTGTCTAACGATCCGAAGCATAAGGAAGGAACGACGTTCCAGTTGATTTTTCCTCTGGCGGATTCGAGTTTACAAGTTGGAAACAAGTCTGAATAACTTTGGAAGTATGCGTTGTGTATGCTTGGTCTATAGAAAGCAATCAGGAGGGACCATGATGAATTGGAAACAGGCGGCTATGGGCACACTCGGGGCAATCGTCCTATTGTCGGCAACAGCATGCGGGGGAACAACGGAGCCAGGGGGCAATATACAGAACGGGAAATCAGGCACGGATATTACGGTGAAGGATAATACAAATACGTCGGTGTACCAGAGCTTTAAGCTGGAGAAAATCGATAAACTGCCGAATATGCGCGGGGTAGCGTGGCTAAGCAATGACTGGATTTTGTCGGATAAAGTAAACGAGTCCATGAAGCCTGTCACTGTAGAGGGTGAGAAACGTTATCCGCATAACTTATACATGTATGATTTGACGAAGGGCACCGATTCACCTGTAAAAGAAAGTGAAGTAAGTCTGGGCTCACCACTCGTGTCCCCGGATAGTCAGTATATTTTCTACAGAGAACCAGAGGAATCGACAGGCAAAGGTTTCATTCTGAATCTGAACAACGGGGAAGTGATACCGGCTGGTCAGGACGACGGTTTTGTATTCGAAGGTGCATGGCTGGATAAGGAGCATGTCGTTTTCCCAAACATGAATGGGGATATCGTATCAGCGAGTGTGGATGGAACGACGAAAGTGCTGGTCAAGACGGGGAACTTCAATGTAAGGAGCGTCCGCGTTTCGGGGAATGTGATTTACTACATCACAGGCACGGACGGGCAGCTGAACGCCTACGATACGAAGACCGGTGAAGAGAAGCAGGTGCTAAAAAGTGTGGAATGGGTGATTCCATCCAATGATGGTTCAAGACTGGCAATTGTGAAAAAAACAGCCGATACCAAACGGGCGCTGGTGCTGACCGATCTCGATGGAAATGAGAAAGCCACACTCGCCAGAGGCACGCAAATTTTCGGTACGAGTTGGTCTGGTGACGATTCCAAAATCGCCTATACAATCAATTCGGAGAGTGATGATGAGAAGGGGCTGTTCGTCTCCAATACGGAATCGGCGGAGCAGTTCCAGATCTCGGCTGATATGGATAACGCATCTGATCCGCTGAGCTGGAGTCCGGAAGGCAACCGGATTTTGCTGTCACAGTCCGTGCAGGAAAATGAATCCTACCACTTTGTTACCTCGGTCATTACGATTTCGCAGTAAACATCATTGAACAGAAGCAGATCAGCAGAGCGAGCCTGACTCATAAGGAGTTGGGCTTTTTCTGTACCTTTAACGCAGGTGTTCTGGGTTATACTGAGGAGACGAGAAGTGAAGGGGGACATGATCATGGATGAAAAAGACTGCCGTTTGCTGTTGAGCATTTCGGAAGAGAGTAGTCTGACCAAGGCTGCGGAGCGCATGTTTATGACCCAGCCGGCTTTGACATACCGTTTGCAGCAATTGGAGAAGGCATTTGGCGTACCACTCATCGATAAAACGTTAAAAGGTGCCAGATTTACTCCCGAAGGAGAGCATCTTGCAAGCTATGCTCGTAAAATGCTCCATGAGCTTAATCAAGTCAAGGAACAGCTGTCGAACATTCGTAATGAGGTTAAGGGAACGCTGCGCCTCGGGATTGCCAATCATTATTCATTGTACAAGCTTCCTCCGTTGTTAAAGCAGTTCAAGGAGCTGTACCCTGAGGTTCAGTTTGCGGTAACCTGTGCTCTGAGTGTAGAGGTTATGGAATTGTTGATGCGGGATGAAATTCAGGTGGGTGTCATTCGGGGGGAGCATCCATGGTATGAAGGGAAACATCTGCTGCACGATGAACCAGTCTGCATTGTATCCCGTGAACCCATTGACTTGGACCAGCTTCCAGAGCTTCCGCAAATTGCATTTCAGGAACCCTTGACGAAAACAGGCGGTTCTCCCGTGAGCCCATTCCGAGAAGGCGTAGCGGCCTGGTGGTATGAGCGCTATGAATGTGCACCAACCGTAGCGATGCGTGTAGACAGCTATGAGACCTGCAAGGAGATGGTGCGGTATGGCCTTGGCTATGCGATTATCCCGGGCATCTTCGTGTCAGCTTCGGATGGCCTCCATCAGCAGGAACTGATCCGTCGAAACGGACAGGCAGTGAGGCGGAATACGTGGCTTGTGTATAAGGAAGGTGTGCTGCAGCAGGCAACGGTGGGCCGCTTTGTAGACTTGATGAGAACGGCAGGGACACAGCATGTTGTGGAGGGTGGTTAGATACAGGCATAGTTAGTAGATGCATTGATTTATGCATAATTATCCGTTATTTTCTCCTCGCAAAAGGCACCTTACTGTTCTTGGACAGTATCAATCTCGTGACGAATACCCATTTGGACGATGTACATATATTCAAAATGTTTAAATACGTAGTCTTATTTTATGTGCAAATAAACCAGTGATTTACTGACATCTGATGATATCCATATGTTAATTTCAAGCAAGCCCATAAAATTTTTTATGGGCTATTCCTTAATTTTTTTGAATTTACTTATGGCTCGGTCACACATACAATATATCCAATCTGATTGTATATTTATTCGATTAAGTTGAATATAGAAATGCTGTATTTGAAGAAAGGCGGCAAAATAATATGTATCCTGACCCTGCTCATATGAAGCAAAAGATCAAAGAAACCGTAGATCGGCTGGACCCCGACTTGCGGGAATTATCCCTGCGTATTCACGCTAACCCTGAGCTTAGCTTTCAGGAAGTCCAAGCCCAACAATGGTTAACCGAGCCGCTGGAAGCAGCCGGATTTCAGGTGGAAAAAGGTATATCCGGCCTTGATACCTCGTTCCGCGCTGTATGGGAAGGCCAACCTGGCGGACCCACGATTGCACTGCTCGCCGAGTATGATGCGCTGCCTCGCATCGGACATGCCTGCGGACACAATCTGATCGGAGCCTCTGCTGTAGGTGCAGCACTGGCGCTCAAGGAAGCATGCCCTGATCTTCCGGGACGTATCATCGTTCTTGGCACACCGGCAGAGGAAGAAGGCGGCGGCAAAATCATTATGGTGAACGATGGCGTATTCGATGAGATCGATGCCGTCATGATGTGTCACCCGCAGCAAAAAACGATGGTACTGAGAGGTGCGCTGGCTTGTGTGGATGCAACCTTTACGTTCCACGGTAAACAGGCTCATGCAGCCTCGTCTCCTGAGAAAGGCATTAGTGCACTGGATGCCTTGGTCAATGCGTATGCGGGAATTAACTCGCTGCGTCCGTATTTAAAGGATGATGTTCGGGTGAACGGGATTATCACCAAGGGTGGGGATGCGCCAAATGTGGTGCCTGAGCTGGCTGAAGCTGTATATATCATCCGGGCGAAGACCGTCGAAGAGCTGAAAGTCGTCATGGACAAAGTATATCGTGTCGTACGCCATGCTGCGGAAGGTGTTGGAGCTGCGGTAGATATTACGGAAGGCCTCATCTATGCTGAGCGAAATAATAACAAGGCTCTGGCAGGTCTGTTCCAGCAAAATTTGGAGGACATGGGCATTGAAGTGCATGATCCACCGCAAACGGGCGGTGTCGGTTCATCGGATATTGGTAACGTAAGCCAAATCACTGCCGCGATCCATCCGTATATTCGTTTAGGTGACGCGACAACACACACGCCTGAATTTGCCCGGCTTGCCGGAGCAGAGGAAGGCATGATCGAGCTGAACCGTGCTGCGAAGGCACTTGCACTTACGGCGTTCGATCTGTACGCAGACAAGGCAGCATTGCAGCAGGTACGGGATGAGTTTGAAGCGTGGAAACAACAGAAGGGCGAGGGATGATGAATTGGAAAACATAACAAAACAACCACAACAACGGCGCAAATGGTTCAAGATGCCTCACACCTTCGTCATTTTGTTCATTTTGGTACTGGTCGCTACGGTTCTTACCTACATCATTCCCGCCGGAGAATTCGATCGTGTGAAGGATGAAACCACAGGCAAATCATTGCTTGTCCCGGGTTCGTACCATCATGTAGAAGCCAATCCAACGGGATTATGGGATATTCCCAAGTCCATTGTTCGCGGACTGGTGGATTCCGCTGACGTTGTATTCTTTATTTTTATCATCGGCGGAGCGTTTCAGATCATTACGAGCACCGGCACGATTGAAGCTCTAACAGGCCGGGTAGCCCGTTCGTTCTCGAATAAGGGGTTATGGGTCATCCCGGTGTTTATTACCTTGTTCTCTGTGGGCGGGTTCACGATGGGCATGTCCACAGAGGTGATGGTCTTTGTACCGATAGGTATCGCCATCGCGCGTGCGCTGGGGTATGACGCTCTGACCGGTACGGCGATGATCTCATTGGGAGCCTCATGTGGTTTTACCGCCGGACTGCTTAATCCGTTCAACGTAGGACTGGCTCAGGCTATTGCAGAAGTTCCGATTTTCTCGGGCATGTGGCTGCGCGCAATTATTCTGGTGTGTCTTATCGCCGTTACCAGTATCTATATTATGCGTTATGCGTCCAAAGTGAAATCTGATCCCACCCGCGGTTTGGTGCACGAACTGGAGCAGGAGCAGGCAGCAGATGCGCCTGCGGTAGATCTGAACAAGCTGCCAACGATTCGCATCACACATATTCTGACCATCATTACCATTGTAGCCGGATTTGCCCTGTTGATCTGGGGTGTATCGAAAGAAGGCTGGTGGATGGAGGAGCTGGCGGCTCTATTCCTGAGCATGGGTGTGATCGCTGGTCTTGTCTCCGGGTTCGGTCCTAGTCGGATTGCAAGTGAATTCGTCAAGGGGGCAAGCGGCATTGCCTATGGAGCCTTTATCATCGGTCTGGCAAGAGGCATTATGGTTGTACTTGACCAGGGGAACGTGATTGATTCCGTTGTATACGGAATGTCTACGCTGGTTGGCGAGCTGCCATCATCCGTTCAGGTGCTGGGCATGTACTTCTTCCAAAATGTGATGAACGTGTTCATCACATCGGGTACAGGCATGGCCGTGACTACGATGCCAATTATGGTTCCATTATCGGATCTGCTCGGGGTTACCCGTCAGACTGCCGTACTGGCTTTCCAGTTCGGAGACGGATTCACCAACATGATTCTGCCAACGTCTTCTGCCTTGATGGGAAGTCTCGCGGTATCTGGCATTCCGTATCAGAAATGGGTTAGATTTTTCTGGCCGTTGATGGTGATGTGGATTGCTATGGGAATCGTATTTATGCTTATCGCCAATGCCATTCAGTATTCTTAAAAAAGCAAAAAGCCTGTGTTCTTGCGCAGCTCCCTCAAACTGCTATGTACAGTTTCGAGAGGCTGCTGTTAGAACACAGGCTCTTTTATTTTATAATTGGTTATTTTGGCATACTCAGCAATAACTTTACCGCTTCTGCACGCGTAGTGTTATCTCTAGGAGCAAAGGTATTCAGTTCTTTGCCGTTTAGTAGCCCGGACTTTTGCAAGCCAGCGACTGCTGCTCTGGCCCACACCGGAATCTCTTGATTATCTGCAAAGATGGATTCGGTGCCGGATTCTGCTTCTAACTGCAAAGCGTGGGCGACCATAACAGCCATTTCTGCACGGGTTACCGCTTCATTGGGACGAAAAGCCCCACCCGTGTCTCCTTGAATGAATCCCGCTTGTACAGCACGCGCTATAGCAGACTGTGCCCATGCTCCTATTTGTGAATAGTCGGTAAAAGATAACGTCGCTTCCGTGTAATCGGTTTGCAATGTATTCATCAGCATTACCGTAAATTCTGCACGTGTAATGGATGCGTCCGGCTTAAATGATCCATCGACATACCCTTTCACAATACCTTCACGGACAGCTTGCTGAATAACTTCTTTCGCCCAGTGATCCTCAATATCGCTAAACATAATCTCGGCTGGGGAAAGGGGTTGATCTACTGCAAATACGGCATATTTGGTGAAATGGTCCACGTCCACCCGAATTTGCTTCCCATCCACAGAAGATTCACCCGCGGAGAGCCAAACCTGTTCTTGTTCATCAAAATAAAATAGCTCAGCCTGCTGATTACTCTGTAACCCTGATGAATCAAATGTCAGTGATAAGGTTACGGGGACATTGAAGTTTTGCGGAACATTTTTGAGCAATTCATATACCGGGCTGAGTAGTTGGGTCTGATTGGTCAGCAGGGCAGAAGAATCTGTAAGCTGATCAATGGTGACCGTCAGTTTCTGATTCATCGCTCCGGTAGGGATGTTTACAGCAATGGCATTACCCAAGCTCACTTGGCCTGCCTGACCCGCTGCAAGTGTTAAGCGTCCATTGTTGGACGAATTTGATGTATTAGGTGGCGTAGGGTTAACGTTGGAGCTGTTGTTGTTCTGGTTGTCCGAGCCACTATTGCCATTATTACCTGACGGTGGCGTGGAATGAACAGTCCATTTGGCATATAAGGTCAGATCGGCTGTAATCTCCGTTTGATCAAAGTTGAATGGAGTCTTCAACTCGGGGTCCGTATACCAACCTGCAAACGTATAGCCGGAACGGCTTGGTGAAGCAGGTGCTGAAAGTTTCTTCCCATACTCAACAGCTACATCGGTAACTGCCGATCCTCCAAGTGTATTGAAAGCTACCGTATATGTGTATGGTGTCCATTTTGCAAACAGAGTGAGATTGTTGGTTATGGTTGTGTTATTGAAATCAAAAGCTTGGCTCAAAGCTGAATCCGTATACCAGCCAGCGAAAGTGTGACCTGTTTTGGTAGGATCAGAAGGTGCTGTTACCAGCTCACCATAATCAACCGCCTGATCAGCGACCTCTGTGCCACCACTAGATTCGAAATTAACGTTAAAGGAATCGATTGCCCATTTTGCAAACAGAGTGAGATTGCTGGTTATGATTGTGTTATTGAAATCAAAAGCCTGACTCAAAGCTGAATCCGTATACCAGCCGACGAAAGTATGGCCTGCTTTGGTTGGATCAGTTGGAGCAATAGCTTTTTCACCGTAATTCACCGTTTGTTGCGTTACTTCAGAACCGCCGTTACTGTTAAATGTCAGAGTCCGTGGCGCATAAAAGCTGAATTGAATGGTTGTCGTATTGCCTGCCGCATCGGTAACGACGAGTACATGTTCACCTTCCACACTGAATGTCTCTCCACTGAGGAACGGAGAGCCATCAAGGGTGGCTGTTCCCTCATTAAAGGTGATTATCCGGCTCGCACTGTATATTCCATTATTGATGACCCCCGTTACAACAGGGGGGACCTTATCAATGGAAAAGTGAACTGTTGTACTGCCAATGTGGTTGGTTACCACCAATATATAATCTCCATCTTCCGTAACTGCAGTGCCGCTCGTGAATGCAGCATCATTCAGGAGTGCCGTACCGCTATTAAATGTCGGCGTGACCGTTTGATTATACACACTCTCGTCGATTACCCCGCTGACAATCGGCGCCAAGTCCTGCTCAACTGTTATGGTAACAAACGCTGGTTCACTCGAGCCCGTTGCATTGATTGCAGCATAAGTAAAGCTGTCATTACCCACATAATTGTTATTCGGCGTGTATACAAACGAACCGTTAGCATTAAGGGTCAGTTGACCGTTCATGGGCGCACTTCTCTGTATGGCAGCAGAAGCATCACTATCATTGATTAGCACACCCGGAGAGTTGATGGTCAGCGGGGTGTTCTGCTTGGTGATATAGTTGTCTGTCACTGCATTTGGCAGTGGCATATCTACAATGTGAGGGATTTGTCCAGAGTTCGAAACGTAATACACCAGAAGCGGTTGATTGCTGTTCAGATTAGGCAATCTAAAATCAGTTGACCCATTGCCGCCAAATCTGTTGCCTATTAGGCTAAACAAGGATTGATTATTGGTGGTGGAAAGTAAGGAGCCATCAGCCAATATCCAGTTACTCAAAGGAAGTTGTACTAGAAGGGGAATGAGTTCTCCTACGTATTCGGAATCCGTCCCCCCACTCCCGGCACGGTAAGACGGATCAATAGATATGGCATAATGGATGATATCACCCTTGATTTTGGGTAACTTGGGCAATTGGAATGTCTCCAGACCGTCTCCACCAAAGGTTGTACCAATCATTTGATACAAATCGTTGTATTGAGAGATAAGGAGATTTTGACCATTTGCCTCTAGCCAGCCCTTGGGGGTAAAGTAATACGGGAACAGGCGAACCTCACCAAGCACAGCATTATCGGCGCCGTACGTACCCTCTTCACGAGAGGGGAAGTCTCCATTTATGGATATGTAGTAGCCCATTCCCTCTGGTGCGGCATCTGAAAGATCGGGCACCGCAAATGTGTTTTTGCCGTCACCTCCAAAGTTGGTGCCCAGCAGGGAGAAAAGAGCGGAATTCTGAGCGATCGGCATGGTCTGTCCGGCAGCATACACCCAACCGGAGGGAGCTTTCGTGTAGGGGAATAATTGAATTTCACCCATATAGGGTTTTGCTCCTGCGGCATTGGCTTTTTGGACAAAGTGAGAATTGGTTCCCAACCCACTCAGCCCAATAAGAACTATTAACCATATGATGCTTACTTTCCTAAATAGTGTTAAACTCACGTTCTCATCCCCATTTTCCTCCTAATATATTCACAGTATGCTTTTTCAAATCCACATCTTTTGCTAGTCGGTGTGGGTAAGCCATATAATGATGAGCATAGTGTAATGGATACGAAAGCAAAAATGAATACGATTTTCGTTTGAATTTAAAATAAATTAAGATATTTTCCAGCTTCACATCATTTATGGTTCAATTGTTCCATAACTTTCATCCCTTTCTATACATTTATATTGACTAAGCTATTCCGCTTCCGATAAACTAGAATGCAGGAATAAAAGTCGAATGTTCAAAGCAGCAGTTCGAGACATTGTTTCGGACGGCTGTTTCTTTTCTTTTTCATAAGCAAGGTTGCAACGTTGTAGTCTTGTCGGATGATCCGGCCAATAACAACATGGAATAGGAACAGGTGATACACATGTGTAACAGCGCGTACCGCGTGCTTTTATATTATAAGTTCGTGAAGATTGAAGACCCTGAGACGTTTACGCAAGAACATCTGCAATATTGCAAAGACTTGGGTGTGAAAGGCCGTATTCTGATTGCATCGGAAGGCATTAACGGCACTGTATCCGGTACGCCGGAGCAAACGGAGCAATACATGAAGGATATGCACGCCAATCCGCTGTTCAGCGATATGGTGTTCAAGATTGATGATGTCGAAGAGCATGCGTTCAAAAAAATATTTGTTCGTCACAAAGCTGAGCTGGTTACGTTCCGCGTGGAGGACGATTTGGACCCTAACGTCATTAGCGGTAAACGGTTGTCGCCAAAAGAATTTTACGAGCATCTTCAACAGGAGGATGTCATTGTAATTGACGGGCGTAATGACTACGAGTACGAGATTGGTCATTTCAGGGGAGCGATCCGTCCTGACGTGGAATCGTTCCGTGAATTCCCAGAGTGGATTCGGGAGAACCTGGGTGACATGAAGGACAAAAAGATCATCACCTACTGTACTGGCGGTATCCGTTGTGAGAAGCTGACCGGGTTCATGATTAACGAAGGTTTCCAAGACGTGGCACAACTTGAGGGCGGAATCGTGACCTACGGCAAGGATGATGAGGTACAAGGTCGTCTGTTTGATGGCAAATGTTATGTATTTGACGAGCGTATTTCCGTGCCGATTAACCGGACGGATGAAGATATCGTGATTGCCAGCTGTTATCACTGTGGCACGACGCATGACCGTTACATTAACTGTCCAACCTGCAACCTGCAGCATGTATGCTGTGAGGATTGCGAAGAGACGCATAACCGCTTTTGCTCGGATGCCTGCCGGGAGGCAGCACCGGTAACCGCATAAGCAGGGAGAGCAGGTGCTGATCGTGAAGCGCGAAGAGGAACGAACGACGCGTGAACGGATTTTGTTCATGCTGAAGCAGCAAGGCACAATGACCGCAAGGGAAATGACAGCCGAGCTTGGTCTGACCGGCATGGCGATTCGCCGTCATCTGACGGCACTGGAGCAGGATGGATGGATTGAGGTTCGGGAAGCAAGAGCCACAGCCGGACGCCCATCTTCCGTATACCATTTGACGGTACGCGGGGATAATTTTTTTCCAAAATCATATTCATCACTGACCCTGGAACTTCTGGAGGAACTGTCCGATTCAGCGGGTAGCGGTGTCGTGGATGCGTTGTTCGAGAGCCGCCGGGACAAGCTGCTTCGTAGTGGACAGCCACAGATGGAAGGTCAGGATCTGGCCGGACGTGTCGAGGAACTCGCGCGCATTCAGAATGCAAACGGATATATGGCCGATGCTTCCACGGAAGAGGATGGCACCTATGTACTGACCGAGCTGAACTGCCCCATTGTGCAGGTAGCGAGTGTTTATAAACAGGCTTGCCGCTGTGAGCTGGAGCTGTTCCGTTCATTGCTGCAGGCGGATGTGGAGCGCACTGAATGCTATGCGGACGGTGGTAAGAAATGTACGTATCAGATTCGCGAGGCGGCTGGGAATTGATAGGTTTGAGAGAAAAAGGGATTGTTTCGATTCGTCGAAGCAGTCTTTTTTTGTTTAAAAATGACGTAATAACGTTATCAATAGTATTAGACACGTGTTATAATTGAATTTAACATCCGGTGCATCTACATCCTTATATTTGTTTGGAAATTCAACAAATATATATTGTTAATTTTGCGCATAGGAGTGAACAATGATGAATGAACTGCTTGATCCCAAGAACGATTATGTGTTCAAACGAATTTTTGGAAGTGAAGAGAACAAGGATGTGCTTCTGGCTTTTCTGAATCACACCTTCAAAAATGCAGGTGAATCCTTACTGACCGAGATTGTGTTGATCAACCCTTACCTGGACAAGGATACCCCGAGAGATAAACAGTCCATTCTTGACATACGGGCCAAAACAGATCAAGGTGAGCTAATTAATGTTGAAATGCAGTTGTTTAATCAGTATGATTTAGAGAAGAGGACTTTGTTCTATTGGGGTAAACAATACTCCGGACAATTACTTGAGGGACAGAGATATAGCCAACTCAAAAAATGTGTTGCGATTAATATTGTTAATTTCAAAATGCTCGATAATGACCAGTACCACAACGTATTTCATTTAAGAGAAGATCATACCGATATTCCACTGACGGATGTTATAGAGATTCATTTTATGGAAATACCAAAGCTGAATGATGAAAATATTCAAATGAAGGATGGACTGGTGCGTTGGCTGTTATTTCTGAAAGGAATGACTAAATCAAGCTGGGAGGCGTTAATGATGCACGAACCGGAACCGGCTTTGAAAAAAGCCATGAGTGTATTGGAGTTTCTGAGCCAGGATGAGCAAGCACGTCAACGATACATCGACCGTCAGAAATTTCTATGGGATGAAGCTTCCATGATTGAGGGCGCACGAGAAGAAGGTCTCAAGAAAGGCCTGGAGGAAGGCATCCAAAAAGGAATTCAAAAAGGAATCGAAAAAGGCATCAAAGAAGGCATCAAAGAAGGCATCAAAGAAGGAGAAGCAGAGAGTAAACGAAAAATTGCACTCAATATGCTGTCTCTGGGCATTGAGTTGGATCTCATCATCAAAGCTACCGGGTTAACACCTGTTGAAATTGAAGAATTACAGACAGAACAAAAATAAGCTGAGGCCAGTATTCATCGGGAGAGATGGACAGTGGCCGTTCCCCTAAGACTTTCCGCTTGATTTGCGGAGGTCTTTTTTTGTTTTATGTAATGTTTTCTCTCACGCATCTGCAATGAAACCAAATTGGAAGCGGTTCAACCATTGACGGGAAACAGGTCGCACCTTAATATTAGGGAAACAATGAAATATCAACACGGGTCATGGACTTCAGTCGCATGAGGAAAGTCTATATTTGTCTGCTTTTGTCGGTCAAAGCAACAATGCGTTGAAGCGTTCGTTTTGTCCCGCCCTATCGTGTCACTTGGATAACGATGAGAGTATCAATATTTTAGAAGATGGAGAGGGGTTTCACACATGAAAAAGAAATTCTGGATGTCCTTAATGATGGTTGCATCAATGATCGTAGCGGCTGGTTGCGGAAATAACAGCGGCGGTAGCACAACGACCGAGGGATCAGGCAGCACAACAAGTGAAGGCACTGCGGAGAAATCGTATCGCATCGCGATCTCGCAGATCGTTGAGCATCCATCGCTGGATGCCACACGTGAAGGATTTATTGCAGCGCTGAAGGATGCAGGCCTTGAAGAGAACAAAAACCTGACGATTGATTACAATAACGCGCAAGGGGATTCAACGAACAACCTGTCCATTGCCCAGAAGATTGCGGGAGATTCCAAAAATGACCTGGTCCTTGGGATTGCAACACCATCCGCATTGGCTTTGGCTCAACAAGTAAAGGACAAGCCATTGCTGTTCGCAGCGGTGACGGACCCGCTGGGTGCCAAGCTGGTGAGTGACATGGACAAGCCAGGTGGTAACGTAACGGGTGCATCGGATACGAATCCAGAGGCCATCGTGCAGTTGGCTGATTTTATCGCCAAATATTTGCCGGATGTGAAGACGGTAGGTCTGGTTATCAACGAGGGCGAACCGAATGCGGTTGTAATGGCGAACAATGCGGAGAAAGCGCTGGCGACACACAATATCAAGCTAGTCAAGGCACCCGTAACGAACACATCCGAAGTTAAACAGGCAACCGATTCTCTGGTTGGAAAAGTAGATGCCTTCTATATCACGTTGGATAACTCGGTGGTTAGTGCAGTGGATACAATCATCCAGACAGCGAACAAAAATAAAATTCCGTTCTTCTCCAGTGACCGCGATACCGTGGAAAAAGGGGCTTTCGCAACCGTAGGCTTCAAATACTACGATCACGGATATCAGGTTGGTGAAATGGCTGCGGACATTTTGAAAAATGGTACAAAACCAGGTGACATGAAAGTCACTGTACCGGACAAGCTGGATCTGATCCTGAACCTGAAGGCTGCTGAAGCTCAAGGCATCACCGTTACTGATGAGATGAAGGCAGAAGTGAAGGATCAGGACAACAACATTATTCAATAACCTGACCGGACGATCCTCCGGCAGTACGGATGCGAGGCGGACGTGAAACGGGTTCGCCTCATTCTTTTCGATAGACAGGGAGGAAGCAATGTGAATTTGACTTGGGGTTCAATTGAAGGGGCAATCGAGCTTGGATTGTTGTATGCACTGATGGCACTGGGTGTATATATTACATTCCGTATACTGGACTTCCCCGATCTCACCGTAGACGGAAGTTTTACAACAGGAGGCGCAATCGCGGCGGTCATGATATCCAACGACTTCTCTCCTTGGCTCGCTTGCTTGGCAGCAATGGCTGGAGGTATGTTGGCTGGAGCTTGTACAGGTCTGCTGCACACCAAAGGCAAAATTAACGGGCTGTTATCCGGTATTTTGATGATGATTGCCTTATATTCGATTAATATGCGTATTCTTGGCGCACCGAACAAATCCATTATGGGTATGGACAACCCCTTCTCGGGTGAGCATGTCATGATCATCATTATTGTGGTTGTGCTGGTGTTCAAAATCATGCTGGATCTGTTCATGAAAACAGATATTGGTCTGGCCCTGCGCGCAACAGGTGACAACAAACGCATGATCCGCAGCTTTGGTGCAAATACGGATGTCACCACCATTGTTGGTGTTAGTCTGTCCAACGGACTTGTTGCCCTGTCTGGAGCATTTATTGCGCAGCAATCCGGTTTTGCAGACATTACGATGGGGATTGGGATGATTGTCATCGGACTGGCCTCCGTTATTATCGGGGAAGCCATTCTGGGTGCAAGAACCGTATTTTGGGCCACACTGGCGGCCGTCGTCGGTTCAATTATTTACCGGATTGTGGTCGCGATTGCACTCCAGGTCGAATGGTTCGACACATCCGATCTGAAGCTGATTACCGCGGTGATCGTTATTATCGCACTTGTTTTCCCAACTATGCAGCGCTCCATGAAGCAGAAAAGTTTGGCTCGCAAACGAACTGAAGAGCTTATGGGCTCGTCGGGCCAACAGGCGAAGGGAGGCATGTGATCATGCTTGAGATTACACAAGTGACCAAGCTCTTTAATCCGGGAACTACGGACGAGAAAACGGCGCTGGTCGGCGTGAACCTGACGATGAATCCGGGAGACTTTGTGACGGTGATTGGCAGTAACGGCGCGGGCAAATCAACGTTAATGAACATTATCTCAGGCGTTATGAAACCCGACATGGGTGATGTGCTGATTAATGACCGTTCCATCAAAAGCCTGCCGGAGCATAAGCGCAGCAGCTGGATTGGCCGCGTCTTTCAGGACCCGATGGCGGGTACGGCACCGCATATGTCTATTGAGGAGAACATGGCGATGGCGTACAAACGAGGCAAAGGCCGCGGACTGGGCTTCGGAGTTACCCGCGCCAGACGGGAGATTTTCAACGCCCAGTTGGAGAAGCTCGGTATTGGGCTAGACAAACGCCCCAATGCCAAGGTTGGTCTGCTATCCGGTGGTGAACGCCAGGCGCTCAGCCTGCTGATGGCGACATTCACTCAGCCGCAGATTCTGCTGTTGGATGAGCACACGGCTGCGCTTGACCCCTCCCGTGCGGAGCTGATTACTGAATTGACCGAAACGCTTGTACGTGAGATGAGACTCACCACCCTGATGGTCACTCACAATATGGAACAGGCCATTCGTCTGGGCAATCGTCTAATTATGATGGATAAAGGCCGGATTATTCTGGACGTTAGCGAGGAGCGAAAGCGCACGCTGACTGTACCGGAGCTGTTGGGTGAATTTGAACGTATCAGCGGCAAAAAAATGGCGGATGATCGCGTAGTGCTGGGTTAAATTCTGGGGTCACCTTGCTTGCGATCAGCGAAGAGAGCCCGTCCATCTCAATACAAAACCTTTTGCGTTCTCGCAAAGGGTTTTTGTGGTATGTTGAAACAGAATAAGGACTACAATTAGTTAGCATACATAGGAGGGCCAAGCATGTCGTTACAATTCGATGAAGGAACATACACCGTAACCCGGCGTACCGATTCCATTCGCCTGCTCGCGAAGGAATTTGCGCTGCTGCATTTTCTGTATGAGAACAAGGAAAAAGCCTTTACTCGCAGTCAACTCCTGGACCGGGTATGGCCCTTGGAATATCCGGTCGAACGCACTGTGGATGATCACGTGTACCGTCTGCGCAAGAAACTGAAGCGTTGGGAAGAAATTGCAGTGGAGACCGTGCGGGGCTATGGTTACAGGCTTAATATTCGAGCTAATATGGCAATACTGCCCTCTAACCCTTCCGCACAAGATCAGGAGATGCGAGAAGCGATTCATGGATTGTTCCGCAAATATCATCTGTACGGGCAGGGTAAATCGATGCTCACGCTGCTGGATCAGCAAGAAGCGCTGGGCATTGAGGTTGATTCATTCTATCAGCTGTACATCCATTTTATTGTGGGAGATCTGGAATGGCTGATTACAACGACGGAAATTCCTTTGGAAGAACGTTTGTATTGGCTGCTGATTTTTACACATGCCCTGATTGAACCCTCGGAGAGTTTGCTATTGTACGAAAAGGCTCTGAATTCATCCGCATTGTCTGCGGATCAGCATCGTGAACTTCGTATTCTGAACATTGTTGAAGTCTACGCAGAGGTGGGTCAGTATGAACGAGCCAAAGCCCGACTCATGGAAACATATCATGTAATGGAGAAAGATGAATTGATCCATTTCAGACTTCCGGTCAAGCTCTCAGCGTTGTATGTGGAACTGTGGGGTGGCAGCGGCGAAGCGGTAGAGGATCAGATGGCTGTCCTGCATTCCGGGTTGAAAGATGCGCCATACTTGCGGGAAATCGGACGTTTTCAGATTATGGAAGGCCTATGGCTGCTCAGACAGGGTCGAATCCGTGAGGCAGAGCCAAGAATGGACGATGGTCTCGACGTATTGAAAATGACACTGAACGCACCGCTATATCTTAATTCCGCTTACCAGATATTGTTGTTCATGGCACATCACCGGATAGAGGGGCGCCTTCAAAGCAAATACCGTCAAGTCCATGCGGAAATCTCCAAAAGTTACGGTGTGCCTGCTTATGGGCAGCAAATTTTGACCGAAATCTCCACTTTTTTATCCCCCTTTCCTCCAGCCTCTGATCTTCCTCTGATATAACGCCCTTATGATTACAGCCAAGGAACATACAAGCCAGCTAACAAGGCTGTAATCAAGGGAGGAAGCATAACGTATGACCGTCATTTCAAATGACCCCAATTCATCATCCATTCCGTCCAATGGTTCATCCAAAAGCCTATGGGCCAACTTCCGCTTCATGCGGATGTTTATTGCGTATGCGCTCGCGACCTTTGGCGATTGGTTTGATGCACTGGCGATCCAAGTAATGGTCGCTTATCGTTGGGGTGCTGATCCGCTGATCATTGCCCTTATTCCGGTATGTATGGCTGTTCCGGGTATATTGTTGGGTTCTGTTGCAGGGGCACTCGCCGATCGGCTGCATAAGGTGAAAATCATGATGATATGTGATGTGATCACCGTTCTGCTTACGATTGCTATTCTCTTTGCGCCAAGTGCGGGCTGGCTGCTCCCGCTGCTTGCTCTTCGGGCCATGATGGGCGTATTCCATGTGCCAGCCCAGCAGGCGTTGACACGTCAGGTAGTGGCAGAGGAACATCTGTTTCAGGCATCGTCGCTGAATGGTTTTGTGAACCAATGCTCCAAAGTGGCGGGACCGCTGCTGGGCGCAGTCATTCTGGCCGTATTTTCACCACAAGTCTGTATTTTAATCAATGCTTGTACGCGCCTGTTGTCCGGAGCCGTGTTATGGCCTTTACGGCGTTTAACCGAGGAATCGGAACCATCTGCATCGGACGGAATTCCTTTGGGGGCGGCCGAGACCACGGAATCCCTATTCACCCAATGGCAGAAAGGCTGGCATTTTATCCATAAGAGTCGTACCCTTCTGAGTACAATTCTGTTTGGTTGTTTTGGATTAATGGCGATCCTCATGATCGATTATCAGTTTACAACACTATTTCGGGAGATCAAGCCGGGCAATGAAGCTCTGATCGGCTGGCTGGGATCATCTGCGGGAGCCGGCGCGGTTCTGGTTATTTTGCTATTGAATCGGCTTCCTCGAATCGGGTATGGCTGGGGGCTCGGTGGAGGATATGTGCTGATTGGTGCCGGAATTGGTGCGCTGGGCTGGATCGGTCCACAGACGTCTGAGATCTGGGTTATCATATGGGGGCTCTGCATCGGGCTGGGCAATGGCCTGTTTATGGTGACGTTGAATTACCTGCTGCAAAAAGAAACCCCTCCTGCCTATGTAGGCCGTGTATTCGGTATTCAAAACTCGCTTTCCAGTGTCGTGCTGGTCGCTGCTCCACTTGCTGGCGGTGCCTTGATTCGGAGTGTGGGACCCAGTCCCACATTTCAATATATCGGCATGGCGACACTGGCCATTGGTGTGGCAGGCATGCTGCTGCAACGGATCTTATGGGAGGGGGAACAGCCGCATCCAGCAGAGTCGACTGGAGGAGAGCTTGGACAAAAATCCATCAGACAGCCGTGATATCATTGTTGCGGTAAAAAGAAGAGGAACGAGGAGCAGCCGCTTCGGTTACTTAACCGAAAGCGGCTGTTTCCATGGAATAGGTCAGTATATCATGCTTCCCACCAAGAGAAATAAGAAGTGGAGGCCATGAGTCCCCCCACAGTAAGAGAGCCGCTGACGGATAAATTAATGGACTGGCCTGGAGGAACCACGTAACGTCCTAACTCATTAGATAGAAATGGACCTACATGCGGCTAGTTGCTGTGCCGTGATTTGGGCCCATTCGAATCATTCCTTACGAATAACAGCACGAAAACAACGAATCGCCGGGCCATACATGTCAGACCAGATGGCATCCTCGGGTTCATTCACACTTAGCTTGCCCTCGATTGTCAGCCCGGTGACAGCCATAATCGTCTCCAGCAGATCCGGGCGCATCTCGGGCACATCAAACGTGGCAATCAACCGTCCGTCTGGCTTCAGCACCCTGGCGAATTCGCGAAAGGCCCGCAGCATCGTGCCTGTATCCAGATGCTCCAACACGGAGATGCAGAATACGCTGTCAAATTTCTCGGATTCATACGGAAGCTGGGCCAGATTGGCCTGTGCAAGATGTAATCTGTCCAGGCTCGATTCTGGCAGGTCACGTGCTGCCTGCTCGCCAAAATCAGAAGCGATATCCAGCCTGATTGCTTCTCTGGACATAATACGCTCATCCCAATCACAGGCATGAACTTCCCGGCAGTACTCTGCCAGCCAAAATTTGAAGGGATGGGATATACCACAGGCGGCGTCGAGTACGACGTCCTCCTGACGTGCAAACTGGCGCGCCCATTCGTATTCATACGGACGGCTCCACCACGCTGGATGCAGTGGAAAGACCAATGTATCCGTTTTGGGGTCACCCTCCCGAATGTATCTTGATTCCATGAAATCCGTTGCATTTGGCGTATCCATCATCCCCGAATTCCCTCCTTTAATCCTGCTTCTGCCAGAAAAGATTCCAATACCGTACTCCACCTGCTCCGCCAATGGGATATGTCGTAGGACAGTGCCGTCTCACGAGCATAGATACCCAATCGCTCCCGCTCTGCCCTGTCCTGAACGAGACGCACCAGCGCGGCGGTCAGCGCTTCTTCACCTGGAGGTATCAGCAGGCCGTTGAAGCCATCCTGAATCAGATCATTCAGCCCGCCAACATTGGAAGCAACGACCGGAAGCCCGCAGCTCATCGCCTCCAGACAAGCGTAGGACGTTCCTTCCGAGAAAACGGTAGGAATCACAGCGATGTCTGCCTGATGGTAGGCCTCGCGGATATCCCGAAAATCATACGTGCGATGTTTGATTCGGTCTGCATGAGGGTGCGTGCGATGCCAATAACGGAAGGAACTACCTACCGTGCTGCCTTCGACCAGTTCTCCGGCAAATTCGACCTCCAGGTCGGGAAAAGCACCGAGTAGTCGGTCAGCTGCCAGCATCATTGGAATAATGCCCCGTTCCATGCTGATGCGGCGCGGATACAGGATGCGCAGGGGACGCGGAGGGTTCCCATGAATTGCAGCGGTTGTAACTTCGGCCTGCTTCTTCAAATATTCATCCGTCAGCTCATTTGGCTGCCAGCCAGCCACATTCTGTCTGATATCCCCCGAGTCCAGTTCCTCAGCGATTACGGTCACCTCGGATCGATCCGTCCGTAACACGCCGTCTCCATCGTTTCTTTTCCTGACGAGTGATGCAGCATTCAACCCGGAGATGATGGCTCCAGCATGATCTTCATAGCTCGCAAGATCTTTCTTCCATGCAGCCAGCCATTCCTCTTCCTGTTCATGCTCGAACGTACGCCTTGGCGGAGCAGGCGTGAAGTAGGAGGTATCCACTGCATTGGGAATGAGTACAACCTGACCAGGATCGGTAAACGTACAAGCAGCACGGCAAAAGGTCTGAAAATGCGAATCTACCGACACAATGCGTACAAGTCCATCCAGTGCCAGCTGGATATGTTCAGCAACTTGCTGCTTGGTTTCGAGCGGCAACGCAGGACGATCCCAGTTAATCCCGTGGCAGATGCCGAGACTGCCCGGCTTGTAAGCAATGGGCTGCCACAGGCAGCTTGCATAGATTACAGGTCCCCGTGCTGCTGCGGCCATTCGGGCAAAAGCTTCAGGCACATCATTCATATCGTAGGCATATCCATATACATCAATCTGTTCCGTACGAGTCTGAAATGCTTCAAAATAGGACAACTGGTGCACCTCGGGAATGTGTCCCAATCCGCGGATTACGCTGCACAAATCAAGGACGTATCGCTCCAGCCCGCCCCCGAACACCCGGCTGAATTCGCGGTTATATCCATCGGTGAAGCTGTGTGTCAATATGCTGACCACGCCCATCTCACTGCTCCTCCTTCCACGGAATCAGTCGGGGCTCCGGATCAAGAATCGATTCATAGTGCTCCAGGCTGCCCCACTCGCCGTGTGGATCAATTCGTTTGTAACGCAAGTATTTCCGAACCCGATCCTCCAGACTTCCTGCCCAGCCAAGATGCTGAACCTTCAACTCCGTGCTGATTCCGGGCAATACGGTGCAGGGCAAGGGAAGGCGAGGCACATGATGATTTTGCTGCGGATAAAAGTAGGGATAACCCGGCATATAACGGACCAAGGAAGCGGTATGCCGTCGGTGAAGCCCCCAAAGATCATCTTCCCGATAGTGGGTTCGGCCGCCCCACATATCGTAGAAACGGAAAGCAATCCAGTCCGAATGATCCTGGTTAATCAGAGCGCGTATCGCTTTCTTGGCTTCCGCACTGTACAGCTCATCGGCATCGACCGAGAGCAACCAGTCCGGCGAGGTTCCTGCCGCTGCCTGCCACAGAGCGTTACGTAAGCGCCATTCCTCCGCAAATAACGGCTTTTCCAACACTTCCAGGCGAACGACCTTTGGATAGGCCCTGCATATATCTGGTGTTCCATCTGTGCTGGCATCATCCACAATGACAATTTCATCCACGAATTCACTCAGATCGTCCAGCACTTCCTCCAGATATCGTCCGCGCTCGTTACGCACCTGTAGCATGGCGGTCAGTTTATTGTCCTGACTTTTACGAACCCGACGAATCGAGAACGGCTCTCTGAATACGCCTGTATCCTTGTGCTTTACAGCATCCTGATTTCCTGGGTGCTCTGTGCTATATCTTTGATGGGTTTCACTTCGGATATCCAACGGACTCAGCGCATTTTCCAGATGGCTATCGCCAGTTTCCAGTGGCTCAGCGTGCGGTGATTGCGGCGCTTCCGTTAGAGTACGAGTTGTCTCGGATCGTATATCCCTATGCACAATTGGTCCATTCACATGTTGTCTGCGTTTCTTCGGGTCCAGCATCATTATGGCACCTCCCCCAGCAATTGCTGGACGGCATGATCCAGCAGCTCCATCTCGACGATCTGGGCAAGAGCATCTTCATCCTCCAGCGCCATCTCCAAAAATTGTCTCACCGCTCCGTGCCGTTCTCCTCGCAGAGCCAGGGTTAGACCCGATAACTGCCGATAGTCCTGTCGGCTGGCATTATCCTGAATATCCACTGTGTGCACCAAATCCAATGCATCTTCCACACGCCCAGTCTCCTGATAGATACGAAATTTCCAATGTCGTGCCGTTTCGCCGCCGAGTTCATCCAAAATGTGCAATGCGTTTCCGTAATCATCATTCAGACGCAGCAGTTCAGCCTGGACGAGCTGGTTCTCCCCGGCCTCCAGCCAGCGGCAGAGCTGTTCATAATGGTGTCGTTCCTGCTCGTTGCCAGCGCTGATTCCATACACCTGCAACGCATTCTCGATTTCCCCGGTCCTCGCATGAATAGCGGATAGGAATCGATAGTGGGAGCTCACACAATCATTGCGGCCGTTTAATACTGCGTGGGAGAAGGCCTCCTTGAGCGAAGCGACCGCTCTGGAATCTTCGAGCATATATTCATAGGCGGCCAGCAAAAAGGAAATCGTCTCATGCGCTCCTGCTTTGGAGCGAAGCTGACGATAGAAGTCGGCGCGCACACTGCATTGCAGCTGGGTAACCGTATCCTGAACACCCGAGAGGGTCTGTCGCAGCGCATGCAGGAATAGCAGTTCATAGTCCCGGAGAGGCACTTCGAGATCATCCTTTTGCATGACACCAGCAGGAGAGGTATCTTCTCCATTTAGCCAGATGGCACGTACACCCTGGAATACCAGCTTCATATAGCGTGTTTCTGAAGTGGTGCCCACCAGATCGGCGATTCCGACCAGTCTTGAAATGCAGCTTTCCCACAAGGGGGACTCCGCTTCTTCACCAACCGGCTCGGGAAGAAGTACAATACAAAGCTCCGGATTGAGTGAGGCTGAGGCGGTCAGCCAGTAGGGATGAGCAACCACTGCAACCGTTCGGGGCTCCTGCAACAATTGTTCAGCTTCGGGAAGTGTGATGACAGTGATATTCGCAGGCATTTCCTCGGAGCGCTCCAGGCAGCTGACATAGTAGACAGGCCCTTCCGCGACCATCAGAGCAGCGATGTCTGGATAGGGAAAAGCAGACCACCCTCCCTTTCGGGGGAAAAGAACATAACGAAAGGCAGGCAGAGCCGTACCTGATTCTGCAACTACCCCGTAATACGGCTCCGCGTCCGGGATTGGGGACAACTCTTCCATCAATAAATCACCTCACTTGATTTGCATTTTTGTCCGTTCAAGAATTGAAGCAACGTCATCGCAGATTTTTGGATCGTCGTTGCTTTGAATGATATCAATGAAACCAATGGTTCAATATGTAATGCCTTTTTTGCACAGTGTATTTTATGCCTGACACTAACATATGGGCGTTCCGTCCCAAACATGAGCATCTTCCGCGAATAGAGGAAGCTGGCAAGCCCAAAGAATAGGCTTAATTTTTTCTATTGTGTGACCATCGTCACTTTTTTTTGTTGTCATGGCAGGGTTTGTGATAATTGTCACATGTATAAAATAGTCTATCTGGCACAATACGTTCATCAATACGTGTTTGGCTGACAGAAACTGAAGAAGGGGCTTCAATGCCAAATACGAAAACTGCGAAGGAACAGAAAGAAGGGGTAACGGTATGGATCCGATCATGTTATCGCGTATCCAATATGCGCTCACAACGATTTTCCATTTCTTTTTTGTGCCGCTGTCCATCGGTCTTGTGCTGCTGGTAGCGATTATGGAGACGTTGTACGTAGTGAAGGGTAAGGAAGTTTACAAAACGATGGCCAAATTCTGGGGCAAATTGTTTCTGATTAACTTTGCTGTCGGTGTGGTCACAGGCATTCTGCAAGAATTCCAGTTCGGCATGAACTGGTCGGAGTACTCCCGCTTTGTTGGGGACGTATTTGGTGCGCCACTGGCTGTGGAAGCCCTGCTGGCGTTTTTTATGGAGTCTACCTTTATTGGCCTCTGGATTTTCGGATGGGATCGCTTGTCCAAGAAAGTGCACTTGGCCTGTATCTGGCTGGTATTTGTCGGCACATTTCTGTCTGCGCTCTGGATTCTGGCAGCCAATTCATTCATGCAGCACCCGGTAGGCTTCGAGATTAATAATGGCCGTGCCGAGATGAATGATTTCTTTGCACTGATTACCAATGGTCAACTGCTGGTGGAGTTCCCGCACACGATTTTTGGTGCCTTGATGACAGGGGCATTTGTCGTAACCGGCATTAGTGCTTACAAGCTGATGAAGAAGCAGGATGTGGAGATTTTCCGCAAATCATTTAACATTGCCATCATTATTGGCCTGGTTTCCTCGTTGGGGGTTGCTTTCTCGGGTCACTTCCAGGCGCAATATCTGGTGGAGACGCAGCCGATGAAAATGGCCGCCAGTGAAGGAACATGGACGACGACGGAAGACCCTGCACCATGGACGGTGGTGGCTTTTATCGATCCGAACAAACAGGAGAATTCCGGCGAGATCAAGATCCCTGGATTACTCAGTTATCTGTCCTATAGCAAGTTCTCCGGCAGTGTCAAAGGCATGAAAGAACTGCAAGCGGAGTACGAGCAAACGTATGGACCAGGCGACTATATTCCACCAGTCCGGACGACATTCTGGAGCTTCCGCATCATGATTGCTGCGGGTGGATTGATGATTTTGCTGGCTATATACGGTACATTCCTGACGATGCGCCGGAGGTTAGAGGGAGCAGGCAAGTGGTTTATGCGTCTGATGGTGTTCGCCATCTCCCTGCCGTTTATCGCCAATACGTCAGGCTGGATTATGACTGAGGTAGGAAGGCAGCCTTGGACGGTATTCGGCTACATGACGACTGCAGCCGGGGTATCCCCGAACGTAAGCGCAGGACAGATATTGTTCTCCACCATTGCGTTTACAGCAGCTTATACGGTTCTCGGCATTGTGATGGTTTATCTGTTCGTTCGTGAAATCAAGGCCGGGCCATATGCAGTCGAAAAGCCGGAGGAGCATGATGAATCGGCCGATCCGTTCGGCGTGGATGGGGGTTATTCTGTTGTCACTAAGTGAGTTGTGGTTTTTGCTGATTGCCGTCTTGTTTGTTGGTTTTTTCTTTCTGGAAGGTTTTGATTTTGGTGTGGGCATGTCCACTGCAATCATCGGCAAAACGGATCGTGAACGTCGTACGCTGATCAACTCGATCGGTCCGTTCTGGGATGGCAATGAGGTTTGGCTGATTACGGCGGGGGGTGCAATGTTTGCTGCCTTCCCGCACTGGTACGCCACGCTGTTCAGCGGTTTTTATCTGCCGCTGGTGGTGGTGCTGCTGGCCTTGATCGGCCGCGGAGTTGCCTTTGAGTTCCGCAGCAAGATGAGACATGAACGCTGGCGCAAAACTTGGGACATCATCATCGTAGTCTCCAGTGCGTTACTGCCGTTCTTGTTCGGGGTTGTTTTCGCTACCTTGATGAAAGGCCTACCTATTGATGCGCAGATGCAGCTTCGCCCCGGCTTCCTGGACATCGTCAATCCGTATACGGTGGTAGGTGGGTTGAGCGTGACGTTGTTATGTCTGGTCCATGGTCTGCTGTTTGCTTCCTTGCGGACCGTCGGAGATCTTAGAGAACGTGCCCTGAATATGGCCAAAAAGCTGATGCTACCGCTGGCCGCGATCCTCGCGATCTACGCTGTGATGACATACTTCATGACCGATGTGTTCGCCGTACGCGGCTGGGCACTCTGGATTATGGTTGTCCTGGGTGCTGCTGCATTGGGTTTGGCGGCTTACTTCGTGCGTCAGAAGCGTGAAGCATGGGCCTTCGGCATGACAGGAGCCGTGATTGCGATCGCGTTTGCCTCCGTATTCATCGGTCTGTTCCCAAGGGTCATGGTGAGTTCAATGGGTTCGGCGTTTGACCTGACGGTCTATAATGCTTCATCCGGTGCATATTCGCTGAAAGTGATGACAATTGTGGCTTGTACGCTGCTTCCGTTTGTACTCGGCTATCAGATCTGGAGTTATTACATTTTCCGCAAACGTCTGAACGATCAGCATCACCTGGAGTACTGAGATGGGACGGGGGCTGCTGAAGCTGCCGGGCATCCGTCCGGTACTCGCGCTGGCCTCAGCGCTGGTGCTGTTGCAGGCGATGACGATTATCATGCAGGCCAAATGGCTGGCACAGTCCATTACGGCATTGTTTGAAGGTTCAACCGTAACGGAGCAGTACCCGGTGCTGCTGTGGTTCCTGGCTGCTTTTGCCGCCCGCTATGCCATCTCCTTCTGGTTGCAGCTCATTGCTTCAAGATTTGCGGAGAAGACAGGAAACGATCTGCGCCAGCAGATGGTGCTTCAGTGGTTTCGGCTGGGGCCGCGTTATGCCAAAACGGAGGGAACAGGGCACCTGGTAACGTTGGCGCGCGAAGGAACAGCCCAGTATAAGACGTATCTGGAACTGTTTATTCCTCGAATGCTGGGGATGGGATTCACGCCAATCGTTATTCTGTTGTACGTCTTCAAGCTGGATATGATGTCCGGGGTGATTTTGACGCTGACGCTGCCTATCCTGATCGTGTTTATGATTCTGGTGGGTTTGGCTGCACAGCGAAAGATCGACGGACAGTTCAAGTCCTACAAAGCGTTGGCGAACCATTTCGTGGATACGCTGCGAGGATTGGAGACATTGAAAACACTGGGACAGAGCAGCAGACATGGCGAGACAATTATTCGGGTCAGCCAGCGTTATCGTAAGGCTACGATGTCTACCCTGCGCATGGCTTTTCTGTCCTCATTCGCACTCGATTTCTTCACCATGCTGTCGGTGGCTTCGGTGGCGGTTGGTTTGGGGCTGCGGCTGACGGAAGGGCATATGCTGATTGGGCCGGCGCTGACTGTACTCATTCTCGCACCCGAATACTTCCTGCCTGTACGAATGGTAGGCGCAGATTACCACGCCACATTGGATGGCAAGGAGGCCGGGGAAACGATCAGTCAGATGATTGAACGAGGGAAATTGGCCGAACGTAAGCAAAAGGAAGAATACACGAGTGCTGTTCTGCATGATGTGTCAGAAAAGAACGGGGAATCCTCTTCGCCTGAGCCTTTTTCTGGCCCATGCGATGTGCCTCCATCCACTATAAGGGTGGTTTTGGGTAAGGTAAGTGATCGGAGTGGCGTCGCTGCTTCCTCATCGAAACCGTTCTGGGAGGCGACCTGTAGAGTAGCGCTCACCAACGTACAGGTGCGGCATGAGGAAGATGGGCCATGCTCGCTGAATGATGTGACGTTTCAGGTTTCCGGTCTTGGCAAAGTAGGCATTATTGGAGCCAGCGGAGCAGGGAAATCAACCTTGATTGATGTATTGGCAGGCTTCCAGCCACTTACTTCAGGCCAATTCTTATACAACGGCCAGCCCTTATCTCCAGAGATGATGGAGGATTGGCGCAAACAAACGGCTGCTATCCCGCAGCATCCATACATTTTCAGTGGCAGTCTGGCGGATAACATTCGATTTTATAAGCCGGAAGCTTCGGATGCGGAGGTGGCAGAAGCCATTCGCGCAGCTGGTTTGCACAAGCTTGCTTCCTCATTGCCGAATGGGTTGCAGGAGCTGATTGGGGCCGGGGGAAGGCAGCTCAGCGGCGGGCAGGAACAGCGGGTGGCTTTGGCGAGAGCCCTGCTTAGTGCGCGCCCGATTCTCCTACTGGATGAGCCGACCGCTCATCTGGATGTGGAGACCGAGTATGAACTGAAACAGACGATGCTGCCGCTGTTTGAGGGCAAGCTGGTGTTTCTGGCAACACATCGACTGCACTGGATGCCCCATATGGACAGGATAATCGTAATGGATGGCGGCACGGTTGCAGAGACAGGAACACATGAGGAATTGTTGGCACGACAAGGCGTATATTACCAGATGATTCAGGCCCAGATGGAGGCGGTATGAGATGAAAGCCGGATACGAGCAGACAGAAACAGCCCATAGCGGGAGCGAAAAGAATAGTTGGATCACTCCGTACGTGGCACAGTACCGCTGGAGATTGGTGGCAGTCATTGCGCTGGGGTTATGCGCTACGCTATGTGCTGTCATGCTGCTCTTCACCTCCGGGTTTCTGATCTCCAAGTCAGCGCTCCGTCCTGAAAATATTTTGATGGTATATGTACCGATTGTGGGTGTTCGTGCATTTGGGATTTTCCGTGCCGTATTCCGGTATGTCGAACGTCTGGCCGGACATGATGCCGTTTTGCGTGTGCTTGCGGATCAGCGCGTGAAGCTGTATCGGATTTTGGAGCCGCAAGCACTGTTTCTGCGCTCCCGCATGCAGACAGGAGACGTACTTGGTGCTCTCGCAGAGGACGTGGAACGACTGCAGGATATTTACCTGCGTACGGTGTTTCCGGCGGTTACGGCGCTCGTGATGTACGGTGGAGCTGTTGTAGCTTTTGGCAGCGTTGATCTGGGGTTTGCACTGTGGATGGGTTTATATATGCTTTTTCTGGTGGCCGTGCTGCCTGACATCTCACTCCGTGTGACGTGGAAATTGCGGGTGCGACTGAAGCGGGAGAATGCTAAATTGTACACTCGGCTGACAGATGGTGTGCTTGGCCTTGGGGATTGGGTAGCGAGTGGACGAGCCGCTGAATTTGTACGTCGGCAGGGAGAGGCAGAAGGACAGGCAGATATTATTCAGCTCCGATTACGGCAATGGACGCGCTGGCGTGATCTGTTAGCTCAGTGCGTGATTGGATTAATGGTCGTATCCGTGACGTTATGGGCGGGAAGTTCGGCTTCTGCCGGGCAGCTGCCTGCGGTCATGATTGCTGCATTTGTGTTGGTGCTGTTTCCACTCACGGAAGCATTGCTGCCCGTAGGCGATGCCGTAGAGCATATCCCGCAGTATCGTGAATCGCTGGAACGATTGCAGCACTTGGAAGGTGAAGAGCATACGTCAGAACAGTCTGGAATTGAAGAATTGAATGCAGCAGCCAGAGTGAAAGAGGATATGACCTCAGGTGTATCAGGCAGCAATTCGGTAGCTGGACAGCAGCCGGGTTCCCTGGAGCGCACAGAGAGTGCATCGGATCGACGTATTCGCTTGCGCATTCCGCCCAGGCTGCGAGCTGATATTCAGATCGATCAGGTGAGTTATCGTTATACGCCAGATGCTCCATTTGCAGTGCAGGATGTATCCCTTCATCTTCCTCAGGGCAAACGTTTGGCTATTCTCGGTCGCAGTGGCGGAGGAAAGTCGACCCTTCTGAAGCTGATTCAGGGCGCGTTGCTTCCATCCGCCGGGAACGTGTTAATCAATGATCTTCCAGTACAAACGCTAGGCGAGAATGTACCGGATGTTATTGCCGTGCTGAATCAAAGCCCGCATTTATTTGATACGACGGTAGCCAACAACTTGCGAATTGGCCGTCCGCATGCAACAGACGAGGAGATCCAGCGAGTGGCCGCGCAAGTAGGTCTATCCGATCTCATTGAATCTTTACCACAGGGGTACGATACTCCGATGCTGGAGACCGGTCTTCGTTTCTCTGGTGGAGAAAGACAGCGGATTGCGCTGGCCCGGGTGCTGCTTCGCGAAACGCCTGTCGTTATTTTCGATGAGCCGACGGTAGGACTTGATCCTGTGACGGAACGAGCGCTCATGCGAACGATTCTGGACAGCATGCAGGGCAAAACGATGATCTGGGTCACCCATCACCTGATGGGAGCGGAACGGATGGATGAAGTTATTTTTATGGAAAATGGACAGATCACCATGCAGGGTTCTCACGAACAATTGCTGGCTCGGGAAGAGCGTTATCGCCGTCTGATCGAACTCGATCGACCGGGATGGGTAGATGGGCAGAAACCTGCGGTTCCACTGTCATCTGTAGCTCCAAGATAAGAGCGAATATAAGGTCCAGATGCAGGCAGGGGCGGGTATCGGATAGGGTAGAGTGCGTAGACAGAGGTTTGTGCACGACAAGATAGCTACTCCGTTAGAAGGTTAATTCGCTTCGTTAGTGACATAGCAAGAGACGAGCCACAAAATTATTGGGCTCGTCTCTTTTTTTACAACCTTATGTTGTAACGTTTGTTTCTAACATTTACATCTCCACCAGCATCAAAATAATGGACGAGAGGCAAAGGCAGGTACTGATGAGGTACAGGACCCCAACTACCTGTTTGTGATTCAGACCAGCACGCAGCAAGCGATAATGTGCTTGACTCGCATCTGCCTGATAGATGGCTTTGCCTTGGATAAAACGTTTGATGACCACAAAAATGTTGTCGAAGATCGGCACACCGAGCGCCAAAATAGGGATAAAAATGGACAGCATGGTCGCTTGTTTGAATGCACCGTCCAAGGCGATTACCGCCAGAATAAAGCCGAGAAACGTAGCTCCTGCATCGCCCATGAACACCTTAGCGGGAGCTTTGTTATATTTCAGATAACCAAGGGTTACACCAACCAGCGTAATGGCCATGAGGGCAGAATCCGTTTGTCCTTTGGTCATTGCAACGATGAACAATGTAATGGCCGAGATAGCGGACAAACCGCCTGCCAGCCCATCCATGCCATCCGTGAAGTTAATGACTGTCGTCACACCGAAGATCCACAGGATCGTCAGAATGAATTGCAGCCAGATCGGGAGCATGATGTATTCGGAGTTGAAGGGATTCACGAATCCCGTGAAAGCAATGCCGGAAGCAAATACGAGCACGGCCGCCGAGACCTGAATAATCATCTTGGGCAGGGCAGGGAAGTCTTTGCCTTTGGTTTTGTACCAGTCATCGACTGTGCCAATCGTTAACAGCAGCATACCGCCAGCGACCAGGGCCGCCGTTTCCCATGAGATTTCTTTCGTCAGAACAATGTATGTCAGGAAGAATCCAGTAAATATCGCGTAACTCGCCGTCAGTGGAATGGGCTGCCTGTGCAGCTTGCGCTCCACGTCTTGCCGGGGCTTGTCCACAAAATCGAGCCGATGTGCCAGTCGACCAAGCGGCGGAATAAGCAGAACCACGACAGCAAAAGACAGCATAAAAGCCAGTATGTATACCATAAATTCGCTTGATTCACTCCTATCTAGCAATTTCCCCCTATTATACGAGCTAAACAGGAAATCTGTCGATGTCATTATTGTAACCTAAGCTTGATTCAAACTTGTACGAGAGCCAAATTTAGCTTAGAGTCTCTGTGGCAGATAGGAGCCGAAGATAGCAATTGTGGTATCATTCCTCGGTGGTATTCAGAATCAGTTCAACAAGACCGGGAAAACGGGTGTTCAAATCGTCCTTACGCAAAGAGTAAAAATGTTGTTTGCCTTCAATGCGAGGCTGGATAAGGCCTGCTTCACGCAGGATTTTAATGTGATGAGACAACGTTGATTTGGAAATATGGTCTACTTCGAAGGCGGAACAGTTTTTCTCACCAGAGCTGGCCAGACAGTGTGCAATTTTCATCCGTACCGGATCACCGAGTGCGTTGCAGACCGTAGTCAGATTCAATTCCGAAGCCATAGGTATCGTTGGAGTTTTCATATCTATGACGGTAGCATATTCGACAATCTCTTTCAATGTTTGATTTTTTTCGAACTGAGGGTTGTCCTGGGAATGGAAAGTGTGATACATTTCATCTCAGTTGTTAGTTTGAAATTTTTCGAACTATATAATGCAAAAGCGGATTGTATAATTTTAGGAGGAATATGAATGAGCACAACAAGCAATACGACAATGTTAAACAACTATTTCCGTTTATTTGACGCTTCCCGTACGGACGAACGTGCAATGCAGGATCTGTTATCCCTGTTTACACCGGATGCAGAGATTGTTCTGAACGGCACCAGCAGAACAGGTTTCGATGGTTTTATGAATGCATTTTACGAATACAATAGCGATGTGAAACACATGTGGGATCGTTGGGAGCTTCAACCGGACGGCAGCTATCAGACGAACTGGGCCTTATGTGGGCTAGCGACAGATGGTACCGTATATGCCAAAACAGGCATCGATATTGCTCGTGTGAATGAGGCGGGGCAGATTGCATATTTGGAAAACGTGCAGTCCGATAAGGATGCATTCAGCAAATATAACCAGTAATTTTCATGTACCTGTAGACAACCTAAAACTTCACAGCAGCTTCATGCTGTGGAGTTTTGTTATGCCCATATGTCAATCATTTTATATTCAGCATGCTGATTGCCACTATTTTGCTTAACATACTCATCAGCACGTTATTAAGTGTGAGGTGAGCGGAGGAGTAACGAGGAACATTCTTATTATATTTTGTGGAAAAAAAGCCTGCATGAAAAAGGCCGTCCCCCATTGCACTAGGGGACGGCCCTCATGAAATTGCATCTGACTGGTCATCGGGGTGTCATATGTTATTACGAACCGGGCGCAGCCCCCAGCGACCATCCATAGCATGGATAGGGTGAACGGCTACTTCCAACGAATCTCACACACGCTATTGGAGGGTATTCGGCATAATCAAATTTTTAACGAATCTCAGGCACGCTATTGCCCTGTATTTTCAACTTATAGGCAGATATATGCTGCAATTACCCGGTATAAGGTGGCTGAAGTTCGTTAGAATACTAAACCAAGCTTTAAACCTCTAATAAGGTGCGTACGGTTCGTTAGCGTATGGCGTTTGGCAGAAGGAAGGCGGTCCTGTAATGAACTCGCCGACTTGCCTGCTTACTCACTCACCATTCACCCAATCCACTCACTTCTGCATCGTTTTGTTCTGAAAAGCAGCGATATCGGCATACTCCTCTTCAAACTTACGGGAGATGCGGATGAAGATCGGCAGCAGTTCGCGATAGACGCGCACGCTATCCAGGTCTGGCTGATGCCGATGGGTCGATCCAATCATGCCGGAGACGGCACTGAGGGAATCGATGCGGCCAAGGGCATACAGCCCCAGTACGGCTGCCCCGAGGCAGGAACTCTCGATGCTTTCGGGAATGATGACATCCTGATCGAAAATATCAGCCATCATCTGGCGCCATAGTTCAGAGCGGGCGAAGCCGCCTGTGGCCTGGATCTTTTTCGGACGACCGATTTTCTCTTCAATTGCCAACATGACGGTGTACAGATTAAACAAGACACCTTCCAGAGCAGCGCGGATCATGTGCTCCTTCTTGTGATGCAGCGTCAGGCCAAAGAACGAGCCGCGAGCATTAGGGTTCCACAGTGGAGCCCGCTCACCCGTCATGTATGGATGGAACAACAGGCCTTCTGAGCCTGGCGGTACATTTTCGGCAACACGTGTCAATACTTCATATGGATCAATCCCAAGGCGTTTCGCGGTCTCTACCTCGGATGCTGCAAACTCATCCCGAATCCAGCGGAATATAACCCCGCCATTATTCACTGGACCTCCAATCACCCACGCATCCTCGGTGAGCGCATAACAGAAGAAGCGTCCTTTCGGATCGGTGACCGGCTTGTCCACAACGGTACGAATCGCTCCGCTGGTCCCGATGGTAACGGCCACGACGCCTGGATCAATGGCGTTTACGCCCAGATTGGAGAGCACGCCGTCACTTGCTCCGATGACAAATGGCGTCGTGTCCGCAACACCCATCTCTTTGGCATACTCAGGATTTAAGCCTTTCTTGAGCAGATGAGTCGTCGGCACAAGGCGGGACAGGTGATTCGGAGTGATGCCTGCGACATGTAGTGCTTCCTCGTCCCAGTCAAGCTTTTCGAGATTCATCAGTCCGGTGGCGGAGGCCATGGAATGGTCAATCACATACTCGGAGAACAATTTATAAAAAACATATTCTTTCATTGAAATGAACTTGTGCGTCTGTTTGGACAGTTCCGGTTGATCTCGGGTCAACCACATGATTTTGGTCAGGGGTGACATGGGATGAATCGGTGTGCCTGTTCTTAAATAAATTTCGTGACCGTTCATTTCGGTTTTGAGTGCTTCCGTCCACTCGGCACTGCGATTGTCTGCCCATGTCATCGCCCGCATCAGCGGTTTGCCATGTTCATCGACGGGCAGAATGCTGTGCATGGCTGAACTGAACGAGACAAACAGAATTTCATCCGGTTTGATGCCCGCCTTGGAGGTCGCCTGTTTAACCGATTCTACGACGGCTTTAAAAATATCTTCCGCATCCTGCTCTGCAATCGCAGGAGTAGGGGTATACAGCGGGTAATCGGCACCGCCTTGAGCCACGATGGTTCCGTTCTCTTCAAACAGGACGGCCTTCGTGGAGGTGGTGCCGATATCTACGCCGATCATATAGGGTGAAGAAGCCATTTTGTCATCCCTCTTTCTTGAATATATAAGTTAAATGAATACTGTTACACGTTTACACTCCGGGTACAGAAAGCCTTCCGATCGCCGTTATCCCCAAATTTCTTTGATCCCTCTTCAAAGGGAGAAATTTAGTTATAAATGCGAACATTTCATTTCTCCAGGCCCTTTCTGTCCCCTCCGTCCACGTGGCGCTATTCACCCAACTTATATGGCATCTGTTATTTATCTATAGATAAGAATATCAGACTTGAGGGATGGATCAAAATGCAGCTGTCCCTAATCCTTTACCGCCCCTGCGGCAATATCGGAGATAAACTGGCGGCTGATGAACAGGAACATCACGATCAGCGGAATAACGGCCAGCAGTGTACCTGCGATAACCATTGCATAATCCGTATTGTACAATCCGTTTAATTGAGACAGCGCAATCTGCAGTGTATACTTTCGCACATCCGTCAAGACAATCAGGGGCCAGAGATAATCATTCCATACGCCAATAAATGTGAACGCCCCGAGGAAGGCGAAGGCAGGCCGCAGAATGGGCAATGCCACGTTCCAATAGAGCCGGAAGAAATTACAGCCATCGATGCGTCCGGCATCCAGCAGGTCATTCGGAATAGACTCCGTGGCATACTGGCGAATCCAGAAGATGCCGAAGGCGTTCACCATGCCCGGAATAATGAGGGCTTTGAAGGAACCGACCCATCCGAACGTCGCCATGAGCACGAAGGAAGGCACCAGCGACAGCTGGGAAGGCACCATCATGGTGGCGAGCAGCAGGACGAAGAGCCATTTTTTGCCCGGAAATTCAAACTTCGCAAACGCAAACCCTGCCAGTGAATCAAAAAACAGCACCAGTATCGTCACCAAACCCGCCACAAACAACGTATTCATGAATGCGCCCCAGAAGTCAATCTGCTGAAGCACCCGACTAACATTGTTCCACAGTTCGCCCCCAAACCAGAGCTGAGGTGGGAACTTATAGATATCGGACGTCGTCCGGGTGGACATTACAATCAGCCAATAGAACGGGAACATGGAAATGAGCATGCCCCCGATAAGACCGGTATACAACACCAGCGATTTGAGAGATTTGGACGTCATGAGCGCTCCCCCCTTGTCACATCAGGATGACTTGCCTTGAACGAGCTTCCAGTTCACGATCGAGAACAGGGCGATGATGAGGAACATGCCCCAGCCAACCGCAGCACCATAGCCGAAGTAGTTGTTAATGAACGATTCGCGGTAAAGGTACAATACAATGGTCATCCCGGCTGCACCTGCGCCGCCATCGTTGCCCACGAGAATTTGTGGTTCGGTGAACAGCTGCATGCCGCCGATCGTCGATGTGATTACAGTGAACAGAATGACGGGTCGCAGCATCGGAATTGTAATGCGGAAAAAGGACTGTATTCCGGATGCGCCGTCAATCTTGGCAGCCTCGTACAATGTCTGGGGGATGCTCTGAAGTCCGGCCAGATAGATGACCGCGTTGTATCCCGTCCAGCGCCAGACGACCATGGAGGAGATCGCTACCTTAATGCCCCATGGCGCATTAAGCCATTCCACTACCGGAAGTCCGACGGACTGTAACAGGTAGTTAAGAAACCCATAGTTGTTGGCAAACAGGGCACCGAAGATAATGGCGACGGCCACGATGGACGTCACGTTCGGCAGGAAATAGCCCACGCGAAACAGGGTACGGAATTTTACAAAAGGTGCATGCAGCAAAAATGCCACAATTAGGGCAAAGAACAGCATCGGAATGGTGGAGTAAATCCAGATCATGAACGTGTTGCCCACCGCTTGCCAGAATTCTGCATCAGTCAGCATATATTTAAAGTTGTTTAGTCCGTTATAGGTCATTACGCCAATGCCATCCCATTTGTGGAAGGCCAGATATAAGGAAAACCCGATCGGAAACAGTCCAAATACGGCAAACAGAATGTAAAACGGGGAGATCGCCACATAGAGTGCGCGATGTTCCCACATCCGGGACAAGAGTGATTTCTGCCGATCCAAATCCGGACGTACCTTTCCGGGATCCGGGGTGAGGCGAGGTTCCGTTACAGCCATATGAATTCCTCCTTTGCGGATTGCCATCTCGTAAGAGTGTCTGAATTAACGCTGTAACTCCCGCTCAACACGGTGGACCGTATCGGGCCAGACCTGCTCCGGGTTGGCATTTTGCTTCGCAATATCATTCAGCCGCCGAGTTATGATGTTGTGTACCGAAGGGTATCGTTCGCCAAAGAATGCTTCTGGCACATGCTGTGCCGATTCGGCAAATACAGGCCCTGTCGCCTGTCCGCCGAAGAAGGGTTCTTCTTCTTTCATCGCCGGTGTATCAAACACACCCGGTGCCGATGGAAACAGGTTCAACGTTGTATACTGTTCAAGCTGGTTTTCCGGGCTTTGCAGCCACTGGATGACTTCGAACGCTTCTTTTGGATGTTTGCTCGATTTCAAAATGGACAGGAATGACCCGCCGTTATTGCCGTCTCCCCCAGGAGCGCGAGTGACTCGCCACTGGCCTGATGTATCCGGCGCGGCTTCCTGCAATACCTGCTTCATCCAGACCGCTCCCACAAAGGAGGCAATCTCACCATTATTCATCGCTGCGTTCCAGCCCGGGGTCCAGCCGTCTGCATTGGCGAGCAGCCCTTTTTGTTTGAAGGATACGGCGATATCCCAGCTCTGCTTGACGAGTGGCGAATCCATGCCGATAAACGAGCCGTCCGGACGGAAATACCGTTCGGTTCCTTGCGACAATACTTGATTGTAAACGGTTCCAATATTATCGGTTAGAAATACCTTGCCTCCGAACTTCTCTTTGATCTTTTCTCCGGCAGCAGAATAGGCATCCCAGTTGTTGATCTGACGAGCCACTTCTTCAGGCTCGGAAGGCAATCCGGCCTCCTTAAACAGATCTGCACGGTAGAAGAGAGCTGTCGGTCCCGTATCCATGGGGAAGCCGATCATCTGCCCGTCTGGCGTAACACCTTGCTTCCATTTCCAATCCAGATATTGGTCTTCGACGTCACCTGCGCCGAGATCATACAGATTATAGAAACGGTCCTCGCTGGGAAAAAGCTCCATGATCCAATCGTTCAATGCGACAATGTCGGGCTCACCTGAGCGCGCAGCGAGTGTCGTTTTGAGTTTTGCCTTGAAATCACCGCCGATTTTCTGGGCGGTCAGTTCAATATTGGGGAACTTTTCCTTGGCCTTGGCAATTAGCTTATCATCGATGGAACGGTTCCAGTACCATAATGTAAGCGCTACCTTTTTGTTGCTCGTTGAATCGTTCTGTCCCGGCCAGATGGAGCATCCGCTCACCAGCATGACACAGACTAGCAGAATGGCTGTCCAGCATGTTCTTTTCCGGCGGATCATGTGATAACCCCCTCATCGTTAAGTTCGAGGCATGAAGTGCGATGGACTACAACATAAGTGTATGAGCAGTTTATAAACTCATACCCAATATTCCTGAAATGAAACACAAATTTGTGTCGGTTACGTATCATGAATTTAGTAGTTACTTTAGAAACAAAAGTTACTTGACACAACATAATTTTTATTTTAAACTTGCTTACATAAAGTAACTAATGATGATGACAATAATATAGATGCGTACGATATGCCGTTCAGTGATCCATTTTCCGTCAAAATGCGAATCCATTCCTAACCAAAGATGGCTTAACAGGAGGAACTTACTAATGATTAATTCACATATTATTCAACTGCTTGCCCCCAAAATTCAGACTTTTCCTAGTGGAAAAGAATTCATATACCTCGTGGGTCCGATTAAGCTCCCGGTGAATCTTGATGGAGAGACACATACCTTCCAGTGGTACAGCTGGATGAAATCGGAGAAGGCCATGGAAAGCGGTGAGCTGATTGAATCGCTCGCTACTGCCGAACTGGCTGAACGCCAGCAATCCAGTGTATTGGTATACGGTGACTTTGCCGAAGCACAGGAAGCGCTGATTCGGATGCACAGCATCTGTCATACAGGCGACATTTTTGGCAGCAAACGTTGTGACTGCGGCTTCCAGCTGGAGCAATCGATGAAGATGATTGCTGCCCACGGAGCAGGCGCGCTGTTCTACTTGGCGAATCATGAAGGCCGCGGTATAGGTCTGTTCAGCAAAGCGATGGCATACCTGCTGCAAGAGGAAGGTTTGGATACCGTTGATGCGAACCTGCAACTTGGATTCACAGATGATGCGCGTAATTATGATGATGCCATTGCTGTATTGCGTGCATTGCGTTCAGCACCCGTTACATTGATCACCAACAATCCACGTAAGCTCGCTGCTTTGCAGGAAGCGGGATTGAATGTGGGTGGACGTGTTCCACTGTGGGGAGATCGGTCGGCCTTCAACGAAAAATATTTGCAGACCAAAGTGAGCCGTTCCGGCCACTTGGCAGAGAAGGATGGCTGGGCTGGAGAAGAAACCTTGCTTCCGCATGCCCAGGCTTAAAAGGATGATCCTGATGGAACATTCAGCATAATTTGCCATGAAGTCGATTTGTTCTACTGTTCAATAGACAGGATAATTTAAGCTGTTCGTGTATGCTCCTTCCGGGGTTACATGAACAGCTTTTTTGAGTTTAGACAACGAAATAGTCCATTCTTACGTCAAGAAATGTTCTTTCGACCCTGACTTCCCTTGCCGTTCCACCATGTGAACTATACAATATAGGCATCTGATTTATGCGGGAGGAACGAGGGTGCCATTTGAGGGACAGTATGTGTTACCGGCTGCCAAGAGCATGAAGCAGTTCGAAGCAATGATTGAAGGCCCTTACACCTATGGGGTTGTACTGGATACACACATCGCGCAGCTTCACAGTGTGATGGAGGAAGCGCGGCGGCGTGACAAGAAAATATTACTGCATGCCGATCTGGTGCAGGGGCTGAAGAACGATGAATATGCCGCAGAGTATTTATGCCAGCATATTCGCCCGGCAGGACTGATCTCAACGCGAGCCAGTGTAATTCAGAAGGCAAAACAGAAAGGGATTACAGCCATTCAGCGCATTTTTTTGCTGGATACCAATGCGCTGGAGAAAAGTTATCTTTTGCTGTCCAAGACCCAGCCGGATTATATTGAAGTACTGCCTGGTGTTATCTCGCATATTATTGCAGAAGTATCCATACGGACAGGTATCCCCATCATTGCAGGCGGGTTGATCCGCTCACCGGAAGAGGTTGAACTGGCTTTGGAAGCCGGAGCTACCGCCGTAACCACTTCCAACGTGGACCTGATTCGGCACTACAAGAAATCGCATACAGCGTAAAAGCAGTAATCCCACAACAGGAGGTTGTCTGTATGGAAAAATATATATTGGCCCTTGATCAGGGAACGACGAGTTCCCGGGCTATTCTGTTTAACCAAAGCGGGGAGATTGTGCATATTGCACAGCAGGAATTTCCGCAATACTTTCCCAAGCCGGGATGGGTGGAGCAGAACGCCAATGAAATCTGGAGTTCCATTCTGGCAGTGATGGCTTCATGTCTGGCCGAAAGTGGAATCAAGCCGGTTCAGATTGCCGGCATCGGTATTACGAACCAGCGGGAAACGGTTGTGGTATGGGACAAAGAAACAGGCCGACCCATCTATAATGCTGTAGTTTGGCAGTCCAGACAAACGGCTGGAATTTGTGATGAGTTGAAGGCGAAGGGACTGGGTGATCTTTTTCATCGCAAAACGGGACTGCTCATTGACCCTTACTTCTCGGGAACCAAGGTAAAGTGGATTCTGGATCATGTGCCTGGTGCCCAGGAGCGTGCAGAGAAGGGTGAGCTTCTATTTGGTACGATCGATAGCTGGCTAATCTGGAAGCTGAGCGGCGGTACACATGTCACCGATGTATCCAATGCTTCCCGAACCTTAATGTACAACATCTATGATCTGCAATGGGATGACGAATTGCTGCAGATTCTGGACATTCCCAAAGCGATGCTGCCGGAAGTACGCGGTTCATCCGAGGTGTATGCACATACAGTTGACTATCACTTCTTCGGTCATCGGATTCCGATTGCCGGAGCAGCAGGAGATCAGCAGTCGGCCTTATTCGGTCAAGGCTGTTACACAAAGGGAAGCATGAAAAATACGTACGGAACCGGATGTTTCATGCTCATGAATACCGGAGATCAGCCAGTGCAGTCCGATCACGGGCTGATTACAACCATTGCCTGGGGAATGAATGGTAAAATCGAGTATGCATTGGAAGGTAGCATTTTTGTCGCGGGTTCGGCGGTACAGTGGCTGCGTGACGGTTTAAGGATGCTTCGTTCCTCCAAAGATAGTGAGGACTATGCGGCACGCGTACCCTCTACAGACGGCGTTTATATGGTGCCAGCATTTGTCGGTCTGGGAAGCCCTTATTGGGACAGTGAGGTTAAGGGAGCGGTATTTGGCTTGACGCGAGGAACGACCAAAGAACATTTTATCCGTGCAACACTGGAAGCACTGGCGTACCAAACCAAGGATGTATTGGCGGCTATGGAATCCGATTCAGGTATTTCGGTCAATGCCTTGCGCGTGGATGGGGGAGCGGCGGCCAATGATTTTCTGATGCAATTCCAGAGTGACATTCTGAATATCCCTGTTGAGCGTCCCACTGTGAACGAAACGACGGCATTAGGTGCGGCTTATTTGGCAGGACTTGCAGTCGGATATTGGAATAGTGCGGATGAATTGATGGATCACGAGAATACGGAACGTGTCTTCCATCCGGTTATGGCTGAAGAAGAGCGATCAGAACTGTATGCAGGGTGGCAACGTGCCGTGAAGGCAGCGATGGTTTTCAAATGAGTAGAGAATACGTGAAATGGGCATTTGTACTTTTTCGTTAAACTTATACAATAAATGATATTTATTGGTGGAAAATGATGCATAACTTACAGGGGTTATTTTCCTGGAGAAGAGAAAACAACTATCCACTTTAAGGGAAAATAAATGATTAATGGATCAGCTTGAAATTCCCTCCGCAGGCAGAACAACTTTTTGAAATTTTTTTGAATAATGTGTCATTTCAGGCCTTCACGCCGCCGGAAATGTGTGATAGGATTAACTCACAAGTTAAAAAATGATGTCTGGAGATCGGGAGAGACCACGTACCGCTCAGCAATTGCTGCAGCGAATGACGTGGTCTTTTTTTTGTGCTTTTGTGAGTAAAACAAAGGTAAGGAAAGGGAGGAATCGGGATGACAGCATCGTTCTCGGCAGAAAAACGTACCGAATATTTGGATTGTATGGCGAATGCACATTTTGACATATTGATTATTGGCGGAGGAATCACGGGTGCTGGTATTGCACTGGATGCAGCATCCCGTGGATTAAAGACAGCGCTGGTGGAAATGCAGGATTTTGCAGCAGGAACCTCAAGTCGATCCACCAAGCTGGTGCATGGCGGTCTGCGGTATCTGAAGCAGCTTGAAGTGAAGATGGTTGCTGAGGTGGGACGGGAGCGAGCAGTGGTGTACGAAAATGGGCCGCATGTGACGACACCCGAACCGATGCTGCTTCCCATCTATACTGCAGGTACATTTGGCCGCTTCAGCACATCCATTGGCCTGATGGTGTACGACTGGCTTGCCGGAGTAAAGCGTAGTGAACGACGTAAAATGTTAAATGCCGGAGCTGTCTTGGACAATGAGCCTTTGCTGCGCAAAGATGGGCTGCTCGGTGGTGGACGCTATGTGGAGTACCGGACGGACGATGCCCGGCTTACCATTGAAGTAATGAAGGAAGCGGTACGGCGCGGCGTTCAGGCCGTCAACTATGTAAAGGCAGCCGCATTCCTGAAGGAGAATGGGGTGGTTACAGGCATTCAGGCGGTGGATCAGATTAGCGGTCAATCGTATGATCTGCGGGCAACCAAAGTGATTAATTCCTCCGGTCCATGGGTGGATGAGCTGCGCAAGATCGATGGGTCCCGTCAAGGAAAAACATTGCAGATGACGAAAGGTATTCATCTGGTATTCGACGGCACACGTTTCCCGTTAAGGCAGGCTGTATATTTTGATACACCGGATGGACGAATGGTCTTTGCTGTCCCGCGGGAGGGTAAAACCTATGTAGGAACCACAGATACCGTCTTTGAAGATGATCCCGCACACCCGTTAATCTCCCAGGCAGATCGGGATTATGTCATCGATGCCGTCAACGGGATGTTCCCGGACGTACGGATTCGTGTTGAGGATGTGGAGTCCGGTTGGGCGGGTGTGCGTCCGCTGATTCATGAAGAAGGCAAGGGGCCTTCTGAAATTTCACGCAAGGACGAAGTCTGGGTAGCCCCGTCGGGGTTAATTACGATTGCCGGGGGCAAATTAACAGGGTATCGCAAAATGGCCGAGATGGTTGTTGATCTGGCTGCCCGCCAGTTAGAACAGGAGACAGGAAGATCCGTTGGGCCATGTATAACGAAAGAAATGCCAATCTCAGGGGGAGATGTCGGAGGTTCTGCTAACTTTGGTGCGTATGCTGAACGCAAGATTAAGGACGGCGTTGCACTTGGACTTGATCGATCTGCTGCGGAGCGATTAGCCCGAGTATATGGTTCCAATGTGGATGCACTGTACGAGCGGATGCCTGAACCGCGGGCTAAGGCCGAGCTGCATGGTCTGCCTCAGGAGCTGCTGCTGATGCTGAGTTATGCGATCGACGAGGAGATGTCTGTAACACCGGCGGACTTTTTTGTGAGACGTACCGGGGACCTGTTTTTCCGCATTGACGAAGTACGTCAGTATAAAGCAGCGGTAATTCAGTATATAGCTGAACGCATGGATTGGCTTGAGGAGCAAGTAACATGGTATACGCAGGAGCTGGATCAGTTGCTCTTGGAGGCATCGGGCCAAAATTAATGCAGGAATTCGCATCCGGGGGTCGAATGGAACATGTAAGCGTGTAACAGGAGAGGGGATTACATCTATGACTTTACAGATCGGAATCATTGGAACAGGTTGGTTCAGCAAGGTACATGCGGATATTCTGGCACGAATGGAAGGCGTTCGTGTAGCAGCTGTCTGTGGAACAGCGCTGGAGAAGGCGGAGGCCATGGCTTCCGTCTATGATGCTGCTGGCTACGGTGAACTTGAACATATGTTAGATGGTGAGAAGCTGGATGCAGTCTATATCTGTGTTCCTCCGATGTCTCACGGAACGATTGAAACCGAATTAATTCGTCGGGGTATCCCGTTCCTGGTAGAGAAACCGCTGAGTACAGGCATGGATATTCCCCGTCAGGTGCTGGACCAGGTACAGAAGTCCGGATTGTTGACGTCTGTAGGTTATCATTTCCGTTATCAGGAGGCCGCACAGGTGCTGCAACAAGCGATGAAGGAGCAGACCATCGGTATGGCGCTTGGTCGCTGGATGGGCGGGATGCCAGGAGTCGCCTGGTGGCGTCGTCAGGAAGGCTCCGGGGGACAGTTTGTGGAACAGACGACTCATATCGTGGATCTGCTGCGGTACTGTGCTGGCGAAGTAACAGAGGTATACGCAGTAGCGGCCCAGCGCAGCATGCATGAGAAGCATGAACATGTCACGGTAGCTGATGTAGCGAATGTAACGCTTAAGCTGGAGAGTGGGGCCATCGCAAGCATTGCCAACACTTGCCTGCTGCCAGACGGTGAGGGCGGCGCAGGGCTCCAGTTCTACACGGATGCCGGAGTCTGGGATTGGACGCCTGAACGTCTTCTTCTGCCAAGTGCTGCCCCTCATGCGATGGCAGGTCTGGAGATTCCAGCAGGACATAACCCGTATGAGCGGGAAAATGAAGCGTTTATTCACGCCCTTCGTACCGGCGATCGCTCACGGATTTTGTCCGATTATGCAGATGCCTGTCGCACACAAGAGATTACAACGGCGGCATTGGTTTCGGCAGATTCGGGTTTGCCGGTACAGCTTCAGCACTCCAAACATCTCTCTCATTAATCCTTGTATAACGTAACAAGAACTATAAATCCATGACAAAGACGCCTGAATCTGGACTGATCCGAAGATCAGTTCAATTCAGGCGTCCTTGTGTTGAGCATGAATCAGCATATAGCTACTTAGTAGACTGCTGCTGTTTCAACCAGTCGGAGGACCAGTTGTATATCTGATTAATGACAGGTTCAATGGCTCTGCCTTTGGGCGTCAATTCATACTCTACGCGGGGTGGAATTTCAGGATACATATGCCGGGTTACGATACCTTCCATTTCCATTTCCTTCAGGCGCTCAGACAACAAACGACCGCTAATCGCCATTTCTGCTTCCAGCTCTGTGAATCGTTTGGGTCCGGATAACAGTTGGTACATAATAAGCAGCACCCACTTCTTACCAATGATATCCATGGCTTGAGTAATCATACAGGGACTTGGCGATTTTACTTTTCTCAGTTTCAACGTGTTCACCTCGATTCAAGTATTAAGGTTTTTTTCGTATATATAAAAGTGCGTGGCTTTCTGCCGCTCTGACCAAAGTAAGGGACAATGAAGTCAACCTGTTACTACAAATTGTACTGTAACATACCTTTTGTAATGTATTATACACTATTCGTCAAAAAATTACTTGAATAAATAATGTTATTATTATATACTCACTTCATAAAAGTAAGTTAATGATTATTAATATGAATAATATCAGCACATACTAATTTCGCAGTGCAAAACGGCTATTTTTTAAAAATAGAGTTACGTTGTAACTTTTACATAGATTGCTTTTTAAATACAACAGATGGATATGGACATTCATTTTCAGGAGGATTATACATATGAACAAAGGTTTAAGAATTTTGGGGTATATTGCGTTGGTTGTGCTTGCAGGTGTGTTCGTAATGGCAGGGTTTAACAAGGTTAGTGGAGCAGAGATGATGATACAGACTTTCGAAGGGTTCTCCTATCCTACATGGACGATGTATCTCATTGGTGCAGTGGAGCTGCTCAGTGCGGTGGGATTGTTGATTCCGCGTACTCGTCTTCTGGCTTCAGGAGTACTGACGTTCATTCTGATTGGGGCTGTGGGAAGTCATCTGATTTATGGACAATATACGGCTGTTCCTTTCCCGGCGATGCTATTGGTTGCTAACATTGTCGTTCTGATTATGGGCATGCGTAAACTGGAAGCAGAAGAATTGGATATGGATCTCGTGCAGGTCTAAGGGCAGAACTCTGTGGAGTACAGATATTGAAAAAGATGACCATTGTGATGTAGCGATAGTCATCTTTTTTTCGTCTTTCAAATTGCCGGGGGAGTGTCCTGTATAAGGATTACTTAAAGATTAAAGGCTTCGTTGACCACGTTCGACGATCCGCAGTGTATGCTTGGTATCCGATTGCTGAATCCAGGTGTCACACACCTGACGAACCCACTCCGGGTTGGTTTTGCCTGCGTCGTTCAGCCAGTTGCTGACAGAGTCCTGCACATATTTATGAGCATCGGATTTCACATGATCGAGCAGGGGAGGAGCGATGGCTGGATTTTCTTTTAACTCCTGAATATGCTTGGCCCACACACCGTGCGGTCTTGTTGATTCTATAGCAAACCGACGGATCAGCGGGTCAGGATCTATCGTCCATTCCACCAGAAGCGCTACAGCGTCTGATAGCTCAGCCGTAATTGGCTCACGAACAGCCATCCAGGCGATCTCTCTTACACCAAAGTGATGATCTGCTGCGAAAGGTCTGATCCAATTCAACTTTTCACTCAGATTCAAGCGGGAATCCAATCCGATCATATAGGCTGCCCAGCAGCGTACACTATCTGATCTATGATCTGCAAGGAATCGGAAATGATGCATTCGCTCATTGTCTCCCAGGCGCTCCAGAAGTGCGAGCCACTGATTGGCGATAGCGGGGATGATTTTCATAATTCGCTGTTCATTCATCTGTGTTAACTGCTCCGTAATCTCGCGGGTTTCGGCATCCATTCGAAGTTCCTGGGCGACCTGCTGAAAAAGGAGAATGTGGTCCACAGCGAGCCATTCCGTCAGATTCACCGATTCGATATGTCCGGCTTGAAGAAGGCTGCGTATCTGATCCGGAATGTCAGCTGCTTTGCGGGCGCCTTTGCGTAGAAGAACGTCCTCGGATATATCTAGGTCTGTCTTTGCATCCATTACCGTACTCCTCCTTGTTTATCAGCATTTTGCATAATTCTTTGGGATTGTGAAAAATGCTGATATTATGTAGATTCATTCATCTACACGATACAATTAGCAGCAGAAACAAGATGTAATGCACCTTACAACTGACCGTTTAACCTGTTTGATACGAACATTTCATCGTGATGCAGGGATACTGACTTGAATCCAGTGCGAATGCGTCCGGTTCTCGTAAGCACTTGCAAAGCAGCACTAACGGATTCTCGTGTTGCTCCAGCCATCCAGGCAATCTCCTGATGGGTGAGCGCAAGATTGATTCGACAATACTCTTCCTCTTCCAACCATCCAATCTGATTGGCCAGTCGAACGAGATTATGCATAATTTTGTCATGCAGGTTGCCGAGTGCCAGCTTCTGTGTCAACTCACTCATTCCCATGATTCGCTCACTCAGCACTCTCATCAGATTCATCATAAACTGGGGATGTTCAATCAGAAACTGTTCAAAACGCTGCCTGTCCATCAGACAAATGTCGCATTCTTCCATGGTATCGATATAAACGGTACGTGTGCCGAGTGAAATGCCGTTCATTTCGCCAAACACATTCCCTTCTCCCAAAATATCAAATGTAAACTGTTTTCCCTCTTCATTTAACGTATACAGACGGACTCTTCCCTTTTTGACAAAATAGAAGCCTTCTGCAAATGTATCGGGTGTCTGGATGATTGTATTCTTCGGCATGGTTGTAATGGACGTCATGCTGTCCATTTCCGCTAGGTCTGCTTCTGACAGGCAGGACATGAGGTTAAATTGTGACAAATACCGGATTTTATCCATAGAACTCCTTTCCATTATTAACGTATGAATATAAAAAAAAGAAGAACCCACAGTGATCAAAGGGTTCTCTTGCAGTAGGACTTCCTTCGTTCGGAAGGTCTCCTGATTATAAATAATCAAAAAAGTCACTCGAAAGACGTTTTTCTTATAGCAATTTTTTTAATTGGGAGACGCGTCCTTGGCTAATACCAAGCTTTTCCGCAATTTGCTGTTGAGCCAAACCGGGATTCTGTTCAACAATTTCCTTCATCTGTTGCAACATTCGTGCCGTTTTCGGCCGCAGGTCCGGGTACTCTTGGTTGGCAGCTGTAGCCCCTTCTTCCAATACGGGAGACGAGACTGTGGCGGATTCAGTAGCAGGACGCTCCACGGGTGCAGGAGCCTGTTTGTTCTGAGGAACGAACCATTCGGGAGTGTCATCCGGGTGTTTTAATTGATTTGCACAAGTCCGGCAGATGAATTGCTCTTTGAAATACATTTCCGTATCCACATCACCGCAAAACACACACAACGTTGATTTGTACTTTCTCAAAATCAACTCTTTCCCTTCAATGAAAAACTCAAGCGGATCGCCGATATGGATTTCCATCGTATCCCGCATTTCTTTGGGAAGGACAATTCGTCCAAGGCGGTCCAGAGATCTCTTCATTCCGGTTCTTTTCATCGCATCTCCCCCGCAGTATTCTCAATTAAAACCTGTCCTTATTGTAAGGAAGAAAGGGCTTTAATACAACAATAATATTTCAAATAAAAGGGATCTTTCCAGCTATTATGGGAAAATAAGTTTAGAAAGTATAGGTGCAACTGCTAAAGTGAACAACGCAGCTAGCACCATGGAGATGCTGGAGATCGTTCCCGTCAGCGAACTGAGCTCAAATGCCTTGGATGTGCCTGTTCCGTGGGCACCGGTTCCAAACAGCGTTCCACGTGCGATCTCGCCATCAATACGCAGCATTTTCACAATGGACGGCCCCATAATTGCCCCCAGCAGACCAGTCATGATGACAAAAACCGCTGTAATAGCCGGAATGCCGCCAATCGTAGCCGATACGTTCATCGCAATTGGAGTCGTAATCGATCTCGGGATCAGACTATGAATGAGTCCTGAATCCAGGCGCAGCCATTTGGCGAGCAGGGCAGAAGAGAGGACCGCCACCACAGAGCCTGTCATTACACTAAAGACGATCTCGGAAATATGTTTTTTGAGTACATGGAAAAACGTATAAAGCGGTATGGCAAAGGCTACCGTAGCCGGTTGAAGCAGAAGACTTAGCCATTTGCCGCCACTGCTGTAGGCTGCGTAATCCGTACCTGTTGCGAGCAGCACGCCAACGACAAGCAGCGGCGTAATCAGCAGCGGAGAGAGATAAACTTTGGGCAGGTTACGATACATGCGTTTGGCGACCCAATATATACCGACGGTTAACAAGAGACAGAGAAATCCAATCATCCGGTGTGACGCTCCTTTCGTTTGGCGATTCGGGTGGCAACAAGTCCCGTGCAGGCCATGACCAAAAATGTGCTGAGCAGAACAATAAACAGAATTTGCAATCCGTCTTGCTCCAACATGGGCATGTAGTTCATAATACCGACGGCTGAGGGGATAAAAAACAGCAATAGCTCACCGAGCAGCCAGGCAGCTCCAATTTCAATCCAACGCAGCTTCACGACCCCGGTCTGAAGCAAAATGAACAGCACGACCATGCCAAGTATGGAACCGGGTATAGGTAGATGGAGAGCACGGGCCAACTGGTCCATGAGCAGTGAAAAGGCCATTAAGAGTGCAACTTGCAAAATGCCAAGGCCCCATTTCTTCACTTTAATCCCTCCTTGTATAATTAACGTGATGATTTTGAAATGTTTATGAAAATGAATGGAAACATTGTTTGATATCACAAATTTTACATCGCATTCTTTCATGAGTAAAATGCATATTAAGAATGTTTACCATTCCATTTATCTATGAAGGATGGGGATCAGACGATGGATATCCGCCATTTGCAATATTTTCTCGAAGTTGCCCGGCAGCAAAGCTTCACCAAAGCAGCCGAAGTGTTGTTCATTACACAACCGACGATTAGCAAAACGGTCAAAAGTCTTGAAGATGAATTGGGCGTAACTCTGTTGGATCGTTATGGCAAGAAGGTTGCGCTGACGGATGCGGGGCATGTCTTTTTCCGGCAGGCGCTGGAGATTGAAAAATCATTTCGCAGTCTGTCGTCCGAGCTGGACGATCTGATGAATCTGAAGAAGGGACATCTTCGAATTGGTCTGCCACCGATGGTGGGATCCAGCTTTTTTCCGATGATTATCGGTGAATTCCATAAAGCTTACCCTCAGGTAACCATTCAGCTATTTGAGGATGGTGCCAAAAAAGTGGAGGCTGATGTCATCAGCGGTGCACTGGATATTGGTGTTGCTGTACTGCCAACAGTGGATGAACTGGTGGATCATTTTGTTTTTGTAAAAGAGAAGCTGAATCTGCTCGTACACCCTTCGCACCCGCTTGCGGGTAAAGAGTCGGTCGCTCTGCGTGAACTGGAGCATGATGCGTTTGTGCTGTTTCGAGAAGATTTTGCACTACATGACCGGATTATTGCAGCCTGCCAGCATGTGGGATTTCAACCCCGGGTAGTGTATGAGAGCTCCCAGTGGGATCTGCTCAGTGCGATGGTAGCGGCCAATTTGGGTGTGGCGTTGCTGCCAGAGACAATCTGCCGTGAGGTGGATCATATGCGTGTACGCATTATACCCGTGATGGAGCCCGTAATTCCGTGGCAGCTCGGCATGATCTGGCGGAGGGATCGATACTTATCCTTCGCAACCCGCGAGTGGATCAGTTTTACACAGTCCATGCTGAGTGAATAAGAATTCCGATCTTAACTCCAACTTAAAGCTATGGAAGCTATAGAAAAAAGACCCTCAACACGTGTTGAGGGTCTTTTTACTGTCTATTTATAGAACTTGTAATATTAATGCTCCTATATATGAACACTAAAGTAGGGTGCTGTGTACAAGCTAATGCTGTTCCTGAAGTTCGGGTTGTGTTTTCTTCAAATATGCACGCCAAGTAATACACCACTGCTTCGGATCGTCCAAAGATGATTCATCATTGCGATGCACCGTGCTGCTGTGCGGAGCCGATTTGACGATATCTGGCTGTGTATAAGCTTCATTCGAGATATGCTCCAGCGCATGGATATATTCGTCGAGATCTTCCTTGGAATAGGATTCGGTTGGCTCCAGTGTGAAAGGCTGTGGAACAATATATGGGTGATGTGAGGTCCAGTAATGCAGGCCGAAGTCGCACATTCTCCGCGTAATATCCTCGGTCGTCACTCCGGTCTCATCGGTTAGCTGCTTCCAGCTGTAGCGGACCTGCTCTAAACGACGTCCTTGAACATACGGGGCACTCGCTCCGCGTATTTGAACAATTTTATGATATAAATAGTTGTTATTCAGCACCGCAACCTGGGCGACATCCTTCAGACCATCGGGTCCCAGACTCATAATCCAGGCGTAGGAGCGGAGTACGGTTTGGGCTACACCGTGAAAACTACGCACCTTACCAATGCTGACTTCAGTCTGATCTTTCAAGAGATACCGTCCGCCCGCTTCCTTATCCACCAATGGCCCAGGCATGAAACTCTTAAGGGCGTCTGTCACCCCGAGAGCACCTGTCGCAGGACCGCCGCACATATGGGGCGCAGCAAAGGTTTTGTGGAGATTGAAGAAGCACATATCAAAACCCGCTTCCTTCGCTCGTGTTATCCCGAGTAGACCATTCGCGTTAGCCTGATCATAATAGCAGACGCCACCCGCTGCGTGCACCACATCCGTAAACTCGCGGATACGATGGTTATAGATGCCTGTGTCCTCTGGATTAGCCACGACGAATCCGGCTGTCCGCTCGGAGACAACGCTCTTCAGCTTCTCAAGGTCCGGGAATCCATCCTCGTCGGGATGCAACGTAATGATCTTATATCCCTTAACGGCAGCTGTAGCGGCCTGAGAAGGATGAGAGAAGATCGTTGTAATGATCTCATCACGCTGCTCACCTTCACCACGCGAATCATGATAGGCGCGGACGATAGAGGCCATAGCCAGAAGTGCCTGGGTTCCGCTACTCGGCTGAAAGGAGAATGCATCCATACCGGAAATCTCTCGCATTGCCAGATCAAGATTATGGAATATTTCGAGCATGCCCTGAACAGAATCCACATCCTGTAGTGGATGAAGCTCAGTCATACGTGGATTGCGGATAAGCATTTCGTTAATCCGGGGAATATATTTCATCGTGCAGGTTCCCTGCCCGATTTCCACGTTCATATCTGATCCCAGCGTTTCCTGGGATAATCTCAGATAATGCCGCAGTACCTTGGCCTGCCCGATTTCTGGCAAAGCCGGTGTATTGCGCCGCCACATGGACGCCGGTATGCTGTCTTCCGCGCTACCTACATCAGCGGCTACAGCTGCTTCCGTTCCCGGCGGGATGACGCCCCGCTCTCCTGGCCGATGAAGTTCAAAGATAACGGGCTCATCCCATTTCGCTTGGTGAAACTTACGAACTTTATGATCTCTGCGAATCCGTTTCATGGCGTTCAGTCCTCCTCTATATAATCATTATGATGTGCTGACAATGGAACGAAGAGCATCGACAAGTCGGTCCAAATCCGCCTGGGTATGCGTTTCCGTGACGCAGTAGAGTGCACATTGACCCCACGCAGGGTAGGATGAAGATAAATCCTTGCCTCCAAAAATCCCTGTCTTCATTAGTCTCTGGTTGATCTCGTCAACGGTTAGACCTGTATCATTAAAATCAACAACAAACTCTTTGAAAAAGGTGCCGTTTTCGAAGCGAAGAGACACACCTGGAATTCGTGATATCTGTTTCGCAGCGTAATGCGATTTCTGGATAATGGTACTGCCGACCTCCTGCATACCGTTGGGACCGAGGAGGGCTAGATATACTCCTGCCGTAATACCCCATAAAGCGGTCTGAGTTCCTACCGATTCCTTGCCTTTCTCCCGAAGAGCGAATGAGGTACGTTCATAGGCAACATCCCCGAAGCCATATTCGCCTTCCACCTCGGTTGGCACGATGCCAAATAGTCGCGAAGGGTATTCCATTACGTATTTTTCCTCATCACGTGTTGCGATAAAGCCAGCCTGCCCACCGCCAAAGTTCATATGCATACCCAGCGGCTGCAAATCTCCGCAAATGATATCCGCTCCGTAACGGCTTGGTGGCTCCAGAACTCCAAGTGAAATGGGATCAACACCTACAATAGATACCGCATTTATTTTATGAGCAAGCTCAGATATTTCAGCTCCCTGATCCTCAATGATTCCAAGGTAACCGGGATTTTCAAAATATATCGCTGCCGTATCGTCACTTAATTTGTTACGCAGATCATTCAGATCCATTCGTCCTGTCACCTGATCGATGTCAACATACTGGATATCCATGACCGGGGTGCAGTAATTCCGAATAATTGCTGCCTTATCAGGATCTACAGAACGAGGGAGCAGCACGATTTTGCGCCCTGTAATACGTCCCGCCATGCGGATTGCAGTGGAAGCCGCCTGAGCCCAGTCGAAGGTTGGAACGTTTACGACATCCATATCCACGAGTTCGGCAAGCAGGCTCTGATATTCGAACAGGGCCTGGAACCGACCATGGTCCTCGTAAGGTTCTCCAGCATAGGCTGTCACGAATTCAGAACGCTGATTGATCTCGTCGCATACAGCCGGGATGAAATGCTGCCAGCATCCTGCACCCAGAAAATTAAGATAATCTCCACCATGCTTGTTCTTCGCTAGCAGTCCATCAATATGTCGGCGCAGTTCATACTCGTTCATGGCTGGCGGAAGATCCATCTTCCGCTGCAGCTTCAGGCTGTCAGGAATCGCGTCATGGAGCTGCTCCATAGACGTGAGACCTATTTCTTTCAGCATCGCGTCCCGGACCTCCGGAACGGTATTTGGAATATAGGGATGGGCATATGTTTTGTTGTGAGCCACAATTAACGCCTCCGTTCATATGTTGAGAAAATATTCTTACTTATCCGCCCTAAGCAATTCCGCCTCCGTCAACAACGAGCACACTACCTGTTACCCATGAGGACAAGTCACTCGCCAGGAATAATACGGCATTCGCGATATCACGCGGTGTGCCTAGACGCTCCAGTGGTCTGCCTCCTGCAGAGGCAACCAGAAATGCGGACTCATCTTGCTGCAGCTGCTTCGCTTCGTCACGCAGGAGCGGTGTATCCGTATCCCCTGGTGAAACACAGTTGACTCGAATGTTCGCTGCGCCATGGTCGATAGCCATCGCACGCGTGAGATTGACAACGCCTGCTTTTGCGGCGCAATAAGCTGCTGCGCGGTCTCCACCTTTCAGTCCCCAACCTGAGCCTGTGTTAATGATGCTGCCTCCGCCGCTATGCTCCATAATGGGAATTACATATTTAGAGAGGAGAAAGACACCTTTGAGCGAGACATCCAGTACAAGATCCCAGTCTCTTTCATCCAACTCGGTAACCGTTTTGCGGCGGATGACGCCTGCGTTATTGAACAGGATGTGAATCCCTCCAAGCACTGATTCAATCTCTGATGCTGTGCGTTCACAGTCTGCGGAAGAGGTCACGTTGCAGCAGTAAAAGCTGGCCTGACCTCCCTGTTGACGGATACTGGCGACTGCCTCTTTACCCGCAGCCTCATTGATATCAATCAAGGCAACATGTGCCCCGAAGCTCGCCAGAAGCTCAGCGGTGGCCAGCCCAATGCCTGATGCCCCACCAGTAACGACGGCTACCTTGCCAGATAAATTCAAAACGTCCTGTGTATTAAGCATGTTTATTCTCCTCCATTTCATGTTGCATCGCTTCTATACTCATTCGGCGGCTAAGCCGTTCAGGAGAGCTATCCTCTGCCATATATGCCTGAAGCAAGATGCGGAACTGGAACGCTTCCGGCGTAATCGTATTCTCTGGGGACTGTGCTGGGCCGCAGCTGTTGCTTCCCAGTCCGTTCTGTCTGTAATCCAGGTTCAGTGTGATGAAATCACGAGGTGCCAAATCACTCATATGCTGCGCCTTCTCCAGATCACTGTCGGTGTAACGTCTGGCGCTGAAATCAAGCGTTGGGGCTCCTGCTGCCAGCAGACCCATTCCTGCTCCATCAGCGATCGACACCCATCTTACATCTGTCCGATTTCCGTTCTCCTGAGGATAAATATATGACGTGAATAATCCATCTACACTGCTCTGATATACGCCGAAGCGTCCGGCCTCCCGGCTATCCGAATAGCTCTCACCCGGTCCACGGCCATACCATTTCACCCGGTCTATATCACCTGGAACTTCCATTTGAAGACCGATCTTCGGGAGCATAGCAGGGGGTGTTCCTTCCGGCATTCCCTTCACATCTATAATGATTAGTCCACTTGCAGTAACCGTATAGGACGTTTCACAGCGGAAGCCCCAATCGTAGACAGGGGGTGCTATGCGTGAAGTCCAAGTCATACGCACAGACGTTTCATCCAATCGATCCCAGCGGAAATCGTCTATCCGCTCGGTCAGTCGATCGAGGTGTGCCTTGCGCCAATCTGGGAGCACATACATATCGTTATCAATCGGAGCGCGCCAGAAATTCAGTCGTGGTCCAAGTTGAATGAGCTCCTTTCCGTTCAGGCGAAGGGACGTAAACCCTGCATGTAGACGATTAAAAGAAATGCGGAAACAGTCATTCGCAAGAACTAGCTGGCGTCCTTCTTCGGTGACTGACAATTTCTGCTCTGCAGGCAGTTGCGATGGGGAAGAGACAGTCGAACTTGAATGACTTGGCAGTGCAAACTGTGCCCAGGCTACTTCATGCCCTTGCGCCGCCCAAGCACAGTCAGCTGCCAGCGTGAAGCCGACATTCAGCCACATCTCTGTAGCCGGAGCGAGAAGGATCGACCGCTCATCTATCAAATTTGGAATGAATAAGTCTGTGCTATCACCTGGGCCCACCTGTGGAAGTACGAGTACATCGCTGTTAAACGTTCGTCCATCAGCCGTGACACTGTAGTGGACCTGCAGATGATCCAGTGTCACGAAATCATACCGATTCGTTACGCGAATCTTTCCTGCGTCTATCATTTCTACCTTCACAGGCTCGATAATTTTCTTATATTCAATGAGCCCCGGAGAGGGGGTGCGGTCTGGACGAACCAGCCCATCAATAACAAAATTACTGTTATTCGGTACATCACCGTAATCGCCGCCGTAAGCATAATCAGTCTTGCCATCGATTGTTGTTCTGCTAAGCCCATGGTCGATCCATTCCCAGACAAATCCGCCTTGAAGGCGCCGATAAGCATCAAAGGTGTCAAAATACGTTCGTAACCCTCCGGGTCCATTGCCCATCGCATGGGCAAACTCACATAGGATATGCGGCTTCGGATGATCGGTTAGCTGGCCGAAGCCTTCCATTTTCTCCACAGAAGAATACATCGTGCTCACCACATCACATACTTCCGCTTCACGGTCTTCTTCATAATGGATAAGTCGTGTGGAATCATTGGCTTTGCACCACTCAGACATCGCGCGGAAATTGCAGCCGAAGCCCGATTCATTGCCGAGAGACCAGAAAATCACGGAAGGGTGATTTTTGTCGCGCTCCACCATACGGCGGATACGGTCAACATAAGCATCCTTCCAAGCCGGGTCGTCGCTAAGACGTGAAATATTGCCCAGCGGCTCGAAGCCGTGCGTCTCCAGGTCCGTCTCTTCCATAACGTATAGCCCGTACTCATCACATAGATCATAGAACCGCGGGTCATTCGGATAATGTGCTGTCCGCACCGCATTGATATTGTGCTGCTTCATCATTTGGATATCTTCGCGCATGGTGGATACCGTAACGGTTCGCCCCGTATCTGGATGATGGTCATGTCGGTTTACACCTTTGAGAAGGATTGCTACGCCATTCACCAAGAACTGTCCATCCCTGACCTCCACACGGCGGAACCCGACACGTTGGGCAACAGTCTCTATAACCTGATTGTTCGAATCGACCAATGAAATGATCAGATGATATAAATAAGGAGATTCGGCATTCCATAAGGAAGGCTTCGCCACCGGCAGATTGAACTCAACGCTTGAAGAATGGCTTAGATTCTTCTCAGCAGACAGGATCTGCGTTCCAACTTTATTCAGCAGTTGCAACTGTACCTTGCCCTGAACTTCTTCTCCATTAAGGTCTAAGCGAACGGACAGTACCGCATTTGTAAACTCGGTATCTAGCTCGGTTATAACTCGATAATCTGTAATGCGTAACGCTGAAGGCTCGGAGACCAGATAGACATCGCGGAAAATGCCACTCATCCACCACATATCCTGGTCCTCCAAATAACTACCGTCGGACCACTGGTAAACCCGGACTGCCAGACGGTTAACTCCTGTCTGCAGGTGAGGGGTCAGATCAAATTCTGATGTCAGACGGCTGCCTTGGCTGTACCCGACAAACGAACCATTCAGCCATACATGAAATGCGCTATCTACACCGTCGAACTTAAGTGAAATAACTCTTCCGTCCCAATGGTCTGGCAGCGTGAATTCCCTTACGTAGCTACCCGTTGGATTATCATTAGGTACATGAGGAGGATCGACAGGGAATGGATAGTACAGGTCCGTGTAATGCGGATTTCCGTAGCCTTGCAACTGCCAGTGGCCAGGGACAGGGATATCATCCCAACCTGAGGTGTCGTATTCATTTTGATGAAAATCCGGGGGTGCCAGCTCTGGCCCCTCAGCAAATTGGAATTTCCAAATGCCATTCAACGATTTGAACCACGGAGAGCTTCCTCTGTCATAGCTCAGAGCACTTTCTGCATTAGAATGAGGAATAAAATAGGAGCGACTCTTCGCACGGTTTCTCTCCAGCACGCTGAGGTTATCCCAGTCGCGCTCAATGTTTATAACATTCATGATCGTCATCCCCTTCATCTATCTATGTGTCCTATCCTTTAATACCTGTCGTGGCAATTCCGCCGACAATGTAACGCTGGGCGAAGAAGAAAATGGCAAGCGGAGGAATCGAAATTAAGCAGGTGATGGCCATAATGGACTGCATATCAACACCGTACATGCCCTTGAATTGAGATAGGCCAAGCGTTAACGTATATTTCGTCTGATCATTCAGGAAAATGAGCGGTCCCAGATAGTCATTCCAACAACTCATGAACTGGAATACGGAGACCAGAATCAGTGAAGGTCCCATTAGAGGCACGATGATTCGAAGCAGAATCGTCATTTTACTGGCGCCGTCAATCGTCGCTGCTTCATCCAGCTCCCGGGGCAGGGTCATAATGAACTGCCGTAACAAAAAGATATAATAGGCAGAGCCGAACCACGACGGAATAATCAGCGGTTTGAGTGTGTTGATCCAACCCAAATAGTTGAACTCCATATACTGCGGAATCATCGTTACTTCCCACGGGATCATCATAGTCGCCAGGACGACAAGAAACAGGAAATCACGCCCTTTGAACTGGAATCTGGCGAAGCCGTAAGCGACGAGTGTGCAGGATATCAGCTGACCTATGGTGGATAAAACCGTAACGAGCAGTGTATTTTTCAAAAATAGATTAAAGGGCTGGATGTTCCATGCTTCTGCGAAGTTACTGAATTTCCATTCGGACGGAATCCATTTGGGAGGAAACAGATAAAGCTCCTGCGGTGATTTCAGCGCCGTGGTCACCGCCCAGAAGAGTGGGGCGATGAACAGCAGTGAGAACAAAATCAGCAACGCGTAAGCAAATACTTTTTTCATCAGGACCGCCCCCTTTTACTGGCTTTAAGCTTCTTCTGCGGATTCTTTTTCATTTCACCTTCATAGAACACCCAGGCTTCCGAAGATTTGAATACCAGAAACGTCAAGGTAAGCACAATCAGGAACATAAACCAGGCGTTGGCGGCAGAGTAACCCATCTTGAAATATTTGAAAGCGTTCTCATACATATACATCGCATAGAAATAGGTTGATTTCATTGGCCCGCCTCCCGTGAGTAGAAGAGCCAGGGTTAGCTGCTGGAATGCTGCAATAATCGATGTGATGAGATTGAACAGAATGGTTGGCGTAATCATCGGAATGGTTACACTCAAGAACTTTCGGATTTTACCTGCTCCGTCGATTGAAGCCGATTCGTACAGGTCCTTAGGAATGCCTTTAAGTCCAGCTAGGAAAATAAGCATCATGGATCCTTGTCCCCAGAGACTGGCGACGACCATCGCAACGAGTGACCAGTTCGTATCATTTAGCCAATCGGGCCCCTGAATGCCAAGGACAGATAAGAAATAGTTCAGGATTCCATAGTCTCCGCTGTATACCCAGGACCAGATCATAGCAAGCGCCACACCTGAGATTACAGAGGGGAGATAAAATGCCGTACGAAAAATGGCGCTTCCTCTAACCCTTTGATTTAGCAGCATGGCAAGTCCTAGTGCAACTACAATATTGAGCGGGACGAAGAGGGCTGCAAATTTCAGTGTTACAAATAAAGATTTCCAAAAAAGTGGATCATTCGAAAACATCTCTACGTAGTTGTCTATCCCGATAAAAGTTACTTTACCGACAATTGGCCAATCAAAAAATGAAATGACCAGTGAAAATAGCAGAGGTCCTAAAGTGAAGAAAACAAATCCAAATATCCATGGGAAGATAAAGAGGTAGGGGGCAAGCCCACCCCATTTTCGTTTTTTTAAGGCCTTAAGGGTAGCTGTCGGTTCCGATGTATTCTGCAGGTAGGTCTGAGCCATCTCCCAACCTTCTTTCTACAAGTGTTATTTCAAATATCGCTCGCTGTCCTTAACCGCCTGATTCAGCGCTTCTTGGGCATTGCTACCGTGCATGACGGCTTCCACCGCAGCCGACAGCTGTCGGTTCACTTCATTCCACTTCGGATTGAGTAGAAATGCAGGTGTGTTGTCCGAACGCTCAAGCATCGTGTAATAAGGTTTGTAGAGTGGGTCCTGATCCTTCTTGAGCTCATTTACAACACTTTGTCGTACCGGCAGGTCAGCAACGCGCATTTTGATTGATTCATTAGAGACATAAAATTTAACGAATTCCCATGCTAGATCTTTGTGCTTGGAGTCTTTGGCAATAGACAGCGCAGATTCGGCCAATACACCTTTAACCGGTTTGCCTGGGAAAGCTGGAATTTCGACCGTACCTACATCAATTCCCGCTTGTTTGAAAGATTCGAGCGGCCAGATTCCGCTCTCCCACATAGCAATCTTACCGCCTTTAAAAATATCATCACCGCTTTGCTGGCCTTTACCACCTGTGAGCACGGCGGTGCCGTTCTTCACCATATCACCAAACATTTGGATAGCTTCAGCAGTTTCCTTACTGTTCATGTAGCCTTCAATGGTTTTACCATCCGGGGAAATAAAGGAGCCACCGTTGCTCCAGACGAAGCCCTGCAAGTCATACGTATCATTCTCGGCACGGGCACCAAAGCCGTACTGCTTCTTGGAATTGTCCGTCAACTTCTTCGCGATATCCTGAAATTCACTCCATTCCCATCCGTCTTTGGGATAAGGGACACCAGCAGCATCAAAGAGCTTCTTGTTATAGTAGACGACACGAGTCGTGAAGCCTGCCGGAATGCCGTACAGCTTATCGTCAATTTTTCCGTAGTTGAACAATCCTTTGTAAAAATCATCTATCTTCAGGTCTTTGTCCTTTTCTGCGAAGCTATCCAGGGGTTCAAGAGATTGATGGTAGGTAGGGAAGTCCCACATATACATGACGTCTGGCGGGTTACCGGCTCCAAATCCTGCGGCAAGCTTCTGGTCAAATCCGTCCGCATAGGCCTCAACCTGCACCTTTGTGCCGGGATGTTCCGCTTCAAACTTTTTGGCGATATCCTGCTCAATCTTGAGCGCGTCCCCCGTATCCCAGGTTGCAAAACGAAGCGTCTTCGTCTGATCCGAACCGCCGTTCTCCGGATTGGCTGTTCCAGCGTTACCGCTGCATGCAGACAGCATAGATACCATCAGCGTCGTTGCAAGGACAATGAGTAAAGTTCTCTTTTTCATATTGTCAGCTCCCCTGTCAATGAGGTTTATAATAATTGAACCGCTTTCATCGTAACTCGAATGAAAGCGGTTCAAAACGTGTATCTATTTGAATGTTGTTGTGATTTTGTTCGATTTATTGAAGCAGGTGTCAATCTGTTCGGGACTCGTCGTCTTTTTGTTGGGCACGGTAATGGCTCGGGGTCTGACCCGTACAGCGTTTGAACCATTTGCTAAAATATTTGCTATCTCCAAGTCCTGTCCGCTCCGCAATTTCCTGCATGGTTAGATGTGTATCCCGCAGTAAACCATAAGCAAGGCGCAATTTACGTTTATATTGGAAGGCAATGAAGCTATCACCGACAGCCTTCTTAAACAGAATGGAGAAATGACTGCGGCTGAGCCCAACCTCTTCCGCCAGTTCGCTGGCTGACCAATCTGCTGCGGGATTAGCATATAGTAGATTCACGGCTTTCCAGATCGGATCTGGCCAATGATTTACGGATATCCCATACAGCCTCTCTAGCTCAGCTTCTTTATGAAGGTTCTGGAACGCCTGCTTCAGATCATCACTGTGGAGCAACGATTCTTTGCGAGTCCATTTCAGCTGACTGAATTTGCTCTTGCTCTCTACCAAAAGGCTGTCTGCAGACCCTCGCAGCGAATCAGGAACGATCCAATAACAGTATTCTTCTCCATATGGAATGATCGTACCCTCGCACATACTACGGTCATTCTTCTCAGCACCCTGTAGTAGACCGGTCCAAGAGGCTCCGCATTCTATTGTTCGAATCAGATATATCAACAGCGGCTCACCATTAAAATGCCATGGACCGCCATGCAGCTTCTCCAGCTCCTCTGGAAATTTACAGCTATGCCCGTTCAGCCATGCAAAGAGCAGCGTTTCCATGCGTTCTTGATCCTTTGGAGAGGGCGGAGGGGAGACCGACAGCTCCTGCTGGAACTTATTTAACATTTCTTCAAGTTCTTCGTCCTCAAAAGCGGTCTTCAAGAGATATCCGGATGCCCCAAGTTGAATTCCCTGTTGCGCGTATTCAAAATCCCGGTGGCAGCTGAGCAGAATTATTTTGGTCTTTGCCGCTATCTCCTTTATCTTGCGAGACAGCTCAATGCCATCCATCTCTGGCATTACAATATCTGTAATGACAATTTCAGGCCTATGCTCCAGAAAGGCTTCCCAGGCTTTTTGTCCATTGGGTGCGTCAGCTACAACTTCCATCCCGAATCTCTCCCAAGGTACGGTCGAGCGTAGACCTTTTCGTACAATGCTCTCATCATCTGCAATCAGCACCTTAATTTTCTTTGCTGTATCCATCCGGACGCTCCTCCTCTTTGGGCCAATGAATGACAATCGTTGTACCCTCACCCTTAGTCGAATGTACCGTAAGCCCGTACTGTGGGCCGAAATGCAGTTTGAATTTCTGGTCTGCGTTCTGTACGCCTAACCCTCCGCGTCCACGACGATTCGGATCTGGCAAAAGCAACCGCTCCCGTTTTTCTTCCGTCATCCCCGCTCCATCATCCCTGAGAGTCAGCAGAAGCTCATCCTTCTCTACGATGACATCCAGCTTGATTGTACCTATCCCATCCGTGAAGCCGTGGAAAAATATATTTTCAAACAGCGGCTGCAGCGTCATACGCGGGATCAGATATTGCTTCAGCGAGTCTTCACAACTTAGCTCATAGCTAAAAACATTTCCGTACCTGATCTCCTGAATTTTCAGGAAATGCTCAATCATGCGTAGCTCTCTGCCCAACGTGATCAGTTCCTGCGATATATCCAGATTTCCTTCCAGCACCATCGTTAAGTGATATAACATCTGACGAATATCATCAGCACCTTCCAGACGGGCCTTCCACTGAATGGAGTTCAACGTATTGAACAGCAGATGGGGGTTAATCTGATAATGGAAAGCCTTCAGCTCCGCTTCCTTCTTGAGTCGTTCGCTCTGTTCCACTTCTTGCACGAGCGATTGGACACCGCTTACCATCCGGTTAAAGCTCATATCAAGGCTGCCCAGCTCATCTCTACCTTCGATTGGCATTCGTGTATCCAGTTTACCGAAGCTGACCTTCTGCATTGAATCCTTTAGCGTACGAATACGCGCTGTAAACCTCGATGAGAACAGATAGGCGAGTCCAAAAGCAAGCAGACATGAAATAACTGCCACGACAATGGTATTCGACCGAATAATGCTCGAGGACAGGTAGAAGGCTTTGGCAGGCAATCTTGCTTCTATGGTCCACTGGTTCACGGCAAGGGTCCGGTTCCATGTAATGTCACTATCCTGCTTCGTAAAAGCTGAAGCGCTCTCATATACAAGCCTTCCGTCCGAAGCTTTAATGGTCAGATGTGACTTCGTATCTGTCTCAAATAGTTTGAACATATGAATCAGTTCCTGCGCATTCTCCTCTATGAGTATGGTACTGCCGTTTTGCGTTCCGTTGGAATTATGGATCGGAACAGCGAGACCAAGGACGGGGAGATTCGAATCGCCTGAGCTGCTCATTTCATGATTTTGCATATAAAAGCCGAGCCAGTATATTCCTTTATAAGAAGCGGGTTTTGTTTTCCATTCTGGAATATTTTTTAGTTTCTCAACATTCAAATTGTTCTCTCCATAATAATAGCCGGAGGGTGTAATGATATAGATTCCTGCGGTTAGATCCGTCCGCAGCGATTTGAGTAGGGCTTCAAAGTCATTCTTCTCAATGATTTCACTATAGCTCACAGGGGCCTGATTCCTTAGATCTGTATGGGCGGGATCAAGTAAATACGAGTAGATCGTTTCACTCATTTGTTTCATTCGGCTTAAAGATGAACTTGTTTGTTGCTCCAACTGTGCTACGGCATTTTCTCCATATTTGCCAAACTGGGAATTAATAATTTTGGCAGATTGGTAATAGGACAACGCACCAAGAGAGAGTAGAGGAATCAGAGTGACGATGAGAAAACAGAAGAGCAGCTTGGTCCGTATACTGCGGTAGGAACCAGAGAAAATACGTTTATTAAGCTGCCTGAACCACTGGACGTTCATAAACGACTTCCCCTCTCGCTATAACTATATCTACCTGCATTCTAGCATGGACAGGGAGCCTATAGAAGAATCCAATCATTTCATGGTAACGCTTTCAAATTACTGTGTGCAATAAAATTTTTCGGGGAAAAGGGAAAAGCACCTCCCCGGAAAGCTGTTTAAAACAGCAGCCGAAGACGTGCATTATTCGTTTTAGGTTGTGTACTCGTGCCCAAGGATCAGGAACACACTTGATGTCCATGTGAATGCCCTGTCGCGTAGGCCTTCACCACTCAGCGCGTCGAAGTTCTCCGCCATACCACTCCGGCTAAGCATATTGCAGAAGCGGCGTGATACTTCCTGAGCAAGCTCCAGGTCGCCAGCTGCGGCTACGCCTTCCACGAGCAGCATGGTCGAGGGTGCCCAGATCGGTCCGCGCCAGTACCCGTCTGGTATATAGTAAGGGCTGCTTATGCTCTCGGTCGCCCAACCATTTTCCGTCAGGAAGCGATTCTCCTCCCCGAGCCCTTTCAGAAGAACATCTCTGATTGGTTCCGGCAGGCGTTTACCAAGTAGAATCGGAACGAATAACAGCAGACTGTCTCCAGCTGAAGGCTCATGTGTACCTGAACGTAAGGAGATAAATCTTCCATCTTTCCAGAAGTGGCTGATCATCTTCTCCAATGTATCATCCGCCAGCTTTCTCCATTCAGAGGATTCCTCGGTAAGCCCAAGCAACCCAGCAATTTCAGCAAGAAGCTCTGTCTGGATAATCAGAAAGGCAGCTAAATCCGGACTTTCTACGGGAATTCCATTATTAAATGCTGTACTGTTATCCCAGCCGGAATCATTACCGTGGTTATATTGGGGAATCCCATCACCATCATCATCACGATACCGGAACCACCATTTCGTCCACTTGGACAATGGACCATACACTTCACGAAGCTGTGCCTCGCGGATATAATCCGTACGTTTCATCATCCAGGCCAGTGTCCATCCATGAATAGGAGGTTTGTTGCAGTTCCAAAGTTCATATTTATCGTTCACAAAGTCAGGAATCAAGCCGCTCTCATCTTGTCGATCAAAAAAGATCATGAATTGGTCCCATGCAAGCTTTGGATCATGGCGAACAAGCGCCATCGCATTGAAGCAGTGGTCCCAGCTCCATATATTCGTCATCCAGTTCTTCGACATATACATGGCAGGACGCGTCAGACATCCCTCCGCCGGAACAAGGCAAGACCAAGTAATGTAAGCCGCGAGCTCCCGTGCATCCTGCCAGCGATCAGGGATCGCAAGACTACTGTCAAGCCACTGGCTAAATTCAGTACGGATCGCCTCTACGTCATCATCAAAGGATTTCCATTTTGGCCGAGGCTCCCATACTGTGCGGAACTCCTCAACGGCAAACTCCGCCGTATTTGTGTCCATATCTACGGTGAACTCTGCAATCACACGTGAGCTCTTGATCTTATCCCACGGCACTTCCATCTTCATTCCGCCCACAAGTCCAGTCAGCATAAAACGGCATTCATGGGTAAAGCTGTTCACTTCCCAGCTATTCTTATTCACTTCATATGCATAATCATAGGCTGCCGGGATAAAGGTTAACCGGATCCCGCAGCCTATTGAACGGAATCGGACGGTATGACTATCCGAAATACAGATTTCGGCAAAGATCGGCGTCACTGGTGAATTCAGCCGGACGATTTCGGGAGAAGCTTCTGCCGTGAATGGAATCGTCTGATTCTGCTGATCCAACAGTTCAATACGGAACGCCTCACCAAATTTATCATCTCCACCCCGCACAGTTCGTAGGTAGAGGCCCTGCTGTCTATTCTTGCTTTCAGGCAGAAGAGAGACAGCAAGGAACGATTCTCTGCGGCTGAAAGGTACAAAGTTGAGGTCAAATTTCATAATGCTCCTCCTTCAACAAGGAATAATACGCTTTCATTGTAAACCGCTGCTCAAGGAACAGGAACGTCCAGGTGTCTTCACTAAAGAGGGGAATTTGTTGGCAATGGATAATTCGGGTGATTATAGGTGTCTTTTTGTTAGAGGATTGGGGGAGGAAGTGTTAGATTATAAAAAAATAGCTGACCAACTGGAATTATTTCTGAGGTTAGATGGAATGGAAAGAGCCCATGAATCAGGCCGTATCAGACCTTTCCATGGGCTCTTGTCTTTTTTTATCATTGATTGAATAGTAAAAAATAAGTTCATTATGCATGTTGGATCATTTTACTGTATTTTGATTCGGTAACTGACTCAGATAGCTGTTGGACAAGTGTAGAAGATCCAAAGCTCGTTCGTACTGTTCCTTCGTAATATATTCGGAAGAGGTCGATTTCTCGTTCTCTTCTGTTGGCATGACGGATGCAGGTACTGCGGGTTCATCCTTCAGATTGTTCGAATGTGTCTCCTGATCACGATCTGCCGAAACGAAATCCTGTCTCCCGGCATCGGCAAGAGAGTAATGCGTACCATCACCGTATCCCGTCTCTGGAACGAACAGTGAAGCATCGTTTAATACGGAACCGGAGGGCAGATAATAGCGCTCTGGCAGCAGATTATTTCCCTCACGCAGCAGATCCTGCCCAAAATACAGTTGGTTCTGGAGAGAGGCACCGGTTAACCCGGCGATCGTTGGCAGAATATCCACCTGTCCTCCGATCTGCTCCAGCTGAGCTGCCGGCGTGATGCCAGGAGCCGTTACAATCAGTGGAATATTGATCATGTCTGCGGACGTGTACTCCCGACCGTAAATTTCCTGCATCAGTGTCTCATCGGTCCGATCCAGTGAGTAGATGGGCAGACCCAGATGGTCACCGTAAACAACAAGCAAGCTATTTTCCCATAATCCGCGTTCTTTCAGTCCCTCAATAAATTGCCCCACCGCCTGATCGGCATAGTGCTGGGATACAAGATAATCCCCAGGCAACGTATTATTGAACCGTTCTGGCAGCGTCAGACTGACCTTATCTTCTGGTAAATGGTAAGGGTGATGCGCCGACATGGAAATAATTTGTGCATAGAAGGGTGACCCTGTGTCCTGCATGGCCTCGAGTTTATCGAGTGTCTTGCTGTACAACACCTCATCCGATGCTGAGAAAGCGATGGAATCCTCTGTTCCGAAATATTTAATATCATAATAATGGTCGAATCCAAGCGCCTTGTATAACTGATCGCGATTCCAGAAGTGCACATCATTCGTATGGAATGTGGCTGTCTGGTAACCGTTTGCGGACATTAGTCTGGGCAGACTTGGAAGCTCCTTATTGGCATAGACGGTAGTTGCGGCTCCGTTGGGTGGTGTATAAAACGACGTATTCACCACAAACTCGGCATCCGACGTATTTCCCTGTCCCACTTGCTGATAAAAGTTGGGGAAATACAGGCTTTGTCCGGCCAGCTCATTCAGATGGGGTGTAACTTCCTGGCCGTCCACCTGCAATCCGATCAGAAAGTTCTGGAATGATTCGAGCTGGAGGACAATGACGTTGCGCCCCTTGGCTGCGCCCTGCTCCACAACAGAAGGTAATGCGGTCGTTTGTTTAATTTCGTTGATATGATTCTGATCAATTTGATCAAGGGGCACGGGTTTATCCGGCCGATCCGCCAGGATGGTGTATGCTTCATATCCGAGAATCCCCATTTGCTCCGCTTGTGTGATCTCGCTCATGCTTGCGCGATTGGGGTATATATTGAGCATGCACAGTACCATCGACAGGATCAGAATGACCGAGGCAATTCGTCTTCTGGCGCTTCGTTCAAGCGGCACTCTTCCTGGACGTTCAGTCCCGCCGAGCTTGATCCGGCGACGAATCAATATCCCTGCGATAACCAGAATATCTGCAAAAATAAACAAATAATACGGATCAAGCAAAGAGAACATGCTGCTCTTGACTGAAGTTACCTGATTAACCTGTGCAAGCGCGTGATAATTGACGATAACACCATAATATTTGTAGTACATGATGGCTGCGAAGAAGATGCCCGATAGCACCAGATTTAATCCGAGATATAGCCACATCCGGCGTTTGGCTGCGAACCACTCAATCAGACAGAAGCAGATCCAGATCAGCGGCAACTCTGTCAGCAGCGGTTTCCAGACGGGGATGTCATCGAAGATCACAATCCAGGCCAGAGAGCTTTTGATCATCATAATAACGGTGAACACTATAAACGGTCCGCTTAGAAACCGGGTGAGTGAATTGCGTGACAAGATACCGCCTTCCTTCCTTTCCGAAGTTTCATTTAACAAGTATTATGCTATCTCATGGCATGTCGTGTCAAAAGTAACGAACTTCTTAATTGCTTGTAGCTTGCAATTATTGGAATAAAAAGAGGTGGGCTTGGGTCATTCAGGACATAGCATATCCAAAAAAGCCCCTTCCTATTAAGAAAGAGGCGGGAAGGGCTGTCATTTTGAAGTGCAAATGAACCTTGCCCAAAGCATGATCACAATACATTTGAAACTTGTACATCGTGGAGCATCGTTTCAGGTTTGCTCCCCGTTCATTTACTCTATGGTGAATGTCGTGACGAATGATGGTCTTGGAAACATGGTGGGCTTCTGTGCTGTCAGCCCTTCACTACTGCTGCGGTTGCGGTGAGCATGGTTATAGGCTTGGGACTGCTGCCAGTTTTTGAAATGATCTTCGGACTGCCAAAGAGTAAGTACGACATACGTATCATCCTTCAGCGGACGAAGCACACGAATACCGACAAAACCGGGTTCGTCTTCCACTTTGCGTGCACGTTTTTTGAAGCGTTCCTCGAAGTCGTTCCGTCCATCTTCGGTTACGGGTATGTTGTTCAGAACAGCGTAACCGCCGCCTGTCCAGGAGCCTGCCGTATCGAAGGCCTCATATGCCGCTACGTTGTCATCGGACTCGATGTTCATCAAACGTTCTGTTGATTCAATGGCCAAACGAACCTGTTCCTCGCTGCGCAAAGTCAGATGCGGATATGCAGCAAGTGCATCCGGAATCGGTGAAGGGACCAAATAGATATACATAGAAGCTGCCTCCTTATTTACGTACATTCTTCCTCAAGATAGCATATGGGAGGGGGCGAGTCCAATCCGCTGATTGGCTGGTTTGAGCACGGCTTTTCGTGATAAAGTATAGAGACTACAAACAGAACGGGTGATCGCATGACAACCGCAATTCGAATATCAGTCAGGCCTTTGGTGGAATATGTGTACCGCAGTGGCAGCATACGTCCAGGGTTTCGCACCAATGCATCAATGCAGGAGGGAACCCGGATACACCAGCGGGTGCAGAAGGATTACACAGAAGAGGATCTGAAAGAAGTGGTTCTCGAAGTGGAGCTGCAGCATGGAGACTTGACCTACGTGGTAGAGGGACGTTGTGACGGGCTGATTCGTCTGGATGGTCAGCTGACGGTGGATGAGATCAAATCCACTGCGGGAAATCTGGACGATCTGGGCGATGGAGCCCCGGTACACTGGGCTCAAGCCATGATGTATGCCTATATGTACGCGGTTCAGCATGATGAACCCCGTATGCAGGTACAGCTTACGTACGTGCACACAGTGAACAATGAAGAAAGACGTTTTCGGCGGATGCTGGAACGGCAGGAGCTTGAACAGTTTGCAGCAGAGCTGGTTGCTGGTTATGCGCCATATGCTGAGATGATTGTGGCTTATGAAGAGAAGCGCGATATAAGCGTGCGAGAACTGCCTTTTCCTTTTCGCAAATACAGGGAGGGACAGCGCAAGCTGGCAGGAGCGGTATATAAGACGATTCGCGAGGGGCAGGGACTGATGGCGAAGGCGCCAACGGGTATTGGCAAAACGATGTCGGTACTCTTTCCCACCGTCAAGGCGATTGGTGAAGGGGAAGCCAAACGATTGTTCTATCTGACCGCAAGAACAACGACGCGTGTTGCGGCAGAAGAGGCTTTTGCCCGGATGCAGGCGGAAGGGTTGAAGATGCATGTGATCAGTCTGACCGCGAAGGACAAGATCTGTTTCAAGGAAGAGGAAGCTTGTGATACGGGACAATGCGGCATGTGTGAAGGATACTATGACCGTATTAATGGAGCTGTGCTGGATATGCTGGAGCATGAAACGTTGATGACACGCCCGGTTATTGAACAGTACGCGCGCAAGCATCGGGTGTGTCCGTTTGAATTTTCACTGGATGCTGCGTATGCAGCGGATGCGGTGATCTGCGACTATAACTATATTTTTGATCCGCGCATCTCTCTCAAACGCATGTTGGAGGAGCAGAAGCGTAAGACGGTTCTACTGGTCGATGAGGCGCATAATCTGGTGGATCGGGGCCGAATGATGTTTTCGGCAGAGCTGGAGAAGGCGGTCTTTCTGGATGTCAAAAGGGAATTCCAGACGCTGGGCAGCAGTGTGACCGCTGCTAAAGCTATTGCTGATCGTACGGGTGCCATCGACAAATATTTGATCACGCTTCGCAAGAATGGCGGGGAAGAGGGCAAATTGCTGCAGCAGGAGGCGCCAGAGGAGCTGATTGAACTGCTGGAGCCTTTTGTCATGGTTGCGGAGCAATGCCTTGTCGAAGGCGGTTCGGGAAATGCGGAGACGGATGAATTGCTCCTGGAAGCCTATTTCACCGCACAGAATTTCCTGCGCATTGCCAAGCTGTACGATGAACGCTTCATTACCTATGCTGAATGTGTGCGAAGTGAAGTACGAGTGAAGCTGTTCTGCCTTGATCCATCCGTGCTGCTGCGACAGACTGCCAAAGGGTTCCGTTCCACGATTCATTTCTCTGCGACATTGTCACCCCTTGGTTATTACCGGGATATGCTAGGTGCGGAGGAAGAAGATTATACTCTGCGTATTCCTTCGCCTTTCCAGCGGGAGCAGCTGGATGTGAGATTGCTGCCATTATCGATTCGCTATCGGGACCGTGAACGTTCCAGACAGCCAATTGCCAATATGCTGCGCCAGTTGGTTGCGGAGTGGCCTCATAGCAATCTGCTCGTCTTCTTCCCTTCCTATCCGTATATGCGAGAAGTACATGGGACGTATATGGAACAGCCGGGGGAGGCAGAAGTCGTGATGCAGGAGCAGGGTATGAGTGAAGAGGAACGGGAGGCGTTTCTGAACGCGTTCCAGCCCCATCCTGAACGAACACGATTGGTGTTTGCCGTTATGGGCGGTGTGTTTTCTGAAGGTGTGGATCTGCCGGGTGATCGTCTGAATGGAGTTGTGGTCGTCGGGGCCGGACTTCCCCAGATTGGTCTGGAGAACAACGTACTCCGCGATTATTATAGTCGGACAGGGAGAAACGGATTCAATTATGCCTATGTTTTCCCCGGCATGAATAAGGTATTGCAGGCAGGCGGCAGGCTGATTCGTACGGAAGAGGACAAGGGCGTGTTGGTGCTGGTGGATGATCGTTTCACCGAGGAGCCGTATCGCTCATTGCTGCCTGAGGAATGGCAGGACTACACACGGATTTCACCCCAATAATTCATGATATTTATATGAATTGAACTAAACATTTACACGAGAACGGAGAGGGCAGAAATAACCTGAAGAAGCGAAGCTACAAGCTTTCTGTAAGAAAGCTACTTCGGAAGCAAAGGCTTCGCCTTTATCCCCGGATTTTCCCCCTTGAAAAAGGAATCCAAAAAATCTGGGGATAACAGCGATCAGAGGGTTGTTCTGTCATCGGAGTGGCAAGTGTAAATATTCTTTAGTTCGATTTATAGCTAAAGAACGATCGCAGACTTTTTCAGCTTTCTTTTCTGTGCATGATTGAAGCATAGGCCGAAAAGGGTATTACTTGGATAGCATACGAAGAACGAACAAGGACGATAGAGATCCGTGCCATGGTCCGCTTCGAAAGCAATCAAGGAGGTCGGTTGGGAATGAAGAGAAATCATACGATGATGCAATTTTTTGAATGGCACCTGGCCGCAGACGGAAACCACTGGAAGCGATTAGCTGAAATGGCGCCAGAGCTGAAAGCCAAAGGCTTCGACTCCGTGTGGGTGCCTCCGGTGACCAAAGCCGTATCTGCCGAGGATACTGGTTATGGCGTCTATGACCTGTACGATCTAGGTGAATTTGACCAGAAAGGCAGCGTACGCACCAAATATGGCACCAAGCAGGAACTGGTCGAGGCGATTGCCGAGTGCCAGAAGAATGGTGTTGCCGTTTATGTGGATCTGGTAATGAACCATAAGGCGGGTGCGGATGAGACGGAAGTCTTCAAGGTGATTGAGGTCGATCCCAATGATCGATTGAAGGAAATCTCCAAACCGTTCGAGATTGAGGGCTGGACGAAATTCACTTTTCCGGGCCGTGGGGATCAATATTCCTCTTTCAAATGGAACGCTGAACACTTCAACGGCACTGACTATGATGCCAAGGAAGAACGGAGTGGTGTGTTCCGCATTGCAGGGGAGAACAAGAACTGGAATCAAAATGTCGACGATGAGTTCGGCAACTATGATTACCTGATGTTCGCCAATATTGATTACAATCACCCGGATGTCCGGCAGGAAATGCTCCAATGGGGAAAATGGCTCATCGATACGCTGCAATGCAGCGGTTTTCGTCTGGATGCGATCAAGCATATCAACCACGAATTCATTAAGGAATTCGCTGCTGAGATGCTCCGCAAACGGGGGCAGGATTTCTACATTGTAGGTGAGTTCTGGAACTCCAATCTCGATGCATGCCGTGAATTTCTGGATACGGTGGACTATCAGATTGATCTGTTCGATGTGTCCCTGCATTATAAACTTCATGAAGCCTCTCTGGCTGGCCGGGACTTCGATCTTTCCAAGATTTTTGATGATACCTTGGTGCAGACGCATCCAACACATGCCGTAACGTTTGTTGATAACCATGATTCCCAGCCGCATGAAGCGCTGGAATCCTGGGTGGGCGATTGGTTCAAGCCGAGTGCATATGCGCTGACGCTGCTGCGTCGCGACGGCTACCCTGTAGTCTTTTACGGTGATTACTACGGCATTGGGGGTCCCGAACCTGTTGAAGGCAAGAAGGACATTCTGGACATTCTGATGTCCGCCCGTTACGACAAAGCGTATGGAGAGCAGGAGGATTACTTCGACCACGCTAACACGATTGGATGGGTACGTCGTGGGGTGGAAGAAATCGAAGGCTCCGGTTGTGCAGTAGTTATCTCGAATGGTGATGATGGTGAGAAAAGGATGTTTGTTGGCGAACACCGCGCTGGCGAAGTCTGGACCGATCTGACGCACAGCTGTGAAGATAGCATTACCATTGAGAAAGATGGCTGGGCAACCTTTCATGTATGTGGCGGGGGTGTTTCCGTATGGGCTCTCCCGGATCAGGGTGAGAAATCTGCCGCTCAATAGAACGCTAAGGGTCATTAAGTTTTCATATTGACTAGTATACCACCTGAACTGGCAATCATCTGCCAGACAGGTGGTTTTTTATGTTAGGTGGACTGATCTTTTTCGTGTTATCCTTATATGGAATAATAAACCAATATATCGAATGCTAATAACATCGAATATTGACCATCTTAGATAGATAATACCGAGGGGGAAATCGGGTGAATAGATTACTACATTTGGGGTTGTGGCTGCTGTTGATATCGATTTGTCTGGGGGCTTGCAGTTTCGGAACAAACAAAGGGCCAAGGGGCGAACCGAAGCGAACGGATAATTATACGCTGAATACTGAGCGAAGAGATCTGACCCAGCGTTTGCTGAAAAACCCGGATTCCTTTCAGAAGCGTTTGCCAGATGACTATAGCTTGACTGCTACTGTTAGAGTTAATCATGAATCTGATCTGGACCGCATTATATATGAGATTTCTGTTAAAGAGGCCCGGGTACCAATGGTCAATGTGATACAGTCTTTTACACTTGATCCATCCTTGATGAATAGCATCAATGCCACAGAGCTCCTTAACTCCAATACTGCAAATACGCACGAGATTACACTGGGGCCTGGAAAAGAACCGTTGGGATTGAGTTTACTCAGAGATTATATTTTGAAGCCAAAGGCGGAGATCCACAGCAATATCATTAAAACCTATCAGGATATGTATATCAAAATTTCCTACGGACCAAATGATCAGCGAACGGAAGATTACATTCATGTTAAAGCTGACCCATCTCCTGAAACTATTGAATTTATGAAGTCATGGAGCGAAGATCAATAAAAAGGCAGCACCCGATCAACTCTTTCAAAGGAAATTGAATGGATGCTGCCTCTTCATTTTGGAGCTACATATGGCTCAAGTTGCGTGTTACACTCCCAATTCAAATGACTCCAGCGTGCCCGCCATTCTTAGATCATGCTCTTGATTGAACTGTGCCCGTTTGTCCGCATCGGCGTATTCATCATGATAATGCATGAGCACGGTTTTCTGTCTTATTTCGGCAGGCAGCTGTTGCAGATCTTTTAGTGAGGTGTGTGATTTGATCACCAGATCATGCATATGACATTCATGGAAAATCAGCTGTACGTCTGCGGTGGCCTGCTGCACCCGCTCCTGATCCAGTGTGCTATCCGCGCTATAGTAGAAGTAGGGCTTCGCAAGCAGGCCATTGCTGATCATGCCCGGCACGTGTTGTGTTCGAAAAGTCTCAAACGTCAAGCCCCCCAGCTCAAATATGCCTCCATCCGGTAAAGGTACGATATCGTAATAGTCGTTCATCGTACGCTCTCCATCGGTTGTATAACGCATGCCTGGGGATAAAATATTCCATAACGGATCAACCAGTTCTTCGTGGATAAACAGACGTGGCTTGCGGTCGCCCACAATCTGTGAATAATATCCAAGCATCTGTACTCCGTTAATATGGTCTTCATGCAGATGGGTAATAAACACATTGTGAATATTCGTCATTGGAAACCCGTATTCTTTCAATGCTTTCGCATTCGACTCTGGAAAATCAATCACCAGATGGGTATCGCCGAATTCAGCCAGCATACTGTTGTGGTGCTGCTCTACGCTGAACATGTCTCCTGTACCGAGAAATGTAATTTTCATTGAATTCATCTCCTTCTCACAATCTTCAAATCAGCATAATTGCAATTAAAAACAGTATACCTTGTTCCAGGATATATGCCTAAATCAACCTTTTGTGATAACGCTATCATTTTATATTGAACTTTGTGGGCAAACAGTGTAGCGTAAAGATCGGGAAGTGAACCCATATGAACGTAAACTCACCTAAAGGGAGCGTGCGAGGCGAATGAAATCTTTTCTGGATGAACAATTTTTACTGCATAATGAAACGGCGATCAAGTTATATGAAGATTATGCGAAAGACATGCCGATTATTGACTATCATTGCCATCTCAGTCCACAGGAAATCTACGAGAATAAGACCTTTGGCAATATTACAGAGGCTTGGTTATACGGTGATCACTACAAGTGGCGGCTGATGCGCGCAAACGGAATTGAGGAGCAATACATTACGGGAGGAGAAGGCGTAACGGATTACGATCGTTTTCTGGCGTATGCCAAAACCGTACCCATGATGATTGGTAACCCGCTGTACGCGTGGTCTCATCTGGAATTACAGCGTTATTTCGGTGTCTATGAAGTGTTGAATGAGACGAGCGCCCCCGCCATCTGGGAAAAAGTAAATGCAAAATTGAACAGTGCCGGGTTTGGTGCACGTGATCTCATTACCAAATCCAATGTCACCGTGGTATGCACAACCGATGATCCATGTGATTCCCTGGAATATCACCTGAAGATTCAGGAGATTGAAGGATTTGATACGGCCGTACTGCCTTCATTCCGCCCAGATAAAGGGCTCGAATTGAACCGGGATACCTTCTCGGAATGGGTGGGCAAGCTATCACAGGCAGCTGGAACAGCGATCTCCGATTATGATTCATTCCTTGCTGCCCTTGAATCACGGGTGGAGTTCTTCCATTCTGTAGGAGGCAGAGTATCGGATCATGCACTGGATTATGTACCTTTCGGTGCGGCTACACAGGAGGAAGCAGGGGCTATATTTGCCAAGGCTCTCGCGGGGCAGAAGGTTAGCCGGGAAGAAGAGGACAAGTACAAGACGGTAACGTTGACTTTCCTCGGCAAACTGTATGCAGATCGTGGCTGGGTGATGCAGTTCCATATTAATGCTGCCCGCAACAATAACAGTCGGATGTTCGCCCAGCTTGGCCCGGATACCGGATATGATGCGGTGAATGATACGCCACTTTCCTCGGCAGTCATCGGCCTGTTGGATGCACTTGATCAGGAGCAGGCGTTACCAAAAACAATCCTGTATTCCCTGAATCCTCGGGACAATGAAGTGCTCGCAGCGATTATGGGCAGCTTCCAGGGCGGCGGCATTCCAGGCAAAATCCAGCTTGGTGCGGCCTGGTGGTTTAACGATACGAAGGACGGCATGCTGGCTCAAATGAAGGCGCTGGCGAATGTAGGTCTAATCAGCCGCTTTGTTGGCATGCTGACCGATTCCCGCAGTTTTCTCTCGTACACAAGACATGAGTATTTCCGCCGTCTGGTCTGCAACCTCATCGGTGAATGGGCCGAACAAGGCGAGGTACCCCATGATATGGAACTACTTGGACAGATCGTACAGGGCATTGCCTACAACAATGCGAAGGAGTATTTCCCTTTTGCATCTGCATTGAAAACGGTCTCTGCTTCGCAGTCCTGATTTGTCTATATTGGGTTCGAAACCGTGGCTTTCAAGTCACGGTTTTTTGGTGTGAATTTGTTGTTTGACTTTCAATTTGCACAGGAATATACTTAGTGCACCTAATTAATTGATTGGCTATTTAATTGGAATACTATTTAATAGATATCCTATGATGTTGGGTCTCTATGGAATGATAATAAAAAAGGGGGGGACATCGATGACTGGTATAAATCCGGTCGCCCAGAAGGTTTTATACTCCATCATGCAGTTTAGTAAAGGCAAATGGAGGCAGCATAAACCTCATGGGCGCAATCATAATGAAATTATGGTACTGGGCAGTTTGCTTCACGGCATGCATCCGGGAGAACGGTTGAACTGGAAGGACAATCCGCCTGATTTCAATGACACAATCCAATCGAATCATCCAGGATTGAAAGTATCGGAAATTAGTGCTTTATTGCGCGTGAAATCACCGACGATTACTCCTGTCATTCGTGGGCTTGAGGACGAGGGATTGGTTAAGCGAACCATGGACCCGGAGGATCGCCGCGCAGTTCGCATTACGATTACTGAAGCAGGCCGTGAAATTATTCGGGCGGCTCATCAGGAGCGCATGGAGATTTTCAATAAGCTTGTTGAGCATCTGGGTGAGGAAGACAGTCTTCAATTAGCAGAGTTGTTAACCAAGGTGTACACCTTTTTTGATACACGAGTTTCTCAACAGACAGATACGTCTACAGAAGGAGATGATAAGCCATGATGAAACTGTTTCGCATGCTTAAGCCATACCGAATCCCCATTTTCTTCATATTGGGTCTGGTGCTGTTACAGTCATTAGCTGAACTGTACTTGCCGACCCTGATGGCGGATATCGTGAATCACGGTATAGTAAAAGGGGATGTGCCATATATTTGGCAGATTGGCGGCTGGATGCTGTTGATCGCGATTGCAGGTACAGCCTGTTCCATAACAGCCAGTTATCTTTCTTCCCGCACAGCGGGCGGATTTGCCAAAAAACTGCGCAGCAGAGTGTTCCGCCATGTGGAGAACTTTTCACTGCAGGAATTTGATAAATTAGGTACAGCCTCGCTGATTACCCGTACCACAAATGATATTACACAGGTTCAGAACGTATTAACGATGATGCTGCGCATGATGGTTATGGCTCCAATGATGTGTATCGGTGGTATCTTCATGGCGGTATCCCAGGATGCCAAATTATCGACCATCTTCCTGGTTGTTTTGCCTGTGCTGGCGGGAGCCATTGCACTGATTGGTGCGAAGGGTCTGCCTTTGTTCAAACAAATTCAGAAAAAGCTGGACCGACTCAACCTGGTCCTACGTGAGCAATTAACAGGGATTCGTGTCGTTCGTTCCTTTAATCGTGGGGAACATGAACGTGCCCGCTTTAATGGAGCCAATACGGATCTGCGAGACGTATCCATTAAAGTGAATGTGCTCATGGCGACATTAATGCCTGTCATGATGCTGGTCATGAACTTTTCGATGATAGCCATCCTTTATTTCGGTGGACAGCGTATCGACAGCGGGCATATGGATATCGGTTCACTGATTGCGTTTATTCAGTATGCGATGCAGATCATGTTCTCTCTCATTATGGTCTCCATTATCTTTGTCATGATTCCAAGAGCATCAGCTTCGGCAGAGCGGATCAACGAAGTCTTGGATATGCAGCCGGATCTGAGTAACCCTGAGCAGCCTCGCAGCATGAGTGCACTGCAAGGTACGATCGAGTTCGATAACGTGACATTCCGTTACCCGGGTGCAGAAAATGCTGCATTGTCAGGCATTTCATTTACAGCACGTCCAGGTGAGACCACGGCCATTATTGGGGGTACGGGCTCAGGGAAATCTACATTGCTCAGTCTCATCCCACGTTTCTATGATGTAACAGAGGGCAGTGTACGGTTGAATGGAACAGATGTCCGTGAGCTTCGGCAGGAAGATCTGCGGGCCAAAATCGGGTTTGTACCGCAAAAGGCGGTCCTTTTCACCGGAACAATTGCGGAGAATATCCGCCACGGGAAGGATGACGCCACGATGGAGGAAATTGTTCATGCCGCTCAAACGGCCCAGGCAGAGAACTTCATTACGGAAATGAAAGACGGTTACGACAGCGTCATTGCGCAGGGAGGCAACAACGTATCTGGTGGACAGAAGCAGCGTTTGTCCATTGCACGCGCACTTGTACGCCGTCCGGAAGTATATATTTTTGACGACAGCTTCTCGGCTCTCGATTTCAAAACGGATGCCAAGCTTCGTGCTGCCCTGAAGTCCGAAACGACGGAAGCAGCAGTGCTTATTGTGGCACAGCGCGTAAGTACGGTTATGAATGCCGATCGCATTCTGGTTATGGATGAAGGACGGATTGTCGGTTCAGGAACACATAAAGAGCTGCTGGAGCACAATGAAGTGTATCGCGAGATTGTATCCTCCCAGCTGACAGAGGAGGAGATCGCATGAGTGAACGTACAGAACGCAAGTCACCTCGTCCCCCTGGCGGACCGGGTCATCCGGGAGGCGGAATGGGCATGCGGCCTCCGGTGGAAAAAGCGAAGGATTTCAAAGGTACACTGCGGCGCTTGATGCGGTATCTTCAGCCCCACAGCTATCGTTTGCTGGGTGTGCTGGTCGCAGCCATTCTAAGCACCGTGTTCAGCATCATCAGTCCGAAGGTGATGGCGGAAGGAACGGATATTCTCAGTCAAGGCGCTATTGCCATCCTTCGGGGTGTGCAGGGGGCCGGAATTGATTTTCCTGCGTTGATGAAAGTCTTGTATCTGCTGGTGGGGCTCTATCTGTTTAGTGCAGCTTTCATGTACATTCAGCAGTACCTGATGGCTGGTGTAGCACAGCGAGTTGTGTATGACATGCGTGAGCAGATCAGTGCCAAGGTTGGGCGTCTGCCACTGAAATATTTTGACTCCCGTACCCACGGGGAAACATTGAGCCGGGCAACAAACGATGTGGACAATATCAGTAATACGCTCCAGCAAAGTTTGGCGCAGTTCATTACATCTGTCGTCACCATTGTCGGGGTTATCATCATGATGCTGACGATTAGTCCATGGATGACCCTCATTACCATTTTGACACTGCCGTTAAGCGTAGTTGTTGTGATGTTGGTGGCATCCCGTTCGCAAAAACACTTTGCCGGCCAGCAGAAATCACTTGGTGAATTGAATGGTCATGTTGAGGAAATGTACACCGGACACAAGGTGGTTAAAGCCTTTGGCCGGGAAGAACATTCGGTAGAGCAGTTTGAAAAAGTGAACGAAGAACTGTATGAGTCCGGTTGGAAAGCCCAGTTTATCTCGGGTATTATCATGCCACTGATGACGTTTGTAGGTAACATTGGTTACGTGCTGATCTGTGTGGTCGGCGGGATTTTTGTTACGCGTGGTGCCATCTCCATCGGGGATATTCTTGCATTCACTCAGTACTCCCGTCAGTTCACGCAGCCGATTAACCAAATTGCCAACATCTCAAATATCATTCAATCCACGATCGCTTCGGCGGAGCGGGTATTTGAATTGCTGGACGAAGAGGAAGAGGTTCCAGAGTCTTCGAAACCGGTACAATTGCAGCAGCCACAGGGTGCGGTTGCATTCCATGGTGTGAATTTTGGATATAAAGCGGATGAGTTACTCATTCAAAACATGAATATTGATGTAAAACCGGGGCAGACGGTAGCCATTGTTGGGCCGACTGGAGCGGGTAAAACAACGCTGATCAATCTCCTGATGCGTTTCTACGAAATTCAGGATGGTCAAATTACGATTGACGGTGTGAATATCGTGGACATGGAACGCGGCAAGCTGCGCAGCCTGTTTGGGATGGTGCTTCAGGACACCTGGCTGTTCAACGGAACGATCCGTGACAACATTGCCTACGGCCGAGAAGGCGCAACGGAAGAGGAAGTCATCAAGGCAGCCGATGCGGCCCATGCCGATCACTTCATTCGTACCTTGCCTGATGGATATGACACGGTGCTGAATGAAGAAGCATCGAACATTTCCCAGGGTCAGAAGCAATTGTTGACGATTGCGAGAGCGATTCTGGCGAATCCGGCCATTTTGATACTGGATGAAGCGACGAGCAGTGTAGACACTCGGACCGAAGTGTTCATCCAGAAAGCGATGAATGATCTGATGAAGGATCGCACCAGCTTTGTCATCGCCCACAGATTGTCTACCATTCGCGGAGCCGACCTGATTCTTGTCATGGATCATGGTAACGTAATTGAGCAGGGCAATCATGAGGAACTGATGGAGAAACAGGGCTTCTATGCTGATCTGTACAACAGTCAGTTTAGTGAGCAGCAGCCACAGGCGATCTGATCGCAGTTGATGGTGAAATAGTAAAAAAAAGCCGGGCACCCTCTGGGTGATCCCGGCTATTTGTTTGTGAATGGTGTGATTTGTGGGCAGCAGGCAGTGTATCATGCGATGCAATGCACGGTGCAAGGTATGGTGTCTTGTCTCCCGACGCTAACGAATCGAGGACACCTTATATCGGGGAAAAGCGTGGAATGTCAAAGCAAACTGGAGACACGCTAATTCGCAGAAGAGTAGTAAAAAAGCAGCGAAAGTCGCACCGAATGAGGAAATAAAGTGTCTGAGGTTCGTTACAACACTGGAATGGTGGAATTGGACGAAATAGAGCGTGCTCGATTCGTTAGATGCTTATCCACTGCTATCACAAATCATTTATTTATTTCTTACTGATCGTCAGTCTCTTTCGCAGGTGCATCTGCGTTGTCGCCGGATGACGTCTTTACTTCCAGCTTCGCATCTTCGTCTGCTTCCTCAAGCGCAGAAGGTGCCGGCTCACCCGGTATCAGTTCACGCTGCTCGATCATGCGTTTCACGACCTCATAACAGTCATCAACATGTTTGTTGCCGACATAACGCATGGCTGTGAAGCTGAGCGCGGCAGCCAATCCCTGCCCTGCAAACGGAACAAATTTGGCGACCGATTTGGTGGCTACGCGTATCCCGACTCTTTTCAGTACCTGTACCACCAATTCCTTGGTGACCATACGTCCGATGATTTTGCTTCCAATCGACATGACGAATCCGTAAATCATGGATTTGGTCTCAGGGTCCATACCATCGAGCTGCTTTTGAGATAATCCGAATTTATTATTTATGGCAGGCAATAGCTGCATGAGCATCCCCACATCGGCCAGTACGTCTGTACCGGGAAGAGGAACGAGTGTTGTACCAGCGGAAGCGGTGGCTCTCTTTTTGACCATGGTGCGGCATTCCTTGCGAACTTGCTCCAATTGTTCCAACGTTGCCGGAATCATAGGGAATCCCTCCATTCGTATATGGTATAGATATAACCGTTTTGAGTCGTTTTGAATGGTGTTTTCTACAGTAGAAATTGATGACCTTGGCATATGAATGTAAAGTAACCTTTTTTCTCAACCGTACGTCTAGTAAAAAAAGGAAATAAATATCGCTATGACAGGTATCTTGAGTATTACGGATGAGGGGGGATTACGATGCATACAAGGTTAGGAGCGCTACTGTTAGTATGTTGGATATGTGGGCTAATCATTACAAGCTGTTCGGCAAAGGAGGACCCGAATAAGATGCAATTCAATTCGGATCAGGAGCTATCCGAGTCAGAACGAAATGCTGCTCTGAAAGAGATCGAGCCCGAAAGAATCCAAGCGATGAACACCATGGGGCTGCACATCCTTCAACAGATGAGCGCAAAAGAGGAGGGTGACGGAAATAATCTGCTGATCTCCCCTTACAGCATTTCGGCGGCGATTGGCATGGCCTATAACGGTAGCGTAGGTGAGACTAGGCAAGAGATGGCGGAGGTGATGGGTTGGTCGGGGCTAGAAATGGAGCGAGTGAATGCTTCTCAGGCTGCTTTACAGCAGTTGTTGACCCATCCGGGTAATGGAATTGAGATTGGCATCGCCAACTCTATGTGGATGAAGGACGGAATTCCAGTAGAGGAAACGTACAAAACTACCATACAGCAAACTTATGAAGCTGAGCTCAGGACACTCAATGGACAACCAGCACAAGCAAAAGAAGAGATCAATCAATGGGTGAAGCAGCACACCGAAGGCATGATTTCAAACCTGATGCAGGAGCCGCCTGAAAAAGAATCTCTAATCTTTCTGGTGAATGCTATTGCATTTGATGGAAAGTGGATGGATGAGTTTGACCCGGAGTAAACGACGGACGACGAGTTCAAGCTGGTAAATGGAAAGGCACTATCTGTGCGGATGATGCATCAGAAGAAGCAGTTCCAATACTCGGAGAATAAGGACTGGCAGGCGGTTAGGCTGCCTTACGGAGAAGGGCAGATGCATCTGCTCGTTGTCTTGCCGCGAGAGGGACGTACGCTGGATCAGGTTCAGCAGCAGTTGCTGGAAGACCCGAAACGGCTTGATCGTGGCTCCGAATACAGCCTAGTTGATCTGTCCTTGCCGCGTTTTCGTGCGGAGTATGGCGTGAACCTGAGAGAAACGCTGCAACAGCTGGGTATGGAAATGGCCTTTGACCCTTATGCTGCTAATTTCACGGGAATGATTTCTCCCGGGCCGAACTTGCAGGCATACATTGGTCAGATACAACATCGCGCCGTGATGGAGGTTAACGAGCAAGGTACCGTAGCCGCTGCTTCAACAATGGTGGGAATGGCGGCTGGAAGTGCTCCGCCAACAGATCCGGTGAAGATGAATATGAATCGTCCATTTATGGTCGCTGTAGTAGATGAGGCTACAGATGCATGGGTATTTGCAGGATCTATTTACAACCCGGACCCGCTTGAGGAGAATTAAGCGCAGCCCGAAGCATTCCTTCCAAATCGTTCTTTGATAAGATGGATGGGACGGGGGCAGACAATATGAATGGGACTTGAATATAAAGACACCCGCCCGCCGAGCTTTGATGCAGGCGGGTCATCTTTTCTAACCGGGGATGGTTGTTGATCCGCGGTTTTTTCTTTTTGAACAGGTAAATGGACTAATCGTTAGCTCTCCGCTACCTGATTGCTAGCAATACTGACGTGCCGTTCCCGGAATTCATCCTCCAGTATGCTCATCTGAATGGCATCGTGATATTGATGATTGTAAAACAAGGCATCTCGCCGTACACCTTCGCGTTGAAATCCGAGCTTCTCATATGTACGAATCGCACGCGGATTGAAGGCATACACTTCAAGCTCGATTCGGTGCAGATTGCAGATACCGAAACCATAATCCAGCATAAGCAGAAGTGCCTCGCTTCCATAGCCTTTGCCTTGGTGCTCTGTGTTATCGATAGTGATCCGAATGTGCGCACTCCGATTTTTGGTATGCATGTCCATTAGGGCAATATCCCCGATGACCTGGTCATTTTCCTGCAAGGCAATTAGCAGCATTAGTCGCGAGTCATCTTGTGCTGCGTTTTCAATGTAACGTTCTACTTGAGGACGGGTGAAGCTGTTTTGTGTCCCGGTGAGTCTGCGCATCTCGGCGTCAAACAATCCGGGGAAATAGCCATCAACGTCTGTCGATTCAAAAGGACGCAGATAGATGCGCTTCGTTTCCATTAGACGTGGAATGCGTGGGGATGGTGTGGGTTGGGACATAGGTTATTCCTCCTGTGAGTACAAATTGCTGCCGAGACGCGAGACGATCGAGCGGATCGCCGCATTGGCAAAAGCCTGGAAAGATGTTTACACCTTGTGAGCGGCTCCGTCCAGAAATAAAGCGACCAGCTCACGTGCCAGATCGGCAATCGTTTCATGCATGTCGCGCACGCCTTCTCGATTTGCCAGCATCAGCAAGGACGTGAATGCGTGAGCAAGCAGCATGGGATTGGCAGAACGTAAATATCCGCTATCCATCTCCCGTTTGAAGTGGGTGGCGAGGACTTCATAGATGCGGACCTCGGCTTCCCGGATCTGGGCCAGCTGATCTGCATCCAGATACATATTGGCTTCACGCATCATGGTCTCGGTATCGACATGGGATTGCTGCATCCGTCCTTCCGCGACTTTCTCCAGCCTCTCTTGCAATGTACCGGGTGCATCCATACGAAGAGCTGTTTGCTGCATGCCCATGGCCATCATGCTGGTGATGGCGACGGTGAATAACTGTGGTTTGCTGGAAAAATGATAATAGATCGATGCCTTGGTCACACCGCATAGCGAGGCAATTTGCTGAAGGGAGACGGGTTCATATCCGTATTCCATAAATAACCGCGAGGCGGTCATCAAAATTTTTGACTGAGCTGATGCCTGATCGGCACCGGCTTTGGGTCTGCCCGGCGAGCGGGGAGGGTTCGTTTTATTGCTCATGGCTGCATACCTCTTCACTTATTCATGTTGGCTGTACTAAAAGTGTTCACAAAATTAGTATTTGCAATATTAACCTTCCGGTATATATAATTAAATCAATTATACTATGACCCGTGGTTCATTTCTATATTTATCACATAAAAACGGCTTCATAGAACCAGAGTAGGGAGATGAAGAGACAATGCAAGAAGGTTCGGGCTACGGCCGCTGGGTTGCCGGCAAACGAAGCAAATGGATTACACTGTTGGTATGGATCATCATCGCGGTTGTTCTTGGTGTGGTGTGGCCTGCAGTAGGTGAACGTGAAACGAATAACGCGCAGGATCTGAGTGATTCCAAGCCATCGGTGCAGGCGGCAGCAGTTGCCCAGAAAGAATTTCCCGGCGGCGAAGGCGTTCCTGCTCTCATCGTATGGCGTCAAGCCGGCGGGCTGACGGATGAACAGATCGAGAACATTCAAGCGTTAACCGAGCGACTGGATCAGGATCCGGTCGAGCAGCAGCAATCTGTGGTACCTCTATATCAGCTGCCGCCACAGGCTCTGAAAGGTCAGCTTTCGGAGGACGGAAGCACCTTGGTTATGCCGCTCTTTTTTAATAAGGAAGCTGATTCGTCACAGTTGAAGGAAGGCATTGAAGCACTGGAGCAGAAAACGAAAGATATTTTCGGTTCCAACCCATTTGACGTTGCCATCGATGATGCCAGCGCACTAAGTGCACGGGTCACGGGTCCGGTTGGGATATCGATTGATGCGAGCGGACTGTTCTCATCCGCGGATGTATCCTTGCTGATTGCAACCGTTGTGCTGGTACTTGTGCTGTTGCTGCTGATCTATCGTTCGCCAGTACTGGCGATTATCCCGATTATTGCAGTTGGGTTCGCCTATATGGTCACCAGTCCGATTCTCGGATTTATGGCGGATCAGGGCTGGATTACAGTGGACGCGCAGTCCATTTCTATTATGACTGTATTGTTATTCGGTGCAGGAACGGACTACTGCCTATTCATGATCTCCAGATTCCGTCAAATTCTCTATCATGAGCCGGATAAAAAGAAAGCACTCTTCCAGGCGATTACCGGATCGTCCGGTGCGATCGCCATGAGTGGATTTACAGTTGTAGCAGCGCTGCTGGTGCTGCTGTTCGCTGAATACGGTGCATATCACCGTTTTGCCGTACCATTCAGTTTATCCATCTTCATCATGTTTATTGCGAGCCTGACCCTGGTTCCGGCATTGCTGGCAATCTTCGGTCGGGGTTCCTTCTATCCGTTTGTACCGCGTACACACGACATGGAAGTGGAGCGTGCCAAGAAAAAAGGCAAACCGGCTCCTGCACCGCGCAAAATCAAGGAAAGCTGGATTGGACGTACGGTGGTAACCAAACCTTGGACAGTTCTTGCGATTACGCTGGTGTTGTTGGGTGGGCTGGCTGCTTTCTCTAGCCAAATCAAATTCACGTATGACTTGCTATCATCCTTCCCCGAGAATGTGTCTTCTCGCGAAGGCTTTAAGGTCATTGGGGAACAGTTCTCGGAAGGTGAATTGGCTCCTGCCAAAGTAATGATCGACACCGAGGGCAAAGAAACGGATCTGAAACAGCGTCTGGAGTCGCTGGATTATGTAAGCAAGGTAGGTGAAGCGCAGCAGGGTGCCGAGAATGCGAACATCACTGCTTACGATGTAGAGTTCAATCTCAATCCATACTCCATGGAAGCGATGCAGCATATCCCGGATCTGCGGGCAACGGCTGAACAGGCGTTAACAGATGCAGGGATTACAGGTGTGGACAGCCATGTCTGGATCGACGGTCAGACGGCTGAGCAGTATGATATCGAAGTCACCGGAGAGCGCGATGCAAGCATCATTATTCCAGTCGTAATTGGGATGATCACGTTGCTGCTCCTGTTATATTTGCGCTCGGTTGTAGCGACGGCGTATCTGATTGCCACAGTAGTCCTGTCCTACTTCTCCGCACTGGGTCTGGGTTGGCTCATTATTCACTATGGACTGGGAGCAGACGCCATTCAGGGAGCGATTCCGCTGTATTCCTTCGTATTCCTCGTGGCGCTGGGTGAGGACTACAACATCTTCATGATCTCAAGCATCTGGCAAAAACGCAAAACGATGCCCCTTCGCCAAGCGATCAAGGAAGGTGTGGGCGAAACCGGGTCTGTTATTACTTCCGCAGGTCTGATTCTTGCAGGTACGTTTGCCGTACTGGCAACACTGCCGATTCAGGTGCTGGTGCAATTCGGTATCATCACGGCTGCGGGTGTTTTGCTCGATACGTTCCTCGTTCGACCATTTATGGTGCCTGCAATTACAGCTTTACTGGGCAAATGGGCTTTCTGGCCAGGCAAATATGCGCCTGTAGCAGAGAAGGCCAAAGACAAACAAAATCAATCCATGTAATCAATGGATGGATTCAGACAAGGACAGTGAGGCCACAAGCCACTGTCCTTGTCTTTTTACCATTTTCAATAGTGTAGATGGGGCGGCAAGGTCTGAGATGGAATGGTTAAAATGTAAAATATCCGTAGAATCAGGCGTGTTTCCTGCTTTCTTTGTGTGTGGAAGGTTTACGTAGCCAAGGGTTATGGGACATAATAGTGGTAACGTCAGCTACAAGCAGACGGACGGGATGAACATCAATGGGACAACCAGGGGGAAGGATGAAAACAAGCATGACGAACCAACTTAATGTGTATTTTAACCATGACGGCGGCGTGGATGACCTCGTATCGCTGTTCATGCTTCTGCAAATGGACAATGTAAATGTAACCGGTGTATCGGTTATTCCGGCAGACGGATATCTGGAGCCAGCTACAGATGCCAGCCGTAAAATTATCGATCGCTTCGGCACATATTCCGTAGAGGTATCCAAATCCAACTCCAGAGGGAAAAATCCATTTCCTGCGGCGTGGAGATTGCACTCCTTCTATGTAGATGCACTTCCAGTACTGAATGAATCCGGCAAAATGGACGCTCCTCTGTCTGCTGTTCCGGCTCACCAGCATCTGATTGAGAAAGTGCGCAGCACCGAAGGCAAAACGCTGCTCCTGTTCACAGGACCGCTGACGGACCTCGCGCGTGCACTGGACGAAGCACCGGATATTGAAGAGAAAATCGACAAGCTTGTGTGGATGGGTGGCACGTTCGAAAGAGGGAACGTCGAAGAGCCTGAGCATGATGGTACAGCAGAATGGAACGTATTCTGGGACCCGGAAGCGGCTTACCGTGTATGGCAGAGCGGCATCCAGATTGATCTGGTTGCGCTGGAAAGTACGAATAAAGTACCTCTGACACCTGCTGTGCGTAACCGTTGGGCTGCAGAGCGTCGCTTCGAAGGCGTTGACTTCCTGGGCAACTGTTACGCAGGATGTCCGCCACTGGTGTACAGTGAAACGAATTCCACATACTACCTGTGGGATGTGCTGACTACAGCTTCGGTTGGGCGTGAGGACATCGTGAAGAAGAAAACGGTGAACTGTATCGTTATCCCGGATGGTCCAAGCCAAGGCCGTACAGTGGAACAAGCAGACGGACGTCCAGTACAGCTCGTGTATGATACTGATCCGGAAGCGTTCTTTACGTACATGACGGATTTGGGCAAAAAAGCTGCTCCGCAGCGCTACTAATTCAGGCAGCCGCGAGGCCAGCCTCCATTAAAGGTACAACATTAAAAAGCCGCAGGCAGTGTAGCCGGGATACCCGGTTTCCGCCATGCGGCTTTGTTGATGTTACCCTGGTGCCTATTAGCTCGCCCCGCTCTACAACGAGATGGCTGATTTCTCGTGTTCAAATGTTGAAGCAATCAGCGGAAGTGCTCGTTACATCGTTCCACCGCCCTGACGAATGGAAGCAGGAATCTTCTCAGGCCCCTGATTAATATATTTATTAATAAAAGTACCTACTTTGGCATCATCGAATTGGTCCAGCTTCATGGTTTTGGTCCATGCCGTCACAACGACCTCACTGCCCTCGGGGATGTCCTTGTTCGGTACAGCGAGGATACCTGATCCAGCTTTGCGGAACTTGGCAAGGTATTTCAGATGCTCTTTCAGCTCATCACTTGCATTCTCACGGTAATAAATGATGATATCCCCATGCTCCAGATTATGTACTAGGTAAGGATATCCGGGGAAATCGGTATAAAATCCAAACTTGATATCATGCGGGTTATGAGGTCCAGACGTCGGAATGGTCATCTCATATTGGATCGGTTCTTCCGTATGATCTGCCCCGTAGTATTTATCGTTGGTCACGTCGATCGCAGCACCAGCATTCAGATCTGCTACATCATACTTGGTAAGTGCGCCCTGCATGAAGAAAAGAACAAATGCAATGATCGACACCCCAAGCAGTGCATGTGCAGCCAGGCGGATGGAGCGGGTTTTCTTTTTAATCACAGCTCGTTCATTCTTCTTCATATGTGCCAGTGCAGACTTCTGGGTGCGTGAAGACCAGATATAAGCTGCAATGGAGAGCAATAGAACGACTGCACCGACGATAAGCCACAGGTAGGATGGGCCTGCTTCGTGCTCCATTTGCATATGATTCATATTCATATTCATATTCATATCCATATCGATTTTCTCTGCCTTTCTTAGTAAAATTGGATGAATAAAACACTACATAGTATAGTGTTGATGGCAATAGTAAAGGTAATAGTCCGTGTGAGTATGGAGTGTTTCTTGCCATCGATCCTTACGTAAAAAAGAACATACCTTTTACACTACACATTATAGTGTATAAAACACAACGAGTGCAATCTGCGACGGTGTAAACACAAAAAAAAGACCCTCCTTGGAAAAGCAGGGAGAGTCTTTGTAAAAGCTTTTTGAACTAGATACTACATACGACCGTATGGAGAAAACATCAGGCTAATCAATCCAATGATCGTACTGCCGAGCAAGCGAGAAAGCATATAAAACAAAACAACGTTGGCAATCAGCACGCTGTACATGCTGTCGATGGCTGCCTTGGTACGATTCAGCGGATACTGGAACAGCACCGCGTTAAGAGATACAAAGATAATTACATACGAAACAACAAGGAAGAAGATGGCGATGGAATACGAGATAACAATAAACAGGTTCGCCAGAACAAGCGACGCTATAGCAGGTACGAGTAATGTACCGAACTGGGCAACCAGTATTTTGGGACGAAACGTTATTTTTTCAATCTTCAATATGGCATAGATCAATGCGACAGCTACGACCAGAGAAATGGCGGTGAACAGCAACGGTCTGATAAACCCGCCAATGAACAATCCGTCCATTTCCATCCGGCTAAATGTGATCAAAACGTATGTAGAGGATAGAACTGCGATCAGAGCCATCGTAATCCAACCATTAAGTGAATGCTGTTCTCCAACGGTTTTCATGGTTTGATAAGGACGGGTGAGAACGCTAAGGAAATAGGATAGATACTGTTTGCTTACTTCTTTGGCTTGCTGAACTTTCTCATTTTGTACGATGTTGTTCCACTGATTGGTGTTGTTGTCTTCCGAAGACGTATGGCCGTCTGTGCTGGAAGAGTCAGATACGTGCTGTACAGGTCTGGGAGGAGAAGGGGTGCTGGATGAAACGGGAGTATGGGACGGTGTCGCCTGTGTGCTGGACCAACGGGTATATTCAGGTTCGGCAGCAGCAGAATGTTGATCCTGAGCGGTATTTGTATTAGGGGAGGAAGGGGTTAGATTAGAGCCGCACCTCTCGCAAAAACTGGCATTTCCATTTTCATGATTACATACTGGGCATTTCATGACATGAGCCTCCAATTTCATTAATTAAGATCATATAGACATTTTGTCTCATTTTAACGGTTGATGACGAAGTTTGTCTATGTTTCCAAAGGAAATAGTATCTTGTATTTTCCACATGAGTATGCGGCTAAACCGGTCCCTTATTTTCATATTGACATAAGTATACGCTGGAATTATGATGTCATTACCGAAATTGATAATCATTATCATAAAATGAACGTTAATCCAAGCTTTGTACTCATCGACATAATATGTGCTGTGTACGTATAGGCAAATCAGTTTAACCAATAAGGAGTGTATCGTGTTGAAAAAAATATTGGCATTGCCAGCTGTTGTGCTGGCAACTTCGGTTTTACTCGCCGCTTGCGGCAACAATGAAACAGCTTCGGAAGAAACACCTGTTGCTCAAAGCGGAAATCAAACGTCCACAGAAACTGCAGATGCAGCAGATCAGGAAGCGTCCGGGAACGATTATACAACCGCAGTGGATGGCTATCGCGCATTTGCAATCGAGCAGATTGATGAATTCGTGAAGCAAACGGAGAAGTTCACGGATGCAGTGAAAGCCGGTGATCTGGAGACTGCCAAATCATTATATGCACCAGCTCGTATGTATTATGAACGAATTGAACCGGTAGCCGAGGCGCTTGGGGATCTGGACCCGAATATCGATGCGCGTGACGGAGATGTGGAGGCAGCCGATTGGCGCGGATTCCACCGGATTGAGAAAGCACTTTGGGAAGACAAGACGACCGAAGGCATGACTGACTTTGCGGATAGCTTGTTGAGTGATGCGAAGCTGCTGCGTGCCAAAGTTGAGACGATGGACATTGATGCAAGCCTGATGGTAACGGGTGCGGTAGAACTGCTGAATGAGGTTTCCTCCAGCAAGGTAACAGGTGAAGAGGAACGTTATTCCCATACGGATCTGTATGATTTTGCGGCGAATGTAGAGGGAGCACGCGAGATTTATAACCTACTCAAGGATGATCTGGCTGCCAAGGACAAAGATCTGAATCAACAGATTGCGGACCGATTCGATGCGCTCGAGAAAGAGCTTGCTCCATTCAAGGATGGAGACGGGTATGTTTCCTATGAGAAGCTGAAGGATGAGGATGTGAAAAAACTGAGCCAGAACCTGGATGCATTGGCTGAGCCACTGTCGAACATGGGACAGGTACTGGGAGTGTAGAACGATGACTGAGCAGAAAAAGGATTCGCTGAAAAAGCCGTTGTCACGGCGTGAAATGCTGAAGCTGACCGGCGTGGCCGGGCTGGGTCTGCTCTTGGGTGGAGGCGGTGCCAGCGGTCTGATGGCGCTGGGCCGCAAAAGCAGTCCGGCGACATTGGATGTGGACATTAACACGCCGGACAAAGGACTGCCCTTCTATGGCAAGCACCAGGCGGGCATTATTACCCCGGCTCAGGATTTCATCTGCTTTGCCGCCTTTGATGTAACGGCGGGAAGTGCGGATGATCTTCGCCGCCTGTTCAAGAACTGGACGGCGGCTTCCGCTGCCATGGCCGCCGGAGAGATGATCGGCGAACATAATACAACGCTGAATACGCCGCCCACCGATACGGGTGAAGCGGCAGGCCTGACACCGTCACGAACTACGTTGACGTTTGGTGTGGGGCCCTCTTTGTTTGACGGGCGCTTCGGGCTGCAGGGCCGGAAGCCCAAGGGCCTGCGCGATCTCCCGGCATTCACCGGAGATGCGCTGGACCCGCAGTGGTGTGGTGGCGACCTGTGCGTACAAGTCTGCGCAGACGATATGCAGGTCGCCTTCCATGCCATCCGCAATCTCGCGCGCATCGCTCGCGGGCATGCGGTATTGCGCTGGACGCAGGAAGGCTTCCAGCGCACGGGCCGAGCTGACCCTGCGGGTGGAACACCGCGCAACTTGCTCGGCTTCAAGGATGGCACCGGCAATCCGGATACCACGGATGCGGTGCTGATGGACCAGACCGTCTGGGCGCAGCCGGCTGACGGTCCGGGGTGGATGGCCGACGGCAGCTATATGGCCGTCCGCCGGGTTCGCATGCGTGTGGAGGTGTGGGACCGCTCCACACTGAAAGATCAGGAGGCGACTTTTGGACGCCACCGGGACAGCGGAGCGCCGCTCGGCAGCCACGGCGAGTTCGATCCGGTAGATCTGAAGGCCAAATCCGCAGATGGACAGCCTGTCATTCCGGCAACGTCACATCTGCGTCTAGCGAAGGGTGATGGCAGCCAGCAGATTTTACGCCGCTCCTACTCGTATTCGAGTGGACTCGATGCCAAGACCGGACAGCTGGATGCAGGCTTGCTGTTCATTAGTTATCAACGGGATCTGGAGAAGCAGTTTATTCCGATTCAGGAACGACTGGCAAAGAACGATAAGCTGAACGAATATACCGTGCACACAGGTAGTGCTGTATTTGCCTGTTTCCCTGGGACTTCCAATGGGGGATATATTGGGGACACCTTAATTTAATAGAAGGTTAGATGGCAATGAACGGTTTCAGAGGAATGGGGAGGATGAAATGATGGGCAGGATCACAGATCGGAAGGCGCAAAAGCGGCAGTACAAAGGAGGGCTTATGCGTTCCTTGCTGATGCTGCTGGTGTTCCTGATGGTGGGGTCCGGGGTGATTCGTTTACTGGATGTCCCACACGCTTCTGCCGAGGGGTTGCAAAACCATGAGCTGTCTGTGCAAAAACAACTGGATGGTCTATTACCGCCTGTGGGCAGCGCCTTGGTTGAAGCGGGACAAGGCAAGCTGGCAGAAGCCACGGAGGACGTTGCCGAATTCCGGCAACTATGGGATAGTGCCAGCACGTTGGAGCCGGAGCAGAACGCAGATCAGGTTGACACGGCCGTAAGTAGTGTAGGCGATGCCTTGTCCAAAGCGGAACAGGCACTGTCTGGCAATGATTCTGATGCAGCCAAGAAAGCGCTGGCCGATCTGGCCCGTGCGACCAATCAGTATATTGAGGCGTTTCAGGGTGCGGAAGAGAGCAGTGGCGCAGGCCGTAAAGCAGCCGAAAAGCTATTGTCGAATGCACGTAAAAGCTTGAGTACAATGGAACAGGGTGACTGGACACAGGCAGAGCTTGCCTATAAACGGATCGTTACAGCCTGGAAAAGCACCGAAGCTCCGATCCGTCAGGATCATTTTGGTGTATACAGCCAGTTGGAGAAAGACATCAGCCTGGTTCGTATATCCATGCAGGCGGAGCCACGCAAGGAAGAGCAGGCAACAGAGCGTATGCAGGATCTGGTTACGTTGCTTACAGACTACAGTGCAGGGACGCTCAAGGAAGGGGAAGTTGAGGATGCGGCGGCATCGTCAGGTGCTTCTTCATTGTCCGACCTGCTGAAATTGTTGGAGCAAATCCAGCAGCAAATTCAGGCGGGGGACACCACTTCTGCTGCAACGGGGCTGGAGCAGTTCATTGTGGCCTGGCCTTTGGTTGAAGGTCAGGTACAGATATCATCTCCGGCCTCATATACGGCCATTGAGAATGAAATGGCGGAAGCATCCGGATACGTCGTCTCGAACCCGCCAAACACGGCGAAGGCAGCCGAGGTTGTATCCCGAATGATCAATCGTCTGGAGCCGTTAACGGCTAGCACCTCATATACGGCATGGGACGCAGCTTTGATCCTGCTTCGCGAGGGATTGGAGGCCATTCTGGTACTGGCTGCATTGTTAGCTTATGCCAAGAAGAGTGGAGAGTCTGCGGCCCGGCGCTGGATCTGGGCTGGAGCGGGTAGTGGTCTGCTGCTCAGCGCGGCGCTGGCCATTGTACTGTCGCTGACCCTGGCTGTGGCATCTTCGGGCAGCACACGGGAGATGATTGAGGGGTATACAGGGCTTGCAGCGGTTGTACTGATGTTGTCGGTTGGACAATGGATGCATAGCAAATCGAATACCCGCTCCTGGAATAGCTATGTACAGCGACAGGTAGGCGGTGCACTGGCCCGGGGTAGTCTGTGGTCACTCTTCGCTGTGGCGGGTCTCGCCATATTGCGTGAAGGTGCGGAGACAGCAATCTTTTATATCGGTATGGCGCCTGCAATTGAGACCTCGCAGATGTTAATCGGTATGGGGGCAGCGTTGCTCATCCTGATTATATTGGCTGTGGCGATCATTCAGTTCAGTGTACGTCTGCCTGTACGTTGGTTCTTCCTGACCGCTACGCTGCTGATTTATTATCTGGTCTTTCGATTCCTTGGTGAGAGCATTCATTCTCTTCAAGTCTCGGCAACGCTCGGTGCACATGTCGCTCCGAGTCTGCCGACGATTGGCTGGCTTGGCATGTATCCGACATGGGAGACATTCATCCCACAATTCGTTGTGCTGATTTTGATGATCTTCAACCTGATTCGTACGGAGGTACGTTCAGCTAGAGTGGTAACTTCAAAAATCTCCCATTGAGGTAAAGGTGCTAATGAACCGACCGCGCTTTAAACGGCGAATGATCATGGAATGCAAAATGTAAAGGAGTTCAGTGACGTTATTCTGGTGCAGACGTGCGAGAGGGTCTACAATCTAAGGAAATAGCATCGTTATGATTCTTTAAACCCCAGATCAGTGGGCATTCGTCGTAATAATGTTATATCGGATCGTTAGGACTGACGCTAACTAACACAAGTAACACATACTACGCAAAAAAAGGGGAACCTCGTCATGTTATGACTTATTGAGTTCCCTTTTTTGTATTGAATGCAAACCTGATACATAATTGTTTAGAATAGAAGTTGAACTTCAGAGGCATAATTTCAAACATATTATTGTTTAAATGCATATGTAATCCTTTATTATTAATGAATGATTTTGTGTTCAATGTTCGCTTTTATGTGTTATTTTCATGTTAACTATATCTTTTGGGTTGCCTAAAATCGTAGATATATGTATAATCAATCGTGTTAACACGTCGAACGTACGGTAGTAAATGATGTGGGTGAGTTCATGGAACTGCTGGACAGCAATGAGAGTAAGAAGAAGATGTGCCAGTATTATAACGAAATTTCGAAGGAACTGTTCGGCTTTGGGACCACTCTCCTGAGAGTGACCATTGATCAGAACATCGTGACCTTCTACGCGAAGCACCGCCGTTCACCGCGCTCTGACGCCCTGGAAGGGGAGGCCCCCGGCTTGAAGCTGGAAGTGGACTTCCGTATGTCTGTCTTGTATAAGAAGAAATTCAGGGAGAAGTTGGAGCAGCACATGGGTTTGCCAATCGAAGCTGTATTACGGGATTATGATGCGTCCACGCAGTGGGCCATTACGAATGTGATTTTGGAACAAGCATAGGATGGATCGACAGGTTCGATTCATGCGTTGCACACGGTTCTAGTCCATGATTCGGATTCCGAACAATTTCATATGATGGCGTCTGTCTTCGGATTGATTCTGGAGCAGAAACCGATGATGTACCGGCAGCGGGTGTCGCTTTCCTTTGTTTACGAAGAAAAGTGTTCTTGTTTATACAAGAATGCTTTTCTTTTTGTTTTTTTTTAATACACATCACACATATCAGGGGGAATCAGGATCATGATGAAGAAGTGGATTAGCGGTTTGGCGGCAGTGGCAATGACATCGGTATTACTAGCAGGTTGCGGCAGCAGTACAGAGGACGCTACAGGCGGATCAGGAAGCGGAGGCACGGCGTCAACCAAGCTCGTCATCTCCACTTGGGGGTTCTCGGAAGATTTCTTTAATGAAGAAGTATTTGGTCCTTTTGAAAAAGAACATAATGTAGACATCGTGCTTGAAGTGGGTAACAACGCTGAGCGTTTGAATAAAATCCGCCAGGGTACGTCCAACGTCGATGTAATCTACTTGTCTGATTACTATGCACAGCAAGGTATTGACGAAGGTTTGTTTGAGAAAATTGACCGCTCCAAAATTCCGAATGTGAACGATATTTATGATATTGCCAAAGCACCGCTTGGCGAAGATTATGGCCCGGCCTACACGGTGGGACAGCTCGGAATCGCTTATAACCCGGACCTCGTTTCCAAAGAAGTCACTTCATGGGCGGATCTGTGGGACCCGGCGTTTGCCAATAACCTGACGATTCCAAACATTACGGCAACAGCAGGACCAATGGTATTGGATGCTGCTTCCCGTGTAGCTGGAAACGATACGTTTAATGAAGATGCTGCATTTGCAGAACTGAAAAAATTAAGCGGCAACGTGGTTAAATTCTACACGCAAACTTCCGAATTCGTGAACATGTTCTCCCAGGAAGAGATTGCTGGCGGACCGATTATGGAAATGTACTTCAAGGATCTGAAAGCGGCAGTGCCGAATGCAAAGTTTGTTACACCTAGCGAAGGTGCATATGCAGTTATGAATACGATCAACGTCGTGAAAGGCAGCAAGAACAAAGAACTCGCTGAAGAATTCATCAACTGGCAGCTAAGCCAGGATGTACAAGCCAAATCCGCCAAAGCCAAAGTGGATTCCCCGGTAAATACCAAGGTTGAATTGAGTGCCGAAGAAGCTGAGGGCGTAACGTATGGCGCAGACGTGGTTGGCAAGCTGAACAAGCTGGATATGGAATTTGTGAATCAACAGGCCAAAGCATGGACAGATCGTTGGAACCGTGAGATTGCACAATAAGCGTAATCAACGTTTGAACGATAAGGTTGATCCGCAGTAATGATATCGATTGAGCTCGACAAATAACATTTGCAGCAAGCAATCATTTAACGGCAGAGGAGTTGGGAATGCATGAGTGAAACAGGAAATCGCATCATTCTGGATGTGGATACCGGTATTGATGACGCGCTGGCGATCTTGCTGGCCGTCAAGAGTCGGAAGCTGGACATTCTCGGAATTACCACGGTCTGTGGGAACGTATCGCTCCAGCAGGCAACGGATAACACATGCAAAATACTCGAATTGGTGGGAGCACCTTCCATTCCGGTCATAGCCGGAGCGGCTGGCCCACTCACACGCAAGTCTCATTATGAGCACCGGGTTCACGGACAAGACGGATTGGGTGGTGCGCTGCCTGATCCGGCCGTATCCAAGCAGGCGGATGAAGGCTTTGCCCCGGACTTTATCATTGAACAGGCGAAGTTATACCCAGGCGAATTGACACTGATTATGACCGCACCGTTAACGAATCTCGCGCTGGCTCTGATGAAGTGTCCTGAACTGCCTACATTATTGAAGGAAGTCATCTTCATGGGTGGCGTCGTTCGTGGACATGGCAATGTTACACCTACTGCGGAGTACAACACGTACGCCGATCCCGAAGCCGCACGCATTGTACTGCATGCAGGTTTCGAGAAGCTCACGCAGGTTGGCTTGGATGTTACCCGTCAAACGCTGCTGAATGAAGAAGCCATCAGACGATTGACTGATCCCGTGCTTCGCGATTATGTGGCACAGAGCACCGAGATTTACATCAATCGTTACGAAGAAATGAACGGCATCCGAGCTTGTGCTCTGCATGATCCACTGGCAGTGGGTGTCGCACTTGCCCCGGATTTGGTTGGACGCAAATCATATTACGTCGATGTCGAGACAGCAAGCCGCTTGTGCGATGGTCAGATGGTGTGTGACTTCCAAAACCGTTTGGGCGAACAGCCCAATACCCTCGTTTGCGAAACGGTAGACGCCGAGGCTTTCCTTGAACTGTTTATCAACGCGTTAAATGCGTAGCTATGACCGTTAAATTCATTTTTTACACAAGAACGAAGTGACAGAAGAAAGCTGGAGAAGCGAAGCGCTCGCCTTTATCCCCGGATTTTTACCCTTTAATAAAGGATCAAAAAAATCTGGGGATAACAGCGATCGAAAGATTCTTCTGGCACGGAGTGAGATAGTGTAAAGTTGTGATTTTAACATGTGAATAAAACCATTTTATAAGTCAGGAGTACCGCGATGAAGAAATCAGTATACTGGCTATTGCTGCCAGGATTCATATTTTTGGCGGCATTTATGATCATTCCGATTGTCCTGACGATCGGATCGACATTTTTTCAGGAAAGCTCCTTCACGTTTGAAGGATACATGCATTTTTTCAGAGACCCTTACTTTTTGAAAATATTGCTTACGACGCTGCAAGTCAGCGTGGTCACCACTATCGTCTGCGTGGTGCTCGGATTCCCGACAGCTTATTATATTTCACGGAAAGCGCCGCGCCGCAAAGGCATTCTGCTTGCGCTGGCCATCTTTCCGCTGCTAACGAGCCCGGTTGTGCGCTCGTTTAGCTGGATGATTATTCTCGGACGCAAAGGGCTGATCAACAACACCCTCGTTGGACTGGGGATCGTGGACAAGCCGCTGGATATTCTGTATACGCCGGCTGCCATGATGATCGGTTTGACCCATCTGTTCCTGCCACTCATGATCATTTCCCTGGTCGGTGTGCTTGAGAACATTGATGGTGATCTGCTCAAGGCGGCACAGAGCCTGGGTGCATCACGCTTCACGGCATTCCGCCGGGTGGTATTCCCGCTGGCCGTGCCAGGGCTTGTGATCGGAGCCGTACTTGTTTTTGTTGGAAGCCTGACGGCTTATACGACGCCTGCACTTTTGGGAGGCAAACAGCGCGTCATTGCGACGTTCCTCTATCAGAACGCTATGACCCTGAACGACTGGTATCTGGCCTCGGTCGTTGCCGCGATTATGATTGTCATTACATTTGTCGTGGTCGGTGTCATGAACAAAATGGCCAAAACTTTAAATCCGAAGGGGTAGACATATGCGGGAGAAACATATCGGGCTGGGCCTGTTCAGTCTGCTGGTCTTTATCTTTCTGCTGGGCCCGCTTCTGATCATCTCGGTGACTTCGTTTGAACCGGGGACGGTACTCAAATTTCCGCCGGAGGGCTTCTCTCTCCGCTGGTACGAAAATATTTTTAACACAGGCGGTTTCCTTCGCACGTTCCAGACGTCCATCATCATTTCCCTGCTGGGAAATTTGCTGGCGCTGTTGCTCGGGGTTCCGGCTGCGTATGCACTTAGTCGTTACGATTTCAAAGGCAAGTCGGTGCTGAATGCATTGTTCCTGTCCCCGGTACTCATTCCGGGAATCGTGCTTGGTTTTACGTTGATGAAGTACCTGATCGTGATCTATCATTTGCCGATGTATCTGGGTCTGCTGATTGGTCACACCATTATCATGCTGCCATTTATCATTCGCGTTATTGCATCGAGTCTGTCGAGCTTTGACTTTGCAGTGGAAGAAGCGGCCCTGAGTCTCGGCGCGGGACGGGTTAGAACGTTCTTCCAGATCGTGCTGCCCAACATTCGTTCCGGTATTCTCGCGGCGGTGCTGATTGCGTTTCTGGAGTCGTTCAACAACGTGGACATTTCCGTGTTTATGACCGGACCGGGGGTAAGCACATTGCCCATTCAGATGCTGACCTATGTGGAAAATTATTTTGACCCAACCATTGCAGCGATTTCCGTACTGTTGATGGTATTGACTAGACTTTTAATGTTCGTGATCGAACGGATCATGGGCGGATTCTCATACTTTACTAAACGTTAATTGGAGGCGCAGAACGCTATGGCATTGCTGACATTGGATCGCGTATCGGTGGCTTACGATAACCAGACGATCCTGAAGGATTTTCAATTGGAGCTGGAAAAAGGTAAGCTGCTCTCCCTGCTCGGACCGAGCGGTTGCGGCAAAACAACTACGCTGCGCCTCATCGCCGGATTCCTGGAAGCAACACAGGGCAAGTTTATGTTCGGCGGCAAGGATTATACAAAAGTTCCGGTAAATAAGCGGAATTTCGGATTTGTATTTCAGAGTTATGCGCTATTCCCGCATCTGTCTGTCTATGACAACGTGGCCTTCGGCCTGCGGATGCGCAAGGTGAAAGACAAGGATATCTCATCACGTGTGATGCGCATCCTTGAGGTGGTTAACCTGAACGGGTTTGAGAAACGTTTTCCAACAGAACTGTCTGGTGGTCAGCGTCAGCGTGTGGCAATTGCCCGCGCACTGGTTATTGAACCGGATTTGCTATTGTTCGATGAACCACTCAGTAACCTGGATGCCAACCTGAGACTCAATATGCGGGTGGAGATTCGCCGCATTCAGCAGGAACTGGGCATTACGACGCTTTATGTCTCTCATGATCAGGAGGAGTGCTTCTCCATCTCCGATCAGGTAGCGATTATGAACAAAGGCGTTGTCGAGCAGCTCGACCGCCCGGAGACGATTTTTAAATACCCGGCAACGGAGTTTGTAGCCCAATTTATCGGATTTCACAATTTCATTGAATTCGCAGAGCGCAGTGATGCAGGAGAGGTGATCACGCTAAAAGCGGGTGGTCGCTTGTTCACGGCAACTGCGCATCCCGGAACGGCACGTCCCGGTGCACGCAAAGGCGCGATTCGCCCGGATGATCTGATGGTTAGTGGAGATACCTCTGGGGACATGGCTAATGCTTTGCCAGGGATTATCAAAGTAAGCACATACCTTGGACGCAGCTATCAATACGTCATTGAGACAGAACTTGGCGACTTCACAGCCAATCAGGAGATGGAGACACCTTATCTCAGCGGACAGCGGGTGAATCTGATTTTCCCGCAGGATAAGCTTGTCCTTGTGGAATAGCAGCAGGAAGCAGAAGCAGTAAAAGAGGCGTTTTATTAGTTGAATCCAGATGTGGCATATCGAAAATAGCTGTCTCCACTCAATCTGGCTATCGTAAACTACCGCTCTGGATCGCTGTAAAATGCTCATGAAGAAGGAGATTATGCCCCATGCGTGCAGATCAACTAATTAAGAATGTACATGTGTATAACAGTTATTATAAACGATTCGAAATGAACAACGTGGCTGTACTGGACGGCAGATTCATGTATGTTGGGTCAGGCGGACCGGAAATGATTGAAGCCGATGAAGTGATTGATGCACGGGGACGTTACATGATTCCAGGCCTCATTGATATTCATCTGCACATCGAGAGTACGATGGTGACACCGGCAACCTTTTCCCATGGCCTAATCCGTTGCGGGGTAACGTCCATTGTGGCGGAACCGCATGAGATGGCGAATGTGTTTGGTTTGGAAGGTGTGCAGGAGATGATGTCGGCCAGTCGCGAGACAAACGTAGATATGTTCTACGCCATCCCAAGCTCCGTTCCGGCGACACCCATGGAAACAACAGGTGGTTCAATCGAAATCGAAGACATGGATGTGCTGCTGGCTACTGGAGAGATCATCTGTCTGGGTGAGATCATGAACTATGTGGACGTCATCCGGGACCCGGAATGCAAGACCAACCAGATCCTCCAGCATATTCGCCAGAACTATCCCGATCTTGTGATCGAAGGTCATACACCGAAACTGCTTGGGCTGGATCTGCACCGACTGATCTATGCGGGCGTGGATTCCGATCATACGCATCAGAGTATTGAAGGCTTGCAGGCGCGAATTGCGGCAGGCATGTTTATAGAAATTCAGGAAAAATCGATGACGCCAGAAGTTATGGAGTACCTGATTCAACATGATGTTGCTCAGCATTTCTGCTTTGTAACGGACGATGTTATGCCTGATTCGCTGGTGGAACGGGGGCATTTGGATCATATCGTGCGTAAAGCCATTCGGATGGGTATGCGCCCTGAAGATGCAATCTATGCAGCAACCTCGACCCCTGCATCCCGAATGAAAATGACTGATCGCGGTAGCATTGCCCCAGGCAAAGTGGCGGATTATGTGCTACTGTCCAACTTAGATACACTTGCAGTAGAGCAGGTATACAAAAATGGCCGTAAAGCTTATGACGACTACGAACCGTACAAGCAAGACCGGATCAGTGGACAGTTTCCACCTCACTTTTACAAGAGCGTGCAGTTGGATCTGCTGGGAGCCGAGGATTTCGCAATTCGTTTGTCTGATCCGAAGGTGAGTGGGAAAAGTGAAGCATCAGCCTCAGACGCGCAGTTATCTGAAAATGGGATAAACAATTGCCGGGTTATGATTGTGAAGGACGGTTCAACCTTTGTGGAAGAGCATATTGCCCAAGTTCAGGCTGTGAATGGTGAACTGCTCTGGGAAGAGAGTGAATATGGACAGATTGCGACCTTTGAACGTTATGGTGTGAACGGTAACCGGGCACATGGTTTGATTGGTGGAGACACGATTAAGCGTGGGGCCATTGCGACAACGTATTCCCATGATAACCACAACCTTTTGGTCGTAGGGCGCAATCGTGAAGATATGATATTGGCAGCTAACACGGTAATTTCGAGCCAGGGTGGATTCTGTGTGGTGGAAGACGGTAAAGTGTTGTCTCATCTCGAACTCCCTGTGGGTGGCATTCTGACGGAGGAACCGCTGGCGGTAGTATCCCACCAAGTGAAAAAACTACGTGCAGCGATGTTGTCTCTTGGTTATGTGCACTATAACCCGATTATGTCGATCAGTACCCATTCCCTAGCGGTAAGTCCAGCTCTGAAAATTACGGATCACGGCCTGATTGATGTGAATGCAGGCAAGGTTGTACCGTTGATCATCTAATTTAAATACACACATTTCGTGATGTACCTCCAATTAGATTGTTGATCGTGGAGTAGTGTTAATTATAAAAAGAAAAGTCCAATACCCCGTATCGCCACGATGAGTCGCGTTACGGGGTATTGTTGTATGACCAAGGATTTAAAATCATAATTCCTATGTACTGAGCCTGGCAAGAGGAACATTGAGCTAGATTTTGATCATTCCTTTTAGCGACCATTCCAAATATTTGGATACCGAAGGCGCGACCCATTTTCGGCTATCATTTTCATGATTCCATACAAAGACGTCTTCTTTACAAATTCCATCCCCCGTCACTGGAAACGCGAATAAATCGCCAATTCCACTTTCACCGAAAAAGACCAAGTTATCAAATGGCATATAAAATTCTTGGAAGTGTCCGTCCCGATAGTGTTTGTTTTCATTCTTGATTCGGTCTATTGGCCATATTAGACCTAAATCATAAATGGCTTTTACCCCATTGGTTTCCAACAATATTTCCTTTAGTTCACGGGGCAGAGCGACATGGAACAAGCTCTCAACCTTTGCAAGTTCGTCTCCCGATGCAGGAGAACTGAACGTATACTCTTTTGAAATTCCCTGAAGATGCTCTCTCCACATGAATAAAGTCCTCCTCGCAATATTTAATTATATTAGGACATGTACGCAAACGACATTTACTCCAGTAAAAGCAGTCCTCCATAACTACACCGACTACGATCTTAAAATAGAGTAGGCAAAGTTATGTAAGGACTACTCTTTCTAACTTCGGTTTACCAAGTAAGCCAACCACTCGTTCGTATATAATTGTGAAGGAGATCGTATTGCTCGGTGTACATCAATCGTTTCATTTTGGTTCTATACAGACGATAATCTTGTTTACGAGCCGGTTTACTTTCTTTGTTAAAATGAGTGCTCTTGATTCCTTTGCGGAAATCTTTGAGCTTCTCTTTTCTTGGATCAATGAACTTCTTGTTGTTTTTCTGATTATGCGATTGTTCATTTTCCCAAGATTGAATCTCTTCCTGTGCAAACATCTTCATCCCCGTTGTGCCGGGTTAGATTTTGGCTTCGGGAGCCATGGCCTTAGACACAACTAATAGAAGAAGACTTTCGGATTGAACATAAGCATCACCTCTGAGATAATAGATAATTCATCCTTATTTTAACATATATAATGGATCTTTATGCTACTCCAAGTACGGGGTAATCATGTTTAAGCACGCATACTTGTTTGGACTGGCCAACTCAATGCATATATAGTAAGAAGAGAATGTTTGGAGCCAACACCAGGAGGATAAGTAGCAATTATGGAAAAAACAAATAAAACGAGAGCTATCTTTTTCGATGTAGACGACACCTTGTATGACCACTTGCAGCCGCTGAAAGGAGCACTACAGGAGGTTCTTGGTCTGCCATACGATTTCCCGTATGGCGAGGCATACCATCGTTTCCGTTATTATAGCGACTGGCTGTCTGCCCAAGAAGACTTGTCTGCTGTACCCGAACCGGAAGCGGTGGAACGGATGCGTCATCGCAGATTTGAGCTGACCATGGCGGAATTTGGACTACCCCTGCAATCGGGACAGGCTGAAGAATTGCAAGCACAGTATTTAAATAGACAGTTTCAGATCCAACCCTTTGAGGGGGCATATGAACTTATACGGAGACTTCTTGCAGAAGGGCATACAGTAGGGTTAATTACCAATGGAGAAGGAGCGCATCAGCAAAAGAAGCTTGAAGCGCTTGATGTTTCCAGCCTTATCCCTGAGGAACGGATTTTTATTTCGGGTACACTTGGTTACGCCAAGCCGGATCGCAGATTGTTTGAGCATGTAAGCAGGAGGACGGGATCGGATTCCAGCTCCAGTTATTACATCGGCGATTCTTGGCGCAATGATGTTGTCGGTGCAGTGGATGCCGGATGGAAAGTGATCTGGTTCAACCATCGTAATGCTTTGCCAGAATCAGAGCATCAGCCTCATCATGTTGCGCGTAGTTATGAAGAGGTAAGCCGTATCCTTACATCCGAGTTGGTTCAACAATAAAGCATGCGCTATGTGCATTGGTGCAGTCCTGATTACTCACTTGAGGATCAGGGCTTTTTTTGTTGTTGGATACGGAGTGAGGATTGTCATTGTATATCGGCGAAAATCGCGGTATAGATACTTTATGTAAAGGTGTTGGAAGAGTCTTTCCGCATGAGTCAAAGATGAAGCACAGCTTCATGGAATCTTCATTTGAAAGAGTAGTCTAAAGCCTTCACAAAGGATATGGTCAATGTTATAATTAAAACAAGATTTAGATTAAGTCTAAATTAAATAAACCAAATTAACTTATGCTACTAAATTCAAAACTATATCGTATTCGAGAGGGGATAAATTCCATGAGCACAATCCAGACTAGAAACAACACTTTTGCAAATCAAGCCACTGAACTTCACAATGTCCTGAACCGCCAGATCGCAGGCTGGTCTGTACTGTACACCAAACTGCACCACTTCCACTGGTATGTCAAAGGTCCTCACTTCTTCACACTGCATGCCAAATTCGAAGAGTTATATAACATGGCTACAGCGAATATGGACGAAGCCGCAGAACGCCTATTGGCCATTGGTGGACGCCCGGTCGCAACGATGGCTGAACAACTGCGGTTGTCACCAGTTGAGGAAGCACAGGGACAGTTCTCGGCTGAAGACATGGTAGAAACAGTAGTTTCCGATCTGAGAGCCATGGTGGGTGTAATTAATCAGGGTATTCAAGCAGTGGGCGAAGCCGAGGATAACGCAACTGAAGATATGCTGATTGGATTCACCGCTTCATTGGATAAAGAGATCTGGATGTTAAACGCATTTCTGGGCAAATAAGCTAAGTTCCCCTGCATCCGCTGACAACGATATGTAGAGTCCGTGAACAAAGTGCCCGTTCGCTTACAAATCCGGTGTTCTTGCCGTATAATGATGGCATTCAAGATGTATAGATTGGTGGAATGAATAATGCGGACAGACCTGGAAGAATTGCGGGATGAAGCTGAACGGTTTATATATAGATGTTATGAGGAGCTGGGCCATTCGCGTGAAGACGCGCAGGCCCGGCTTGTTGCAGTTCTGAATGAGATTGAGCACACAGGCACATATGTGCATACTGCGGATGAACTGGAGCATGGCTGTAAAATGGCATGGCGGAACAGCAACCGCTGCATCGGACGGCTGTTCTGGGATAAACTGCGCATTATCGATGCACGGCATGCAGATACCGTTGGAACAGCAGCGGATGCTGTGCTGACGCACATCCGAGCGGCCTCCAACGGAGGTAAGATCATTCCAATGATTACGATCCTTCCACCTGATGGACCGAATGGAGCACCCGTACGGATTTGGAATCACCAGTTGATTCGTTATGCAGGATATGAGACGACGGATGGTATTGTAGGCGACCCTGCATCCGTTGAGCTAACGAAGACAGCAATTTCGCTTGGTTGGAAGGGGGAAGGAACACCATATGATGTGCTGCCTATGATTATACAGGCACAGGGACAAGCTCCAGAGTGGTATCCAGTGCCCGAGGAAGACATCGTGGAAGTGAGGATTGAACACCCGGAACGTCCCGAGATTGTTGAATTGGGCATGCGCTGGTACGGTGTGCCGATGATTGCCGATATGCGGCTGGAGATTGGCGGCATATCCTACCCGGCAGCTCCATTCAACGGCTGGTATATGGGTACTGAGATCGGTGCGCGTAATCTGGCGGATACGTTTCGGTATAACAAACTGCCTGCGGTAGCGGCAGCCCTTGGCCTGAATACGTCGAGTGAAACGACGCTATGGAAAGATCGGGCTCTGGTAGAGCTGAATGTAGCTGTACTGCATTCGTTCAAGAAAGCAGGCGTGAGCATTGTGGATCACCACACGGCGGCAGCGCAATTTGCCTTGTTTGAGCAGCGGGAGGAGAAGGCTGGGCGCGAGCTGACAGGCGATTGGGTTTGGCTGATTCCGCCCGTGTCTCCGGCGACGACGCATATTTTCCACAGCTCCTACCGCAATGAGATTGTGAAGCCAAACTTTTTCTATGGAGATCATTCCTATAAGCTGGATTCAGAACAAGCAGAAGCTGAACTTCAGAACAGGGAAAGCCAACAACTCGTGGGGGATCACCAGCCTAAGGCGGAGAATCCACCAATGAAATGCCCGTTTGCACACTGATGTGCGAGCGGGTTATTTTTTTGAAGTGTTTTCATCAAAGCACAGGCTCTAAAATAGGAAATGAAGCTAAATATTCTTTCTCTATATGGAAATTAATTGCACTTCTATAATAAGGACCATGACTTTATATAGGAGGGGTTATCCATGGGTTACATTGAATCGCTTCGAGAAATGGTTGGCAATGCACCTGTTATTCTGGTGAGACCGAGTATTTTAATATTGAATCAATCAGGTGAAATTTTGTTGGTTCGAAATGCAGATGATACGTGGGGAGTACCAGGTGGAATGATGGAGCTGGGCGAGTCGGTGGAAGAATGTGCGATGAGAGAGGTAAGGGAAGAGATTGGGCTACAGATCAAGAAACTTAAGCTATACGGCGTCTTTTCCGGGAAAGAGTTATATACGAAATTAAGAAATGGACATGAATATTATAATGTGGTCATTGGTTACATTTGTACGGAATTTGAAGGCGAGTTGAAGCCCGATGGGGTGGAAGTCCTTGAAGCAAAGTTCTATAAACCGACGGAATTGCCTGAGAAAACAGACCCTTATTTAAAAAGTAAAATTGAAGAAAATGCACTACATATAGCAACTTTATTAGGAATAAATAAATGATGGAGGCTGCCCACTGGTGTGGGCAGTCTTGTGCGTTTACCCCCGTTTGGATCTGTAACGGCTGCGCATCACCGCCTGAACAGCGATAGCGGCAGCGATCAGAAGCAGATTGAACACGAACACAGTATACAGCGATCCATACTCCACAAGCAGCGCAGCTACCAGAGGGGAGACGATAGAGCCAATCTCGGCGGCAGAGACAATTTTGCCTATGACGGAGCTCCTACCCTCGTCCGGGATATGATCTCCGATATGAGCAAAGAACGAGTCCATGTAACATGCACCGCCAACACCGCCGATCAGCATGCCCACGTAAACCCACACATAAGAAGATGTGCTCAGAAAAACGACCACTTCGATGCCAATCATCAGCATGCCGAACATGCAGAGCAGCAGGCGATCCCCCATCCGATCAGACAAGTAACCTGCTACAGGGGCAGCTGCAAGTGTAGAGATTCCGGCAACGGTAAAGGCAAGGCTGGTCGCAAACGGGTCCCAGTGCATGATATGAGCAGCATATAGTGCAAAATAAGTCAGAAACACGGCATAGGCGCTCATCTCCAGAAAATGCACCGTACCGTAGCCAATCAGTTGTTGCCGCCGGGTAAGTCCGGTGGATGGTTCTGGAATGGTTGGGCTAGGTGTATCGTTGACTGTAGAAACGGTGTAATCCGTATCCATAGGCGTTTGCGTTTGTTTTACAATACTTGAAGACTCGCTTGAAGTCTGACCGTTCACCTCACTTTCAGACACTTGATCTGCTTTTGATGCCGACTTTATCCCCATTGCCGCAACGACAGCCATCAGACAGCACACGGTAACGAGTAAAAAAGGCACGGACAACGGCCAGTGCAATGAGAGCCAGCCGCTGATGACCGGACCCAGCACCATACCCCCGCCTTCACTGCTGCTGATATAACCGTTGAACAGCCCCCGGTTGTCGACATTGCCTTCATCCCCGATGATGGAACGCACGACGACCGTAAGTCCGGTAGAAGCGAGCCCTTGCAGCAACCGTAGCAGGCCGAATAGTAGGGCGGCAGAAGATACAGCGAACCCGCCCATACAGACAGCGAGCAGCAGCAGCATGGCAATTAGTGCCCGCTTGCCCCCGATTTTCCGATAGAGTGCCGCAGCGGGCACCCCGCCAATCACTTTTCCGACATAAAAGAGTGCAAAAATAACCCCCATCATCCAGCCGGACAGGCCAAATTCCTCAATAAACAAGGGGAACAGGGGCAGGATCATGAAACCGCCCATCTGACTGAGAAAACAAATGATCATCAGTAAAGGCAGGTTACGGCGAATATCCACCAACAAGACTCCTTTCGCACAGAAACTGAACTCCGAAATCTTCCTTCAATCACTCTACATGGATTGCGTAGATATCGACATATACCCGTAATGTATGCTGTATTTGTGAGAATAAGAAGAAATAACACAGGGCGTTTACATCAAAACCATTGCGGATATAGCTGAATCATATAAAGGAGCGTGTAGGATATCCATGGCTACATAAAGGGCAATCAATAAGGCCAGAGATTATAAATAGATGGAGGTTAAACCAAAGCAGAATCTTATAATCAGTATAATGAGATGCAGGGATGCGTTGGAGGGGGCTCCTGTTGGCTTTGAATAAAAAAAAGACACCCAAGTGGTGTCTGTAAAAAAAGTGCAATTGAAATTTAGAGCTGTTAACCTGATCCTACATCATGTGTCATAAGTGTAAGCAGTACATTAGAAATAGGTGTAGTAACACTGTAAGCAGTATACTACTTACTAACAGCGTTGAAAGGATTTTTTTCATGTGAGGAATATATTTTATCATTCAGACTATTGAATTTCTCTCGCTTGTCCTCATCTTCCCATTCTCTGTGTTGATTAAATACCGTTAGACATTTGATCGTATTAGAGTCACTGCTTATATTACCGGCAAATTCTAATCCCTCAAGTAAAATATCGATGCCTTGGGTACGTTCACGATGTAAATGGTACTTCCCCAGATTAGCTAAAAATGTCGCGTATTCCTCCGCCTTGATTGGTTTATTGTATTCTCCAAACGCGCTGTTATATGTCTTGTAAGGGATATGTTCCTGGAAACGATCCAAAATGGCATCAATGTTGATATCAAACATGTTGGCTACCTTGACAATATGGCACATTCCAGAGAAGATTTCATCAGGCTGCGATGCAATATATTCGATGTAGTCTGGCAAGATACTCAGATCTCCCGCAAGCAATCGATATAGATACTGGTTAGCTTTTGAAAAGTCATTAAATTGATTAATAATGAGCTTGGCCTCATCGGAAGAATCATGAATCCAGTCATCTGCATTGGTATACAAAACGGTGTATTCAATTGCTCTCTGATAATCTTCATATTGTTCATATACTGCAGCTTGGAGCAGGCGCGCATACAACATGTAGAAGTAAAAAGGGCGAACGGGCTGTTTAGCTTTAGAATCTTTGCGTTTGGCGCGAAGGGAAAGTTCGTACTGAATGGAAGCGAGACGGAACATCTCTTCCGAGAGTTCACCCACCTTGTGCCATTCATGCAGCGAAACATAGACGTGAGCCAGATGTTTGAGTGCTTCCAACTGGTCGGACTCCTCCAGGCGATTCGCATAGGGCTCGAACAATGTGGCGGCCCGCAAATTTTGGGTCAGGTTATCACTTAATGAAAGAAGGAACAATCGATATCGACACAGGGCTAATCGCTCGGAATGCTGGTATTTCTCGATTACACTAACGCCCTCATATAGCAACGCGGCGGCCTCGTTGTACTGATCATGGAACAGCTCCTCTGCAACCTCAAAAATCAAAGTTCCGTAGTTAGTATTATCCAGAAGATTGCTCAAAATTAATTTGATGCAATCCAGACGCTCCACCTCTGCACAGCGGATGATAAAAGGGCGCATTCTTCGCCAATCCGGTGCAGTCAGAGTAAAGCATTCTCCCACAAACCGCGAATAGAAATGGTCTTCCTTCACACCCATGGCTCTTGTAATACCATCAAGCTGGCTCATGGAGAACGGTTTATTCTGATTGATGAGGCGACTGAAAGAGCCTGGATTTATGTTTGCTCGTTGTGAGAACTGGCTTTGCGTTAAATGGTGATTGTTTATGTATTGCAACACTTCCGCTCGTATAGTCTTATTTAGCATGCATGACACCGCCTTTATCATCACCCAAAATTTAGTGTAAAAAACCATATATATGAATTATAATCCTATAATTTTACAGTGGTCAATATTTTCTTTGGCAATTCATAAAAGTTTATACAGAATATCTTTTGGAATGAAAGAAAAAAGGATATAAATTACGTTATAAGAAACAAGGCTGGGACAAAGTCGTGTATAATAGGTTGGGTTTGTAATGGAAGAGGCCTGCAAGAAGAATAAGCAATAGAGGTATACCTCAAGTTTAAAGGGGGCGAAATGAAGCATGTCAGAACAACAACCGATTATCCGGTTCGACCGGGTGACTCAGCAATACGATCAGGATGAAGCCGTATTGAAGGAAGTCAGCTTCGAGATTGAGCGGGGTAAATTTTATACGCTACTCGGCCCGTCAGGCTGCGGGAAAACAACGATATTGCGCTTGATCGCCGGCTTTGCGGAGCCGACACAGGGCAGTATTTATTTTAACGGTGCAGTGATTAACCAAGTGCCTGCCCACCAGCGGCAGGTGAATACCGTATTTCAGGATTACGCGTTATTTCCACATTTGAATGTATTTGAGAACGTAGCTTTTGGTTTGCGGATCAAAAAAATGAAAACCGCTGAGATTCGCGACAAAGTGCTTGAAGCACTCAAGTTCGTCAATCTCTCCGGTTATGAAAACCGTGAAATTGGCGAGATGTCAGGCGGACAACGGCAGCGTGTCGCGATTGCGCGGGCGATTGTCAATGAACCCGAGATTCTGCTGCTGGACGAGCCGCTCTCTGCACTCGATCTGAAGCTGCGGACCGAAATGCAGTATGAACTGCGTGAGCTGCAACAGCGATTGGGTATTACGTTTATTTTTGTCACGCATGATCAGGAGGAAGCCCTGGCGATGTCGGATGAGATTTTTGTCCTGAACGGTGGCGTTATTCAACAGAGCGGCACGCCCAATGATATTTATGATGAGCCGATTAACCGCTTTGTGGCGGACTTTATTGGCGAATCGAACATTGTATCCGGCAAAATGAAGCAGGACTTTGTCGTGGAATTCGCTGGCGCACAGTACGAATGTGTCGATCAGGGTCTGCAGAAGGACGAGCCTGTGGAGATTGTGATTCGTCCAGAGGATATGGAGATTACAACCGAGGAACAGGGCAAAATGCAGGTCAACGTGGACTCCCAGCTGTTCCGCGGGGTGCATTACGAAATATCCACCTACGATGACGCAGGCAATGAGTGGCTGGTTCATTCCACCAAGAAAGCTGTGGTAGGCGATCGTATTGGTCTGTATTTTGACCCGGAAGCGATCCACGTCATGCGCTTTAACGAGACGGAAGAAGAGTTCGACAAACGTCTGGAAGCCTACCAAGAGGCCGTTCATGCAGACTAAGGCGAGTACACGCAATGCGTATCTGATTCCATATGTGTTATGGATGGTGTTGTTTGTAGTTGCTCCGGTTCTGCTGGTGGTGTATTACTCGTTCTTCGATGTGGAGGGCAACTTCACGCTGGGTAACTATGCCCGGTTCTTTACACCTGTGTACATGCAGATGACTCTGAGCTCGTTCTGGTATGCTTTTCTGATCACGGTGTTCTCACTGTTGGTCTCGTATCCAACGGCGTATTTACTGACTCGTACGAAGCACAAGCAGCTGTGGCTGCTGCTTATTATTTTGCCAAGCTGGATCAATCTGTTGTTAAAAGCGTACGCCTTTATCGGCCTGTTCGGCACGTATGGCCTGACCAATTCCCTGCTTGAAGTGGTGGGTATTGGCACGCAACAGATTTTGTTCACCGATTTCAGCTTTATCTTTGTCTCGGTGTACATCTTCATTCCGTTCATGATCCTGCCGATCTTCAACGCGCTGGAAGAGATGAATCCGTCGCTGATCTATGCGGCACGGGATCTTGGGGCATCGTCATGGCTGACGTTCCGCCGGGTCATCTTTCCGCTGACACTCAGCGGAGTGAAATCCGGCTGTCAGGCCGTATTTATTCCGGCGTTATCCTTGTTCATGATTACCCGCCTCATTGCGGGGAACCGGGTAATTACGCTGGGAACAGCGATTGAGCAGCATTTTCTCGTCACCCAGGACTGGGGGATGGGCTCGACGATTGCCGTCTTTTTGATTATTGCGATGGCGATCATTATGTTCCTGACCGGGTCAGGCAAGAAGGAGGTGCGTAATGGGAAGAAACGGAAAGCTGTCTAACGTCTATCTGGCCGTTGTATTCGCCATACTGTACGCACCGATCGCGTATCTGATCTTCTATTCCTTCAACAGTGGCGGTCATATGCGCGGCTTTGAAGGGTTTACGTTGGAATGGTACAGGGAAGTATTTGCCGATACCCGGCTGCTGATCATTGTACTGAATACGTTTATTATTGCGCTCCTGTCCTCGGCGATCTCGACGATGCTCGGTGTGGCAGGGGCACTGGCGATCTATCATGTACGGCGCAAACGGACCAAGAATACGTTGCTGTCACTCAATAACGTGCTTATCGTCAGTCCGGATGTCATCATCGGTGCCTCATTTCTCATTCTGTTCACCATGATTGGCATCAAGCTCGGATTCACTTCGGTATTGTTGTCTCATATCGCATTCAGCGTACCGATTGTTGTCATCATGGTACTGCCGAAGCTTCAGGAGATGAGTCCAACCTTGATGGATGCGGCGCGTGACCTGGGTGCGGGATCATGGCAGATCCTGACTCGTGTGGTGCTTCCATACGTCAAACCGGGGATTTTTGCCGGGTTCTTCATGGCCCTGACATACTCACTGGATGATTTTGCGGTAACATTCTTTGTCACAGGTAACGGCTACTCCACACTCTCGGTGGAGATTTATTCAAGAGCAAGGCAAGGTGTGTCATTGTCCATCAATGCGCTATCAACGCTGCTATTCCTGCTGACGGTGCTGCTGGTGGTTGGGTATTACTTTATTAACCGCCGCGCAACACGGATACCACCCGGAGGAAAGGGGCTGCGTCCATGAAGCAACTGGTACGGACATTTGCGATTGTATTCATCGCTGCCTTTGCCCTGATGATTCTGGCCTCGTATCTGAACAAGAGTCAGGGATATTCGGGCGGCAACACGCTGACCATCTATAACTGGGGCGATTATATCGACCCTGATCTGTTGAAGGAATTTGAGCAAGAGACAGGCATTAAGGTGATATATCAGACGTTTGATTCGAATGAAGCGATGCTGACCAAGATTGAGCAGGGCGGAACCACGTTTGATGTGGCGATTCCTTCCGAATATGCGATTAGCAAAATGAAAGAAGAGAACCTGCTCGTTCCACTGGATCACAGCAAGCTGCCCAATCTGAGCAACATCGACCCACGGTTTATGGACCTGTCCTTCGATGAGGACAATAAGTACTCCATTCCGTACTTCTGGGGAACGGTGGGGATTGTGTACAATCCTGAACTGGTCGATGGGTTAACGTTTGAGAGCTGGAACGATCTCTGGGACCCACGTTTGAAAAACCAGATTCTGTTACTCGACGGTGCCCGTGAAGTGATTGGCATGGGGCTGAACAGCCTTGGTTATTCGCTGAACGATACGAACGAAGACCATCTGCAGGAAGCTTTGAAAAAGCTATCCACCCTGACGCCTAACGTCAGAGCCATCGTCGGAGACGAGATCAAAATGCTGCTGGCGAACGAAGAAGCCGCGGTTGGACTCGTATGGTCCGGGGATGCGTCTGAAATTATGGATGAGAACGACAAGCTGGATTACGTCGTTCCTGAAGAAGGCTCGAACCTATGGTTCGATAACATGGTCATTCCAAAGACCGCAAGTAATATTGAAGGCGCTCATCAGTTTATTAACTTCATGCTGGTCCCGGATCATGCGGCACGTAATGCCGAATATGTCGGGTATTCCACACCAAACGCCGAGGCATTGAAGCTGCTGCCAGAGGATATTTCGGAGGATGAGCGATTCTATCCAGATGAGACGCTGACAGGCAAGCTGGAAGTGTACAATAATCTGGGCAAAAAAATGCTCTCGCATTATAACGATTTGTTCCTCGAGTTTAAAATGCATAGCAAATAAAAGGCATTCGAGTGAGATGTATCGGATAAATGTTTGTTTCATGCCCGTCCAACCCGCTAACGAATCTATCGTACCTTATTGGGCTGATTTGCTTGGGTTACGAATGCTAACGAACTTCAGCGAAGCTATTTTCCATTTAACAGGTGCCAAACGGCAAATAAGCTGCTATTTACGCAGGATAACGTCTCTCTGATTCGTTAAAACTCCAATTGGAGTAATTGACCGCCAATAGTGCGTGTATAGTTCGTTAGACTTGGAAAAGGAATAAACAGGGGTGCTGCTCGTCATTTCAATTGAATGACGAGCAGCACCCCTATATTTTTACCCTACCTCAGAGCAAATAGCTGAAGTAGGTTGTCTTATTTTTGTTTACACATTAACGGAGAGGGCAGAAATAATCTGTAGAAGCGAAGCGCTCGCCTTTATCGCAGGATTTTACCCTTTATAAAAAGGGAATCAAAAAAATCCGGCGATAACAGCGATCGGAAGATTATTCTGCACGCGGAGTGGTCTAGTGTAAACGCTATAAGATTTACATGCGCTTTTTGCGTCCCACAATGATCCACGCCCCACCCATAATCAGCACAATCGCCACGAACGGTTGAACAAAGGTTAGACTGTTCAGCATCGTGCCAATCGACATGACGGAGAAGAATAACAGGGAGATTACCGTCAGGATGTTGATCGGAATCAGCAGCCATTTGTTACGGCCACCAAACCAATACAATTCAAACAGACCTACCGCTACCGCAAGAATGAAGCCAGGCCACATTGTGCTCCAGTTGCCAAAGAGCATGGCGATCTGGCTGACAACACCTGCCGTAAGCAAGATACCCCCAGGAACCAGCAATCCAATTCCTCGTCCAATCATGGAGAAGTACAGCCAGTGGAAGAACAGCCCCAGCGGAATCACAAACAGGGTGGGCCAGAATGTGGCAAAGATCGTACCTGGACCGAGTGAACCTCCCTGGTTCAAAATCAGGTACACGCCCAGCAAAATAAGGACGGGCGCAAGGATGGTGCGTTTAGCCATGATATCTCTCCTTTTCAATACAAGATCAATTCCCGAACGGTCATGGAGTATGTTTTCTCGTTATTTACAGCATACCATGAACCTCAAAAGGGTATCCTCGGTCTTTGGAGTTAAACTGGACCTAGACTAAAGTCTAGGTACGAAATATGCAATCGAGATCAGTCCAATCAAAGGCTCCACAGAAACGTTCCGTCTAAGATGGCTGGATAAATTGATGGAGATGGGGATGAAGCAGGGTGGGCGGAAATAAACCCTATGACAACCCAGTCAGTGAATTCTAACCAACAATTTTAACGCTCCCATTCAGTAGCCATGCAGTTACCTATGCCATGTAGTTAGCTACGCGAAGAAGCCCACTCCGCGAAGAGTGGGCCTTTTTCTTTTATAAAAGAGGGTAATTCCTCACTTCACCACATCCGAATGCTTCTTGCCCCAGCTGTTCACGCCATCATCTTCGATAATGGAGATGGCCGCATCGGCGATGTCGGGATCTGTCATTAACTTCTCCTGAATACGGAACTTGATATCATCGGCATCAGCAAGGCTTAGCCCTTTCGTTAGCTCGATTAGACCCTCGACGTGGTAATAACGGCCTTCCTGAATAATGCGCATCATCTGGATATCTGCAACATGAGTGTCGGCCAGAATGGTCTGGGATACTTTGTCCTCAACATCCTGTGGAGCCGCTACACCAATCAGTCCGATCATATTGTCATAGCCGACACGGAAAGCGACAGCGATCATCAGGCATCCAATAATGGTCGTCACGATTCCATCGAGCAATGCAAAATTGGTCAGTGCAATGACAACAACAGAAATCAGGGCGAGTGTCGCACCGATTACTGCTACAACATCTTCGTAAAATACAAGGCGTGTTGGCGGTGCAGCGCGTCCTACATTTTTGATTGCAGCAGGGAACAGGGCCAGGCCTGACGCTTTGGGAGCGCGTGCTTCTTTGAGAATTTCTTTCATCGCTTTGATCAGAATGGCTCCATCGATCACAATGTTAAGCACCAGCACACCGATGTTAATCCAGAGACCACCCGAATGACCAACAGGATGCTGTAAGAGGTGAATCCCTTCATGAATCGTTTCATAGGCCATAATGGTCACAACGATAACGGCAATCATACAGAAAATGTTGATGACCCGTCCGAATCCGGTTGGAAAGCGGCGTGTAGGTTTTTTCTCGGACAGTACACTTCCGACAAAGACAAACCCTTGGTTGATGGCATCGGCCATAGAGTGCATCGCCGAGGCGAACATGGCTCCACTGCCACTGAATAGAAAAGCTCCTCCTTTGCACAGTGCAAGTACCGCATTACCTGCCATGGCTACGGCCGAGGAGGTGTTTCCCTTTTTGACGAGAGACATCAAGCTCTCAGACTTTGGTTGTTCAGCCACTTCGAATGTTCCTCCCAGAAAGATATGATAGGTGTAGAAAGAGTAATCCGTCATTACAGCTTGTTCATTTCCACTAAATGTTATTATAGCTTGCTTTAGAGCCCCCAGCATTATGCAAAAAAGGTCATATCACTCCAAACACCCGTGCGGTTTCACACGAGTGTTTGGTTATTTTTATATATGGAGTTATATAAACTAATCAATCGATGTTCAATCAAATTTCCAGCAAGACAGGCTCAGGTTGCCATACTGATAGGCTTTGAACAGGAGTGATGCTTGCTTGTTCTGGTCTCCGGCGCCCATGGCGAGCAGCAGCGGCAAAAAATGCTCTGGCGTAGGCACAGCCGCTTGGGCGGATGGTGCGAGCTTGTCATAGGCAAAGAGGGATTCTGTATCCCAGCTCACCAGCTTGTCATGCAGCCAGTTGTCAAACGCCATGGCCCAAGGATCAGCGCCTGCGCTTTCCCAGTTTAACTGACGCAGATTGTGTACCGTTCCACCACTGCCAATGACGAGAACATCCTGCTCACGTAATGTGGCGAGCGCCTGTCCTACCCGATACTGCTGTTCACTGGACAGATAACGGTTTACAGACAGAGCAACAACCGGGATATCCGCATCCGGATAGAGCAGGCGAAGAACGACCCAGGCACCGTGATCCAGACCACGAACGGGGTCGCTCTCTACCGGAATCCCAGCATCCGCGAACAGACGCTGAATCTTCGCAGATGTCTCTTCATGTCCTTGTGCCGGGTATTTGATCTGATACAGCTCGGGTTGGAAGCCACCAAAATCATAGATGGTCTCGTAATTCGCTGCCGAAGAAACCAATTGGGTTGTGGATTCCCAGTGAGCAGAGAACAGTACGATTGCTTTAGGTTTCGGCAGTTCCTGTCCGAGCTTTTGCAGAAATTCAGTGTACTCATTCTCCTCCAGTGCGAGTGATGGCGCGCCGTGAGCGACAAACAGGGATGGCATCATTATGAATTCAGTCCTTTCAGGTCTTCGGCAGCCAGCTTGGCATCCGTCCGAAGCCATTGTTGAAATTGTTGATATAGATCGGGGGTGACTTGGTGCCCACCGTGATATGGAACATACGTAACGTTATGGGTGTGTTCACGGAAGAAACTTGCGTTATCCTCGCCAAGTTGCAGCGGGAAGAGATGATCCTGATCGCCATGCGATATGAATACAGATAAATCCGAGTTGGGCTGTAACTTGTATTCGTCTTTCACAAATTGCGGAATGTAACCACTCATAGCTACAATTCCCTTGATTGCATCTCCCATGATTAGCGAGAGCGTCATTGCCATAATGGCGCCCTGACTGAATCCGGCGATATAACGCCGTGCGGGATCCATGGCATATTTGGCGGACAAGTCAACGATTAGCTGCTGCAATCCCTGAACAGACGCGTCGAACAATTCCCGGACGGGATTGCCAATGCTTTTAATCTGAAAATAGGCGTAGCCGCTACCCTGAACAATGGGTCCCCTTATGGCCACGATAATAAAATCGGACTGAAGAGGCTCCATTAAACGAAGCATATCCTGCTCATCCGAACCCATGCCATGCAGGGCAAAGATCACGGGATAGTGTTGTACTGTATTGTAATCGGAAGGAAGCCGAACCTCGTAAGTCAATGAATAACTCAATGGAATCACCACCTGATCAGAAATGATAATCTAGATAAAGTTTGCTGATATAAAACTAATATTCTTATTGATGAACAAAATTTATCATGATTCCATTGTAGGGTCAATATTTTTTTTGTATTATGAAAATATGTTCCGTATAAGAAATCCTAGACAGGCATTTCCGACACGCCGTGGAATCTAAGGGAAATGACAGTGATTGATCCGTTTGGCAACCGGATTGTTTTTTATGAACCTGACGCAAAATAGATTGAAGAGTTGATATTTCTATAGAAGAGGAGGTTTTGCAACATGGATATCGGCCTAGCCATTCGTACGATCCGCAAACAGAAACAGATCACCATCATGCAAATGTGCGAAGGTACGGGGCTGTCCAAGGGGTTTATCAGCAACGTGGAAAATAATAAAACCTCACCTTCCATTGCCACACTCGAAAGTATCGCGGATTATCTGGAAGTTCCACTTCCTTACTTGCTGCTGTCACCAGAACAACGGATGAACGTGGTGCGCAAGGGTGAGCGCAAGGAAACAACTGCCGGGAGCGGGCAGATCAAGGTACAGCATCTAACGGCAAAGGGTGCCATGCGGATGTCCATTGTGGAGCTGCCCGCAGGTGCATCAACGGGGGTAAACAAGCATGCTGGAGAAGAAAGTCACCTGATTCTGCAGGGCAAGATTCGTGCAGAGCAGTGTGAGGATGTAGAGATTCTGGAGGCGGGGGATTCATTTAGCTGGAATGCCATCGTTCCCCATGAAGTAACCAATATTGGGGAGGAGCCCGCGGTGGTGCTGATCGCCGTGTCCAAGGAGCTGGATCTGGACCATTTGTGGGACGCATAAGCAGAGGATAATGGAATGAAGAAATGAGAGAAGTGACGCTGCATTAATCATAAGGGTAGAGAATCAGCGCGATGAATTGTATTCAGACACGATGGCTGCTGCTGAATATGTAAAAGGCCGCCCAGAGGTTTCTCGGGCGGCCGGATGGCGACGGATTGCATCATTAGAAATGGTTGCTTCCGTCATTCATTGTTCTTTATAAATGGTTCGACTACTCCTGCTTACTGCGGATTAGTTGTCCAGATGCCTGCGGCTTTAACAAATACACGGTCCGACAGCTTGAGCGTCGCCAAAGCCAGTTCAGCTACGTCCTCCGCTTGCATCATTCGGTCTTCGTCTCCAACTTTCAGTCCGGCATTGGTTGCCAGCTCTGTGTTCACCGTACTTGGTGTTAATGCAGTAACCCGGATATTGGATTTACGTACTTCCTGCATCAGGGATTCGGTCATGCCGAGCAGGGCGAATTTGGATGCACAGTAGGCTGAACCCGTTGCGAATCCACGCTCACCAGCAGTAGAGGCGATATTAATGATGCTGCCACTGCTTTCCTTGATCATGCTTGGCAGCACAGCACGAGTTACATAGTATGTACCCATGACATTGACATGCAGGATGCGCTCCCACTCTTCCGGGTCCATATCCAGCAAGGTGCCGAAGCTTGCGATACCTGCATTGTTAATAAGGATATCCACCGCGCCAAGCTCCATCTCGATAGCTGCTACGGCTGCCTCAGCCTGAGTGCGATCCGAAATATCCGCAATGGCACTGGTTACTTTCACACCATATTCTTGACTCAGCGATTGCTGGAGAGCCTCCAGATCGGAGGCCGTCCGAGCGATAAGTCCGAGATGTACACCTTCCTTGGCAAGTGCCTGAGCAATGGCACGGCCAATACCTTTACCGGCGCCAGTGATGACAGCCGTTTTATTTTTAAGTTCCATGTGGGTAATTCCTCCTTAGAATTGGACTAGCATTTAATTATACTATATTACCCACAGTTCGAATATTTGCTTCATCATAATTTAACATTATTGCTTGATCTTGATGCTGCCTGAGGTGGTGCGAGCTTTGATGACATCACGGCTTACCATAGGGGAATCAGGGATATTCACATCACCGGAAATAGCCTGTGCGTCAAATATACCGTCAAAATCGGGCGCTGCCTGTATGGAAATATCTCCTGACTGTCCCGATACATCCATTGAACCGGAGGAAGCTTGCTCGATCTTCACACTGCCGGAAGTGAATTTAACGTTTGCCGCACCGTTTAATTTCATAATTTTGGTATCCCCCGACTGCACACTGCGGGTTACATCGCCATTCATGCCATCCAGCGTGAAGCTTCCGGAAGTTTGTTTTACTTCCATAGTTCCCTCAATTGCCGTGGCTTTGATGTCCCCTGAAGCTAGATCCAGTTGAATGGTTGGTACATTTATGTCCTGAAGGTGAATGCTCCCAGACGTATTGTTAAGGTCCAAGGTTTTGGCATGCAGACCCTTCAAATCCAGATCACTGGAAGTAGAGACGATGCTGACGTCATCCAGCTGATGTCCTTCAGGCAGCGCAACCGTGATCGTTTGCTGCTGAGTATTCCAATAAAGGGTGAAAAATTGCAAACGCGGGCGCTCTTTCTGGTTTAACGTAAAGGTTCCATCCGTAATCGAGGCCTGTTTAAAACCTTCAATGGTGGCCGGGTCCCACTTACCATCCACTTCAATGTAACCATTGGAATCGGGACTTACTACGAATTCAATATCTGCGTTAAAGTTAGCGTTCATCATGATGTTGTGCAGCTCATCGTTTTTGAATTCCCAACGTTTGGAGTAGGCTTCTCTCTGATCTCCGAACTGAACTCCGTATATGGAGGTTCCGAGCAGGCCGATGCCGATACATAGTATCGCTAAAGCGATCCACTTTTTGGTGCTCATGGTTAGACATCTCCTTTCATCGTCTTTTGATTCCATCTTATATACTGAAGAGTGACCAGCTTAAAGGCTTTAAAAATCCATTTTGTCAAAAGGGCAAATAGAATGCCTATACCGAATACTCCAATCGAAACGAACATCTCAGAATACTCGAAATGGTCAAGATATAAGAAATCCACTGCTGCAGCGACCGGTGCCAATACCAGCAGCGACATACTGGCAATTGTGAGCCATACCGACCACAGCGTCAATCCTATTGGAATTGCCAGCATGATGTTCAGGAAAAAAAGTCCGATTGCCGTGAAGAAGCTGCGTGCAGCGCGATTTCCTCTTTGCTGAGGACGCATTTCTTCGAATGTTGGCGCATAGAACGGATCAGATCCTGGCGTCTGTGCATCATACCGATCACCGAGCGCTTCTTTTGCAATCTCGATCGGATGCCCCAGTTCCCTTGAAATTTCTTCTTCCGGTCTTCCTTCTCTTAATCCCATCTCAAAATGCTGTTCATAATCAGCGAGCAGTTCAGCCCGTTCCAGCGGGTCCATCGGTCTCAGATGAATCTCCATTGCCTGCATGAATTGTTGTCTATTCATTGGGGGTACCTTCCTCTATAAGATTTGCGACATTGCGCACAAAATTATTCCATTCATTCGTGAGAGTCTTCATATAGTCACGACCAGTATCAGACAGTTTGTAGTATTTACGCGGTGGTCCTTCACTGGATTCTTGCAGGTAAGTCGTACAATAGCCGTCATTGACCAATCTTCGCAAAAGGGGATACAGTGCACCTTCCGCCACTTCAATATGCTGGGATACCGCCTGAGCCAGTTCGTAACCGTAACGATCCTGGCGGTTGATCAGCACGAGTACGCATAGTTCCAGCACCCCTTTTTTGAATTGAATATTAACATTCACTTGGGTTCCTCCTTGTTGCTCTATCCAATCACTAGTGTGTATTGTTCAGTAGTCGTGAATTCATCATAGCATCCGGTACTGTTTAATGCAAGGTAGTGATTTTAAAATAGTTCCTTGTCACGGTGTGCCGCAAATGGGACTAACTTCGATTTCTCGCTAATTCACTTATAAATCAGCATACGCAAAACCCGGATCGGTTACTTCCGTCTGAGGACGGATTCCGATCCGGGTCTATGGGATGAAGATATACAGCGATGGGGGTATCAGCTTTAATTTATTCTTGTGCGTCCAATACCGTAAGGTCTTCAACGGCAGGGCCTTCGATCACTTTACCTGCGTAATTGAAGCGTGAGCCGTGGCATGGGCAATCCCAGGAACGTTCGCCGGCATTCCATTCCACTTCACAACCCAAATGGGTGCAGGTGGTATCCACCAGAAAGAGTTTGCCAGTTGGGTCCTTGTAGGCGCCGGCCCGTTTGCCTTCATGGCGAACGACGGCTCCTTCATCGTTACCAAGTTGTCCCGTGTTCTTGTGAATAATGCCGACCTTGCCAGAGATCAGTTCCGTGGCTACATTGACATTCTCTACGAGGAAGTTTTTCACACCAGGGTCTACCTTGAACCTTGCAGGATCGAATACCGCTGCGTAAGAGTTGTCGCGTCCGGTAATCCGGTCCGTAAGGATGTGTCCAGCCATCGTTCCTGTGGTCATGCCCCATTTGGCAAAGCCGGTAGCCACATAGACACGTTCATGTCGTCCGGTAATGGGTCCAATATAAGGGACCTTATCGATGGAAATCAGATCCTGAGCTGACCAGCGGAATGGGATGTTGCGAATGCCAAATGTATCGGCCGCATAGCGCTCCAAATTTTCATAATGACCGACGGTACAAATGCCCTGCCCGGTTTTATGGTTCTCTCCTCCAAAGAGGATGTGTTCTTTCCCTTCATGAATGACAGTACGCAGTGAACGGGAGGGTTCATCGTCAGAGATATACATGCCACCTGTGAAAGGTTTCTGAGGTTCAACCATAACAGCATAGGATCGTTCAGCGTGCAGCCTTGAAAAATAAAATCCAGGGTCGTAGACCGGGAAATGGGAGGCAACGACGACATGTTCGGCCGTTACGGATGGACCATTCTCATAGGTCCGCACATGCAGTGAGGCGTCTTCCTCTACATCGGTAACCGTTGTATGTTCGAAGATGCGGACACCTTGCTTGACTGCGGATTCCAGCAGGTAATGCAAATAACGGAGCGGGTCAAAGCGGGCTTGTCCCGGCATCTTAATACCTGCTCTAGACGGGACAGGGATGGGAAGTGGATCGACCCATTCACCAGGAATATTTAACTTGCCATAGGCGGTCAGTTCAATCTCCAGCTTTTTGAGGTTTTCCTCGGATTGAATGTAGACATAGGCATCTTCCTCAGCCCACTGGCAATCGATTTTTTTCTCTTTTACCAGATCGCGCATCCACTTGGCGGCTGTAGCATTACCTTCATAATACATGCGGGCCTGTTCCTCGCCAAAATGATGCAGTAATTCATCGAATATCACACCATGCTGCGCGGATACCTTGGCAGTGGTATGGCCGGTTGTGCCATCCAGTACTTTTCCGGCTTCAAGCACAACCACACGCCTACCCGTCTGAGCCAGTAAATAGGCTGTCGTAATGCCTGCAATGCCTGCACCAATGATGGCTACATCCGCAGTTGTATTTTCTGTCAGTTTCGGATATTCATTGAATGTGTTTGTGGCTCTCCACAGGGATTCCGGAATGGAGGGCAAACCTGTCGGGGTCTGTTGATGATCATTCACTCGATTTCCTCCTTATATCTTGTTCATTAGTGCTTATGCTCAGCTTATAAATACGTCAAAACTATACTCTTATCCATGATTACCATACTGTGCCAGAATGAAACGATTGGCCTCATACTTTCCTGAGGAAAATTCACATTTTCCTGTGCAAGACCCCTGTTTTTTTTGCTAAACATGCTATATGATAGGTTTACCGAAACCGTTTTAGTAAATGAAGACAAGAGTTAACAGTGGACAAATAAATGCTTGTTTTATAAGGTTAAATCTTCGATTTATGAGGTCGGATACATTAAAATTACATCATAATTATGTCATGTTAATGTATTCGCTATCATTATAAATAAACCATTGAAAGCCCAAAGGAGAATTCCATATCATGACTAACCAAACGAAATATCCTTTCCAGGATACAACGCTTGAACTCGATACACGTGTAAAGGACCTCGTATCCCGCCTGTCGGAAGATGAGAAAATCGAATCCATGCTGCAATACCAACCAGCAGTAGAACGCCTCGGTATCGCAGCTTACAAACACGGCACAGAAGCAGCTCACGGTCTGGCTTGGCTGGGCGAAGCCACGTCCTTCCCGCAGCCGGTAGGGCTGGCGTGTACGTGGGATGCAGACCTGATGAAAGAGATTGGCTCCGTGATCGGAGACGAGGCACGTGTATTTTACAAACGCAATCCAGCCGTGAACGGTCTGACGCTGTGGGCACCTACGGTTGATATGGAACGTGATCCGCGCTGGGGTCGGAATGAGGAAGCCTACGGGGAAGATCCGGAACTTACGGCCGAGCTGACCACAGCTTTGGTTAAGGGTATTCAGGGTGACCATCCGAAGTATTACAAGGCGGTTGCCACATTGAAGCATTTCCTGGCAAACAATAATGAAGTGGACCGCGGCAGTGGTTCATCAAGCATTGATCCACGCAACATGCGAGAATATTACCTGAAAGCGTTCGAGAAACCGTTTAAAGAGGGTGGGGCGCAGTCCATGATGACCGCGTACAACTCCATTAATGGTACGCCAGCATTGTTGCATCCGTTCGTAAACGAGATTGTGAAGGGCGAATGGGGCATGGATGGCTTCATTGTGAGTGATGCAGGGGATGTCATGGGCATCAAGAACGATCATAAATACTATGATTCCCACACCCCTGGTACAGTAGAGTCTGTCAAAGCCGGCATTGACAGCATTACCGATGATGCGGATCTGTCGAAGCAGGCGCTGCGTGAAGGGCTGGAGCAAGGTACGCTCACGATGGAAGACATCGATCTGGCGTTGTTCAATACGTTCCGTGTGCGTTTCCGTCTGGGTGAATTTGATCCGGCTGAAGGCAATCCATATGCTTCGATTGGTGAAGAAGCGATGATGACGGAGAACGCGAAGGCTTTGTCGTTGAGAGCGGCGAGAGAACAAGTGGTATTGCTCAAAAATGATCAAGGCACACTGCCGCTGGATAAAACGAAATCCGGCAAAGTGGCTGTGATTGGTCAACTGGGCGGAACAGTCTATCGTGACTGGTATGCAGGCACCATGCCATATAGCGTATCCCCGCTTGAAGCGATCAGTTCCAAAGTAGGCGGCGACAAGGTTACGTTCAAGGATGGTAATGACCGTATTACATTGACTTCCGCGGCAAGCGGCAAAGTTGTCGGACTGGCTGAAGATGAGAAATCATCCATCATTGCTTCAGGAGATGCCGAGACATTTACACTGAGTGACTGGGGATTTGGCAGTTACACGCTGCAGGCGGAAAGTAATGGCAAATACCTGACGACGGATGAAGAGACGGTTACGGCATCAGCGGATGAAGTATATGGCTGGTTTGTAAAAGAAGTATTTCATCTGTTGCCACAACAGGACGGAAGTGTGGGACTGACCACTTGGAACGGCAAAACCGTAACTGCACCCAATGGCGGAAACGATGTGTTCGCCGTATCCGAAGAGTTGAAATCATTCGGTGCTACGGAAACATTCAAGAAGGATATTGTGGTGAATGGATTAGAGGAAGCGGTAGCAGCTGCGAAGGAAGCGGAGACGGCGATTGTATTTGTCGGCAACAACCCGCTTGTGAACGGTAAAGAAGAGATCGACCGTCCAAGCCTGGATCTGGCAGAATCCCAGCAGCGTCTGGTTGAAGCCGTTTATGCAGCGAACCCGAATACCGTTGTAGTTATCGTGGGAAGTTACCCGTTCACATCCAACTGGGTACAGGAGAACATCCCAGCTGTATTGTATACCTCCCATGCTGGACAAGAGCTGGGCAACGCTGTAGCTGACGTATTGTATGGCGATTATGCGCCAGCAGGCCGTCTGAATATGACGTGGGTGCAATCCGCAGATCAGCTGACTGATATCAGAGACTACGATATCATTCAATCTGGACGCACGTATCAGTATTTTGAAGGTGATGTACTATATCCGTTCGGACATGGATTGACGTATGCATCGTTTAAATACAGTAATCTGGAGTTGAATCCGTCCCAAACTGGAACTGAAGGCACAACTACGGTAACTGTGGACGTGACGAATACAGGGACGATCGCCAGTGATGAGGTTGTGCAATTGTACGTGCGTGCCGGACAGTCCCGTGTGAAGCGTCCGCTCAAAACGTTAAAAGGTTTCCGTCGTCTTCATATTGAAGCTGGAGCTACAGTGAAAGTCAGCTTCACGTTACCGGTTCAGGAGCTGGCAATCTGGGATGTAACCCGTGATCGTTATGTGGTTGAAAGCGGCACGTACAGCATTATGGTAGGCAAATCTTCCGCCGATATTCAGCTTGTTGCTGACCTGACGGTAGATGGAGAGATCATTCCTTCACGTAACCTTGGTGTGGCTACTCGCGCCGAGAATTACGATGCATACTTCGGTGTGGATCTGGATGAGAGCAAGGAAGGCGGAACATCTGTCCGTGTGATTGGAGAGCAGGGATGGATTGCCTTCAAAGATGCGGATCTGGGCAGTGCAGCAGCGCTTGAAGCTCGTGTATCGGCAGAACAGGCAGATGCGGTATTGGAAGTTCGACTGGGCGCACCTGACGGTGCATTGGCAGGACGCGTGGAACTGGCACAGGGCGAGGCCCAGCAGTGGTCCACGGTTAAGGCAGACCTCCAAGGTGCATCAGGTCAGCAGGATGTTTATCTGGTATTGTCCGCAGGAGTGCGTATCAGCTATTTCGAGATTCGTTAAACCTGCAGCCTATGGAAGTTGCAGCTCTAATAGCAAGTGCTCAGTTCGTTAAATAAAAACGCTAAAAAGGGATGTCCCCTTGTCATCTTCATGACTAGGGGGACATCCCTTTTGTTAATAAAACAACTTTTTCCAAAAGCCTAGGTGGCGAAATATCGAATTTAGATTGAGGAGTCAGCCGTTACCCGTTCTCTTGCTGTACGAGCAGCATCTACCATGATGCTTAATGCATCCACGACTTCGGCTTTACCACGTGTTTTCAGTCCACAGTCAGGATTCACCCAGAACAGATCGGCTGGCAGCACTTGAAGTGCGCGCTCGATCATATGCAACATCTCGTCCTTGCCTGGAACACGCGGACTATGGATATCGTATACACCGAGACCGATGCCTTTATCATACGTATTTTGCTCAAAGCTGCCTACCAGCTCCCCATGGCTGCGGGATGTCTCGATCGAGATCACATCCGCATCTAGGTCGCTGATGGCTTCAATAATATCATCGAACTCGCAGTAGCACATGTGAGTATGCACCTGCGTTGTTGGTTTCACGGTTGCTGTTGCCAAACGGAAGGATTCCACGGCCCATTGCAGGTACTCATCCCACTTGCTTCGTTTGAGTGGGAGTCCTTCACGCAGAGCTGGCTCATCGACCTGAATCATCTCAATGCCTGCTTGCTCCAGCGCTTCAACCTCGTCCCGAATGGCACGGGCAATCTGATAGGATACTTCGCTGCGCGGAATATCCGAGCGGACGAAGGACCAGTTCAGAATCGTTACCGGACCTGTGAGCATGCCTTTTACCGGTTTGCTGGTCAGTGTCTGAGCATACGCCGTTTCTTTCACCGTCATCGGTTCATTGAACAGCACATCTCCGTAAATGACAGGTGGCTTCACACAGCGTGAGCCGTAGGACTGTACCCAGCCATTTTTGGTAAAAGCGAATCCAGTCAGCTTCTCACCGAAAAACTCGACCATATCGGTACGTTCGAACTCACCGTGTACCAGCACATCCAGACCAATTTCCTCCTGAATGGTAATCCATTCCTGGATCTGTTCACGCACATAGGCATCGTATTGCTCCGCATTCCATTCGCCTTTGCGGAACAGGGCACGTGCCTTGCGCACGTCTGCCGTCTGCGGGAAGCTGCCAATCGTAGTCGTTGGCAGCAGCGGGAGCGGCCATTTTTGCTGCTGCAATTCGCGCCGCTCCTGGAATGACGCGCTGCGAAGCAGCTGCTCGTTGGCGTGCACCCCTGCTGGAGCGCCACTCAGGCGTGTCCGCGACTCGGACTCGCTTAGCAGGCGCACCGCTTCTGTGCTCGCCTGGGCGCGGCGGCTGGCTTCAGCCACAGCCGCTGCCTGGTCCGCCTGCTTCGCACCGCCGGACAACAACGTGCCGAGCGTCGCTATTTCTTCCAGCTTCTCGTCGGCAAAGGCCAGGGCATTGCGCAGTACCGGATCAAGCGCGCTCTCCTGAGCGGCAGTCACCGGTACATGCAACAGGCTGCAGGAAGGCTGAATGATCAGCTTGCCTTCGGCAGCGAATTCAGCCACCTGCTCCAGCAGCTTCGCCGTCTCTGCGAGATCGGCGCGCCAGATGTTGCGCCCGTCGATGACACCGGCGCCCAACCATTTAGCCTGCGGGAAGCCATGCTCCCGCAGGCTGGCCAGGTTGCCTTCATAGCCGTGGACCAGGTCCAGGCCGATTCCGGCTACAGGCAGTGCTGTCACGACCGGATAAGCTTCCACCGATTCGAAGTACGTCTGAAGCAGCAGCTTCAATTCCGGTGCGGCTTGTGCCAAGGCAGCATACACCTGTTGCAGCAAGGCTTCATCTTCGGAAGAGACAGCCAGCGTCAGAGCAGGCTCGTCGATCTGTACCCACTGTACGCCTTCGGCTTGAAGCTCGGCCAGAAGCTGGGCGTACACCGGAACGAGGCGTGTGACAATCTCCGCGAAGCGTTCCGTGTCATAGCCTTTGGCGAACCGTACATACGAGTACGGACCGACCACGACCGGTTTACCTTCCAGCCCAAGCTCCTGCTTTGCTTCGCGATAGGCGGCAAGGGGTTTATTTTCAAGCAATGCAAATGCAGTATCATTATGAATCTCCGGTACGATATAGTGATAGTTGGTGTTCAGCCACTTGGTCATCTCACAGGCCGTTGCCTGGTCATTACCCCGGGCCATAGCGTAATAGGTAGATACGGATACCGGTCCGCCTGTATGGTTAAAGCGCTCAGGAACGACGCCAAACATTGCGGATACGTCGAGAATATGATCATAGTAGGAGAAGTCGCCCACAGGAATCAGATCGAGCTGCTGTGCCTGCTGTTTCTTCAGATCCTGCAACCGAAGCGTGGTCAGTTCCTGATGAAGTGTGGATTCATCGATTCGACCAGCCCAGAAGGACTCCAGTGCTTTTTTCCATTCACGTCCCGCACCGATGCGAGGGTAACCGAGGTTGCCTGTCAGAACTTGTGCCTGTTGTTGCTGTGATTGCGACATGTAAAATTCCTCCTCATTTATAATGGTGAACTCATCATTCAGGTTGAAGCTATGGTGATGTGTTTCATTTGAAAGCATCAAAAAAAGGCGTTCCTTCCGATGTCATACCCTGAGAAACAGGCATCATGAATGACGACTGTGCACAAAGATAGAATGGGAAAGAACACCTGCTATAAGTTATTTTAGCGGTTGCTCTAACACCTCCCTATCTTCCGTAGGTCATGCGATGCTGTCGAAACAGGCAGGTCTCCTGGCTTACGGATCATGGTCTTGTACATGTCCTTCCCGGTGGATACACCAGTGGATTGTTTATGTACAGACTCCCCGTTTACAGTGGCGGGACCGCGACGGACTTACACCGTTCTTCCCTTTTAAGCCTGACCACGCCTGTAGCGCGGTTGGCACCTGTTTCCGTGTGCAGAAATGTGCGTACACATCTCCAGCTATGAAATTGGTGACCAAGTATAGATGATAGATTATATAATGATGCAATCGTCGTATACTTGCTTGTATGCTACCAATCATAGACGATAACCTACTAGCTTGCAACATATATCATTAATCCGATCGGAAATAAAAATGAGCCGTATGAAACCTTGGTTTAGTGACAGATTTGTCTCCTTAAAATGAAGTTTCAAAATGAACTGAATATCCACATGTTGTGGTAGATTCAACCCAATAAAAAAATCGTTACCATGTATCCATCTGCATGGTAACGATTGTGTGGCAAGCCATCGTTGCGGCTACATCAATGATGCGCTGATTGCGACTGCCGCGATAAGGAAGAGATACATCACGCTCAGCTGCAATATAAGGTCCATCAATAATAACGTCGCATAGGCGGGATAGTTCTGCTCGCGCAGGGTCGGCTACAAGTTCCTCATATACAAATCCGGTATAGGCCCATACCGTCAGATCAGGCCGTACCGCACGAAGCTGTCGAACCCAGGATGCACAATCTGCGGCAGAGAAAAAAGGATCGCCTCCGCATAACGTAACCCCTTCCAGCAAGGGATGCGCGGTCACTTCATGCAAAATCTGCTGCTGCCGTTCCTCCGTGAAGGGTTCACCCGCTCGGAAGCTCCAGGAGTCCGGGCTGAAGCAGCCCGGACAGGCATGTCGACATCCGCTAATGAACAACACGGCTCGCAGGCCCGTTCCCTCATTCACCGATTCGGGGATATAGCCATACAGATTCACCGATGTTTCACCCGATCCCGTACTTCAGCTTGCTTTGCCGTATTGAAGCGTACTTTGTAATCTCCGGTCAGGTATCCCGTCACCCGGCGCAGTCTCTGGAAATGCACCTGATTTTCATGAGCTTCACATCCGGGACATACTTCTCCGATTACGCCTTCATAACCACAGGCCGGACAACGGTCAATCGGGTGATTAATGGAGAAATACCCGATATCCTGGGCCAGCGCGTATTGCACGATTCGTTGGAAAGCCATGGTGTTGGCCCGTACATTCCCGTCGAGTTCGACATAAGAGATTGCCCCGGCATTACATAGCTTGTGGAAAGGAGCTTCCAATTCAATTTTGCGATAGGCCGGAAGGGTATGATAGACCGGAATGTGAAATGAATTGGTGTAATATTCCCTGTCGTTGACCCCCGCGATGCTGCCGTATCGCTCACGATCAAGCTTGGTGAATTTGCCGGATAGACCCTCGGCGGGCGTAGCGAATAAGGTGATATTCAAGTTATGCAACTCACTCATCCGGTCGCAGAACTCTCTCATCGTACGAATGATATTCAAGGCTTCTCGATGTACATGAAGGTCTTGTCCATGGTGACGGCCATATAGGGCGGTCATACATTCAGCAAGCCCGATAAAACCAAGGGATAACGTACCATGCTTCAACAGGTCAGCCACCGGTTCATTCGGAGCCAATTGTTCTCCACCTTCCCACACCCCTTCCCGCATCATAAAGTCCGATGCTTTGGCAGGCTGGTTAGTCTGAATTCGATAACGGTGCAGCAGTCCATCCGTAGCATTGTGCATGACGGATTCCAAAGCCATATAGAAGCCGGCCCGGTCAGCGATGGCTCTTGTTCCCTGGCAGATCCCATATCGTATGCCGAGCTTGACCAGATTGATGGTGTTAAAGGACAAGTTCCCTTTACCGCTTTGACGATTGCGTCCGAAGCGATCAGCCAGTGTGCGTGTACGACATCCCATTGTGGCAATGATCGTGTCGGGATCTTCCGGCCGATAATAGGGAAGGTTGAAGGAAGCATCCACATTGACAAAATTCGGATACATACGCCGGGAGGAGCAGGTCACAGCGAGCCGGAACAGATCGTAATTCGGATCTCCCTCAGATTGGTTTATGCCTTGTTTGCACTGGAAAATATGCTGTGGGAACACGGGCGTTTCCCCGTTACCGAGTCCACGAATGGTCGCTTGCAGCAACGACCGGGAGACAAGCCGGCCTTCGGCTGAAGTGCACAGTCCATAATTCAGTGAAGTAAACGGAATCTGTCCGCCAGCACGACTGCTCATGGTGTTCAGATTATGGATTAGCGATTCCGCAGCCTGTTCGGTCTCCAGTTCCGTTTCTTCACAGGCAAAGGCAAAGGCTCGTGGACATTTTACCTTCGCTTCATCACTATTCAGATGTAGCTGCTCATCCTCAATTCGGTTATTTTCCCCAAACAGCCGTTGTGCTTTCCGGTAATGCTTACGGAACGATCGCTTCACATAAGGTGCCAGATCCCAGTCGATTTTGTTGGCCGATACGCCGCCATACTGGCTGTTCTGCTGGGATTGAAAAATAATGGCGACCAGCGCCATGGCAGACATAATCGTCTGTGGTGTACGAACCGAACCATTGCCAGTATTAAATCCGGAGGCCAGCAGTCGGTCAAACGGGATGAATATACAGTTGGTCGTTCCAAGGGCATACTGATCCAGATCGTGTACGTACAGATCACCATTCTCCACAGCTAAAGCAAGGTCCTCTGGCAGCACATGACGCAGAGCATGCCACTTGGCCGTCTCCGAACCGAGCCTGCTCATCTTGCCGCTGAACGAGTCTCCGTTCAGATTGGCATTCTCCCTCAGCGTATCAGCGTCTTCTGCACCGATAATTCGTCTTCCCAGGTCAGATAGCAGATCAGGCGCAGGTGGAGAGGCATACTCAAGCATGTTCATATCAGATTCCTCCTAAAAAATGAGATTGTATAGGGATAATGTAAATTCATTGAACACTATATGTAGAGTTTCTTTATCCATTTATAAACTATATCTTGTTATTTGGGTGTGATAACCGTCACATAAGAGGAGCGCGTTGAACGTGGCGATTTTCTAGTCTGGCATGATAAAGGTTTTCAAAGGCGGAGGGTAAGCGTATAATTTCTTATTACCGTGTCAGTATAGTTGACGAAGCTAGAAATAAGGACAGAAAACCTGCCAGGTAAGCGGTTGCTAAACTTTCCTGTCATCGAATCATAACGTCCATAGCAGATTCCCGTACGTGGAATAAATTGGATTCGGGTATGTTTCCCTTTGATTCCTACAGTGTTAATCATATATGAATAGGTTGTGACAGCTGTTTCGGAACATTTGAACCCTCGTTAATCGATTGAATCATCATGTGCAATACGGATTTGAAATGCAGCCAAAACAAGAGGGGTGAGTCATGGGAACGGTAAGCATTACAAGGGGCTTCTATGAAAATATCCAGGAAGCCGCGTCCCATATTGTAGAAGTGTTAAGCGGCATATTAAAGGTGAACACTATCTTTGTTGCGACGAATGATGGCGTGACCAATGTTATTATGGAGGCTTTTAACCGAGAGGAACAGTTGATTGCCAAAGGCAGTGCGCTTCCATTTGAAGCTTCATATTGCAGCCTGGTATTGAGAGATAAGGAAGGCAGTATGGTTATCACGGATACATGCGAACATCCACTTACGGAATCGATGAACGTAACGAGCGAACTGGGCAATCGTTTCTTTGTGGGCATTCCGATTCTGCGGAGGTCAGGCGAAGCGTTCGGCACCATATGTCTGATGGACAATCCCGATTATGTGATCAGTGAAACGGATATGAAGACGCTGAAAGCTATGGCTGTTTTCCTGGGGTATGTCGTGGATCTGGAAGATACACTGCAGGTCCAGGAGCAGAAGCTGAGTGATTCGGAGCAACTACAGGAGCAGCTGCAGGCAGAGAAGGAACGTGCGGAATCCGAGGCAATGACCAAGACACAGATGCTGTCGCTGATGAGCCACGAGATTCGTAATCCGCTGAACGGCATTTTGGGATTGACGGATCTGATGCGTACACCGGATATGTCGGACGAGCAGACAGAGTATGTGAATATGATTGAGACTAGCGGTAACATTCTGCTCTCACTGCTAAACAACATGATGAGTTTTAACGTCAACGATGCAGGCAAAACAGTTGTACACGATGATCCATTTGATCTGGTAGCCACGATCGAGAATACCGTTTATCTCTATGTGGGACTTGCGCTTAGCAAGAACATTGAGCTGGGATTGAACCTTGATCTGAATGTATCTCAGGTTTACGTCGGGGATGAAATCAAGATCGGACAACTTTTGGCCCATGTCATTCAGTATGCCATAGATTCAACACGCACAGGATCAGTGTTGGTTACAGCAACCGTGGATGGTGGAGATGCAGAGGAAACGGGGACGCTTCGACTTCATGTGAAGTATACCGGTCGCATGCTGTCTTCGGACAAAAAGCTTAGATCATTTAACAATTTAGACGGAAATATAAGTACACAGAAGCTGGTGGGAACCAATCTCGGTTTGGCGGTCAGCCAAAACCTTGCCATCCTTATGAACGGCCGTATTCAGGTGCGTGGCCTGGGAGACAAGGAAACAGAATTCGAGATCTGCCTGCCGCTCCGCAGACATTGGGAACTGCCTCAGCTTGCCAATATTCAGCACCGACTGAGGGGCAATAAGGTGTTGCTTGCGAAGGATCCCGACATTTTGCAAGGGGCCTCCTCCCTGATGCGAAGATGGAAGATGGATGTGCATATGACCTCGTTTACAACCGAGGCGTACAACTGGATTCATGAGGGCTTTAAGCCTGACGTGGCCGTTGTGGATATGGGACTGCTGGAGGGCGGCGCTGTGGATTTTGTGCACAAGCTGAAGCACCTGATTACCGATTCACCGGTCATTGTGCTGATTCCGTATGGTATGCATATCGATCCGTATGAAGCGGAAGTCTTCGATGCGGTCCTGACCAAGCCGGTGAAGCAGGCTGAATTGTTGAATGCGTTAAGCATCATTGTGCATTAAGAAAATGAAAAAAATATATTAAATTAGGCGCACCTGTTAGGGGTGCGCTTTATTTGTTATTTGCAAGGAAGACGATCCTCGAACAAGCAGCTCCGAGTCGACTTTAAATACGCGTTTATCCTGAAATTCATTCGTATTCATCATGTCAATCATCTTCTCCATCAGGATGGCTCCCATCGTATACTTGGGCTGGTTCACCGAACTTAGCGTTGGATGAATGTATTTGCTGATTCGATTGTTGTCCACACCTACGATAGCCAATTGCTCGGGAATACGTATTCCGTATTCTGTACATGCCTTATATACGCCGAGGGCCATTTCATCATTGGCCGCATATACCGCGGAGAAGGACAGGCCTTTGTTAAACAGCCTTTTGATGGCCTCGTACCCGCCTTCCTCGTTGAAGTTCCCGTTCTCAATCAGTTCGGGACGAAATGGAATTTGATGCTTGCGCAGGGCTTTCAAATAGCCTTCAAGCCGCTCATAGCTGTCGATTGCTTCGGGATAACCGTTCAAGAACACGATATTTTGATGTCCGGCCTCAACCAGATGCTGAACAACTTCCTGGGAAAATTTCACGTTGTCAGTATATATACAAGGAATCTGATCATGTTCGATATATTTGCCAACGATGCCAATACGGTACCCCTTGTCCGCGAGATTGAATAATTCCTCATCCGCCAGCATGGGAGTGATAATGATGACACCGTCAATCGTCCGGTCCAGCAGCAAATTAAGATAATCGACTTCTCGCTCTTTCAGGTTATGGGCATCACATATGATGACTTTGTAATGGCGGGCGTAGGCGATGTTCTCAATGCCTTTGATTATTTCCGCATAATAGGAATTGTTGATATCCGGAACGATGACACCAATCGTCATGGTTCTTTGTGAACGAAGATTCTTGGCTGCTGCGTTGGGGTGATATCCCAATTGCTCGATGGCGCGCATCACCTTATCTTTGGTTTTGGTGCTAACCTTGCTATGCTGATTAATAACTCGTGATACGGTTGCCGGGGATACACCTGCAATGGCAGCGACATCAATGATTTTGACATCCATATGGTTCACAACTCCAAATAAGTGATTGACAATTCATTCAAATTCATTATAATTCCAATTGAAAACGATTACAAGATATAACCGATTGAAGCAATAATTGGGGATAATGTAGGAATAGAGGGTTTGTATTCAATTTAATGTAATCGATTTCATAAATCTCCTTCGTTGCGATAAATAGCGGTGCATCCATGAATCTTGCCACTTGTAGACCCGCTGTTTCTATAGCATTATGTTACCCGTCGTGAGTGCTGCATCCTGGTTCAGTCATACTTCAAGCTATGACCATTTAAGGGAGGCGTCAACATGTTGAAGAAGAGCACCATTATGCTATTGTGCAGCTGTCTGCTGCTCGGACTGCTGGCTTCAGCCGTAGGTTCTTCGAAGGCCGAAGCGGCTTTTGGATCAGGGGATTTCCTGAAAGCTAACGGGACGGTTGTCCGCAAAAATTCGGGTACAGGTAACGTGGTAAACCTGCGTGGAACCAATTTGGGTGGCTGGCTGCTGCAGGAAGAATGGATGACGCCATCCGGGGCGGTAGATGAATACACACTGCGACGTACTTTGACAAATCGTTTTGGAGAATCGGGTGCACAGAGCCTGATCAATGGATATCAGGACAACTGGATTCAGGCTGGCGATCTGGATAACATCAAGAACTGGGGCATGAACGTTGTGCGTGTGCCGATCTATTGGGAGGACTTTATGAACACCAGTGGTGTCATGAAACCTGATTCGGTCACGTTCCGCAAGCTCGACTGGCTCATTGATGAAGCGGGCAAACGGAACCTGTATGTGATTCTCGATCTGCACGGGGCACCGGGAGCAGCCTGTCCGTGGCATTCCTGCGGTCAGGAGAATTCCAACCAACTGTGGACCAACTCTACATACCAGAACTGGACCATTCAGATCTGGGAACGGATGGCAACACGTTACAAAGGCAATCCAACCGTTGCCGCGTATGACCTGCTCAATGAACCTCTTGTAACCATGGGTACAGGTGAAAATGCAGCTCAAATCAAGCAAAAGATGGATTTCTATGACCGCATGTACAAAGCGGTTCGTGCCAAGGATGCGGATCACATGATCATCATCGCGGCATTCTTCGACTGGTGGGCAGCTTCACCGCCAACGACTTATGGCTGGACGAATGTGATGTATCAGACGCATCACTATCAATTCACGGATTATAACAACTGGGATCTGACCAATTCAGAGATGGATCGCTGGTTGAAGGATATGGCGTCCTATCAGAAGAATTGGAATGTTCCGGTGTTAGCTGGCGAATTCTCGTTTGGTCAGGATGATCTGACCGAGAAGTGGCTGTCCGGTCTGAATGCACTGAATGCTTCGTGGACGAACTGGAGTTATAAGGTCAAAGGGGGCGGGACCTGGGGTTATTACAATAATAACAACAACCCGGCACCTAACCTGAATACGGACAGTGCGGCAACGATTGCTTCAAAATGGAGCAAGTTCACCACGGCGAACTTTGCTTCTAATACCACATTTCAGAATGTGGTCAAGAAACATACGGGCACAGCTCCGTTTACAGAGATCTGGTCCAGTCTGAAGGCCAATGCCAACGGTACGTTTGTCAGCGCAGAGAACGGTGGGGCGGATTCGCTGGTTGCCAATCGGGATACTGCCGGACACTGGGAACGGTTCAAAATCATCCAAAACTCGGATGGAACGGTATCCTTCCTGTCGATGAGCAACATTAAATATGTGCAAGCCGATCTGAATAACGGCGGGCGTTTGATCGCCTCGGCCACGTATCCATCTACATGGGAGAAGTTTACCCGTGAAGATTTGGGCGGGGGACTGGTTGCTTTTAAATCCGTTGCGAACGGTAAATATGTCAGTGCGGATCTGAATAACGGGGGCGTGCTGTACGCCAATCGGAACGCTGTGGGTGGAGCATGGGAACAATTTATCGTTACAGCTAACTGAGACAAACTAGGATCTCTCATAAATAATGAAGAAACGTAGTGTAGTGACCCGCATGATTGCTCCGCTTTTGCAGCGGAGCTTTTTAATATTCATCCATAACTATTTCCCAAATTCTGCTCCAAAGCCCTTTTAATCCGAGCCGAATACGATACAATAGAAAGGGAACTTCATCATTAATCAATTTAGAGGAGGATGTGCATTCAATGGAATACCGTAGATTGGGTGGAAGCGGACTGAAGGTAAGCGAGATCAGCCTGGGTAGCTGGCTGACATACGGAGGGTATGTGGAACGTGAAAACGCGGTGAAATCAATTGAAGCCGCATTCGATGAAGGCATTAACTTTTTTGACACAGCCAATGTGTACGAGCGGGGTGCAGCAGAAGAGCTGCTGGGGCAGACGTTGAAAGCGTATTCCCGTGATTCGTATGTGCTTGCAACCAAGGTTTTTGGCAAAATGGGTGACGGTCCAAATGATCAAGGGTTGTCCCGTAAACATATTAAGGAACAATGCGAAGCCAGCTTGCAGCGGCTGGGTGTTGATTATGTAGACATATATTATTGCCATCGCTATCATACCGAAACACCGATTGAAGAGACACTGCGAGCACTGGACGATCTGGTGCGTCAAGGCAAAGTGCTCTACGTAGGTGTTAGTCAATGGACGGCGGCACAGATGGAAGCGGCGCTGGGTACCGCTGATCGCCTGCTGCTGGATCATATCGTGGTGAACCAGCCGGTGTACAACATGTTCGACCGTTATATCGAAAATGAAATCATCCCGCTGGGCGAGCGCAAAGGAATTGGACAGGTGGTCTATTCCCCGCTGGCACAAGGGCTTTTAACCGGTAAATACACTTCGGTATCTGATATCCCCGAGAATAGCCGGGCAGCAAAGCTGGGCTGGGATGAAGGGAAAATTAACGGTGACCGGATCGCGAAGGTTCGCCAGTTAATTGAAGTAGCGGACAAGCTGGATCTGAAGGTTGGTCAATTGGCTCTGGCGTGGATTCTGCGCCAAAATAATGTGTCCAGTGCGCTTGTAGGCGCAAGCCGTCCTGAGCAGGTGAAAGAGAACGCAGCCGCTTCGGGTGTGAAGCTGGATGCTGCCATCGTTGAAGAAATCGAACAAATATTAGCTTAAGGCAAGCTAAACTACACAGGCTGTTCTTGAGCTGATAAATCAGAAAGGGATGTCCCATAGCCTGTATGGCTACTGGGACATCCCTTTTGCATTTGAAATTAGATTGAATTTGGGCCGGAAAGGGTGATGGAACGCAGTGGAATGGCACAGACTCGATTCCTGCCCGTATTCTTGGCTTCATATAGTGCACGATCTGCCTGTTCAAAGAAATCGTTATCATCCCGGTCGTCACAGTGATCCGGAAACACAGCAACACCGATCGAGATGGTCAGCCGGATCGTATTGCCATCCGGCAGGGCGAAGAGGTACTTCTCCACCGCTTGCCTGATCGACTCAGCAATCGCCATAGCCTGGTGATGACCACAATCGAGCAACAGAATAGCAAATTCCTCGCCTCCGTTGCGAGAAACGATATCGGCCGATCGGGCATGCTTGATGAGCAATTGCCCGAGCTGTTTCAAGACCGCATCGCCCGAAGTATGGCCGAAGGCGTCATTTACTTTTTTGAACCGGTCAATGTCGATAACCAACAGGGATAGTTTTTGCTTGTTCTCACGTGCCCGTTCCAGTTCCAACTCGAGTGATTTCTCAAATTGTCTGCGATTACTTAGGTTGGTTAGATGGTCGGTGGAAGCTTTTCGCTCCAGCAGGAACAACATTTCATTGGATTTATTAATGAATTCTGCGATGAAATAAATAAAGATTCCACCGACAAAGGAAATGGTTATCTGTAATGGATATACTTTCATTAAAGAATTCATGCTGGAAGTATTGAGCATCAGAATGACAAAGATCAGCGTCATACCCAGCAGGTTCATGGTAATAATTTTGGTTAATCTCGACCAAGGAGCATAGGCAAAATATACACCGGACAGTCCGATGATTGTCATGACGAAGGCTGCATCGATAGCAGCGGATGACATTCCAAACATGATAATACGCAGGATGGAGATGACGAGTCCCGAGATGACCGAAGCGAGTCCTCCTACATATACGGCTGCTGTGACGATAGCCAAATGACGCAAATCCACAATGGTAGTTTCATTCAAAGGAAAGGAATAATTCATCAGTACCGTTCCATAGATCCCGAACAGCAGACCACCGATCATCTGAACACGCATTGAGGGAAAGGGCACACGGATACGATAGAATTTGGCGATGATTCCGGACACATACATGAACGTGATCATGACACAGACATTAACGAAAAATGTGCTTAGCAACCAGCATCCCCCCTTTAGCGCACATTACTATATTTTAGCTGAAAAGCAGTGTGGTAGCGAACCATAATATCCCAAATGGAAGAGGGGGAGCTGTGAAGAGGCTTGGCTATGGCAATTCATGAATAAATTAGTCGGATATTGACTTCATTATACAATGAGATTTATACTTAATCTAAATCAAAATTGATTTTGATGTTTCTGGGAATCATAGCAGTCTGTAGATTGCTGTGTCATCTTATATACTATTGAATGGGTAAATAAAGGAGAATTGCTGGTGAGAACTCTAAATCTGACGATACAGCGTCAAGCCGTTTATGATGTCGTCCGTCATTCCGAAGACCATCCAACCGCAGCAGACGTGATGAATCGTCTGGTGGAGCAAGGTTATAATTTGGCTTATGGTACAGTATATAATTCGCTCCGATATTTGACGGATAAAGAATTGATTCGAGAGCTCAAGTTGGGCGAGACGGCGAGTCGTTATGATGCCCGCATGGACGATCATCAACATATTATGTGTGAAGTATGCGGCAAGGTGGATGAAGTTATGACGGAAGTTCCTCCGCAATGGATGAAGCAAGTTGCAGAGGAAACCGGGTATGCGATTGATCACGCTCATGTGGTCTTTGGAGGTGTCTGCGCAGAATGCAGAAACAAACGGGTCAAGTAAAAATCAACCTGTCCGGTCGTCGTTTGCCGATCCGGGTCAAGCCTGCCCTTGCCGATCCAGCTCCCCTCGTAGATAATTGTCCGATCACGAGACGGGTCATTCTGATCAGTCCGATGCCGGGTCAGGTACATGAACTGGTCAAGGCATTAACAGATAGCTGCTTCGATGTGCTGGTATTCCATCGCTGGGAGCCTGATTTGCATGAACGGCTTGTATTCGATCTGTTAATCTATGACCTGTCTGTTGCTGGAACCATCGATGCATTTGCCGGCATCAGCAGTCGACTGAACCGTGAAGCTGAATATGCAACACCCTGTCTGTATTTGGTGGGGGAGAAGATGATTGGCAGTGCCAGTGGCCCGATGCTTCAGGAGGAATTACTGGTTTGGCCGGCACGTCCGCAGGAGGCGTTATATCGTGTGCAGCGCATGATCGGCAATAGTCCTGCAGCACCGAAACGCGGATTTCTGCCTCAGGAGGGACAGCGTATCGGTTTCAAGGATTTATGGCTGGATCGTGAGCGGATGAGCGTGCACCGGAATAATGACCGCATTCATTTAACCAAGACAGAGTATGATCTGCTGCTGAAGCTGATTGACGCCAAAGGTGCAGTCATTTCTCGTGAGGAGATGCTCAGCGATATTTGGGAGACGGATTTTACGGGTGGAAGCAATGTAGTGGATGTTCATATTAAAAGCTTGCGCAAAAAACTTGGCGATAACGCGGCTTCGCCTCAATATATAGTAACGGTAAGAGGAGTGGGCTACCGCCTGGCGGATTAGTCCGCTTTTTTTGTGGGCAGATTATGCTGTTCATGTCACACGTATGCGGGTATCCACTAGATAGCGTAAATCAGACCCATCCAATCGAAATGGATCAATGCTCATCTTTCTCAAAGTTGATGTTCATATTTCATTCATGAAACGAACAAGAAACTCATCTGAATCTCATGTGAACCTCATGCAAGAGGCGAGTGGGACATGTTAGAATCATTTTAACAGTTAGATCAAGTCTAAATGTATATTTAAAGCGATGTCGAATATGATTTTAATAGAGTATATACAGCAGGCATGAGACCAACATGAGGAGGATAACGATATGACAGAACGCATGACAACCAATCAGGGCGCACCCGTAGGTGACAACCAAAACTCCCGTACCGCAGGAAGAAGAGGCCCGACATTACTTGAGGATTATCATCTGCTTGAAAAGATCGCCCACTTTGACCGTGAGCGTATACCGGAACGGGTCGTTCATGCGAGAGGTGCCGGTGCACATGGCGTATTTACACTGGAGCAGAGCATGAAGGCTTACACAACTGCAGACTTCCTGCAAGACCCTGGCACAGAGACGGACGTATTGGTGCGATTCTCCACAGTAATTCACGGCACAGGTTCCCCGGAGACAGCGCGTGACCCACGTGGTTTTGCCGTGAAGTTCTATACCCGTGAAGGAAACTATGATATCGTGGGGAACCACTTGCCTGTCTTCTTCATCCGTGATGCCATGAAGTTCCCGGATATGGTCCATTCCCTGAAGCCTGCGCCGGATACGAATATCCAGGACCCTGCACGCTACTGGGATTTCATGACACTATCACCAGAGTCGACGCATATGATGACCTGGTTGTTCTCCGATCTGGGTACGCCAGCAAGCTACCGTGAAATGGATGGATTCGGCGTACACGCCTTCAAATGGATCAATGCGCAGGGGCAAGTTCATTATGTGAAATACAAGTGGGAGTCAGCTCAGGGCGTACGAGGTTTCTCTCGTCAAGAGGCAGCTGAAGTACAAGGGCAGGATTTCAACCATGCCACCCGGGATTTGCACGATCATATCAAAAATGGTCAATACCCGCAGTGGAAGCTGCAGGTTCAATTGCTGAAGCCGGAGCAGATGGATGATTTCGCTTTTGATCCACTCGACCCAACGAAGACTTGGCCCGAGGATGTGTTACCGTTCCAGACCATCGGAACGATGACGTTGAACCGTAATCCACAAAATTTCTTCGCAGAAGTGGAGCAAGCAGCCTTCTCTCCAAGCGCTCTGGTACCTGGAATCGAGCCTTCCGAAGATAAATTGCTGCAGGGTCGCCTGTTCTCCTATCCGGATACACAGCGCCACCGGCTCGGACCGAACTATTTGCAGATTCCGGTGAACTGCCCTTATGCTCCGGTTCGTAATCATCAGCGTGATGGACTCATGAATGTGAGCCAGGACCCTTCTCCGGTAAACTATGAACCGAACAGCTCGGGCAGCAGCCCGGTGGAAGCACCGGAATACCGTGACAGTCAGGCTCCGCTGCAGGGTCATGTTACACGCGAGAAAATTGAGAAGACCGATAACTATACACAGTCAGGGGAATTGTTCCGTTCCTTCACGGCGGTAGAGCAGCAACACTTGCTCGATAATCTGATCAATGACCTGAAGGCAGTTCCGGAACAGACTCAGTTGCGTGCCTTGTGTCACTTCTTCCAGGCAGATGGACAGCTCGGTGGTCGTCTGGCTCATGGACTTGGTGTAGATATCTCCGCATTTATGCCATCACAGGATCGTAAATAAAGCACTTAAATTCATCTTTTTCAGAAATGAATAATTGATTTTATAACAGACCGGGTAGGACTGCAGAATAGCAGGCTTGCCCGGTCTTTAGACTTTTTTCACCTATAAACCGACCTTGTGCAATGAAATGATATTCTGAAATAGAAAACATATTTACAAATTATTTACAATAAATAGCTGACATAGAGGTTGACTTCTCGTTTGTTGGCACTACAATGGGTAGTGTGAGGGGTGTCTGAACATATGAGAATACACAATTTTAAAGTGGGTGAGCGTGGGCTGAATCGATTTTTCGGTCCGCTGGAGGCGAAGATCATGGACATTTTATGGACGCGTCCAGGCAGCAGCATTCGCGAAGTGCAAACCGCACTTGAACAAGATAAAGACGTTAATTTCAATACAGTCATGACGGTGATGAATCGCCTCGTGGACAAGGAGCTGCTCCGCAAGTCGCAGAAGGGCCGAACGTCACTGTACCATCCGGTGCAGAGCAGGGAGGAGTTTATGAACGACCAATCCAAGGAATTATCACATGAATTGGTGGATGAGTTCGGGGCACTTGCTCTGAATCATATGCTGGATGCGCTGGATGAAGCAGATGCAGGGTTGATAGAGCGTCTGGAGCAGAAGATTAAGCAATGGAAAAAGGATAGCGATTGACATGTGGAAGGCCCGCTCGAAGCTCTTGTTTACCGTCGGGTTTGGCATTCCGTTACTCGTGTTCATGCAGATGTTCATGTACGCGATGTACAAAATATTCGGTTGGGATATTCCGTTTAACCTGCTCTGGCTGTGCAATCACTGGATGAGCAGACTGGGCTGGTTATCCGTAGGCCATGTTCTTATGGCGCTGGTGATTCTGACGTTTGCTGGTACAGGCTGGTTGCTGCTGGATCGGATGATTAAGACATGTGCAGCGGTACGAAAGCTTCGGTCGATGGAGGATGGGATCATGTCTCGGAAACTGGAAGCGAGATACCGTCATCTGAAACAAGCCCGATTCATTGTGGTGGACAAGCCGTCACCGGTTGCATTTACGATAGGTCTTTGGAAACCCGTTATTGTACTTTCCACAGGGCTGCTCACTATGCTGGATGCTGAAGAAGAAAGAGCGGTTGTGTATCATGAGGTCCATCATCTGTGGCATCGTGATCCACTCAAGACGACATTGCTGTCGGTATTTGCCTTCATGATGCCGTATATTCCGGTGTTGAAGCATACGTCAAAACATTACAATATCATTAGAGAAATTCTGGCTGACAATGAAGCGATTGAACGGACAGGGAACGCCGCGGGCATTGGTAGTGCACTGCTTAAACTGATCCGGGCTTGCCCTGAACATTGGAGAATTAGCGAGACAGCTATTCAATCATCTTTTGCCGACACTTCGGTGAATGTGCGTATATCCCGTCTATTAGACCCGGAACAGGATGTTGCGCTGACGCTTCCCCGTTATGCGGTATTCATATCGGCTACAGTAATCCTGCTGCTGTCTGTCTTGTTTGTATGGTCCATTGGTTGAATTTAACGTTGAACTTAAACGCCAAGGAGGAAGATGAATATGAATCGAAGTGTGGAAATTGGACTGTTTTTCTCAAGAATCATGATTGGTCTCATCTTTGTATTGCATGGCTGGAGTAAATTCGAAGGTGGAATTAGCGGTACCGTCGGGTTTTTTGAAAGTATCGGCATTCCCGGTTTTCTGGCATCTGTTGTAGCGATCATTGAGCTGGTGGGTGGTGCAGGCATGATTCTGGGATTGGGAACCCGTGTATTTGCTGCATTGTTCATCGTCGTTATGGGAGGCGTTCTGCTTACTGCCAAAGTGGGACAGCCGTTCATAAGTGGTACCGAGCTTGATTACCTGCTGTTGGCAGGTTCATTGACAATGCTCTTCACAGGCAGCCGTTTTCTGGCGGTGGATCATCTCTTCTCCAGACAAGGCAACACTCGCCAGAATGTGAGTGCATAACGGGTCTAACATCCAATAGGGATGGAACAAGTTCATTTTATAAGCAGGTATATCTCATATCTCCTGTATAAAGCCTTTTCTCGCTAAACCGGATTACGTGTAATTGTATGCGTGAACCGTTCTAGCCGCGAAAAGGCTTTTTGTTTTGGACGACAAGCCCAACTATTTGGTACAATGAGAATAAGTATGCTACTAAGAAAAAATAAGAGAACCTGTAGGAGGGTGCGCTTTATGATAAACGTCATTCCATCCGATTCCCGCTCCAGCTTCGACCGGGGCTGGCTGCGCGGCAATCACAGCTTTTCCTTTGGTGAATACCAGGACCCGGAGAATACCGCGTTTGGACCCATGCGGGTAGCCAATGACGATGTAATTGCTCCTGGCCGTGGTTTTGGGGCACATCCGCATAGTGATATGGAGATTGTATCCATCGTGCTGAGCGGCAAGCTGCGTCATGAAGATAACCTGGGCAATGTGGCAGTTACATCATTTGGTGGAATTCAGCGCATGTCAGCAGGTACTGGCATGATTCATACCGAGCACAATGCTTCGGATACCGAAGAAGTACGTATATTACAGCTCTGGTTCATGCCATATACAAGAGGGCTGAAGCCGTCTTACGAGACGACCTCGTTTGATCCAGACGCACTTTCGGGAGCACTTGTACCCGTGGTATCGCCTGAAGGTGGGGCGCGTATCGCATCCATTCAACAGGATATGACCATCTATCTTGGCCGATTGGCTAAAGGCCAGACGTTAACCTATGAACAGGCAGAAGATCGCCGTATGTACATTTTTGCCATTGAAGGAGTGCTTGGCTTGAACGGAGAGCATCAGTTAACTGAAGGGGACACGGCTCGTGTGGAACAGACGACATCCATGAACCTGGATGCAAGCGAGGACGCCTTCTATATGTTAATTGATTTGCCCTAATTTACCGAAATGGAATGAAACTCCAAGATCCAAAGGAGGATGTACTTTATGACGCAGCAGGAATGGTTTATGGTTAAGCATGCAGTGACTGGGCGGGGGCTGGTGAACAGTAAAACCGATTCGTTGTCCTATCGTTATCAAAGAGAGGGCACGGGATTTGTTTTTACCGTTACGGGTCTGGAGCAACAGGTGGTGGACAGCATTATGGAGCTCAGACAGGAGCTCAACGTGTTTCGCTTTGTACAGCGCAAGGATCAGCCCCTGGTGAAGCACTGGTATTACGTTCAGGGAGACCGGGTGCATTATGATGGAGAACGCCATACATTGACCATATATGCGGAATCTGAGATCCGCTATGTTCCTGAAGATTATTTTGCCGACTAAATGAATCATTAATGGGACCTTCCAATTGGAAGGTCTTTTTCCTTATATACAATTAAATTTGAATTATATGTGTTTCAGGTTGTTTTATGAAATTAAGGAAAAGAGAAGCAGAGAATGGTTGACATGACGAAATGAATATCGATATAATTATTTTAATTGATAATGAGTATCAATATCAAGTTGAACTAAGTAGAGCAGCTACAAGTGTTTTACGGCTAATGGTGAGGGGATTAGTAGAGAGATGAAGTTAGGCTATATGTTGATCGGACTGGCTTTTTTGTCTATCGTATACCTGTTTATTGGCAATTCAGACATTTCGCCTATGGATATTTTTCATTTGACCCCAGTCCAGCTTCAGGTGTTACAAGTCAGTCGTTTTCCCCGCTTAATCAGCATCCTTGTGGCGGGTATCAGTATGAGTGTCATTGGACTGATCATGCAGCAGCTGACACGCAACCGATTTGTTTCTCCAACAACGGCCGGAACAATGGACTCCGCCAGGTTGGGTATCCTTATTACTTTGATGTGGTTTCCTGGTGCTTCTCCACTGCAAAAAATGCTGGTCGCTTTTGCCTTTGCACTGGCTGGAACGCTAATCTTTATGCGGATACTGGAGAAAGTTAAATTCAAGGATACGATTTACATCGCTCTCCTTGGTTTGATGTTTGGCAATATTGTAAGCTCGGTCACGACTTTTTTTGCCTACAAAAACGATTTGATCCAGAACATGTCCTCATGGCTACAGGGGGATTTCTCCACAATTATGAAGGGACGTTATGAACTGATCTATATCAGTATTCCGCTGCTCATTATCGTTTATCTGTTTGCTAATCGTTTTACACTTGCGGGTATGGGCGAAGATTTCTCAACCAATCTTGGACTGGCTTATCGAAAAGTGGTTAATCTCGGGCTGATTCTGGTTGCCATGGTTTCAGCTGTCGTCATTATCACCGTAGGTACAATCCCGTTTCTCGGTCTTGTAGTACCGAATATTGTAACGCTGTATAAGGGCGATAACTTAAGGGATACATTGCCTCATACGGCAGTGCTCGGTGCGCTTTTTGTCCTGGTCTGCGATATTCTGGGTCAATTGATTATTTATCCTTATCAGCTGTCCATCAGTTTGACTGTGGGCGTTGTGGGCAGCGTGTTGTTCCTGTATTTACTGCTTCGAAGAAAGGCTTATGGATCATGAGAATGAAGTATACGGCAAATACCTGGAAGTTTGGCATTTTGATTGCAGCGGCAGTGCTGTTGATTGGTGTATTTCTGGTCATTCAATCCGGGGGCAACTGGGATTATATTCTGCCTCGCAGAGGGAAAAAGATTCTTGCCATTGTGCTCACGGGTGCCTGCATCGCGTACTCCACTGCCATTTTTCAAACGATAACCAACAACCGAATTCTTACGCCTGGCATTATGGGGCTTGATTCCCTGTATATGTTGTTTCAGACCTTTGCCGTGTTTGTGTTTGGGAGCACGCATATCAGCTTTGTGAACAAAAATCTTAACTTTGCGGTATCTGTGCTGTTAATGACCCTGTTTGCTCTACTTCTGCATCAGTTTATGTTCCGTAGAGAACGGGGGCGCAATATCTATTTGCTGCTGCTCGTTGGCCTTATTCTGGGTACGCTGTTTCAGAGCATGTCCTCCTTCATGGAGGTACTGATCGACCCTAATGAGTTCCTTGTGCTGCAAGGCAAGATGTTTGCGAGTTTTAACAATGTGAATACGGATCTGCTGATCATCTCCATGGTGGCCATTATTTTGATCTTGCTGTATGCACAGAAGTTTACCAAATATCTCGACGTACTGTCCCTCGGCAAAGATCACGCGGTTAACCTTGGGGTGGATTACCAGTACATTGTGAAAAGGTTATTGCTGGTTGTGATGGTTCTGGTGTCAATTTCCACAGCGTTGGTCGGCCCAATCATGTTCTTGGGGCTGCTGGTCGTGAATCTGGCGCATCAGTTATTCCGGACACATCGTCATAAAGTACTGATCTGGGGTTCGGTCATTATCGCAGTAGTTTCATTAGTCGGTGGACAGCTCATTGTGGAACGGGTATTTACCTTTGCTACGACAGTAAGTGTCATTATCAATTTTGTAGGCGGTGTGTACTTCATCTATTTACTGCTAAAGGAGAATAAGTCGTGGTAGAAGTCAGAAATGTAACCAAACAATACGGCGGCGTCCGGGTAGTGGATGACGTATCACTGAATATTACCAAAGGGAAAATCACTTCATTTATCGGTCCCAATGGCGCAGGCAAAAGTACATTGTTGTCTATGATCACCAGACTGATCAGCAAGGATGCAGGACAAGTCCTGATCGAAGGAAAAGAGATCGAAGGTTGGAAGAACAAGGATTTGTCCAAAAAAATATCAGTCCTCAAACAATCCAATCACATAAATATCCGGTTGACTGTGGAGGACCTTGTGGCTTTTGGCCGTTTTCCTTATTCACAAGGAAGACTCACGGCAGAAGATCGGCAGTGGATTCAGGAAGCCATCGATTATATGGAGCTGGCTCCTTTCCGTAAAAAATATTTGGATGAACTAAGCGGTGGACAACGACAGCGGGCATATATCGCCATGGTTATTGCGCAGAACACCGAGTATATTCTGCTCGATGAACCATTGAACAATTTGGACATGAAACATTCCGTGCAAATTATGAAGGTGCTTCGCAAAATGGTGGATGAATTGGGGAAGACAATTGTTATTGTCATTCATGACATCAATTTTGCCTCCTGTTACTCAGACTATATCGTTGCACTCAAAGACGGGCGTGTCGTGCAGGAAGGTAAAACGGAGGACATCATTGATACGGATGTATTGCAGAAAGTATATGACATGCACATCCCTGTGCAATGGATTGATGGTCGTAAGATTTGTGTGTATTTTGCTTAAAAAGGTAAACCAATATAGAGAGAGCGAGAGGTGTCTATTTATGAAAAAGGGTTGGTTGTTTACGTTGCTTGTGGTGTTGTCGGTTGTTCTGGCAGCTTGTGGTGGAAGTAAAACAGCAGAAAATACAGGTGCCAGCAGTGGCACAGGATCAGAAGCGAATGCTGCAGCAGAACAGTCCAGTGATGAAATCGTCATTAAACATAAACTTGGCGAAACAACTGTGAAGAAGAATCCGGAGAAAGTGGTTGTGTTCGACTATGGTGTGCTGGATACTTTGGATCAGCTTGGGGTAGAGGTTGCCGGTGTACCTCAGGAGGGAGTTCCCTCTTATCTGGCAAAGTATAACGATGCAAAGTACACCAATGTTGGCGGTTTGAAAGAGGCTGATTTTGAGAAAGTAAATGCCATGAAGCCTGACCTGATTATCATCTCAGGACGACTGCAAGACTCCTATGAAGAGCTGAGCAAGATCGCACCGACCATTTATATGGCGGTAGATACAGAAGATTATATGAACTCCCTGACTTCGAATGTGAAGACGCTTGGAGAGATCTTTGGTAAAGAAAAAGAAGCAGAAGAGGCACTGGCATCGATTGATACCTCTGTTAAAGCTTTAAAAGATAAAGTAACGGCTGCTGGAAAAAATGCACTGGTTGTCCTGACGAACGAAGGCAAATTAAGTGCGTATGGTGCAGGTTCCCGATTTGGTGTCATACATGATGTGTTCGGTTTTACTCCAGCAGATGCAAATATTGAAGTATCCACCCATGGACAGAGCGTTTCATTTGAGTATGTTATGGAGAAAAATCCGGATTATTTGTTTGTGGTAGATCGGAGTGCGGTGGTTGCAGGTAATGGTGAAGCAACTCCAGCCAAACAGGTGATCGAGAACGATTTGGTCAAAAATACAAATGCCTTCAAAGATGGACACATTGTATATCTTGACCCCGATTACTGGTACTTGTCCGGTGGTGGTCTGGAATCCATTCAAGAGATGATTAAAGAAGTGGACGAGAGCATCCAATAAGTAAATGAAGATTGCTGCATACTTTGATTAGGCCTCAAAGGTCTCTGTTATTTAAACAGGGGCCTTTTTTTGTTGCCTGAATTAAAAAAATGATTGGATATTTTACAAAAAGACCACATAATTCCGTGTGATCTGGCACAAGCTACCTTGTATAAAAAAACAGGAACGGAGGGCGGCATATGGCGGATAAAACATCAGGGAAAGATGGTTCAAGGGATTCGGGAAAAAAGAAGCATGTCCCTTTGGGGCTGCCGTCTCCCCCTATTTTGCGGCAGCCGATAGGCCTCTCACATGAAAGCCATATGCTGGCACTGGAAGACATTTTCTCGGATTGTTCGGATGTCATATTCCGCAATGTCAAAATTACACCTGAAGTGGAAGGCCTGCTGGTGTACATCGAAGGTATCGTGAATTCAGCAGATATTCAGGAGCATATGCTCCGTCCTCTGATTCGCGGCCTGATTGAGCAACGAACCGATGAGCCTGTTGCTCCTCTCGATGACACAAGAATCGCCTTGTCGCAGGTGAAAAAAGTGGATTCCTGGGCAGCCGCAGCGGAGGGAGTGCTGGAATCCTCCGCGCTGTTGTTAATCAACGGGAGCAAGGAGGCCTGGCTTTTCAACGTCAAGGGCGGTGTGCGGCGTGGTGTCGAGGAACCCCAGACGGAGTCGGTTATTCGCGGGCCACGTGAAGGGTTCACGGAGACATTGCGTGTGAACACAGCTCTGCTTCGTTTCAAGCTCAAAACACCTGCGCTTAAGATGTTAAGCATGACGATTGGAACTGAGACCAAAACCAATGTAGTGCTGACTTACATCGATGACATTGCCGATCCCAAGCTGATTAAAGATGTCAAGGAACGTCTCAACAAAATTAAAATCGATGGCATTCTCGAAACGGGATATATTGAGGAACTTATTGAGGATCATCCCTATTCTCCTTTTCCGCAGATGCATTATACCGAACGCCCCGATACAGTGGCAGGAAACCTGCTGGAAGGACGCTTTGCCATCTTTGTGGATGGCACTCCATTTGCCCTCATTGGCCCGATCACAATGTGGCAGATGCTGCAGGCCAGTGAGGATTATTATGAACGGTTCTTTATAAGTAATCTGTTGCGCTGGATTCGTTTTCTGTTTGTGGGTATCGCCCTATTTCTGCCGGCGCTCTACATCGCTATTACGACCTTTCATCAGGATATGTTACCAACAACACTGATCCTGAGTATTGCGGGGGCAAGGGAGGCTATTCCATTCCCTGCATTGGTCGAAGCCCTCATTATGGAGCTGTCCTTCGAGGCTTTACGAGAAGCGGGGGTCCGGTTGCCCAAAACGGTAGGTCAGGCCGTCAGTATTCTGGGGGCTCTTGTCATTGGACAGGCAGCTGTTCAGGCGGGAATTGTTTCTGCACCCATGGTTATTATCGTATCCATGACAGGGATTGCTTCGTTTACGATCCCTCGCTTTAATTTTGCCATTACGGTTCGTTTGCTGCGTTTTCCTATCATGCTGCTTGCGGGGGCGCTTGGTTTGTATGGCATCGTGATTGGACTGGTGCTGATCTCCGTACATTTGACACAAATGACTTCCTTCGGCGTGCCGTATCTGACCGGTCTAAGTCCGTATAGCAAAAAAGATACCAAGGATATTGTCATCCGTGTACCTTGGTGGAAAATGATCCATCGTCCCTCAACGGTGCACCGTGACCAGAAGCGTATGAATGAGAAAATTAATGGCTCACCTGAAGCTGAGGAGGGGTGGTAAGCACATGTTCTTTATCCACAAACGGCATGCTGTGGCCATTATGCTCCTATGTACTATTTTTATATCAGGTTGCTGGGATCGGAAGGAGATTAATGATATCGCTTTTGTCATTGGTCTGGCTATCGATAAGGAGGATGGTAATTACAGATCCAGCTTGCAAATTGCTCTGCCCGGTCAATCCGGTTCCTCCGGGAGTGAGGGTGGCGGTGGAGGCACAAGTGGTGACAAATCCTGGTTCATGTTGTCCAATACAGCCAAAACGTTGCGCGGAACGTCTATTGAAGGTCAAAAAGCGCTCTCTCGTGAACTTTATTATGCCCATCGGCGTACGATATTGATTGGAGAGGAGCTTGCCCGTGATGGCGTTGCTTCTATGTTGGACTTGCTTACACGATACCCGTTGAATCGTTTCTCTGCTTTGCCGATTATCACCAAAGGCCCGGCATTCAAGGTACTGGATACCGATGCACCGATTGAGAAGTTTCCTTCCGAAATGGTACGGGAATTGTGCTTCTTGAATATGCGCAAACCGCGTACTCTCAAAACCTTTACGGATGCGATTCTTTCCGAAGGGGTGGAGCCGTTTCTACCTGTTGCCACGACCGTTGACAATGTGCCGGGCAACTGGAAGGACGTTAAGACGAACATCAAGTTGGATGGAATCGCTATTTTTAAGAAGGACAAACTGATAGGCATGATTGAAAAAGAGCCTGCTGGTGCACTTATACTGGCTATGGGTGAAGCTAACGAGCCTGAAATTATGGTCAAGGCTCCTCGAGGGAGTGGTGATATTTTTATTAAACTGAACGAAAACAACTCCTCATTGCACCCTCATATCAAAAATGGAAAAGTATCGGTGACGATTAAACTGTATGCCAAGGGAGTTGTTGTAGACAACGAGTCGAACTACGGCGACCTGCGAGAGCAAGAGATTAAGAACCTGAATCAAGCAATACATCAGAAAATCCAAGATGACATTCTGGAGGGGGTAAGGCTGATTCAGAAGAAATATCCTGCCGATATTTTGGGTTTGGGTCGCTCCATTCATCAGCAATTGCCCAAAGAGTGGGACAAGTTAAAGGATCGCTGGGATGACATTTATCCGGATGTGAAAGTTAGTGTGGAGCCACATATTGTTATTGAAAATGTAGGGGTTATCAACAAACCGTTTGGATTGCCTGAGGAGGATATCGTCCATGATTAAGCCGCTGCTGTTCACATATTTGGGTGTAGTCGTTGCCGTAATTATTATGGATTTCAAACATTTGAAGCAGGCAGCGGCTATTAATCGCTGGTTAGCCTACGGTCTGATCGTAATCAGCGCCGGGATTTGGTTTTATGTAACGCATTTGAGCAAAACAGTCTTTGTCACTACATGGCTTACCCATTTGATTCAGCGTTGGCTGCCGTTACCTTAAGGCTACTTCAACAAATTTCGAAGCTTGAAAGATAAGATAGAAAGGAGGTATTGCATGAATCAGGGAGTGACCGGTCGTCAGTTGGTGCTGCTCATCATGCTGCTCAGTATTACAGGTACGTTGATGCAGCCCCATGCGCAAGCCATTTACTATGCTGAACAGCATGCTTATTTATCCTACATCCCTGTGTTTTTTGTCACGGTAGCATCACTTTGGATGTTAAGCCGTGTTCAGCGCCGATTCCCCAATCAGGATCTGTTTGAATCGCTGGTGGGACGTTTTCCTTTTTTGGGGCGTGTGACAGGCTTGCTGTACATCCTGTTTTTTCTCTTTATATTTGCCCGTGATATCCGTCTCATCGGAGATTACGTAAGTATCACACTGCTAGAAACAACGCCTCTATCTATCATTGTAGTATCCCTGTTACTGATGGCTGTTTTTATCGTAAGGGGAGGGCTAGGATCCTTAATTGGCATGTCTGAGCTGTATGTTACGTTGTTTCTGCTAAATTCGTTGATATTGCCTTTCATGCTTATTCAGCAAATAAACATGGATAATCTCATGCCGTATTTTGACATCGATGTTGCCGGTGTTGGGAAGGGAAGCTGGTACATATTCTCCTTTTTCGGTGAGATGATTGCAGTCCCCTTTGTAATTAAAGGCAGTGATTTTCGATTCAAGTCGGTCTTGTGGGGGATTACGGTAGCGGCTCTGTTAATGATGCTGATTGTTGTCGAAACCATCCTGGCGGTGGGAGTGCCGATCGCATCCAGACTGGTGTATCCTTCCTACGAGCTTGCAAGGCAGCTGCAAATTAGTGATTTCCTTGATCGATTTGACCTTGCACTAGCAGCGGTAACTCTACCTACATTGATTACAAAGATCGCATTCGATCTGTATTTTGTCTGTTGGGGACTGAAGCGAATGATTCCGAAGGTTTCGGGTAAAGTGATGACGGGACCCGTGGCTTTGGTAGGTTTTGTATGTGCTTTCTGGTTTTTTAAAAATGCGATTGAGCTCTTTCGTTTTACAAGGGAGTGGACATGGATTGGGATTGTGTTCGAGGTGTTATTTCCCATCATACTCTTCGTGTTCCTTCGCCCCCGCAAAAAAGACAGGAATGATCAACGGGCAGGGGATAATCAGAAGCAAAAGCAGCAGCCAAAAGAGGATAAAAAAGAAAGAGCAGCTCAGGAACGAGATGAGTCTGACAAAGGGAAACGTGAAGGACCACAGGGTGGAGAATTACAGCCTTCCTGATATATCCCATCAAAAATCGTTATAGATGAACGGCCGAAAAGCGGGGAAACTCGGTTTCCCTCCAAAGAAGTACCCTGTATACTGTAGTCAGACTGATGACATTCGGCTGAATAAACGGGGGGAACATAGATGGCTCAACATTTGGCGGGTATACGCGTAGCACTGACAGGACCACGGAAATCCAAAGAGATGTCCTTGCTGGTTGAGAAAATGGGCGGTATTCCGCTTGTCCGACCTGCACAGGGAACTGTTTTTCTGGATGACCGTAATATTCGGGACGGACTGGTATCCTGGATATCGGACCCGCCAGACTGGACGGTATTGACGACGGGGATGGGACTGGATGCTATTTTTGATATGGCTGAGGATATGGAAATCGCGGATCAATTGCTGGACGTATTATCGGATTCCATGATTGCAGCAAGAGGGTACAAAACTGTTAATTCTCTGCGAAAGCGTAAATTGACTCCGCTGGTGCGGGATGATGATGGCAGCACAGACGGGTTGATTCGGGAGTTCGCTCCTCATGATCTTGCGGGAAAGAAGGTAATGTTGCAGCTGCACGGGGAGACGGCACCGAAGCTGGTCAGATGGCTGGAGGATCAGGGCGCTCAGGTTCGTCAGGTACTCCCTTATCGCCACGTCCCGCCGGAAGAGGGCGAACTGGAACAGCTATTAAATGAAATTTTGCGGCATGAGGTGCATGCGGTCGCGTTTACAAGTGGACCGCAAGTACGGTTTCTGGTCGAATATGCGGCGTCAAAGGGAAAGCTTGGACCCATGCAGGAAGCCTTCCGTCAAGGTGTGGTGCCCGCTTCGGTAGGCAGGGTTACGGCAAACGCGATGCGTGAAGAAGGTATTGAGGCGCTTGTGGTCCCGGAAGATGAGAAGATGGGGGCCCTCATTGTTGAACTGGGGCGTTATTACGCTGCCAGATCTGCGGACAAGGCTCAGCTTCTGCCTTAATATTGATCCCGCCTAGACTCATTTTGAAACATTAAATGAAACGTAATTAAGATGACGAAGTGTTTTCCGTTCTGATCCGACGATAGGGGTCAGAACTTTTTTGTTTCCTGTTTCTGTGAAGGACATTTTATATAAGCTGAACGACTCTGATGGATAGGGATTCTCCTGAGACTTTGGTCGTGAAGTTACTTGTACCCATTCATAATTAAAGGTTTTTGGATAATAATGTGGAATGAATTAAAGACAGATTAAGCTTGCGAGGGAGGGACAGCATGATGAAAACCGTATGTGTAACCGGGGCGGCCCGGGGACTGGGGTTGGCTCTGACGGCGCAGATGCTGAAGAGAGGTTATATCGTCTATGCGGCAGGATTGGACATGGAAGAGTCCAAAGGGATTCGTCTTCTGACGGATGCCTATCCGAAACATTTACGCGCCATCGAACTGGACATTGCGGATGATCTATCTGTAGCTTTGTTCACGGAGACACTTAAGCTGGATACAGAGCATTTGGATATGCTTATCAATAATGCGGCTATACTAGGAAGTATTACGGATCATATCCGCGGACCGTTAAACATGGCGGAGATGGCAGAAGTATTCAATGTAAATACCTTGGGGACATTGCGTGTGACTCATGCCCTGCTGCCCCTCCTTCTTCAAGGGACAAATAAGCTGATTGTCGATATATCTTCGGAGGCAGGCAGTATTGAGCAGTGCAGCCGAGATGGATGGTTTGCCTATTGCATGTCCAAATCTGCGCTAAATATGCAGGCCCGCCTGGTGCATAATGGTCTGAAGGATGAGGGTGGGCAGGTGATGCTGATTCATCCCGGCTGGGTACAGAGTTATATGAGCGGGGAATTGAATACCGCTGCAGATCTTACGCCAGATCAATCGGCTCAGTATATTACAGCACTCATTGATCGCCATAAGGAGTTTAGGGGAGATCAGCCCGCGTATGTAGATTACAAGGGGGACACCCTTCCTTGGTAATTCTGTTATAGGTAATTTGAAAGGAGTTTTTAATGATGGATCATCGTAAAAAAGCGTTATTACTTGGTGATTATACTCATCCGGACTGGCATCCGCTGCAAGGTGTGGACGCGGAGATCAGTCGGATTTTTCACGATACTATGACTGTGCAATGCAGTGAGAATCGCAACATGCTGCTGCAAGAAAATATAACCGGCTTTGATGTGTGTATCTGTTACATGGACGATTGGAAGGGGAAAGTCTCTCCACAGCAGACAGCAGGCTTATTGTCCTATGTTAGTAATGGTGGTGGACTGGTCATCATACATAACGGAATTTCGCTCCAAAATCGTTATGAGCTGAAGCAGATGGTCGGTGCCAAATTCCTGCATCATCCACCATATGCACCACTGGAGTTCACAGTAACGGCGGAGAGTCATCCGGTGACTGAAGGTATTTCGGGCTTTACGATGGAAGAAGAGCCTTATCAGTTCGAATTCGGTTCATTTGCCGAAACGAAAGTTCTGCTTGAGTATCAATCCGAAGAAGGGCCGAAGCCCGCAGCTTGGGCACATAGATATGGTGTTGGACGCATAGTTTACCTTATGCCGGGACATCATGTACCTTCTTTTGCACATGAAACCTATCGTCAGTTAATTTTGCAGGCAGGAAAATGGGCTGCGCGTTACGTATAGCCGGACCGTCTCTTTTGTGAGTAGGTGATTTAAGGGGTATACTATAGAGATCAACGAAGAGGAGGATGACAAGAATGAGCGATTTGTTCAAAAAGGCGATCTCGTTAGGGCTCGGTCTTACTGTTGTAAGCAAGGAGAAAATTGAGAAAACCGTGGATGATCTGGTCAAGCGCGGGGAACTTGCGCCCGGTGAATCCAAAGCGTTGGTCGAACGGCTGATGGAACGGGGCGATGAAGAGCAGGGCCAGTTCAAGAGAATGATTCACGAACAGGTCAAGCGTGTCCTTCAGGAAGTGGGCGTTCCATCCGAGAGTGATGTAACCAGTTTGGAACAGCGTGTTACCGTCCTTGAGAAAAAGCTTGCGGAACTGGGTCACACACCACAGCTTCAACCTGATGTATCCCCAGCTCCACTTGAAGTTCCTCCTCTCAAAGGAAACGAGATCGAGTAGATGGCTGTGCGAATCAAACATGTCGGCAGATACCGGGAAATTGCCATGGCGCTGGTGCGTCATGGCTTCGGTTATATGGTCGAGGAGCTGGGCTTGTTCCAGTTGCTGGCCATACCCCGGCGATGGATGTCGCGTGAGGCACCCACTACCAAAACACTGAGTGAGCGCATTAGACTTGTGCTGCAGGAGCTGGGGCCGGCTTTCGTCAAGCTGGGGCAACTCGCAAGCACAAGGGCGGATTTGTTGCCGGAGTCTGTCATCCGCGAACTCGTGAAGCTGCAGGATCAGGTCCCGCCGTTTTCCTCGGAGACGGCACGGGGTATTTTGGAACAGGAATTGGATACACCGCTGGAGGAGATCTTTTCCCGGTTCGAGGATACCCCTGTGGCTGCGGCTAGTATCGGACAGGTGCATCTGGGCAAACTTCAGAGCGGTGAGGCGGTAGCCATTAAAATCCAGCGACCTGGCATTTCGCGTATTGTTCAGCGCGATCTGGATATTTTACGAGAGTTGACAGCTATGGCGGAGAAGCGCTGGGATTGGGTGAAGCAATATCAGATCCCGCAAATGGTAGAAGAGTACGCCCAGGCACTGATGGCCGAGCTGGATTATACGATCGAGGGTCGTAATACGGAAAAGATTGCACAGCAATATCAGCAGGATAACAAAGTGAAAATACCGCTGATCTACTGGGATCAAACTTCTTCTCGTGTGCTCACCATGGAGTACATCGAAGGCATTAAGCTGAATGATCGTGACGAGCTGATTAAACGTGGGCATGATCTGAATAACATTGCGCAGAGACTGGTGGATTCGTTGTTGAACCAGATCTTCATTCATGGATTCTTTCATGCTGATCCACATCCGGGCAATTTGATGGTGTTGAAGGATGGCCGGCTTGCCTTTATCGACTTCGGCATGGTGGGCAGCCTGAGTGATGAGATGAAGCAGCATCTGGCTTCGCTCATTATCGGATTGATGCGCAAGGATACGGACAGCATGATCCGGGCGATTGAGAAGCTGGGCATGATGCCGGATGATATGGATTTGCGTGGGCTTCATAGCGATCTGGACAAGCTCCGCAGCAAATACTACGATATTCCCTTTTCCAAAATTAGCGTAGGTCAAGCGCTGAATGACCTGTTCGGCGTGGCCCAGCGACACCGGGTTGTGATGCCTGCCGACATTTTGCTGCTGGGTAAATCGCTGCTCACGATGGAGGGCGTCGTCGAACACCTTGATCCTACGTTGAGTATTGTGGATATGGCAGAACCCTTTGGTCGAAAGCTGATCAAGGAACGCTTCAATCCCGGAAGGATCAAGAATCGTCTGTTCCGCAGTGCTGCGGATATGGCTGAGAGTGTCATGGGTCTGCCTGGACAGCTAAGACAGCTCTCCTCCATCATCAGTAAAGGCAAGCTAAGGCTGGAGATCAGTGTACCTGAACTGGATGCGCTCATGCGAAGAATGGATCAGATCAGTAATCGGCTGTCTTTCAGTATTGTTCTGCTCGCATTTTGTATCATTATGGTCGGGTTGATCATCGGTTCTTCGATCAGTCACCAGTCAACCATGCTGTGGGATATTCCGGTCATTGAGATTGGATTCCTGGTGGCGATTCTGATGGTGGCCTTCCTGCTGTATTCGATATTCAAATCGGGAAGATTTTAATAACAACAAGACCCGTAAAGAGACTTTTTTTAAAGGATCTTTGCGGGTTATTTTTTTTGAAAGGGTGAGGTTTGTTTGAAAAAGATGCGTAGTAACTTGATTTTATCGTTTTTAACCGGCATTTTTGCGTATTATATCATTGCTAGGACCATAACCATGAATGCCATAATGGTTTGTCTAGCAGCTACAGGAATCTTAGCTATAATTTATCTGGTCATTTTTTTAATAAAGAAAAACCGTCAGGCTAAAGGATAGAGTCGAGTCGCAACAGATTTTTTGAGAAAAGTTTGTTTGAGAAAGAGTATCTTGGAGTAAAATAACGCAAGCTTAAGAAAATACGAGATTTGCTCCTGATTTTTCAGTTAAACTGTGTTAGTACATATCGCTTTCTATGTCTATAATAATAGGTCAGTACATTAACGGACCCGGTTTTTCTGAGAGGGAAAAACCAAGAGGCATTATGATCGGCTCACGATGTCTCGAAGGCAAGAAACCTGGAAGTAGCAATGGAATTACGTGGTGCTCACTGGAACGGATAATGACATGTTCCGACCTGATGTCGGATAATTTAGCTAAATCATGGGAAATCATGTAATTCAGGCACGTATAGATTCATTTTGCGGGAGGGTATTCCGCTGTTTTGTGCTGTCTGTCGTGGTTGATCAGTGACGAACCGTTCCATTGCAAATCAGGAGAAGACAAATTTGAAGTTATACACGTAGGAGGAACGGCAAGAGACATATGAATACGTTAAAACAACAATGGTTTGGTAACATTCGCGGTGACGTGCTGGCAGGCATTACGGTAGCGCTGGCGCTTATTCCGGAAGCCATTGCCTTCTCCATCATTGCAGGCGTTGATCCGATGGTCGGCTTGTACGCTTCCATTACAATTGCCATTGTGATCTCGATTGCGGGTGGAAGGCCAGGTATGATCTCGGCGGCAACGGGTGCCATGGCGGTGCTGATGGTCGGACTCGTCAAGGATTATGGCGTGGAATACTTGTTTGCCGCTACGATTTTGACGGGTATCATTCAGTTTATTCTGGGGATTTTCAAGGTTGGACGGTTTATTACGTTTGTGCCCCACTCGGTACTGACCGGGTTTGTGAATGCCCTGGCGATTCTGATCTTTATGGCACAGCTGACCCACTTCACAGGTGCGAATTGGATCATGTATGCGATGGTAGCGGTTACGCTGGCGATCATTTATATTTTGCCGCGTTTTTTCAAAAGCGTTCCGGCGCCCTTGATTGCTATTGTGATCATGACGATCATTACGGCGCTGTTACATCTGGATGTCAAAACCGTAGGTGATATGGGGAATCTCACGAGTACCCTGCCGATGTTCCATCTGCCCAATATCGACTGGTCCCTTAATACCCTAATGATTCTGCTTCCTTATTCGTTCACGCTGGCTCTGGTAGGTTTGCTGGAATCCTTGCTGACTGCAACGATTGTGGATGAAATGACCGAGACCAAGAGCAGCAAAAACCGGGAAGTGCGTGGTCAGGGGATTGCCAACTTTGTTAATGGCCTTTTCGGTGGCATGGGTGGCTGTGCGATGATCGGACAGTCGGTTATTAATGTGAAGTCAGGTGGCCGAGGTCGATTATCGACATTTACGGCTGGGGCTTTCCTGGCCATATTATTATTATTGCTCAGTGGTGTGGTGAAAGAGGTGCCGATGGGTGCGCTCGTAGGCGTCATGTTTATGGTGTGCATCGGTACGTTTGACTGGAGCTCCATCAAAAATATTGCGCGTGTGCCACGGGCGGAAGCTATCGTTATGGTCGTTACGGTAGCGATTGTGGTCTACACCCATGATCTGTCGATTGGTGTTATGGTCGGCGTTGTGCTCAGTGTGCTGCATTTTGGCTGGAAACAGACCAAGATTCGCGTGCAGGCCAATCAGGAACAAGGGCAGAAGGTGTATCGGGTTCACGGACCGTTCTTCTTCGGTTCATCCGCTCGTTTCGTTGATGAGTTCAATGCGGAGGCAGACCCGGAGGTGATCACGATTGATTTTGGAGGCTCACATATTTGGGATAACACGGCGGTTGTTGCCATTGGTAAAGTGAAATTCAAATACGCGAAGCTGGGCAAAACGGTGCATCTGCGTGGACTGAACGAGGAAAGCTCCCGTTTGCTTGAGAAGAGCGGATTTGCTACGGCACAAGGGCACGGTTCCTAATAACTTATACAGATGAACAAGTGAGCTTAATATGTAGATAAATGAATTTAGATGAGTCACATGGATGAATGATAAGGGGCTGTCCTGCAAGTCATGAAGGATCATGACGGGACGGCCTCTTTCGTTATCTGCATTTTCTCGTTAAATCAGCTTGGAATAACGTGGCTGGAATTCGTTACAATTTTAAAGGGTACCATCACCACAGTATAAGGTGTGTACGATTCGTTAACGCTTTAAACACAATGATCAGGGACAATTGTGGACAAATGCAGGAAAGTAACGTTCAATCCCCTTTTGTTTTGCTTGACTAACGTGTAAACTACAGGGTATGGAGAAGAAGAGCAACGGACCGATTGCTTTTTAAAAAATTCATTTCATAATCATGATTGATATACGGAAAACTAGTCTTGATTGAAGCCAAGTGAAAGCAATTATGAAATGGACTTATCTAAATGAATATACAGAGGTGTAACGATTGGCAAACTTTGAACAACTGGGCATTCGCCCGGAATGGTGCGAGATCCTGAAACATCAGGGCATCGCCGTGCCGACTCCGGTACAGGAGCGTTCGATTCCGGTATTGCTGGGTGGGCGCGATATTATTGCAGAGGCGCAGACGGGTACAGGGAAAACGCTCGCTTTTTTGCTGCCGATTATTCAGAAAATTAACGTATCCGACCGCTCGCCGCAAGCGCTGATTATTGCCCCTACGCGTGAGCTGGCGCTGCAAATTACGGAAGAAGCGAAGAAGCTGACTGCAAACGACGATAAGCTGCACGTTCTCGCGGTATACGGCGGACAAGATGTGGACAAACAGCTGCGCAAACTGCAAAACGGTACACAGATCGTGATTGGTACGCCGGGACGTCTCCTGGACCATCTGCGTCGTGGCACGTTGAAGCTGGACAATGTGAAAAAACTGGTGTTGGATGAAGCCGACCAAATGCTGCACATGGGCTTCTTGGATGATGTAGAGACTATCCTTAGTGAACTGCCACACAAACGGCAGACGATGCTGTTCTCGGCAACGATGCCGAAAGGCATTCGCAACCTGGCGAAGAACTACATGAAAGACCCGGAGGATGTGAAGGTATCCTCCAAGTCCGTGATTCCGATCAATCAGATTCGTCAGCAGGTGCTGGAGTGCACGGATCGTGGCAAACTTGAGGCACTTCGCGGCATGATTGATACGTATCGCCCGTACCTGGCGATTGTTTTCTGCCGCACCAAGCGCCGTGCATCCAAGCTGAATGAAGATCTGCGTGAAGCAGGTTATGCGAGCGATGAACTTCATGGTGATTTGTCTCAATCCAAGCGTGAGAACGTAATGAAAGCATTCCGCGACGCGAAATTGCAAATCCTCGTTGCTACGGATGTTGCGGCACGCGGACTGGATGTTGAAGGCGTAACGCATGTATTCAACTACGATATGCCACATGATGCGGAAAGCTATATCCACCGGATTGGCCGTACGGGTCGTGCTGGCGGCACGGGCCTTGCCGTGACATTTGCAACACAGCACGACAGACCTGAGCTTGCTCGTATTGAGGAAGGCACTAATCAGAAGCTCTCCCGTATCCAGTGGACAAGTGAAGGTCCGGTAGCATCAACTGGAGCAAATAGACGTTCCATCAACAGTCAGGGTGATGAAGAACGTTCTGGCGGACGCTCCGCCGGGACAGGCAGTGCCCGTCGCGGCGCAGGTCGTACTGGCCGCAGTGAAGGCGGACGTGGCGGACGTGGTGGTTCCCGCGGCGGTGAAGGCGGACGCAGCGGTGGTCGTAGTGGCGGCCGCAGTGGCGACGAGCGCAGCGCAGGCCGTGGTTCCGCGCGCAGCAGCGACAGCAGTCGCAGCACAGCGAGTCAAGGCGGGCGCGGTGCAGGTCGCAGCAGCGATGAGCGCAGCAGCGGCTGGGGCGGCCGTAGCGCCGACAAGCGCAGCTCCGGGCGCGGTAGTGAAGGCGGCCCAAGCAAGCAGGGGCGCGCAGGTCGGTCGGACTCTGCAGGACGCGGTCCAGCCAAGAGTGACCGCCGCGATTCTCGTCGCGGACGATAAAAGATAAAAACCTATGGCAGGTAGTCCTGGAAGAATGCCATACATTTTCCAAACATCAAAACACCTCATCCTAGACCTAAGGATGGGGTGTTTTTTCGTCGAAGCTTATATGATAAAAATGATACGATGTCACGCGTAATTCCATTACGCATGCAGGGGTGAACGAATTTCAGGTCGTCTATATACAGGGATTGAGTTTGCACTAATTTACGTTTCGAGTCCATATTTAACAGCTTTACACACGAGCATCTGCGTAAGAATCCCGATATTTCTCGTTATACACCCGACCCACTGATTCCGCCAGACCACCGCGTGCCTTACCCGGATACAATTCCAGAGTTTGATAGAGTCGCATGAAACGATCTTTGGGCATAAAGCGGGCGTAGCGGGTAATAAGACTAGGGAACAACTCAATATATTTACTTTTACGTACAGCCGCGGCGGCGACAGCCGTCAGGATCTGAATGCCGTTGTGCAGCTGCAAAATATTAACCTCGTATGTGGCGATATACCGGATCGCATCCTCGCGAATTAATTCCGGCTTCAGCCGTGCGATTTCACCGATATATTCAGCGAGCAGCCGCTCGAAGCTGCGCAGCAGCAGAGGCTTGAGCTGCAGGTCCATATCGCTGCGCAGCACGAAGGATTGCAGCAACGCAACCTGCTGCAGACGAATCCGGTCGTTGTAGACGAGTGAGCCGATCTCCCTGAGCATTTCGTAGGCGAGCGCTTCATCCTGCTTGCGCGCTTCTGCGACAAGGGCCCAATTCCGGTTAATGCCCTGACGAATCGCCTCCTCATCCTGACGAAGCATTCGTTTGAATTCTCGCTGCTGTTCGATCTGGAAAGATCGCTTTTGCATGAAGATCAGTCCAGCGAGGAGCAGCAGGGAGACGCTGGCCGCTGCCATGGTCTGATCAATCGTTTCGCCGAAATAAGTAGCAGCCGCACCAAGAATTACTGTAATGAACAGGTCGCGTACAATTCGACGTTTCACGCGGGAAGCGGCGCGTTCTTCGGCTGAGGTGAGTGTGCCCCGCCCACAGGCGGTACACTGGTCCTCCCAAAGACAGGTATACTGTCCGCACCGCTTGCAGACACGCAACTTTTGAAAAGCATGCGTCGTTCTTATAAAAGGCCTGATGGATACAACTTGTTTAGAACTCATGCTCAATCACGCTCGCCATTCAGAATAGTGTAGAGGGTTCGATCTGCATCTTCCCGGGAAACGGGTTTGCGCCGATGAAGCAGGAACGCAATTCCCTTTATCATGACAAAAAGAAACAATATGGCGAGGCATCCGTATGTAACCATAATCCGTTCCTTTCTATGGCTTGATCATTTTGCTTATATTATAAGATGAACTATTGTTTGCACACCCGAGTCAATTCGATGGCAGTACAACCTTTCTGCCCTCTCCGTTAACGTGTGATGCTTATATTCATTTTATAAACGATAATGTTTACGGATCAAGCGTCGTTATATTGCAGTTTACTGGCAATAACTATATCATATTTCCATAGTTGGAACTTTAGTGACAGATTAAGACGTGAGAACGTCGATTTTTGTCAGTCATTACAAAACTGTAACTGAAGATAGGGGTGCTTTTCAGAATTTATTAGTAGACTGTTAAGATTTCCTTAAGGCTTGACGCCTATAATAAACTATTCCCATTTTAATCTCAAACGTGAAGGAGTACACCTAATGCTGCGGACAAGCAAAATACGCTGGCTCAGCGGAACTCTGGTTCTGCTGGCAATTCTAACGCTGCTGCTACCTCAGGCGTTGCTGCCACATGCTGCAGCGGCTCAGGCACAGACAAGTGGAATCGATGCGGTACTTGTAGCCGATGTAAGTAATTCAATGAATACAAGTGACCGTGACAAGATCAGCAATGAAGCCATGAAAATGTTTATTGATATGCTGCCGGTCCAGGGGGACAAGGTAGGGATTGTTGCTTACACCGATCAGGTGGAGCGGGAAAAGGCATTGCTGGAGATACAGTCCGATGCGGACAAGAGCAGCCTGAAAGATTTTATTGATCAGCTGGGCCGAGGGCCCTATACCGATATTTCTGTCGGAGTGGCTGAAGCGGTGAATGTACTGAACCATGGAGCTGACAAGTCTCACTCGCCAATGATCGTGCTGCTGGCTGACGGCAACAATGATTTTAACAAAACCAAAGGCCGCACTCAGGCTCAGTCCGATGCGGATCTGGCAAAGGCCGTCAAGGAAGCAAAGGATCAAGGGATTCCCGTTTATACGATTGGACTGAACGCAGACGGTAAACTGAACAAGGATGCACTTGCAGATTTGTCTCAGCAGACCGGAGGCAAGTCCTTCATAACGGATACGCCGGATGACCTGCCGCAGATTCTGAGTGAAATTTTTGCGGATCATGCCAAGCTGAATGTGGTGAAGCTACCCTCCATTACAGGAAACGGCAGTTATCAGGAAGTTACCGTGAACGTACCGAACGACAGTGTACTGGAAGCGAATATTTCGATCATGTCTTCAAAACAAGTGCAGATCGAATTAACCGATCCTTCCGGCAAAGCCGTGGATCTGAATTCGGATGCAGCCAAGCTCTCGACTTCGAAGAGTTATTCCTTGGTGAAGCTGCTTAAACCCCAGGAAGGCGACTGGAAACTTCGGGTAAAAGGGGCTCCCAAAGACAGCATCGATATCAACCTGTTGTTCAACTATGATCTCCAGCTCGTCGTGGACCCAATTAAGACCAAGTCCTATACGAAGGGCGACAAAGTCGATCTGACAGCCAAGCTGGAGAATGGGGGACAACCGCTGCAGGATAATGATCTGTATGCCGATATGAAGGCGGCACTGGTCGTAAACGATCTGGATACAGGCAAAAGTGCGGAACAACCGCTAGAAAACACGGGCACCGGGTTCGCCGGAACGTTTGAAGTGCCGGACAACCATAACTATGAGCTTGTTATCCGTGCAGAAGAGGACAGCTTCTACCGGGAAAGTGCTCCAATCACGATCAACGCGGGTGGAGCAGCCGGAAGCGGAAATCAACCTACGACTTCTGCTGGCGAACAGGATAAACCGTTCCCATGGTTACCCGTTATTCTTGGCGTGATTGCCCTGGTCGTTGTAGCTGTTGGAGGCTGGTTCCTCATGGGCTGGCTAAAACGCAAAAACCGCGGATTTGTTGGGCAGATGGTTATTGAAATTCGGGATGAAAACACAGGGGACAAGTCGTATCCGCAATATAAAAAGCTGGCCTCCTTCCGGGGCAGATTTCATTTGCATCAGCTGTTACAGCTGGACCCTGAATTGAAGGAAACCGAAAAATATGTATTTACACCCAGCAATGGGGATCGAATTATAATCCGTAATACCGCAGGCGGAACGTTGGAGAAATCCGGCCGTGCCGTTGATGCAAGCTCAGGCGTTGAACTGAAGAACGGTGACCGACTGAGCATCCCGCTGCAACAGGCGGACAAGACCATTTTAATTGAGTATCTGGTCTAAGAATGAATACCAATTTAAGTTGAACCAACCATTTACACGAGAACGTAGAGGACAGAAATAACCTGAAGAAGCGGAAGCGTTCGCCTAAAAGCTTTCTGAAAGAAAGCTACATCGGAAGCATACGCTATCCCCAGATTTTCACCTTTGTAAAATATAATTAAAAAATCTGGGGATAACAGCGATCGGAAGGTTATTCTGTCATCGGAGTGGCAAGTGTAATTATTTTGTAGTTCCAACTGTGTTAACCAAAGGGAGGACTTGGAATGAAACCGATTGTTAGAGAACATATTCAGCAACTGGATGTATCGCTTGGCGGAGGGATTGTCAGCGAGAAAATTAGAGTCGATACCATTGATAACCCGATTCTGATTATCGGCCTTGGAGGAACAGGTATCGATGCGCTGCTGCGTCTTAAATACCAGATTAACCGACGCTTCAAGCTGCCACAGGACCCGGTATCCAAGAAAAAAATGGACAAACCGTCCAACGTGGAATTTCTTGCTTTTGAAACGAACGAACAGGATCGCGCCAAAAAGTATAAGGGCATCGGACTTGATCCAATTAATGAATTCGTATTGCTGTCCAATGCCGAGATTGGTGGACTGCTTCAGAACCGCAGCGTATTGGAGCCGTATATTACGGACTGGTTGTCTCCGGAGCTGAGCATCACCGATGGCATGAACGGTGCCGCAGGGGTCCGTCAGGCTGGACGTTTGCTGCTGTTTACGAAGATTAACCAGGTCGTTCAGGCGATCGACAAAAAGATCAAAACCTTATCCGTAGGCACCAACAAAAAACTGATGGTGTTCCTGCTGACAGGTCTTTCCGGTGGTACGGGCAGTGGTTGCTTCCTGGATATTTCCTATATCGTGCGCGGGATTATCGAACGCGATCATGGCTCTGCCGGGATTGACCGCGTGAACACGCTTGGATATCTGTTCACCCCAGACGTGAACCTTTCCAACAAAAGCTTGAGTGAACACACTCGTGAGTACATCCGCAAGAATGGTTACGCTGCGCTCAAAGAGCTGGATTACTGGATGAACGTGGATAGCCGGGGAGAACGTTTCTCCCAGAAATACGGCAATATTCTGACAGTAAATTCACCGCTGCCGCCGTTCAACCTGTGTCATCTGATTTCCGCAACCAATACGGAAGGCAAACTGCTGGAAAACGCCTACGATTACTGCATGAACGTCACCGCCGAGAACATCACCAACTTCATGGCGAGTGAGGAAAAGCAGTCGGGTGAGGAGTTCGCCATCCACGACTATATTAGCAACATTCGTACGAACATTGCGCAGATGAACAAGGCTTACCCGGCGAACTATGATTACAACATTATCGGTGCATCCTCCGCGGTACTGCCGATTGAAGAGATGACGACCTATCTGGCTTACCGCATGTTCGACAAAATGAGCACCATGTTCTCCAAAGCGCCGAATCAGGAGGATACCGAGAAGTTTGCCCGCAAGCTGGGCATTGATCTCGAAAGTGTGGTCAAGTCCTTTGAAGCCCGCGTGCCGGAGCCGCTGCCAGGTTACCAGAATAGCGAGCGTCTGTCCTATGGCAATGTAGTGAAATCACAGGTGGTAAACATGGACACCGAACTGGAGCAGAACTTCCTGGCTCGTGCCCGTGAAGAATATATCAAGGCGAAGAAGCAGCTGCCGGGTGAGATTGCGGGTCAGTTCACCGAACAGATCCGGCGTATGTTTTTGCATCCCGAACAGGGTCCGTTCTATGTGTCCCGTCTGATCTACACGGAAAAAGGCTTCTGTGTACTGAAGATGATTCAGTCGTACATTGAAACCCTGCGTGAGAATGCTTTCCGCATTCCGCGTGATATTGAGGCCGCTCAGGAGCAGTCCGAAGAGAAACTCGGCGATGCGAAGAGTGCTTTTGTTTCCAAAGAGAAGAAGAAGAATGCTTATATTGAAGCAAAAATTCATGAGTACTGGCTGCACGCCGATGTGGAACGCAATGATCAGATGATCGAGTTCTACGAGGATTTGTACGAATTGCTGAATCAGGAAAACAGTCGCATTTATAATGTATTTACCGAAACGCTGAACGCGCTCAGCTCGATTTTCTCCAAAAACGGGGATATTCTCACACGCGGCGAAGAACAGTCCGATCACAAAGGCAACAAGACGTACTATTGGAACGTTGTAAGTGTACCGGATATCGTCAGTGTGGTAGATGGACTGCTGGACAAGCGCGATACGGATGACCTGATTCGCGACTTCTCGCGTGAATTGCTGGAGAACTCCAGCCAGTGGGTGAAGGAAAATGAGATCGATATCGTCAGCTCCATCTCTGATTTCCTGACTGAAAAATTCGGCGATCTGATTACCCGCTCGATGGAAGACTTCCTGGTTATCAAGTATGGACAGGACGAGTCGGTCGAGAAATTCGTGGAACGCTTCATTGCAGGCAAACTGGATGATGAGGCCGTTCCGGTGTTCAATCTGAGCAACAGCACAGGCAGTCTGCATTTCCCATCTTGGGGATTCGTATCGGTGCCAGCACAGGCGCCGGGCATTCTGAGAGGGATTCGCAACTATCAGAACAATGCGGTGGGCAAATCCCATTTTACCGTCAAGGAAAGTGAAGTGCGCAACCGGATCTTCTGGCTGAACACTCGCAACGGGGTACCCCTGTTTGTGTACACGCCGCTTAAAGTCTATGAGGAGAGCTATGAACGTACCATTTTGGACAAAGAAGGCATCGGCCGCCATCTGGTGCAAACCGAGAAGAATAACTGGACCTATCTGCCATCTCCGATCCCTGAAAAGTCATGGGGTGATGTGTACGAGAACGCTCGGGTGAAGCAATACAATGCCCGTGTGCGTACGGAATTCGAGCAGGCGATTGGATACAGGATTGTTACGGCCAAAACGATTGACGAAAATACAAGCAACCGTTACGCCGTTGTTACGACCGAACCGTTCGATCTGTCCGCAAAGCTGGGTGCCTACGACATGCGCCTGACGTCTACTACGCCGAACCTGGGTGAAGTGAAGCGTGCAGTTATGGAACTGAAACGTCTGCAATCCGAAGGATTGCCACGGGTGTCGGTGAAGGACATTTTCGGAAGTATTAATGAAGATATGGCCAAAGAAAACCTGGTACGTTCCCCGCAGCTAATCGCCCGGGTACGTGAAGAGCTGGCGAAGATGAACGCCATCTCGGCCAAAGTCGCCGAACTGGAAGGCATTCTCGCCCAGCACCAGGACGAGGAGCAGTGGTATGACCGCTTCATCGAAGCACTCTACACGGATACCATCGTGAAAAAGGGCGCGCTGTATGTCTATGACCGTGATCCGGAAGAAGACGCATGGGAGCCGTTCGCAAACCTGATGAAGAGCCGCAACTTTGCTGAATATGAAGTGTTTGGCAACTTCCGTGGACTGGCGGAGAAGGATCGCAGCACATTGCTTCGCAAAGCTTCCCGTCGTGATAACGACCTGACCGCTTCCGAAGATATCACGCCACTGCTTAGCAAGGTGGATGATCTGGCTGCATTGTTCATGGAATCCCGTGATCGCCTGGAATACGAGCGAGTGGAATTGGCGAACGGGGAAGACATCTACCAGTTCTACAGAACGATGTCATCGAAACTGAATGACATTCGCAGAAGGCTGAAGTAAGATGGCGGCCGGGATGGAGTTCAGCTCGAACAATGCCCTGAAGCGTAATCTGGAGAAGTATGCAGCCCAGTATGCAACAGAGCAGGAACGCCAGGGCAGTCTGGGTGATGGTCGCAGCAGTATCCATTACCCTGCTCTGTTCCTGTTCGTGGGTGATCAGGTCGCTCCGGCAGTATCTGCTGTTCAGGAGATCAACCGGCTGAAATGGGATAACGGAGAAGGCGTAGTGTACGTACAGATTGGGACGGAAGATCAGGATGATGACCGTCATCGGAACCATGACAGCAGCGGACGAATGAAGCATGATAATGATAACGGTGGTCAGCTTGACCACCGTGAACATAGCGATGACCGTCAATCATCCTATCCAGTTGGGCATCGTCCGGCTGAAGCTATGGATCGCAGCACGTTCGATGACGGTCAGGTGACCCGCCACGTGCTTCCGATATCCGGGGCACAGACCGGGCGACCTTCCAAGACACTTCGTAAGGATGTACATCGCAGTTTTCACGATTCAGATCAGGCTCTCTATGGTCTGAATCGCACCTTGCGACGGGTGAGTAATCGTATTGCTGAATACGGACGTTTGTATTCATCATTCGATCGGATCTACGTGACGGTCGTGACTCGGGCAGACGATCCATTAAATGTGTTGTTACCGGAGCTTACCAAGCTGACCGAAACGATATTGGGTCAATCCTTCAAATCGGTACAGACCGATCTGCATGTGCTGGTCAGCGAGATGGAGCAGGTCGATTCCTTTGGATATGCAAGTGCAGCAGGACTCGCTTTTTTGCGGGAACTGGATTACATGCAAGGGCTGGACTATACGTTCAGCGGTAATCTGCTGGTTACAGAGGACGGTATCTCTATTCCGGTCGTGCATCCTGCATCGCCATTGTTCGATCTCGTATATATTTTGTCAGACAAAAACGAGCGGGGAACCGGCGTACCTGGCGGGTGGATCGAAAATGCCGAGATCATTTGCCGAATCTGTCTGCTCAAGAACCGGAAGCAGGAGCCTGATAGCTCCGGTGCCGTTTCAAGCACTGGAGCCAACACCTATAACAATACATCGTTCAAAAACAATATTCGTACCACTTCGGATCAGCATGGTTATGCTAGTGCAGGTTTTGCCGAGATCAGACGGCCGAACAAACCGATTGCACTTGCGGTGTTGTATCACCTATATCGTTATCTGCTTGAACGGATGCGGCAGGAACCCGAGTGGAGCATCAAGGACAAGCTTGTCTTCTTTGGACTGGACGGGGCTTCGGTAGAGCGTAAAGTGGAAGGTATTCTTCCCGATGAGGACCTGGTTAGCGGCATGAGCGGCATTATGACGCATAACGTCAGCTTCACGGAACTAAAGCCGCTCTCACTGCGTGAAGCGGAGAGAGCGCTGTTCGGCCATGGGGCAGAGGCGTACTTCCGTGATAACGTGGTCCGTCTTGCCGAGGAACGAGTGCGTCAGCGCAGCACAGAAGGCTCGCTTCGTCGCCAAGCCGAGCATTCACGGACGGAGCATCCCGAGATTGGCTATTTTCAGTGGGCCGCCTGGAGTGACAACGGGTTCGGCAGTGTGCGTGAGGCCTTGCTTGGACTGATCCGGGATAAATCGGTGCAGCTTGAATCCGCACGTTCTTTGCTTGAGCAGCGGCAGCAGGAGCGGGTAGAGGATCAGTCGTTCAAACGGGCATTGTTCCGTGACAAACAAAATGTGCGCAACCTGATCGATTGTTTGCTGGAGCGCGTGTATGTACCCAAGGTTGAATTGCTGCGTCTGGAGAATGAATTGCAGCTGCTTCGTGTCTACGACACAGAGATGGAGCATCTGCATACGTTCAGTCAGAAGGTAACGGAGACACTGGCAGCGCTGGAACGTACCATGCGTGAGACCGCTCTAGAGAGCATCGCCGCAGCCGATGAGTACATCGGGCAGAACGTAATGGAATACTACGGCAAAGTGACGGAAGCGCTGATCGCCGATTTGGAGGCAAAGCGCGGACGGGATGTTTGGTTCGAAGACCGCTATATGGGGGATATGAACCGGCTTGCTACGGAAGGAAACGAGCGACTCCTGCAACGTCTGATGGAAGTATGTCATGCCATGCTGCTTACAGCAGATCCGCTCCGGGTACCTTTTGAAGAAGAGCTGCTGCTACGGGCGAATGTTACCATTACCTATGGCGACAAAAACGTACTGACCCGTGATGATCTGTTCCGCAGATTGTACCGTACACTGGAGGAGCAGGCGGTCGTTCGGGTAAGGGTATTCGACTATACGCAGGAACATCGTTATGAAGAAAAATATTTCTTTGGTGATCACCATAGTGCCTTCATGGACTACGCGGCGCATGCCGAAGAGACGTCACGTATTTATAAACTGGGTGTGGTATACGAAGAACGAAGCAGTGGTGTGGAGAAGCTGAATCTGATGGGAGGCTTCCATCTGGAAGACCTGATGGTGTATCGTAACGGCCGGGTGTATTACGATTCGTATACGGAGAATGGTTATGAGCTGCATCCCTCCGATCTGGCCGAGAAGCTGTCAACCATGCGCTAAAACATAAGGCCGTGTCTCTTATGGACGGAAGGGAGGTACAGATGGGGTTGAACTATGAGGGCGGGCAAGTTTAATTTTCATTGTTCCTTCATGGCTCAACGTCGATCTGTTTTCCGCTTGGGATACGGAGTCGTTCATTTTTGATTGCCCATCTTGTATTAATTCAGCCTACTCTTGGCTGGTTTGGAAAGGATGCATGCAAACATGCAGCGAAAAATCAATCTTCTCCTGGTCCTGTTCAGCCTCATTGGCGGAGCTGTGGGCTTTGCGGCTGGAGAAATCATGCTGCGTCAGTGGCTTGGAGAAATGCCTCGTCTATTGTTGATGGGATTATACTTTGGCGTGCTGGCGCTTAGCGTGGGATTGTTCTGCTTACTCGCAGAAATGATCTCGCCAAAGCTGAACGGAGCTTCCTGGAAGCTAAGATATTTGGGGCTGTCCTGGAAACTGCTTGTTCCGGCAACGCTGGCACTACTTTTTGTCGTCGGACTAGCCCTGCAATTGCTGTATCAGATTAACCCGGGCGGTGCAAAGCAAGTCAAAGATATTATACTGATGATCGATAATTCAGGCAGTATGAGTGATACGGACCCGGATAACGGCCGCTTTGAAGCAGCCAAAACACTGATCAGCCAAATGGAGAGCGATAAACAGGTAGCTGTGATTACCTTTGATGATCAGCCGCAGCTGCTGCAGCCGTTCATTCAGATGGACAGTGAAGCGGCCAAAAATGAGGTATACAGCAAGATTGACGGCATCGTGACGACCTCCGGCGGCACCAATTTCGATGCAGTGCTGCGCGAAGCGATGGAGCAGATTAAGGGCAAGCAGGACTCGAAACGCGGTACGGTGGCGATCCTGCTATCCGATGGATTTAGTGATGTAGACACATCCGGCATTTTGTCTGAGTATGCAAATGAACAGATTGCCGTCAATACGGTGGGTCTGAGTCTGGTAGACCCTTCTGGAACCGATTTGCTGCGTCATATTGCACAGCAGACGGGTGGTACGTACTATGATGTACCGAATTCCGGGGGCCTTAATCTCGCATTTCAGCAAATTTACGATACGATCGATGAACGTACACTGGTGACCGAACGTACAGGCATGATGGAGCACAGTACGTATCTGGCTATTTTCCGAGTGGCTGCCCTGCTTCTGATTGGCGTAGCGCTGGGCATATCGCTTGGGCTGGTATTCGATAACCGCCATTTGGCGGTCAGCTTCGGTATAGGTGGTGCCGTATCCGGTCTATTGGCAGGACTCCTGCTTGAATGGGGTCTGGACGGATCAGCGGTTGGTGATGCATTTGTAAGATTCGGAGCGATGCTCATCTTATCTGCTGTGTTAACCCTGTTCACCTGGATCATTCCAATCAAGGAGAATACACCGCGGAAGACTCGTGGGCGCCGCGAGGCTGGTGCAGGAGCCAATTCGGCGGAAGGATTCGGTCAGCGGGGAAGAGATACGCGCAGCAAAGGATTTTAACGTCTGGAGGTAGACGATAGATGCGTTTTACGGATGCAGAACCTTCAGCGCCCCTGATTCGCAGACTGACACTTGCAGTGGACGAGAGCCAGTGTACACTTCGCTGGCTCTGGCCAGATCGTGTGGAAGCTGTATATGTTGAACGGCTGGAGCTCGATATGATGAGCGATGATCGTACCGGGGAAGAGGCTGCTCAGGGCAAGCTGAAGCTATACACGAAAGAAGAATACAAGGCGAGTAATGGATATATGGATCGCATCACGGGTTTTGGTGCCATCCGGTACACGGTGTATGGCTGTCAGATGGAGGAAGATGGGCCAGTTCTCGTGCGTCAGCGTGATGGGGACAACACGGTGATTGCAAGCGCAGGCAAGGCGGATATTCGCTTTTCCATCCGGTACAAGAGCGGTTTTTTTCAGAAACGAAAAAGTGTGCTGATGACCATCACGGCCGAAGCACCTGTTCCGAAGGAAGCGCTCTGTTATGTCCGCAAGCAAGGCGGGGTTCCGTTGAACAAGGAAGATGGCACGGTGTACCCTTTTGTGAGTGATTTTGCTCCCGGAAGAAATGAGATGCCACCCGTCGAGGTAGCCAAGGACGATTACGTGAGATTGTTCTTCACGGACGGACCAAAGTATGGATCCGCCTATAGGCTTATATCAGATTAGATAGTTAGGAATCAAAAAAATCTGGGGATAACAGCGATTGGAAGGTTACTCTGCCATCGTAATGCGAGTGTAAATCAACTTTGTCTAACTGATCAGGGGAGGGGAGTGGCTATGAGCTTTTTTAGTCGGTTTTTGAAACGACAGCAGCCGGAGGAGCGGCCGTTGTTTTACGATATCGTATGTCCGTATTGCTTCAGCAAGTTTTCACCGGAGGAGGTTGTGTTCCGGGCTGCGCATCATCGCGACGACGATGAGGACTACGCACTTGGGGAAGATGCGAAGCTGAATCGGTATCGCGAACGGTTTGGACTGGATACGGTGTTTGATATGGAGGCCGTACTGGCTCCGCATGATGTACCTGAGGAACATCGCATCTATTCGGATAACATTGTGATGGGACTGAACGATCGGTATGGTGTTGTTACGCGGCGTCGGCTGTGTCCACAGTGCCATAACGAGCTGCCTGTCACGGCAGGCAAAGCACCAAGCAATATCATTTCCATTATAGGTGCATCACAGGTGGGAAAATCCGTCTACATGACTTCATTGATTCATACATTGCAGCATTACACTGCAGATCACTTTGATGCGGCCTGCATGCCGCTGAATGCGGAGATTAGTCGCCGGTTCCGTGCGGATTATGAAGAACCGCTGTTCGAGCGGGGCGATCTGCTGGATTCCACGCAGAAGGAGAAGCTGCAGGAGCCGTTTATTTTCCAGTTTGTATTCAAGGATGAAGATAAAGCTCCGCTGACACTGGTGTTCTTTGACGTTGCTGGTGAAGGTATGGTGGAGCAGGACTATCTGGGACTCCACGGGCAGCATATCAAGAACTCGGCAGGCATTCTGTTCATGGTGGACCCGCTCCAGATTCGTTCCATCCGGGACAAGATCCGCATCAACCTCGGCAATGAGCCAGGCGAGTGGACGCCAAGATACGATGAGCCGCGTGATGTGGTGCTGACGATGTTCGGTGACTTTATCGCTTACCAGGACAAAGCCAAGACGAATATTCCAACTGCCGTTGTACTGACCAAAAGCGACATGCTGCATTCCCTCAAGGATGAAGAGGGTGATTACATCAAATCCAACAGTAATGTGTTCCGCAACATGGTGCACCGCGACTGGTTCGACCTGACCGAATTCGAGAATATCGACGGGGAGATCCGACGGTTTATCGAGAAGGTGGACCGTCCGTTCAAAGGCACGATGGATGTGTACTTTAAGGATACGGCTTACTTTGCGGTATCTGCGCTGGGAAGCAATCCGGTGGATATGAAGCTGCAAGGTGTGGTCAGTCCAATCCGTGTCGATGAGCCATTCCTCTGGCTGCTTTACAAGCTGAAGTACATTGAGGGGAGAGTGGGATGATGCGTTCTTCCATAACCCCGCCGATTGAACAGCAGATGTACACCAGAGAGCGGCGCGGGGTGTTTCGCACAACGGAGGGGTTCGATACGGTTGCCGCATCGCCGGGACTGGACCCTTCTTTTATCAAAAAAGTGCTTCATCCCTACTGCGTCTATGACGCTCCAGCAGAACTGACGGGCCGGAGTGAGAAGGATGAAACGAAGTTCCCACCGTCCATTCATCTGCTTCACCTGGAGAGCGGGGAGACGATCCTTGGGCAAAATGTGTACCAGTCCGCTGATTTTACCGGGCTGCGCAGTGCTTTTTTCGCTCATAACTATGTCTTGTCTCCCGAACGCTCGGAAGAGCAAATGAAGCAGGGCGGCTGGCTGGATGCTGTGTTCGCCACGTCATATGACATCGAGCAAGGAACAGTACTGCCTGCGCTTACTGAATTGCCGCGTACAGCTGGAGTGGGACAGGGGTCTGCCAGGGGGACAGGCTCGGGCTTCGGCACAAGCCCGGCTGGTGACTTCGGCCCAGGTTCATCTCCAAGCCAGATCCTTGGCGCTTTGAAAATGGACGAAGTGGTGTTCAAACGTCTGCTCTACGCCGTCATGCAGGCTGTAGCGACACGTCGGAAGGTATATATTGCGCTGGATGTGCCCGCTGAAGAAGTTACAGCCGGAGCCAAGGGGTTGCTGCGTTTGTTGTTTACGGCGCTGCCTTACGCGTTCCGGCGGCAGCTTGGCTTCATGACATTTGCCAAGGAGCCGCAGGCGAAGAAAGGCATCCACCTCCAATTTGTGGAGCGAGGCACTCTGCGTCCGAAGGACCGGAATACGGAGAAGGATTTCACCTTTGATCTGGTATCGGGCAGAGTTACCCATGCAGATGCATCTGTGGCAAAGCTTCCTTACGCGGAATTTGCCTGGTCTCTGCTGCATGAGCCAGCGGCTGCCGATCCATTTTATGCTTTTGCGGATGAGATGCTGTTCGGGATGGAACCGGGACGAGAACTCTCCATTGAAGCATACGGGGAACTTTCGATGTTCTATCGTCTGGAGCAAGGCAGAGAAGATATATACCTGAATAACAAAAGCGATGTCCTGAGTGGCTTGCTCACCTACTTGAAACCCGAAGGCGGAGCGAGGCAACGTGCACGTTTGAACGAGTTGTTCCTTACATTGCTCAGTCGTGAGCTGGACAGTGTAAAACGGGAGAATGTGCCTGAGGACTCGGTTGCTGCACGCATCGGAGAGTATTTCCGGGTCGCTGCGTCAGTCGTACAGTCTCGAATCGTGGACTATTTCATCTATGGCGTTAATAACGCCCGTTCGCAGAAACGAATCCGTGCTGTGCAGGAACTGTATGGCTTGCTGGATCGGGACAGCCTGTTAAGCCGTGCTTTCTTCGACAAAGTGCTGGCGAACGAATCACTGACCAAGCTGTTGTTCGAACCCTATCTGGATAATCAGCTGAAACGCACGGAATCTGCTGCCGATGTCGTGGAAGTGATCCAGAGATGGATTACATCACACTCGTCTGCCATCCACAATAGCTTCTTGGTGGAACGGACTGCAACCGAGCTGCGTGAACGTTTGTGCTCAGCGCCCAACCCTGTTCAATCTGCCAATGAGGCACTTAAGCGGGTTAGTGTATTGGATCGTGTATCAGTCGCAGGTTCAGTAGACACAGGGATTACCGCCCGGATTGGGCAATCTGGAGCTGCAGTCCGCGCTAACCGGAAAGGTGGACCTGAGTCCGCTGTCCAACCACCGGCATATCAGGAGGATTTAACCCGACTTGCCGATAAGCTGGCTTACGTCATTAATTTGTTTATGATCCAGGATCTTGATCTGGAGCGGGTTAATCGTGAACAGCTGTTAAGCATTGATATTTTGTTGCATGGAAACGAGGTTCGGGACTGGGCTGCTCGTCAGGGCTCAGATGTATCTGCACGTACAAACATGATGCTGGCAGCGAGAGCATGGCTAAGCGGTGAGGGGCGCAGCGAAGAGGAGCTGGAAGTTCTCTCCTTGGCTGAGCGTAATGAACTCCAGCGCTGGACGCGTCGCTGGCTTGTCTTGGAGCTTCGAGATCATCCAGGTACGACTGCGTTTGAAGCGCTGCCGCTGGCTTTCTATCGGGGTGGTAGCGGCAGCAACAGGCTCGATTATCCAGGCCTTATTGAATTTATCTACAGTAGTTCAGGACGTACAGAAGTGTTGTATCAATTTATGGAGTGGTCGGGGAATCAACGCTTGTTTATTCGCGGCTCTAACGCACACAAGGGATACGCGGATGCAATCGTGGCCTATTTCAAGGCCCACGATCGCGAGGCCTTTAAGTCCAAGTCAGCTTTCAAGCCCTATTATGCCAGAGCAAGCAAGACGATGAAGCCTGCCTACGACCGCGCCAGAACAGAGTTGTCGTCTCCGCTGGTACGCATGCTGACAGGTAAAAGGAAAAACCTTTTTCTAGGGTCGGTCATCGTCATCCTGATTCTTGGTATTGCCGGAGGTACGTATGCTTTGATGGGGAATAAGGCGGAGACGCCAGCAGCATCACCTCCACCAACACAGGAGCCCGTTGTTCCTGCTGAACCGGAGGTGCAGCTCGCAGATCAGATCGCCTACCTCGTTCCGGCATTCCAAGCGGACGACGGTACACAGACGCCTGCCCGGTTGGTTATCCGTTACCGAAACGAAACCGACAGCAACGCTTTGCAAACGGACACTCTCCAATGGAACTTGAAAGATGGTACTACGCAGAAGCTCAATGCTGAGGGAGAATGGGAGAGTTTCAACCGTAACGAGGAGCCGGATGGGGAAGGTGCAGCCGGAAACAGCACAGAGGGCACGTCTGAAGGAAGCTCCGCGGATTCTTCTACCCATACTGCGGATGACACTCAGCAGAGCGGAGAAACCGAGCAGGGGGCAGATTCAGCCACAACGGAGGGCACCACTTCAGATCCAGCAGCAGGGAGCACAGGAACGGATACGGGGACTGGCGCAGCTACGGACTCCACGGATAAAGGCACAGCGGAGGGAGCAGCAGGCGAAACGCCTTCAGATTCATCTCAGTCTACAGGAGCAGGTTCGTCTTCAGAGGAAAATCTGACTGTTGCCGAAGCAGACCGACTGTATCCTTATGGGCAGCAAGTAGAGCTTCCGGCCGATATCGATCTGGAAGACATCGTGAGTGTTCAGAGTGGAACGACCGTCATCAACCTCGTCCCGGAGCCTAAGCTCTGAGCGAGATTACTTGAATATGTGATTCATGCAAAATACAGCCACCTCGAAGAATTCGTAGGGGCTGTATTTTTGTTTTGTTCAAGCGATGGAGAAAAACATGTACAAATTGAAGCGATATAGGTCTATTTTTCACAATTCGGACACATTATTAAAATGTTGGGCACGAATGACCATGCGCAAAGCGATGTAATGCATGTACACGATGAGAAAAGCTCTCACATGAATGGTGGACAATCTGACTCATTTTTAGTAAAACACTTCAAAATAGCTCACAACCATCAAGGAATTTGGTATTTAGTGTTGACAAATGATAATGATTATCAGTATCTTTAGTGTATAAGATCTTGTTGCGCCGGAAATACGCTGAACTATAATTTCGTTTTCGTTGTCATAGCCGGAATACATAACCGGGATAAATGAGAGAGGGATGATCGCATGTTTCGTCTGGAGACGTCCAAGTTGGATATCGCTTATGAGGAAAGACTGATTGTTGATAATCTGAATATTCAAATTCCCCAAGGGAAAATTACAGCACTTGTTGGAGCCAACGGTTCAGGGAAGTCCACCATCCTGAAAACGATGGCACGGATCATGAATCCAAAAGCAGGTAGCGTATTGCTCGACGGGAAGTCCATCCATAAGCAGTCCACGCGTGAAGTAGCCAAGCAGCTTGCGATTTTGCCACAGAATCCAACAGCGCCCGAAGGACTTACGGTAACCGAACTGGTGTCCTACGGACGTTTCCCTTATCAAAAAGGTTTTGGGTCGATGCGTACTGAGGACAAACGCATGATTGAATGGGCCATCGAAGTGACAGGCATGACGGAGTTCCATGATCGTCCAATCGATCAACTGTCCGGTGGACAGCGTCAACGTGCCTGGATCGCCATGGCTCTGGCACAGGAGACAGATATTCTGTTTCTGGACGAGCCGACAACGTTCCTGGATATGGCTCACCAGCTTGAAGTACTGCAATTGCTTGAGCAGCTGAATGCTACAGCAAATCGTACGATTGTTATGGTGGTGCATGACTTGAACCATGCTTCCCGTTATGCGCATCACATGATTGGTATTAAAAAAGGTAAAGCCATCGCTACAGGCTCACCTGTAGAGGTTATGAACTCCGATGTACTTCGCGAAGTATTCAACATTGAAGCGGATATCGTGATTGATCCACGTTCAGGTGTACCGCTCTGCTTGCCATACGCCCTTGCGGGTGAACGCCAGCAATCCGCACCTCCAGAACAAGTGGTCATGAACAGTGCAATGGTTCATGCTGGAGGACGGACAGAGCAACGTGTTCGTCACGCGACAGGAATTTAATGAAACGGGCCATAGGGGTCCTCAACGATAGAATGAAGCCGCTGTGCATTATGCACGCGGCTTATTCGCATTCTAGGGGAGATTGACCAAGGTGGAGCCGCATGAGCGGTATGATTATTTTGGCTGCAAAATTCGACTCAAAAAGCCCTTGTCCATATTGGTGAAGGGAGTATGCTTCACGTATGAACTGGGGTCGGGTTTAATCGCAGATTTGGTAATTGTTCGTCTCGGGTCTATAATATGGAGACAGGTTGTGTGCCGTATTATTATTCGGTACAGTACATACAGCAGCCCAACCTACATCATACTCATGGGAGGAATCAGTCATGTCCGTATATTCGTATCAGGCGGTAACGACCGCAAATCAGGAAGTTCCACTCGATCTGTATCAAGGTAAAGTGTTGGTCATCGCCAATACAGCCAGCAAGTGTGGACTGACTCCACAATACGGTGAATTGCAGAAGCTCTATGATCGCTATCGTGATCAAGGTTTGGTTGTGCTTGGGTTCCCTTGTAACCAGTTTGGCGGCCAGGAGCCAGGGTCAAGTGAAGAAGCAGAATCATTCTGCCAAATCAACTATGGCGTTAATTTCCCGGTATTTGCCAAGGTCGACGTAAATGGAGAGGATGCTCATCCATTGTTCAAGTATCTGCGTGAGCAGCAACCTGGTGTTGGTGAAGACAACAGCATCCAATGGAATTTCACCAAGTTTCTCGTGAATCGTGAAGGTGAGGTTGTGGGGCGTGTTGAACCGAAAGAATCCCCGGAATCTATGACTGCAGAGATTGAAAAGCTGCTTGGCGTATAAAATATAACGAAGAAGCCTGCCTCCAGAATTGGAGGACAGGCTTTTTTTGTAGCATAAACAAGTTTCAAAAAGGGGAAACTGAAGTTAATTGAAGATGAATTATCAACGGCCGGCTGAAACGTCAAAAAAACCATTCTACAAATTTATTTTGATTAACCCCTTGTAATGTGAAATAGATCACATTATAATAAGTGTATAAAGTGAAATAAATCACATACAAGGTGTTCACTTAATAGTGAAATATTTCACAACTACAATGACGTTCATATTCAATTTCATATTTATATAATTCCAAGGGGGAACCTTATCATGAAAATCGCAGTTATCGGATGTACACATGCAGGAACAGCAGCCATCGTTAACACCGCCAAATTGTACCCGGATGCTACCATTACCGTGTATGAGCGCAATGACAATATCTCCTTCTTATCATGTGGTATTGCGCTGTATGTAGGTGGTGTGGTGAAAGATCCGGACGGACTGTTCTATTCTTCGCCTAACCAACTGGCCGAACTTGGTGTCGTTACCAAAATGCTTCATGAAGTGACGGCAGTAGATGCTGCAGGTCATAAACTTCAGGCTAAAAACCTGACAACCGGGGAAGAATTCGAAGATACGTTCGACAAGCTGATCGTAACCACAGGTTCATGGCCTGTTGTACCGAAGCTGGAAGGCATCGATATGGATAACATTTTACTTTGCAAAAACTACAACCATTCGAATACCATCATCGAAAAAGCGAAGGACGCCAAACGCATTACCGTGGTGGGCGCAGGATACATCGGCATCGAGCTGGTGGAGGCTTTCCAAATGAACGGCAAGGAAGTTACGCTGATCGATAGCGTGGACCGGATTCTGAACAAATATTTGGACCCCGAGTTCACGGATGCCATTGAAGAAACATTGACTGGACGCGGTATTAAGCTGGCTTTGGGCCAAACGGTGCAGAAATTCACCGGAGAGAATGGCAAAGTGAACAAGGTCATTACATCCAAGGGAGAATTTGAAACAGACCTCGTTATTCTGTGCATTGGTTTCCGTCCAAATACCGAACTGCTCAAAGGCCAAGTGGATATGCTGCCGAACGGCGCAATCATCGTGGATAAATATATGCAAACCAGCCAGAAAGACGTCTTTGCCGCTGGAGACAGCTGTGCAGTTCATTACAACCCAACGGGCAAAGCAGCTTACATCCCACTGGCAACCAACGCGGTGCGGATGGGTACACTTGTAGCCCGAAACCTGGTTCGTCCAACGACCCCGTACATGGGTACACAAGGCACATCAGGTATCAAAATATATGAGCAAAATATTGCAGGCACAGGTATGACGGAAACGTCTGCTGCTGACGAAGGTCTGGTCGTTGAAGCGGTAACGCTTGAAGATGCTTACCGTCCAGAGTTTATGCCAACAGCAGAGAAGCTGCTGCTCAAAGTGATCTATGAACAGGCTACCCGCCGCATTGTTGGTGCACAGATTATGTCACAGGCTGATCTGACACAGTCGATCAATACGATCTCTGTCTGCATTCAGAACAACATGACGGTAGATGAGTTGGCCTTCATCGACTTCTTCTTCCAGCCGCATTACAACAAACCGTGGAACTTCCTGAACTCGGCTGGTCTTCAGGCGTTGCCTCCAGTAGATGTAAAAACACCAGCAATGGTATAACGGATACTGCTGAGATATAGGAGAGTTGCCGCATCCTGCGGCAGTTCTTTTCTTTTTATTTTTTCTGAGATCGACCGAACAAGATAGAACGGAAGCATTAAAAAATGTAGTTTTCAGACTTTGTGATAAAAGTAACAAACCTCTCGAAACCTTCGCGATACAATGAACATATCAACAATAGAATTTGATTTATGATGTTCATGAACTGTGAAGGAGAGGATCGTTATGGCAGCAAAAACACCTCTTGAGGTTGCACAATATACGGCGCATACGGGGATGAAGAAAGCTCAAAATCCGGTGTCCTCCGTATTGATACTCAGTTTTCTGGCAGGCGCTTTTATTGCGCTCGGATTTCTGCTGGATATTCGGGTCATTGCCTCTGCTCCGGCCGAGTGGGGCAGCTTGGTTAATTTGATCGGTGCAGCAGTGTTCCCGGTAGGTTTAATATTGGTGCTGATTGGCGGCGGGGAATTGCTGACAGGCAATATGATGGCTGTTCCACTCGCGACGATTGCGCGCAAACTGTCCGCAGGCAGCATGTTGAAGAATCTCACCTTAGTAACGATAGGTAATTTCCTTGGGGCGATCTTTGTAGCCTATGCGTTTGGGCATGTGCTCGGTCTTACAGCAGAAGGTGCCTACTTGACCAAAGTAGTCGATATGGCTGGACACAAGCTGGACGACAGCTTCCTTCAGGCTTTTATATCGGGGATCGGGTGTAACTGGCTGGTAGCTCTTGCGGTGTGGTTATCCTATGCATCGGATACGATGAGCGGAAAAGTACTGGGCATTTGGTTCCCAACGATGGCTTTTGTGGCTATTGGATTTCAGCACGTTGTCGCCAACATGTTCCTGATTCCTGCGGCGATCTTCGAAGGGCATTATTCGTGGGGGCAATACGTCATGAATTTCATTCCGGTATGGCTTGGTAATCTGACGGGAGGGGCGCTGTTTGTGGCGGCTGCTTACTGGATGGTGTATCTACGCAAACATGAGCCGGAAGTACAGCCTGAGGTGGCAATGGCGGTGGCCCAGCCTGTAGAGACGGAAGCCAGAACGATGTGGAGCAAGCAGGCGTAGCGGCATTTTTCTGAGTAATCGAGTAGCGTTGTAACCGTGGTACAATTGCGAAAACGAGTGAAAAGACAAGTACAAAGACAAGTGCAAAGTAAACAGGAGAGGCGATTCTGATCTCGTTCAAGTCATGGCTGTCGGCTGTGATGAGCGGGAAAGGAGTCGTTTTTTTGATGTAAAAATATCCACACAAAATAAATTCGCCATGACAAGGTTCGGGGGAACGAAACCTGTTCATGGCGAATTTCGGGAGTGGTCCATGATATGGCATGAGGAGGAAGTGGGGAAACACTAGCCTAATGCCTTATTTTTAATTTACCCCTGAATTTCGAGATTGAATCAAGGGGAAATAAGATTTTTTTAAAATAATTTCGAGCAGCTGTGGCGGTGAAAAAAGACTGTTCTCTTTACGCGATTACCATGAAGAAGATATGATATGAAGATAGCTTTGAAGGGGGAGGGACTTGTATATGATCGATCAGGAGAATGGCGTATTCCCGGCGGTTTGCCCGCTCGATTGTCCGGATACTTGCGGCCTGCTGCTTCATAAGGAGAACGGCAAAATCGTGAAGGTAGCAGGCAATCCGGACCATCCGATTACCAAAGGCGCCATCTGTAACAAGGTCCGAAATATGACGGAGCGGGTGTATCACCCGGAGCGGCTGCAATATCCGATGCGACGCATCGGAGCCAAGGGGGAAGGCCAGTTTGAGCGAATCAGCTGGGATGAAGCCATCCGCGAGATTACGGCGAAATTCAGTTCACTGTCAGATACCTACGGACCGGAGAGCATCCTGCCATACAGCTTCTATGGAAACATGGGCATTCTGGGTGTGGATGGCATGGATCGTCGGTTTTTCAATGCGTTAGGCGCGAGCAAGCTGGAACAGACGATATGTAACGCGGCCGGAAATACTGGGTGGAAATATACGATGGGTGCGAACCGGGGCACACTTCCCGAAGATACGGAGCATGCAGATGTCATTCTGGTGTGGGGAGGCAACATCGTCAGCACCAATATGCATCAGGTCGTTCTGGCCGAGAAAGCCCGCAAGAAGGGAGCCCAAATCGTCGTCATCGACGTTCATCGCAATCGGACCGCCCAATGGGGAGACTGGTTCATTCCACTCTACCCGGGTACAGACAGTGCACTGGCACTCGGATTAATGCATGTACTGTTCGAGCAGGGACTGACAGATGAGGACTTTATGCAAAAGTATACCGTCGGCCATGAGGCACTGCGTGATCATGTCGGCAGCTACACCCCTGAGCGTGTTGCACGTATTACAGGCGTACCGGAAGCGGACATCGTGAAGCTGGCTGAGCTGTATGGCAACGCACAGGCCGCCCATATTCATATCGGCAATGGCCTGCAGCATCACGACAACGGTGGCATGAACGTGCGCAGCGTAGCCTGTCTGCCTGCGATTACAGGTCAGTGGCTGAAGCGCGGCGGTGGCGCGATTCGTACCAATAGCTACGCGAGCACCAATAGCGATGCGTTGGAGCGTCCAGAGCTGCGCCAGAACCCGGAGCCGCGCGTGGTGAACATGAACCGGATTGGCGAAGCACTGCTGGAAGCGGAGCAGCCGATTCGGGCGTTGATGGTTTATTGCAGCAATCCTTTGGTGGTGGCACCGGATACCGAGCGGGTGGAGCGAGGTTTTGCACGGGAGGATCTGTTCACGGTTGTCCATGATCTGTTCCTGACGGATACGGCGAAGTACGCGGATATTGTACTGCCTGCGACGTCTTCATTTGAAACGACAGATCTGTATACGTCCTACTGGCATCAGTATGTCCATTTGCAAGAGCCGGTCATTGCGCCTTTGGGTGAGAGCAAGAGCAATGTGGAACTGTTCTCTTTGCTTGGGCGGGCGATGGGGTATGACCCGGAGATTTTCGGTGAGACACCGGAACAGATGATTGAGGAGGCACTTCAGGGTACGGGCAATCCCTACATGAACGGAGTAACATTAGAAGGGCTGAAGCAGCATCATTTTGTCAAGCTGGATATGTCTCCACATGATTCATATTTGGATCAGCTGCCTACACCTTCGGGGAAAATCGAGCTGTATTCGGAAACGATGGCTCAGCGAGGATTGCCTCCGCTACCTACGTACAGTGCACTGGTTGAAGGGTATGACGGGGAGAACCCGGCTGGACCTGCGGACGTCTATCCGCTGATGTTTCTGTCGCCACCGAATCATAATTTCCTGAACTCGACCTTTGCCAATTCGGCCAAACATCAACGCTTGGAGAAGATGCCGCTATTGCAAATGCACCCGGAGGATGCCGCTCGCAGACAGGTGGAGGACGGGGATACGGTGGTCGTATGGAATGACCGCGGCCGAATCGAATTAACCGCCAAGGTGAGTGAATCCATGCTGCCAGGAACGGTGATTAGTCAAGGCTTATGGTGGGATGGCAATGGCAAAAAACAGCGGGCAAACTCGCTCACGTCCAATCGACTGTCTGACATGGGCAACGGAGCTACATTCTTCTCGGCCACTGTCGAAGTGAAGCGTCAATGAATGTGCTTGCAGATCGGATCTTTTCAGGTAAGATGAACAATGGATAGATTGTAAGCAATGAATAGACCGAAAGCAATGAGTAGATCACAAGCAGAATGTAGAGCAAGATTCAAAATTTAGAATTCAAATGGCCTTCGCTCTGGCTAATCATGCCGTCTGGCGAGGGTCTATTTTTTATGGCAATATGCTTCTTGAAGGTACTAAGGAGAATAAACAAGATGATGAGATGGCTGGATACGTATCCAAAAGAAGTGAAAATATTTTTGCTGGCTAGTCTGGTCAATGCGACAGGCAGTGCCTTGATGTGGCCGCTGACCACAATGTATGTATTTGATGAGCTTGGGCGCACGATGGCGAACGCGGGGTTTGTCATTCTGATTCAGTCGCTGGGTGGTATCTTCGGTCAATTGCTCGGAGGTGCACTGTACCACCGGGTGGGGGTCAAGAAGCTGATCATCGGATCACTGGCGTTAAACGCTGTGGGGTTGTTTGCTCTGCCGTGGATCAGCGCGTATTGGGTTATATTTATATGTGCGATGGGCTGGATCGGCCTATTTAGTTCATTATCGCTGCCAGCGATTCAAGCCTTTATCGGCTTCCGGTTTGCGGAGCGACGCGGGGAATTGTTTAATGTGATCTATGTCGCCAACAATATCGGTGTGGCGATTGGTACGGCGCTCAGTGGTTTCCTGGCTGATTTTTCCTACCATCTCAGCTTTGTACTGAACGGGGTGACTTCGGCCGGGTTCGCGATCTTCTTCTGGTATTATCTGTCGCGGGCAGAACCGGATCAGGGCGAAGTGCATCTGACCAAGCGCAAAACGGTTCCCGATGGGCCGGGCGTCTGGGCGCTGCTGGGCAACACCAGATTATATCTATTTATGAGCCTGGGCGTGCTGTTCCTGCTATTTGGTAATTCCATCTGGAATACTGGTGTGTCTCCGTATATTATTTCCGAGGGTATGGAGAAAAGAATGTACGGTCTGCTCTGGACGCTGAACGGAGTTCTGATCTTCGTGGGACAACCCTTCACCAGTTGGGTCAAGCGTACGATGGCCCGTACATCGACTGCTCAGATGACGGCAAGTGCAGTGTTCTATGGCATGGCTTACATCGTCATGATCACCATGTATAGCTATCCGGGTATGGTGCTTGCGATGGTGCTGGCTACCTTTGGGGAAATGCTGATCTCACCTGCTACGCCGGCATTTATCTCAGAGCATGCGGGAAGATCGGCACCCTTCTACATCGGGATATCCGGTGGAATCGGTGCGGTCGGCCGGGTTATCGGGCCGTATGCCATGGGCGTCATGTACGACAAACAAGGATTGATTCCTGTAGCATGGCTGGCGACTGTCACGGCGGGTATTGCAGTGCTTGGTTTTGTACTGCATGCGGTGCTGAACCGCAATCGTGAAGTGAAGGAGTATGGATTGGACGCTTAGCCTCTTAGGCTAGGTGGTGTAAGGAAGAGAGAAGACAGGTGGAAGTGGAGGGAAAAGCCGCAAGGCCACTTTAATCTGTCTGATCATTCCGTAAATTTTGATTGACAAAAAAATCTTTTTATGCTATAATTTACATATAAATGTATTCCGTATATACTAAGGTTCTCCTGGCCAGGGGGAATCTTATTTTTGTTTGTACGGGAGGATAAAACATGAAGCAAAATGAGTCCAGTATTACATCCCTGATTTCGGCTTTTGGCCGAGCCTACCACTGCCAATACGATACACCTCTTATTTTCGATGATTATATAGCCAAAGAGCTTATCACTCCGCAAGAGTTTTCGGATATCCGCGCGAATATGATTCAAGGCATCCATTATTTCAACCCGGAGATGGCTCACCAGTGCAAGGACGACCCGGATAAGATCCTAAAATGGATTACCCAAGTACAATTATCTCCAATAACACTGGCTCGGGCTGCCTATTGTGAGCATGTACTGCTGCATGAAGTCACGTTGGGATTGAAGCAGATTGTTATTCTTGGCGCAGGGATGGATACATTTGCTTTGAGGCATCCGGAACTGGAAGACACGCTGGAACTATTTGAAGTAGATTATCCAGCCACTCAGCAATTCAAGAGGGAGCGGCTGCATCAGGCCAAGCTGATCATTCCAGGCAATCTTCATTTTGTGCCAATGGATTTTACCCGTGAGCCTTCGTATGAAAGTTTGACTAATGGAGGTTTGGAGAAGCTGAAGACGCTGGTTACTCTGCTGGGTGTTTCGTATTATTTGACCAAAGAAAATCTATCCAACTTGCTCCGACATGTATTTTCGGATCTTCCAACGGGGAGCTCCATTGTGCTGGATTATGCAGATGAACATCTCTTTGAGGAAAAAGGAAGGTTTAACCGGGTTGAAAATATGGTGAAGATGGCTGCAATGGGGGGCGAGCCGATGCAATCCTGCTTCACGTATGAGGAGATGGAGCGGTTGTTGGCGGATGCAGGACTACTCATATATGAGCATCTATCGCCGGAGGACATCCAGGATCGATATTTCAGCAATCGTACAGATGACTTGTCCGCCTTCGAAACAAACCATTTTATCCATGCGGTAAAAAAATAAGAATTTATTCCTGATGTGATCATCACAGAATAGGATCTGAATAAGGAAGGGATGTCCCATAGTCATGAACATGACGGGGGCATCCCTTTTTAGCGTTAGTACTGTCTAAGGAATTGAGCGCGTGTTATTAGCGCCAATTCGCAGGTCTGCGGTTTAACGAATGCAAGAGACGTGAGACGTTATTTCCACAACTTATCCAAACTGGGCTTGATGCAATCGACTATATGAGCCCTGGCGTGCCAAAAGTTCATCATGGCTGCCTTGTTCGGCTACACCGCCGTTCTCCACAACCACAATGCGATCCGCGTGTCTGATCGTTGCCAGTCGATGGGCGATAATTAGCGTTGTACGCCCCTGTGCCAGTTCGGATAAAGCCAGCTGAATGGCGGCTTCCGTTTCAGTATCAAGTGCGGAGGTCGCTTCATCCAGAATGAGGATCGGCGGATTTTTCAGAATCATGCGAGCAATGGATAGACGCTGCTTCTGTCCGCCGGACAATTTGACACCTCGTTCACCGATCAGGGTATCGAGTCTTTCCGGTTGGGATTGGACGAGCTCTTCCAGTTGGGCGCGGCGGATGGCTTGCCAGATTTCCTCATCAGGCGCATCCAGTTTGCCGTAGGCAATATTCTCGCGGATCGATCCGTCAAACAGGAAAATATCCTGCTGCACAATCCCGATATGGGAGCGCAGTGACTCCAGCGTCATATCTTTTACCGGAATCCCATCAATAGAGATATGCCCCGCATCCACATCGTAAAAGCGTGGAATGAGACTGCATAGCGTAGATTTGCCTGCACCCGAAGGTCCAACCAGCGCAACAGTTTGTCCTGCCTGAATCTCCAGATTGACCTGATCCAACGTAGGTTTGTGTTCGCCGTAAGCAAATGTGACGTTATGGAAGGCGATGTCGCCTTTCACATGTGAAATCGGTTTGGCTTGAGGCATATCATCTACATCGGGCTCGGCCTCCAGCAGTTCCAGGTAACGTCTGAAACCGGCAATGCCTTTGGGATAGGTCTCGATGACGGAATTGATCTGTTGAATCGGTCCAAGAAACACATTGGATAACATGACAAAGGCGATGAATTGTCCGTAGGTCATCCTGTCCTGAATGACAAACCACGTACCGCACACCAGTACAAACAGTGATACGAATTTCATCAGAATGAAGCTGAGCGAGGAATTCCACGCCATAATTCGGTAGGTGATCAGTTTGGTAAGGCGAAAGCGTTCATTATTTTCGATAAAACGTTTCACTTCATGCTTTTCATTGGCAAAAGCCTGAACTACACGAATCCCGCTCACATTGTTCTCTACGCGTGCGTTGTAGTCTGCAATATCCGCAAACATGCGTTTGAACGCTTTGGACATTTTGCGGCTGAAATAGAGGGACAGGAAGATCATCAGCGGCACGATGATGAAGGTCATGACAGCCAGTTGCCAGTTGATGCTAAGCATAATGCCGAAGGCCCCAGCCAACGTCATCAGGGCAATGAACAGATCCTCGGGGCCATGATGTGCAATCTCACCAATATCCATCAGATCGTTGGTCATGCGAGAGACGAGGTGCCCGGTCTTATTGTTATCAAAAAAGCGAAATGATTGCTTCTGCACACGCTGGAACAGTTCCCGCCGCATATCAGACTCGATGTTAATGCCAAGCTTATGCCCCCAGTAGGTAACTGCATAATGGAAAAAGGAACTAAGCAGATAGATGCCCAGCAATCCGGCACAGGCTGCTAATATCATGGACCAGTTGCCTGCGGGAAGCAGCTGATCGACTACTTTGTTTACAGCTAAGGGAAACGCTAGCTCCAGCAGTGCAGCCAGAATGGCACAGGAGAAGTCCAATATAAAGAGTCCCCGATAAGGACGATAATAGGCCATGAAACGGCGAAGCATATGTAAGTCCTCCTCCATATAACGCAAATGCCCGGACAGACTCCATGGCCTGACCAGACACTTACACCCTTCATATGTTATTTACGATTTTGCTGTGCACGTTCTACAATCATATCGGCAAATTCTTCAGCCTGAGCCTGTATTGCAATCGGGTCGAAGTACCAGTAGCGATCTTCTTCCAGCTCATACACTTGATTGTTTTTCACAGCCGGGAGCGACTGCCAGATGGAGTCACCTTGGTAATTTTTATTGTTCTCCCCTACAGTTAAGAAGATATGGTCTCCGGCATAATCACCAACGACTTCCCGGGAAATCTCTTTCCATTGGGTATCGCCCATCAGCTCTTTCTTGGTGATTTCGAGTGGTGCAAGTTGCAAAGCACGATATACGGCCTGTCCACCACGACCAAAGTTGTCTCCGTAACCATAGTAGCTTTTGTCAGATACTTCGAGGATCGAGAAGGTCTCCTCAGGTTTAATGACTTCTTTTACTTTGGCGCGAGCGGCTTCAATACGTTCGTCATATGTTTTTAGCCAGGCTTCGGCTTCTTCCGATTTGTTCATGAGTTCTCCGAAGCCCCGAATTTCATCCTCTACATTGGTAAATGTACCGTAGGGAATGACCACGGTCGGAGCGATTTTTTGATAACTCTCAATTTCTTCGGCTTTATCAGAGTAGGTAATGATCAGATCCGGGTCCAACGCAACGACCTTCTCCAGGGATACAGCACCCCGATCACCAATGTTCTCTATGCCCTCCACCTGATCTGCGTAGAATGGATTTTCCAGATAATATTGAACAGCACCAACGGGTTTCACACCCAGTGCTAGCAGGTCACTTACGTACATGTCCGTAACAATCCGTTTCGGTTCAGCCGGAATTTCCACATCTCCACTTAATGACTTATAAATCCTTGTCGTATCCGAAGAACTGGTGTTTGTTTCATTCGAACCTGTGGTCGATTCTGAGCCCGCCGCTGTTGGTTCCGTTGTGCCCGAACCCGTACCACTGTTACAGGCAGCCAGGACCATGATGATGGCGAGCATAAGCAGCAAGCCGGAAAATCGTATTTTTGCAGCAAACATATCCTTGTTCCCCCTATGTATAATCAATAATGATTATTATTCTCATTAATAACATAGAGGATGACGTAACATTTGTACATGGACATCTATGATGACTAATGCATGGACAAATGTGATGTGAGTTTGTGCATGATGTGCTGTAATTGCTCTATAACCGAGATCGGGTCGAATCCATAAAACATATCCGCATCAATCTCGTACAGTCGCCCTTCACGAACGGCACTCAAGGTGTTCCAGGACTCCTGAGCGAACAGGTTGTCCACAGCATTCTGCTCCGACGATTCCCTGGCATAATCAATAAAAATATGATCTGCCGCATACAAATGAATCTCTGTTAACGGAACATGGATGTAACCTGTGAGCAGCTGACCATCCTTCTCCATCCGTGCAGGAGGGGCGAAGCCCAGCGAATGATACAAAATATGAGAAGCTCGGCCCCACCCGTGGCCATAGATGTACGCTCCGCTCTCACCAATCATGAATATACATACTGCTGATCCACGTACGCCCATCATCTGATCCAGTGTACGATTGGCCTCTTGCTGAAGTGTATCATAGCGTTCTAACAGCGTACGAGCTCTGGCTTCCAGGCCCGTGATACGTCCCAAATGAATGAATTGCTCCTGCCAGTCGAGTTCTTCAAAGGGCATGAGAATGGTAGGTGCGATCTGACGTAATTCATTCATGCCGGAATGTGGTGCATAACCAAGAATCACATCGGGATGAGTGTCTGCGATTAGATCCGTATGATTAATAAGTTCATGCTCAGAATACTGTATGAATGGTTCTGACCCGTATTCAACTATTTTCGCTTCCATCCATTCCGCGACGGCACCCATATGAGGGATATGGCCCAGTGCGAGTAAGGACGCAGTATAGTTGTAAGTAAGACTTACGATTTTTTTTGGTGTTTTCCGATAGAGGGTCGGTGCGCAACCTACCGTTTGTTTAAATTTTCGACTTAGATAAAAGGTGTCTCTGTATCCCGTCAACTGCGCAAGTTCCTGTAATGTCGGATTAGCAAAAAGCAGCTGTTCCTGAGCGATTCGGATTCTTAGCCGGGTAACATACTCCACAAACGTAAGTCCGGTGTACTTCTTGAATTCTCGTGAAAAATGCTCTGGACTCACATTAACCTCTCTCGCTAATTGCTCCCGTGTAAAGGAGTGATTAACCTTTACATGGATGTGCGCGATGACGATGTCCAGCCAGGAATGATCTTCATGAGCCAAACGTTCAGCGTGATCACGTAACGTATCCAGTAACTGATAGAACAGCATATGAGGTTTGAATGGTCCGGATTCATTACGTTTCGAGCTGGACAGAACCAACTCGGAGATCAGCTCGGCAATAAGGCGGCTCGTAATGGGAACAGGATGTCCGAACGGCCAGTGCTTTTGTTCGCTATCTGCAAAATCAAAGGCCACTGCAATACCCTGAACCGGGGACAGAGAACCACGCTTGCTTTCATGCTGAAGCTGGGTTCCAGCTTGGCGTACGACAGCGGAGCCGGTATTTACCATCAATTGACCATTCGAACTGATCAATCTTGCCTGACCGGAGGTGATGACATAAAGAACATGCTTGCTGCTCCACAGTTCATCGATACCGGAGAAGGCTTCTCGATCATGGAGCTGCACCAGATGACATAGCCTGAACAGTGCTGGAGGGACAGTTGTAATTTGCTGCAAGCGGCCAGGGGTGTTCAGGGATAATTTATGAAAGCTTAGATCCAGGTTGCTCATAACATAACGAACTCCTTATAGAGGATTGGACTAATATGCAGTATAATACCACAAAGGTGTAATTGGGGACCCCCGAATCCTTCCCTTCACATATTTCTGTGAAAAATAGATAAAGAGGTTGAAATCGCTATCAACACCGACTATAATAAAAATGTCGAAACGTTTCAATTTATGGTTTACAGGCATATTCATTATGATTTATAATGAATTTCTCCCTTTAGTCCATTATTGAAATGCTAACAATCGACTAAGATATATCTACGATTAAAGGGTACATTTTACAGCGGGGATGCTTAAAAGACGCGAAGAGAGATTTTTTTTGAAAACACTTCGAAACGTTTCGATAAACAGGAAATAGATGTAACTCCTAATGGATAATGAATAGGAATGAGTGGTTGTTGCAACCATTTACAGTATAAAATGATAGGTAACAAGAAGTTGGAAGGAGCGAACGTGGAATGGCAACGATTAAGGATGTGGCAAAGCTGGCAGGTGTGGCGCTCTCAACCGCCTCTTATGCGCTGAACGGAGATAGCAAGGTCAGTGCCAAGACCAAGGCCAAGGTGCTGGATGCAGCACGAGAACTGAATTATCGCAAAAACGGCTTTGCCATGGACCTGAAGCGGAGCCGGACGAATACGATTGCGTTGATTCTTACAGATCTGTCGGGTCCGTATTACTCCGAATTGATTCGCAGCGTTCAGGATGTAGCGCTGGCTAACGGATATGATCTGATTGCTTGCAGCTCTATGGGAGGACGCGACTCCACAGCGGTTCGTTTCTTGCGAGAAAAAAGAGTGGATGGCGCTATTATTCTGGCTCATAACATCCATGATGATATCCTGGTGGAATCTGCGGGAGATCGTTTCCCTATCATTGTGATGGATCGGCAGCTGACGAGTAACCATCTGGTCAACGTTTTGGTAGATGGGGAGCAGGGCGGTTACTTGGCTACACGTCACCTTATTCAGAAGGGCCATAAGACCATCGCCTATATTAGCGGGCCATCTAATTCTTATGATAATGCACTGCGTTATCAAGGGTATTTGCGAGCAATGCAGGAAGCGGGTCTTGAAGAAAAGTCCAAATGGCGTCTAAGCGGCAACTTTGTACGTGAGGGCGGATATAGTGCAACCAAGATGATGGTTATGCAGGGCGAGCTTCCGACTGCCGTATTTTACGGGAATGACGAGATGGCGATTGGTGGACTGAAAGCATTTGAAGAGAGCGGCATATCGGTACCGAATGATATTTCGGTAATTGGATTTGATGATATTCAACTGTCCGAATATGTTCTCCCTCCGCTTACAACGGTGCGACAGCCCAAGCATGAGGCGGGTTCATTGGCAGGACATTTGCTCTTCCAGATGCTGAATGGCGAAGCTGTGAATCCATCGTATACGTTAACCATTGATCTGGTGGAGCGAGAGTCTGTACGATCGGTAGAGGTGCAGTCGGGAAACCAGCCAGCATAGGAAGTGAACTGTCCGAGGCTGGATCTGCTAAAAGGCTGCTTTGTAGTAGTTTGAATCTTTTCTGTTGAGAGTTGAATGAGGGGGATCATCGTCCGAAGGGGCCAGTCAAAGGTCACTTCGCAGAGGCCCCCTATTCTTTTTCAGATTTATCGAAACGTTTCGATTTTATACTAATTGAAGGAGTGAAGAGTATGACAACGATGATTAATGAACCAATTCGGCTGACTGCCGGGGATTTATCCTTTACCTTTTTGAACAGTGGGGATCTGTATCAGGCCAAGTCCGGTACAACTATGTTGAATCAGCTGCTCAGCAACCAGATCGATGGATCTTTGAATAATCTGTACCTGCGTGTACACGAGGGGGAGAAGATCAGCTCGTTCCCACTGCTGGGTGTGCGTTCGAACAGCAAAGTGATCACAAGCCAGGCGCAATCCGGCAATCAACTGATCTGGGAAGGTACAGTGCAGCTTGAAGGCAAAGAACAAGGCATTGGCTATCAGGTCGTGTTTACAGCTACAACGCAAGGCGTCTGGTTCTGGGATGTGAAGCTCACAGGACAACAACATAACGTTGACGTGGTATATGGACAGGATGTAGGGCTTGCTGATCCAGGTGCAGTACGCAGCAATGAGGCCTATCTGTCGCAGTATATTGACCATACGGTGTTCGAGGATGAAGCGAAGGGATATGTGGTATGTTCCCGTCAAAACCAGCCTCAGGGCGGCGCTTTCCCATACATGCAGCAAGGTTCGCTGACTAAAGCAATCGGCTACTCCACAGACGGATTCCAATTCTTCGGTCTTTCCTACAAGGAGACCAATCAGCCTGAGAGCCTGAGCCGTAATACACTGGCAAATGAGACGTACCAATATGAATTTGCCTACACCGCGTTGCAATCGGAGCGCGTTAACTTGGACGGGGAAGCCCAAGTGGTCTTCTACGGACTGGCCAAAGCAGATCATCCTGCCGGAATCTCCGCACTGGAATTCGGGGATGAAGTGACAGCCGCATGGAACGAAGTACAAGCATTGACTGTTCAGCAAGGCGAGACGTTGGAACAGGTGAAACTGTCATCCTTCTTGGGTGAACCGCTTGCTGCGCTTGATTTGACACAAGATGAGATTAATGAGCTGTTCCCTGATCGTCATCAGGAAGAGCATAGCGGTGACTCGCTGTTGTCCTTCTTTACAGGCAGCTATGAACATATCGTCCTGAAAGCGAAAGAATTGCTCGTAGAGCGTCCGCACGGCCATATCCTGATGAGTGGTGGCAACGTACAGCTTGGTGCGCAGGTTATTACGACGACGTCGTATATGTACGGTATTTTCAACTCACAACTCGTTATTGGTAACACCAATTTTAATAAAATGATCAGTAATGCCCGTAACGCATTGAACGTTCCGAAGACGGCTGGACAACGCATTTATGTGGAAATGGACGGACAGTATCGTCTGCTGACCATGCCTTCCCTGTTTGAGATTGGCTTCAACTACGTGCGTTGGATCTACAAAACCGAATCCGATACCATTATCGTGACGAACTACACCGGGGCACACACCACTGAAGTGAGCATGAACGTACGCTCGACAAGTGGCAAAGCTTATCGCTACCTGGTAACCAACCAAATCACGATGAATGTAAATGAATACGAGTATCCGCTGCATATGACGCAGGATGGCAGCACACTGATCTTCAAGGCTGATCCACAAGCGATTAGTGCTGGAACGTATCCTGACCTGCAATACCGCATGTCGGTGGATGGAGCAGCCGTAAATGTTGGGGACGAAACGTTGCTGGCGAGTGGCATCCGCAGTGGATCAGCATCGCTGGTTACACTTAGTCTGGAAGAGAGTGCAGAATGGACGCTGAAAGTACAAGGCGTGTTGGAAGGTCAAGCTAACGAAGCAGACGGTTCTGTCGTAGCAGGATCCAGCCTTACTTTTGAAGAGGAAGTTCAGGCGTACCGCGAATTCTTCGCAGGCGTAATGAATGGTTTCCGTTTGTCTCGTGGTGAAGGCCAAAGTGCAGAGGATCTGTTCAAAGTGAACGCGCTGGCTTGGTGGTACACACACAATATGCTGGTTCACTACTCCGTGCCTCACGGATTGGAGCAGTACGGCGGCGCAGCATGGGGCACACGTGATGTATGCCAAGGTCCGGTTGAATACTTCATGGCCACGCAAAAATATGAGCAGGTTCGCGATATCATCAAAATGGTGTATACCCACCAATATGAAGATGATGGCAACTGGCCGCAATGGTTCATGTTTGACAAGTACTTTGCAATTCAGCAGGAAGAGAGCCATGGCGACATCATCGTATGGCCGCTGAAAGTGCTCGCGGACTACCTTACAGCGACTCGTGACTATGCGATTCTGGATGAGAAAGTGCCGTATACCGTTAAGCACAGCTTTGGATTCACGGAAGAAACGGCAACTGTATTGGATCACGCGAAAAAAGAGATTGAATACATCCGCTCACATTTCTTGCACGATACATTCCTGTCTTCCTACGGGGATGGAGACTGGGATGATACACTCCAGCCAGCCAATGCACAGCTCAAACAATACATGGTGAGCAGCTGGACTGTTGCATTGACCTATCAGTCTGTCAATGTGCTTGCACAGGCACTGCAGCATAAGGATGCTGCATTTGCACAGGAGCTGGACGTTCTGGCTCAAGGCATCCGTGAAGACTTTAATCGGTACATGCTGGGTACGGATGTGATTCCAGGCTTCGTATACATGGAAGAAGCCGATCAGGCGAAGCTCATGCTTCACCCAACAGATACGGAGACAGGCATTCAATACCGCCTTCTGCCGATGACACGCAGCATGATCGGTGAATTGCTGAATGCAGAGCAAGCTGAATCACATTATGCGTTGATTCGTGAGCAGTTCCTGTGCCCGGATGGTGTACGCTTGATGAATCGCCCGGCTCAATATGCAGGTGGAGTGAGCAGTCACTTCAAACGGGCAGAGCAAGCGTCCAACTTCGGACGTGAGATTGGTTTGCAGTATGTGCATGCGCATATCCGTTACGTGGAAGCGATGGCGAAGCTCGGTAAGACGGATCAGGTGTGGAATGGTCTTGCCATGATTAACCCGGTCGGCATCGGCGAAGTTGTACCTAATGCGGAGATTCGTCAGGCGAACGCGTATTTCAGCAGTTCCGACGGCAAGTTCAACACGCGGTACGAGGCGCAGGAGCATTTTGACCAGCTTCGCAAAGGAACGGTACAGGTGAAGGGGGGATGGAGAATCTACTCCAGCGGTCCTGGAATCTACATGAACCAACTGATCTCGAACGCACTCGGCATTCGTCAGGAAGGCGGAGATCTGGTTATTGACCCGGTATTGCCAGCTGAACTGGACGGTATGCAATTCGAATTCGAATATGCAGGAGAGCCGGTAACGTTTGTCTACCATCTGAACGAAGGTTCGGTTAACCGTGTAACAGTAAACGGCAAGGATATCCGCACCGAGCAAACAGCGAACCGTTACCGTCAGGGTGGGGCTCGCATCTCGCTGGATGAGTTCAAACAAGCGCGTAATGCTTCGGAGCGCACGATTGTTGAAATTTATGTGTAAATTCAATACAAGCTCGAAGCTTCACTAGAGTGGAAGGTCATCCTCCTTAACAGGCAGGGTGACCTTTTTTTATTTGAGAAGGATTCAGTGGCAGGTCCGGGGAACCCGTTACGATACGATGATCATTCTAACGCAAAGGAACGGCCAGCAACGTGTGCAGCAGCGTATTATGGCGTACATGCTTCGTCACATAGCCTGCGTCCTCCAGCGAGCCGCACAGCTCGTCCAGCAGCGGGAAATGACGTTCTTTTATCGTTTGCAGTGGCTCCTCATGACCTGCTACCTCAGCCTGTTCGATATACGTCTGGCGGTGAGCTGTATTCGCAAACATCAGGTCTGTCAGGCAAATCCGTCCTCGTCTGGTTAACACTCGCTGTATCTCCTGTAATGCCAACTGCTGCTGATCTGGGCTCAGATGATGGAAGGCGAAACTGGATACGACAAAATCGAAAGACTGATCGGCAAAAGGCAAAGCCAGAAAGTTGCCAAGCTTCACATGCATCTCTGGATGCTTGGTGCGGCATGTACGCAGCATCTCCCGGGATTGATCAATGGCGGTCATCGTTGCGCCTCGTTCTAACAATTTGCCTGCCAGATTGCCCGTGCCAGTCCCAATATCGAGACCTTTCTCGCCGGGTACAGGAAATATCCAGCTTGCTGTCTGCTCCAGTGCTTCGTCATAGTTGTCATATATATTGAACGCTCCTGCACCTACTCCTACTCCTACTCCTACTCCTACTCCTACTCCTACTCCTACTCCCAATTCTTCCAATCTTGATTCTGCATCGTCTGGATACGTTGTAGCACTGTTTGGCTTGTGTGCTGTCCAGCTATTCTTCTGGCTGCGAACTTCATCATCATTAGGTTCTGGCATACGGTCATTCGACGCCTGTACCCGCTGATCATGGATGGCTGCTTGCCTATCATAATTCCAGCGGTCATGCCAGTTCTGCCGGGCTTCTCTGAGGCGGCGTGCACTGTCTGCAAGATCATGCAGATGGGTGACGTCCAGCGGCCCATCCTGACGGTTCAGGTCAATCATGCGCTGGGTCGTATCGAGCATGCGTTTTAGCTCGACCCACTGGGCATACATGACCGCCTGCTGCAGCTCCAGATATTCTTCCAGCCGCTGCTGATTGCCCTGGTCAATCTCTCCGAGCGCTTGGGTGATATCCTGAAGCGACATCCCGATTTCACGCAGGGCTGCAATGGTTTGCAGCCGCCAGATATCATTCTCGGTATATGTGCGATACCCGTTATTCGTCTGTTTGGCGGGCTGAATCAGTCCTTTTTCCTCATAAAAGCGAATGGCTCTCGCCGATATGCCAAGTCTGTCAGCGGCTTCCTTAATGTTCATCACGTACACCTCGAATCAAGTATATTATCGAATTAGTATAAACGATGACGTTACGGAAAGGTTAAGTGAAAATTTCATTCAACGAATTGAAATTTTAGTCAAGCCTGAGGCTATGCTACAATATATAGCAATGGAGCATTAGCATCGATATACCCTGCAAAATGTTCAATAAGAACCGAACAAGCCCTATTTTTGAACGCTGCTTCTCGCAGTGTTAATCACTAATGTACGAAAGGTTGAACTTTTATGCTTACCAGCCATACGTATATGATTCGGCTATCTGAGCTTAAGGATGCGGCGCAGCTGATGGAGCTGGATGCTCTGGTATGGGATAAATATACCTCTCCTGAGCCGCTCAACTGGCGATCAAGACAACAATACCTGCAGCATTGCCCTCCAGGCAGTCAGTTGATTGCCGTTCAGGGAGAGCGGGTATGTGGTTATGTGGGCTTTCATCCGGCGACAGGCATGCCTGTTAACCGTCATGTATACGAGATTAATATCGCCGTTCATCCCCATGATCGTCGCTGTGGTATTGCTACGGCCCTGATGGATGCCATGAAGCAATATGCCCTTGAACAAGGGATCACCAAGCTTAGGTTGCGGGTGTTATCCAGCAATCCAGGAGCCATTGCGTTTTATACACAGTGCGGATTCATGACGGAGGGCAGACTGATATCGGAATTTTATATCGCAGGCAAGTATGTGGACGATATTCTTATGAGTTATTTCATCCAGGCCAAAGGATAGAACAGCGTAGGAGGAGGAACAACAATGGACATGGGACTTCGGGGTAAAAAGGCACTGGTGCTTGCATCCAGTCGAGGACTTGGCAAAGCTGTAGCCGCTCAATTGGCGGCCGAAGGCGCTGACGTTATGCTCGCCAGTCGGAGCGAAGAAAAGCTTGCAGGGGTGAAGCAGGAGCTGCTGGCGCTTGGTGGTGGCGGACGTGTCGAATATTGTGCAACGGATGTGACAAGTAAGGAAGATATTGATGCCCTGATTCACAAGACAGGTGAATTGTTCGGTCAGATTGATATTTTGGTGAACAATTCAGGCGGCCCGCCTTCTGGAACATTTGAGTCATTGACCGATGAAGACTGGGAACGCGCATTTGAATTAAATGTACTTAGCTATGTCAGACTGATTCGCGGTGCACTTCCTTACATGAAGGAGAATGGCGGACATATCGTGAACATTGCCTCAACCTCTGTGAAGCAGCCCATTCCGGGTCTGATTCTGTCCAATACGTTCCGTACAGGGGTGTTCGGATTGGCCAAGACCTTGTCACAGGAGCTCGCACCATATGGCATTCTGATCAATACGGTTGCGCCGGGTCGAATCGGAACGGATCGGATACATGAATTGGATGCTGTGCGTGCAGAACAGAACGGAATAAGTGAGGAAGAGGTTGCCGAACAATTCCGTAAAGAAATTCCATTAGGACGTTATGGTCAACCCGAGGAGTTTGCCAAGGCGGTTGTGTTCCTCTTATCAGGAGCGAATACATACATTACAGGTACATCCCTTGTGGTGGATGGTGGTATGGTACGTGCACTCTAAGAAAAGATGGATCAGAAGATCTTAAGTTATACGTAAGTAAAAAATTTAAAAACAAGGTAAAGCCCCTCCTTATTCTCTACGTGTTGTGTAGAAGGAGGGGCTTTTATTTGATGTAAGCATTGTGTGTGGGAACGGCTTCCCTCACCACGTCGACCACATTAAACCAGGTGCACAGAGGGGTTGTGCATACCTAACTTATCAGGTCCGGACCGAATGGTTAAGCCGGGTCTTTGCTGCTGCTACTGGCTGATGTATCGGCTTTACCGGAATCGGGAGCAATCGTTGTTTTGGATTCTCCGTCACGTTTTGCCCCATGACCATGACCTTCCCGGTCTTCGGACAGTTTGCCGTTGATAAGGTCGGTAACCCGTTGAGTGATGTCGGCAGCGCGTTCATCGTACTGAGCTTGTGTAAGTTTTCCATCGGTCAGCTTTTGTTGCAGATTGGCTTTCTGTGCTGCAACAAGTTTATCGATAACGGTCTGCACGTCCACATTTTTGGCAGCTGCAATCTCGGCAATGGTGCTGCCCGCTTCGCGAGCTTCCTTCAGCTCGTCCGTTGTAATCCCAAGGACAGAGGCCAGCTCTTCGGTATAACGTTCTGCTCCCGGTCCGCCGAAACCGCCGCGTCCGCCTGCACCAACTTCCGACAAATTGCCATTAACAAGGTCCGTTACGCGCTGAGTGAGCGTAGCCAAACGCTCATCGAGCTGGGTTTGCGTAAGTTTTCCGTCGGTGAGACGCTGTTGCAGTTCCGTTTTTTGTGCGGCAACAAGTGTATCAATGACGGTCTGTACGTCCACATTTTTGGATGCTGCAACCTCGGCAATGGTGCTGCCTGCTTTACGGGCTTCTTTTAGCTCGTCGGCTGTCATTCCAAGGACGGAGGCCATTTCGTCCGAATAGCGGCCAAATCCTTGTCCATGAGCTCTCTTCCCATCTGCCGATTTAAATGTATGTGAATTCGATGTGGAGGCACTGTCGGTCTTCGTTTGACCGGAAGCACTTGCCACCGGATCTGCATTAGCCACTGAATGTGCAAACAACCCTCCGCCCAGTGCTATTGTCAAAGCCATCGTGCTGGTTACCATCACTGTTCTTGATGTTTTCGTTCTCTTCATGCGTGATCATCCTTCTTTCTTCAATAGGTTGATGTGGAGTGAATCCACAACGTTATCTTAGGCAATAACCATGAAGAGAGGCTGAACGTAACCTTAATTCGCGTTAAAAATTGGTCCTCTAACCAGAAATGCCCCTCACCCATGTTTGAAAATCTCACAGGCAAGAGGCATATTAATGTTCTCCGAATGATGTATTAGATTATGTAAGTCTATTTAGCGCAAAAGTTCCCATTCATGCTGCAGCATGCCATACACTGCATGGTTAACATAGCCCTTAGGCAGCTTCTCGGCCTGACGTATAACGCCTTCAAGGACAAATCCAAGTCGTTCAGGGATGGCCCGGCTTCGCTTGTTGTTGGTAGCAGAGCGAATCTCGACACGGTTCAGATCCAGAGTGACCAGAGCGTAATCCACCAGAACGCGGCATGCGCTGGTCATCAAGCCTTGACCTTCAAAGCCTTTGCCAAGCCAGTATCCGATGCTTACCGAACGGTTGGTCCAATTAATTTCATGGAAACCGATGATGCCTGCAAGGTCGCCCTTCAGCCAGACACCTGCGGTGAAACCACCGTTGTCAGCTCCCTGTTTCAATGCATTGCTGATAAAATTCGAAGTATGCTCAATCTCGGTAACGTGGTCCACCCACGGTAACCAATGTCTCAGCTGATCCCGCGAGCGGTCTGTGAGTTCGAACAACGGTTTGGTGTGCTCCATCGCAAGTGGGCGGAGTTCGGTATATTCATCCAATGAATAGGTAAACATGAGTGCAACCTTCTTTCTTTGAAATAATGGTTTATCGGGAAGTCTTCGGTAGCTTGCGCTCTAGTGAAAACAGGTCTTCTTCCATCGAGGCCATGCGTTGGTTCACCGTAGTACGGGCGTCACCCAGTGCCTGATTATATATGAAGGGAGCCAACTGGGTCATGAAAAGATCCAGCACACCCCAAGCTGCCAGATCGCCCAGTTCTTCGCCGCGTTCCTCTTCGAAATACGACTGGATGGTACGTATGGCTTCATCCTGTTGTTCTTTGGTCAGTTTTAGCGCGTTCAATGGGAAACCCTCCCTTAAATTCTGTTTTTCTATCATGCTACATGATTCGCGCGAACCCGTCAAAATGGTTTTGGGCCTATCTTGTGTCAGCCTGTCATGACTTTGGTGCCGTTATTTATTGAACTCGTCCCTCGTTAAAGGTATATTTAGATGAAACGCATTGTAAATGCTGAAAGTTCCAATCAATTCATGAAAGGTTTGATACCTGTGGACAATCGTACAACCCCACCTAACTTTATCAAAAATATTATTACCGAAGATCTCCGGTCAGGGAAAGTCCAGGAAGTCATTACCCGTTTTCCTCCGGAACCGAACGGTTATCTGCATATCGGCCATGCCAAAGCGATCTGGATTAACTTTGCACTGGGTGGCGAATTTGGCGGCAAGACGAATCTGCGCTTCGATGACACGAATCCGGTCAAGGAAGATGTGGAATACGTACAATCCATTCAGGAAGACGTAAAATGGCTCGGCTACGAGTGGAGCGAGAAACGGTTTGCTTCCGATTATTTTGATGAAATGTACAACCGCGCGGTCTTGCTGATTCAAAAAGGCAAAGCCTACATCGACGATCAAAGCGCCGACGAAATCCGTGCCATGCGTGGAACGCTAACCGAGCCGGGCAAAAATAGCCCATACCGTGACCGCACGGTAGAAGAGAATCTGGACCTGTTCACCCGCATGCGTGCAGGCGAGTTCCAGAACGGTGAGAAAGTGCTGCGTGCCAAGATTGATATGGCTTCACCGAACATCAACCTGCGTGATCCGGTCATTTACCGAATTTCGCATGCACATCATCACAATACAGGGGACAAATGGTGCATCTATCCGATGTATGCATTCGCACATCCGCTCGAGGACGCCATTGAAGGGGTAACGCATTCCCTCTGTTCCCTGGAGTTTGAGGACCAACGTCCATTCTATGATTGGGTTATTGCCGAATGTGAGATGGAGAATCAACCGCATCAATATGAGTTTGGCCGCCTGAACCTGTCGCAAATGGTGACAAGCAAACGGAAGCTGAAACTGCTTGTGGACGAAGGCCATGTGGATGGATGGGATGATCCGCGCATGCCAACGATTTCGGGTCTGCGCCGCCGGGGATATACACCGGAAGCCATTCGTGATTTCGTATACGAAACGGGAATTTCCAAAAACTATGGCGTCATCGATCTGCAAACGCTGGAGCACTTTGTCCGTGAAGATCTGAAACTGAAAGCTCCGCGTACGATGGCTGTCCTGCATCCGCTCAAAGTGGTCATTACGAATTACCCTGAAGGGCAAGTAGAATGGCTCGAAGCAGAGAACAATGTGGAGAATCCGGAGATGGGTAATCGTCAGATTCCATTCTCGCGCGAGATTTACATTGAGCGAGATGATTTCATGGAAAATCCACCGAACAAATATTTCCGTTTGTTCCCGGGCAACGAGGTTCGTCTGAAGCATGCGTACTTCATCAAATGTAACGATGTGATCAAGGATGCGGAAGGCAATGTGATCGAAATCCATTGTACTTACGATGTGGAGACGAAGAGCGGCAGTGGCTTCACAGGCCGTAAAGTCAAAGGAACGATCCACTGGGTAGAAGCGACCCAAGCGGTACCTGCGGAGTTCCGTCTGTATGAGCCGTTAATCTTGGCAGAAGCACCGGAAGCAGAAGTGGAAGTGGAAATAGCAGGGGCTGATAATGAAGTTTTGGAAGAACAACCGGAGAAAACGTTCCTGGATCAATTGAATCCAAACTCTCTTGAAGTAGTTCAAGGGTTTGTGGAGCAAGAGATGAAGGAGGCGAAAGCACAGGATAAATTCCAGTTCTTCCGTCATGGTTACTTCAGCGTGGATCCAAAACATTCCGAGCCAGGCCGTCCCGTATTTAACCGGGTCGTATCCCTGAAGAGCTCGTTCCAACTGCCAAAAGCATAAGATAAAGCATAGCGATAGAATACAAAGGTAGAGTATAAGATTTAAGGTCAATGCTACAGGTTAGGTGTATAAACCCAAACTTAAATCTATAAACGCAAAAGGCGTCTCCAGGGCAATAAGCCTGGAGACGCCTTTTTCTTTATTACTACTATTGTTAATCTTTTGTTTGATTGTTTGAACTTTTTATTTACACCATAACGGAGAGGACAGAATAAAGCTGGAGAAGCGGAGCGTTCGCCTTTATCTCCGAATTTTACCCTTATAGAAGGGAATCAAAAAAATTCGGAGATAACAGCGATCGGAAGGTTGTTCTGTCCTCGTAGTGCTCCAGTGTAAATCTTGCAAGGTTCAACCTTTGCCAACAAAAGATTACCTCTCACCCATTTCCGTCAGCACCGTTGGCTGATAACCATTGCGGCGGTTCGAGAACCACATGATCCCAAACCCAACAGCACCAATCAGGGAGAAGAATACTCCGATCTTATACATCACTTCAGCACCGAAGCTCTGGAACAGCCAACCGCCGAACAGGCCGGCAATGACACCGGATATGCCGCCCCAGGCCATCGTATACACGGCCTGACCAGACGAGCGGTACGGCCTTGGAATGAACAGCATCGTCAGCTGGGTCCCGACATAGAAATATCCGCCGAATGTAATGGAATGCATGAGCTGGATGAATACAATCTCCAAAGGATTGTTTGCCAGAGCCATGAGCTGCCAGCGGATGGCGAACAGCAGACTGATCCATATCAGCGATGCGAGAAGCATGCTCATTTTACGCTTGAGAAAACGGTCCAGGAGCAGGAACACACCGACTTCAAGTATGGATGATGAGAAGATGGCCCAGCCAACCATCTGTTTATCGCCACCCATCTCAACGATGTACAATGACATGAATGTACTGTTCATGGCGTTGGGTACGGATACCAGCACACCAAGCCCGATAAAGATCATAAAGTACGGATTAAACATGACTCTGCCGAAACGTCGAAAGCTCACTACAGGGGTATCTGAAGCGATCGGCTGTCTGGGTAGGAGCAAGGCAAAGATAAAGGCAATGACGATCATGAAGGCAAAGACAATCGATACACTGCCTGCACCCAGGCGGTCAATGAGCGGTCCGGCAGCTGCAGCGGTCAGAGCCCAGCCCAGCGATCCCCAAAGCCGGAACGTACCAAATTTCTGAGTAGTTCCATCAATATAACCGAGAATCAGGCTGTTGGTTTGAGCAAACAAAGGACTTTGAAAAAAATAAAAAAAGATCATGGCTGTATAGATCCAGGCATACGTAGGCGCATAGAATACGGTCTGAGCAAGCACAAAGGTGCCGCCCATCATCATCATCAATATAATACGAATATTGCGTGATTTATCGCTCCAGAAGCCCCAGAACGGATTAGCGAACAAGGATACAAACGGACCAATCGCCATCAGACTGCCAATCTCCAATTTGGTCATACCGATTTCCTGCAAATACAACTGAAGAAAACCGGCGAAGATTGAAATGGCTCCATAAATGAAAAAGTTATATAGTTTCAGCGAAACCAAAGAGGGGTTGCCTCTTCCGGGTGCAGATCTGTCCAATAGAGCCATTCCTTTCAGGATCATATTCTTCAATGTATCATTTGTTGAAAGGGTATTCAATGTATAGAATACGTTTATAGAACGAGGAGGATGGCTGTGAGCACAATAGAATGGACAGGTATTATTTTGGCAGGCGGCTTATCCCGCCGTATGGGTTCCAATAAAGCATTATTGGAATGGAATGGTTCCAGCGTGCTGGAACAGGTTATCCAAGCGATGACACCGGCTGTGAATCGTATAATCGTTTCCGCAGGAAACAACACGACAGCGTACAACGCATTGCCCTACGACTGCGTTCAGGATGATTACCCGGGGAAAGGGCCGCTCGCAGGACTGCATGCCGCGCTGGAAGCCTCAGAGACGGACTGGAACCTCGTTTGTGCCTGTGATATGCCGCTGTTAGAGCTATCCTTTTTCAAAGGCATGAAGAGGCTCACTGAGTCTGCTCAAGAGCATCATGCGATCGTTCCGCGATTGGCAGGGCGGGTTCATCCGCTTGCGGGTGCTTACCATAAACGTGTTCTCCCCGAACTTGAACAGCGCTTAACAGGGGACAGACTAAGAGTAACTGAGTGGCTTGAAGAGATGGGCTGCCGATATGTCGACGTGGACGAGCTGGAAAGCGCTGGCGTCCATGATGTGGCAATTCAGCTGAGCAATATGAATACCCCGGAAGACTATGAGTTTATTCGTAATCGATAGGACGCCCTAACCATGAGTCATTCATCATCACATTTAACATCTAGCCAATCACTTATACCTACCTCATTCCAAAGTGGTCCGCGAACTCTGGTGCACTGGGCCCGATTCGTTAGATATATCCTGAACCCCGTTGCGATACTGAAGTGGGCTCTGGCCAGTCCATCGTTTGAATTGCCGACTGAAGTGTGACAGATGGGTATAGCCCAGCTTCCATGCAATTTCACTCAAAGAGAGCTTGGGCTGTTCAATTAATACTTTGGCTTCCTGCAGCTTTATGCTGGACAGATACGCCCGTGGAGATTGTCCGTACACCTTGCGGAAGATCTGCAGCCCATATCCTGGACTGATGCCAAACGAGGATATGATTTGCTCCACTTTGACGGTGGATACATTGCCCTCCTTGATGCGCAGCTGCGTATGGAATGCTTGTTTGATGGCTTCTGCGATGGCCCCTGCATAATGCATCGCTGCTGGAGCTGGAGCATTAGGCGAAGCTTCAGATCGGTTGGACAACGGTTCACGATCCGCAGCCTGGGACAGCAGGGCAAATAGTTCAAACATGCGTGCCTGCATTATAAATTTGTCTGTGGAAGTGTATGCCTCCGATGTTCTGATCATGTTCATCCAGTTCTCCAGGACGGGACGCATTTGCATGTTATCTGTAGTGCCTGCCTCATAGATTCGGCTGTGATGGGACATCAGTTTCAGGGTAAATACAGGATCATCCACATTAAAATGAGCGCTGAAATACGTCATGCCCTCCGGTGATACACATTGGTTTGTATGCTTGAATCCGGGTGGAATGAGCAGAATGGAACCTTCCTCAACCGTATAGGTATACCCGTGAATCACGCTCTCCTGAGTACCCTTTATAATCAGCATCATTTCAAAGCCCGGATGGGACTCCTCCGGCATCGCCCAACCGTATGGAACTTGTTGGCTGTGCGCTCCATAGAATTTAATGTTACAGTCGATAATAGGCAGCCAGTGAGCCATTGTATGATGTGGCATTTCTCGAAGCTGTGATCGGATATCCATGAGATTCACCTCGGAAAAGGGTAAAAACTACTCGCTTTGTACAATCGGCACCCATAGTATACTTTATTATAATCAGATTAACGCCAACGATGGAAATCGTAGGACGGGTGAGCGTTTGAACTGATGGCTAAGCATCTAATGTACTTCAATAGATATTAATGTAAACGTTATCATTTATCAATTGAATTATTTCATTTTGTATAAATGCCAAGAGCTCCATACTTCCAGATGAAAAGGGGATTTTAATATGGACAAGTTATTATACGGGGTAGCCTATTATGATGAATATATGCCTTACGAGCGATTGGACAAGGATATTCAGATGATGAAGGATGCGGGCATTAATGTGGTACGGATTGCGGAATCCACCTGGAGTACGCATGAACCACAGAGTGGTGTCTTCGACTTCTCCTCCGTAGGTCGTGTACTGGATGCCATGCACGCAGCGGGCATTCAGGTCATTGTGGGCACGCCTACGTATGCTGTTCCGACGTGGATGGTCAAGGAGCACCCGGAGGTTCTGGCAACGACCGTGCAGGGACCCGGAAAATATGGTGCGCGGCAAATTATGGACATTACACATCCGACATACCTGTTCTATGCAGAACGTATCATTCGCAAGCTGATATCCCGTGTCAGCAAACACCCTGCCGTGATTGGCTATCAGACGGATAACGAAACGAAGCATTACAACACCGCTGGGGATAATGTACAATTGCAATTCGTCAAATATATGCGTAACAAGTTCAGCTCACTGGATGATCTGAACAAGGAATTTGGCCTGGATTATTGGAGTAACCGCATCAATAGCTGGGAGGACTTCCCTTCAGTTGTCGGTACGATCAATGGCAGTCTCGGAGCTGAATTTGCCAAATTCCAGCGCCAGCTGGTAACCAACTTTCTAGCGTGGCAGGTCGGGATTGTAAATGAGTATAAACAGGAAGGACAGTTTGTCACCCAGAACTTTGACTTCGACTGGCGTGGATATTCGTACGGCATTCAAGGGGATGTGGACCATTTTGCCGCATCCAAGCCTTTTGACATCACCAGTGTGGACATCTATCATCCGTCGCAGGATGAGCTGACCGGCATTGAGATTTCATTCGGCGGTGACGTCGCGCGCTCCACCAAACAATCGAACTATCTCGTACTGGAGACGGAAGCGCAGGCATTCTGGCACTGGGTTCCTTATCCGGGACAGCTTCGCCTTCAGGCGTTTAGCCACCTGGCCTCCGGAGCCAACATGGTCGCTTATTGGCACTGGCATTCCTTGCATAATTCGTTTGAGACGTATTGGAAAGGATTGCTGAGCCACGATTTCGAACCGAATCCGGTATACAACGAGGCCAAGACGATCGGCCGGGATTTTGCCAGACTCAGCCCGCAGCTGGTGAATTTGAAGAAAACAAATCGAGTAGCGGTGCTGTTCAGCAATGAGGCATTGACGGCGATCAAGTGGTTCGGGTTTAATTTTACCAGTGACAAAAAATACAACGACGTTATCCGCTGGATGTATGACGAATTATACAAAATGAACATAGGCTGTGATCTGATTGATCCGTCTGTTGAGAGTTATGAAGGCTATGATGTGATTGTTGTGCCTGCTTTGTACGCAGCTTCCGATGCCTTGCTTGAGAGGCTGAACCAATTTGTACTGGATGGTGGGCATGTCGTTTACTCCTTTAAGAGCGGGTTCGCCAATGAACACATTAAGGTTCGCTCTACCCGCCAGCCTGGACTGATCAGTGAGGCTTGTGGCATCCGTTACAACCTGTTCGTTGAGCCGAAAAATGTGTCGCTGCGAGATGATCCGTTCGAGGTTGGAGAGGAACAGAATCAGATTCACACCTGGATGGAGCTCATTACACCAACAACCGCTGAAGTACTGGCCTGGTACGATCATCCACACTGGGGTGAATATGCGGCAATTACCCAGAATGCCTATGGCAAGGGCAAAGCAACGTACGTTGGATGTTATACCAGCTCCGCGGTGATCCGCAAAGTGCTGGAGCGTGTTATGAAGGAAGCCGGACTATGGGGAACTGATCAGGAATTGGCTTTTCCAATCATCGTGAAGAGCGGAGTGAATGAGCAAGGCAATACGATTCGGTATTTCTTTAACTACTCCGATCAGGCGACTTCGTTCGTGAATGCCTACGGAGACGGAACGGAACTTCTGGCAGGAACAGCGGTGTCCGGAGGGCACAACATTGAACTGGAACCGTGGGGATTCTGCATTATTGAGCAATAATGGGAAATCATAAATGAATTGACAAGTCTGTTTTCAATGATTATAAAAAGAATACCAAGACCAAAGCGCCCTCGGCTTCACGCTGGGGCGTTTATCTTATTTTAGCTCATAGCTCAGGAGTGGATGCCTCGTGTTTACCGAATTATATCGGAAGCTTATTGATCCGTTCAAACGCAGCATTCGCAACAAATTAATCCTCACCATGACGTTTCTGGCCATTTTGCCCGTCATCGCTATGACGGTTGTAGCGGCCGAGAATACCCGCTCTTCCATGGAAGAAGAGATTATGGAAACCAACCGTGCGAATATGAATTGGGCCTCCATCTATTTGGGTGAACAATTCGCGCGGATGAACAATCTCATCTATTCCATTCAGATCAGTGATGAGCTGCATCAATACTTGGCATTGAATCAGGATGCTCCGGCTGCCAGCCGATTCGATGAACAGAAGGCGGTGTTCAACATGCTGAACAGTGTCTATTATTCGGCTGGCAACTATGTATTTGGTGTGGAATTATACCTGAAGGAACTGGATACGCTGTTCACCTTCAATTCAATGGAGAGCCGAATCAGATCAGTCCCGGACATTCCTTCGGCATATCATGAGCTTTTTGAGCAGCATAAGGACTTTACGATTATTAATGATCCGAATGATGCGGAGAAGTTTCATATGACCCGCAGCATGAACCGTTTCGAGGATCAGGCGCAGATCGGTGCAATCAGTCTGGAAGTCAAATGGGCCGAATTCAATCAGACGCTGGAATTGCTGGACAGCCGGGGAGATTATTCGGTGTACATCGCGGATAGTACGGGAAGTCCGGTCTATCAGCCCAACAAAGAGATACAGCCTTCAGCAGAAGCGCTGGAAAGACTCGCAGCTACGAAGGATAGTTCCGGTTTCATTCGAACAGCCAAGGAATATGTATTTTATCATGCCATTGACCCGTCAGGAATGCGGCTGATCAAAATTGTTCCTTCCCATGTCATCAATGAGAGTGCATTGGAAACGATGAAGTATGGTCTTGTTGTGGGCGGGTTGGCTACCGTAGTTTCGGTGTTGTTGGCAGCATTCGTGGCATGGCGAACATCCAAACCGATTGTTACTCTGGCGAATTCCATGAAGGGCATCCAACTGATCAAGGACAAGGAAGTGGTGCGCAGTGGTCGGGTGGATGAGATTGGCCTGCTGGAGAAAAATCTGCATGGTATGGCAAGTCGCATCCGGGAACATATCCGGGACAACTATCTGATGAATCTGGAGAAACAGACTGCTGAGCTCAAAGCGCTTCAGTCCCAGATTCACCCGCATTTTCTGCAAAACACATTGCAGATGATCGGAGGTATGGTGTACTCACAGAAGCCGGCAGATAGCTACAAAGTGATTCGTGCATTAAGTGAGATGTTCCGTTATATTGTCAGAGCGCCGGATGGTCTCGTGCCATTGCAGTCCGAATTGGATCAACTGGAACATTATATGCTCATCCAGAAGCAGCGTTTTGCCAGCAGGCTTGAATATAAACTGGAGATTGAAGGCGGGCTGGGTGACTGCTACATTCCCAAGTTGTCCCTGCAGCCGATTGTGGAGAATGCATTTGTCCATGGTCTGGAGAGAAAGCAGGGAGAGTGGAAATTGAACATTAAAGTTGTTCGACGGGATTATGAAGTAACCATCCGCATTTCCGATAATGGGTTGGGTATGGATCAAGAGAGGTTGGCCGAGATGCAATCCAGATTGTCCAAGCTGTCCCAGCAAGGGGACAGAGTATGGAGCTCGGGGACAAGCATTGGACTGGTCAATGCCGCATCACGCATCGTGATGCACTTTGGGCCTGAATACGGCATGAACATGGAGAGTGGGGAAGGACAGGGAACCAGTGTCACTGTTCGAATTCCTTGCCATACAGGAGGCGAGATCTCGTGAACAAGGATTATTATCGAGTGGTTTTAGTGGACGACGAGCCATGGAACAGAGATATTTTACGCAATTTGGGCACGTGGGATGAGCTGGGCATGGTGGTTGCAGGTGAAGCTGAGGATGGCGGAGAGGCGATACAGCTAGTAGAGCAGTACCAACCCCATATTATTATTACAGATATGCGTATGCCGGGTAGAGACGGTGTGGAGCTGCTCCAGACGCTGAGCGCACAATATCCGCATATCAAAGTGATTGTGGTCAGTGGATATGATGATTTCAATTATGCGAAACATGCGATTCATCACCGTGCCGCTGATTATCTGCTCAAGCCGGTGAATCCCGATGAATTGAATAACGTTCTGGCTAAATGTAAACGAGAATTGGAAAAGACCGAATCCGGACCGGAATCCTGGGAACCGTATCCTTCGGCTTTTTCCGGGGAATTCTCGCTGTTCCAGCATCAGGCACGCCTGCGTTTTAACGACTTGAACGTTCAGGGATTACGGGAGCTGTTCCAACAGCTGGAGCAACGGCTCGATACCAGTGGCATTCAAAGGCCTCAACAGCTTGGGCGGATCGCATATGAATTGCAGACGCTGCTGGGTGAGCTGTGTGTTTCCAATGGTTTATGCGAGCAACCTGTAGCGGCTGTGCTCCCGCCACCGGCTGCTCTGGCGTCCATCGGATCAGCTGTGGAGTGGGTATCCGCGCCTTACTATACTTCGTTGGAGCAGCTGATTGCGCAGCGCAAATTCAAGAACAAGCTCAACCTGGATGAGGTGAAGCAATATATTGAGCAGCACTGCATGGAGATGATTACGCTGGAGCAGCTGGCTCAGATCTTTTTTGTCAGCAAAGAATATCTCAGCAAGGTGTTCAAAAAAGAATACGGCGTGAATGTGACCGATTATATCGTACAGTTACGCATGGCAAGAGCGAAGGAATGGGTGCTGGATGATCAGATTCCATTCAAACATATTGCCGAGATGACTGGTTATGAGGATGTATCGTACTTTTACCGGGTATTCAAGAAACACTTCGGCGTTTCCCCTGGCGAGATGCGGAAGGGACAGCCTCGTATGTCAGGTAACAGCCCCGAATAATTCATTCCCAGAGAGTTGATTACTGGATTAAGGTTTAAAATAATCCAATAAACGAGTCTAATTTTGTCCAATGAAGCGCTTTCATTTCGTGATATATAATGATCCTATGAAAGACAAACCAGTTACACCGGGAGGTCATAAGAGATGAAAGTATGGAAAAGCGTAGCAAGTGCGGTACTTGTGAGTGTTCTGCTCGCAGGCTGCGGCTCCAATGCGGGTACGGATGGTTCGACGGAGGGAGCTGCATCAGGCAGTACGGTATCCCTCAAAGTATTCATTGCACAGCCGCGGCTGAAAGAACATTACGATAAATATATAGAACAGTTCAAAGCCAAGGAGAAAGCCGAAAAAAATATTGAAGTCAACGTGCAGCTGGAGATGCCGCCAGCAGATAATGCGCCGCAGATTCTGAAAACACGACTGGCCTCCAATGATGCACCGGACGTGTTCGCCCTTCATGCGGTGAATGAGATTCCACCGTTTAGCAAAGCGGGTTATCTGGAAGACCTTTCGGGTCAGCCTTTTGTCGATAAATTACTTGATTCTGTTAAACCTTCCGTAACGGATGCTTCGGGTAAAGTCGTGGCTGTTCCTTTGGAAACGCTATCTTGGGGATACCTGTACAATAAGGACATTTTCAAAGAGCAGGGGATAGAGGTACCTACAACTTTGACGGAAATGAAAGCGGTCGTGGAGAAGCTGAAAGCAGTCAACATCACACCGTTTGAACTGTCGTACAAAGAAGCCTGGATTCCACAACTCTTCCTGCCACTTACCGTAGGTGCACTGACTCAGTCAGAACACAAGGACTTCTTGGATAAGATGAATCAGGATCAAGGTTCCTTCTCGGATATGAAAGCATTGTTCGACATCTTCGATCTCGTCAATGCCAATGGAACAGAGAAAGCGCTTGAAGTGGGCGGCGATGATGGTTCGGCAGCCTTTGCAACAGGCAAAGCAGCAATGTGGATTCAGGGACCTTGGTTCGCAGAGACCATCCTGAAGTCCAACCCGGACATCAACTTCGGCGTAGCTCCACTGCCGATCAATGACAATCCGGATGATACCAAAATCAATCTGAGCACATCGACGTCACTGGCCGTATCTTCCTCCAGCAAAAACAAGGAAGTGGCACTCGACTTCGTAAACTATGTTCTCGATGACAAGGATTCAAGTGCATTCTATGAAGCACTGAAATTCAATCCGGTTGCCAAAATTCATGACTTCAAAAGCTTCCCATGGGTAGACGATGCCCTGAAATATGTTAACGAAGGCAAAGCGTATCAGGATCCATCCATTCCTCAAGCGGTTAAGGATGAATCAGGCAAAGCACTGCAAGGTTACTACTCCGGACAACTGGATCAGCAGCAGGTGATTGATGCGCTAGACAAGGCGTGGAAATCCTACAACAAAGTCAACAAGTAAGCAGATGAAACGGCTGGGCAGAACGGTCATCGTTCCCCCGTTTACACGAGTCTGCTTAGAGTGAAAAGGGGGAGAACCAATGGCTACGAATGTGTTCAAGAAGTATCTGTCACTGCTCGTGTTCACTGCGCCTGCCTTTGTCATCTATGCCATTTTCCTGCTGTATCCCACATTTAGCGGTTTGTTCTACAGCTTGACGGACTGGAATGGTCTAAACCGGGATTACAGCTTTATCGGTCTGGGGAACTTCGTGGAACTGTTCAAGGAAGATCCCGACTTTCTCAATTCCCTGTGGTTCACGCTGAAATATGTGGTGTTTATGCTGATTTTGCAAAACGGGATTGCCTTGCTGCTCGCCGTGTTCATTGAGACACGGACGCGCAGCAAGGGGTTATTCCGGACCCTGTTTTTCATGCCGAATATGATCAGTACGATCATCAGCGCTTTTATGTGGACATTCATCTTCTCCCAGGTGCTGCCGCAGCTGGCCGAGAAGCTGGCCGTGTCCTTTCTGGATCAGCAGTGGCTGGGTGATCCTAAATTTTCATTCTACTCCATCCTGATCGTATCGCTCTGGAATGGTGTGGGGTATATGATGATCATCTATCTGGCAGCACTCCAGGGTGTACCGAAAAGTCTGAAGGAAGCGGCAGTTATCGATGGAGCCAACGCGTTCCAGGTACTACGTAATGTCGTATTGCCGATGATTACGCATGCCGTGACGATCTGTTTCTTCCTGACACTGAACGGAGCCTTCAAAGTATTTGAAGTCGTCTACGGTCTGACAGGTGGCGGTCCGGGCAGAGCCACTCAGGTCATTACGATGAATATCTATGAAGAGGCATTCTCCAACAATTTTAGATACGGATATGCCAGTGCCAAGTCGGTTGTGTTATTCGTCATCGTGCTCATCTTCACGCTCATTCAGATTACGGTGATGAAGAAGAAAGAGGTGGAAGCATGAGGATGCAACGAATTAACAGCTATCTGATTCGACTGCTGCTGGTGCTGGGCTCCCTCGTCGCTATGCTGCCAATCTACATGGCGATTGTGAACTCATTCAAAACACAAGGCGAAATGTTTCAGTCCTTTATTGCGCTCCCTACGACATTTCACTGGGAAAACTATTCGGATGCGTTTAACAAAATCAACCTGCTGGGCAGCTCCTTGAATTCGGCAATCGTATCCTTCCTGGGCATCGGCGGTATCGTATTCTGTGCTTCATTGGCCGGATACAAGCTGTCGCGTACCTCGGGCAGATTGAGCAACCTGATTTTCTTCCTGTTCGTGGCATCCATGCTCGTACCTTTTCACTCGATCATGATTCCGCTGACACGGGTTGCCAAAGGACTTCACGTTCAAGGAAGCACATACGGCCTGGCCCTGATCTATATCGGACTTGGTGTGAACATGGCGATCTTCCTGTATCACGGGTTTGTTAAGTCCATCCCGCGTGAATTGGAAGAGTCGGCACAGATGGATGGATGTAATGAGTTCCAGACGTTCTTCCAGATTATCTTCCCACTGTTGCTGCCAATTACAGTCACCATCGCCATCTTGGACTTCCTGTGGATCTGGAATGACTTCCTGCTGCCACTGCTCATGCTGACGGATGTGAATCGTTATACGCTGATTCTGTCCACCAACATGCTGTTTGGCGAATACAACAAGGAATGGCCGCTGATTCTGTCTTCCCTGGTACTTACCGCGATCCCGGTGGTTCTCATCTATGCGTTCTTCCAAAAGTTCATCATGGAGGGTATTGCAGAGGGTGCGGTAAAAGGATAAGAAAACCTGCGATCTGAATGTATCAGTCTCATTTATACTAAAACTCAAACAAACCGCCTTGATCAGAGGGATTCATTCCTTCCGGTCAAGGCGGTTTTTTCATTGCATTCATTTCATCATGCCATTAGCTTCTTGACTGCCTGTGCCAGCAAGTAGAGACCTCGCTCCATCTCATCCGGTGAAGCATAGGCGTAGGACAGACGAATATGGTCAGCATCCAGGCGGTCATAGAGATAACCCGGATGAATCAGCACATGATTGTCCAGACAGGCATGGAACAGTTCGCGAATGGAGAGTGGGTCAACCGTAAATCGGAGCCAGATATAAAAGCCCCCGGCGGGTATGCTCCACTCAGCAAGTTCACTGAAATCGCATTGCAGAAGATCAAGCATGAACTCTCTGCGTCTACGAAGTTCTGGTCGTAGACGATCCATATGCTGCGCATGGTATCCATCGGCAAACCAGAGCGCAGCAGCCTCTTGAGCGAGGGAGCTGGTGCCATAATCCGTCTGCATCTTGATGTCTGCGAGGCGACGGATGACCGGCTCTGGGCCAACCAGCCAGCCGAGGCGCAGACCGGGGCTCACCGCTTTGGACAGGGTGCCCATATGAAGCACCCGTCCTTCCTTGTCGCGCGCCTTCAGCGATGGCGGCGGGGGCTCGTCCAGCCACAGGTCGCTGTAGGCGGCATCCTCCAATATGGAGATGCCGGTGTTCCGCGCTGTGGCGAGCAGCTCTTCCCGGCGGCTGTCACTCATGACAGAGCCGGTAGGATTGTGGAAGCTCGGAATCGTATATAGCAGCGAGATGCGGTCTCTGTTGGTTGCATTCTGGACGGCATCTTCCAGACGTGGAATGTGCAATCCCGCGGCATCCATCGGAATGCCGCTCATTTTCAACCCGGCGGATTGAAAGGCATGAATGGAGTACAGATAAGATGGCTTCTCCAGCAGGATTGCCGATCCGCGGGGCAGGAGTCCAACTGAAATAAGGTGCAGCGCCTGGAGAGAGCCGGATACGATCAAAATGGAGTCAGGGGAGGCTTGTATGCCACTTGCTTGTAAGTAAACGGACAAAGCCTGTCGGAGCTCCAGACTACCCTGAGGTTCGAGGTAGTTTAATGTACGAGAACGACGGGATAGAGCATGGAGGATGTCGTTAAAAGCCTGCTGGGGCATCAGCTCAGGGGCAAGCTCACCTGTTCCAAGCCTGATAATGCCTGGCTGGAACTCAGCCCGGTTAATCTGCTGTACCTCGGGCAGATTGGGGTAATACCAGCCCTCTTCGATGGCTTCCTCCCAGTTGGGCAGGGCTCCGTGAGCAAGCACATGCCAGCCAGAGCCACAGACATATGTTCCGCCGCCATGCCTACCTTCAATCATGCCTGCGGCGGCCAGATTTTCCAAAGCAGTGACCAGCGTGCTGCGGTTCACACCCATGGATTGAGCCAATGTCCGTTGTGAAGGAAGTCGGTAGCCTGCTGTCCATTCCCCGGCCGTGATTTTCTCGCTGATATAGAATTCAATCTGTCGGTACAGAGGTAAGGAATGGGAGGGGTCCGGCTTCCAGTTACCCCCCTGTCGAGAATCGGAACGATTCATGGGCAGGTTCGCCTCCTTTATAGAATGAGTGATGGGATTTACGTTTTCTCTTATTTCGAACACTATATCATTTGGTTGGGTTCAATGCCATCCAAGTGGTTGGTTACGTCTGGCGTTATCCCATTTAATATGGAGACAAATATGAGGGGGATGAACGATGGGTGTAATTATTCACGCGGTGGTGCTGGCTTTTGGCCTGATCTTGCCACTCGGTGTACAAAATGTATTTATTTTTAATCAGGGTATGAGTCAGCGAAGTTATACGCGGGCGCTGCCAGCGATATTAACCGCAGGAATCAGTGATACGTTGTTGATTGGTGCAGCGGTCGGAGGGGTGTCGCTCATCTTGCTGCAATGGCCGCTGCTGGCGACTGTATTGTATGCAGGAGGGAGTCTATTTTTGCTCTATATGGCATGGAGCATTTGGAGGTCATCCGGGCCTGCGAATGGTTCAGCAGCAGTGCTGTCTGCGGGAAGGCAGATTGCCTTTGCTGCTTCCGTTTCCTTGCTTAATCCGCATGCCTTGCTGGACACGGTGGCCGTGATCGGCACCAGTTCACTTCAGTATGATGGACAGGCACGCATTTATTTTGCCATAACGGCGGCAGCGGTATCATGGATTTGGTTTCTGGGGCTTGCAGGTGCAGGCAGACTTATTGGGAGAACAGATCATACGGGGCAGGTCAGTGTTTTCTTCAATCGGTTGTCCGCTGTAGTCATGGTCGGAATGGCGGGCATGATGCTGTGGAAGCTGGCCTTCTCGTAATGGAGTGGAATGTTATGGGAAGGTATTGATTTTGAAAATAGAAAAGAATCCCCTCATGTTAAACGTGCGGGGGGATTCTTTATATGCTTGCGTTATGCGCCAAATAAGTCTTCTATATTATTCCGCCTTTAACAGCATGGATTCAATGAATGCTTTGAGATCCCTGGATGCATTGTTCAGCTGATCAATCACCTCGCTGAACTCGGTGACGAGCTCGGCTTGCTGGTTGCTGGATTGGGCGATGGATGTAATCTCCTGTTCCATCTGACGAATGGAATGCTGTACTTCCTTCAAGGAACGTTCGATGTTCACTGTGGCTTCTTTGGTACCGGTCGATAATTTGCGTACCTCGGTAGCAACGACGCCAAATCCGGCTCCTGCTTCTCCTGCTCGTGCCGCCTCAATGGCAGCATTCAGGCCCAGCAGGTTCGTCTGCTCCGAAATTTCACGAATGAAGGAAGCGACCTTGGTGACTTCACTGGAGTTTTGCACAGCCATCCGTGTGTTGTCCAAAATTTGCGAAGATGATGCGGTCAGCTGCTGGGATTGGGCAGCTACGGTCTGTACCATTTCCGTCAATCTGCCACTGATGCCGCCGATCAGTTCTGTGAGATGCTCCAGTTGTTCCTCGTTTTTGAGTGAAAATCCAATTGCGAGGGCACCGACGATATGGCCTGCTTCATCGCGAAGCGGGGTGGCTGCCGAGTTGATAGGAGTACCATAAAACTTGGCATCGATACGATTGGCTGAAGTCTCACCATCTATAAGTGCCCGGCGCAGAGTAGGATCGTCCAGCGAGATGGGATCTCCGGCCTGAATGCCCAGATCGAGATCTTCGCTTCGTACGTAATACCGGAACTGCTCCATATCGGTAACAGCAATCATCAAATCATTTTCCTTAAGCATGATTTTAAAATACGGGCTTGCTGCCACAAGTGCTTCAACAATATTCAATCGAATCAACTCCTATTTATGGGTACGTATAATCTTGATGTATGGTATATACATCGTCACAATTACAGCATTCCTGAAGGCCCGGCGAGGGCATGGAGAGATTAATTTTATTTTAATCATGAAATCAGGAAAATCAATGAATCTTATTAGGCCATGGAATGATGAAGTGACAAAAAAAGCTACTGAGGGCCTTGGGTCCTTCAGCAGCTTGGGATATAACGATGATCCACACAAAAGTTACGTAAAGCAGGTCATGTTGTTTATGGATATTGGATTGTTCAGATACATGCAGATTAGTATCAATATGCATGTATCTAGAAGTAAAATGCTTGTTTATCCACCGATTTGGGACATGCGTCGTACCGTCGGCGTATGACTTTGCATTTTTTGCTCCAATGCCAGCGCCATTTCATGGTTCTTCGGTTTAGTGCCAAGAGCCTTGAGAAAGAGTGCTGCCATGGCATCGGGATCATCCACGAAGCGGCGAATATTGTATTCATCCGACCAGTACAAACAAGCTTTGATATGCCCGTCTGCTGTAAGGCGGAGACGGTTGCAGTTGTCACAGAAGTGGTCACTCACCGGATGAATCAATCCGAATGTACCTTGTGAACCGGCAATTTTCATATTCCGAGATGGACCATTCCCTGCCGGCCCCGCTGTACTTTCCACCGTCCAACCCGCTTCTGCACATACATCCGTAACAGCCTCCAGCGGCAAGTACGATTTGCGCCATGAATCGGAAGCCTGCCCAATCGGCATGTATTCAATGAAGCGCACATGCAGTGGCTGATCTATGGTCATGGCAATGAAATCCTTAATCTCATCATCATTGATGCCTTTCATTAAGACGACATTCAGCTTGATCGGAGCAAGTCCAACGGCCGTGGCAGCTTCTATGCCTTTCAGTACCTTGTTTACATCCCCGCCGCGAGTAATCATGGAGAAACGGCTCGCCTGCAGGGAATCCAGACTGATGTTAATCCGGTTCAGTCCGGCGTCTTTCAGAGCTCGCGCCTGTTTGTCCAGCAACAATGCATTGGTCGTCAAAGCAATATCTTCAATCCCGTCAATGGCCGAGATCATATTTACGAGTCTATGCAAATCTTTCCGTACCAGCGGCTCGCCTCCGGTCAGGCGGACTTTGCGCATTCCCATAGGAGCCAACACTTTGAGCACCTGGGCAATTTCCTCATAGCTCATAATTTGGTCATGCGGGGCAAATTCCATGCCTTCCTCGGGCATACAGTACACACAACGCAAATTACAGCGGTCCGTAACCGAAATACGGATGTAGTCATGTATTCTGCCAAAAGAATCCTGGAGCATTTCCATGCAGACCACCCTTTCATTGATTCAGATTGGAAAGCTTCTATATAAAATGAACCGACAAGGTCTAAACGAACAGTTGCATCAAATTTTAGCTATTTCTCCAATCCGCGTCAATGATGACGTCAGGTAATCGCGTTTTTATCGGGATGAGTCAGCTGGAATTGTCCGACAAGTTGTTGCAAAAAGACCGTGATAGCTTCTACATTGTGCGATGAATGCTGAACGTGCAGCATGTCGTTAATTAGTTCAATCATCTCGGTTTCTACCTCGGAAGATGTGGAACGGTTTTGGTGGCTAATGGCGGCGATGTTCTCCATCAACACCACAACCTGATCCACAACCTGTGTTCGTTGAGGTTCTTCAGCTGTAGCACTTTGGAGTAACTGGGAAGCAGCCTGAACGAGCGTGGTGCCTTCAGCGAGCACCTGATCGCCTTCCTTGATGGATTGCGAAGCTGCGCCTGCCGCTACAGAGATATTATCCAGAATCTTATGAATATCTTCAGTGGAGGAACGGGATAGTTCGGCCAGCTTGCGAATTTCACCGGCAACCACGGCGAATCCAAGTCCATGTTCGCCGACATGGGCTGCTTCAATGGAAGCATTCAGTGCGAGCAGGTTCGTCTGTGCCGAAATTTCATCAATGACAGCAAGTGCGCGGTAGATGTCCTGCATGGTCGCCATAAAGGACAGAATCGTATGATTGGTGTCGGATACGGCTCCCGAGATCTGGGTCATTTTATCACCGATGCGTTCCACTTCCTGGCGAGCAACATCGATTTGCTCTGTGGCAGACACTTCAAGCTGCTGCAGGGTGAGGCGCATTTCGTCGGCAGCTACTTTGGCCTGATCCAGATCCTCAAGCTGTTTGCGTATCCCTTGAATCATGGAGCCAAGTTTGAGATTTACACGTTCGGTCGTCCCTTGTGTAGTCTCCGTTGATGCCCGCATTTGGTGCTGGTTGTTCATCACATCCACGGTGGCAAGCTGTACCTTGAGCATGATTCCTTCAAGAGAGTCGATCATGTTGTTGATCCATTTTGCCAGTTCACCTGATTCATCCTGGGCAAAAGCGGATGTATCCAGACGCTGGGTCAAATCCCCCTTGCCTTCGGCGTTGATTCGAATAAATCGGCTAATGCGGCGCAAATCCTCATGAACACGTCGAACTTGTTTTCGTTGCAGTTGGTTTGCAGTCAGGAATCCATAAATGACATTGAAGGCAGCGATGGCTGCTGCGCTCCATGCGCTTCCAGTCAGCGCATATACAAGTGCCGCTCCCGCAATGCCTGACAACAGGATGTACAGGCTGTGCTGTTTGAATTGACGCCACCCCATGCTGCGTATCCGATACACTTCCTCCAGATCGCCTTCACACATCATGCCCCACAGATCCGGACAGTGGGGAAGCTGGAACGTGATGCCTTTGCCAATAACCGAGATATGACGATAATCCGAATAGCCCGGGTAAGCTACAAACAGATTGGAGCCATTGCGAATGGTATTTGCTACACCGGGGTGCAGATCGTTGGTGGAAGGATCAGTAAACATCAGTTCCAATTCGGTATGCTCATTAACGGATACAACGCCCCATTCGGTGGTTACACCGTCTTTCAGATTCTCCCCATGGGTGAACGTATGATCCTCGAAACGGCTGCGGGACAAGGCTGTTCCGGGCTGTAGTTCGGGGCGCAATCTCGATTCGGCCATGAAGAGATAATTGTCCCCGGAATCGGGGTAGATGTGGCCTGATTCTCGCTGGATCAGATCGCCCAATACATCATTTGGCACACGATTGCACAGGGTGCCGATGCAGCGGCCATTTTCCATGATTGGTACGATAAACATCAAGGTTACATCATCGTGAAAAGTGGAAGAACGGGGTCCGATTTCTAGTGTGAGTGGATCAGAATAGGGGCCATACAGACACTTCTGACCGCTGCCATTTGCTTGGGTATAACGCAGCCCGGGACCCATCAAAGCCCCATCTTCGTAGACTTTTCCAATATGTTTCTTATATGTAGAAAATACAACCTGGTTTTGCTCGTTCAGCATAAAAAGCTCAGTACTATCAAGAGCGCGGGTATAACTTGCAGCGAACCATACGTCCAATGCCTTTACATCTTCCGTTCCTTGCAGCATCCCTTGCGGCTGAACGGACTGTACTTGCTGAAGCAATCGGTCCAGATGATTCCATTGCTCCTCAGCCCAATCCATCAAAAGCTGCCGCCTTGTCTCCGCGATCCCTTCAAAGATTTCCTCCACATCCTGCTGAATAGCTGCATTCAATCGATACGACCGCCACAGCGGCCACCCTTTTCTCCATCCCAACCAATCAAACATACGGACCACCCCGCTTTCTGATTTTAAAATTCCTTTGCGAAACTGTTGAATGGAATGATACAAAATGCTGTTATCAATGTTTATACAAGAAAATCAACAAGAATACGAGGGTATATGTCATATTTTCCGAATATTTATCCAATAAATGCAAATGATTATGCGTCTTTGTTTGGAGAGGGTTTTTCTATGTTCATGTGTTACCAAGGTAAATGTAAAACACCCCTTAGCCGGATATCAGAATGTACAAATCATTCTAATATGGACTAAGGGGTGTTCTAAGTTAGAAGCTCATCTTAATTCGGAATGGTGATCTAATTCGATCAACAGAAGGTGTCGTTAATCTTCGATTCTTTTCTTTTTGAACTTCATCAGGAACTCATACACGATTGGCACGATAACCAGCGTCAGCAGCGTGGAGCTGATCAGACCGCCGATTACGGTAATGCCGAGACCTTTCGAGATGATCCCTGCGCTTTCTTCGAGTCCTGTTACCAGTGGCAGCAAGGCACCAATGGTAGCCAGTGCTGTCATCAGAATTGGACGCAGACGTGTTGCACCGGCTTCCAGCAAGGCTTCACGGGTAGGCATACCCTCTTTTTCCTTGTGAATAACACGGTCGATCAGAACGATGGCATTGGTGACCACGATCCCGATAAGCATCAGTCCACCCATCATGGCAGATACATCAAGCGTACCGCCAGCCACGAACAGGCCGACCATAATACCAATGATGGTAAACGGCAGAGAGAACAGGATGGCGAATGGCGCCAGTCCGCCGCCGAATGTAACAACGAGCACAAAGTATACAATCGCAATGGCAGCTACCATCGCAAGTCCAAGTTGGGTAAACGTGTCATTGATTTGTTCAGTTGTACCGCCAAATTTCACTTCAACACCATCAGGCAGATCGAGCTTATCGATGTTCGCCTGCAAGTTGGATGAAGCTTTTTGCACATCGGATGCCAAAATGTTGGCTGACACTTGAACGACGACTTTACCGTCAATACGCATGATGGAGTTCGGCGAGGTGCCTTCTTCCACTTTCGCGACATCTTTGATAGGTACTTCGATGCCGAGCGGCGAAGTCACTTTTTCATTTTCAATATCAGCAATGCTGTTGAAAGATTTTTTGTCTGTCTCTACATAGACTTTATACGTTTTGTTGTCGATATCCACTTCCGTGAGTACTGGACGTTCCCGCGCAGGGCTAAGCGCCATGGCCAGTTGGCCTGCAGTCAGACCCAGCGAGCTCAGTTTCTCCTGATCCGCGACGAGCGTGTACTGCCCGTAGGTATCGGAGAGTGTGGTGTCCGCTTTTTCAAAGGATTCGGTATCTGCTTCAACCAGTTTCAGGATTTCATCCGAGACAGGTTTGATCTGATCTACATTGTCACCATAGATAGAAAGGCTTAAGCTGCTGCCTCCCAGACCCCCGGACATGTCAAGCTCACTCCAGGTTCCTACAGTAACTTCCTTCTTCAGACCTTCCACAAGCTGTTCTTTCACTTGAGTGAAATCTTTCGTATCTTCGTTGTATTCAATATAGAACAGGGCAGAGTTGGAGCTTCCGCCACCCATGCTGCTCAGTGGATTACTTCCGCCGATAGAATATTGCATTTTCTCCAGACCCGGCTGTGTCAGCAACCACTTCTCAGCTACAAGCGCTTCTTTCTCAACGTCTTCACGCAAAGCTCCAGTTTCCGGGCTGTACGTAATGGTCACATATTTATCCTGTTGTTCCGGCAGGAAACTTGCACCGATGAACGGGTACAGAAACAAACTGCCGACCAGCAGCAATACAGCGACGCCGACCGTAATGAGTTTGTGTGACAATGTCCAGTTCAGAAGGCGTTTGTAACCTTCCGCCATCTTGCCTGGTTTTTCATCATGATTCTTTTTGTTCTTCAGACCTTTGCGGAACAACGTATGTGCCAGCATAGGTACAATCGTAACAGCCACAATCAGGGACGCCAGCAAGGCAAAGACCATGGTCAGGGCAAATGGCATGAACAGCTCACCGACCATACCACTCACCAGTGCGAGCGGCAGGAATACCGCGATGGTTACGATCGTGGAAGAAAGGATCGGAATGAACATTTCCCGAGTGGCTTCCCGGATCAAATCACGGCCTTTGAGTTTTTCTCCCTGGAGTGTCAGTCTGCGATAGATATTCTCGATAACGACAATGGAGTCATCGACAACCCGTCCAATCGCAACCGTCATGGCACCCAGTGTCATCATGTTCAGTGTAATGTCCATCATATTCAGTGCTGTCAATGCAATGAGCAAGGAGAGCGGGATGGATATAATAGAAATAATGGTGGAGCGAATATCACGCAGGAACAACAGAATGATCAAAATGGCGAACAAAGCACCAAACATCGCTTTGAACAACATCGTGTTTACGGAGTCCTGGATCGGTTTACCTTGGTCGAGCAAAACAGTCAACTCGGCGTTTTTGAACTGCGTCTGCAACTCTTCCGCTTTGTCTTTAACTGCCTTGACGACATCAACCGTGTTGGCATCATTGGACTTCACGATGGAGATCCCGATGGATTCCTTACCGTCTGTCCGGGAAATGGATTCCGCCTGACCAATGACTTCAATTTTGGCGATCTCGCTTAATTTAACCGTTGGAATTCCAGGTGCGTTAGCGGCACCTGAAGTGCTGCCGACACTGGCATTTCCGCCAGCGGTTTGTCCAGCAACCTGATCAGCACCTTGTGCAGAACCTTGAGCTGCTCCGCCAGCTTGTGCGTTGGCGCCTTGTGGTGCTGTGGCCGAACCACTGCCTGCTCCCGCACCGCTTGGTACAACCGGAATGGCGAGATTTTTCAGATCATCCAGATCGATGATATTGCCGTCAACAACAACAGCTTTCTGTGCTTTATCCAGTTCGAACAGTCCCAGTGGTACACGGACAGAAGAACCTTGAACGATGCCGTTGACTGTGTCTTCAGTCAAGCCTAGTTCATTCATTTTTTTCTGGTCAAACTTCAGTTGAACTTCCTTGACATACTGACCGGATACTTGGACTTGAGCTACACCGTCAATATCTTCGAGTGCAGGCTGGATATCCGTTTCAACCAGTCGAGTCAGTTGTTCCAGATCGCCGCCGTCCTTGTCGGACAAGCTGAGCGAGACAACCGGGAAGGAGTTGATACTGAATTTGGAGATGGTTGGTTTCTGTACGCCGTCAGGCAGCTGCACCTCATTCAGTGCTTCGCGTACCGCTGCTGTAGCGTTGTTCAGATCGGTACCATAATCAAATTCGAGAGTAATGGAAGAGGCATTCTCCATGGAGGTGGAGGTGAGTGTCTTAATTCCCTCAACATTTCTTAAGGTCTGTTCCAATGGCTTGGTGACATCCTCCACAATACCTTCCGGAGCAGCCCCTGGGTCAATGGCCGTAACATTCAGGAATGGCACATTGATGTTTGGAATGGTCTCCTGTTTCATCGTCAGTCCGCTGTACAAACCGGCGAAGGAAACGATGATGGTCAGAATCCAGATCGCAAACTTGTTGTTCAGTGAAAAATTGATAATCCCTTTCATACGGTGGTTTCTTCTCCTCTCTGTTCTCCCTGTATTTCTTTATTGTTGTGACGAGTCAGCCTGGATAAACCGGCTATACATGGCATCCATAATGTGCTGAAGCTCGGAGTGCAATGGCTGGATGACAGGAATGTGATCCAGATTGTGCATCATGCCCAGAATAATGGCACGTCGCGGTGTGAATTCCATCATCTCCTGTCTCAGGATGGCGATGGTCTCCAGCGCATCGTTGCGCACCTGCCCTGGAGGCATATCCGAAGTGATGATATCCTTCATCTGTTTGATGATGTGAATGGGATGACGCATCACTGTGGAATCTGTATCTGAATCGCTGCTCCATGCGGGCCAATGTTCCAAAGGAACCAATGGAGCAGGGCGTTGATCTAGCAATCCGCGAGCTGCATAATCGATCGTTTGCAGCATGTTGCTCGCCATCTTGGATACGGTAAGGGAAGGCATTTCCGTAAACCAGATTTTGACGTAGGAGAGGAACAGACCATGTGTAAGCAAAATAAGGTCTATGATATAGGGTTCAATCTCCGGTCCGTACAGATCCTCCAGTTTGTCCTTGAACCAGTGCAGGGTACGGATCTCCAAATCCTTGTGCTGCGGCTTGCACTTTTCCTTGCGATGCTGCTCTTCATCCATCATCATGCTGCGCATTTGCACGCGTAAAAATTCCTTCAGCTCGGATACATGGACAAGCAGTGTTTCAATCTGCTTATGCAGACGTTCTCTTGAAGTGAGCCCAGTTTCATGTTCAATCTGGGACATTTCATCCATGAGTGTGAATATGCAGTACTCCATCGTACTGGCCTCTAATTCCTCTTTCGATTTGAACATAAGGTAGAGGCTGCCTTTCGACATCCCGCATATCTCTGCAATCTCCTGCATCGAGGTTGCAGCACTGCCTTTGGCTGAGAACAGCCTGAGTGCTGTGGTAATAATAAGCTTTTTCTTTTCATTCATTTCATGGATAGGGTTCATTAACGATACATTCACCTCACCTGCGGAACTTACGAGTTCTTGAATTGACTTTATGGTCAAACCAAGTATAAACGATATGGACAATGGAATTCAAATGGGAGAAAAATGGAAAAAGAAGAGGGGATAACATAAGGGGTCTGGAGCATATTTACCGCGTCATGTAGACAAGATAGTAGCTGATAACGAGCGACGATATATTCATTGCAATAGGTATGATAATCACGAGTATCAAGGTTGGACGAGCAGACTAAGGTTGATGAGTTGCAAATGATCTATTTCAGGCTCCGCCCTTAAAAACATAAATAGCTAGAAGAATAATGGCTGCAAGAGCAATCAGATAAAAGGCTCCCACAGCGATCAGGAATATGTATCCGGTAAAAGAACCCATGCGCACGAACCATTTCTTCATCATCACGACATCCTTTCATACGTAACAGAGTGTAGGATGGTTTCCTATTTACATCATATCCCAAAAAGACGACTTCCTGAATGAAGTCGTCTTTTTTAATCATTAATTTATATGAGATTATTGAAGTGAAGTTAACAATCGCTGATAACGGAGAGTACGAAGCCGATAACTTTTACGTAATCAGTTTCAATCCAATTGCCGCCACCAAAATCATGGCTATAAACAGCAGCCGCTTGGCTTCCTTCCGCTCACCGAACAGGAACATACCTGTTAACGTACTGCCCACCGTGCCGATTCCAGTCCATACCGCATACGCTGTGCCCATGGGAATAGAAGTCATCGCATAGGATAACAGAGAGAAGCTGATCACGAAGGATACGAGCATGAGCACGATATAAGGCCAGCCCTTCCGGGAAGAAGCACCATTAATGCCGATGACACCAAAAATTTCACATATGCCTGCACCCACAATTGCTATCCAAGCCATTATGCTTCACCTCCTTTTGCCGATTGTTGATCTGTGACCAGTTTCAGTCCGACCACACCACATAGCAACAGGCCGATGAGCAAAACCTTGGCAAGCGAGAATGCTTCACCAAATAGCAGCATTTCGGTCAGTACCGTACCTGCGGTACCAATCCCCGTAAATACGGCATATACCGTGCCCACAGGCAATCTTTTGGAAGCAGCAATGATTAATCCAAAGCTGAGGATGATGGCCAGGGCCGTCAAAGCCCATTCCCACACATTGGAGGCGTGTTTCAGCCCACTTACCCATACAATCTCAATGAGTCCTCCGATAAATACATATAACCAGTTGCGGTTCATGATGATGAATCTCCTTTCGGCACAACGGACCGTGCCCCTTGTTTCAGATGATGAATGCCATGCCAGTAGACAGGCCAGGAAGCTTCAATCCGTCTCCTATATCGACGTGAACTTCCATAGATAATCTCAACCGTGATGCCATCGAGAAAAGTCATAAAAGCAATCGCAGCTTGTTCCGCCGGAACAGCCTGTAGTTCTCCCTTACGCGTCGCCCTTTGCAGCAGCCGTGACAGTGACCGCTCCATACCGTCCAGAAACGGGTACACCATATCCATGACTTCACTGTATAGCGAAAGCGGTGGGAAGTAGCACATACGCAGCATAAAGCGGGCAGAGGCGTTACAGTTATACTCTTGCTCAAACCATATCAGCAAACCCTTCAACCTTTGCTCCAGAGGGAGATTGGCGTGATCGCGGAAGTATTCCAGCGTTCGACGCTGAACATCCTTGAACGCATGCGCAAGGGTGTGCAAAAACAGGTCATCCTTGCCGCTGAAATGTGCATATATGGACGGTTTTTTAATCCCGACTTCGTCAGCAATAGCTCTTAAGGAGGCCCCTTCATATCCATCTCTTGCAAAATGGAACAGGGCTGCATCCCGAATCGAATGTGCAGTCATTATTATCACCTTCCTAACGGTCGTTAGGTAACCTATATTTTCACATTTTACTTTCGCTGTCAAGGCACAAAAAAACGCCTGCACGATAGAGTACAGGCGGGTTTATGCTTGGAATTTCGTTTTCAATTAGAAGGTTGTTAAACCCAAAATCAGCTGCAGCTTATATACGATTTCTTTCAAAAATGTAGTCTTTTCCTGAAATTCATCCAGGTTCAGGGTGAACTCGGCATCTTCATTATTCCATATACGGTCAAAATAAGCGGCGATATCTCGAGTAAATGAGTTATCTGGTGGCGCAGCAACCCATAGATCATTTTCCAGATTATAATCATTCATGTTTCTGGGAGTGAAGTTGGTCGATCCTCCAAGAACGATATGATCTCCGGTCGCTTTGGCAATGTACATCATCTTGGTATGATATTGCTCCTTGGTTGTGTTGTACCAGCGAATCTTGATTTTGCCATCCGATTTATCATGCAACTCCGCAGCTACAGGGCGATTGGGAATGCCGGTCTTCTCCTGACCAAAGGCATTTTCGTTCGGATCGAGCACTAGCCTTATTTCGGTTCCCCGTTTCGAGGCTTCAAGCAGGGCGTCCAATACTTTGGGTGAAGCGATGTAGAACATGCCCATCCACAGGGTATCACCTTTTACCGTTTGCTTAATCTCGTTTAGCACGGCGTCATTTACTTTGCCCTCGGTCAGATAGCGAATTCGCAAATCCCCCTTATTCGGATCTGTGGGAGGAGCTGTATAGGATGGGAGCTTTCCTCCACCCGAGAAATTCAGCACAGCCTGCTCCGACTCAAGGATATCTCCAATAATCGGTCCGGTTATTTCATAAGCAATGTTGGAGTGGTAGGCACTGGCGTCATGAATATTACCTGAGGAGACAATAGCCGTCTTCTCGTTGACCACAACTTTGCGATGGTTGGCCTTCACATTGAGCAATTTAAGGTAGGAGCGTACAGTGACATCCGGGCCATCGGATGCCATCAGGTTCGGAATCCACCCTTTCCCGGATTGTCCAAACCACTGGAAGAAGGTGCGCCACACAGCGGAGTAGACAGGGGTGGAGTCGCGTAAAGGATCAACATCTGTAATGACCACGTGAATTCCTGCCTGTTTCATCTGCTCCAGTAACGGGTTGGGTGCAGAGTTATAGTTGGTGTTCACTTCATCCGTAATGAACCAGATGTCCATTTCCGGTTTCTGAAGTTTTTTGGCAACCAGGGTTTCCGTAAACTCGGTGCTGATGGGTGGAAATTGCTGACCCTTGTGCTGGTAGTTATTGAATAAAAACATATCAACCACCACGAACTGTTCCGCGTCCTCAACAACCTGAAGCATGCGCTGGAAGATCTGCTGTTCATGCTCCATCTGTCCATCAGCGGAGGGATAGGTCAGATCATGCAGAAATTGTACCTGATCCACACGGTATTCCGGACTTTCATAAGAAATGCCGGATGGTAACGGTTTATAGGTCTGGTAGAGCATGACGGCGATGAGCCATAGCACCAATAGTACGAGACCTGTTCGTATGTATGGAAATTTGCCGCGTGAAGACTTGCGGTCTGATGTCTTGCGGCGATTAGAAAACAACAATAACTCCCCTTTCTGAACTTGCTGACTTCTATTACCACCCGGATGACAACGTTGACGCAGAGAGCCTGAAGCAATATTTCATTTATTAGGTAGATGGAGATCCAAGAATAGGACGGATGCATCGACAGTAATATGAGTGTTGTGTATAATAAGCGTATTGTTTTTGTAGAATGTTCGGATTTTCATATACCTGACAATGACGGGACCAGGCTTCGTTTTTAACCTGTGAATTGGAGCTATTTCAGGAAAGAAAGTGGGTAATAAGGTGTATTCCATCAAACAAGTCGCTGCCATGTTGGGTATTCCAACGGTAACCCTCCGGGCTTGGGAGAATCGATATAGTGCGGTCACCCCTGAGCGGACGGAATCGGGTTATCGCTTATACACGGATGAGAATGTTGCCGATCTGCGCTGGTTGAAAGAACAGGTAGAACAGCATCAGACCAATATCTCCGAAGCGGTTCGTATGCTTAAGGTGAACAAAACCAACCCACCTCCTGAAGCTGCTGTGCCTACGCCGTTAACGGCCCCCGTACCCACGTTGGAAGAGGCATATGTACGTATAGCCGATCAGATCTATGACTCGTTATACAATTTCCAGGGGGAACGGGCCAATGGGCTGATTGATTTTGGCTTCACCATGTACGGATATGATTCGATGTTTTATCATGTGCTGGTTCCCATACTCGTTCGGGTAGGAGATGCATGGGAACAGGGCAGAGCTTCGGTTGCTCAAGAGCATTTCATGACACAGCTGATCTCGCAGCGCTTCTATCAGTTTTTCCATCTGTTCCCGATCTATCCGCATCTGCCTAAAGTTCTGGCTCTATGCCCGGAAGGGGAGCATCATCAGGTTGGATTATTGCTGTTCTCGCTGTTTATGCGCAAAAATGGTGCTGAAGTGCTCTATCTCGGAGCCAACACACCGGAAGAGGGGATATTTCCAATCATTCGAGAGCAGAAAATCAGATTGGTCTGCCTTTCGGTTACCAGCTCCGAACTCCTTGAGCGGTGCGATCAGCTTGTGGGTCGAATTGCGGACGAGTTCCCGCATATGCGCTTTGTACTTGGAGGTAAAGGGTATGAGCGTGCAGAGAACGCCCGTTACCCACAATGGATTATGCCCGAAGATTCAGCGGATTGGCAATCGTGGATGGAACGTGAGTATTTCACAGAGCGGCCGTCCGGATTAGGCTATTGAATGCCATGCTTCTAAAATGAGTCTAACAATAAAATGTATAGGTTCGTGTATACAGGACATCCTTTGACGCAAGAGCGCGAGGGGTGTTTTTTTTGCATTTCAATTATTATTTACGTATTTTGACCAGTGGGTCATTTTTTTGATTTACAAGGTCGTATAATATTTGTATTATATTTGTATAATGTTTTTGCGTTTACCCGCTTGAACTGCTTATGGGCGGTTTAATAGTAAGTTAGAGACTATAGTACTAGAGGTAGTTCCTAACATAGGAAAGGTGAGTGGCATGATACCGAACCAGCAACGCAAACGTGCAGCTGTCATTGGTGCAGGTCCGGGTGGACTTGCAGCGGCCATGTTATTGTCCGGCCAGGGGTATGAAGTAGATGTGTATGAGAAGCAGCCTGTGATTGGCGGGCGTTCTTCCAGACTGGAGCTGGGAGACTACCGATTCGACCGGGGGGCAACATTTTTGATGATGCCTCAGTTGATTGAAGAGATGTTCGAGGTGGTGGGACGCAAATTATCCGATTATGTGGAGATGAAAGAGCTGACTCCGCTGTACGCACTGAATTTCGGTGATAAGGTGTTTACGCCCTCCCGCAACCGTGAAGATACTGCTGCACAGATCAAGGAGCTTTTCCCCGGCAACGAGGACAATTACCTTCGGTTCATGCAGGAAGAAGAAGTGAAGTTTGGCAAAGTCATGCCTTTGCTGCGCCGACCTTTCGGCAAGCTGGCCGATTATTTGCGAAGAGATGCCATGACAGCTCTGCCGAAACTGGACATCAACAATACGGTCTATGGCATCCTGTCCCGCTATTTTACCGATGAGCGTCTGCGCTGGGCGTTTACGTTCCAATCCAAATACCTGGGCATGTCTGCCTGGGATTGTCCGGGTACGTTTACGATTCTATCGTTCATTGAGCACAACTACGGATTATTTCACCCTACGGGTGGCGTCAATCGGGTATTTCAGGCCATGGCTGATGTAGTTGAAGAATATGGAGGACGAATACATACATCCTGTCCGGTTAAACAGGTCATGGTTCGCAATGGGCGAGCAGAAGGTGTGCTGCTTGAAAACGGTGAACGCATCGAAGCAGATCATGTCGTCGTCAATGCAGACTTCGCCCATGCCGTGAATCATCTGTTTGAACCAGGAGTGCTTAAGAAATATACACCGGAGAAAATGAAGCGTAAAAAGTACTCCTGCTCCACAGCCATGCTGTATCTGGGCGTGGACGGTGAAGTGGATTTACCGCATCATTCCATCTATTTCCCCGAGGACTATCGACTGAACGTGGATGAGATTACGAAGCACAAAGTGTTGTCTGCGGATCCGTCCCTCTATATTCATAACCCTTCCAGACTCGATTCGACGCTCGCACCGGAAGGGAAATCTGCTTTATATGTGCTGATGCCCACGCCCAACCTAACCGGAGACATCGACTGGGAGACAGAACGAGAGAATGTGCGGGAGGCAATGTTGAAGCGGATGGAATCGATTACTGAGTTGTCAGACATCCGCAGCCGTATTGAAGAATCGATGATGTTTACACCGCTGGACTGGGAAAATGAACTGGATGTGTACCGCGGAGCGACGTTCAACATGGCTCACAATCTCGGCCAGATGATGTATCTGCGGCCCCATAACCAGTTTGAAGAGTTAAAAAGGGTGTGGCTGGTAGGCGGTGGAACCCATCCGGGCAGTGGGCTGCCAACCATCTTTGAATCGGCTCGGATTAGCGTAAAACTCATTCAGGAAGAGGATGCTCGCAAGCGCTCGAAACGATCCTCGTATGTGAAAACGGCGGAAGCGGGAGGCCATTCATGAAACGGGCAGCTATTGTAGGTGCAGGTATTGGCGGCCTGACTTCAGCCTTGTTGCTGAATAAACAGGGTTGGGACGTCACCGTATATGAACGGGGTTCCAGAGTTGGTGGTCGTATTAGTTACGAACAGGAAGGCGATTACCGGATTGACCAAGGCCCTACGATCGTGCTTCTGCCCGAGATGCTGCTAGGCATTTTGGAGGAAGCGGGTGTGGATCGTTCGAAGATTGAGCTGCTGCGTTGTGATCCCTTGTACAGAGTGCACTATAGCAGCGGGCGTGTGATGACCAAAATGACGGAACGTAAACAGCAGGCCGAAGAGATTGAACGTCTCTTCCCTGGAGAAAGTCAGGGATTCTCAAAATTTATGAACGATATGGACACGTTGTTTCCGGCGGGACGGGCTGCGTTTCTGGAACGGGCTTTCCCTCGGAAAAGGGATTTCTTCACTCCTTCTCTGATGTCCCTGATGGGCCGATTGCGTGCTCATAAAAGTGTGCGTAAGGCTGTAGGTGATTATTTTCAACACGAGGAACTGCTGGATGCTTATTCGCTGCAAAGTCTCTATATTGGTGGATCTCCCTTTGGTACACCGGGCATTTACTCCCTGCTCCCTTATGCAGAACACGAATATGGCATCTGGATGGTGAAAGGTGGCTATGCTGCATTACCTGCCATACTGGAACAGGAACTGATATCACGTGGTGGCCGTGTCGTGCTGAATTCGGAAGTTACCGGGCTGAATATCGAAAAGGGGATATGCAAAGGTATAGAAACAGCCGCAGGCGCAGAAAATGTGGATGCAGTTATCTACAATGGGGATTTCCCCCACCTGTCGGGTCTGCTTGGTCAGACGCCTGAAGGTACACGCAAACGAAAGCCATATCGTCCCTCATCGGGATGTGTGTTGATCTATGTGGGCGTAGACAAAACCTGGGAGGATGCAACGACGCATCAATTTTTTCTGCCTCCAAGTCTGGACGGCAGTTTGCGGGAAGTGTTCGACCAGCGCCGCATTCCGGCGAAGTCCTCATTTTATGTATTTAATCCGGCTGCATTGGACGAAACGGCAGCTCCGCCAGGTCAGAGTGTATTGTACTTCCTCATTCCGGTGCCGGATGCCGATGGTGTCAACTGGTCTCAGGAGAGCGAGGCGCTGGCAGAGCGTGTACTGGAAGAAGCGGAACAACGTGGGTTTCCGGGACTTCGTGCAGCGATCCAGTGGCAAAAAATACGTACTCCCGCTGACGCTGAGCGCGACGGGCTGTATGGGGGGGGCAGCTTTGGCATCGCACCCGTGATGTTCCAATCCGGTGTATATCGGCCGCAACCGAAGCCGTTCCCGGCGATCCGGGGACTATATGCCGCAGGCGCGTCCGTACATCCGGGAGGCGGGGTTCCTATTGTAATGCAAAGTGCTCGCATGGCAGTCAATCAACTCATAAAGGAGATGGAAACATGAATGAAGCGATTTTGAACAGGTGTGAAGAATTAATGCAAAAGGGCTCGTCATCTTTTTATCTGGCCTTTAGAGGGCTGCCAAGTCCGCGCCGTGAAGCTGTTTACGTTATCTATGCTTTCTGCCGCATGATCGATGACAGTGTGGATGAGCCGGAGCAGTCGCCCTATACGATTCATGAAATCCGCAATCTGTTCAATCAGCTGGAAGAAGCGGAAGGGCATTTTATTTGGCCGGCATTACGATGGCTGTTTACGAGCTTCCCTCATTTGGACAAAGGGCCTTTCTTGCGTCAGATCGAAGGACAATTAACCGATCTTCAAGTGACGCATTATACAACGATGGAGGAACTGGAGCAATATTGTTATCTGGTTGCAGGGACTGTCGGCGAGATGTTGCTGCCTGTATTGCGCGATGACAACGGTACAGAAGTGGCAATGAACGGCATTGCGCTGGGCAAAGGCATGCAGATCGTAAATATTATCCGTGATGTGGGCGAGGACCGGACACGAGCGCGTCGCTATGTTCCACTGGAGATGATGGAGAAGCATGGGTATTCGGAACAGGATTGGGTTGACGGTATTGTGGACGAGAGGTTCATAGCCATTGTGCATGAATTAAAATCAGCTGCGCTGAGCTGGTTTCGTATCGGTATGGACCGTCTGGATACGTATCCAGATGAAAGTGCATTTGCCATTGAGCTGGCGGCAGCCTTTTATTCAACCATTCTGCATGCCGTTGAGCGCAACGACTATGACGTGTATACGAAGCGTGCGTTCGTTAGCGATGAACTCAAACTGGAGATGCTGGGTGCCATTGTGAAACGTTATCCAAGGCTGGCTTATCAAGCTTCCCGCACGGCGGTATCCTGATGATTCAGGGCCTGTACTGGGCATGGTATATCATCGGAGCAACACTGATGCTGACGATCGGAGTGCCAGATGTACTGTCCTTCTCCAACGGTTTGTTTCTAATCTTCTATGCACTGTATGTGCTGGATCTGATCTATCAAGGACGGAAACGGACGCGGCTGTCCGACCAGTCAGTCATTTGGATGAAACCCGGACTCTGGCTGGCTTCCGCTATTATATGGCTGGGAGGCATGGGCGTGGAATGGGTCGGTGTGCATACACATTGGCCCTTTGGCGAATATTCGTATTCGGATTTCTTCGGAATCCACCTGTTCAGTGTACCCGTTACATTAGGCTTCGCCTGGATTGCAGTGGTTGGAAACTCGGCTCTGCTCAGTGGTGGCGGCTCCTCGTGGACGGGTAAACTGATTCGAGCGGTCAAGACCGGATTCTGGGCCATCGTACTTGACTTGGTGCTGGATCCGGTTGCTCATGCCAGAGGATTCTGGCAATGGCAGGCCCCGGGTGGATTCTACGGTGTACCCTGGACCAATTACATAAGCTGGTTTGTGATGGGAGCGTTCCTCTCCTTGTTTCTTCCGGCAATGCCTTCGGATCGAAGCTCATTGCTGCGTGCAAAATGGTTATATCAGCTGTTTATTCTTTTGTTTGGGCTGTTAGCTCTCAAAGAAGGAATTACAGGCAGCTTCATCATTGCTATTGTGGGAGTGCTTCTTGCTGAGGGGAGCTGGCGATATGATTCGCGCCGTAAAATCAAAACCGTTTAACCGGATTTTTTCCTTATACAATCATTATTACTTGCTGCGGAGACGTTTTCGCTCGTTTACGTTATCGGGGTCATTGGACCCCCGGCTCTCGAATAATGGCTCACCCATGGACCCGGATCAGCCTGTCATCTATTTCATGAACCATAGCTCCTGGTGGGATGGTCTGCTGCTCTATCATGCATCGCAGCAGACTTCCCTGGGAGATCATTATGTCATGATGGAAGAAGAACAGCTGCGACAATATGCTTTTTTTCGCAAACTTGGCGCGTATTCAATCAATAAGGAGAATGCATCCGGCATTCGAACCTCCTTGCAATATACGACCGAGCTGCTACACTCCGGCAAAAGGGTCTGGATCTTTCCCCAAGGGGAAATTCTGCATCAGGATGCCAGACCCATCGAGTTTCGTCCAGGCATTGGGTTGCTGCTCCGCCGCTCCCCGCGCACCGTAGCGGTACCTGTTACCTTGTGTCATGGCATGGTGCAGCATGATTTGCCAGAAGTATCGATGCAGGTGGGTACACCTGTGAACGAAGATTGGAAGACATGGAAAAGTGAGGAGATTGCGACCAGATTGAGCAAGGTACTGGAGCAGCAGTTAAATGACCATAAATCAGAGCTGGTACGCATTGGGCAGGGGAGTTTGCCGGGGGCCTTTCCACTGATTCGCCATGTGAGTTCCACGAGTGAAAAATACGATGCGGCACGGAAGCGGGTGAACCGTTAGCAATGAGTGCGTCTGAAATAGGATGGATCATACTGACTTGTGTATTGGGCATTCAATTGGTGTTTGCCATATGGAACGTCTCCTGTCTGCCCAAAGTGCGTTCATTCAACGCAAGCGGATGGAAAGACAAAGACATGCTGGTCTCTGTGCTGATTCCTGCCCGTAACGAGAAACTGCATATCCAAGGGTGTCTGGAGAGTGTGCTTGCCAGCGATACAACCGGATTTCGGATGGAAGTATTGGTGCTCGATGATCGCTCCGAAGATGAGACAGCAGCCTTGATCCAGGTCATTGCAGACCGTGATCCACGTGTGCGTCTACTGCATGGTGTGGAGCTTCCCGCAGGTTGGATGGGTAAGTCTCATGCCTGCCACCGACTGGTGCAGAAGGCCAAGGGTGAATGGTTTATGTTCGTGGATGCCGATGTGCGCTTGGAACCTGCGGCGATTCGTCAGTCCCTTGCTGCAGGGTGTGCACAGGGCGGCGGCCTCGTAACAGGATTCCCCTATCAGGTGACGAAGACCTGGATGGAGAAGCTCGTTGTGCCCATGATGGTGTTCACCATCATCAGCCATCTTCCCATTTTCATGATACGCAGATCATCCCATCCGATGTTTGTAGCCGCTACAGGGGCGTTTTTGCTCATTCATCGTTCCAGTTATAAGGCCGCCGGCGGACATGCTGCGATCCAGGCCGATCTGGTCGATGATATGAGCCTGGCCAAGGCCGTTAAGCGTGCGGGACATCCCGTCATGCTGGCCGACGTTCATGACGTGACGAATACACGAATGTACCAAGATGGTACAGAAGTGTGGAACGGCTATAAGAAGAATATGTACGAAGGCATGGGGCGCAAAGATGTGCTGCTGTTAGGCACGATGCTGATGTATACATTGATGTACATTGTGCCTCCGCTCGGTCTGATCATCGGTTTGTTGTCGGGCAATGCTACGTCCGTTATCTATGGTCTTGTGGGAACCGTGCTCGGGATAGCAGTCAAAAGGGTATCGGATTACGCTGGAGGACAACCTTGGTGGCTTGCTTTCCTGCAACCGATTAGTATGGCCTGTGTCATTGCGATCGGCATAGCTTCTTGGCAGGCAGGTCGTTCCGGTAAGGGGTATGTATGGAAAGGTAGGCGGTACAATTGAAGGGGAACGTCATCATTATCGGCGGAGGATTTGGAGGTCTATCGTGTGCCATTCGGCTAGCTTCGCAGGGTGTACGGGTCACCATTCTGGAACGGCAGGATCGGGTCGGTGGAAAGCTGCAGCAGATCGAGCAGGATGGATATCATTTTGACCGGGGGCCGAGTACAATTACGATGCCCGCCAGCTTCCGTTCCGTCTTCGATCACGCAGGTGTAGAGATGGAAGATTATGTGCAGCTATATGAGCTGGAGCCACGTACGCGTAATCGTTTTGCAGATGGGACCGTGGTTGATTTGTCGGGCAATCGAGAGTGGATGAAGGAGCAGATTGCTGCCTATAGCCCGGAGGATGCGACCGGTTATGATGCATTTATGGATGAATCTGCTGCGCTGTATGCGGAAGCCAATCGTCATTTTCTTGGAAAACTGCTGTTGTCGCCCAAGGATAAATACAATCTTCGAATGCTTCGCAGTTTGCTGCGTGTACGACCAACAGTGAAGCTGGACAAGCTGCTGCGATCATATTTTCAACACCCGCATACCCTTGCGATGTTCGGCCGGTACGCAACCTATGTTGGATCATCGCCCTATCAGGCGCCTTCAATCTTTGCCATGATGGGACATGTGGAAGCAGAGGTGGGCATCTATGGGGTCAAGGGTGGAACCTATCAACTAATTGAAGCGATGACACGGCTTGCACAGGAAAAAGGGATACAAATCATTACTGGCACCAATGTCCGGCAAATTGTGGTCAGGAATGGTCAAGTGGCAGGCGTGGATACGGATCAGGGCTTCCGGGAGGCCGATCAGGTTGTTGCCAATGGAGATGTTCTCAGTGTCAATCGGCTGCTGCTTGCACCAGAATATCGTAAACAGATGAGCGATGCACGGATTAACAGGTATGAGCCTTCGATATCGGGGTTTGTAACATTGGCTGGTGTGAAGAGACAGTATGAATCCCTGCTGCACCATACCGTCTTTTTCCCGGAACGGTATGAACCGGAGTTTGACCATATTTTCCGCGACCGAAAGATGCCTGCCGATCCCACAATCTACATCTGTTATTCCGGTTATTCGGAAGAGGGCATGGCTCCAGCCGGAGCCAGTAATCTGTTCATTCTGGTGAACGCTCCATATTTGTCGGACTCATGGAATTGGGAGGAGCAGATGGAGCGTTATGGCGAACTGGTGTTGGAGAAGCTGGCCGAGCGGGGCATTAAGGGATTGAAGCAGTCGGATGTGCTGATCCGGTACACTCCGCAGCATATAGAACGGGATACACTCGCTCATCAAGGGTCGATCTACGGCATCTCGTCCAACTCGGTGAAGCAGACCTTCATGCGTCCCGGCAACAAAAGCAAGGATGTCAAAGGGCTGTGGTACGTGGGTGGAACGACGCATCCGGGCGGCGGAACACCGATTGTAACGTTATCCGGGCAGCTTGTAGGGGCGCAGCTTGCATCTGAAATCGGACGGTAAGATGTGGGTGAGGATTTCATATAACAGAATGGCTGATTTAGCTTCCATATATCTTCATAGTAAATATAAGGTGGGCCCTCGGAATTCAAGATATTATCGGGTTTCGGGGCACCCTTTCCATAGCGGGGTCAGAACGGTATACTGGGTAGAGTTGACGCGTCGTGCATGAAAATCATTTATAATATAGATCCAATTCATATCAATTGTACGTTACATAATAAGTAAGAACTATTTCCGAGAATCTCACTGCTGCACTGGGCGAAACCCTAAACGGAACATAGCCGGAACTGGCAATTATCCTGTCCATCAGCACTATTCTCACATAAGGAGGTCTCATCATGAATGAACAAGAGCGAGCCGGCGAACGGCTGCTTCCCGAGGTGGCTACGGGAGAACGGAAGCTGGAGCATGTGCGCCTCTGTCTTGAGGAGAATGTTGCAGGAGAAGGAGTAACCAGTGGAATGGAGCGGTATGCTTTTCGTCATAACCCGTTACCTGAACTGAATTTTGACGAAGTAAGTATGGACACTTTTTTTATGGGCAAAAATGTGCGTACGCCCCTGCTCATCAGCTCGATGACGGGCGGAAGCAAAACCACGGGCGCCATCAACGAACGGCTGGCGCGTGTAGCGAACGCCAGAGGCTGGGCGCTTGGCGTAGGGTCGATCCGTGCTGCCGTGGAACAGCCCGAACTGGCGAGTACCTTCGATGTGCGGCGCTGGGCACCGGACATTCCGGTCATCGCGAACCTCGGTGCGGTGCAGCTGAATTACGGATTCAGCACTGCAGATTTCCAGCGGGCAGTGGATATTGCTGGTGCGGACATGCTCGTGCTTCATCTGAACAGTTTGCAGGAAATCTTCCAGCCTGAAGGCAATACGGATTTTAGCGGATTACTTCATCGAATCGAGGAGTTATGCCGTCAATTGGATGTGCCTGTTGGTGTGAAGGAAGTGGGCTTTGGCATCGATGGAGTGACGGCGCAGCGATTATACGAAGCAGGTGTGGCCTTTATCGATGTAGCTGGAGCAGGTGGCACCAGTTGGGTGCAAGTCGAGAAGTTCCGGAATTCCAATCCGGTACGTCGTGCGGCAGCAGAAGCTTTTGCAGACTGGGGCATTCCAACAGCGGAGTGCATTCAGGAAGTGAGAGCGCTGAACCCGGATGGTGTTCTGATTGGCAGCGGTGGACTATATAACGGTGTGGATGCAGCCAAAGCACTTGCGCTTGGTGCGGATCTGGCCGGATTCGGTCGATCTTTGCTCGAATCCGCAGTAGCTTCGGAAGAAGCGCTGGATCAACGGCTGGAACAGGTTGAGTTCGAACTGCGTACGGTTATGTTCGGGATTGGCGCAGGGCGGATCGAGGGTTTGCAGGGTACGCCACGTCTGGTGCAACGGCCTTAGATTGAGGGTTGAAATAGAGGTGCGAACCCTAAGCTCACACGATTTCCCTGGGGGATTCGCACCTCGAAGTTTGTCGTAAATGACTTTTTTTGTGCCCTTTTGGCAACACCAATGTTCGATTTAGACTGTTTTTTTATCATAAATGTAAATAAGATTTGTTGTAATTATTGGATACACGTAATAATGTCTAAATTTTACGACTTTATTACGTGTGTTTTCGCTGTCGCACTCTGTATGGAGTGCGTGGATTGAAATAACTGATGCTGTCATCACAAACTGATCATCAATGTAGTCGCACTCCGTATGGAGCGCCAATATAATTAAATTCTTAAAGCGTCATACATTTCTTATGCTCGTTTTACATAATCAGAAGTCAGAGCAGTAACACCAAAAAAACCGTCCAATGGTATTATCCCCTTTAAGTAGACACTTGAAAAAACCTTCATGTTATCATGAGGGTTCAAGTGACACTTGGAGGGGATATTTTTATGGCCAAAAAAGGACAAACATTTCAGACGTATACCGAAGAGTTTAAATTGAATGCAGTTAGATCCTATGTCGAAGGTTCTTCAAGTTACAAGGTGGTCGCTGATCGCGAAGGAATTCGAAACTGTTCACAACTGAAGGTGTGGGTAAAAAAATGGAAAAACGGGGAAGCGTTTGATGATCGAAAAAACAATGTTCCGAATCCAATGAAAGGACGTCCCCGTACTGCCTTTAGCAGTGTAGAAGAAGAACGGGATTACCTTCAAGCACAGGTGGATTATTTAAAAAAGCGGTATCCAAATCTAGTAAAGGAGAAGCGCTGAGCCAACGGGAGAACTACGATATCATAGACGAATTGCGCTGCTCGCATGGCATTACACGCCTATTATCGATTACAGGAATACCCCGTTCCAGTTACTACAAATGGCGAGCAACACAGCCGCAGCGAGACGCAAGACAAGACCGTGAGCGTGAGATCAAAGAACACATGATGGCTATTCATTTTGCAAACCGAGAGTTTGGTTATCCTCGCATGACAACGGCGTTGTGGGAGGCTGGTCTGAACGTTAATCACAAGAAAGTATGGCGAATCATGCGGGAACTATCGATACAATCGGTAATTCGTAAGAAGCGGAAGAAGTCCAGCTATACGCCATCTGTGATTTATCCGAATCGCCTGAAGCGCAAATTTCATGCCACAGCACCCCAGCAAAAAATGGTGACGGATATTACTTATATTTCAGATGGAAACACATTCGTTTACCTGTCTGTGATTCAAGACTTGTTCAACAACGAAATTGTAGCTTGGCAATTATCTAAACGGAACGATGTTCAGCTCGTATTGGATACGGTGGAACAATGGACAAAAAAAAGAGACGTTTCGGAAGCCGTGCTCCATTCGGATCAGGGCTTCCAATACACGTCTCAGGCGTACAACACACGATTAGAAGCATTCGGCGTGAAGGGCAGCCACTCTCGCAAAGCAACCTGCCTGGATAACGCATGCATCGAATCCTTCTTTTCGCATCTCAAGACAGAGAAGCTGTACCTCAACCAGTGTAATTCAGAAGTAGAGATTCGACGATTATATGTACAATTACAATTACCGACGTTTTCAAGCCAAACTCAAACAGCGCGCACCGATTGAATATCGATGCGCACTGGCAGCATAGCTTTTTTCATCTGTCTACTTGACAGGGGTAAGACCACCAAAGTAATAATGGACGGTTTTTTGGTTTCTCTTTGAAAGTAGAAGGTGAACTATATAGCCCATTCCCTGTCATTGCCCGAAGAGTGTTCACGATATTATTTAAGGTATCTAAATCAAGCCTTTTTGTTTTTCCTTCGCACAAATCATATATGAGGTTAGGTCTAACTTTTGCTTCCCTTGCTAGTGCATTTTTTGAGACGCCAGCTTCATCTAAAGTATAGCCTAATCTTATTTTATAGACATAGCAATTCCGCCTTTCACTTTAATCATAATCTAACGTTAAATGTTTCATTATGTCTTTAACTCAAGTGATTTGAACTTGCTTCGATTGTACTCGGCCCCTTTGAACAAGATCGAGAATTGTATATTTCCAAGGATGTGTCCTGAATGAACGCTATATATTTTTTTGTGAATGAAGGTAAATTATGGCTTCAGCATGTACAGAAGGTTGCACATATAGATCATTTTTATATTGATGGAGATAAATGAAATTTCCTATCACCATTGGAGCCATTCTGTACAACCATCGAAAATTGAAGATAATTATCATTATACCAAAAGTAAATTATTTACAAGTAAAATATTGATATTAAATTCAAAAATATAGTATAATTTTATTGAGCTGGCTTAACTTTTGCTTAAAGGCGGTGACCCCTTGAACTCAGTAACCACAATACGTGATTATTTAGAAGACTACTTAAAGAGCAACAATATGACTCTTAGTCGTTTTTCAGAGATATCTGGGATTAACTCTGGAACGTTGAGTGGGACGTTGAAAGGACTTCGTCCAATAGGCATGAAACAGTTGGATCAACTTACTGCGGGTATGGGTCTGTCTGAAGGTTATTTATATGAATTATACATAAATGAATTTTTGGTGCTTATAAGCCCGGATTGGCGACGACTTAGACCCTTTCTGTACCGTTGTGCGGAACTTGGCAAGATAGAGTATATGGAAAAAATTGTTGGTAAAATGATAGATAATCTATCTTACGCCTCCCTGTTGTTCGAGTTGGCCGAGCAGTTATATCATGAAGGGAAGCTGGAGGCATCAAAACCTCTATATCGCTGTGTAGCTGAAAGCGAGAAAATGCAACATTCGGAACGTTTGGCTTTAAGTCAGTATCGCCTGTTCACGATAGGGCTCTCCAATGATCAGATAAATAATCTTTCCCTAGCAACACAATTTGAGTTATTTGTAGATCGTCTTGACGAACCTTATCAGTTTGATGGATTGAACGACTTAATCAATGTATATGCTTCCTTACGTCGATGGGATAGGGTGAAGGGGTATGCTGAACAGTTACAGGTAAAAGCAATAATCCAATATGAGCTAAAGAAAACTAAAAGAGAAGTCGAAACGAAGACCAAAAAGAAGATTGTTTTTTACGTGTTATACTCTTATCTGGCACTCGCTGAGGTTTGTTATCAATATGAAGAATATGAAAAGGCGTTTCAGTATGTTTCTATGTATGCCGATTGTAGCTTGATTAAAGATCCTAGCGAAGAAGAAATGGTTGTTATTCATCAGTTTCGAGAATGGGCAGAGGGAAATTACTATCTGTTTAAAATATTGTCAGGTGAGACAGATGTAATTCAAGACTATTTAAATTACATCTCTAATAGGAAAAAAGAGGTTTTTCCTGCATTGTGTGCAATTGTGACTGCAGCGAACCGCTATGATATGAATATTGATTCAGTTCTTGAAGAGTATGAGCCTTATTTTGTTTATAAGGAACAGAGCAGCCGAATCGGAAAAATTAATGAACAGTATACGAATGATCAATATGGTATTTTGCTGGCGGGATTAGGAACGTATTATCTAACGCATATGGACTATGATAGAGGTGTTGAATTTATCCGCAGGGGTATGGAATTTGCGATTGAAAATATGAATAAAGATGGTTTGCTTGACTGTTTAGGTCTGTTTGAAGATTTTCAGTACTTTACAACTGGACGTGGGGTTAAGCCAAGTGCAGCAGCGCTTATAGAGAAGATTCAGAGACTATATAATCTGGACAAGTTAAATAAAAAAACATAAATCTAATTAAGAAGTAATCGAACTTGGAGGTTAATAAATTTTTCCTCAAACTACACCCTTTCTTGGCAATGCTCCCTCAAGCAGACTAGATCTAGGCGCCTGCTGTGAAGGGCTTTTTTTTGTGAGGGTGTCTTTTTGCCGTGTTCAGGATAATGATGCCCAATTACATTGCCACAAATATTATGACTAAAAGGTGTTGGAGTTCGCCTGATTTCCTACTAATTAGCAGAACGGACTAAAATGTTACAACAGGGAGGGGTGAATATGGATTGTGGTAAACTCAAGTTGCAGATCGAAGCTGCGAGACAAAAGCTTTATCAACTAAAGATGGACTATAATGGATATCTGCTTCATCCTCATGTTATAAAGCAGTCTATGGTCTTGGATGATCTCATTAATCAATACAATCAAGTTAAAATAAAAAAGCCGATGGGTTAATCCAATCGACTTTGGGCGAGAAACTTTGGCGGGTGCTCGCCCCTATATTTTAACATAAGTTCATGGAGCGAAGTACGCTATTACATACATTCTTCTTTTACAGTAATCTTTTCGTTGGTTACAGTTACATACGAGTTGCCAGACAAGTATTCGGTATATCCGCATGCGGTTTCGGTATAGATTTTACCACGGCTGTCCGTGAACTCCAGATAGATGGATGCTTCACCGGAAAGCCGCAACTGCGGAGCGAACTTCATTTTTTCACCGCTGGCTACACCTTTCTTTAAGGTGTGTATAGTACCCTCATTGTTTGTATTGAACGAATCAACGCCGCTGCTCACACGTGCTGTAATATTTGAAAGATCATAGTCGGACTGATTATGAATCGTGATCCTTAAATGTCTGAAGGGGTCCATCGCCTGATAACCCATAGAAATAACTAGTCCAATGAAGAGAATCACTATGGATAGGATGATTATTTTCCATTTTGAAAAGGGACGACGTGTATTCATAATTGATCTGCTCCTCTCTTTCATATAGATATAAACAGACTGAGGTTAGCAAAAGTTGTATAGAAATTTAGCTATGAACGTGGGAAGAGGGGGCCTCAATTATGGACTGCACATTAAAATGCGTGTTATAATAAGGGCAGAAGATGTATAAAATGCAAAGAGAGCCGTGATACCAACACGACTCCCCGCTGCAACAGCCGCTTTTAAGGGCGGTTCGGCTCCGGATTTAGAATGAAAGCCTAAAAATAGACCGCTTCCTTTTGCCGAGGGCGGTCTATTTCCGTTTGTTTGTAAGTATCAAGACAACAAGAGTCGCAAATGAAATCATTAGCGTCATCGCTTGGTGTACTTCCACGGGGCATCACCTCCCTTCCGAGAGGTTAGCCGAGACCGCCCATATTAGCCTTTCTGTTGCTTCAGTGATTATACCATAATCTTCTTTTTGTTGAATAGGATAACAAATGTTAGATAGGGTTGGACAGTGAAGACATCACCATAATTGTATACATATCTATTAATTTGGAGGGATATCCTGATGAAGCTAAACCCAATGAATCAAGAAGAATATGCTAATTTCCGTATTCGTTCGATTAAAGATTTTGCAGAAGAGAAAGTGGAAGCGGGTACTTGGGCTTCGGAAGAGGCGCAGGGACTTGCAGAGGCATCCTACGACAAATATTTGCCTGAAGGGCTGAATACACAGGGTGCTTACCTCTATAATTTGGTGCATGAAGTGGACGGGAATGTGGGTTATATCTGGTTTAACGTTACGGATAACCGCCGTGGCAAGGACGCGTTTTTGCTGGACATTGTGGTCGAAGATGCCTATCGGGGCAAGGGATACGGTACAGAGACGATGGAGGCACTTGAGAGGGAAGCCTTGAGTCTGGGCGTGGATCGCATTGGTCTGCATGTGTTTGGACATAATGTGCGGGCAAGCAGCCTGTATCGCAAGATGGGGTATGAGGTAACCGATCTGACGATGTATAAGGAAATCAAAGGGTAAACCTAAAAACGGATAATCTAAGCCAGACGTATGATCTACGCAAAACGAATCACCCGCAGTAACTGGGGATTTCGGGAAGCGGATGGTGCTCTGGTCGAATTGGCGAAGTTCCTTGATGCCTTGGGGTTTGTCATATATAATGTATAGGATTATCCATACCGAACAAGTAATCAATGAGGAGTTGTCATATACATGGCTTTGAAAGCTGGAATCGTGGGCCTGCCTAACGTTTCAGTAGAGATTCAATAGCCACGCCAAGCTATGCTCAACTCTTCACTATTGCTTATTGTAATGGTGTCTATCAGTTTACGTATCTCTTGCTTGGCCTTTAATCGATCTCCTGAAATAATATCCTTCAATGACTTGTTCGCTCTAACTTGTAATTCCGCTTCGTCTTTCTTCTGCTTGTCTCCTGTTGACTCACTCAATAGCTGCGTTAAAATCTCTCTTTCAGACTTCGCTTTTTCAGAAGCCAATTTTAAATCATGAGCAGAAATCAAATCCTCATTGTAAGCATCTAACTGTTTTTGCATCTTCTTATCGATTTTTTCTAGTTTAGCTTTGATTTGAGCAATGTCGTCTTTTGGGTTACTAGGTCTCGAAACTATTAGCTTAAGTTTGCCTGTGCCCTTGCTGGCTAATTCTTCGATTCTCTTCATCACCAATTCTTCTATTTCGTCACGTCTCACAAAATGATGGAAGCATGTGGCCTTTTTTAAATACCCGTCACACAGGTACTGATAATGTAAATTTTCACGATTGAGCTTTTTAGAAAAGCTTCGATTCATTTTGCCATTCATTTTTGAGCCACAATGTTTGCAGACTAACAATCCAGATAGCAAATAAGTTTCATTGCTAATATGTCTTCCAACTGTCTTGCGGCCCACAAATATAGTTTGAATTTTCTCGAAAACCTTAATATCAAGAATCGGATCGTGATGATCTTTAACTGTTATCCATTCTGAAGGGTCGCGGGTAATTGTTTTCGAATCCTTTTTGTATGTTTTGTTGTAAACAAATGAACCAACTAAAGTTTCTCTTTGAAGAAGCTCCCTCACAATTTTATCATGCCACTGATTTCCTTCTTTTGTTTTAATTCCTCGTGCGTTCAGTCGTTTGGCGATTTCACGAGGTCCTTTCCCATCAATTGCCCACTGGGCCATTTCTTTAACAATTAAAGACTCCTCTAAATTAATCACCATCTGCTTGTCAATAACACTATATCCAAAACAAGGTCTGGAAACGACTCTCTTTGAATTATTTACTATTGATGTCATATTATCACGCACACGTTCAGAAATACGCTCTCTTTCAAATTCAGCTACCATACCAAGCATTTGCAAGACTAACCTGCCAGCAGGGGTTGAGGTATCAAAACCCTCAGTGGCGGAAACGTAGTTATAACTGTATTTATTGAAATATTCATTTAAGTTAAGGATATCAACTAGTTTACGTGACAATCGATCTAATTTAGTCGTTATGACTATGCCGGGACCAGGCTCGGTTTTTACCCTTTGAAGCATTTCGGTTAGATGCGGACGGTTTAAGTTTTTAGCACTATATCCGTCTTCAATAAAGAAAATAGGATCATCCCAGCCCATAGCTCGACAATATGCAGACATTCGTTCTTTTTGCTCGGTCAGAGAGTTTCCTTTATCGGCTTGTTCATCTGTACTCACTCTTAGATAGGCAAAGACTTTCAAATGAAAAAACCTCCTCTATGCTAATTCCTTAACAGGCTTGAAATGCCCCATATAAACACCACAAACTTTAAATTCACCTGGGCTTAATTCCATCGTCGAATAATTCTTGTTTTCTGGATGTAATTGCATCAACGGTGACCCTTCTGTCCATTTTAGTCTTTTGAGCGTGCCATCTTCCTGATCGTTTATAATTGCTGCAACAATTTGACCATTAAAATCTGCCCATGATGCAGAACGCATGTATACAATATCGCCGTCTTCTATCCCAACTTCACACATGCTATCCCCTTTGACGCGAAGTGCAAAATCAGGTTGAGATTTATTCATAAACGGATATTGAACATAGTTCTCAATATTTTGTTGAGCTAAAAGCCCTTCACCTGCACATATAGTCCCAATGAGTGGCACTCCATCAGGGATGTAACCTCCGTTATCTACAGTAGTGAGAGAACCTGAAATATCTTTCGCTTGTACACCAAGCGCCTCAGCTACAGTTTGGATAATGCTAGGTGTCATCAATGTTTTGGCGTTTATGTAATCGGATATTGCACTGGTTGAGAGTCCCGTAAGGTCACTGAGTTGCTTTTGATTCTTTTTCTTTTTTATAAGTATTGATTTTAAATTCGCTGCGATTTCGCGCATTATCTCACGTTCCACTTCAGTTATTCGCTTTCTAGACACATTCATTCTCCTTTGTGAGCGGATTTATATCCGTATTATACGGATTTTATTATATGTTGTAAACAAAAGAATCCGGTTTTTCCGGTTGACAGTCCGGGAATCTCGGATTAAACTGTAAACACAGGAGGTGAAGACACCCGATGCCATTCAAGATCACGTTACGTGCAGCACGTGTCAACAGTGGAATGACAATGCAGGCCGTAGCCAATGCCATCAACAAAAACGTTGATACAATAAGCAAATATGAGTTGGATTCATCAAATATACCTCATGATCTTATGGTTGCGTTGCTGGAATTGTATAATGTGCCTTTTATGCATATTTTTTTCGGTAAAGAATCCGAGTTTCTCGGCCGTCGCAGGCGTAAGAATGATGAATCCGTCTCTTGAAAATCCGAAAGGAGGTGTAACCATGAAGACAGCTTCGAAGTTAAGGATCGTTTCTGAGTCAGTTTTGGGAGAAAACGGCGAGAAGTTGACCGTATCTCCCGAAGTACTACCTTCGTTAACTAATAACTGCAAACTTGCGATCACATCTTTGGCAACAGGGCAAGAATTCAAACTAATCCAAGGCACTGCGTAAAGGAGGAATCGCCATGCAATTATCAAACGTCATCGTTCCTTTGGAACAAAAAATGGTTGAGTTTAACGGGTCAGAGATTTTGGGAGTAAAAGCGTCTGATGGGAAAGTATACGTCGGAGCCCGCTGGGTTTGTGACGGGATTGGTTTGAGGGAAGGACAAAGAAACAATCAGTTAAGTAAGATACAGTCTGACCTTGTATTAAAACAGGGGGTACGAAAATTCATACTCCCAACTAATAGTGGAGACCAGGAGGTCACTGTTGTAGAAATTGATTTCCTTCCGTTATGGATAGCCAAAATCAGCCCAAACACTGTGGAGGGTGAAGTTCAAGGGAATCTAATTAACTACCAATTAAAAGCAAAGGATGTACTCGCAGCAGCCTTTCTACCTCCAACCTTTAATTTAGATTCACTGAGTCCTGAAATGAAAGCCGCTTTTCTTCTCGATGTAAAGGTCCAGAAGTTGGACACCAGAATAGAACATTTGGAGAACAACACAACAATTGATCACGGACAACTGTTAACGCTTCAAACGGCTGCCAACAAAGTTGTTACTGACTTACTTGGCGGAAGAGATACAGGAGCCTATCAAAACAATGGCTTGCGGAGCAGAGTTTACAAAGCACTCTGGAGGGATTACAAAGGTTACTTCAACATTAACTCCTATCACAACACACTCATAAAGAGCTTTGACAGAGCTTTGGAACACATTGAATCTTGGAAGCTCCCTGGTCAGCTACAACGCGAAATTGAAGAAAGCAATCGCCAGATGGCATTTTAAGAAAGGGTGAACAGGATGAACGAAGTGATAACAGAAAACACCGTTTCGTGGATTTTCCCCGGAGCGGTATCGCTCCAATCGTTACAACATTATCGCAAGACGTTGGAAAAAGATTTCTCCAATGCCGAGTATGATTATCCTGAAATTTACGGCATGCAAGCGAATACCATCATGAAGATGGATTGGCCGAACGAAAACAAATTTCAATACATTCAGGTCTTGGATGATGTGTATACAGAATTTATGGATAAGGCGGGACGCTTATGACAGATCAACGATTGCAGGAGCGTATTGAGATTCGTCAACGGATTATTGAGTTGGAACGGATGAAGGCGAAAGCACAGCCTGGTACGGGAGATTGGTTCGATGAAGACATTGAATACTTGAATTTCACATTATGGCTCCGGGAGGGACAAGCATGAACCAGAATACAAAGGATCGCCAACGTCGGGCTTTGAGAGCGCAAATGCTTCAGGCACGCACTAATATGCTTAAAACGGATGATGTTGAAAAGCTGGCGGACTATCGGTTGAAAATACTTCGGCTTGAAAAGCTATTAAAGCGAGTAGAAAGTCCTGTTGATGATCGGGAGTATACAACTCAAGGCATGACAGTAGGCCATTGCATGAATTGTGAGGTTTCAATATCACGGTATAGCATTTTGAAAGTGGAGGATAACGGATCAATGTTTTGTAGCGATGGATGCCGGGTGCATTATGACGAGCTTTGTGGGCATAAAAAAGCGGCTGCGTCTCGCGAACGCAACCGCCATTCAAACCACTTTTTCAATTCAATTAATGTAATTTTACCAAATACTCAGCGGCAAATCAAGTTGGGTTAAGGGAGGCGCAGTACATGACAGATTTCAGGCCATACCCTAAATCACAACAGGTAAAGAGTAAACGGGTAAAGCCGACACAGCGGCAAAAGGGAGATATAAGCCATCCAGTAGATGTCCTACTGAAAGAACGTTCTCAGGGAGTGTGTGAAGCGTGTGGTAAGGCTCGAGCAATTGATCGTGCTCATCTTACTGGACGTACTCATATTGACCACAGAACGCAAGTTTATGACTTGGCGCACCTTTGCAAAGAGTGCCACAAGATGTTCGACGGAACTGTCGAAGGCATTAGAATGCGGCGTCTATTGACGAATATAATCAATCACGCCTTGGAACTTCCGGGAAATTCCCGGAACTCCAAGGATACGAACGGAAGTGTTTTTGATGGCTGAACGAAGAATGCTTTCAAAAATTATATCGGTTAGCGAAAAAGTAAATAAGCTACCGGACATTTTTGATATGTTGCTTTTTACTTGGATGATTCCGCATGCAGATGACTTTGGTCGACTCGCTGGCTCACCATTTAAAGTGAAGAATTTGGTTGTACCAAGTATCAGGAGAATAGAAGAGGCTGATATTGAGGTTTCACTCGGACATTTGCAGGCGGCAGGCCTGATCTACTGGTATACAGCCGACAAAGACAAGGTGGTCCAAATAGTGAATTTCGAGGAACATCAGCAGGGTTTGCACAAGAGAACCAAGTCGAAATTCCCTGATCCACCTATCAATGATTCCGAGGCATTCCCGGAAGTTCCCGGAAAGTCTGAGGAAGTCCCTAAAATTCCCTCTGAACTGAATAGAACTGAACTGAATGGAACTGAACTGAATGGAACTGAAGAGAACAGAACCGAAGGGAATGGAAAAGAACAACAACATATAGCGAAAATCCTTCCTGATGATCCACTCTTCAGACCTCTTGGAACCGAAATAGATAGTAGTAGTTGTAGTAAACCTGATATTAATCTTTTTGATATTTTTGAAAGAGAAGGATTCGGGACAATTAGCCCGTTTACTTCTGACAAGATTCAAACATTGGAAAAAGATTATGGAGCACGATGGGTGCAAGAAGCTATGAAAATAGCGGCATTGAATGGGAAAAGAAAGCTTGTATACGTCGATGGTATCTTAATTAACTGGAAAGCTGATGGAATAGATGAACCGTGGACTAAAGAAGCTCCACCAGGCAACGGCGGGAACAAGTCGAAGGGTCGCAACGGTAAGCCGATCATAGATGTGGTTCAGCCTGAAACTGATCCTGACAAATCTGAATTATCAGATGAAGAATATGAACAAATGATGCGGTTTGCACAACAAATGCAAGCAAGTAAACAACAACAGGAGGTGCCACATTGACACTCCAAGGAAATAGAGGCATGGGATTTGAAGCAATCATAACTTTCTCTAATGAACGATATGACAAATTAGGACTGGCCGTAGTAAACAAACGGCCTACTCCGGTCAAAGTGGTAAAGGTCGCCGGAAGCACAGTCATTGAAGGGTATTACGAAGAACCATCAACGGTTGACTATGACGGGATTATCAAAACGGGTCGAGGAATTGCTTTTGAGGCAAAGTCGATAGCGAGCCTGGACCGGTTCCAACTCAAGAACCTTAAAGACCATCAAGTAGAGTATTTGTTGAAAGCTCACAAGATGAACGGAATATCATTCTTGCTGGTGGAGTTCCGTAAGCAGCATAAGACATATTTACTGCCGTATACGGTCCTCCGGTTCTTCTGGGATGCTTACAAACGGAAACAGGGTTCCAGTATTCACATCTCGGACTTCGACATTCACGCCTACGAGGTTCCAGACAAGAGGGTACCCGTAGATTACCTTTGGGCAGTAGAACGTCACTGGCAGGCGTCTGGGTCATGATTATCGCCTGTTATGTATGTTCGTCGGATATGAAGGAGATACAGACGGATTTGTTCCGCTGCCCATTCTGTGGATTCGAGGCAAAGCAAATGTCCATATCGCAGGAAATTACTCAGGCTGATATTGAAGCAGCTGCCAAGAACGATATAAGCAAGTGGCAACTGATAGAACGGGTGAAACGGTATAACTGGGCGATTGAAGAAGCGGTGACGGATCCGGTACGAAAACATGAAAAGCATGGGAAATGGCCGGAGATAGCCAAGGCGAATGGCATACCAAAGGCGACCTACTATGCCAGATATAAGAACGGCTGGGATCATGAAAGAGCTGCAACCGAGAAGGTTGATAAAAAGAAAACGCCATATAGCAAGAGGGGTGTTACGACATGAGAAAAGAATCGGGCTGGTTGAGAGTAAAGGAAACGGCAAAAATCAACGGGATATCTTACAGCACTTATGTATATCGCATCTACAGCGGTCAAACACCTGAAGAAGCTGCATCGATCCAGACCAAGGAAATAGAGAGAAAACCAAAAACAATCCCTCCAGTACGTGAGGAGTACAAGTATAATGTCCCGGTTCCTAAAACCAGGGTAGAAGCATTGCAGCAAATAGACAAAATCATTGGGTCCGAATGTGATCCGTGTGAAATCAGAATTGCAATGACTCTTCGTAACAAAAATAACTCATCACCGCTGGAGAAAATTTGTAACGTCCAATGTCCTGTCGGGAAGCAGATACAGGATCTGAGTGAATATCTGCAAGTAGCTCCTAGAAAATCAGTCAAGGGGGGATGGACATGAATTACGAACATCGCGTTATTACTCCAAGGCAGTATGAAGTTGCGGCAGCGAATGGAATCCGAAACCGAGTTTTAGAGGATAGAGTCAGAAAACTTGGATGGTCCATGAAAGATGCAATCAGTAAGCGGCCAGGGAAAAATGTTAAACACGGAGATTGGCCGGATCGCGCGGAAGCGAATGGAGTCACCCGAGGCAGTTATTACAGACGAACCAGTCAAGGATGGTCACCCGAAAAAGCAGCTACGACTCCACTCAGGAATATGGTGGATAAACACGGGAAGCCAAAGCCGACATGGGAAGATGTGAAAGAACGTGCTGCGCGTAACAACGTGTCATACAGCACATTTATGCAAAGGTTGTCTGAAGGGGAGACGCCAGAAGAGGCGGTAACCAGACCGCCATTAACTCGCCGGGAGAACATGAAACGTCAGTTGGAAACAGGTCAAATTAAATACGGAGTTAGGGGATAGGGAGGGGATAGGCAACATGATAAAGATCCTCGAACTGTTTGGAGGCATTGGGGCGCCGCGTAAGGCGCTGATCAATCTTGGGATCGAGCATAAAGCGATTGACTATGTGGAGATTGATGAAAAGGCCGTACGCAGCTACAACGCGATGTATGACCGATTGCATAAGCCACAGTCTGTGGTCGGTTGGAACCTGCGGCCGGACATCCTGGTGCACGGTAGCCCATGCCAAGACTTTTCAAGGTCAGGTAAAAGATTAGGCGGTAAGGATGAGGACAAAACACGGTCATCGTTAATGTGGGAGACGCTACGAATAATCGGAAACATGGGTGAGTGGATGCCGAAAGTGGTTATCTGGGAAAACGTGAAAGGCGTACTGGACAAAGACATGATCAACAGCTTCAACAAGTATCTGCATCGGATGAACGAGCTCGGTTATGTCAACAGTTTTGAGGTTCTGAACGCTATGGACTTCGGCATACCTCAAGGCAGAGATCGGGTCTTCACTATCAGCATAATGGACGGTGCGCCTTTTGACTTTGGACGGCTGAAGAAAAGAGCCATGAGGCACATTAACGAATTTTTAGAACCAAACGTGACCGGAGAACAGTACCAGGTAAATATCCCGTCCATGTTAAGCCGGATCGAAGAATTCAATCCTGCAGTACGCGGAAAATATCGGCCATTGGATGTCATTGAGGATAGATGCTGGACCATATCCACAAGGCAAGACCGTTGCCCAAATGCAGGCATTATCAAGCAGGACAACGGGACATACAGATATCTGACAGAGCGCGAGTGCTGGAGGCTCATGGGCTTCTCTGATGAGGACTTTGACCAAGCGGCGGCCGAGTTCCCTTCTACTGCAGGAAAGCGAAATGCCACACTGTATAAGCTTGCCGGAAACTCAATTGTTGTGCAGGTGCTTGAAGCAATATTTGAGGCAGTATTGATACCAAGCGAGAAAGAAAGTCACTTTAACTCTACAACTGACGGACAGCTTCAGCTGATCATATAGCACCACATATCACAGAGGCCATAGGCCCACCAAAGGAGAGATAACACATGGCATGGATCAGTGTGAATGATAAATTACCAGAAACTTGTCAGAGAGTAATAGCCAGATTTGAAACGACTTACAAGGACAAACAAATTCCTCATGTAACTATTGCTGATTACATTGCTCCGCGCAGCGTACTGGAATCTGATTACATGGACGAAGACTTTGCTGGCGAAGGTGACTATGACGAAGAAAAGGATTGCTTCTGGACAGTATCTGGATGGTACGAGAGTAGCTATGAAGCGGATGTAAACTGGCGTTTAAGCCATGAAGTCACACATTGGATGCCACTACCGAGCATGAATATAGAGGTCTGAGGTCTCCGGGCCTCTTTCCCAGGGAGGGATATACAGATGATCAGGACAATTGAGACGGTTGGAAGATTCGTCATTCAGGACAGGAAGACGGGGCAGTATCTGCAGTACGATGGCACGGAGCAGGATCACCCGTATAACGATGTTGATACCACGGACGAAGCAACGGTATGGCAGACGCTTGAACACGTTTCATACGTGCTCTGGTGGTTTGTGGACATGGGTGGAGATTATCGGATCGTCAATCTTGGCACAAAGCAGAAATATGTGAAAGACAAAAAGCGCGGAATAGCGCATGTGTTGAGAGAGGAAGAACAGTCATGAGTGATGCAGATAAAGGATTGCATAACAAATATATGGTGATCAACCGTGAGACGGGTGAAGAGGCAGAAGGTGATTATTTTATTCTCAAGCCCGGAACGGACAGGGCGGCGCGTATGGCCCTCCTCGAATATGCCGCTAATACGGAAAACACGTTACTGGCAGTAGATTTATACGTTTGGGTCAAAAGATTGGAGGAACAAGGACATGAGTAAGCAGGAAGAAATCAAACAAGCGTTGGCGGCAGCTACCGTTACACCTGATTCGTGGATGGTATGGGACAAAGAAGAAGGATTGGTTTGCATTGATGAATATAGCGAGGCATTGAAGCAGTACGAGGAACAGCTTGAAGCGACAAAGGAGTTAGTGTCGTCCTATGGCGTAGAAGATGGAGAACGCGTGGTGTTGTCTAGGATTGAGAAACAAGCTTACATCACTCTTTATTCAATCGACGAACACTCTGATTTAGTTGCTGAATGGACTGAGTATGAACGGAAAAACACCGAAAATACAGAGTTGGAGAGGCTCCGCAAGAAGCTTCAAGAGGTACACACGTATCGCAAGAGCATGGTTAAGTTGATGAAAGATGTGACGGACATCCTTTCTATGAGCAACCCAGCTTCTCAGGATGTAGCACTGGAGCGCATCTATAGATGGTTGGAAGAGAATAAGCCGGTGGGTCAGGAAGGAGAGGGGAACCATGAACAGGAGGCATTACCTAAAAATATTACCTGAATACTTTCACGCAGTTATACAAGGTTCCAAACCATTTGAGGTTCGTAAGAACGATCGTGATTATCAGGTGGGTGATTTGCTAGAGCTGGAAGAATGGACGCCAGAGACGCAGTATACAGGCAATAGGACGTCCGTTGGAGTCACCTATATATTGAATGACCCTGAGTATGTAAAGCCCGGATACGTGATTATGGGCTTGGATTTAGCGCCATAAAATGCGGGGCCTGTGGGCCTCTCCCTACTAAGGAGGATATAACACATGACACAAACAACGACAGCGTTGACCCGGGAGCAAGCGTTGGCACTCAAGTCCGGAAATAATCTGGATCTGGTTGTAGCCATTGAAGTGATGGGACATGAACCGGGTGAATTCCGAGATGATTGGATCAAACTGGGGCCGAAATTTGAAGGTTGCCCGAAAAGATACAGCTCGGACATGTCCAAAGCATGGGAAGTAGAAAAGAAGATCAAGGAACTGAGGTTGCAGGCTAAATATTGTGAAGCATTAAAACGGGTTGTGATTGGCACGGGCGAGTATGTTGGAATGTTCGATTTCATCCATGCAACACCAGCACAACGTTGTAAGGCAGCTCTATTGGCTGTACTGGACCTATAAACCAAAACCAAAGGAGATAGATTACTATGAGATATTTCGAATTCAACGGCCCTTACTGGGCACTGATTAAAGCGGAGACAGAAGATCAAGCGATTGAAAAGTATAACGAGATCGTAGCAGATTACGATGAGGAAAAAGACGATGAAATCAAAGAAGTGGATCGTGATTATGCACTTGTGATTCATGCGAGAACTGAATCTGACGATGGCGGACCTGTAAGAAGTGTAACTGAAACACTTGAGGATTTTAATAAGCCAGAAGCAGAAATTTTAGCGATAACAAGCGAGCTTTGCTAGGTACTGGACATATAGGAGGGATAGACGTGCCAAACAACTTTTTAATATAGCTAGAAAATGAAATTCAACGTGCTAAAAATGAACGGAGAGAAGCACTTGAGAAACGCCACATGCAACAGACGCTTATCTCAGACGGGACTATCGAAGGATTAGAAGCAGCTAAGGGATTAGCAGAAAAACTCCTGTTAGACGGAAAGGGTTGATCACTCATGGCTGGCGGCGTTCTGTTCGGGACGTGTCAACGTTGCAATGAGTTTGTCTGGGAAGACGAAAATTGGGATTTTGTCGGTGAAGGAATGATCGAACACACTCGCTGCCAGGCAGAAGGAATCAAGACAATCAAAGTTACGGGCATTGTACTTGCGAAGGTTGTTAAGAACGGAGTTATGACGCTTGTAATGGATGTCGGAGAAGAAGAGGACGTTGAGGAATTGGCCGAAGGCGACCAATCGACTGAATAAACTTAACGAAGTGGAGGCCGTATCAAGATATTTTGGTCGGTCTCCCCAAATAGGAGGATATACAACCTCTACGTCATATACATTGAACAAACCATTAAACGGAGGTAGTAACCATGAGTGAAAAATTAGCAAATTACATCAATAGCATTTCTCCAGCAGCAAGCCAGTTTGTTAAAGATAAACTGGAGGACATCGAATTCAAAGATCAGTTTCGTGAGCCTGAACGTGAAGATATCGCTTGGTTGGATGTGGCCCGCCTGTTGCAAAGCATGCCAACACATGAATTGGCAGCGATCATCAAGTCACAGGCGGTAGAAGTGAGTTTCACGGACGATGAGCTCCGAGAAATATCAAGAGCCTTATTCAAGAATGTTGCAAACATTGAACGGGCGATTGAGTCCAAAAAAATAACTGAAGAAGATAGATCAGATATAAAAGAGTGGAAAAAGCACAACGATAGTGCGCAAACCAAAATCGAAAATCACTTCGGGTATGCTGTGTTGGCTCCCAAGGAAGGAGCGGAACAATGAGCCTGTATGAATTTGGAGCGAGAGCATGGGATACCGAAACTAAAGAGATGTCATACGAATTCTTAGATCGGAACTGGTTGAAGGTATGCATATGGTCACCGTACATGGTGTTGATGCTTAAATCCGGGGTGAAAGACAGCAAAGGTAAGGATTACTACGATGGCGACATCGTTAAAGTAAACAAGCTGAATTTTGAGAGCAGCGGTCCGTTGCCCGAAATTCTGGTCGTGAGGTTATACGGAGGCATGTTCCAGTTATTCAGAGGAAAGGAACCTTTAATGGGCCTTCATTTGGGGTATATAGCAGACGGAGAAGTGATCGGAAATATCTACGAAAACCCTGAATTATTGGGTGGGGAAGGAGCGGATACAGAATGATAGAGTGGCGTAAATACGATCCAACAGACCGAAGCATACCAAGTCATGTACCACACTTGGTTTATGACAAGCATAGAGGTGCAACGATTGCGGAACGTTCTAAAAGCTTCTTTCCAGGTCAGCATTACGATTGGATCGGAATAGGCAGTCATTTGCTCAAAGATGTAACGCACTGGTCGCCCATCAATAAGCCCGGGGAGGAAGAAGCATGAGAAAATTCGGGTTAACTTATGACGATGCGGTAGATATCCAATCAAGCTTAATCTTAGGGCTTAAACTACAACGGAAATTTCATGACGCTAACAGCCATCATATGTCCTCCGCAGAAAAGAATACCGCAAAAATAGAATCCAAACGTGCCATGAAGAAAATCGCATTCCTCAACAGGTTCACCAATGCAAAGACAAAAGCGGAGATTCGGGAGATTGGGAAGTTGGTGGTGGAATGAACAACCGTGTAGCACTTCACATGAACGAATTGGAAGGTGCAGCTACTTCAGACCTGATTGATTTGATTGGGGAGAAAGACCAAGCGTTACAGGCCATTACTGAAGTTAACTGGCAGCTTACGTTTGAACGGGATCAAATTCAGCGTGAAGCTGCTTATTATAAAGCAAGATGTATTGAATACCAGATGGCTGAAAAACGGCGACAGCAAGCGGGTGGTGGAATCAAATGACCCAACAACTCGAAGCCAACACGTATTGGGAATGGACAGAAAAAGCAGTTGAGGAAAATAAGTTCCAAAGTATTGCGGCGGGAACACCTGTTTGGGATAATTATAAGAAGAAAGCACCAAAACGTTGGCTGGATGAAGGATTGATTCGCGAAGCAGGTAAGGAAATCTTACCTGAAGGACAAGCTGCATTTGATTTTGATTCATAGGGAAAGGGGCCATATATGGGGGCTGCGGTGTACCAAATGGAATTTTACGAGAGTGTAACAGAGACGGATAAGTTGATTGTTAGGTCCATGCTGCGTAGGTATCCGAAAATGAAGCTCACAGTGGATCTGTTGAGTGGTAAGGAAAGAAACGAGCGTCAGCAGGCTTTATATATAGATTGGAAGACGAAAGTGGAAGAAATCGAACTGGCTGTAAATTTGATCATGGATAAAGAAGTGAAAGAACTCATTGAATATCGTTTCATTAAAGGGCACCCGCGAAAAGCGGCTGTAGTGAAGTTCCGTCTTATTACCGACAGATCAGTTGATAGATGGATTGACGAAGGAATTGAGTCCATAGCAAGCACACTGAAACTCATGGGACCTATCTCATGAAAAACGTGTCTGTATCCTGTCTGCATTACGTCTGTTAACTGTCTGTACCACGTCTGTTCCATGTCCGCTTTGCGTCTGTATTTCAGTTATACACTAGGCACATAAGAAGGGAATTGCTTCCTTCCGGTGTGCCTAGTTCCGTTATCCCTAGGCGACTCGGCCGTGCTGTGGGATTATTCCTTAGCGATACCCTGATGGGTTAACTGCGATGGTATGGTGTGAGGTGGGGTTAGATGCCCTGAAGTCGCTCCGTCCGGGCGGCATATAAATACGGACTACTTTATGGCCTTTCAGGAAACGGTGGGTTCGAGTCCCAACAAGGCCGGATAAAATTTTCTTCATATTCTTTTGGAGTCATTCGGAGGGTTACCGGATGGCTCTTTTCTTTTTCAACAAGGAGGTGTTGGCTGGTGAACGAAGTGCAACCTATCCGAGATCCAGCCAAGATCGAGGAGATAAAGGAATACTTGGGCGCTAAAAGTAAGAGGAACCGCATGATGTTCGTTGTTGGAATAAACACCGGTTACCGAATACAAGATATGCTTCCGCTTCGTAAGCGGGATGTCATAGGCGAGCACATCACATTAATTGAAATGAAGACCGGCAAAAAGAAAATGCTGCAGATCAACCCAGTACTCAAGCGCGAGCTTAAACGATATACAGCAGATATGAATGACGATGACTTTTTGTTTAAATCAAGACAAGGTAAGAACAAGCCGATCAAGCGAGACATGGCCTACAAGATATTGCGAGAGGCAGCTGAACATTTCGGAATGAAGGATATCGCCTGCCATTCCATGAGAAAGACATTCGGGTACATGATGTATCAGAAGACGAAGGATATCACGCTCATTCGTAAGCTGCTTAACCATTCATCCGATGCCAACGCATTCAGATACATTGGAATGGATCAGGACATGATGGATGCTGCTATGAATCGATTCGGCCTATGAGTTATTCATAATGCCGAACTTGTATAACTCAAAATTAATAAGCATCATAAACCCTTGATTTTATTGGGGAAAGCGCAACGCGAACAGTTATACAAAATAATAAGATATGAATAACTCGATATTTATGCAGAAATCAATGCAATGTGACAGTAAATATAACGAAACAGGTGTGATAAACCCTTATTTTAAAAGGGTTATTTGTGCGTTAAATGGACTGAATATTTATACAAAAACAGAAACGGAGGAAGAATGATGGCTAAAGTCGATAGCATCAAGGTTGAAATCAACGTAGACACTCGTGAACTGGATGAAGCTATAGCTAAGGCAGAGCGCCTTAACACCTTACTTGAAAGAGGTAAGGAACTGCGAGATGAGGAACATCATGAAGATGAAGCTACAGCAAAGGAAAAGCTTCTCAATGCCTTACTTGAAATAGCCAAGGAACTACGAGGCGAGGAACAACATGAACCTGTACAAAACGATTGAACAGAAGCGGAAGTTCTACGATAGCGGTGAATGGAAGCGGCTGAGGGCAGAGGTTAAGCAGCGTGACAACCACGAGTGCCAGCCATGCAAACGAAATGGATTGGTCAGCATCGACACAAACGAATACAGCGAGTCGGCTCGCCGCAAGAAGATTCAGTTGGTTGTCCATCACATCAAGGAACTTGAGGATCATCCAGACCTTGCGCTTGATATAGACAACCTAGAAACAGTTTGTGTTGACTGCCACAACAAGGAGCATGACCGGGTGTTCGAACGGAACGTGAACAAGTGGGAAGGAGATGAGCGCTGGTGAACAATGAACATTGCATTAAGTGCGGCGTCAGGATAAATGAGAAACGCGGACCGAATGACAAACCGTCAGCTAGAATTGTTTGTGACAATTGCTGCAGTAAGGCTCCTTGCTCACAGTGCAACAAAGCCTTGGATGTTATTGGAGTAAGGACTGATGGACTGGAACTGCTTTGTGATGCGTGTAAGAGTTCTGTTCCGTTGTTGGTCATAGAAGTGAAGGATCTAAACAGCGTCCCAATTGTGAGACACAATGGTGTAGCAATCAATGGGATGGTCGTAATCGAGTATTTATATGGAACCAAGACACACGAGGTTGGCAAACATGAGTACACGATTGAACATATGATCAATCAAGGCAAAGACAAAGTTCCTTTGATTAGAAAATTGAAAGAAAAAATATTCGGATAACACCCCCCCGGGTCAAAAGGTTTGGCGATTCCCTGGGGCCCGGGCACCGGAGGTGGGGTGTTCTGTCGGGTTTTTTGGGTGAAATTATAATTCTTGCATATTGGTCATAAATGGAAAATTAATAAAAGGGGGTGATTTTGTTGACTGATGCAGCCGAAAAGTTAAGAAGACAAATTGAACTGGATCTCATGAGGCAATTAAGAGCGAACGGGACACCGCCTTCTTATCACAAAGATTTGATTCAAGATTATTTATCTCTTTGGGATTTGAAAAACGAACTGATTGAAGATATTGAAACCATCGGAATTCAGATCAATGGCATGCACGGCAAGAAATCTAACCCTTCCATTGCCGACCTACACAAAACCAATGATCGTATGATTAAAATACTGGACGCCTTAAATCTGAATGTGCCAAAGCCGGAGAAAACAGGGGCAGGTAAAAAGGGCGGGACGAAAAGTGATTTGACATGATTCGGCAAAAGTATGTAGACGACTATATTCGGTTATTCCGTTCTGGAAAAGTTAAGTTCAACAAAGAACGAGAACAGCTAATTGAATACCTGGAGCGGGATGTTCTTTCCCGAGATGACTTGTATTTCGATGACGAAATGATTGAGGACTGCATTCGGTTCGCTGCGAAGTGGTATTTTCCTTTGCAACCGTTCCAGAAGTTCTTAGTTGCTTTCGTCTTTTTGTTTTTCCAAGAGTCGGATAGGGTGTTTTATCGGAAGTTCCTATGGATGATGGGGAGGGGCGGAGGCAAAAACGGACTCATTACTGTGATATGCCACTTTCTAATCAGTGATCTTCACGGAATTATGGAATACAACATATCCGTTATTGCTAACTCCGAAGAACAAGCTAAAACCTCCGTAGAGGAATCGGCCAAAACGATCAAGAGGGAATCAATGCTGCAGAAGCATTTTAAGGCTACAGCAACACAAGTTCTGGCAAAGGGCACGGATAGCATTTTTAAATTCAGAACGTCTAACGGAAACACGAAAGACGGTCTTCGAGACGGTGCGGTTGTATTTGACGAGATCCACTATTTCGAAGACAACTCGGACGTCCGGGTGCACATATCTGGTTTAGGTAAGAAGAAAAATCCACGAGAGTTCTACATCGGGACGGACGGTTATGTCCGTGACGGGTTCTTGGACAAATTCAAAGATAAAGCCAAGAAGGTTCTGAGTGGTGAGGCCAGAGTAAACTCAGTCTTCCCATTCCTCTGCAAACTGAACGATGAAAAAGAGGTTGATAGACCGGAGTTGTGGGAGTTAGCAAACCCAATGCTGAGCGAGCCGAGGAATGAGTACTCTCAGGGTCTTTATGACACTATCTATGAAGAATATGAAGACCTAGCGGACGATCCTTCAAACCGTGAAGAGTTCATGACCAAACGCATGAATCTACCAGTTACTGACCTGGAACGATCTGTAGCGAAATGGGAAGAGATTGCTGCAACAGATCAACCATTACCGGATCTGGAAGGCAAGGAAGCCATCGGGTGCATCGACTTTGCACAAATTCGAGATTTTGCATCTGTTGGTTTAGTTTTCAAACATGATGGAAAGGTGCCGTTTATCACGCACTCATTCACAAGAAAAGAATTTGTCGATAAGTATTACGGATACTCCATGAAACGAGTGGATAGCAAAGAGAAGTTTGCTCCGATAAAAGAATGGGAGTCCAAAGGGTTACTCACTGTTTTGAACGAGGAAATGATCAACCTGGAACATATCGTGAATTGGTTCGTCACAATGAGGATGAAATACAGCATCAAGAAAGTCATTGGTGATAACTACCGCATGGAAATGCTGAAACCTCTGCTTGAGGCTGTCGGCTTCGAGGTTGAGGTAATTCGTAGGCCGGAAGCAATTCACGGCCTCTTAGCGCCGCGTGTAGAGATGTATTTCGCCAAGGGTATGTTCATATGGGGTGACAACCCGTTGATGCGCTGGTACACAAATAACGTGCTTGTGACGATCAAAAAAGATGGTAACAAGATATACGGCAAGAAAGAACCGATCCGGAGGAAAACAGACGGTTTCCAAGCTCTTGTTTGCGGTTTGTATCGCTTTGAAGAACTGAGCGAGGAAGGTATTGATGATGCTTTGGATGCACTGGAGGCCTTGAACTTCTAGGAGAGGGGGTGTAAGAAGGAATGGGATTTCTGGATGGTGTGTTCAAACGTAACAGCGAGCTGGAAACCTTGTTTGATTTTGATATTTTATACGAATCCTCCAATCGGTCATATCTAAAAAGGATTGCGCTTGAGACATGCATTAACTTCATAGCCAGGACCATAAGCATGAGTGAGTTCAGGATTATGAAGAACGACAAGCGAATTATGGATGATTGGGATTATCTACTCAATGTACGTCCAAATACAGACCAATCCGCAGCAGATTTTTGGCAACAGTTCACGTACAGGCTTATCTATGAAAATGAGATACTTGTCATTTTGTCTGATAATGATGATCTTTTGATAGCGGACAGCTTTTCAAGAGAAGAGTACGCAGTTTATCCAGATGTATTCAAGGACGTTACGGTAAAAGATTACACATTCAAACGAACATTTAGGATGGATGAAGTCATCTACCTGACGTATAACAACGAGAAGCTAACCAAATTCATGGAAGGCATTTTTAAAGACTACACAGATTTGTTTGGACGAATGTTGGAAACTCAGAAAATGAGCAACCAAATTCGAGGAACTGTTGGTGTAGAAGCAAATCAATCACTTGACGAAAAAACTAGGAATCGGCTTCAAGAGTTTATCGATAAGCTATTTACTGCATTCAAAACAAATGTTGTGGCTCTTGTCCCGAAGTTAAAAGGGTTTGAGTACACAGAGGTCAACGACGGTTCTAATAACGGTAAATCGGTAGAAGAATTGGCGAAATTAAAACGAGATTTGACTGATGATGTAGCTAATATTCTTGGTGTTCCAAACTCATTGGTTCACGGTGATATGGCTGACTATGAAACGGCTATCAAGGCATATATCAGGTTCTGTACAAATCCTCTCAGTAAGAAGATCAGGGATGAAGTGAATGCCAAACTGGTGACCAAGAAAGAGTACCTGGGCGGGAAAAGAATTAATGTACACGGAATTGCAGACATGAATCCGCTTGAACTTGCAGAAGCGATTGACAAACTGCGTGCGAGTGGAACTTACAACGGAAATGAGATTAGAAAAATGGTCGGAGGCGAGCCGGTGGACAATCCAGCGTTGGATGAGTATGTGTTGACTAAAAATTATCAATCTGCGTCGGCTTCTAAAGATCGGGAAGGGGGTGACTAAAAAGTGAAGCATAAGATCAAAGGCGATATTTCAAGCTGGAATTCGAGCGTGTGGGATTTCAACTACATGATGAGAAGCATTGGGGAAGACGAAGAAATTGACCTGGATATTAACTCATACGGCGGGGACGTATTTGTCGGGATTGATTTGATGAACACGTTGCGAGCTCACAAAGGCAAAGTGACAGTTACTGTTACGGGTATTGCTGCAAGCGCGGCTGGTCTTATATGTATGGGTGCAGACGTAGTAAGGATGTATTCGAACACTCAATTCATGCTGCACCATGCATGGACAGTGGTTGCGGGTAACGCCAAGAAGCTGCGTAAAATTGCGGATGACTTGGACAGCATCGGTGAATCGGTTTTAGCTTCATACACCCATAGGTTGGATGAGAGTACAGCGAAGAAATTGTTGGACGAGGAAACGTACTTGTCCGCAAGCAAAGCTCTTAAATTGGGTCTAGCTGATGAAATTGTGGATGGGAAAGCGGAAGAAGTTGAATCCGGGATTTTCAAAGATCAGGCCGAGAAATTCAACAACAAAATCACACAAATCACAAACGTTGGCAACGCAGAGCCTGGAGCGGATAACGAACAAGTTAACGCCTTGAAAGCTCAATTGAGCACTTTGCAAACTGAATTCGAAGATTTTAAAAACAAGCAGCAAGGACCATTGCATGATCCTGGGAAACCGTCAGGAAATCGCAGGGTTCTTTTTTAATTTGAATGATGGAGGTCATTAAAAATGACAATGAAACTTAATCAGCATACTGACGCTTACGAAAACGCAAAACTGAACTATGCCAACGTGGTGAAGAATGAAGCATCAACAAACGAAGAAATTGAGACAGCTTGGGTTGCTATGCAGGATGCACTTGTAACGTCACTGACGACTCAAATCACAAACCAAGTGTCTGCTAACAATTTGGACAGCGTAGTACTGGCCCAACGAGGCGTCAACGTATTGACTGCGGAAGAAAAGAAATTCTTCAACGCGGTTGTACAGTCAGATGGATTCACAAATGAAATTATCCTACCTAAAACCATTGTTGAACGAATTTATGACGACCTGACAACCGAGCATCCACTACTATCGGTTATCAATTTCCAAGACCTTGGCACAGTCACACTTACGGCAATTACTTCTGAATATGAAGGCGCTGCTGTGTGGGGGCCTATCTTTGGAGACATCAAAGGTCAGTTGAATGCGGTATTTAAGCAAGAAAGTATCACTCAATCTAAATTGACAGCTTTTGTTGTGCTGCCGAAAGACCTTAAAAGGTTCGGGCCGACATGGGTAGAAGCTTACGTCCGTGCACAAATTACCGAAACTTACGCTGTTGCCCTTGAAAGTGCGGTCATTAACGGAGCAGGGCCAGTAAAGCATCAACCAATTGGACTGATCCGTGATTTATCTGCAGCTGTGGACCCTACAGCGGGACACGCCAAAAAAGCCATTGCCGGAACGTTGACGCTTACTGATGCTGCCAAAACAATTGAAGAATTTGCAGGAATCGGAGAATTGCTATCAGTAAAGCAAGATGGTAAGCCGCTGAATGTAGACGGGAAAATTGCATTAATCATTAACCCATCTGATTCTTGGAAAATGCGCGGTAAATTTACAACCAGGAACGCCACTGGTGCTTATATCACAAATGTTCCTTTCGACTTTCAAATCATTCCTTCCGTATTCGCTACAGCAGGCGAAGTAGTGGCCTTTGTAAAGGATCGCTATGACGCATATCGTGGTGGTGGTGTAGAGGTCACAGAGTACAAGGAAACCCTTGCTCTGGAGGATTGCAATCTGCATGTGGCTAAGACATTTGCTTTCGGTAAACCGCGTGACAATAAAACTGCAGTAATTTATACGCTTGATCTAAGTAGCGGCGTAGACACTCCTTAATTGGGGTGTCTAACTTTTTGAGGGGAGGGAATTGCATGAGTTTACAAGCTAAAGTAGTCAACCGGTTCCAAGAAAACGGTCACGATGATCGAATCTATCAACCTGGTGAGATTTATCCAGCAGAGGGGTATGAGTCCGATGATGATCGTATCTTTTATCTTGCGGAGATTCACCCGAAGTACAACAAGATTTATTTGGCTGAGGTTCAGGAGATTGAAAGTGCCGCTGGACCCGTGAAGGATTCGGCCGTAAAGGAACAGGATGATACCGAGAAGACGTTCCCGCATCATGTCGGGGGCGGAACCTACGAACTCTCCAACGGCGAGAAAGTGAAGGGGAAGGAAGAAGCCCTTGCTGCTGAATCTGCCCTGAAGGAGTGATTCTGGTGGCCGGAATTGTTACGCAAGAGGTTGTAAAGGAATTTTTGGACAGAATGCACCTGGATGACGAGGAAGATGGGAACCTGTTGAGGATTCTCAAAGCTTCGAACGATGACTTGGTAAGGGTTTGTGGTGATTACGACATCCAAACACATGAAGTTTTCAAAGAGCTGGTGTTCGAGCGCTCCCGGTACGTCTACAACGATGCTCTGGAGTACTTTAACATCAACTTTTTGACTCAAATCAACAATCTCATGTTGGACAAGGCTTTAAGCGAGGTTGATGCAGATGAGGGACAATAAATACAACGCCAACAGCCATAGCGGCAGATTCAACAAGCGGATCACAGTCATGGGCCCGGTTATTATCAAGGACGATATCGGGAACGAGTCAGAGGCGTTCAGTGAATTGCGCACGCTCTGGTCCATGGTCAAAACAACCAAGGGATCTGAATTCATGGCGGCAGCTCAAAACAACACAGAGCATGTCACTAGATTTGTGGTCCATTACTCAAAGGCGCTGGACGAGCTGTTTGCGGAAAAGAAAACGCGGATCGAGATCCGGTTTAAAAACGTGACGTACGATGTGAAAAGTATCATCAATGACGATGAGTTGAACATCACGTTCACCATTATCGCTGAAGGGAGGCTTTAAAGCATGGTCTCGCTTGATGATCTAGCGAACGAAATCACTTCAGCTGTAAAGGCGTATACGGAGGATGTTACAAGAGGGATAGAAAAGGAATTAGACAAGACATCAAAACAACTCACTAAAGAAATATCGGTGAATTCTCCGAAAAGCAAAGGTAAAAACAGCGGTAGATACGCAACCGGATGGACCCGTAAGAAAATGAACGAAGATGGCGCGGTAAAGTATATCATCCATAATAAAAAACGCGGTAGCTTCGCTCACTTGTTGGAATTCGGGCACGCAAAACGAGGTGGTGGTCGCGTTCCTGGGAAACCGCATATTTTGCCTGCTTATGATCACGCAGAACCAGAACTCGTGAATAGAATTAAATCTATCGTCCGTAATGGAGGATGATGTGGATGAACCAAACAGAACTCTATCAAGGCCTTGAAGCGATTGGATACCCAGTCGCTTATTCGCATTTCAAAACAGAACCAAAAGCGCCGTATCTGGTATACCTATTTGCCTATGACGGTGATTTTATGGCCGACAATATAAACTTTCTTGAAGTACCTAATTTTCAGGTGGAGTTGTACACCGAAAAGAAAGATTTGGTGGCGGAAGCGAAAGTTAAAGGCAAACTCAAAGAAATGCAGTTACCATACAGCTCGGTCGAAACATATCTGGAAAGTGAAAAGTTGTTCCAGATGGTCTTCACAATTCAATTAATCGGAGGGTGAAATATATGTCAGAAAATAAAGTAACGTTTGGTTTGGACAAGGTACACATTGCGTTTTTCGATGATGCTGTTACCGAGCAGCCAGCTTGGGAAGTTCCGATTCCAATTCCTGGTGCAGTTCGTTGGGCGCCAGAGGCTCAAGGTGAGGCTTCTACCTTTTACGCCGATAACACTGCGTATTTTGTAGCAACAAGCAATAACGGTTATACAGCTGAACTGGAAATGGCCTTGATTCCTGATGAAGTCAAAGTCCGGATGTTCGGATGGAAAATTGACGATAACGGACTATTGGTGGAAATTTCAGATGGAATGCCTGAGAAGTTTGCTCTCTTGGGTCAGGTCTTAGGCGACAAGAGAAATCGCCGGTTCGCTTACTACGATTGCCAGGCGTCTCGGACAGCAAAAGAGTTGACGACCAAAGGTGAATCAATTGAGATCACGGGAGAAACGTTGTCGGTAACCGTATCGCCAATTGAATTGGATGGTGTGAACATTGTCAAGGGTGATCTAGAACTGAGTGCAACGAACGCTACACAGTTTAATTCCTTCTTTACGAAAGTTTACACACCAACATTCACCGCGGGGGAGTAAACGCCTCTAATGCCATGTTAAGCCCGTCTGACGATGAGGTGCAGCCGGGTGCAACGGGGGCGGATGACCTCGACTTATCCAAAATAGAGAATGGAGACGATGAAAATGCGTGAACTTACAATCGGGAACCAAACAGTACGGGTCAGAGCAACCGCTCTGGCTCTTCTTTTTTACAAGAAAGAATTTAAGACGGATTTGCTTGGCGACATGATGAAAATGGTCGGTGGGGATTCGGACGGTGGTGAAGTTGACCCAACCAATATTGATATGCTATCTAATCTGCAAATGGTATGGGCCATGGCAAAAGCAGATTCTTATGGCAAAGAGTTTCCGAGTTTCGAGCCATGGTTGGCCTCTCTGGGCGACGACTTGGATTTATCCGACCCAGCGTTCTTGGTAGCGGCCTTGGAGGAAGCCACAGACGGCTTTTTTCGTAAAAACAACGGGGTCAAAGGCGGAGTCGCAACCTAACGAAGAATCTCGTCTGGAACTGGATCTAATAGCGATTGGTAAACGGGTTGGGCTCAGCTTTGAAGAGTTGAACAATCTGAGTTGTGGGGATCTAATTGATCTCGCTAAAAGTTTTACGGGCAACGACAAAAAAGACGATGGTCCAAGAGAAGCTACTCAGGCAGATATCGATGCCTTTTATGGCAAGTAGGAGGACGACCGAATGATGAAAGTGGAATGCAATGATGGTTGTGGTCAGGAGTTCGTGTTGATCAGCTATGGCAAAGAGAAAGTTACTCCGAAAGTGGATCGCGTGGGTTTCTCTTGTCCTCATTGCGGCCATGTATACACTGCTTATTATGAGAATGAGAAAATCAGGACATTGAATGCATTGATAACAGTTCTGATGGAACGTCCTGCAAAAGGCGGAATGACTGAAAAGCAAATTGAAGCCCTTGACATTCGTATCTCCAATATAAAGAAAAAGGTGTCTGTTGAGATGGAAAGGCTGAATAAAATGGTTGAATCAAAAACCTAAGCGATTTGCAACTTGTTATGACTGTGTGGTGATTTTATGGATCTAAAAGAAGCGAGATGCCCACACTGCGGGCATCTTTTATTTTATGCGAGGGTAGCGGATGTTGAAATCAAATGCATGCGCTGTAAACGTGTTGTGCAAGTGAAAATTAAGGAACAGAGCGAGCCGCACATTAAGTAGCGAGCCAATGCCTGCCTGGAACATAGGGTAGGTGGGCTGTGTGGCAGAAACCATTAAAGGGATTAACGTTGTCATCGGAGCGGAGACGTCCGGTTTGGGCAAGGCGCTTGCCGATGTCAACAAAAAATCAAGAGATATCCAGTCGGAGCTAAAACAGGTTGAAAAGCTCCTGAAGTTTGACCCTGGAAACACCGAGTTACTTGCTCAGAAACAAAAGTTGCTTGCCAGCTCCGTTAGTAACACTCAAGAAAAGTTAAGCCGATTGAGGCAAGTACAGGAGCAAGTTAATCAGCAATTTGCACGTGGAGACATTACAGAAGGTCAATACAGGGCTTTTCAACGTGAAGTGGCTAAAACAGAGCAAGAGCTTCAGAATCTGAATAATCGTTTGGAAGATACGACTCGTGAGATTGGCGATCAAGGGAAAAAAGTAAGCAAGCTTGGTCAAGATTATAAAGAATCGTTTGAACAGGCTAAGCAGGCAATGGGAAATTCCTTTGAGCAAATGAAAAAGGTTGGCGCGGGGATTACTGCCTTTGGGGGATTGCTTGCTGGAGCTCTTGGTGTCGCCGTAAAAAGCGCCGCAGACTTCGAGCAGGGTATGGCAAATGCTTATTCTGTTATGGATCCGGCTGAGGTTAGCAAATTCCGTGGTGAGTTAGAACAATTGGCGATCACTATGGGCGCAGATACCAAATACAGCGCAACCGAAGCGGCTCAGGGTATTGAGGAGCTTATCAAGGCCGGGGTAAAAGTACAAGATGTCATGAATGGTGGGCTATCGGGCGCACTCTCTTTGGCTACTGCTGGCGAATTGGAACTGGCGGACGCTGCTGAAATTGCCTCTACTGCTCTTAACGCTTTCAAAAGCGACTCTCTTTCCGTGCAGGATGCGGCCGACATACTAGCCGGGGCTGCTAATGCTTCAGCAACAAGTGTATCAGAATTAAAATTCGGATTATCTCAATCGGCTTCCGTTGCTGCATCGGTTGGTCTTTCTTTCAAAGACACTGCCACTGCACTGGCTGCATTTGCTCAAAATGGCCTTAAAGGGTCGGACGCGGGTACATCTCTCAAAACGATGCTTATGCGTTTGCAGCCAACTACAGCGGATGCGTATGCAACGTTTAAAGATTTGGGCTTGTTAACATTGGATACGTCCAAGGCAATGGAGTACTTGGCAAAACAAGGAATCAAGCCTGCGGAGATGAGCATTGATGGTATTACCCAGGCACTAGCGACGTACTTGGCGCGCGCTGATGGCGCAAAAACAGTTACAGGCAAGTATTTCAAAGAGGCCAAAGCCATGGCAGAGGCCAATGGTTGGGTGTATTCGTCATTTTATGATGCCAACGGTTCTCTGAAGGATATGTCCGAAATTGCTGGGCTCCTGAATGAAAAGATGTCCGGTTTGAACGACATGCAGCGGCAAGCGGCCATGAATACGATGTTTGGTTCAGATGCTATCCGTGCTGGTAACATCTTGTATAAAGAGGGTGCGGAGGGGATCGACGCTATGGCGGCGGCCATGGATAAGATCGATGCTCAAATGGTTGCTGCGCAGAAGATGGATACCCTTAAAGGCGCGCTTGAAGAACTGAGCGGAGCTATGGAGACGGCACAAATCACCATAGGGCAGGCACTTATCCCTGCATTGCGGACAGCAGCAGGCGTGATGCAATCTGTCGTTGACGTGTTTAACCGATTCCCGGAAGGCGTCAAAACGTTTATTGCTATTGCGGGGGCAATAACGGCAGCACTGGCTCTCATTGTTGGTCCGTTATTGATACTTATTGGTTTCATACCTCAGATTGCCGCAGGGTTAACGATGCTCACACCGATGTTCACTGCCCTGTGGGCGGCCATTACTGGTCCAATCGGCATTGTTGTGGCGGCAATCGCGGCTGTTGCGGTAGGGCTGACATACCTGTACAAAACCAATGAAACGGTGAGGGACGCGCTTAACGCAGCATGGACTGGCATTAAAGCAGCGGCCGAAGCTGTTTTTGGTGCGCTCAAGTCGTTTTGGGCAACGTGGGGCGGAGAGATCACCGGACTGTTCAACACACTTTGGAACGGCGTCAAGCTTGTCTTTAATACGGTGCTAAAAGCCTTGTCCGAAGTTGTGAAATCCATCTTTGCCGGGATTAAGTCATTCTGGGCCACGTGGGGCAATGACATTACGATATTCTTCAAAGCTACCTGGGCAGCTTTAACATTGATGTTTAATACCGTGTTCAAGGCTTATTTCGAACTGATCAAGTTTATCTTTAACGAGATTAAAGCGTTCTGGGATAAATGGGGTTCAACAATCACAGCTGCATTCAAAGGCGTCTTTGAAATCCTTAAGACTATATTCAGCACGACATTCAATGTGATTTTCACGGTCATTAAAACCATTTTCAATAACCTGAAGGCGTTTTGGGATACGTGGGGAGCCACCATTACAACGGTCTTCCGAACGGTGTTTAACGTGGTGAAATCCGTCTTCTCGGGTGCTTGGAATGCCATCAAGATTATTGTGGATACTGTGATCGGTGTAATATCGGGCATTATCAACACATGGTTGGCCATCTTTAAAGGTGATTGGGCAGGGGCGTGGAATGCAGCCAAGGGCGTAACCGAAACCGTCTGGAAGGGTATTGCAGGCATCTTCAAAAATGCGTTCAATACGATGAAAGATATCGGGAAGAACATCATTCAAGGTCTGGTGCAGGGTATCGCGAATATGAAGGATGTCGTTGTCCAAAAGGCTAAGGAAATTTCGGAAGCCATTGGCGGATTCTTCAAGAAGTTTTTCGATATTCACTCACCATCGAGACTCACAACCGGATACGGGGAAAACATCGGCCAAGGTTTGGCTAACGGTATCAGTAACAAATCCAAGACAGCAGCCAAGGCTGCCAAGGATACGGCAACCAAAGTCAATAAGGCTTTCAAAGATGCTTTTGCCACAGCCCAGTATAACTTCAAAATGGGCAACGTTGATACAGCCGGTTACGTGGCGGCCTTGCAAAAGATCAAAGACCAGTACGCCAAAACGTCTGCCCAGGTTCAGAAGGTCACGCTTGAGATTAAAAAGGCCCATGAGCAACAAACCAAATCGGCTGAAAAAGCGGCCAAGGATTCCTTCGCGGCTTCCAAAGCGTACATTGATGCCAGGGCTTCCACAGGAAAGGCTACACTCCAACAGGAACTAGCGATGTGGGAGAAGGTTCAGGCCAAATACAAAGCCGGGACCACGCAGTACATTGCAGCAGAAAAAGAAGCGTATAAAATCAAACAGGAAATCGCTAAAGCAAGCTTCGAGTCTTCAAAGGACTATATCGAGAAAGCGGCAGCGGCCAACGAAATGTCTCTTGCTCAACAGCTTGCTGCCTGGGAACGGGTTCAAGCGAGGTACAAGGCTGGATCTGCTGAATCAAAAGCAGCTGAAGAAGCGGCAGGCAAAGTTAAGTTGGAGATTTACAATCAACTGACTCAAGCCAGTGAGGACTTCTTAGCGAAAACCAAAGAGATTAACGCAAATGTCGCAGCTGAAGAGTTGCGGCTAAATGGCGTGTATGAACAGGCTGTAGAACAGCGAGCCAAGGCAATCAACGACTTTGCAGGATTGTTTGATGAGGTTGTTGCTAAATCGGAAACATCCGGTCAACAGCTACTGGACAACCTGCGGGGCCAAGTCGACTACTTGGCTACATGGGCATCAAATATTGAAACTTTGGCGGCGCGAGGAATAGACAAGGGCCTGCTTGAGGAATTGCGGCAGATGGGGCCAAAAGCGGCTCCTGAGTTGGCGGCACTGAACACACTGACAGACGAACAGCTTGCCGAGTATACAAACCTCTGGCAAACGAAGTCGGCAGAATCCCGAGCTATAGCGGTTCGGGAGCTCACCGGATTACGCGAAGATACCAATAAACAAATATCTCAGTTACGAGTGGATGCGGCAACGCAAATAGACGGACTCAAGGCAGACTTTGATGCAAAAGTTAAAGCGATACGAGTTGGTACGACAAACCAGTTCAATGCGATGAAGGCAGACTTGCCTACGATCGGGAAACAAGCGATGCAAGGGTTGCTTGATGGTCTGGCATCTATGCAGGGTGCGGTGCAGGCGAAAGCTAAGGCAATTGCAGATTCTGTCCGGACAACCATGCAAAAGGCGCTGGACATTCACTCTCCATCTCGTGAAATGGCGTGGATCGGGGAGATGGCTGGGGCCGGACTGGTTCAAGGTATGGCAAACATGATGTCAAACGTTCAGAATCAGGCGAGGGATATGGCACAAGCGGTTCAACCTTCCGTGGGTAATTCAAATGGAACAGATTCAACAGGAATGGGGCCCGTGACACTCAATATGGAAGGTATATTTGCCGGGACAATCTTTAACGTTCGAAGGGATGAAGATATCCGGGCAATCGCCAAGGAACTGGCTGCAGAAATGTTTATGATGGCTCAGCAGGCAACGAGAGGAACAGGAGGTGCAAGATAGTGCATGAAATGATATGGCTTGGCGGGAAGTCCAACATAGAGTTGGGCTTCTTGGTGCGTGGCACGTCCAAGCGCCCGGGTCTACCTGATACGGTGGATCGAACACTGAACATCCCTGGACGTAATGGACAATACAATTTCGGGGCTGATATCGGGGCAAGGACGTTCGTTTACGATTGTGCAATGATTACCAAGGACTATATGGCTCTACAGCAGGCCGTTATGGGTTTGTCTTCTCATTTAGTGGACAGCTACGGAAAACCTCGCAAACTCGAACTGAGACAGCGAGAGAGGCCAAATCAGGCGTTCGCGGTGCAACTGACGGGTGGTTTTGATCCTGACAGAATTATGGGACTCGGGATGTTCTCACTCTCTTTGATTGCCCATGATCCATTTGCTTATGGCTTGGAACAGATTGAAGAGACTTTAATCACGACATCACCGCACAAGCAGCAGATTGTCAGTCAAGGGAATGTCCGAACGGCACCATTGATTGTAATCACGAACCAAGGAACCGTACCTTTGAGCCATTTACGTATAACGAATGAATATTTATTAGAGGGGTGACACGCATGAACATATCCTTATACTTGGCAAATGCTATACTTAACCACGTTTTCAGAAACATTCCTTATACAAGTCCAGAGAATATTTATGTAGCCTTATACACTACAAACCCAACAGCGGCCGACACAGGCCAAGAAGTATCAGGCGGTGGATATACGAGGCTGAAAGTTGTTTTCGGTCCACCTGCTACTGAGGGAGGGAAACCAACCATCAAGAATGCGGCAGACATTGCTTATGCAATTGCCACTGCATCGTGGGGAACGGTTTCTCATATTGGCACACGAGACGCCTTAACAGGAGGCAATCTTTTGTACTTCGGTCCTTTAGAATCACCGCGTAGTATACTGGCAAATGACGTTTTCAAACTATTGACCGGAAACATTGTACAGACACTTAGTTAAGGAGGAATGACCAATGCTTGAAATCATGTACCCAGCTGCGGTCAATAGCAGGCAGACCGAGCTAGCGGCAGACATTAACGATAGCCAAACCAGTATCACGGTATTAGATGGATCTGTATTACCTCCAGCGCCCAACCAATTGACGATTGGGACGGACGAAGCAGCAGAAACGATACTTTACACCGGAAAGACCGGAAACGACCTAACAGGTGTAACTAGGGGGTTTGAGGGTTCGACTAAATCTTGGGTTGCGGGAACGAAAATAGCAAGATTCTTTACGGCATATGATCACGATACATTCCGAGGAAACATCACTGACCTGGATCAACGATTAAACAATATTGTAATACCTGATGCTTCCCTGACCGAAAAAGGGATTGTGCAATTGTCTGATGCTACTGATGGTTCTCGGAGCGATGTTGCAGCAACGGAGAAAGCTGTTGGACTGGCTTTTCAAGCTGGAGTTGAGCGGAAAGCGGAAGTGGTTGCCGCGCTTAACTCCATAGGTGTATCGGCATCCACATCAGAAACGTGGGATCAACTTATTTCTAAAATAGCTGCGGTTATTCGTGCAACGGGTTCAGCTACATCAGCACAAGTTTTGACCGGAGTTACGTTCTCGAATGGAACAGGGAATAACCGCGCTGGAACCATGGCCGATAATGGGGCTATTACAAAAAACATCACTAATCAAAACGAAGCGTACACAGTCCCCGAAGGTTATCATAACGGGGCTGGTATAGTACAGGCAATCATAACAAATTTAGCCGCAGGAAATATCAGGTCCGGCGTGTCCGTTGGCGGGGTGCCTGGTACGTTTACTGGTTCGATTTCTGCAGGAAGCGGCCCGATTTTCAGACGAACTAATTACGCGAATAACAATTCTAGTACACCGTACGAGGTGGTTGGCATTGTATTTAACTTGCCAGGGACAATACGAATCTCGTTTGACTTGTACACATCATCTACTAATGCTCGCGCCCAAATATATAAAAATGGGGTTGCTTTCGGCACACTCCGAAGCTCAAGCTCATCAACACCAACAACATATGTACAGGATATAACCTTTATTGCTGGTGATAAAATTTCTGTTTATTTATGGGCACTTGGATCATCTGCGTCGATAGAAAAGATAATTTATGGTACTAATCTTTTGACAATAACGCAAGAGTAGGAGGTTGACGGATGAAAATAGTTTTGGAATATAAAACTCAAGCTGAACGCGAACGACTCATTGCAGAGAATGCACATAAATTTCTCGTGGAAGAACGCAATATCATTGATGGGAATTTCTTGGTTTTTGCAGATGAAACCCCACCTGTCCCTATAGTATATGTGACTGTACCGCAAGAGGAGTTTGAATCAATCAAGCAAGATAGCACACTCCTGAAAGCACAGAGCAAAGCATTGTCTGACCGTGCCGAATTCACAGATGAAGTAATCGCAGAAATGGCGTTGGAGTTATACAAGTGATCCGGCGTTTCTTATTCTGGCTTCTTTTAAGCTTGGAAGGAGGTGATACCATGGTAGCTATGTTCTTTGCACAGCGTGTGATTCTGGGTAAAACCGAATACAGAACAATCCCTCCAACTCTTCGCGATCAAGTAAACGAGATCCTAATTGACAGTGGAGTTGAATTCTTAATTACGGAGTAACCGGCACGCCAATTATGGAGCGTGTTTTTATTTTGTCCAGAAGGAGGGAAGGCCGTGTTTAACCGGGGAGCATTTAACCGAATGGCATTCAATCGGCAGATATCCGTATTCGTCTTCGGTCGAGCGGTACTGAACGGAGTGGGAGGGTTAACCGCTTCTTCCAGTGCCGAAATGACAGGAACCGTGATTATGGACGGTGTGGGCGAACTGCATGCGGATTTCGTCCGTGAAATATCCAATGCGGCGAAGTTGGACGGTGAAGGCGGCCTTTCTGCTACCTTCATCCGTGAACGACTACAAAAAGCAATCATGCATGGGGTCGGTACACTGAAAGCAAACGGTAGCCGGTTCCATGTTGACTATATAGATTACGTTGGACCGATAAACCCAGGCGACCGGATCATCATTGATTCCAAGAACCTGAAGGTTACACATAACGGAAATAATGCCTTGTTCAATATGGATGGGAATTTCTTCGATTTGAATCTCGGCAACAATACAATCACGTATACGGACCCGGATACTGGCCGATCTGTGTTAATGCGGATTACATTCCAGGATCGATTCGTATAGGAGGGTTAACGTGTTCAAGATGATACTGGTCGATACTCAAGCTGATTTGTGCAGCAAATTCGAAAAGCATTTTAGTGGGATGGATCAAGTAAGTGTAATCAATGCTCGGTTCCAAGATGTTCAGGAATGGGACTGCGTAGTCACTCCTGCAAATAGCTACGGCATTATGGATGGCGGGTTTGATTACTATTTGGCGGAGTACTTCGGTCCGGAACTACAGCGTTCTGTCCGATCCGGGCTTTATGTTCATTATTCAGGAGTCCAGCCAGTAGGGACTTCAATGATTGTAGAGACCGGGAACGAAAAACATCCGTTTGTTGCCCACACACCGACAATGCGTTATCCCATGAGCATTCAAGGAACCATCAATGTGTTTTTGGCTATGAAAGCAGCCATGGAGGCTGTCCAAGACCATAACGATAACGTCAGAGGTGAAATTATTGACACTGTGTTATGTCCAGGTATCGGGACGTGTGCTGGTGGAATGGATAGTAATGCAGCGGCTTATCAAATGAGATTGGCCTATGACATGGTTTTCAATCCACCAAAGAGAATGACATGGGATGTAGTCAGAGAAATTGAAGGGAGGTTTCATGGGGGCTTATGAGAAGACCAGCATATGTAACAGTATATGACTTGCAAATGCGCAAGGTGGCGTATCTGGAAAATGCGTTTGATGTAAGTTATGACGCACCCATGAATGCCTTATGGAGCGCGTCTTTCACTCTTCCGGCTGATGATGCCAAGAACAGTGAGTGTCAACCACTTTACTTTGTGGAGATCCATGACGGGGATGAGAGATTGGAGTTATTTCGGATCTTACCGAGCCAAACACGGCGCGGATCTGATGGGGCGACAATCACATACACATGCGAGCACGTTCTGGCTACTTTGCTGGATGACGTGCTTTTTTTGTATCACACGGTTGGGAATCTGGGCGTGTATACACGAGATGTGATTCAGTACATCTTGTCCAAACAGCTTGTAAAGCGTTGGCAGCTGGGTACAATCCAGTTTGATCGTCAGTTTGAATACAACTGGGAGAATGAAAACCTACTGGGGGCATTGTTCTCCATTCCTCAACCTTTTCCAGATGAATATATGTGGACGTTTGATACAACCGTTTACCCATGGAAACTGAATCTGATAAAGCCGTCCGAACAGGAAGATGCATATATCAGGTACGGGGTTAACTTACAGGGCATCACACGCACTGTGGACCCGTCTAAGGTGTCTACTCGAATTTATGGACTTGGATATGGGGAAGGCGTAAATCAGCTCACATTCGCGGATATCAATGGCGGCAAGCCGTATATCGAAGCGGAGTCGGAGTACATCCAAAAATACGGGATCGTACAGACTATCTTTGTGGACCGGAGGTTTGAATATCCTGAAACGCTTCTGGCACGATGTCAAACGTTACTGGACGAACTGAAAGAACCAAGTGTGCAGTATACGGTAGATGCAGCGGAGATATACGCACTCACCAATGATCCGATTGACCGATTCGTTTCCGGGGCTATGGTTCGGGTGCAGGATGCTGACTTGGGTATTGATATCAAGTCTCGTGTGGTTAAAGTAAGCAAAGGCAATTTGATTGGTGATCCAGGAGCGGTAACGCTTGAGATTGCGAACAAGTCCCAGGACATTGCGGGGAGCATAGCGGAGCTGCGGAACCGGATGCATATCAGTGAGGTATATGCCCAAGGTGCTACCAACTACGATAGTCACGATTTTGCAGATAACTGTGATCCTACACATCCGGCTGTACTACGGTTTTGGCTCCCGGCAGAGACAGCCAGGGTGAACAAAGTAGCGTTGTCGTTCCGAGTAGAGCCATTCCGAGGATATAGCCGAGCTATTGAATCAGCGCCTTCAGTGTCATCGGGTCCAAGTACCAGAAATACAACAGCGAATGGCGGCGGAGAAACGCCAACGACTTCAACTCAGCCGTCTCGGATTGAATCGTCATCCACGTTGGATGATTGGGATCTTTTCGCCATCAACATTCCGGAATACGTAAACAGTGTTCTGGATCATAATCACGGCATTCCTGCTGGTACTTCGCTCATGAAAGCGGATGGAACACCAATCACATTCGTCCCATCTGGCGGGCACGGCCATTCATTGACTACCGATCATCGGCACAGCGTAACAATACCATCACATAATCATACGGTTTCCATAGCGCCACACACTCACAATATGGACCATACACATACCATACCTGCGCATTCTCATGAGATTGAGTTCGGGATTTGGGAGGGGCCTATACCTGAATCGGTTCAGGTGAGGGTAGATGGCGTTTTGGTACCGGGATTGAATACATCTGGCGAAGAAATAGATATTATCCCATTCCTTTCAAAAGATAATAGCGGAAAAATAAACCGGGGAGATTATCACGAAATCACAATAACCCCAGTTAATTCACTGGGGCGTGTCGTGGCGTCAGTCTTCACGCAGATATTCGCGCAAAGCAGAGGCGGCGGGGATTATTAAATTATTCCAGCTGCTTTCAGGTCGGATTCGCTAATGAGGATTTGGTTGCCTTTGTTTATTTTCAATGAAATAGGGTGCCCGTCTTCAGTATAAGCAGTGTAACCTTGTTCAAGTTTTGTGGAATCAACGGTGAACAGTACAGAGTCGCCTGACTTTACATCAAAGAGATCATGTGATCCGCTCTTTTGTTGCTGCACCTTGAGTGTGTATTTTGAAGCGATATCACGTAGGAATACCCATTCTTGCTCAGTTTCTGTAATCACTGAAACGTCTCCTTTCGAGTTAAGGCTGATTTGTTTGTTCTTGGCATCATATTTTACATCTGCATCAAGCAGACTTGCCACTTCGCGCACAGGTAAATAGGTTACACCATCACTGACGATAGGCGCGTTTTTTAGGTTTGCTTGCTCATTGTTTACAATGACTTTGAAATTTGAAATAACAGCTTGGATTGTGGATGGAGCTGCTGCAGCCAAGGTTGCCGATCCGATCATCATACCAACACCAAGAGTTACGACAGTTTTTACCAAAGACTTCTTCAAGGGGCATATCTCCTTTTAAATAGACTATAACATCTATTACGGTAATCACTGGTAAAAGTTTTATAGTATATCAAAATAAGGTGGTGGTGACCATGCTTGTATAACTGAAAATCTTAGTTTGCTCCCGGAGTGGTTGGGGGCTATTTGTATTTCTAAATTATTAGAGAGAGAAAGCGGGGGTTCGGTATGCAAGAGGGGATGTCTAATGTCATTAAAATGGTATCCGCAGTTTTGGGGGCTGGCGCGGGATACCTCTTTGGAGGGTGGAATATCTTGATACATTTACTTTTAATTTTGGTGGTAGTGGATTGGTTGACGGGATGGGCAGCTGCTTGGATCAAGCATGAGTTGCGCAGCCGTGTAGGTTTTGAAGGTATTGCACGAAAGGCGGCCATTTTCCTTATCGTAACAATTGCCCACTATATAGATGCGGCATGGGGAAGTACTGGATACATCCAGGACGCGGTTGTTTTCTTTTATATTGCAAATGAGCTATTGTCTGTTATTGAAAATGCTGGTCGTATGGGTTTGCCTATGCCGGATGCACTCCGGAACGCGGTGAAAATATTCGAATCCAAATCTTCAGTTCCGACAAACCCGAACCTTCCAGATCCGCCGCAAGATGAAACTACTCAAAAACCAGCAGTCTAATATAAAGAATGGGGTGTTTTAAATCATGCGTAAAATATCAAATGCAGGAATTGCTCTGATTAAATCGTTTGAAGGATGCAAACTCACAGCGTACAAGCCAGTACCAACTGAAAAGTACTGGACAATCGGTTGGGGGCACTATGGGGAGGATGTAAAACAAGGACAGAAGATCACACAGGCGCAGGCTGACGCTATGCTAATTACTGACCTGGCTAAATATGAAGCTTATGTCAATAATCCGTCTTACGTGCCAGTTACGGATAAGCTCACACAGAATCAATTCGATGCGCTCACAAGCTTTTGCTACAACACTGGCCCGGGAAACTTAAAGCAGCTATGTAACGGTCGCACACTAGCCCAGATTGCCGCGAGCATCACCAAGTATAACAAGGCAGGGGAAAATGTCCTGAATGGTCTGGTGAAGCGCAGACAGGCCGAGCTCGACCTATTCAACTCGCCTGATGTGAAGAAGGCCGATGCGGATGACAAAGTAACAGCAATCGTTAATGGTAATCAAATCAAGGGCGCAGTTTTAAAGGATGGTACAGTTCTGATTCCCTTACGAGCTGCTGGCGACAATATTCCAGGTTCAAGGATCGGATGGGACCAAGTAACAAAAACAGCCACGCTTGATACTCCTTGACAATTCATTACCGCAACTACCTCACTAGATTTTCGTGATTTTTGCAACCGCAAACCTTCGACATATATAATTCCCAACAAGTTGGGAAGAACACATGGCGCCACTGGGCTTAATACTGGCGGCGTCTATTTTGTTATTGATAAAGAACGTATGTTCGCATATAATACAAACAAACGTACGTTCTTATCAATTGGAGGCGGAAGCATGAGTAAGAAACTTTCCGGTAACGGAGTCTATGAAGGGTCGAGGTTTATTATGCCCGAACATCTCGAAGCAATGTTACAGCAAGAGAGGGAACAACGGCGTAAAGGAAAACCAATTTTGGATGAGCAAGCTATCGAAGAAATTGTTCGTACTTTAGCTGAATCTTTCCACGAAAAAACAAAGGTCGATCTGGTTGTGTTTAGCCCGTTTGACGACGAACATTATAGTGGAGTTGTAATTGGTATTAATCAAAGCAGAGGTAAGGTCAACCTGTTGTTAGAAGATGATGAACGCCAAATACCGATTGCGGAAATAATCTCTGCAAACGTCTGAAATTGTATGAATTTGGCTATGGAATTGCCACTCCTTCCGGTATAATTAAAGTATACGCTTTATACTGCCGATAAAGGAGAAATGTAGGGTGTGGGAGCTAGTTTGGTTTCTGCTTTTTTCTATGATAGAGATGTTCGGGGCATTTTTGTTTATGATGCTCCTGTTTAGAGAAAACCCAAGAGAATACATCTGGCAAGCAGCTGTTGTTGCGGTTATTATGGGTCTTCAAAGTTACTACTTACGAGGAATTGATCTGGGGTTTGTAGCAGTAGTTATCAATATTTTGTTTTACGTGCTCTTGCTGGCAGCGGTGGTTAAGTTACCAGTAATTTGGTCAGCTATTATAGCATGCGTGGGATTCTTCCCATACGCTTTCGCCCAAGCTGCTCTCTTCGAATTTTTCCAAGGAGAACTACTCCAGTTGATAACCAGTATTCTTTTTATGACACTGGCGTACATACTGTACCGTTTTGGATTAGGATTCGAAGCTCCTTACCACCTTTTGAGATTCCGATGGGAAAAGGTATTGGTCGTGCTCGTGGTACTGGGTTCGTTTGCTCTTACAGCTATCACGATGTATCAAAATTCAGTATGGATTAACATTATATTCTTCGGTGCTGCGTCAGTATTATTCCTTTACTACGCAATTCGTAAAGAAAGGGAACAAACAAGTGATTGAGAATGCAGCCGGTCGAGTGGCTCGACATATTAAATCAGTAGTACCAAATCACCCAGTCCACGAAGAGGACATGCAGCACACGCTAATAATTATCATGAACACGGCCGCTGTTGTTCTTTTTACGTTAATCGGGGTGTTGTTTACGGACAGGGGATCAGAGGTCATAATGCTACTCAAATGCTTTGCGTTACTTCGGCTGGTCTCAGGCGGTCTACACCTTGAATCAAGTATGGGCTGTGCAATTGTAACGGCAGGAACAGCGACGTTGCTCTCTATAATAAATGCCAATACCACTTGGACAATTTCTCTAACGGCAATCAGCATGTTGATTGTCCTGAAATATGCTCCATCAGGAATCGAAAATCAATCTCGCATACCTGAGAGATTTTATCCTCTCCTTCCAGTAATATCTTTCATCATTGTTGCATCAAATCTATGGTTTTTATCGTCTATGGCTGCAATAGCATTTTTTGTACAAGCGTTGACGTTGGTTATAAATGAGCATTTCATGAAGAGGGGGTGACACACATGTTCAAAGTAGCTATGTATTCAGCAATCGCTTCAAGCCTTGGCGTTATTGCTGCAATTACAGTACTGCCTGCAAGTTTGGTATTCGTGAACAATCCGCGACCATCCAAACGACTGCTTAAAAAATAATGGAGGACCACATATATGGAACCTATATCATTGCTGGTTGATCCAAAGGGCAAGAAAGGTGTTACTGCCGTTAAGATCACTGACATACTGTACCTGTCTTATATTAGCGGGTACAGAAAGGTTGCATTCTATACTGCGGATGCGACGTATTACTTTACTGGAAGCAAAGAATACTGGACTGATGTACTAAACAACAGCGGGGCTCGCTTCGTTGGTGTGGATCGTACCAGCTCGGTCAACGCTGAGAAGGTTGCCCGGACGGAAGAAGATCCGCATTACGCCTATTTCGAAAAGTTTCGCCGGATAGGTGAGAAGAGATGTTGGTTGTCTAAAAGAGGTCATGCTGATCTCTTGAAAGAAATGAGCATGATTCGAGAAGAGGCTAAATCACAGTTTATGCCAGTATATCAATACAAAGAGGGGCTGCCATCATAGCAATGGCTGCCCCATTTTTTTAATGAAATATTATATCATAAACACGAACAAATATGTTGTCGAATGGTGGTGTCGAATGCAAAGAATTCAGCCGCCCAATTTATGTTTACACAAGGGTAATAATGGGATTTAATAGAGATGTGAGGTATGAAGATTTTGGGATTGATGTATGTTTGCTGGTTTATTTTTACCCAGGGTTAACTTTTATCCCGGGGAGGGGCTTTCGCCTCCGCCGTTCGCCTAGTCATCCCATTCGTGCAGTTCTTCCATAGTGCAGTTGAGTATTCTCGCTGCATGGGCTGCGTTTTGATATGAGAAAAACTTTTTCCCAGAGATGACTTGAGATATGAAACCGTCAGAAAGGTTCAATTCTTTAGCAAGATCAGTCGCTTTGATCTTGCGTTTGGCTAAAAGGTATGGCAAACGGCTCCTCCCAGGTTCGGGATGCATCCATTCACACCTCATATGCCTAAATTATTCCACTTAACTATTATAGGGGGTAGCAACATGAATATACAATGGCTAGAGCCCGTCATTAAAACAAGGTCTGAAGAAATTGCAGATAGTATTCTAAGTTCGGATGGTTCAAGTCATGATATCCTTTTGGAGTTGATTGCGAAAAGGGACCAGATGAGTGTCGATGAATTCAACTTTGAACTTGAAAATTTATTAATTGTACATACAAAGGCGATAGTTGAACGATCATACAGGGTCGGAGTACAAGAAGCGTTAACATTCAGAAACATGATGGTATAACATAAATGAGCGGCCCTGCATGTAAACAGGGCCGCTCATTTATTATTTTGTGAATGTGTTGTAAAATGAAACCTGACTGAATTCACAAGTAAAGGATGGTTATATAAATGTCTCTCTCTGTTGGAATCGTGGGTCTGCCTAATGTTGGTAAATCCACACTGTTTAACGCAATTACACAAGCTGGTGCCGAATCGGCAAACTATCCGTTCTGTACGATTGACCCTAACGTGGGGATCGTTGAAGTACCGGATGAGCGTTTGGACAAATTGACAGAACTCGTTGTACCGAAAAAAACGGTACCGACGGCGTTTGAATTTGTAGATATTGCAGGTCTTGTTCGTGGTGCGAGCAAAGGCGAAGGTCTTGGTAACAAGTTCCTTGCCCACATTCGTGAAGTAGACGCGATTGTACACGTGGTACGCTGCTTTGTAGACGAGAACATCACACACGTCGATGGCAAAATCGACCCGGTAAGCGACATCCAGACGATCAATCTGGAGCTGATCCTGGCCGATATCGAGAGTGTCGAGAAAAAAATCGATCGCTCCAAGAAAAACATGAAGGGCGGCAACAAATCAGCTGCTCAGGAAGTGGAAGTACTGGAGAAAGTGAAGGCTGTTCTGTACGAAGACAAGCCAGCACGCAGCATGGAGCTTACCGATGACGAGCGTCTGATCGTGCGCGATCTGCACCTACTTACCCTGAAGCCTGTTCTGTACGCAGCCAATGTAGCTGAGGACGAAATCGGCGATGTGGCGAACAATGCCTATGTGCAAAAAGTAAGAGAATTTGCAGCTGCTGAAAATGCAGAAGTTGTGCCGATCAGTGCAAAAGTGGAAGAAGAGATCTCCGAGCTGGAAGGCGAAGATAAACAAATGTTCCTGGAAGAACTCGGTATCGAGGATTCCGGTCTGAACCTGTTGATCAAAGCCGCTTACAAATTGCTGGGTCTGTACACGTACTTCACAGCAGGCGTACAGGAAGTTCGTGCATGGACGATTCGCAAGGGTACGAAAGCACCAGGGGCAGCGGGTGTTATTCACACAGACTTTGAGCGCGGATTCATCCGGGCAGAAGTCGTTTCCTACGACGATCTGGTTGCAGCCGGTTCCATGAACGGTGCCAAAGAGCGTGGACAACTTCGCCTTGAAGGTAAAGAGTATGTTGTCAACGACGGCGATGTTATGCACTTCCGCTTCAACGTTTAATTCATATTCAATCTACAATCAGATATAACGTTACCAAAAGCCCTGTTGTCTTCCCGTGAAGATCGCAGGGCTTTTTTATATTCTAATCCTGCTGCAGATCGTTACTTATGCTGGATTGTTTGTCATTGGTGGATATAATAAAAATGAGGCAAGCCAAGGGAGGCGGAAATGAGACATTATAACGGGAATTCATTATGTTTCGCCTTAGTTATAAAAGTAATATGGTTGTCTGCCCGGTGAACTATTGCTATCCAGAAGCATAAGAATATGCTATAATTAAGAGTCGTATACCTATGTTAAATTTCACGCTCGGCTTAATGAGTTGAAGCGGGTTTTCAACCGGGTACGCGATTTCTTTTATATAACTTAAAAGTAAAGGATTTGATGACGTTGTAGCGATGTTATACGTCGATCATAAAATGAATCTTTCAGTCAGGGATTTCTGTGAATTCCGTGCCTTGTGAAATATAAATGGTCTGATGATGCATGAAATGAATGCCTATCAGGATCGAATGAATGATGAATGCTGGAACGAAAATAATGCGTGAGGTGACTATATATGTTTGATAAATTACAGGCGTTAGCCGACCGTTACGAGAAACTCAGCGAATTGCTGTGTGACCCGGATGTAGCAAGTGACAACAAGAAGCTGCGGGAATATTCCAAAGAACAATCGGATCTCCAGCCTACCTATGAAGCGTACAATGAGTACAAACAGGTAAGCCAGGATCTCGAAGCTGCAAAAGAAATGCAGGGCGAGAAGCTGGACGACGAGATGCGTGAAATGGTCAAAATGGAAATCGATGAACTGAGCACTCGCCAGAAAGAACTGGACGATCTGATTCGTGTTCTCATGCTGCCAAAAGACCCGAATGATGATAAAAACGTCATCGTTGAAATTCGCGGAGCGGCTGGTGGAGATGAAGCGGCGCTGTTTGCAGCGGATTTGTACCGGATGTACACACGTTTTGCTGATACGCAAGGCTGGCGTGTGGAGCTGATGGACGTGAATACGAACGACTTGGGTGGCTTTAAAGAGGTTGTTTTCCTCATCAATGGACGTGGTGCATACAGCAAACTGAAATACGAAAGTGGTGCACACCGTGTGCAACGTATTCCTACAACCGAATCGGGCGGACGGATTCATACGTCTACTTCGACAGTAGCGGTTATGCCTGAAGCCGAAGATTTCGATATTGAAATTCACGATAAAGATATCCGTGTAGATACGTTCTGTTCCAGTGGTGCCGGTGGACAATCGGTTAATACGACGAAATCGGCTGTACGGGTAACTCACGTTCCAACAGGTATTGTGGCGACGTGTCAGGATGGTAAGTCCCAGAACTCGAATAAGGAAAAAGCATTGCAGGTTCTGCGTACGCGTATCTTCGATATGATGCGTCAGGAAGAAGAAGCGAAAATTTCGAGTGAGCGGAAGAGCAAAGTAGGTACAGGTGATCGCAGTGAGCGGATTCGTACCTATAACTTCCCACAGAGCCGTGTTACGGATCACCGGATCGGATTGACGATGCACAAGCTGGATCAAATTATGAATGGTGAGATTGCGGATATCGTGTCTGCACTGACGATTGCCGAGCAGACGGATATGATGGATAGAGGAGAATAATCTGTGACCCGCGCGCAGTTTGTCATGACGCCGGAACAGAGCTGTCGGGAAGCCTTCGTGGAGGCTTCCTCTTTTTTGGAGAAGTGCGGCGTGTACGAGCCGCACAACAATGCCCGGCTGCTGCTGGAACATGTACTCGGCCGCGAAGGGGCCGAGTATTACATGATGCAGCCGGAGCCCTTTCCCAGCGAGCTTCGCAGCCGCTGGGAAGACGCCATCACGCGCAAGGCTGCGGGTGAGCCGGCGCAGTACATTATCGGCAGCCAGGAATTCTACGGGCTGCCGTTCGAGGTCACGCCGGCCGTGCTGATTCCGCGGCCGGAGACCGAGCTACTGGTCGAGGCTGTGCTGCGCGAAGCCGACCGCGTGTTTCCCGGCGGCGCTCCGCTCGCCGTCGACATTGGCACGGGCAGCGGAGCCATCGCAGTGACGATGGCTTCGCAGCGCCCGCGCTGGCAGGTAGGCGCCGGAGATATCTCGGCGGCAGCCCTGCAAGTGGCCGCGCGGAACGCGGCCGCGAACGGAGTACAGATCGACTTCCGCGAAGGCGATCTGCTGGCCCCGTTCGCCGGGGCACGGGTGGACATCCTGGTGTCCAACCCGCCCTACATCCCGGCGGCAGATATCGCCGGGTTGCAGCCCGAGGTGCGCGATCATGAGCCGCGCACGGCACTGGACGGCGGCCCGGATGGACTGGGGCCGTACCGCATCATGGTGGAGCAGCTTGCGCTGCTGCCTGCGCCGCCGCAGATCATTGGTTTTGAGCTGGGTCAGGGACAGGCCGGGGACATCGCAGCTCTGCTTGAATCAGCTGGATATTGGCCGGAAATTATCGTCGTCCCAGACCTTGCAGGCATTGAACGGCATGTATTGGGTGTTCGCACTTCGGAACAGGTGACGAAAATGTAAGGTTCCACGGGTTTTCTTTTTGCCGTGAAATCCTCTACAATGAGATATACCGAAGATTGCTGAATGCTTGGAGGAACATAACTACATGCTGCATAAATTCAAAAAAATAGACTATTCCATTGTTTTTATATTGCTCATTCTGATGGTCATCAGTATTTTGTCGATCTATAGTACCACCTTTGGCAGACCGAAGCTGGAGGGACTCACGAAAAGTGCAGTGTTGTATTATATTTTAGGCTTCGTGGTCTTTTTTGGGATGACGATGATCAATTACAAATTCATTATCAAAAATTATTTGTATATCTATGGCGTGGGTATGCTGCTTCTCATTTTCGTTATGTTCTTTGGTAAAGAATATTACGGAGCGAAAGGTTGGCTATCCATATTCGGAGTCAGTTTGCAGCCTGCTGAATTGTTCAAGCTATGCCTGATTGTGTTTTTATCGGCCTTTTTGGCCCGCAAGAAGAATCGTCCGCTTTATTTCGGACGTGATGTCATTCCAATCTCACTCTGTGTACTGCCGCCATTACTACTCGTATTACTCCAAAATGACTTGGGGAATGCGTTAAGTTATGTGGTCATTCTCGTGGGACTATTATGGATTGGTAATATTAAATTTACTCATGCCCTTATCGGTTTTATTATTGCTGTGGCTGCATTTATCGGTGGTATACAGGCTTATATTCATTATCATGATGAGATTGTGAAATTTCTGAAGGATGTTGGTCGTTCGCACTGGGCCGATCGTTTCGACCCATGGCTCGTGCCGGAACTGACCTCAAGAGATGTGCTCTGGCAGACGTATAACGCGAAGCTTGCGATCGGTTCTGGCGGCATTACAGGCAAAGGGTATTTGGAAGGAACAACGATTCAGTCCAATCGGGTGCCATTGGCATATGCCGATTCGATTTTTGTACAGATCGGGGAGGAATTTGGGTTTATAGGTGCCTCCGTGTTGCTGCTACTGTACTTTATTCTTATTCACAGGCTGGTGCTGATTGCGCTGGAATGTAAGGACAGGGCAGGGCCATATCTAATTGTCGGCATTATAGCGATGCTGCTCTACCAGATCTTTGTCAACATTGGTCCGTTCATTGGTCTGATGCCATTGACAGGGATTACGTTGCCGTTTATCAGTTCAGGTGGTACCTCAATTATGATCAACATGATTAGTATGGGGATTGTGATGAGTATCAAGGTGCACACGGAAGAGAACGAGGATATTCTGGGTTCCGCTGAACAACCTGGCATTACAGAAATGGTCATGAAGCTATTTAGACGCAAATCAACACAGCAGGAGCAGTAATTTTTATTCAAGGAAGAACCTTTTCCAAGAGAATACGATATATGTTAACCCTGGAATCAACAGATCGGAGCAAGATAGATCTGTGGGTTTCAGGGTTTTTCGTTATTTTGTTTGGCAGGTTTCCAATTTGTCTTCCAATTCTATACAATGGTAATATTGAAGACTACTGGAAAAAATTAATGGGTTGTTGAGCCTCAGGAGGATATGTGGTGCGAACATGCTGAGAATGCTGAAGAAGATGGACGGGGTTATTTTGTTTGTGTTGCTGCTGCTTATGGTTATGAGTGTGTTTACGGTGTACAGTGCCATTCAGTCCGATCCGAAACTTGGGAATCATCATATCAAAACCTTGCTGTTTTACGGGATTGGATTCGTAGCTATCATTGGTATTGGATTGGTCAATTATAAACTGTATATCCAATATGCATTTTATATTTACGGAGTCGGGATCGTGCTGCTGATTCTTGTCAATTTTGTTGGCGGACCTATCAATAATGCGAATGGCTGGATAAAGATTAATGAATATCTTTCTTTTCAACCGGCAGAATTGTTCAAAATGATCCTGATTCTGTTTCTGGCGCATGTATTGGTCAAAAGAAAAAATTCTACGCTTCGTTTCTGGAAAGACATCGTGCCTATTGGTTTATGGACGTTCGTTCCCTTTGCACTTGTAATGATTCAGAATGACCTGGGCAACGCCCTCGGATACATCGTGATTCTGGTTGCTGTGTTATGGATTGGGAATATCAAGCTGTCGCACGCATTAATTGCTCTTGCCATAGTGGGAATATCCTTTTTTGGATTCGTCAAAGCATATACGTCGTATCACGATGAGATTTTTACCTTTCTGGAAAAGGCGAACCGGGAGCATTGGGCCGAGCGAATTGATCCCTGGCTTGTACCGGATAAAGCCACATCGAAGGCCTCGTGGCATACGAAAAACGCCGGTCTTGCCATAGGATCGGGAGGCATAACAGGCAAAGGTTACATGCAGGGAACTTCCGTTCAATCGGGGCGTGTACCGTATACGTATTCGGATTCCATTTTTGTGGTTATTGCTGAGGAGTTTGGTTTTGTAGGCGGCTCTGTTCTGCTCTTACTGTATTTTATCCTCATCCATCGTATGGTGTTAATCGCCTTCCACTGTAGAGACCGGGCAGGACCTGTCGTGATTGTAGGTATTATCGGCATGCTGTTATATCAGGTGTTTGAAAATATTGGTGCTTTCCTCGGACTGATGCCGCTTACGGGCATTACACTGCCGTTTATAAGCTACGGAGGAACCTCGTTGCTCATTAATATGGCATGTATCGGGCTTGTGATGAGCATTAAATTGTATGGTCAGGAAGACGAGGACGAGCTTTTTATGGGAGAACAAAGACCTACCTTACTGGAACGCTTATGGAGTATAGTCAAAAAGGAAAAGACAACAGCGTAACTTTGAACTTTGGTATGATTCAATTCTGCCATGGACATCCATCATCCCATTCAGAGGATGTTGGAGTATGTAATGGAGCCGTATATGATTTATTTGCTATCCGATCTTTGCCTGCGCAGCTAGGTGAAGATCTTTTTTTTTGTTTTAAAAGTAAAGTAATCTTTGAATCTTGGATGGATACCAAATTTAATTTTTATTGACAAATATTTCAATTCTGTATTATCCTAATTTTAACTAGATTTAAAACGTATTTTAACAGACCCTTAACCCTGCACGACAGACAGTAATAAATACGTCAACTATGAGTATCAAACAACTCCCCCTCCCAGCACTCAGTCATGCTAAGTCGAATGTATTCGTCATTCGTTGGTGTACTCTTCCCTAAATCATCAGAATAAGTCAGCTAAATTGGAGATTCCTGTATTCTTTATACCTCCCAGGTCAATGTTCAACGTTCAATAATTCATTCTTATCATAGCTTGTTTGCTATTCTATAAAATCATCTATTGGTTCTGTGCAGAACGTCGATGGCTTGTTTATTCTTCAAAAGTGAAATCGATTTCAATTTTATTGTAAACGCTTACTTATATTTTGGTTCTCTCTGATTTGAAGCAGAAAGGATGAGAAGCTATGTGCGTTAACACGTACAGGTATGGATGCACAGCGGCGTTGATGAAGGAAGAGGTGAGAATTGCAGGGCGCGGCCCTCCTGTGAAGTGGGATACAGTCATAGGCCACGCTGCTGAATTTAAAAATTTAAACCCCGAAGGAGCGTTCGAAAATGAATATTAATCGAGTTGGTAAGGCCCCATCGATCGTAAAAGTGTTCATGCTCTTGTTTTTATCTTTAGCATTAATAGCTTCAACGATTGTCATTGGTCCTGCCAAGAAGGCAGGGGCTGCTCCACTCCCGAAGAAAATCATTGCTTATGTGGCGGGGTGGGCCAATTGGACCGCGAATGATATCAAGGCAGAGCAGCTCTCTCATATCAATTACTCCTTCGCGCTCATCTCCAACGGCAAAGCGACGATTACCAATACAGATCGTACCAAACTGCAGCTCATGGTTGGATTAAAATCCAGAAACCCTGACCTGAAGGTGTTATTGTCTGTCGGTGGCTGGGGAGCTAACGGTTTCTCTGACGCCGCGCTAACAGACGCCTCACGTACAACGTTTGCCGACAGTATTGTGCAACTGGTAACCTCCAATAATCTGGATGGCGTCGATCTGGATTGGGAATATCCTACTAACCCTGCTGCCGGTACAACTGCACGACCGCAGGATAAACAAAATTTCACACAACTGCTCTCGAAGGTTCGTGAGAAGCTGAATGCTCAAGGACAAATTAATGGAAAGCAATATCTGCTGACTATTGCCGCAGGAGCGAGCAGTAGTTATCTGAACGGTGTGGAAATCAATAATATCACGCCATTGCTGGATTGGATCAATCTGATGACTTACGATTTTCATGGAACCTGGGACGCAACCACAGGTCATCATACGAACTTGTCCGGTAGAGATATAAGTGTAACGTCTGCGGTCAATCTATTCAGAAACAGCGGTGTTCCCGCGAACAAGCTGGTCATTGGTGGAGCCTTTTACGGCCGGGCCTGGACTGGTGTCCAGAATTCAAATAATGGTCTGGACAGACCTGGTTCCGGTGGATTTGAACCCGATTACAACACGATTGTCAGCCAATATTTGAATAAAAACGGATATACACGGTATTGGGACAGCAGTGCCCAAGCTCCATATCTGTTTAATGGGAATACCTTTATCTCCTATGACGACCCGCAATCGCTCAGCCTGAAGGTACAATATGTGAAAAACAGCAATCTGGGTGGTATCATGTTCTGGGAGTACAGCAATGACCGATCTGGTGCGCTGCTTCAGGCCGTATATTCAGAGGTTACAGGTGGTGGTTCGGTGCAGCCGCCAAATCCAAGCGGGTACGCGTATTTGGTTGCACAAGCGAATCAGCAAATTGTCTCCGCCGAGAATAAGGGCAATGACCAGCTTGTCGCCAATCGGACAACGGCAGGAGACTGGGAGCTTTTTGAATGGATCACTAACTCCGATGGAACGGTGTCCCTCAAGTCCAAAATCAATAATAAATATGTCACAGCAGATGTTAACGTGGGTGGTGCTCTGATCGCCAAAGCCACAACCATTCAGCAATGGGAGAAGTTCAATCGTGTGGATTTGGGTGATGGAACAATTGCATTGCAAGCCCTCGCCAATAACTTGTATGTGACCTGTGATCTGAATAATGGCGGTAAGCTTGTAGCAAGCCGCAATTCGGTTGGCGGGGCATGGGAAGCTTTTCGGGTGAATAAGTAACTGAGAAGCAAGAGCTCCATGCAGCTTGATAACAAGAGGGTAGGCTAGAATTGAGATGGATCAAGGAAGTGCCAGCCGACAAGTGTTCCATGGGCAGGCGCTTCTTTGATTTTCGTCAGACATAAGGCATGCTAACGGTCCTTTCGTTTTAAGTCTGTCCATCCTATTTAAATTTTAGTAGATTTGTAATCTAGCAGGTTTACTTCGGTCTCTTCCGGGCATACTGATAGACATGAGAGAGTTACAGGGGCCGAGGGGGAGAACGGAATGAGCAGAAGAATCGTGAAACAAATTGGACTTATTATTGTATGTCTTATGATGATCATAATGATGTGGGAAGGTCAGAAAACCGATGCAGCTGTGGCGGCCACAGCAATTCCGGAACAATCCATTCGCTTGCGTATTCTCGCAAACTCGGATGCAGCGGGAGATCAGCTGGTCAAACGCGAGATTCGTGACGCGGTCGTTGCTCAGATGGGTGAGTGGGTAACTCAACTGGAGAATCCGCAAAGCCTGGATGAAGCACGTGGGGTCATTCGTCAGCATTTATCTGAAATTGAGGATCGTGTGGGAGAAGAGCTTGCCAATCGTGGCTTAACCTATTCGTATCAGGTGGAACTCGGGGTTGTTCCTTTTCCAACCAAATTATATGGGGGTACCGTATATCCTGCTGGAGATTACGAAGCAGTACGGATAACACTGGGGAAAGGTGAAGGGCAAAACTGGTGGTGTGTGCTGTTTCCACCGTTATGCTTCATAGATGCAGGCACAGGTGATGCACTTGCGAAGCCTGCAACAGCATCTGCTGCTGCTGCTTCTGAGCCTGGGGATGCACAAGCATCTGTACAGGCAGCAACACCGGAAGCGCGTTTCTTCCTGTGGGATATGGCCGTCAAATTGTGGGACTGGGTAACGGGATTGTTTGCATAACATGCTGCTAGACATAGGCTTTATCAGGGGGCTTCGATTCAGGGAAGTGCCCCTTTGTCTTATTCTGGATTGGAGTCAAAGTCCCCGTGATGTTAATCGCTAGATAGAATTCTGACCGCATCCTTGGAAAGAGCAGATATGTTATAATTACAGGAATCAGCAAATATAAGCGAAGAAGGCAGCGCGCAAGCGCGTTTTCTTGCATAAACTACCTTACTGAAGTTTAGGAATGATGGATATATGACTAGAGAGAACGAACGATTGCATCAGTCTTTCATGAATGACATGGAGAAAGATGGAAGTATAGAGAAAATGGTTACGAGCATGTGGGACGTCAATGTATTGGTAACCAATGAGAATACTGAAGATGCGGCCAAAGGAAGTGTGTATAAAAAGGCCCTCGCTGACTTGCAGGATGCCGCAGCCTGTCTTCGTCAAGGGCAGACCGTAGCCTTCCCGACCGAGACGGTATACGGTCTGGGCGCTGACGCTCGCAGCACAGCAGCGGTGGAAGCTGTATTTGCAGCCAAGGGGCGGCCTTCAGACAATCCGCTGATTGTGCATATTGCACAGCGTGACCAGCTGGATTCACTGGTCACGGAAGTGAATAGCACAGCGGAGGCCCTCATGGCGGCCTTCTGGCCGGGGCCGCTTACGCTCGTGCTGCCGGTTAGGCCAGGGGCGGTATCCCCGCGGGTTACCGCCGGTTTGGATACGGTGGCCGTGCGTATGCCGGACCATCCGGTGGCCTTGCAGTTGATCGCGGCGGCGGAATGCCCGGTCGCCGCGCCGAGCGCCAACCGCTCCGGGCGGCCAAGCCCGACACTCGCTGCACATGTGCGCGAGGATCTGGCAGGCCGCATCGGCGGCATCGTGGACGGCGGCCCCACCGGGGTGGGCGTCGAGTCCACGGTGGTGCAGGTCGGTGACGACGGTACCGTCACCATCCTGCGCCCTGGCGGCATTACGGCGGAACAGCTGTCCGCCGTTGCCGCCCGTGTCGCCACGGACCCGGCGCTGCTCGCCGAGGGGCCCGGTGGCGATGACAGCCCGGCGCCGCGCTCGCCGGGCATGAAGTACACGCACTACGCGCCCGCAGGTGCGCTGTGCGTGGTGGAGGGGCCGCCCGCAGCGGTGGCGGCCTGGATCAGCGCCGCCCTCGCAGAGGCGGCGCAGCGCGGGGAGCACACCGCAGTGCTGGCGTTCGCCGAGCACGCGGAGCAGTACCGCGCCGATGCCGTGTTCTCGCTGGGCGAAGCCAGCGAGCTGGAGGAAGCAGCGCGCCGGCTGTACGCTGCGCTGCGCAGCTGCGATGAGCAGGGAGCCACATATATTGTGGCTGAAGCCTGCTCGCGCGAAGGGCTGGGAGCAGCCGTCATGAACCGGCTGCTCAAGGCGGCAGGTCACCGACTCATACAGGTCGGTAACCAAAACTAACTAATACTACTGGTGCCTAACTTACGGGTTGCTCATCATTCTATAAAGTGTAGTCTGTCTTTCCCTTATGAAGGTTTGAAAAGGGCTATTCTACGCGTTTGTAATCCAAAGTTAAGGGGGATTCGTGTGGATTCTATAGTGAGCTCGGGGATAAGAGAATATGGCGAATACAAGCTAGATGATTTTCATATTGCTGATGTTACTATACCGCAGTCCAGGACGACACAAATACAAGCCTCAACACCTTCTTCTTTAGGCGTACTAAGAAAGTTTAATATACATCATGATAAATCAGGGCTTCTGTACGTAAAATCGGGTTACAGCAGAGGCGCTTTCTTCTCTATAGATCAACCTCTTTCAGAAAAGATAGCGTGCGAAATAGGTGAATTACTAGGTTTTAATGTGGTTCATTGTTAGTCAGTCCTTCAAACTCCCTCACCAGGAATTTGCTAGCTGTGATGTGATTACGGACAAAAAGGGGAAAGAGTTATATAAGGAACTAACGGCAGAGGGTCTGGATGATGGTAAGAAAAATATAGATCAGATGATTGTATTTGATTACATTATTCATAACACAGATCGGCATAAGAAAAATTTTGGATTCATAGTGGATAGGAAAGAAGGTAAATTTCCTTTTGCACCGCTGTTTGATCATGGTCTTGCTTTTTGTTCAGAGTTTAGTAGCTCTGATATTGCTAACGATGGTCAAGAAATTTTGGGATTTTCAATAGGTAAACCCTTTACCAATTTGAGTGGAGCTTTGGATTTAGTAGATAAAGATAGCCTACAAGGAATTAATCTTAATATTTCGATTGAAGAGGTCATTGCTGTAATTAACAAATATGCTCCGTTGATGTCATTTGACAGAGCAGAATTTATTAAGCAGTTTATCGCTAGGAGGTATAAACATGTCCAAGGTTTATTTTCTCAGGTATAAAAATGTTGTTATTGGACATTTTTCATTGGATGGAAAAAAATATACGCCAACAGTTGATGCAGGAAAATTAGGGGATGCGGGATACCCCTTTGGACTATATAAACTCACTCACACCAGTTCGGGTGAACTCTACATTGACAGAGATAAACAGCCAAGCTACGAAGATATTAAACTCTGGCTAAGTGAGCGTGTTTTCCCGAAAGAACGTCAAGGAGCCAATCAAATACTTGAATCGCTGGGTTTGTCCACGTATAACCCTTGGGAAATTGCGAAGAAGACTAATGCTATAAGTTTAAACGATTTTTATTGGATGAGTGACAAGCTGGAAGATTCATTCGAAAATATTAACGCTTATCATGCTTCTTTTGAGAACTTTAATGATTTGGCTGCGAAGTCGACACTACAAGACCCTGTAAAGAAAATTAAAGGTTTTGAAGATTTTGAGGAACCTAGGGAAGAATTGGCTATTAAATGGGTTGAGTAAGCAGGTATTGTAGCAAATCATAAATCATTGACGATATTTTATCGTGTTCTGAAGACAGACATTCTCAGGTTATGTTTAGGTCCTTGTCCGCATATGGTGTACAAGAACCTTTACGTGACTTGGGGGTATGGGGATGTGGGATGTGTCTGCCCATGTAGGGCAGTTGGTAACCATTTTGATCATGGCAGTCGCACTCGGACTCGACGCGTTCTCACTCGGCATCGGGATTGGCATGAAGGGCATTCGTCTGAGAGACGTATTGCGAATCAGTACCGTAACGGCCCTGTTTCACATCATCATGCCGCTCATCGGCATGTATACGGGCAAATATGTCAGTTCCCTGCTTGGTGACATTACGACGTATGCAGCTGGCGGTTTGCTGGTCCTGCTCGGTGCCCATATGATTTTGAACGCTTTCCGGGAGGGAGACACCAAACTGGTGGATCATCGCTCTCTGCTCGGTGTGATTCTATTCTCTCTGAGTGTCAGTGTGGATTCGTTCTCCGTTGGAGTCTCGCTCGGCATGTTCAGCAGTGATTTGGTGTTAACAGTGTTGGCTTTTGGCGTATGCGGTGGATTAATGTCCGTTATGGGTCTGCTGTTGGGACGGCGTGTGAGCCAGAACATGGGGGATTATGGAGAAGCGGTCGGCGGAGCAATCTTGCTCGCTTTTGGACTTTTGTTTATATTTTAAAATATAACGTTAACTATAATTACAGCCTAGTGCAGTCTTCAATATATAGGTATGAGGTTCATTGGATCAGATGGAGTTTCAACATGATTCGACAACATTTGCAAAATGGGGAGGCTAACCACAATGAAACATATTTTGTTTGTATGTACAGGGAATACTTGCCGCAGCCCCATGGCGGAGGGACTTTTACGTAAACTGGCGTCTGAGCGTGGCATTCAAGTGGACGTTCGTTCCGCAGGTGTAGCCGCAACAACGGGCATGCCGATTTCCCGTCATGCGGAGGCCGTATTAAGGGATCACAACGTGGAGGGACCACCTCATTCGACGCTTCTAAGCGCGAACCTGGTTGGCTGGGCCGATCTGATTCTCACATTGACACGCAGTCATAAACAGCATGTCATGCAGGTTTTTCCTGACTCGGTACACAAGACATATACTTTGAAAGAATACGTGGAAAATGACGAGCAAGTCCTGAATGATCTTCAGGAACTGGACAGCCTGTTTGCGACATTGGAGATGAAACGTGCGCTCGGTCAGGAGATTTTGGCATCTGAACGTGAGCGGGCGATCGAGATTAGGCAGCGCATTCCGAGCTTTGACATTTCGGACCCGTTCGGCGGCAGTCGCGACGATTACAACATTGCCGCGGCAGAGATTCGGACCGCGCTCGACAGACTTTTGGACAAGTTGGAGTAATTGGAAGCCTTATTAAAACGGACATGGGATGTAAATTAGTCGTTGATTTTAAACGCAGGTTGTTTTATGATGAATGGGAAAACAGGGATCCGGTGTAACTGGCGACGAAGTGGGCACAACCACAATGGAGCACCGGAACAAACGGCCGGTCGCCTGGGCAAAAGAGCAATTCTGCGTTACCCGCAGACTGCTCTTTTTTTCGTCTTTCATCTGATTATTCGCTATAATAGTACCTGAAATGCCATGCAAGAATACGAAGGGCAGCCAAGAGGAAGCCAGGCATGATTTTATCGGGAGGCGATAGGATGACTATTGAATTAGATTCGGAACAACCCGGATTGCATGAACAGACTGCATCCATACTGCGTGAACTGGCGCTTGCCGGACAGCTTGGACCTGGACAGATGGTTGTGATCGGTACAAGTACAAGTGAAGTCGCAGGCAAACGGATTGGTACAAGCGGTGCAGTTGAAGTGGCGCAGCAGCTCCTTGCGGGTATACGCGAGGTGCAGCAGGAGTTCGGTTTTGATGTTGTATTCCAATGCTGTGAGCATCTGAACCGCGCACTGGTTATGGAGCGTTCTCTGCTTACACGTCTTGGATTGACTGAAGTGGGTGCAGTACCTGTGCCCAAAGCAGGTGGTTCCATGGCATCCGCAGCATATGGCTCGCTGACCGATCCATGCTTGGCAGAACATGTGCAGGCCCATGCGGGACTGGATATTGGCGAGACGATGATTGGCATGCACTTGCGGCATGTGGCAGTACCTTTCCGTACAGCCCTCCGCTACATTGGTGATGCCCGTGTAACTACAGCGTTGACCCGTCCCAAGTTGATTGGTGGCGAGCGCGCAGTGTATCGCATGGAAGAGCAACCGGATTCGACATTTTGTGACTAATTTTTACTCAACCAATTCACTTAGGGAGGAATTTAATCATGGAACAATTGCGCAAGAATGACCCGGCAGTACTGGAAGCGATGAATTTTGAACTGAAACGTCAACAGAACAACATCGAGCTGATCGCATCCGAGAACATCGTAAGCGAAGCAGTTATCGAGGCTCTTGGATCTGTACTTACGAACAAATACGCTGAAGGCTATCCAGGCAAACGTTACTACGGTGGTTGTGAACATGTCGATATCGTTGAGGACATTGCCCGTGACCGTGCCAAAGAACTGTTTGGAGCAGAACATGTCAATGTTCAACCTCACTCCGGTGCACAAGCGAACATGGCAGTATATCTTGCGGCTTTGAAACCAGGTGACACTGTACTGGGCATGAACCTTGCGCATGGCGGACACCTCACACATGGTAGCCCGGTTAATGCTTCCGGCTTGCTGTACAATTTCGTGGCTTATGGTGTACAAGAAGATACGTTCCTGATTGATTACGATGAAGTGCGCAAAGCCGCATTCAAACATCGTCCTCGATTGATCGTTGCAGGTGCAAGTGCATATCCGCGTATCATTGATTTTGAAAAGCTTGCTTCCATCGCCAATGATGTAGGCGCTTTGTTCATGGTGGATATGGCTCATATTGCAGGACTGGTAGCTGCAGGATTGCATCCAAGCCCAGTTCCACATGCGCATTTCGTAACAACAACAACACACAAAACGCTTCGTGGACCTCGTGGTGGTATGATTCTGTGCCGCAAAGCATGGGCAGCAGCGATTGATAAAGCGGTATTCCCGGGTTCCCAAGGCGGACCTCTGATGCACGTGATTGCTTCCAAAGCGGTAGCCTTCGGTGAAGCACTGCAACCTTCGTTCAAAACATATGCACAAAATGTGGTGAAAAATGCACAGGTGCTGGCTGAAACGTTGATTGCTGAAGGATTGAACATCGTATCCGGTGGTACAGACAACCACTTGATGCTGATCGACACACGCAGCGTGAATATCACAGGTAAGGAAGCTGAGCATGTACTTGATTCCATCGGCATTACCGTGAACAAAAATGCCATTCCGTTTGATCCGACCAGCCCGTTTGTAACGAGCGGAATCCGGATCGGTACACCTGCCGCTACTTCCCGTGGTATGAATGAAGAAGCGATGGTGGCGATTGGTAAGATTATTGCCAAAACATTGAAAAACCCTAAAGATGCAGCGAAATTGGACGAAGCCCGTGCGGAAGTAACTGCACTGACCGATCAATTCCCACTCTACACTGACCTTAAATACTAAAAAACATTGCACGTGCTGCTTGTATTTGAGGTGTTCTTAATGTAAACACTCAGACGGAGCAGACAGAATGAAGATGGAGAAGCGTAGCGTTCGCCTTTATCCCCGGATTTTCCCCTTAATAAGGGGGTTCAAAAAAATCCGGGGATAACAGCGATCGAAAGGTCATTCTGTTTGCGGAGCATTGCTGTGTTTACATGCATTTGATCATCTCAACGACATAACATCACGAGCAAACAGGACCGGAAGACTCATTTTTCCGGTCCTATTTTTGTAGGATTCGGTTTTCTGTGATGATTAGGTGCCCTTTGATGGTGTAATTCGGTGTAGGTGATGATATAATATACAGGATTTATCGGGGCCTATGAATGATGATTAGGCATATTTGGTAATGCTGAACATGAAGAACATACCGGAGGGACAAATTAGATGGGAAAATTAGTAATATGTGATCACCCTTTGATTCAACACAAACTGACGTTTATACGCGACATGCGTACGAATACGAAAGATTTTCGTGAATTGGTGGATGAAGTAGCAACGTTGATGGCTTACGAGATTACAAGAGACGTTGAGCTGGAGACGATTGATGTACAGACTCCTGTAGCTGCAACACAAGGTAAAGTTATTTCTGGACGTATGCTCGGACTGGTACCAATTCTGCGCGCAGGACTCGGCATGCTGGATGGTGTTGTAAAATTGTTGCCAGCTGCAAAAGTTGGACATGTTGGTCTGTTCCGTGACCCGGAAACACTGCAACCGGTAGAATATTACACCAAGCTGCCTACAGACGTAACTGAGCGTCAACTGATTGTCATCGATCCGATGCTGGCAACGGGTGGTTCTGCCATTGCTGCTATTGACGTGCTCAAAAAACGCGGCTGCACACAAATCAAAATGATGAATCTGGTTGCAGCTCCTGAAGGAGTAAAAGCCGTTCAAGAAGCCCATCCGGATGTAGACATCTACGTTGCTGCGCTGGATGATCGTCTGGATGATCACGGCTATATCGTTCCCGGACTGGGAGATGCAGGAGACCGTCTGTACGGCACTAAATAAGCATATTGCATGCTGAATAGAAAAGGGGCTTTGCTTCAATGTCCAAGAAAATTAAAGTCATGACGATATTCGGGGTGCGCCCGGAAGCCATCAAGATGGCTCCGCTTATTTTGGAACTGCAGAAACATCCCGAATCTATTGAATCGATCGTTTGCGTTACTGCACAGCATCGTCAGATGCTGGATCAGGTTCTTGAGGTATTCGATATTCATCCGGACTACGATCTCGATGTGATGAAAGACCGCCAGACGCTGAATGAAATTACGATTCGTGTGCTGGGAGGTCTGGAGCCGGTTTTGCGTGAAGCAAAGCCGGATATCGTATTGGTTCACGGGGATACGCTGACAACGTTTGTAGCCAGCTATGCTGCGTTCCTGCAACAGATCCAGGTGGGGCATGTGGAAGCGGGCCTCCGGACGTGGAACAAGCTCTCTCCATACCCGGAAGAAATGAACCGTCAGTTAACCGGGGTGCTTGCTGATTTGCATTTTGCGCCTACGGACTGGTCGTCTTCCAACCTTGCCAAAGAAAATAAACCGGAGTCTAGTACGTATGTCACAGGCAATACGGTAACAGATGTGTTTCAATATACAGTACGGCAGGATTATAAACATCCGGTACTCGATTGGGCACAGGGCAAGCGTCTTGTGCTGATGACAGCTCACCGCCGTGAATCCCAAGGCGAGCCTCACCGTAACATTTTCCAGGCTGTCAAACGGATTGCCGACGAGTTTGAGGATATTGCCATCGTGTACCCGGTGCATCCAAGTCCTGCTGTGAAGGAGCCGGCTCACGCGATTTTGGGGAATCACCCCCGTATTCAACTTATTGATCCACTAGACGTGGTGGATTTGCATAACTTTTACCCGCATACGCACTTGATTCTGACAGATTCAGGCGGTTTGCAGGAAGAAGCACCTTCGTTTGGTGTGCCTGTTCTCGTTCTGCGGGACACAACGGAGCGTCCGGAGGGAATCGAGGCTGGAACACTGGAGCTGGTGGGTACCGAAGAGGAACATGTATATGAGCGGACCAGAGCTCTGCTTACAGACGAAACACTGTATGCAAGCATGAGTCAAGCGGCCAATCCTTATGGAGATGGACATGCTTCGGAAAGAATTGTCAATGCGATTTTGCATCATTTTGGTGTGAATAGTGAACGTCCGGAATCATTTCACAGAAAATTCAAAAAATAATTCATTTTTTCTGACGGATTTATAAAGGGTACAGCATACAGTTAAACTGTACGGTTTACGCGGGTTTATGGGCTCTGAGGGCCTGTAATCCCGTCGTTTTCCCCTTTAAAACACTAAAATCATTCAATTGACAAAGGCTCTCATCATTCAGTAAAATTAACTGGGATTGCAAGGGTGGCGTGGAAAATGGCCGATTCGAACAAACCAAATTCATCCCGTAACCATGATGATAATGTGTGGAAAGCAATGGGGCTCGTGACAGCTTTTGGAATCGAGATTGCCATTCTCGCTGTTGCTGGATATTACGTTGGCTCCTGGTTGGACAAGACCATCGGAGGTAACGGAATATGGATCGCCGTAAGCGTTCTCTTTTTCTTGGCGGCGGGCGGTGTAAGCATCTACTTTATCGCGAAAAAATTCATGGGGGAAAGTGATGAGTGAACTAACCAGATACCGCAGAATGATGACTGTTTTCATCATGTACTTTCTTATGATTTGTTTTCTCGCTGCGGCCTTTATGCCACGTGTGGAGACAATTGCTTTGGGACTGGCCCTGGGTACAGGAATTAGCTGGATAAATGCATTTTACCTGGGCTACAAAGTAAGGAAAATGTCGGATGATGCGGCAGAAGGTAACTTGAAGCGTGTGAACCTGGGATTTTTGACAAGAGCGGCACTCGCAGTGCTCGGTATCTTCATATCGATGCGCTTTCCGCAGTACTTCAATACATATGCGGTTGCAGGCGGTCTGGTCCTTGCACAATTTTCCTTACTGATTATAGGGATCGTCTATTCCCGCAGAGCAGAATGATGTTAGGTGCTGCAGCTTTCAAGTCGAGAAAGGGGTGAGAAAAATATGCATGAAGCTCCAATTATTATGCTTGGCGGATTTCGACTGGATCTATCGGTTCTGTTGATGCTGGTTGTAACAGGTGCACTTGTTTTTATTTTTGCTGTACTGGCAACACGGAGATTATCCGTTGAAAATCCCGGCAAGCTGCAAAATTTTATGGAGTGGGCAGTAGAATTCGTCCGCAATCTGATTTCCAGCACGATGGACATGAAGAAAGGGAAACATTTTATCTCTCTCGCTCTTTCCATGATTATGTTCATTTTTGTAGGCAACATGCTCGGTCTTCCGTTTCAGGCGGTAACCGCGGTGGATAGCGCAGAACATGCGCAGGTGTTCGGTCAACCGATTGTTACGGCAGTAGACGCGTTTGAAGAAGCGCATGCCAAGGACCCTGAAGCACACCCGCACGTTGAGCTGGCCTGGTGGAAATCACCGACAGCTGACTTGTCTGTAACGATGGGATTGGCACTCGTAGCATTCCTGGTGTCTCATGGACTGGGATTGTTCCGTAACACAAGAGGATATCTGCAACATTATCTTAAACCGTTCGCCTTGTTCTTGCCGATCAACCTGATTGAGACGGCATCCAAGCTGCTAACACACGGAATGCGTTTGTTCGCGAATATTTTCGCGGGCGAGGTACTGATTACAACGATCCTGAAGCTGACCACATTCAAAGTGTTTGGTGCCATTGCAGCGATTCCGTTGCTTATGGTGTGGCAGGGCTTTAGTATCTTTATCGGCGCAATCCAGGCATTTGTTTTTGTAATCTTGATGATGGTGTACATTTCACAAAGCATCGAGACGCATGACGAACATTAAGTTTCAAGCCCTACGAAGATTTCTTCACCAGGCTGAACAATAAAAAATTCGATTTAACATTTTAAGGAGGATATACAAATGGGAGCAATGGCATTAATCGCAGCAGCAATTGTTGCAGGACTGGGCGCGTTTGGCGCAGGTATTGGTAACGGTATGGTAATCAGCAAAACGGTGGAAGGGATTGCCCGTCAACCGGAAGCAAAATCCACTCTTCAAACAACAATGTTTATCGGTGTAGGTCTGATCGAGGTATTGCCGATCATCGGTGTGGTATTGGCGTTCATGTTCTATGGTATGGCTTAATTAAATCGATACAGGTTTGGCGGGGAAGGCCATAGCCATCCGCGCCTTCTTTTTAGGTAATGTCCGTTCTAACGGATGACGTTTCAAGGATACCTCCAGGAAGGAGTGAACAGATTGAGTTTCATATGGGAAAATACGCTTCTTGCGATGATTGCATTTGTAATTTTATATTGGCTGCTTAGCCGTTATGCTTTCGGTCCTTTGTTCTCCATTATGGAAAAACGTCGTGAACTCGTGATGACGCAGATGAATGAGGCTGCTCAGACTCGGGAACAGGCCATTGCCTATGTGGAGGAACAAAAACAAGCTCTGGAGCAAGCGCGCAAAGATGCTTACGACATTATTGAACAATCCAAACAAACGGGCGGCAAACAAGCCGAATCGATCCTGGCTGATGCGAAAGCAGAAGCTAATCGTCTCAAAGACGATGCTGTACGTGAGATCGAGAGTGAGAAGAACAAAGCGGTCGCAGCGCTTCGCAGCGAACTGGGTACAGCTTCCGTTCAAATCGCTTCCAAATTGATCAAAAAAGAAGTTGAGAACGGTCCTGCACAAGAGGAACTTGTGAACCAATACCTCAATGAGGTAGGAGGCCGACAATGAGCCGCGATACGATAGTTGCCAAGCGTTATGCGAAAGCATTGTTCGAAGTTGCTCTTCAGCAACAGCAGGTACTTCAAGTTGAACAGGAACTGCGTGCGGTTGTTAGTGCATTGACCGGGGATGCTGATATTGAAAAATTTATCGTATCTCCGAACATCTCTGATGAAGCCAAGCAGAATGTGCTTCATTCAAGCCTTGATGGCAAGGTATCCGAACCTGTCCTTCGCACCGTGCTGCTGTTGATTGAGCGCGGACGCGTTGAATTGCTGGAAGCTTTGCTGAATGATTATCTGAAGATCCAAGGCGAGTCGCTCGGCATAGCTGATGCGCGCGTCTACTCGACTTATGCATTGAATGATGAAGAAAAAGAAGCGGTAGCCCGTGAATTCGGTGGCCGTGTGAATAAAAAGATTCGTATCGAGAATATTGTTGATCCGACTCTGCTGGGCGGATTGAAGGTCGCCATTGGCGATACGATCTATGACGGCAGCTTGGCTGGCAAGCTCGAACGTCTTGAGCAGTCTTTTAACAGACGAGTACAGTAGATTGGGGTGAGGACACTTGAGTATCAAACCAGAAGAAATCAGTACATTAATTAAGAGCCAAATCGAACAATACAAGACCGATATCGATGTAGTCGAAGTCGGGACGGTTATTGAAGTCGGTGATGGTATCGCTCGTGTATACGGACTTGAGAACGTTATGTCCAATGAGTTGGTTGAATTCCCAAGCGGTGTTATGGGACTCGCCATGAACGTGGAAGAGAGCAATGTCGGTGTCGTTATCCTGGGACCTTACTATGATATTCGTGAAGGCGACCAAGTAAAACGTACCGGTCAAATCATGCAAGTGCCAGTTGGCGAAGCTTTGATTGGACGCGTTGTTAATCCACTCGGTATTCCTGTGGATGGCAAAGGGCCAATCGCAACAACGGAATTCCGTCCGGTTGAAGGTAAAGCACCAGGCGTAATGGATCGTAAATCGGTTCATGAGCCGATGCAAACAGGAATCAAAGCGATTGATGCCATGGTTCCAATCGGTCGTGGACAACGTGAGTTGATCATCGGTGACCGTCAAACAGGTAAAACATCGATCGCAATAGATGCCATCCTGAACCAAAAAGGCAGCGGCATGAAATGTATCTATGTTGCTATCGGTCAAAAACAATCTACAGTTGCACAAGTTGTGGAAACTCTTCGTCGTAAAGGCGCTATGGAGTACACAATTGTTGTAACTGCGGCAGCATCCGACCCATCACCGCTCTTGTACATCGCACCGTATTCCGGTTGTTCGATGGGTGAGTACTTTATGTACAAAGGTGAGCACGTTCTGGTCATTTATGATGACTTGACCAAACAAGCTTCCGCATACCGTGAGCTTTCCTTGCTGCTTCGTCGTCCTCCGGGCCGTGAAGCATATCCAGGTGACGTTTTCTATCTGCACTCCCGTTTGCTGGAGCGTGCTGCGAAGCTGAATGATGAACTTGGTGGTGGTTCTTTAACCGCACTGCCGTTTATTGAAACACAAGCTTCCGACGTATCTGCATACATCCCGACGAACGTAATCTCCATCACGGACGGACAAATCTTCCTTGAAGCTGACCTGTTCAATGCTGGACAACGTCCTGCGATCAACGTAGGTATTTCCGTATCCCGGGTTGGTGGTTCTGCTCAGATCAAAGCGATGAAAAAGGTTGCAGGTTCCCTGCGTCTCGACCTCGCTCAATATCGTGAGCTTCAAGCGTTCTCCCAGTTCGGGTCCGATCTGGACAAAGCGACTCAGGCCCGCCTGAATCGTGGTGCTCGTATGATGGAAATTCTGAAGCAGGGTGTGAACCAGCCTCTGCCTGTAGAACAACAGGTAGTCAGCTTGTACACAGCGGTTAAAGGATTCCTGGATGAAATTCCTACAGGTGATGTGACTCGTTTTGAGCACGAATTCCTCGCGTTCATGGAGAGCAGCCATCCTGAGATTCTTCAATCCATCCGTGATACCAAAGAATTGACTGCAGACAATGAGAATGCGCTGAAGGGTGCTATCGAGAAGTTCAGAAAGAGCTTTGCTGTCTCCGTCTAAATAGATGATATGCAGCTGCGGAGTTGTCTAACCGATTCCGCATGTCTGCATGCAAAACTTTGACGCTGTCCAAGTTTTGATAGGTTTACGAAGTAACTTTGACGTTGTCAAAGTAAGATTATGCTTACGATGTAGTTTTGACTTCGTCAAAACTTTAAGGTGGTGAAATCATGGCAAAAGGCATGCGCGAAATAAAGCGGCAAATTAAAAGCGTACAAAGCACCAAGCAGATCACCAAAGCAATGGAGATGGTAGCTGCCGCTAAACTGCGTAAAGCGCAGGAGAAAGCTGAGGCAGCCCGTCCTTATTCGGAGAAACTGAAAGAAGTTGTGGCTAGTATTGCTTCAAGCACGCAAGGTATTCAGCATCCGATGCTGGAGAGCCGTCCGGTTAAAAAGACAGCGTATCTGATCATTACATCGGACCGCGGACTTGCGGGCGGATACAATGCCAACGTTTTGCGTCAGGTCAATCTGACGCTCAAAGAGCGCCACAATTCTCAGGATGATTACGAATTATTCGTCATTGGGCGTAAAGGACGCGATTATTTCAGACGGCGCGAAATTGCGATGGCATCCGTTACAACGGATCTATCCGATTCACCAGCATTTGCAGATATCAAATCCATTGCACACGAGGCTGTTCAAGGGTTTGAGCTGGCTAAATTTGATGAGTTGTACATTTGTTATAACCGCTTTGTGAATGCGTTGACCCAGATTCCTACGGTAGAGCGCCTTCTTCCGATGGAGACACCTGAGGTAACTGCTGCGGAAGGACCAACGGCAAGCTACGAATATGAGCCTTCAGCGGAAGCTGTACTGGAAGTTTTGCTACCTCGTTATGCGGAAACGCTGATCTATGGTGCACTTCTGAACGGTAAGGCGAGTGAGCTGGGAGCGAAAATGACGGCGATGGGTAATGCAACCAAAAATGCATCCAAACTCATTAACGACTTGTCATTGACGTATAACCGTGCCCGTCAAGCGGCGATTACGCAGGAGATTACGGAAATAGTGGCAGGTGCCAACGCAGCACAAGGCTAACCGTTTTTTATTAATGAAGGCTTGCAGTGCAGAGATATGAGAGAACGGAACATTATTTCTGCAAAACTAGCAGGCTTGTAGGAGGGGAACGTTAAGATGAACAAAGGACGCGTTGTGAGCATCATGGGTCCGGTTGTTGACGTCGAGTTTGATCGCGGCGGTCTGCCGGAAATCCTCAATGCCATTACGATCACTACAGTAAGCGAAAGCGGCGTAAGTGTGAATCTTACACTCGAAGCTTCAAAGCATCTGGGTGACAACCGGGTACGTTGTATCGCGATGTCCTCCACGGATGGACTCGTTCGTGGTATGGAAGCCGTAGATACAGGAGCTCCAATCTCTGTACCAGTCGGGGAAGCGACACTGGGTCGTGTATTTAACGTACTCGGCGAAGCTATTGATACTGGCGGCACTGTAGCTGCTGCACATAAAAATCCGATTCACCGCTCGGCTCCTGCATTTGATGAACTGACTACCCAGGCTGAAATGCTGGAGACAGGAATCAAAGTTATCGACTTGCTGGCTCCTTACGCCAAAGGTGGTAAAATCGGTCTCTTCGGTGGTGCCGGTGTAGGTAAAACCGTAACGATTCAGGAATTGATCAACAACATCGCACAAGAGCACGGTGGTATCTCCGTATTCGCAGGTGTTGGTGAGCGTACACGTGAAGGTAATGACTTGTATCACGAGATGAGTGATTCCGGCGTTATCAACAAAACAGCAATGGTCTTCGGACAAATGAACGAGCCTCCAGGCGCACGTCTTCGTGTAGCCCTCACAGGTCTGACCATGGCGGAATACTTCCGTGATGAAGAAGGCCGTGACGTGTTGCTCTTTATCGATAACATCTTCCGTTTCACCCAAGCAGGTTCAGAAGTATCTGCCTTGCTCGGACGTATGCCTTCCGCGGTAGGTTACCAACCAACGCTGGCAACGGAAATGGGTCAACTGCAAGAACGGATCACTTCGACTAAAAAAGGTTCTGTAACGTCCATCCAGGCCATCTACGTGCCTGCGGATGACTATACTGACCCGGCTCCAGCAACGACGTTTGCCCACTTGGATGCAACGACGAACCTGGAACGTAAAATTTCCGAGATGGGTATCTACCCTGCGGTAGATCCGCTGGCATCCAGCTCCCGGATCTTGTCCCCTGAAGTTGTAGGCGAAGAACATTACAACGTAGCTCAAGGCGTTAAACGCATCTTGGCTCGTTACAATGAATTGCAAGACATTATTGCGATTCTGGGTATGGACGAGCTGAGTGAGGAAGACAGAGCGCTCGTTTACCGTGCTCGTAAGATTCAACGTTTCTTGTCCCAGCCATTCCACGTTGCTGAAGCATTTAACGGTATTCCGGGTAAATACGTTCCGGTTAAAGAAACGGTGCGCAGCTTTAAAGAAATTCTCGAAGGCAAGCACGACGATCTTCCGGAAGCAGCTTTCCTCTTCGTGGGTACGATTGAAGAGGCAGTGGAGAAAGCTAAAACACTGGTATAATCTGAATCCAGGATTGTCCTTATGAAGCGAGCTATCGGATAGTTTCAGGAGGGATGGAATTGAGCACCTTTTTGTTGGAAATTGTAACGCCTGAGCGTCTGGTATATTCAGAACAAGTGGATAGTATCACAGCTCGTGGCATTGAAGGGGAGCTGGGCATTCTGCCAGGTCATATCCCTATGGTTACACCTTTGCAAATTGCACCAATCTATATCAAAAACGGTAAAGAGAATAAACGCGTCGCTATTGGCGGCGGGTTTATCGAAGTCCGTAAGGATAAGGTTGTTGTCCTCGCAGAAAGTGCCGAATTCCCGGAACATATCGATGTGGACCGTGCGCGTGCGGCGAAAGAGCGGGCAGAACGCCGTCTTGGTAGCCAAAGCAATCAGGACCATTTTGATCACCGCCGGGCAGAGATTGCTCTGCAAAAAGCGGTTAACCGGATCAACGTATACGGCAAATAGACTGTTCATTGGAGCCTGGCGGCTTAGTCTGCCGGGCTTTTTTGAGTTTTCAGAGCGTTATCTTTTCCAGTTACAGTAAAATATACGGATGCAATCTTCAGCTGAAGCACGAAATTTAACGGTAAATAAAGTTAATTGTATTCACCGTTTATGGGCAGTTGAATAGAATGTAGGACTAAAGTCGTGGCGATAATGATCACTGTTGGAACCATTTTTAACGACGAAATTCCAAATTATTTCCGAGGAAATGACAGGATCGATATCGAAATAGCGCTCTTTTATGTCGTTTTAGTCACAAAATCCCGGCATTTTGAATTTAAAATATGATCTAAGTGGAAATCAATGTAATTGACAATGTATGATGAAAGAGCCTATATTCCATAGAGTCAGCAGATGCAGGAAGCTGCGTTGATGAATTCCATAGTCATTCACAGCCAAGTAGTTGCTGCTCCGTGATTGGGCATCCAGATTTCCTGAATAACAGGAGTAAGTCCGACAGTAAACTCAGTATGTTGTGTTCAAGTCATTCCATTGTTCTAACAAGTTATGAATGTCAGGCATAATTATGCTGATCGCTGCAACAAATGTGGAGGTAATGAATATATGGATACTGACCTGACGAATCAGTTGAACCAGACATTAAGTACGAATGGCTTAGTCTCAATTATCGTCTCTCTTTTATGTATAGCGTTGGCGTGGTGGGCTTTGCAGAATCTCAAGCTGGATTTAATTATCAGGCAGCCACGAGGAGCACAGGGAAGACTGTTACACTTATTGTTGGCCATTATACTGGGGCACGCTGTTTCAGGTTTTGTCATTGACTATTTGTCATGGACACAAATGTTGCGCAATTTGTTTTAATGTCGAGATGGTTGGTTAATCATCTGTTAGGTTCTTCAAGCAGTTCAATGTCGAATAACATCGATTAATTGTGTTAACAATTAGAGTATGAGTTGTCGGCAAAAGAAATTAAGTGAAAAGTGTGACGTGTAATTGGATGAATTTGAGATGTTTTATGTAAAAATGCTTGTATCGTACAATTCAACAATGTTATGATGGAAGTTAGGGAATTCACAATTGTTCACTTATTTTGTGGTTATAAACGGGATATCCGGTTGAATCCGGCTAATAATCATCCCAATCTGTCTGTTCAGATGCTTGCTGGCCTGTAGGCAGTATATTTACAAGTCGGAAGGCATCATGCAATGCACGTGGTATCATCGATATGGATCATAAACCAATTCTTTTCTGAATAGACATCAAGGGCATTATTTGCCAGGTTATGTCGAAATTCCACACACAGCAACAGTCTTTTCTATTACAGAAGGGCTCACGTATTCCGGAATGAAGAAAAGGGAATAAAAGCGCGGAGGGAACCATGATGAGCAAATTTATCGTCCGCGGTGGCAAAAGGTTGACCGGAAGTGTCAAAGTTAGCGGCGCTAAAAATTCTGTTCTTCCGATCATCGCTGCCTCTCTCTTAGGGGAAGAAGGACAAAGCGTTATTATTGACGCTCCTCCTCTAGACGATGTGATGACGATTAACAAGGTGTTGGAATCGCTGGGAGCGGGTGTTACATACCGGGACGAAGTGATTACCGTAAATGCGGAGAAACTTACTTCCTGTGAGGCACCGTATGAATGGGTAAGTAAAATGCGGGCGTCTTTTCTGGTCATGGGGCCATTGTTGACGCGTATGGGTCATACAAGAATTTCACTTCCTGGTGGATGTGCCATCGGTACACGGCCAATTGATCAGCATTTGAAAGGTTTTGAAGCCATGGGCGCTGAGATCAGCTTGGGCCAAGGCTATATAGAAGCTCGCAGCCAAGGACGGTTGCGTGGCGCGAAAATTTATCTGGATGTGGCTTCCGTTGGTGCCACTCAAAATATTATGATGGCTGCAACATTGGCTGAAGGTGTAACTGTTCTGGAGAACGCGGCAAAAGAGCCAGAGATTGTGGATCTTGCCAATTTCCTGAATGGAATGGGTGCCAAAGTGCGGGGAGCCGGAACAGGAGTCATCCGCATCGAAGGTGTGGAGAAACTGTCTGGTGTGAAGCACACGGTAATTCCGGATCGGGTTGAAGCAGGTACCTACATGGCTGCTGCTGCAATCTCCGGTGGCGATGTGTATATCGAAGGTGCGATTTCAGACCATTTGGGTTCTGTTATTGCGAAGATGGAAGAGATGGGTGTAACAATTCATCCTGACGAGAATGGCGTTCGCGTTATTGCGGATCGTCCGCTCAAGGCTGTGGATGTGAAAACATTACCATACCCAGGCTTCCCTACCGATATGCAATCCCAGATGATGGCACTCTTGCTTGCTTCTGAGGGAACCAGTGTTGTGACAGAGACTGTTTTTGAAAATCGCTTCATGCATGTGGATGAATTCCAGTTGATGAATGCGGAGATCAAAGTTGAAGGACGTTCGTCCATCATCACGGGTAATGCCAAGCTGAAGGGTGCCAAAGTGACAGCTACCGATTTGCGTGCGGGTGCCGCACTCATTATTGCGGGTCTTGTTGCCGAAGGTACAACAGAAGTAGGCGGTGTTCATCACATCGACCGTGGCTACGTCCATCTCGCTGAGAAGCTTAACGGACTCGGAGCCGACATTTATCGTATTTCGGTGGAAGAGCCTAAGCTGGATGCAGTTAAAGCATCGAACGAAAAAGTCGGGGAAGAAGTACCGATGTTCAAAGTACAACCGACCTGGGCTTAACGTCCACTGGGACGATGGTCGTTGCTCTGCGTAGGATCAATCACACATCAATCAGTGTGAATTGTGGTTACGAGAGCATCTCCCGTCAACTAATTTAAATTCGAAAGCTAAGCCATATGGCTTGGCTTTTTTTTATGTTCTACGATCCACTGAATCAGTACCTGATTCTATTAATAGCTGGTCCTAACTTATATAGCATAACATCATATTCTGTACCAATTCTGAACAGAATGAAAGAGCATGCTTTTAGTGGGAGGGGGCGTGCCCTATGTAACGGAATACCGCGACAGATCAACGTTTTTGAATAATACATAACAGGAGTAAGTTAGAAGTAACCACATATGGAATGCCTTCGTTTCTCTTAAATCAGGTTCTATCAGATCGGGCAGGCTCATACCCTAAACTATGGATTTGAACAAAAGGACCGGCACTTTGACCGGCCATGGACAACGGAGGGTTATATTAAAATGAAAGAAGCCCGTGTGCAGGTTAAGGTACCTCTTGTGCCTCGTCCACAAGTGAAGGAACCTGAAGGGAATGCTGGTTTCGGTGTGGAAAAAGACAAGCTTGCTTCAACGAACATCAGAACTGTCCCAGAAGAAACGATACGAACATCTCCTAGACGGCCTGGCCCGAAACAGGAGTCAGCCGGGCAAGCTGCAATGCGGGTACACATGCCCGTCATTGAATTGGACCAGTTTCGTCGTGTGAAGCGCCGACGAATGCGTACGTTTGGCCGAGGCCGCAGATGGGGCAAGAACAACACTCGCTGGCAGCCGGCAGCGGCTGTTTCTGCAGTACTGGCTCTCGCGTTGCTGATCCCCGCCATTCTGGTCTGGCCGCGGGCGAATGATCCTGTTAAACCGATCCCTGTCCCACCTGGTACAGGCAGTATAACGACTCCAGCACCTTCGCCAGCGGTGCCAGTAACCTACCCAGAACCTAAGGTGAGGGTGTACCTGTCTGCAACCGGTACGACGATGAACCTGCCACTTGAAGATTATGTTACGGGAGTGGTCGCTGCCGAGATGCCAGCTGAGTTCAGATTGGAAGCTCTAAAGGCGCAGGCCATTGCAGCCAGGACATTTATCGTAAGAAGGCTGGCGGCAAACGATACAAGCGGTGTACCTTCAGGAGGAGCCGATGTGACGGATACGGTGAGTCATCAGGTGTTTATACCACCTGAACAAGTAAAAGCGGACTGGACGCGCCTGGGGAAAGCGAAGGAATGGGAGAAGCTGCAGCAGGCTGTTCGTGAAAGCCAGGATGCCGTCATGACATATCAGGGCAAGGCGATTACCGCCTCCTTTTTCTCCACAAGTAATGGATATACGGAAAATGCAGAGGATGTATGGGGCAACCCTGTACCTTACCTGCAAAGTGTAAGTAGTCCGTGGGATAAAAACCTGGCTCCAGGCTTTGAAGAAACGATTACAATGAAGCGCAGTGAGATTCTCCAGAAGTTGAATCTCGGGGCGAGCTCCATCCCGGTTACAGCTCAGCAGAGTGGCTCATGGATGGAAGTTTTATCTACTACAAAGGGCCATCGGATTAAGGAGATACAGATTGCAGGAAAAACGTTTAGCGGGCCAGAGGTTCGAAAGCTGCTTGGGCTGAGATCCAGCCAGTTCAGTTGGAAGACGGACGGGGATGAGGTTCAGCTTACAACCTATGGATACGGTCACGGGGTGGGTATGAGCCAGTGGGGAGCCAACGGCATGGCACAGGAGGGTCACACCGCGACCCAGATTCTCAAACACTACTACACCGGTATCTCCTTCGGACAGGCATCCAAGATGCTGGCATCGAAGTAGGAAACTGAAACGAATGAATATAAGGAGATAAGCAGTTGTTTAACAGTGATCTATGTAGGCTCTCCTTCTTCCCGGTTGGAGGGCTAACGAATCTCAAACATCTTATTAGGCCTTATGTTGAACAATAGAAATTCTAACGAATCTCAGAGAAGCTAATTCCGCAGAAAAGCTGCAATTACATCGAAATATCCCAGTAATCCAGAGAATAGCGTTTCTGAGATTCGTTATATGACCCAACGGACGTGAAATGCCGCAATAGCGCTGATCAGGTTCGTTAGATGCTTTTAGTAAAATCTGCTGGGAATAGTGTTCTTTTTTCAATAAAATGCACAGTGTTGTTAGGAAGTTTCCGGTAGTAGATTGCTCTCGAATTGTTGTGCGGTAGAAATAACCATTAGAGCGGCCTCTGCCGCCCTGCTCTTTCGCTTCTTGCTACTCTACCGGAACACTCTAACGATTCTCAGACATCTTATATCGCGAAATAGAGCTAATCTCATCCACCTATAATCACGTTAAATTGCTTTCATCAACTCATTTCATAGAAGGATCGGCCATTACAGCCAATCCAGGTTTCTCTACCGCCCCCCTTTCCGGAGCCTTCAAGACTTGGCTATATCAGGCTGATCATAGTTACACCGGAACGGAGAGTTCAGAAAAAACCTGTAGGAGCGAAGCGTCCGCCTTTACTCCCGGATTTCACCTTTGAAGAAGGTGATAGAAGAAATCTGGGAGTAACAGCGGTCGAAAGGTTGTTCTGAACGCGGAGTGGTCCAGTGTAACACCCCAATCTCGCCTTATATAGCACTCTTTGAAAGTTTCGTGAAAATAATTAGAGTCGCGCGTGTATAAAAGAGTTGCACCCGGTAACACTTGTTACTGAGGTGATCAAGATGAATGAACAAAACAAAAAAACAGTCCAAGAAGAAACTCCTAAAACAACTCAAGGAGTACCGGCTAGCCAGCCCTCTTCATGGAGAAGAGCAATGTCCAAACGTTGGGTCTTCCCGGCAGCCTACATCGCAGCAGCAGGCATTATACTAACCTTAGTGTGGGTCTATCAGGGCACAGGCGAAAAAACGCTGAACTCGGATCCTACGAGTGGGGTAGTAGAAACAGGCGCATCGGGCACAGAAGGAACAGCGGTAAACGGAGAGCAGGAAAGTGTGGAAGTTGTTGCAAAGTCGGAGAATTTTGTATGGCCGGTAGCGGTTCCTTCAGAAGTTTCGGTAGTTAAACCTTTCTATGACAACGAAGCGTCTACGGAGGAACATGAAGCAGCGATGGTGCAGTACAATGACACATTTATTCCGAACACGGGTGTAGATCTGGCACGCGGGGATAACAAAACGTTTGAAGTCAAAGCAGCACTCGGCGGAAAAGTGACCCGGGTTGAACAAAACCCGCTGACAGGTCAAGTTGTGGAAATCACACATAGTGATAACCTCAAAACCGTGTACCAAAGCTTGGCTGACGTCAAAGTAAAACAGGATGATGAAGTGAAGCAAGGAGATGCAATTGCATCGGCTGGCGTCAATGAACTGGAAAAAACGCTGGGCAACCACCTTCACTTTGAAGTTTACGAAGACGGACAACCGGTTAACCCGCAAGGATATCTTCCGGAAAAATAAATGATTTTTATCGCAGCAACATGACGGGCAGAGGGAATTCTCCTCTGCTCTTTTTGTGCTTTTCAGAAAATAATGGGACCTTCGAAGCTTGTCACACCTTTAAACCGCGAATATATAGGCATGCTCCTCATATAATGTACCAAACTATCCACACAGTAGGGAGGCGGGAGCGTGCACGATTACATCAAGGAACGGACCATAAAAATTGGTCGCTGCATTGTTGAGACGAGGAATACGGTCCGTACCATTGCCAAGGAATTCGGCGTGTCAAAGAGTACTGTGCATAAGGATCTGACGGAGCGTCTGCCGGAAATTAACCCTGATCTTGCTGACCAGGTGAAACACATTCTGGAGTATCACAAGTCCATCCGTCATTTGCGGGGCGGTGAAGCGACCAAAATTAAATACAAAAAAACAAGCGGTAAAAAACGCGAGGTGCTGGCTTCGGCTAAATCGTAAGGACCTGCGGAAAGACGTAGGCTAAAAAGCTCACACATGCATTGAATCCCTCCCCTGAAGTATGATATGTTAAAAGCTGGTACAGGATCGAATTATGACATCTTATCAGCCCGATTTTTACATATATATGTTGCACTTTGTCGAACGAGCGGTGACGTGATAAGGGACTCTTTTTCACAGGATACGCTGACCAAATAATATCACTTTGGGGGCTCTTTTATGTTTAGCAAGGATATCGGTATTGATCTTGGCACGGCGAACGTGCTTATTCACGTGAAAGGAAGTGGGGTTGTCCTCGATGAACCTTCCGTCGTGACCATTGAAAGCGATACGAAGCGGGTCCTTGCTGTTGGGGAAGAAGCGCGTCGTATGGTGGGGCGTACTCCAGGTAACATTGTTGCCATTAGACCGCTGCGTGACGGTGTTATTGCGGACTTCGAAATTACGGAAGCAATGCTTAGACATTTCATTAATCGTGTGGGAGCAAGAAGCTGGCACAGCCGCCCGCGTATTTTGATCTGTGCACCAACCAACATTACTTCCGTGGAGCAGAAGGCTATCCGTGAGGCTGCTGAGCGCAGCGGTGCCAAAGAAGTATTTCTGGAAGAAGAGCCGAAAGCGGCAGCGATCGGTGCGGGAATGGATATTTTTCAGCCGAGCGGCAATATGGTCGTGGATATCGGCGGCGGAACGACTGACGTTGCAGTCCTGTCTATGGGCGACGTAGTCACCGCCTCTTCTATTAAAGTCGCAGGGGACAAGTTCGACGAAGCGATTACCAAGTTTATCAAAGCCAAATACAAGCTCATGATCGGTGAACGTACAGCCGAAGACCTCAAAATTGCGATTGGTTCGGTACATCCGGGCGGACGTCAGACGGAGATGGACATTCGCGGACGGGATATGGTATCCGGGTTGCCTGTTACCGTAACGGTGTCGGGAAATGAAGTGCAGGAAGCGCTATGGGATTCCGTGCAATCCATCATCGTTGCAGCCAAGTCGGTATTGGAGCGGACGCCACCAGAATTGTCAGCAGATATTATTGATCGAGGTGTCGTGTTGACAGGCGGGGGTGCTTTGCTGAACGGATTGGATGAACTGTTGTCCAATGAATTGCATGTACCGGTATGGGTTGCAGAGGATCCGATGCATTGTGTCGTCAAAGGTACAGGCATTATGTTGAATAATTTGGATCAGGTGGTTAAGAAAAAGTTCTAATCTGCCGATATAAAAAGCAAAGGTTCGCCCAGGCTCGGGAGAAGAACGGACAAGCAGTTATCCTGTTATGCAGGACAAGCGCTTGAGGAGAGGGGTTAATACATGTTAAGAGGTCTGTACACCGCTACGGCGGGAATGATTACGCAGCAACGCCGCCATGACACCGCAACGCAGAATATCGTAAATATGAACACAACGGGATATAAACAAGTGAACAGCGTAAGCCGTTCTTTTCCGGAAATGCTCATTACGTTGGTAGGCGGAGATGCCAATCTTCCGACGAAGCGGCTGGGCAAGCTGAACACGGGTGTGTTCGCGGAAGAAAGTTTGTCCATGAATTTGCAGGGAGCCATTATGGAAACTGGGCAAAAGAGTGATTTTTCCATTTCGTCCAATCTGGCCGTGAATGATCCACAGACAGGACAACCTATCTCGTTTGACGGTTCAGGCAAATTTGTACGGGCTGATGGTACAGTAACCTACCAGCCTCAAGCGTATTTTACAGTGCAGGATGCAGAAGGTAACACAAGATATACGCGTGATGGTCACTTCGAGGTTACAGGAACAGGACAGCTGTTGAGCTCAACGGGATCACAGATATTGGATAATAATGGACAACCCGTTGTGTTGACAGGTGCAGTAGACCAATTTAAAGTGGATGAGCAAGGTCGTCTTGTCAATGCAGAGACGGGTGTACCGACAGGAGTTACATTGGGAATCAGCGTCATCGATCAACCCAACCAACTGGTACGTCAAGGTGATGGTAATTTCAGCCTGAATGATCAGAATGGAGCAACTGCACGGATGTTGGCTGCCGGTGATAATGTGCAGATCCGTCAGGGCTACCTGGAAGGCTCCAATGTGGATGCATCACAGGCAACTGTGGATATGAACGCCGCATTCCGTGCATATGAAGCGAACCAGAAGGTCGTACAATTCTACGACCGTAGTCTGGATAAAGCGGTTAATGAAGTTGGGCGTGTATAACGCCGACATACCAATATAACCGCGTAGCGAAAAGCCAAACGCCCTTTGCGCAGCAAAGCAGAGAGGCTCACGCGAAGCGGTAATCCAAGCGCAGCGACGGTCTCGACAGTCCTTTGCGAAGCAAAGCAGGGAGAGACCCGCGGAGCGCAAAGCCTGAACGCAGCCGAGCCTATGCGAGGATTGCGCAGCAGTACCCTTAGCGTAGCGACGGTCTCGACAGTCCTTTGCGAAGCAAAGCAAGGAGAGACCACGCGGAGCGTAAAGCCTAAACGCAGCCGAGCCTATGCGAGATTGCGCAGCAGTACCCTTAGCGCAGCGACGGTCTCGACAGTCCTTTGCGAAGCAAAGCAAGGAGAGACCACGCGGAGCTACCCGCAGCATAAAGAGCGTGCCCAGCTGTGATTCAGCCATGTGAAACCATGGCGAGAATCATAGCTGGGCAGTCGCGGCGCACACATACCACCGTCACTTAGCAAGATCGTACCTTACTTACCTACTCCGCCTGTTTCGGGAGTCCAGAGGGCAGCGCCATCTGGGGCCCTCCCTACCAGGGAGTGTTTGGGAGGGTAGAACCAGGGGAGGGTAACCACCGAATGAATAATTCCATGATTAGTGCAATGGTCTCCATGACCGGAATACAGCAGCGTCTGGATGTCATTTCCGATAATATTGCCAACGTGAATACGGCAGGCTATAAGAGTAAGCAAGCAGCCTTCGAGGATGTACTGACCCGAGTGCAGCAGCAGCCGGATAAGTATAAGCTGGATGGACGCTCAACCCCAATGGGATATAATCTCGGGTTTGGCGTACGTTTAGCGGATGTGACAAAGGATATGACTCAAGGTACGCTCAATGAGACAGGCAACCCTACCGATCTGGCGATTGAAGGCAATGCGATGTTTGCCGTTGAAGCAAATGGTGAGAAAATGTGGACGCGTCAAGGCGCATTCCATTTTGTCCCTGATACAAGACCCAAAACGAATCCCAATGCACCAGACATGATGGTATTGGTCAATGGGGAAGGCCATTTTGCATTGGATCGTCAAGGTAATCGCATTACGGCACCGAATAACAGCAAGGTTGCTTTTGATGAAAAAGGCAATCTGTTGATCCGTCGTGGCAATGAAGCCAATGCAACGATTGGTGCCCAACTGCAACTCGTTGATATCGAGCGCCCGGAAGGGCTTGTGCAGTATGCAGATAACTTGTTTGGTCTGGATGCTGGTCTAACCGAAAATGATGTATTTGGAGCCAATGCTGCTACACGTGAAGCGACAGCTATGATTCGTGCAGGCTACATTGAACAATCCAACGTGGACTTGACCCAGGAGATGGCTTTGCTGATGCAAGGACAGCGAACTTACCAACTGGCGGCACGTGCGTTAACATCCAGTGATTCCATGGCGGGTCTCGCCAACAATATGAGAGCATAAAAGGTGAATGTGATGACAGATACACAGCAGCAGAACAGCAAGCCGGATAAGACGAAAGTCAAGAAGAAGAGTGGATGGCGCATCGCAAGATGGTTTCTGGTTCCGGTCCTGCTTGTTCTTGCCCTCGCTGGCGGATTGGTGGCTGGCTACGTGGTACTGGGCAAACAGGATATCGGTTCCGTATTGCAGTGGAGTACATGGGAACATGTATATGATTTGGTGTTCGCTCCGTAGATGAACGATATATGCGAAACTCCTGCGCAGGCAGGAGTTTTCTTTTTGGCGTTGAAAACAGTATAATGATGGATGACGTTTCACAGCAAAAGAGGCCTCCCCTGCGAAAGACTTTCGTCATCGCGAAGAGAGACCCCTTATCTCAACCTTCACTACTGCAGTCATGAAGGATATAACTAGTGTTAACTGAAAATATGCTTTTCATACACAATTAAATGAAAACCACATTTATATGAGCATCGACTTGATCATGTTGGGGTTGACGGCTTCCGCACTAAAGTAAGTGGAGGGGACGGAATCGTTCAGAAGAAGCGAAGCGCTCGCCTTTGTCACCGAATTTTAGACCACTCTAAAATGTATCAGAAAATTCGGGGACAACAGCGATCGAAAGAACGATCCGTAACCGTAACGACCGCTATTGCGCTTGACGTCAGTCCATGATGGAGAATTCTCATATAAATGACCCTGAGAGGAGATTACACTGTGCTCGACATCAAACAGATTCAAGAAATTATTCCGCACCGTCCCCCATTTTTGCTGGTGGACAAGATTGTAGAGTTAGAGGATGGCAAACGTGCCGTTGGATTAAAAAATGTAACCATTAACGAACCTTTCTTCATTGGTCATTTTCCAGAGTATCCGGTTATGCCGGGTGTGTTGATTACAGAAGCACTGGCACAAGTTGGTGCAGTAGCCATTCTTAATCTGGAAGGCAACAAAGGCAAAATCGGCTTTTTGGCGGGACTGGATAATTTCCGTTTCCGTGGACAAGTTGTGCCTGGAGATACGTTGATGCTGGAAGTGGAAATTACGCGTCTTAAAGGTTCCATTGGTAAAGGCAAAGCTACAGCCAGAGTGGGCGACAAAGTGGTAGCTGAAGGCGAGATCATGTTCGCACTGTCTGACCCAAGCTAATGATTGTATAGTTCAGAACTCAATTGAATTTTATATAGAAGGAAGGGGTTTGCAGGAATGGAACAGTTAAGCGGAACAGCAGCACAAACATTGCAGCAGTGGTTGGAGGATGCTTCGATTGATGAAGCGACGAAACAGGAGCTTCGTGATTTGCAGGATCAGCCGAAAGAGCTGGAAGATCGTTTCTACAGAAATCTGGAGTTTGGTACAGGTGGATTGCGTGGTGTAATTGGAGCGGGAAGCAACCGGATGAATCGTTATACCGTGGGTCGTGCAACGCAAGGGTTTGCGCGTTATTTGCTGGAGCAACATGGCGACAAAGAAGGTAAGCCTTCTGTAGTGATCGCACATGACTCCCGTCATTTCTCACCTGAGTTCACACTGGATGCGGCCCTGGTTCTGGCTGGGAATGGCATTGTAGCTAAGCTGTTTACTTCCCTGCGTCCTACGCCTCAGCTTTCCTTCAGTGTACGTCATCTGCAAGCAACCGGCGGTATTGTGGTGACGGCAAGTCATAATCCTCCTGAATACAATGGCTACAAAGTGTACAACCATGAGGGTGGCCAACTGGTACCGCACGAAGCGGAGAAAGTCATCCAATACATTCAGGAAGTTCCTTCCCTCGCGGATGTGAAAAAGCTGACGCAAGAAGAAGCCGAAGCCCAAGGATTGCTCGTATGGCTTGGAGAAGAGGAAGATCAGGCATTTGTTGATACAGTTGCCAGCCTGAGTCTCAGTCGTGATCTGATTCAATCCGGCGTCGGCCGTGATTTCAAAATCGTCTTCACTCCTCTGCACGGAACAGGAAATGTGCCTGTAAGACGTGTGTTGGAACAAATCGGTTTCGAGCAGGTTCACATTGTAGCAGAACAAGAACAACCAGACGCTGAATTTTCAACTGTGAAATCCCCTAACCCGGAAGAACGCGAAGCGTTCACACTCGCAATGAAGCTGGGTGAATCCGTGGGTGCGGACATTCTGATCGGTACAGATCCGGATGCAGACCGCATGGGTGCGGTAGTTAAAAATAATGATGGCAAGTATTTCGTACTCTCAGGTAACCAATCCGGAGCCATCATGGTGCATTATGTGTTAAGCCGCTTGCAAGAGACGGGTAAACTACCTAAAAACAGCGCGGTTGTCAAAACGATTGTAACCAGCGAGATGGGAGCGGTCATTGCCGAGCATTACGGTGCAGAAGTGATGAACACCCTGACAGGCTTCAAATATATCGGTGAAAAAATGAACCAGTTCGAAGCAACCGGCAGTCATACGTTCTTGTTCGGTTATGAAGAAAGCTATGGCTACCTGGCAGGCAGCTACGCACGTGACAAGGATGCTGTCCTGGCGGCGATGCTGATTGCTGAAGCAGCTGCTTATTATAAAAACCAAGGCAAAACTCTCTATGATGTCCTGCAAGAGCTGTACAGCCAATTCGGATATTTTCTGGAGAAGTTGGAGTCCCGTACGCTGAAAGGCAAGGATGGCGTAGCTCAAATTCAGGCGAAAATGACCGACTGGCGTTCCAATCCGCCACAAGAAGTAGCCGGTATCGCTGTACAAGATGTGCTGGATTACTCCCTTGGCTTGGATGGCTTGCCTAAAGAGAACGTTCTGAAATATATTTTGGCAGACGGATCATGGTTCTGCCTGCGTCCTTCGGGAACAGAACCGAAGATTAAAGTGTACTTCGCCGTGCGTGGAGAGAGCTTGGAAGACGCGGAAAGCCGTATCGAACGTCTGGCAACTACAGTGATGACGCGTGTAGACGCACAATAAATACGAATGCAGTACTGAGCAAGAACATGAGAAAGCCTCTCCGCACCGTAAGGTTGGTTGGCGGAGGGGCTTTTCTTTTAGGTAAAAAGGGTGAATGTCTATGTCTATTTTGGATGAATTGCGGATAGATGCACGTTGGTTAACACAAGCTGTGTTTATCCGGTATTTATTCACTATATTGCAATGAAAATCATGAGCTGAACGTGTATTTGGTTCCAACACTTGAGGAGGTACATGTAGTGCGTCAAAAATGGCTTTATTGGAATACCGCTTCCCGGAAGTGGCTGTGGATTGTTGTCATTATCGGTTTGATTGCTTCCATCCCTGTCATCAGTGATCGGGTGCAGACGGAATCTTCCGCCAAAAAGGTGGAGCTTGTCTTCAATTATCGGGGTCTATTGGATATTTCGGCTTATCAGGCCCATCCGCAAGACTTCATGAATGAGCAGCTGACTCGTTTGAAAGATGCCGGAGTGACAACCATGGCGGTGTTCGAAAGTACACTGGATGAGTTGAAGAAGTCCCGCCGTCTGATGGTGTATAACGGGCAGGATATTGCGAATATGACTAAAAATGTCATTCCTTCTAACGATAATTACACGTATGTGCTGTTCACCAACGAGGAAAATGCACAAACGTATACTCCTATCATTGAACAAACGTTCGCCGATCGGGAGATTCCTGTGGTTCCATGGGAATATGAAGGTCGTAGCGGCTTAATATTGCAGACTCCACCGGAGAATGCGAACATGCAGCCTTTGCAGCCAGATCCAGTTGCCGTGAAGATGCTGCGTGATAAAGGATTTTACATTTTGCCGCGGATTTCAGACAGCGTTCCTTACAATCAGGAATCCATGGAACGCCTGCTTACCTTCTTCGAAGAGAATGGGGTAAAGCGCATCTTGTTTGATGGCGATGCTGTGAAAGGGTACAATGATAATGCAGAGATGAAGAGTCTCGATATGTTCGCTCAGTTGCTGAATAAGCACCATATTGGTCTGGCGGCTATTGAGAATTTGAAGAAACCACAATCCGGTTTTGAGACTCTCTCCTATAAAATTGACTACAATGTAACTCGTCTGTACTCCTTAAGTGACGGGGACGCCAATCTGGATGTAGACACTATTGCTGACCGTTTTGTTTTGGCTACCAAAGACCGCAACATTCGTATGCTCTATATGAATGCTTCGCCAAGTCGGAATACAGCCAAAGCCATGATCACCAATCCAATTGATAATCTAATCAATAGTTTGGGTGAACCTGGTCATGCGATTGAACGTATGGGGAAACATGGCTACGAACTGGGACAAGCTGAAGCGTTCACGGTTAAAGATTCTTCCATTCAGCGTTATGCCAAGCTGGTTGCCCTGATTGGTGCAATCGCAATGATTACGATTATGGTTTCCTATTTTGTACCACTGCTTACATTGCTGGTATTTGCTCTGGCTCTGGTGGGTAGTGCCGGTTTATTCTTGCTCAAACCGACGTTGCTGGAGCAAGGAATTGCCTTGCTGGTCGCAATTAGCGCGCCAACCATTGCGATGGTGCTCGCGGTTCGTACAGTGAACTATCAGCAACAGCGTCAGCCTGACGCTTCAGCGGGTCGTCGATTGGCACAAACGATATTCTTATATGTAAGAACGTCGATTCTTTCGTTCCTGGCGGTGCCTTTTGTCATCGCATTGCTGAACAGCATTACGTACAGTCTGGTGATCAACCAGTTCCGAGGCGTGAGCCTGTTACACTTTGCACCGATGGGGCTTGTTGCGATTTATATTTTGTTTTACCGTGGTTCGGGTACGTTCTCCATTAAACAAATTAAGGAGATTCTGCGTACACCGATTAACGTATTAATGGTTGTATTGGCATTGGTTGCTGCTGTGGTTGGATACTATTATTTGAGCCGTACAGGCAACTCGGGTTCGGTTACACCATTCGAGATGTTCCTGCGTACAACACTGGAAGATACATTCGGCGTGCGGCCAAGATTCAAAGAATTTATGCTGGGACACCCGCTGTTTATCGTTGGCGTGTTCGCCGCTTTAAAATATCGTAAAGTCATCTTTGTGCTCATTATTGCAGCAATTGGACAATTGTCCATGGTGGATACGTTCGCGCATATCCATACGCCAGCTGTATTGTCACTCATTCGTGGAGTGATGGGATTGGGACTTGGCTTAATCTTCGGTATCGTTGCTGTGGGTGTGTGGCAAGTAGCGGAAGGATGTTGGAAAAAATGGTCACCACTTCTCAAAAGTTAGTCATCTCGGGATATTACGGATTCAACAACAGCGGAGACGAAGCGGTACTTAAGTCAATCTTGACCGCGCTGGAAGAGGAGAGCCACAGATCGAACGTCACGATTGAGCCGATTGTGCTCTCCGGTGACCCGGAGTCGACCACTTCAATGTACGGTGTACGTTCAGTACATCGGATGAAGTTGAAGGAGGTTCGCGAAGCGATCAAGGAAAGTGATGGTTTAATTAGCGGAGGAGGAAGTCTGCTGCAGGATGCAACCGGACTGAAATCCATCCCTTACTACTTGGGTGTCATCAAACTGGCCCAATGGTTGAAAAAGCCAACATTTATCTATGCGCAGGGTATTGGACCTGTAAATCGCAAAATTTTTAATCCAATGATTCGTTCGGTCTTCAAGGCCTGCAATTATGTATCTGTGCGTGATGAACAATCCGCTGAATATTTGCGTGGGCTCGGATTGCAGTGGAATCAGATTCATGTGGTCCCTGACCCGGTGATGGGTCTGCCACTGCCTGAGGCTAAAACGGAAGATGCAAGTTCTGTGAAACCGAATATCGAACTTTCAAACTCAGCTGAAACTCCTTTTGAAGAATCATCTGAAAAATCTACTGAGCAAACAACTTCTACCGAGAAGATCGTGGTTAATGCTAAGGGAGCAAGCGTTCATACTAAACTCCCGGTGATCGGCATTTCCGTGCGTTTCTGGGAATCGGATCGTAAAGAGCTCACAGCCATTGCTGCTGGTTTGAAGAAGCTATGCTCCAAAAAGGCCGTTCACTTGCGCTTTATGCCATTTCACTTGCCTAATGATGAACAGGCTTCACGTTTTGTCATGGAAATGCTCGGTGATTTGGGTAACAAGGGCAGCGAAGTTAGCATTACCAAGGATCTCACTGATCCACAGCTAATGCTGCAGGAAGTCAGTAATTGTGATGTCGTTATCGGCATGCGTCTGCACAGTCTGATCTATGCAGCTTCACAGTATGTCCCACCCGTTGGTATCTCGTATGATCCGAAGATCGATCAGTTCATGCTGCGTTTGGATAGTGAATCCGTGGGCAGTACAGAAGCGCTGGATGCGGATAAACTGGCGAAAACGGTGGCTCACCTGTTGGATCAGCGTTCACAGTGGTTGAAGGAACATGAAGAAAGCATTACCGAATTGAAGCAGGAGGCCAGAGTGCCTGCACAGCAAATTATTAAATATTTAGGCCGCAAAGGGTGAAATAAGATGAATCAGACCGGACCAATACCTACCGTTTCGATCTATGGTATTCCTTTTTCCAAATTAACGATGAAAGAAACGGTGGAGGTTCTACGCCAAGCAGTGCTCACGAAGCAGCCGCACCAAGTCATCACAGCTAATCCGATCATGGTCATGGCCGCGCTGGAGAATCCGGCAATGATGAAGGTTATGCAGTCTGCTGAAATGATTGTTCCCGATGGAACAGGCGTTGTATGGGCTGCCAATTATTGTGGGGAGCCTGTGGCAGAACGGGTGCCTGGATTTGAGCTTTTACATGAATTGCTGCGTGTTGGAGAAAACTATCGGTGGGGCGTGTATCTGCTCGGTTCCACACCCGACGTGATTCAAGAAACGGCAGTTCGGTTACAAGAGCAATATCCGGCGATTCGAATTGTAGGTTATCGTGACGGTTATTTTGGTCCGGCTGAGGACGAGCAGGTTGTCGCTTCCATCCGTGAAGCTGCACCTGATCTTCTGTTTGTTGCACGTGGGGCAGATACGCAGGAACCGTGGATTCACAAGTACAAAGACGTGCTTCAAATTCCCGTTACCATGGGGGTTGGAGGCAGCTTTGATGTGATATCGGGGAGAACCAAACGTGCACCTAAAGTGTTCCAAAAGTTAAGACTGGAATGGTTTTACCGTCTGCTTCGCGAACCTAGCCGGGCTGGCCGAATGCTTGCACTTCCGAAATTCGCCATCAAAGTGATGCGGGACAAAGAAAACGTGACTAAAGTCCGTTAAAATTAGGCTATTACGCGTAAAATGCACGTTTTTGCTAAAAATTGAGGTTGGCATTTCGGCTGTGATCAGCGTATAATTCATTCCGGATTACATGTGTCGTACTGCTTGAATTAAAACGTTACACTGAGCAACTACGATAGCAAGGCAACCTTTCGATCGCTGTTATCCCCAGATTTCTTTTATTACCCTTTTATGAGGGTGAAATCAGGTGATAGCGTATGCTTTCGAAGTAGCTTTCTTTCAGAAAGCTTTCAGGCGAACGCTTCGCTTCTACAGGTTTTCCTTGCCCTCTTCGTTATCGTGTAACAAGTTTTCAAAAATGACTAACAAAACATTTTTATATATAAAAAGAGATCAGGGGATTTATAATTTCTTACAGGTATTATAATTGGGGGTCGAATGTTCAAATGGTAGCGATCTTTATCATTGGATTTATCGTGTCAATGGGACTGGCTCTTGCCCTGACACCACTTGTCAAAAAGTTCGCAGTCAGAATTGGAGCAATGGATACGCCGAATGCGCGTAAAGTGCACACTCGGATTATGCCGCGTCTTGGTGGTTTAGGAATTTTCCTGGCCTTTATTATTACGGTTGCTGCGTTGCTTCCTTTTGTGTCATCATGGTTTACTACAAGAGATATGAGCTTTGTCAGTGCTTTTCTGATTGGTGGCTCGATCATCGTACTGATTGGTGCGTTGGATGATCGTTTTGAACTGTCAGCCAAAGTGAAGCTGCTTGGACAAATTATAGCTGCTGCTGTAGTCGTATTCGGATTCAATATTCGCGTAGACTTCGTCAACATTCCTTTTCAGGATGCATACTCTTCATTGGAAGCTTGGGTGTCTATTCCGCTGACGATCCTCTGGATTGTTGGTGTAACAAATGCGATTAACCTGATTGATGGTCTGGATGGTCTGGCCGCCGGTGTATCCGGTATTGCCATTGGTACCATTGCTGTGATGTCCTTCCTGATGGGTAATATGATGATTGCCTTGATGTGCCTTGTGCTTCTCGGTAGTATTGTTGGATTCTTGTTCTTCAACTTCCACCCAGCCAAGATCTTCATGGGGGATACGGGATCGCTATTCCTTGGTTTCTCTCTGGCAATGCTATCCATGCTTGGTTTCAAACAAATTGCTGTCGTATCCTTTATTACACCGCTGATCATTATTGGTGTGCCGCTCTCGGATACCTTCTTCGCGATCATTCGTCGTGCGGTACAACGGAAACCGATTTTCTCACCGGATAAAGGCCACTTGCATCACTGCCTGCGTGAGCTTGGATTCAGTCATCGTCAAACGGTGCTGATCATCTACGGTATTGCCGCATTCTTCGGTGTACTGGCAATTATCCAATCTTCCGCTGCGATGTTCGAAGCCAACTGGGTAACATTCGTCGTGATCTGTATCATGATGTTCTTCCTCCAGGTCGGAGCAGAAGTCATCGGACTTGTAAGCAAAACCAGAAGGCCTGTTATTAACTTCCTGATGCGAATGCGTGTTAAGATGAACCCGGAAACCCGCTCGAAATCCTAAATAGAAACGCTCGTTTACTGATCTTATTGAATATTCTTTCAGACCCAACTCTTGTCCCTCGTGGACAAGGGTTTTTTTGTTTATTTTGCTGTTTTTACTAAATAATTGGAACCTTTCGACCGATATATAACGGTAACTGACTTAAAAAGAGGAGAGATGATACGTAATGCAACAAAAGAAACGGCCGTTGGCATGGATCATGTTGGTCGCTATGGTATTCTCATTGTTCCCACAAGGTCTATTCGGTGGTTCCGTTGCTTCGGCTGCCAACGCACAGACTACCTATTTTACACCAGACAATACTCTGATTAGTAACACATCTGATCTTAATTTGGATGATTCAGCTAATACGAGATTTCTGTCCCGGTCTTTGGCTTATCAAACGACTTCAGGGACAATTACAATAACAGGTGCTTATGCATTTGTATCAAAAGATACGATGCGGGTTAAAGTGGAGCAACTAAACTCCGTTGTAGAAGGCAATAAGACAAAATGGGAGCCAGATGCCACACGTTCCAATACAAGCACAGTTACTGCAAGCACCGCGGGTAATAATAAATTTTCCGCCAACAATCTTACTCTGTTCCCCGGGTTCAATCGGATCACGTTCTACGGTAGTCAAGGTTCAGTAGAGCGTTCAGATACGTTCTATGTACTCTATGATCAGGTTCCTTTTATTCAAGATTTTAAAATTTTCACTGATCCAAGCACGGGTTCTAACACATCGTATGGTCTAAATGAAGGATCGCAGACCGTTGTAAATACACAGTTCGTATCTGTTCAAGGTAAAGTGCAAAATGCGAATAAGGTCACCGTTTCTCTGAATGGAGAAGAAGAGCTTGATTCCTCTTTGCTTCAGAACGGGACATTTTTCACACCACAATTGAAGCTGAAGGCCGGATTGAACAATTTGAAATTTAAGATTGCGAATGGCTCAGATTCAGTGATTACCGAGCGTGCCGTCTATTATTATGACAAGGATCAGCCGTTCTCTACCCTCAACGTGATGTTAAGTACGACAGACAGTAAGTCCGTTCTGGATAATATACCAACGTTCTCTACAACAGCTGCACAAGCACAACTTGAAGTACAAGTGGTGTTGCCATACGCGGCAAGCAACAGCACATTCAAGGACGTGGGCTCGTTCACAGTGAACGGAACGACCATGACCTTTATTGATCCAACAGAAATTATTATTCCAGGTCCAGACGGATCTACACCGGAATATCGTATAGTAACGTTCACAACAACCAATGCATATCCGTTACAAACAGATGGAGCAACACCAGCAGTAATTCTCAAGAATCAAACGGTCAACGCTGTTGTTGGGTTTGGCAACTTCAGTTCCGGTTATCAAGGGAAGTTCATTTATGCTCCAGGGGTAAAAGCGATTACGAACATGTACTACCTTCCGGATTACAATGGTGGTGCAGTGACGAATAAAGTTGCTTTGAATAATGCACAGATTGACAAAGAAAGCTTTTATATTATGGTGGAATCCAGTCAGGATATTGGAGCAGAAGTGCCAATCGGAGAATATTTGCCTACGGGTGCAACGAAATTAACCATTGAGGCGCCTGTGTTTACAACTCCCCCTACGCTGACATCCAAGCAAGCTGTCTATTTGGTGAAAAATTTGGCCAATGGTACGCAAAAGATTCGTTTTTATTATTCAACGCCAGACCCATCGTATGATGTGACTGTATCATATTCATCTAAAAGTTATATTTATGTAGCTAACTTGTATGATGGACAGACCTATTCATTCAATTCTAAAGTAACGCAAACATTGAAGGTAGATGGTGAGTTTGTAGGATTTAGTACATTGCAATCTCCTCAATTTGTTGGCCAGTTATTGGTCAATGGTGTGAACACAACTGTTACAGGTTTTCCTGGAACAACAGATGGAAAGTTTTCTTTCGCACTTCAGATTGGCGGTACGAATGGTAATCTTGTGTACGGTGAAAATACAATTACCATTACAGGTACGGATAAGGACGGCGCTGGAAAGACGAAAGTAATCGAGAAAAAATTAAGGATTTATATCTCGGATAGTAATGTTTCCAATATTGATAAATTCATGCCGGTTCCTGTTCCGACGGATACTCGTCAGGATTTTACCAAGGCAGATGTTAGTCAGTATACACCTGAGGAAATGTCCAATATTTTTAAAGTTACAACGGACTTTATCATTAGGGACGGCAAATACGTAACGAGTGAAGAGAGATATGATCTGGTATTCAAAGGTGGCGGTGCACAGATCGCTAACTTGTACTTCGGTTCTAAGTTGATCTATACGTATAATCCAATGCCAGTCACAGATACAGCGGATACCAATAAGCAAACTTTAGATAGTCACATTTCTGATTTTGCAGGGAATCAGGATGAATTCATGGTTCGGATTCGTAACTATGTATTTGATACACCTGGCAGCCATGTATACACGTTAGAGTTAATTAACAGTACAGGTGCAAGAACAACACAACGACTTGAGATCGTAAGGGAGCCATCCTCCTATCGCATTCTTTCACCTGTAGCAACTGTAGGTGAGCAGATTGTTGTAAATAAAAACTATGTACACTTTGATATCGAAGCGGAAGGAGCTACGCAAGTTCTGATCGATAAAGAGCCTGCCATCAAACGTCCAGATATGAATGATCGCTTCGTTCTGAATTACGTGGGGTTGAAACAGGATAAGAGCAATGCTATCAAAATTCAGATTATTAGGGATGGCGCTACTATCAACGACACGATTAATGTGTTCTATACGGGCACAGTCGGAACAGATGCACAGTATATGACACCTAAAATTGCCAACAAATATTCGGTATTTAACAAGAAGGTTGAATTAGCCTTCCCTAAAGGCACCATACTTCAATCAGCTGCCAAGTCGAGCAGTGGTGTAGTCAAATTTTATCCTGACAACAAAATTCTGTTTGGTATTGCCGATCCGAAGGATGGCGTGCTTGAACGGAAAAATGACTATGGCTTTAATATCGGACAGGCTGATCCTCGCAGTACGGGAGGACTGACACCAATCACGGTGCCAACCATTTTGACAGAGTTGTTCAACTCGAATCTGACCACAAGTAACTTTGTGCCGATCTCGGAGACGTATTGGATCAACGGCGGAATTGGTGAGCTTGGAGATAAAGGATCGAGTGGGTACAAGCCTGGAACAGATGGTGTGACACCGTACTCGCTGGAAGGGAGCTTTACGCAATATCCAACAGAACGTGTCCTGGTTCCTTCTAACCGGGGAACGTTAACGCTTGCGTATGATCCGACTATTGTTGATGAAGTGGGTTCAACGATTACGGTATTCCGTTACACAGACAAAACCAACATTGGTGAATGGGTACCGATTGGCGGAGTAGTAGACACCAAGAAACATACGATTACAGTTTCCTTTGATGAGTTTGGCTATTACAAAGTTATGAAGCAAAGTAAAAGCTATCAGGATATCACGAATCATCCGTGGGCAAGAAATCTGCTGAATGCATTGTATTCCAAAGGGATCATGAATAACCTGCGTTTCAACGCGTTTGGTTCAGATGATCAGACGACACGCGGAGAATTCGCTACCTTGCTGGTTAAAGGTCTGGATATCCCATTGAACTATACCAATACACAGACCTTTACTGACGTGTCTCCTACAACCAAGAGTGATACGTGGGACTATGCCTCCATTGAAACGGCCGCGAGAGCAGGTATTGTAACAGGTTTGAGCGACGGGTATTTTGGAGTAGAGGACTCGATTACGCGTGAACAGGCTGCGGTGATGATTGCACGGGCAATGAGCAGCAAGCTTGCGGCCAACGATAGCAAATTATCTTCAGCTTTAGCGAAGTCGTTCCAGGATTCCACCTCCATTGAGTACTATGCTCGTCCATCAGTACAGGCAGTAACCAAAGCAAAAATTATGGAAGGTAGCCCTGTGCAGGTCACAGGATCTACCAAAACGTTGTACCAGTTTAATCCTAAAGGGAATTTGACACGTGCAGAAGCAGCCAAGATTGCTGTAGAATTGCTTAAGAAGAGCACGAAGTTATTCCCTAAAACATTGAGTTAATCTAGCATAGTTGAAATGATTTTAGGAAGGACCTGTCCCTTTTGCTAAAAGGGGCGGGTTCTTTTTATGACCAAGGAACATCTTGTATAGAATTCATTTATAATAGAAGAAATCTGTTTTTTACCAATAACTATTTTTGTAATTTGCTAGAGATTAAGATACAATAACGGTAAATACACAATGATCTAGAGGGTGAAGTTAGCTAATGAAACCGATTTATTCGAGAGCCCAATTGGGTTACATGAAGGCAAAGACACAGTTCGAGAAGCAGGCAGTCATTCTGGAGAAAAAGTTGGAAGATACACGTAAGACCGAAGAGATCTCTCAGGAAGTAATGGAAGGACTTGTACAGTCTACCGGCTTCCATGATGCGTATAACAGTCTGGTTCTGGCCGAGAATGAATTGATTGAATGGTCTCACACCACGATGAAGCATGAGAAGACATACCGGGAGAACAGACAGCCAATTGACGATATGTATCTGAGATTGAACAGTGATCCAAATATGCGTGCTCAAATTATTGAGCTGGCGATGAAGATCCGCTAAGTTATAGTCACTGATCCAAGAAGAGGGCCTTGAGGGCTCTCTTTTTTTTATTTTCAATTTTGTAGAATTTGTCGCTTCATCGTGGAAAATAACGGGTATAAATAAACGTTCACATCATTCCTTACACAGGGTGATTTCGAAGAAAACGTCATAAGTACATCCGCATTAAAGGTTTTGAACCCGTTATAGACCCGCACTGTATCAATACATAAATAAATTCAAAACTTTTTTTGGGGAATCCGCAACTTTTTGAAATCTACTGCGTTTAAGATGTAGAGTCGAAAACATTGGGCAACTTACCAAGAATGACCTCGTGAAGAATCTTGTCTATTTATTAGAAAAAATTTCTTTACGGCACGAGAGACCCATTGTATAATACGTAAGGTAGGATTAGGAAACTACTCTATTTACGTATGACTCTATCATTTATTCTTGTTTACAAGTTTCTGTGATATGCTCACAGACATCATTTATATTAACTTGCTCATAACTCTGGAAAGGGGGTGCGACAATAGAATGAGGAATACGAGCGACCCTATTAAAGAAAATTCCAATGTTATGAACGCCCAAGGAGGAGACAAAAAGGTTATGAAGAAAATTTTATCCGTAGCACTGTCTACAGCAATGGCATTCTCAATGTTTGCATCTGTAGCATTCGGTGACACAGCAGTAACACCACAACAACAGTTTGATGCATTGAAAGCAAAAGGTATCTTCAATGGTTACCCAGATGGCACAGCTGGTCTGGACAAAGAGATGACTCGCGCTGAGTTCGCAAAAGTTATCACTAAATTGTTGGGTCTGAAAGAGATCACTGGAACTCTTTCTTACAACGACAAAAACTACACAGCTAAGAACTGGGCTGTACCTTACATCGAAGCAGTAACTGCTGCGGGTATCATGGAAGGTAAAAACGTAGAGAAAAAAATCTTCGACTTCAATGGTAAAGTGACAGTAGCTGAAATGGCTACAATCTTGACTCGTGCACTTGATCTTGAAATCCCAACTGAAACTAACAACAATGCAGCAGCATGGGCTAAAGGTTATGTTCAAGCAGCGATCAACGCAGGTCTGATCGACGCTAACGCTAACTTCAGCGGCAACGCTTCCCGCGAATTGTTGGTAGGTGCAGCTTACTCTATCGATCAAGCTCAAAGCTTGAAAGTGGAATCTTACACAGTAACTGAAGCTGGTAAAGTAGTTGAGTTCAAAATCAGCGACGGCGAAACTGTAAAAGTAACTTTGGATAAAGCTCTCGAAGCTAACAAAGAAACTGAAGTGAAATTCACTTACAAAGATAAAGAGTTCACTGAGAAAGTTACTTATGTAGTAACTACAGCTACTAAGCTGGAAAGTGCAAGTGCTACTAACCTGGCTCAAGTAGTTCTGAACTTCGACGGTAAAGTTGACAAAAACACCGCAGAAGATGCTGACAACTATACTATTACCGAGCGTGATAGCAGTACTGCTAAATCTGTAAAATCTGCAGTTCTTTCTGCTGATGAAAAATCAGTGACTTTGACAGTTGCAACTGGTAGCGAAACTGGTTTCACTAACCAAGTAGCTTACAAAGTGAGCTTCAACAATGTTAAAGCTGGAGATAAAGTTTTGAGCGTTAAGGACCAAGAATTCACTCCAGTTGATTCCACATTGCCTGTTGTTGAGAGCGCTCAAGCTCTGGGTAACAAAACAATCCGTTTGGTGTTCAGTGAGCCAATCAAATCCGCAAACCCAGGTAACTTCCAAGTTGACGGAAACACTTTGGTTGGAACAACTAAAGTTACAGGTAACACTGTAATCGTTAAATTGTACACTGCTCTATCTGATGGTGCACACAAAGTGACAGCTACAAACGTTGAGGATTATGCTGGTTTCAAATCTTTGGCTAAAGAGTTGAGCTTTGATGTAGTTGCTGATACAACTGCTCCAACAGTTGCTGTAGAAAGTGCTACTTTCGAAGCAGTTACGTTGAAATTCAGCGAACCAGTTGACCCAGATACAGTGTTGGCTTCCAACATCTATTGGTTGCAAGGTTCTACTAAGAACTACGCTACTGGATCAGTACAACAAATTTCCGATGATACTTTCAAGTTCACATGGGCTAACAAGTTGCAATACGCAACTGATGTTTATGTGACTAACGTGAAAGATTACTCCGGTAATGCAATCGCTGCTGATACTAAAGTTGCAGTAAACCCTGTATTGGATCAAACTCGTCCAGAAGTTGTTAATGCTGAGCTGAAATCTGATGCTAAAACAATTACTGTGAAGTTCTCTAAAGCATTGGAAGCAGCTTCTGTAGCATCTAGCGACTTTGTGATCAAAGATGCTGATGGTAAAGAAGTAAGCAAATTGAAAACAACATCGGTTTCCGCTGATGCTAAAACTGTAACAGTTACTCTTGCTACTGCACTGACAGCAGGAAAAGCTTACACTTTGAACATTACTGGTGTTAACGACAACACTACATTGAAAAATGTAATTCTTCCTTACTCTAAAGAGTTGACAGCTAAAGATTCGACTGCTCCAGAGTTGGCTTCTAACACTGTAGTTAGAAATGCAACAAACAATACAATCACTGTAACCTTTAACGAGGCTATGGCAGTTTCTGGTGATGGTGCGGTTACTGATCGTGCTAAATATTCTTACTTCACCACTGAAGATGGATGGCAAGTGGTTCCTTCTTCCGTGAATATCAACGTTTCTTCTGATGGTAAGTCTGCAATTCTTGGTTTCCCGCAAAACATTCAAGTTTCCAAAGTTACAAAAGTAACAGTTCGCTTGGTTAAAGATGTTGCTGGTAACTACTTGAAGGATCTTACTTCTGGTGAGTTGGCTGTTGCTGATGCAGGTAATGTTACTTACAATGCTGCTGCTGCTACAGCTACAAACAAAATTGAAGTTGCATTCGATAAAGCTTTGCTTTCTAGCACAGTGACAGCTTCTGATTTCACTGTGAAAGCTGGTAACGCTGAACTTAGCGTAATTGGTGCAGCCTTGTCTTCTAGCAATTCTAATAAAGTTGTTCTTACGCTGGCTGATTCCACTAAGCTGAAAGAAAACGGTAAATTCGGTTCTGACAATTCAAGCGTTACTGTAACTGTTAGATCTGGAGCAACGACTTCTACTTCAGCTGGTGAAGTGATCAATGCTGATACTAAAACAGTAACAGATAGCATTGCAGCTACAATTGATTCTGTTAAGGGGTTAGCTAATGGTAACCTCCAAGTTACTTTCAATGAGAACCTTAAAACTGGTCAAACACTTGCAGACGTTGCAATTGACTTTGTTATCAAAAATGCTGATGATAAAGTGCTGGTTCCAGTTACTGACTACACAGTACAATCCATTAATGATGGTATCGTAACTATCAGTTTCACAGCTGATCAAAAAGGTGTGGCTGAAGTTTCTATCCCTAACCCAAGATACCTGAAAGATGCTTCTGATGTAGTTGTTGCATCTTCTGAGGCTAATCAAGTGGAACTTAAAGCGTTAGATGTTACAGCTCCTACTGCAGCTGATTTTACTAAATTGACTGTTGCAGCTACAGAGGTATCTGGTTCTGCTGGTGCAGTTGAAGCTAACGCAACTGTTAAAATCGTTGCTGATGGTGCTGCTGCAACTGCAACTGCTGTAGGTACAGCAACAGCTGCTGCTGACGGTAGCTTCGGAGCAATTACTGGTCTAGTAACAGGTACTGATTATGATCTTTATGTAATTGATGCTGCTGGTAATGCTTCCACTAAATTGGACATTACTACTCCTTAATTAACAGGTCATATATTTATTAGTTAAAAGGGTTAAATCTGATACTATATCAGATTTAACCCTTTTTTTATAACTTCGTAACTTTCTCCCCTTCCCAAACGTTTATACTATAATAGCAACAAGCAACTTATGGGAGGTTTGGAAGTGAATCAAAAGAAAATGTTTGTGAGCTTGCTCGCAAGTGCGTTGTTAATCAGTTCAACAGCTGGCATCGCCATGGCAGCGAGCACAACTAATAAAACGGCTGCCACCAGTTCAAATAGCAGTACATCGAAGAAAACGACAACAACAACGCAGAAGGTTGTACATACCTTGGGTAACCTGTCAGCTGTTAAAGTGACAGCACGAAGTTCCGTAAGATTAACAGATGTCAATATCTTGGCTCAGGACGATGGTAATGTGGTTACGTATACATTGTCGTACAAGAACAATGACAGCACCCCAATGATGATGCTCGATTACTGGAGCAAAGTGAAAACCAAGGGTGGAACATCGTTCTCGCCCAAACTGATTGCAAAAGATCAGGAAAAGAAAACAGTCGCGCCTGGATCAACGGTTGACCTAACCTATGTCATGAAAGTGGGTCGCGAAGTGAAACTCAGTGATCTGAACTTCCTCATCGTGAAATGGGATTTCAGTCAAGCTAACTATGAACGTACGCTGGGTAAGTTTAACGTGCCCGCATCCTATAGCATTACGACACCCGTAGGCAAACCAAAGACAGTTCGTCTAAGCGACTCTGCTGTGAAGGTGAAAGTGTCAGGGATTAAAGTGTTTCCAGGTGAAGATAAGAATCAGTATGTGAAAATTGGCGTGAATTTAAACAATATCAGTTATAAATTGCTTGAAAATCCGAATATCAAATGGATTTTACGTACGCCAAGTGGTACGAACTATCCCTTAACTCCGGATAAAGACAGTACCAATGTTAGCATTCAGGCACAGGCCAATAAGGCACTTAGCCTGATGGCATCTCTCCCTACGTCAGTGAAGCTGCAAAAGTCTGAGTTGTTGCTTGTAGAAGAACAGGGTGAAGAGAAGAGTGTTCTGCCTGTTGCTGCTCTGCAATTGCCAGAGGCTAGCAAGACGAATGTAGAGGTTGCTGCCAATCAGCCAAACATCATTTCTGTTGAAGGACAACGACTGTCCACATTGCTTGAATCTGCCAAAGTCCGAATCGATGATGGTGAGTATAGTCTTAATCTTCAAATGAAGCTCAAGAATGAAGGCAAGAAAGCCATTAAGGTGCCGACGTATACCTTCGAGGTACGTAATACAGACGGAACAGTTTATCCGATCGAAACCAAAGCTTTGGATACATTGAAATTGAACCCAGGCGATATCAAGACAATTAAGCTGAGTGCAACCCTTCAGGGTGATGGTAATACAAGCAAAATCAAGCTGTATGTAATGAGTCCGGTAGACAAAAATGAAAGCACAGAATCCACCACAACGTCTTCTCCAACGAATGGATTTGTTTTCTCCTATCCTGTAGGTGTCTATGCGATTCCTAAATCGGTATCCAGTGGAGATGGATTGACAACCGAAATGGTCATTAAGAATAACAAAGGTACATTTGGTGTGTCTTTTGGATCGTTACAGCGGTTGCCGTGGCTTGATAGTGATATTATTGCTGCAAAAGTGACTATTCGTAATGCAGGTAACAAAACAGTTCAACTTCCTGAACTTGAAGCAATGTTTATGATTGATTCTGCTGAGATTGAAGGAGACAAGAAGTTAATCTACACACAAAGTGGCAAGTTACTTGGAGCCGGCATGACAACCGAGGCGTACCTGTTGACCAAGATTCCTTCTGAATTACGTATATCTCGTCTGGAACTTAGTCTGAACGAGAAAGTTAGTGAGGAAGAAACGAATGAATGGATTACGTTAAATACGTCCGGATTAATTCCACCGGTATCTTATGTTGGAAGTGGTAAGACATATACTTTGGGTACTGCTGATAAAGAGACCGAAATGGGTGTGCGGAGAACGATTCGTTATCCGGGAACGTCATCGGACATCGTATATACCGAATTCGAAATGACGAACAAATCACTGCGTCAAAGTGGTCTCGGTAAACTAGTAGGATACTTCAAAACATCGGATGGCCAATATTACAGGGCAACAGCGAAACAAGCAGAGCGTTTGCCTGGACCGGGTCAAAAGTCGATTGTTACGTTCTGGGTTAAAATTCCGAAATCCGTTACCTTCTCTGACCTGCGTCTAATTGTGGGTGAAGGTATTGCAGACAGCAAGTTTGTAACCGGTGAAGGGGAAGCGACTGCTTATGTGAATGCTCTGGCATTCGAAGTACCGCCAACTTCCATTAGTGTTCAAGGCACGCTGACCAATATTAATCTCTACCCTTACTCCTGGACTGCCAACAGTGTGAGAGCATATCTGGCAGGAAGTTCGTCTGTACAGATCGAGATGAATTACAGCTTATCCCGTAATGAAGAGATTGAGATGGGTGAGAACGAGCATAAGTTAATCCTCACTCTGACGGACCAAGCAGGTAAATCATATGAGAAAGAGCTGACTTTGGGAACCGATCTGAAAGTGGGAACCAACCAGACACTGAGCTGGAGCGTAGAAGACAGCTTCTTCGAGAAGTTGCGTGGTGGTTCGTATCGCTTAAGCGTAGATGATCAGTTCCAGGGACAACGTATTCGTCTTGCAGAGCAAAGCTACGGATATGACCTGACCAAACTTCCGAAGGAAGAGCCTGTTGATATAAGATAGATGCATAGATTCGAATAATCGTTAGATTTGTCCACAAAACCTCGTTTCCACCCAAACGGAAACGAGGTTTTGCTTGTCGCATCCCTACTTTTTCTCTATAGTTAAAGTTAATAGATTACCAGAGGAGGAAAATGATTCACATGAAACCTTATATGAAAGTATCCCTTGCAGCGCTCGCGATTGGTGTTGGCGTGTGGGTCGGGTCGGTATACAGCAATACAGCCATCGGTGCAGGTACAAGCCAGCCAGGAACAGCAGACGATCCGGTTGTAACGAAGAGTTATGTAGACCAACAGATTCAAAAGGCATTGGGTGGCGGTGCTAGCACAGGTTCTGGTAACTCATCCGGTAATAACTCCGGCTCTACAGGAACCGGGAACTCCGGTAGCACAGGTGGAGATACTTCGCTTCCTCCACTGGTATCAGGCGCATCTGATGCCGTTGAGATCGTAACCGTGAAGCCAGGTCAACAGCTAATCGGCAAGTCTGGCGCGGAGTTCATTGTACGTAGCGGTAAAGCTGTGATCGTCAGTGAAGGTACGAATGGTGTAGCGGATCTGACGGACGGGATTGACCTGACAAATGGACAGGCAGCGCCGACCAATCACCTGCTCTCTTTTCCAAGGGATGGACGAGGGATCACGGTATTGGAAGGAAACAAATACAGCTTAACTGTAATGGTTCGTGGTGGATATACTCTGAAATAGGATTTGTAGCTTTTAAAGGAATTATTCATTAGTTATACTTTTCATTTGCTCAGATTACCCAGTTCTAACAAACATTAATACGGCTAGCCAGCCTTGTTCCTGCTCACTCTATAACTGTAAAAAACCAAAACCGGAGGTGCAGGGATCATGGCTAGAAGAAACAGCAAAGTGGTGCCGGAAAGTCGTCAGATGTTGGATCAGATGAAGTATGAAATTGCTGCTGAGTTTGGTCTGAATGTGGGATATGGAGGTAGAGGTCTTGCTGGTGCAGATACCGAATTTGGTTCTGAATTGGGTGAGGTGAGTGATCACTCCTATGGCCAGTATAAAGGCTGGGGCCATCTGACTTCCCGTGAAAATGGGTCGGTCGGTGGAGAGATTACGAAAAGGCTGATTCGCCAGGCAGAGCAGCACTTATAGGGTGTTTTCCTTATCCCCATTTGTTTGACACGTCTTGACAAATACGTTAAGATGGCAGTTGAGGTACGCAGCCTTTTCCACTAGGGAAAGGTTGATTTTTTGTTGAGGCCATTACCTGAAAAATCCTTATCTTCGTAACTGCGGACCCTGCGTCCTTATTCCGCCCGGAAAGCTTTCGAGGGTACAGTGAACGAATCAACGTAAATGTTTTGTTCGGGCAATCGCCATACTACTGGTTATGGGAGGTTGAAACTTCAATGTCTATTAAAGGCCGACATCTATTCACATCGGAGTCTGTAACTGAAGGACATCCGGATAAAATTTGCGATCAGATTTCGGACGCCGTGTTGGACGCGTTCCTGGCGAATGATCCAAACGCTCGTGTAGCGTGCGAAGTTTCCGTGGCTACAGGCCTTGTGCTTGTCATCGGTGAGATCAGTTCAGCGTCTGAATACGTGGACATTCCGTCCATCGTTCGTAATACGATTAAGGAAATTGGGTACACTCGTGCCAAGTTCGGTTTCGACTTCAATACATGTGCAGTTCTGACTTCTCTTAACGAGCAGTCTGCTGACATTGCACAAGGCGTTAACGCAGCTCTGGAGAACCGTGACCCGGAACAAATGGCTCGTGAAACAGAGAATATTGGTGCTGGAGACCAAGGTCTAATGTTTGGTTTTGCAACCAACGAAACACCTGAACTCATGCCTTTGCCAATTGCATTGTCTCACCGTATCGCTCGCCGTTTGGCTGAAGTGCGTAAAAACGGTACATTGGAATATCTTCGTCCGGATGGTAAAACTCAAGTAACGATTGAATACGACGGTGACAAACCGGTACGTGTTGATACAATCGTCGTGTCTACTCAGCATGCTGAAGAGACCACATTAGAGCAGATCCAAAAAGACATCAAAGAACATGTAATCCTGCCAGTCGTTCCAGCTGAATTGCTGGATGAGCAGACTAAATATTTCATCAACCCAACAGGACGTTTCGTTATTGGCGGACCTCAAGGAGATGCAGGCTTGACTGGACGTAAAATCATCGTAGATACCTACGGCGGTTATGCACGTCACGGCGGTGGTGCGTTCTCCGGTAAAGATCCAACAAAAGTAGACCGTTCCGCAGCTTATGCAGCTCGTTATGTAGCGAAAAACCTTATTGCTGCAGGTCTTGCCGACAAAGTGGAAATCCAGCTCGCTTACGCGATTGGTGTAGCCAACCCGGTATCGATCAACGTAGATACATACGGAACAGGCAAAGTCAGCGAAGAGAAATTGGTTGAGCTTGTGCGTAACAACTTCGATCTTCGTCCAGCTGGTATCATCCGTATGCTGGATCTGCGTCGCCCAATCTACAAACAAACAGCTGCATATGGTCACTTCGGCCGAACAGACCTGGATGTTCCTTGGGAACAAGTGGACAAGGCGGACGTTTTGAAAGAGCAAGCAGGTCTGTAAGTTAACGATACAGTCATCAATAGAAGCCCTTGGTTCCGATAAGGAATCAGGGGCTTTTTGCATACTCAAATATCGAATTACTGAAAGGGTCAATAGACTAGATTAATATTCCTTTTATTCCCTTTTAGCTAAAAAAAAACTACGATATGACCGACATACATAATGAGGTCTGTATATCAGACATTAGGAAAAAATCAGATTGAGGGGGAAGGATGGGTGTTTATGAAAAATATGGCCCGTAAGGGATTAGCAAGTCTAATGATTCTGATGTTAATTACACAAGGCTGCTTCACGGGATGGTTGGGAATGGAGCCTGCATATGCTGCTGAAGATCTGGCGGGGAAAGGTATTAGCGCGACTTTACCTTTAGTAAATGCTACGAATGTAAGTACCTCGGCACCACTAGTGATTGAATTCATCAACCCTGTTAAGAAAGTAACAAATTCTAAAGAGACAATTACAATTCGAAGAGTCCAGGATGATTCCATCGTGGCAGAGATTGCTGTAAATAGTAGTGACGTTACTATTGTTCCAGACAATATAAACACAGATCCGGAACTTGGAAAAATGGTGAATATTAAACCATCTGAGTCATTACCTAATGGTAATTTATATGTCATGGTGGGTGGTCAGTCTTTTGTTTATGCGGATAATCAGCGCTTTGTGGGATTAAACAAGGAGTGGACTTTCCATACAGAGGGAATTGCTACAGCCTTACTTGTGGGACGAACTCCTGTTAATGCTGCTTCAGGTGTATCTCCTTCTGCGAATATTCAGCTTACATATAATCGAGCTGTAATAAATGGCGCAGGAAAAATGCAAATTTATCAAGGTAATACCTTATTCGAAGAGATTGATGCGAATTCATCTCAGATTAGTTTTAACGCTGACAGAACGACGGTAACCATTGATCCAGCGAGGAATTGGAGTAATAATAGTACGATATACATAGCTGTACCGGAAGGTTTTTTCCGAGATACACAGGGGAATGATATAAGTTCAATACAGCGAAGTGATTGGGGATTCAATGTTATCTCTGATCCGACAGCATTAACTGTGTCATCCCTGTCTCCTTCAAATGGAGCAGCTGGAGTATCGCTCACCAGTGAACTGACATTAACATTCAACAAAGAACTGGATACCGCTTATACCGGGTCAGCGATTTTGAAGAATACCAATGGGGGAACTGTGACGGCGACCACTCTCATCAACAGTTCGAACAATAGGCAGTTACGTATTATTCCACAAACGAGTCTGATGAGTAACACCACGTATTCTATAGATATTCCGGCTAATGTTTTCCGTGACAAATCCGGTAATCTCTTTACAGGCTTGACGGGTGCAAGCTCGTGGTCCTTCAGAACACTGGCATTGGATACAACGGCTCCTGTACTTAAGACAGCGAAGATGTACAGTAATACGATCATTCGGTTGACGTATGACGAGTTACTCTCAGGCCTTGATCCCTTTTCCTCAAGCTTCACAGTCACGGTTAACGGAGAGAATCGAAATGTAAGTACATCTTATGTTTCGGGAGATAGCGTGTATGTTGTCCTGGATACTGGTGTAGCGGTGGGACAAGTAGTGAGAATAGCCTACACTCCCGGAACTGGGACACGTAAAATTCAAGATCTGTCACTTAATGCAGCAGCAGCGTTTTCTGCAAGAGATGTGGAAAACGGTCTGGATTCCATCATGTCGAAGCCACGCGAAGGCACGGCATATACGAATACGATTAGTCTCTATTATCCAGAAACGGTATATGTCAATTCAAGTGAGGCATACAAACAATTTAGTGTGTCTGCGGACGGGGCACCAGTGGGTGTAAGTAGTATGTCTACCAATACTAGTTCACTTGTCACTCTTAACCTCAGTCGTGCGATTACGAATGGAGAAGTTGTTCGTGTGGCTTATCAGCCTACTGAGTGGCCGATAAAGGATAGCCGAGGGCAGGCACTTGCAGGATTTAGCGGGTTCTATGTGCGAAACAGTACAGATACGAAGCCACCTGAATTTCAGAATGCTGAGGTGAGTGGCAATAAGCTCTGGATTTACTATAACGAACCGTTAAACCGATTAAACAAGCCGTTAAACAGCCAGTATTCTGTACTGGTAGATGGAAAAGCCGTATTCGTTAAGGATCTGGAAATTGAGGATGATCTTGTGACGCTAACATTGGCATCACCTGTGACAAGCGCACAGATTGTGACACTCTCTTACGTTCCAGGTACGAATCGTCTCACAGACATGAATGGTAACCACGCAGGCTATTTGGAACTGGTTCCCGTGACATATACATATGGGAACGGAACCATCTTGTCTGGTGTGTTACAAGGAGATACTGTGCTGATTAACTTCCGAAATGGATTAAAAACAGAGGCATCTTTGTCTCCAGCACAGTTCAAGGTACAGCTCAACGGCACAAATTTCACCGTTAATTCCGCTTCTGCCTCAGGCACTGTTGTTATCCTGAAGTTATCCGGATCAGTGCCTGCATTAGCAGCAGGACAAACGGGTACAGTTAGCTACACAGCAGGAGGTGCAGTTGCACTCAGAAATGCACTGAATGCTGAAGTAGGGACATTCGGTCCACTGACATTGCAGCAAAGCACAGACTCCAATTCTACCGGTGGGAGTACTGGGGTGGAGGGACGTCCTTCTTGGCTCACTGAATGGAGCGCAGCGGAATCCGGATTTGGGCAAGCTATTTTTGTAATGAGTAGCGATACGGCAGCAGTACAAAGTGCGACCTCGCATAATAATCGTTCATCAAGACAATATATCATTGATGAGACGAAGCTTGGGCAGGCGTTTGACTACGCGTCTTCAATCCAAAAAATAGGTCAACCTGTATTGTTTGAGGTTCCAGCAACTGAAGAGAATGCATATGTAGGAATTCCCTTCCACAGGTTGTCTCAGATCGCTGCGAGCTACCGAACAGGCACAATTGGCATAAAGTATAAAGAAAGTATATGGAGTATTCCCTTGTCACAATTGAATCTGGTATCCATGGGACAAAGTGCGGGCATAACGACTTCTCCGGGTGCTTCTGTACTATACGTACAACTGGAGTCTGTTCCTAAACTTTCTTCAGGCACCCTGGAATATATGTTATCACGGTCCAACGCTCAAAGTTTGGCAGATGCAACAGATATATATATCACTCTATACAATGGAAATACCGGAAAAAATGTGGAGCAAAATATCAAGAGTCAGTATTCTATAAAATTACCAGGCAATACTTCAACGATTTTAACCGGATTTACAGCTGTTGATTCCAGCACAAACTCACTCTCTTATGTGCCAACGGCATATAGAAGTACATCAACTGGAATAGTAGCTAGAGGGTTGTTAAATGGTAATCAAACTGTGGCTCCAGTTACTCATTTGGTCAACTATCCGGATAAAAAGTACTGGGCATATAATACAATTAATGAGTTGGCCTCAAAATGGATTATTAGCACTGATTTGTCTTTATACAAACCTAATCAGAAGATCACCAGAGGTGAATTTGCAGAAATGGTTGCTAAAGGGTTAGGTCTTCAAGGGAATCTTGAAGCCGCCAAACGGTTTAGTGACGTTAAAGCCAAGAGTCCGACAAGTGCTTATATTGGTGCGGCAGCAGAAGCTGGCATTATTTCTGGAGTCAATAAAACTACATTTAAACCGGATAGCTTGATTACTAGGGAGCAGATGGCAATCATGATTATTCGGGCGATGGATTATGTGGGACAACCTGTATATCTTCAAACATCTAAGAAAGAAATATTATCTCCTTTTAAGGATAAAAAGGAAATTAAGTCCGAAGATGCGGTTGCCAAGGCAATTCAGGCAGGGGTCGTTCAAGGCGTTAGTTCAACAGAATTCAGTCCCCTTCAAAAAGCAACAAAAGTCCAAGCGGCAGTAATGCTAAAACGTATGCTTAACCGAATTGGATATATGTAAAAATAAAAAATGTTACATTTCTGAAGAAGAAGCATAGCAGATGTGAGTCTGGATCATATGCTTCTTTTTTTTGCGTAGAAAATAAATAAGTCGTTATAAGCTTTATGAAAGAATCAAGAATATACATACGAGAGAAAGAATTTCCTTGGGGTGGTATCCAAATCTTCTAATGATTGAGTGCTAATATAGGATACAGGCGTAACTTTTTCCACAAAAAGTAGTCTATTAATAGAAGAGTATACTAGAAATCTCGCTATCTGCTGCCACGTGGTAGAGATCGTGATATCTAAGATTGATATACAAGATGGGAGAGACGTTTCAAACATGCTGGGGAAACAAGGGAAACGGCTGAACGACGTTAAGGGTAGCAAGGCGAAGAAATGGGCGATTGTGACGCTGGCAGGCGTGATCTGGATTGCACCGGTTCTGGGAGCGGGACAACAGGTGTGGTCGGGAAGTTCATGGCAGTCAGTAGCCGCTGCGGCATCTACAACGACAAGCAAATTAAGTGAAGAAATTCTGACTTCGGGTGCGAAGTTGATGAAATACAGTTATACAACAACACGTTCCGGCTCGAAGGTGAACGTATTGGCGGACGTCATTCAAGTGGATTTGCAGAATCCTTATGTGAAGCTGGACGTCATGACAGGCAAGGGCGGCAATCTGAACAGTAAACAAAGCACGGGTGGCATGGCCAAGGAAAATGGTGCAGTAGCCGCTGTGAACGGCGATTACTTTAATGTATCCGGGGAACTGGCACCGATTGGTGGACAGGTCTCGGATGGGGTCCTCGTGTCTACACCATCGGAATTGTCAGGCATGTATGCCCTCACCGTAACCAAGGACGGCAAGCCGATGATTGATGAATATTCATTCGATGGCACGGTGAAGGCAGACGATGGTTCAACGTTTGCTTTGCGTGGGATAAATAAGGAGGATTACACGGTCGAATCGGGCTCGGTGAAGTACAGCCATGCCAATTCGATGTATATTTATACACCGGCTTGGACGTCCACGAAGCGGCCTAATGATCCTTCTACCACACCAACTGAGGTACTTGTGCAGAACGGTGTAATTACCCAGATTTCCGATAAAAAGGCGTTAGACATGACGGTGCCGGAAGATGGGTATATTTTGCGTGCGCATGGAACGGCAGCGACATGGATTATGACTCACCTCGCAGTTGGGCAGACGCTGAATGCGGATTACAAGCTAAAAGCCAAAACAACTGGAGAATCCGTTGATCCGAGCAAACTGCAGATGATGATTGGTGGTCATACCATTCTGGTGAATGGTGGCAAGGCGGCAACGTTTTCCCGCGATATTGTAGCTTCCGGGATCGGTGGTGTTCGTGCCAGAACGGCAGTAGGGTATTCTCAGGATGGTCGATATGTCTACATTATTGCAGCGGAGAAAAACAGTAATAGCAGCGGCATGTCGCTGACTGAACTGCAATCCTTCATGACCAGCATTGGTGTATGGAAAGGCATGAATCTGGACGGAGGCGGCTCCACAACGATGGTAACTCGTCCGCTCGGCGAGGAGACAGCAGGACTTACGTTCAATACGGAGTACGGTACAGAGCAGCGTCAGGTCGTAAACACGCTGGGCGTGTTCTCTACGGCGCCGGAAGGCAAGCTGAAGGGCTTTGCCGTGAGTGGCAGCCAAACGTTGCTGGTAGGGCAAGAGGGCAAATATACAGCCAAAGGATACGACACCTACTATAACCCGATTGCGACAGGCGATATCAAAATGACGTGGAAATCGAGCAACAACGGCATCGTGAGTGTAAGTAATGGAACGATCAAAGGTTTGAAACCAGGTACAGCGACGCTGACCGCAACAAGTAACGGTGCTTCATCTTCCATTAAAGTAACCGTGCTGGGTGGCAGTGAACTGGCTTCACTGACAGCAGGATCTGGCTTGGGATCGCTCCAAGCGGGCACAACGATCTCCATTCCGGTGACGGCGAAGACCAAAGACGGACAAAGTGTAACGGTTCCGGCGGACTCGCTGACATGGGAATTTATCGGTTTCAAAGGTAAAGTGGCTGCAGACCAATTAACTGTATCTTCTGTGAATTCCGGTGCTCAGGTGGGTTATGCAATCGGTCGTTACGACGGTTACAGCACGGTGGTTGTGCTCTCCGCTGCGGCAAGTGAAACGATATGGGAGAACTTCGAAAATGTAAGCTACCCGATCAACTTCACCACCAACGCAGCAGGTGTAACCGGATCGGCTTCCGTGACAGCTGGAACAGGTGAAAAAGCGGGCTCCAAGGTGCTGCAGCTGAGCTATGACATGACCGCGGGAATAGGTAAAATGTATGCTTATGCCCAACTGAACGGTTCCACTGGCAAAGAGGTATCTGCGACAGCTACATCCATGTCGATGGATGTTATGGGAGATAAGAGCCTGAACTGGCTGCGTGCTGAATTTACTGATGCCAGTGGCAAAACAGTTTATGCCGACCTCGCTAAAGCAATTGATTGGGACGGTTGGAAAAAGCTGAACGTGGACCTGAATGGGCTGAACATTGCTTATCCGGCGAAGCTGAAACGGGTTTATGTGGTGAATGTGGAAGAAGGTCAGGATGAGCGTGCGAAGACAGGCACGGTTGCTTTTGACAACATTGCTTTCACCATGCCATCCAAATCCAGTGAAGTAGGGTTGCCTACAGGAACTGCTTCGCTGGTGCTTGGACAGAAATCCATGACGGTGAACGGAACGAAAAAGGCAATCGACGCCGCACCTGTGCTGAAAAATGGAACAACCTATGTTCCAATCAAGCATGTATTGGATGCTTTTGGCGGACAGGCGAGCTGGGACAGCAGAAATCAACGGATTACTGTTGTGCGTGGTGGTAAGCTAATCGATCTGGTTGTAGGTCAGAAAGAATTCATTATTAATGGTAAAAGACAAAGCGCAACAGTCGCACCTTATGTATCTGGTGGCAGGACTTTAGTCCCTCTCAGACTCGTTTCGGAGCAGCTTGGACTGACTGTAAAATGGGAACAGAACACGAAGACCGTTACCATCTCATCGTGATATGGTATGATATATACCGGAAACGATAGAAATGGAGTCGAACAAACGTGGATTTACAAGCCGATGCCATAGACCGCGTCATAAAAAACGCCATTCAAGTCATGGAAAACAGTAAATATCAAATGTTTGAGATTATGGACTCAACCCGTAATGAGCTGAAAACGCTGAACGAGGAGTTGAAGTCGGTTCTGAAGGAGACGGCGGAAACGATCGAGAAAGTAGATCAATTGGAGCTGAACTACCGCCGCTCCCGGATCCGGCTAACCGAGGTTAGCCGTGACTTCGTCCGTTATTCCGAGCATGATATCAAGCAGGCGTATGAAAAAGCGACGCAGTTACAGCTGGATCTGATGATTTACCGTGAAAAGGAAATGTATCTGAAAGCCCGTCGGGATGATCTGCAGAAGCGTGCCAAAAATGTGGAAGCTTCGGTGGAGCGCGCCGAGACGATCGGTTCCCAGATGGGGGTTGTACTGGAGTATCTGTCGGGTGAGTTGGGTCAAGTGACCCGTATTATTGAATCCGCCAAAAATCGACAAATGATTGGTTTGAAAATAATTTTGGCCCAGGAAGAAGAGCGGAAACGCATTGCCCGTGAGATCCATGACGGACCTGCACAGATGCTCGCAAATCTAGTGCTTAGGACGGAAATTGTAGAAAGAATGCTCATAAAGCAGGATTTTAAGATGGTCCAGGCCGAAATAGTAGATTTGAAAGGCCAGGTTCGTTCGAGTCTTGGAGAAATGAGAAAAGTTATTTTCAATTTGCGTCCTATGGCACTGGATGACCTGGGATTGATTCCGACGCTTCGGAAGTACGTGCAGGATTTTGAAGAAAAAACAAAAATCCGCTCGCTTTTTGAAACGAGAGGCAAGGAACATCGTTTGTCTTCCGCAATGGAGGCAGCGATCTACCGCCTCGTGCAGGAAGGTCTGTCCAATGCTGCAAAGCATGCTTATCCCACTTATGTTGTAGTGGAAATTACATACCAGGCTCAGCTCGTCAAAATTGTCGTGCAGGACAATGGGCTTGGATTCAAACCGGAGCTTCTTGCGAAGAAGAGCAAGGATCATACCCACTTCGGTCTGATTGGGATGAGAGAGCGGGTTGAACTGTTAGAAGGAAGAATAGAGATCGAATCCGCGGAAAATCAAGGAACCAAAATAGTGATTCATATCCCGACAAACGTGGATAAGGGAAAGGAGTAGCAGGATGGAAAACCGTGATACTGGTAAAGCATCAATTAAAGTTCTTTTGGCTGATGATCATCAGCTGTTCCGTGAAGGTCTGAAACGCATTTTAAATATGGAGGACGACATTGAGGTCATCGGCGAATGCGGCGATGGAATTCAGGTGCTCGAATTCTGTAATCAGGATAAACCGGATATCGTATTGATGGACATCAATATGCCGGTAGAAAACGGGGTTGAAGCAACGGAGAAATTGCGAGAGCTGTTCCCGGATGTCAAAGTCATTATCTTGTCTATTCATGATGATGAGAGCTACGTGTTCGAGACGCTGCGTAAAGGCGCTAACGGATATTTGTTGAAAGACATGGAGGCCGAGTCCCTGATTAATGCGATTCGTTCCGTTCATGAAGGTCATGCATTCATCCACCCTAAAGTAACGGGCAAACTGATCATGCAGTTGCGTCGTATGACGTATCTTAATGAGACAGGGGCAATGAGCGAGGGGGCTTCGAAAGAGGCAGGCGTTAAATTTGTCGCTGGCGACAACAATCCGCTTACTCGTCGTGAGGCTGAAGTGTTGCGTCTGATGGCTGAAGGTAAGAGCAATAAAATGATTGGTGAGTTCCTGTTCATCAGTGAAAAGACAGTAAAAAACCATGTCAGCAGTATTCTGCAGAAGATGGAAGTGGACGATCGTACGCAAGCGGTTATCAACTCGATCAAATATGGCTGGGTTACGCTCTAATATACAATTGTAATTATGTAGTGTGTTGTTAACAAATATAGGCTTCTGTTTACTCGCGCCCATTCCAAGATATTGGACTGGTTAGCGGGTTAATGGACTTTATTACAGCAAATGATCAAAGTGTGAAGCTGTGTAGAACTTACGTTAGCTTCGGCATGAATGAGTGAACGACCTGGCCTGTCTTCTTCGTCCAGTGTCGATCAGAATGGAATATGAGCGTTCGGGATTTGCAAGTGTAACCCTTCAGGGGATGCAGCATATACTGCTGTATACAGGGATGTTCGCCATGGGTGAGCATGACCTTCCGAGGAGGTGCAGTTGCCATGGTTGCTCATCTGACTATGATTCTGCTCATATACTTCCTGGCGGCAATGGCCGTTCATGCCATGCACCAGCGCGATCTTTCTCGTCCGGACCCCGAAGGCTACGAGCAGATTCTGCTCATTCCTTCCAATCAGGAGCAGCGGATTGAAGGTATTGTAAGAGCGCTTTGCCGGGAATTATTTTACCGTGGAAAGAGCTTCACATTGACGGTTGTCGCTGATCGTACGGAAGCCGAAACGGTTCGAATCATTGAAAAGCTTATGCATAGGCAAGGAATGGAGTTATCCTACTTATCTGCTGTCCCTTCCGATATGGAGCAGGGGAATCAGACAGGGAATCGTTCTATTCGCCTTATCGATTTGCGTGAGCCGAAGCAGTAGTTGCTTTTTTCGGGTTAAAATCATTATCCGTACGAAATGCTGAGACAGACCGGCTAAAGAATGTCATCAGTCAAAAAGTACTTTTAATGAAGTCATACCTGCTTGCCAAGTTAAGCTTGGATTTCATAAGTTCGAGGTTAAAGATTACAGCGTATGCTGTAGTCTTTTTTTGTCATTGTAGCCAAGCTTGCTGATAAATTAAATATGGGTTTTTATGCAATGTATGGTTATTGCAGGGTTTCTGTTCTTCTTTAGTTAACAATCAGAAGCTTTTTGAAATCAGAACTCTTAAGTTAAAAGTATAGACGGTACGGATTGGAAAAAGTTTCGCGTATTCAAAGAAAGATTATCATTAATAAGAGAATTGGTAAAAGGATATGATGAAGAGGATTTGGAATTACAATAACTTGTAACACAACTCGACGATTGATATAGTGGTAGTACAAATGGATATGATTTGATTGGGATGGACATGAAGCACATGCTCCGACGAAAAGTCGGGTTGGCATGTGCTTTTTTTTGCGTTTCGGGATATTGAAGCTGAGGGAGGAGAGCAGATGAAGGTTGGTTTATATGTGTGTCAAGTGAGAGAAGGGTGGAAGATGATTCTATCACTGGATATCCGAGTGGATGTGGCGTGGTGGCTTGAGGGGGTGAGCGGACAGCGGGTGTTGCGATGGTTGCTGTTAGGCAGGGAGCTGCCTTTAAGTCAGGCCTCATGGATGGTAGAGAATTTTGAGATGGAGCGAGGGATGGATCAGTGGGGAGGGGAGCATTGGAAGGCGTATATGCAGCGCAAAGTGGATGGGTACGAGCGGGCCTCCGGGGAACTGGAGCCTAGGGGAGAGATGGCGGGTAATGTAGGGAGTGCCGCTGAAAGAGGTGCGGAGGTGGGCGGGATGGCAGAGCCATATCCCGCGGGGGAGTGGGCTCAGCTGGAGCGGGGCGCGGCCCTGCTGGCTGAGCGGCTTCGCGGCCGCCAATTGCTGGCGGCCGAGGCAGAGGCGCTGCTGGCGGACACAGCGCCGCAGCTTGCCTCGGTTTGGCGCGCGGCTGCGCAGCTCGCGCACCTATGGGGGCGGCTGAGCATAGCAGCCGCCCTGAAGGCGCCTGCCACGCGGCGGCGACGCCTCGCGTGGCTTGGTCGCGCGCACAGCGCGCCCCGCTGCCGCCGATGCGGCAGCTTTGCCGGGCAGCGCGTGCCCTGCGCTGCCTGCGGCCTGGCGGCGTGCGCCTACTGCGAGGCATGCCTCGCGCTGGGGCGCAGCCGTGCTTGTGCGCTGCTGCTGCTTAGCGCAGCGCCAGGAGCCATGCCACGACGCGGTGAAGCATCGCGTCGTGGCATGGCCGTTGACCCCACCGAGGGCGGACTTGCCCGGTGGGGGTTGAGCCCGGCGCAGAGCGCGGCGGCTGCCGAGGCGCTGGCGTTTTTGGCCCAGTCATCCGCAGGGGATGGGCCGGGGCGGTTTTTGCTGTGGGCCGTGACCGGGGCCGGTAAAACCGAGATGATATTCCCTTTGCTCCAATACATATTGGAGCGCGGTGGACGAGCTCTTGTCGCTACGCCGCGGCGGGATGTCGTGCTGGAGCTTGCCCCTCGTTTGGCGAAGGCGTTCCCTAACATCTCGCTCGCTACACTATACGGAGGCAGCACCGAGCGCTGGAAAGACGCACAGCTCACACTCGCGACAACGCACCAACTGATGCGTTTTTACCAGGGATTCGATCTCGTCATTATCGACGAACTCGATGCTTTTCCCTATCACAACGATCCTATGCTCGCTCATGCTGCAGCCTCCTCGTGCAAACCTCATGGACACTTTGTATACCTGTCTGCTACGCCGCCAGCTCGGCTGCAGAAGGAAGCCGCTCAGGGGGGACTCGCTCACGCCAGAGTACCGGTTCGTTTTCATCGCCATCCTCTTCCTGTGCCACACCTGATGAAAATGCCTACCGTCGCTGAATGTATTCGGAAGCGGGAGCTGCCCGCCACACTAAAAAAGAGCATTCAAACCTCCTTGCTGCGGGAAGCTCAATTATTTGTTTTTGTGACACGAATCGCTCAGATTGAGGCATTTGTAAATCTCATGCGTCGCATGTTTCCACAAATTCATATCGAAGGAACATCATCCCAAGATCCAGATCGTGCGAGCAAGGTTATTGCTTTTCGTGAACGGACCATACGTCTGCTCGTGACCACCACTATCTTGGAGCGAGGCGTCACCATTCCCCGTAGCGATGTATTCATTTTGGATGCGGATAATAGCCTATTTGACGAAGCGTCTCTGGTGCAGATGGCGGGCAGAGCAGGTAGATCTATGGATGATCCAGCTGGAAGAGTCGTCTTTGCATCATCCCGTCGTACACGTTCTCAGGTCCGAGCAGTGGCACAGATCCGAAAGATGAATACCATCGCCCGCCGCAAAGGATACCTGCACCCACCGTCTCATCCATAAATTCAACTTTGGAGGCTCACACTTATGCCCATCTGGCTAAACGATTTAACCGATTATTTGCACCAGCTTACCCATCGTCTGCATAACCTGCTCGCCCCACCAGGAGCAACTTGCCTGACCTGTGGAACCCGAGCGATCCTTTCAACAATTTATCCAGAGGTATGTACCCGATGTGTGCAGCAAATTCCGTGGATTCGTACCATTCGCTGCTTGCGCTGTGGTCGAGGAATAGGTTGCCCGGACTGCGTCCGACCACACATGCAAAACCGTTCTTTCATCCTCAACCGCAGCGCCGTTCAGTACAATGCTTTAATGAAGGAATGGATTGGCATGTACAAATACACAGTGCGATGATAGACTCTTTTTGGTCACAAGTCTTTCCAAGTTATATCAAGGTTAAAGTGGGGGTTTCGTCTAAATCCTGGCCCAGGCTTGTCGAAATAGATGCATTCAATAATCTCTTTTAAAAGATCGTTTTTATCTTTAGGGAATTCTAAATGTTCGAAGGTATCAACTACGTTTTTCAATCGTGGGACAAAATTGTTCTTCTTAGCAGCTTTAATTTTTTCAGCATTGAGATCTTCACTGGCTTGTTTGAATTGTTCGTTAAGATCGTCAATCTTCTTGGATATCGTGGATTGTCGTTCAAGGAAAGTGTCCAAAGTATAAATTTCTTGTTCTAAATAGTCATGCGCATTTGCTAATTGCTTTTTAGCTTTTACAAGCAACTTATTTAAGTTACTCACTTTTGTTTCCAAATCTTCAATGATGTCTTGCTTAGAAGCAGTAATGAAGTTAGGATCTGCTATTACTTCGGCATAAAACTCCTTCATCTGTTTAACCAGTTGTTCTTCTACATAGATATAGGCTATTGAGTGATTTTCCTTACAGTTCAATACAGGGCAAATAATTTGGTGCTTATTTCTGGGTTTAGAATAGTTAATAGCGTAATTCATCATATTTCCACAATAGTGACATTTAAGCAAAGTGGCCAGCGGATTTCTGAAAACCGTATTCCGTTTGTTCTTTGCGGTATTGGCTTCTTTAATTCTTCTTTCAACTTTTTCGAAATCTTCTTCAGAACATAGTGGAATATGGGTGTTTTTTGTAACAGACCACTCTTCTTTAGGGATTGGAATTACCTTATAGGAACCGTCCTCAAGTTTAATATATTTTTTCTTCCCGAACACACATACACCGGTGTAAACAAGGTTTTTAAGCATTCTGTGCACATTTTTATAATTATATGAGCTGCTTTTCCAAGGGAAAACAGTTTCAATTACCAACCTATCTAATATAGTTTCCATCTTCTCTCCCGCAGCAAACCATTTAAAAATGTTGCGGACGATTTGGTGTTGCTCAGGATGAGGGTACAATTTTAAGTTGGGCATTTCAGATGCGTTCTTCTCGTACTCTTGGATGAGATGGGGAAAGTTAGTTTTGAAGTCGAGCCCTTTAATATACCCAAATGGTGCATGGGTCCATATATAGTTTCCTCTGCTGGCAGATCGTTTTCTACCATCCTGTAATCTTCGTTTAGACTGTTTATACTCATATCGAGCACCCATTCCTTTGTAATCCATGTACAACTCATCGGCTTCATCTTGCAGATCGACAATTTTGTACGGGGTTATGATATATGCATTTGATTCTTTAAAGGCTCTTTCTATTCTACCTTGATCTATCTTATCGCCACGTCCGAGGCGATCCTCGTCCATAACGCCGACCCATTTGATTTCGCCGCTTCTAAGCATTTCCAGAGCCTTTTGCATTTTTGGTCTCTCGGCAATAAATTCCCCACTCACTAGCTCTTCAAAGAGATCTACAACATGAAGTTTGTACTTCTTTGCCATCTCCAGAAGCGCAATTCTATGTTTTTCTAAAGTATCATAAGGTTTGCCATTAGCAGCAGCCTCTTTTTCAGCTTCAATATCTTTTCTTGATTTTCTTGAGTAAAGCAATCCTGGTAGTCCTTCAAGATTTATCATCTTAATCACCCTTTCTAAAATCTTCGTCTAACTTCAATTACCTTGCCTAAGATTTCAACTTGGTCAGCAGGAACGAGAGAAGGTTCCATTTTAGGGTTGGAAGGCATAAGTATGCACATCTCTCCTTGGCACTTTACCCGTTTCAATGTTGCGGTCTCTCGATTGACTGCAACGACAGCTATATCAGAAGAAGTAACTTCTTGCTGTGAAATGCAAATTACTATATCCCCACTCATAATCATGTCACCAATCATACTGTCACCTTTTACATTCAGCGCAAAGGCCTTGTTACCTCTAGTTATCGCTTTATCAACGTATTCGATGTCTTCTGCTAACTCAATGCGATCAATAGGCTCTCCGGCTGCTATAGAGCCAAGTAGAGGTATTTGTATAATGCGATCAATAGGAAGGCTACCAGATTGTGCATCTTTTACTCGAATGGCACTTTCATATTCTCTTCTTAGCTCTTCAGCTTTAATCAATCTAATCAGTTGATTATGGAGTTCATGGGGAGCCCTCTCCATTAATGCTGCCAGTAGCAGATCCTCTGGATTAGTATTTATCGCTTTTGCAATTGCACGAGTCAACTCATCTGTTGCAGGGTTTTTTACTTTCCCGTTTTGTAGTCTACTTATGTACCCCTTGCCCACCCCAAAACCATCATTTTCGATTTTTTCAGCTATTTCTTCTAGTGTAAGTCCGGATTCTTTTATTCTTTTTTTCAAAAGTTCAAAATAATTCATTCCTCTTAATAGCCTCCTTTTCGATATCATCAGTATACACTCGTTTAACTAATAAGTAAACAAATTATTGTTGTTATAGCTTGACGTAAACTTTTGCTGTGTTACACTATGACTACAACAAGAGTTTAACTTCTTGTTTAACAAGTGGTTTGAGGAGGTGGACACAGATGCGATATGCCAATATCCTCTCTAACGCAATTGCCGAAAGTGGTATGACTTATTCACAAATCTCAATGAAATGTGAATTAAAAGGTAAAAAACTATCTAGAGCGTACCTTTCTCTCTTATGTACAGGTCATAAACCTCCAGCAACAGATGAGACAAACAAGGTTTTAGCTTCTGTACTAGCTTCTCTGGATTTTAGAGAACTCACAGTAGCTAAATACAGAGAAGTTTTGTCGCCAGAGACATTTAACATCATTTGCACACAGGGGGCGAGGATATGCGAAGAGTCGAAGACATCCTAAAAGATATGCAGGCATTGGGGTTATCGCCAGAAACAATCGATGAAGACATATTGGCGATGCAAAGAGATATTTTGGATCATGTTGTAAGTATTGACGAAAGTATGAGCGATGATCAAGTACGCGGGGCATTTAAGTTTGTAAATGATTGTCACAAGCGTCGCCCAATTGACCGCCCTGTTTCAATTAAGCTGAACGAGTCTGGCGGGGTTGTTTTGAATCGCGGAAGCATAACTAGCTTGGATGCTACTCAAGTAGCCGAAAAGCATAAAGCAAGGTTGCTAGCAAGGGAGCCTTCTGCAATGCAATTAAATCGATTGCTAACCCTGCAGAGTGAAGAAACGGGCTAATGAACTTCAAACTTTTTCTGAAGGAAGTGCTTATATTTGGATCATTATTTCAAAGGCATCGAGGATCAGATTATATGAGTCGGACGAAGAAGGCAGCGTATGCGGTCTACCGGGGAGATGAGTTAATTGCTACGGGTAACGTTGATGAATGTGCGAAGGCGCTAGGTGTTTCTGCAGCGTACATTTACTGGCTGATAACTCCCACCGCGAAGAAACGACTTGCGAAGCGCGACAATCCAGAACAGTGCATCGATGCTGTAAAAATTGAAGATGACGAATGAGAGGAGGCTTTCCAGGTAATGAAGACAGTCCAGTTTACTTATGATCCATTGGCCTTGGTTCGTATCGTATTACAACGGTATGTTGAAGAAACAATTCAAGGGAAGTATTACAAAGCAAAACAATTCGCTTGCTATGAATACTTGGCAAAGTTATCGGATGAAGTCCTTAATGGTTTGCTTGCTGAATACGTGAAACGGCACGAACTTGAAGCAATCACTTTATCTGACTGGAAAAAAGATGGAGAGTTCATCTTTGAAATTATCTTCGAAACAGCAGAGTACAGGAATTTAGAGATTCACTTCAAAAAGAGAGGTTTTGGATTGACGGGTCTTGGTGTGTTTGATCGTCTAAAGAATACTTTTCACGATTGTGGCTTTGCTTCACATTGGCCGACCATTCAATCTATTGTTGAGCAGGATTACCCCCAATACCATATGGCACTAAACAAAATGTACATTTATCAAAAGCTACAGGAGTATGACGGGGTTTCTCGTACCAAATTAGAAGAGTTCATAATGTCTAACTTTGAACTCTGCGGTGGTACGAAATTAATCACTGAGTATATTTGATAGCACTGAGAGGAGGTGAGAATTTTGCCCTTGATGACAAAACAGCATTACAAAGCAGCTTGCGCCTTTTACTTGGCCCTTGCAAGCCAGATGCGCCGCAGTGGCCATATCAAAGTCGCTTCTCATGCGGACAAGCAGTACCGCATGTATCGTAATCGTCTGTACGCAAAAATGCAGCTGGAAGGCTCCTACCCCTTGTCAGCTGCACACAATTAAAACTATTCTATCGCCAGTCTACACCGGCAGAAAGGAAATTGCAATGAATGTAACCGGAAAGGTTTGGCTTACCCTCACTCGCGATGAACGATTGATCTGTTTAGAATTTGCTGCTTACGAGAATGCCAAGCGCCAGGCACGTATTCATTCACTAAAATATTTAGCCCGATTTAAAGCCGGTTTACGGAAGAGAGGAGATTCAGTATGAAATCCACAGGTATTGTCCGCCGCATTGATGACCTGGGCCGTGTCGTTATTCCGAAAGAGCTTCGACGCACTCACTTTATTGAGGAAGGAGATCCGCTGGAGTACTTCGTAGAAGGTGACAAGATCATCATTCGCAAGTATCAACCTGGCTGCATCCTCTGCGGCAACACTGAAAGTCTGCACTTATTTCATGGTAAACAGATCTGTACACCTTGCATTAATAAAGCTTCAGAGCTTACTAAATCAAACTAAAACCTATTAGGAGGATTCATCCATGCAAAATATCGTTCCGATCCAAATCACATTCCAAGCCGTAAACGCCGCTGACATTAAAAACCTGGTGCACGATCTAGCAGGCACGTTGGGTAGTATGCCTAATGCTGATGTGCCAGCACAAACCACAGTCTCCACTGTGCCTACACAACCGGCACCGACTCAGCCGTCTAACCAAGCACCAGTGCAGCCGCCACAGCAGCCCCAATATGGCCAACAGCCACAGTATGGGCAGCAACCTCAGTACGGCCAACAGCCAGTCTATGGTCAGCCGCCGCAGTATGGCCAACAACCAGAACAACAGCAATACGGACAGCAGCCGCCAGTGCAAGGCCAACCAGGTCAACAGGATCAGCAACAGTATGGCCAGCAGCCACCGCAACAAACAGGCGTTCCAACAACAGCGCCAGCTTACACGATTGATCAACTTGGCGTAGCTGCTCAGCCCGTTATGGATGCAGGTAAAGGTCCCGATCTGATCGGATGGCTCCAGCAACAAGGGGCTGGCTCACTCACAGCGCTTGATCCAAGCAAGTATGGTGAGTTTGCAACGTTCCTCCGTAGCCTTGGGGGCCGCATCTAATGACGGAAATTGCACATGCAGAGCGGGCACACGCGCTGCTGTCGGCCAGTGGGGCATCCCGCTGGTTGCAGTGCACGCCGAGTGCCAGGCTCGAAGCCACGTTACCTGATAGTGAGAGTGAGGCCGCCAAGCGCGGCACACTCGCCCATGAAATCGCTGAGCTGAAGCTGCAGAAACTGTTCTCGGGTCTGACGACTCGCAAGTATAACGCTGCCCTGAAGAAGTACAAAGCGGATGAACTGTATGAGCCAATCATGGAAGATCATACCAATGCATACCTGGATTACATTCAATCTATCGTACACCAATTCCCTTCGCCGCCGTTTGTGGCCATCGAACGCCGCGTGGATCTGACCGACTTTGTCCCGGAAAGCTTCGGAACGTCGGACTGCATCATCATTGGTAGCGGGAGGCTGCATGTCATCGATTACAAGAATGGACAAGGCGTTCCGGTATCAGCTGAAAACAATTCACAAATGAAGCTTTATGCGCTGGGTGCTTACAAGGCTTTCAGTCTCCTGTTTCCGATTGAGTCTGTGCACGTGGCCATCGTTCAACCAAAAGTGTGGAATGAGCCTTCTGAATGGTCGTTGTCCGCTGCCGAGCTGTTGTCCTGGGGGGAGTCAATCAAGCCGATTGCTCAGCAAGCCTTCAACGGTGAAGGTGAATATGTTCCTGGATCGCAATGCGGATTTTGCCGGGCTAAAGCGACATGCAGGGCTAGAGTGGAGCAGATCATGGAGGCAGGCACCAAAGCACCAATGAAGCCGCCGCTGCTCAGCTGGGAGGAAGCTGCAGACGTGTTGAAACGTGCCGAGGGAATTGTCGGCTGGTATAACGAGCTGAAGAAGCTTGCCCTGGCTGAAACTCTGAAAGGGGGGATCGTTCCCGGCTGGAAAGCCGTAGAGGGTCGGGGTAGCCGAGATTATGTGGATCTAGACGCGGCGTTTACCTATCTGAAAGAGAAAGGCATTGAGGAAGCGATCCTGTATGATCGTAAGCCATTGACGCCGCCACAACTTGAGACTGCTTTGACCAAAAAGGTCTACAAGGAATTGCTTGCAGAATCCGGCCATGTCGTCACCCGATCCGGAGCGCCGACATTGGCTCCTGAAGATGATAAGCGTCCAGGTATCACAAATCAAGTAAAACCAGAAGACGTATTCGGCAAGGATGGATGATCTATGGGTGATGTTTTAGATGACTACCTTAACGATATGGAATGGGCCGAATTTTATAACATTAACTACAATCAAAGGGGATATGACAATATGACAACAGAAACAGCAATCACCACAAACGAGGTAAGACTGAGCTTTGTAAACTTGTTCACACCACGTGCCAACAAACCAGGGCAGGAGCCGAAATACAGCACTACGATTCTGATTCCTAAATCCGATTTTGCCACAATGCAACGTATCAATGCAGCCATTGAAGCTGCTTCACAAAAAGGCGTAGCTGGCGTATGGGCAGGGGCTCGTCCGGCGCAACCTAGCAATCCTATTCATGATGGGGACGGATTAAGACCAAACGGTGAAGTATTTGGCCCTGAATGCAAAGGGCATTGGGTTCTGACGGCAAGCAGTAAGCAGCAGCAGGCGGTTGTGGGTCCAGACATGGGACCGATCATTGATCAAACCCGTGTGTACTCAGGCGTGTATGGCCGGGTGAACATTAACTTCTTCCCCTATAGCAACAGCGGCAAAAAAGGGGTAGGTGCCGGACTTGGTCCAGTGCAGATCCTTCGTGATGGTGAAGCCTTAGGCGGACGGATCTCCGCTGAACAAGCTTTCGGCGGCAATGGTGGCGGAGTGGGCTTTGTTCCTCAGCCAGCTCCACAGGGTTATGATCAGATCCCGCCGCAGCAATACGGCCAACAACCACAGCAGCCACAGTATGGCCAGCAACCTCCGACTCAACCGGGATATGGCCAAGCACCACAACAACCGCAATACGGCCAACAGCCGCCAGCACAACCTGGCTATGGTCAAGCACCTCAGCAACCGCAGTACGGACAAGCTCCGCAACAAGGCTACGGACAGCAGCAACCACCGCAACAACAGATCGATCCGATCACCGGCAAGCCTCTTGGCGGCGGGATCTACGGGATCTAATTCATAGACATTTCAGTAGAGGGGTTCTTCGGAACCCCTTCACTTTACCAGAAAGGAGGAAACCAACAACATGACATGGCACCTTTCCATCGATATTGAGACCTACAGCAGTATCGACATCAAGAAAGCAGGGTTATATCGATACGTTCAAAGTCCTGATTTTGAAATCCTTTTGTTCGCTTATTCCTGGAATAGCGGCCCGACGCGAATTATTGATCTAGCACAGGGTGAAGTCATTCCGGAAGAAGTTATCCGCGCTTTAAATGATAAAGAAGTCATCAAACACGCATATAACGCGGCTTTTGAATGGTACTGTCTAAACAAATTCTGGCCTTCGCCTATAGAGCATTGGCGCTGCACTCAGATTCACGGGCTGTACTGCGGATACCCTGCTGGACTTGGCAAGGTAGGCGAAGCGCTCGGGCTGCCCCAGGACAAGAAGAAAATGGGCGTCGGTGGCGCACTGATTCGGACGTTCTGCATTCCGATCAAGAAGCCTGCCAAGTCAACCGGCTTCCGGACGCGCACCCTGCCCCATCATGAGCCTGAGAAGTGGGAGCTGTTCAAGCAGTACTGTGTGGGTGACGTTGTGGCAGAGGTGGAGATCCTTCGCAGGCTATCGGTCTTCCCGGTTCCAGATATGGAATGGGAGCTTTGGTTCCTGGATCAACGAATCAATGCCCGAGGGATCGCCTGTGACCTGCAGCTGGTCGAGGGGGCTTTGGCCGTAGATCAGCAGATCACAGCAGAGCTGATGCAGGAAGCCATCCAGCTCAGCGGCTTGGACAACCCCAAGTCTGTCCAGCAGCTTAAAAAGTGGCTATCCAAGGAGATCGGGGAAGAGGTCGAGGATCTGAGGAAAGACACCGTATCCGGACTGATCGACAACGTGGAAGAAGGCAGAGCCAAGCGCGTCCTGGAGATCCGCAGGGAACTGTCCAAGACAAGTACTAAAAAGTATGTGGCCATGGAGACGGTAGCTTGTGAAGACGGACGCGTTCGGGGGCTGTTGCAGTTCTACGGAGCCAATCGGACAGGACGCTGGGCAGGTCGATTGGTTCAGGTCCACAACCTTCCGCGGAACAAGATGGACACCCTCGAATATGCGAGGCAGCTGGTTCACGGACAGCAGGTCAATCTGTTGAAACTGATGTACGGAAACGTTCCTGATACGCTCAGCCAATTGATCCGGACCGCGTTTGTGGCTCCCGACGGGAAGAAGCTTCATATAGCCGATTTCTCAGCTATTGAGGCCCGGGTTATTGCCTGGCTTGCTGGAGAGCAATGGCGGCTGGATGTATTCGCTACCCACGGCAAAATTTATGAGGCTTCAGCGTCGGCCATGTTCGGGATACCTCTTGAACAGGTGGACAAGGATCTGCGTCAACGGGGCAAGGTGTCTGAACTAGCTTTGGGTTATCAGGGTGCTTCCGGTGCTCTGATCGCCATGGGTGCCCTGGATATGGGCCTAGAAGAGGACGAGCTGCCAGAGATCGTAACGCGGTGGCGTAACGCCAATCGGCGCATTGTGGATTTGTGGTTCAGCTTTGAAAAGGCGGCGCTGAGTGTGATGGAGACGGGTCAGCCTGCAGGGGTTCGGGGCATCATCTTTGCTCGGGAGAGCCATCACGGTAACGGCTTGGACTTCTTTACGGTTCAGCTGCCTTCCGGAAGAAAGCTATATTATGTCGAGCCACGCCTGGCTCAGAACGACTTTGGCAAACAGGCATTGCATTACATGGGCCCGGATCAGAAGACAGGAAAATGGTCGCTGATCAACACCTACGGTGGGAAACTGGTCGAGAACATTGTTCAAGCGATTGCTCGGGACTGTCTGGCCGTATCACTGGTGCGGGTGGAGCAAGCAGGGTTTGATACCGTGCTGCATGTTCATGACGAAATCGGAATCGAATCGGCTTATCCGGAGGATCTGGAGAAGGTCTTGGATCTGATGGCTGAACCGGTACCCTGGGCACCTGGGCTGCCGCTCAAGGCTGCGGGGTTCACCACAGCATTTTACATGAAGGATTAGGAGGGGTTGGCTTTGAAGGCGACAGCACGAATAGCAGCCGACCTGATCATGCTTTTACAACGGGAAGGATTCATCATACAGCGTTACGACAGCAAGACGACAAGCAGCATTTACCTGAAGCTTGATTACGGCGTTTGTAACAGCATTCGGATCGGAGATCACAAAGGAAAGAAGCAGTATAAGTACCGCTACAACGTGGATATCGGACGGAAGCAAATTAACCGGCATCAGACACCTGAAGGCTGGGCGCGCTGGTATTACCCTGAAACAGCTTTATGGGATCTTTACAAAGATGTCGTACAGGATCGGCAACGGATCAAGGCTACAAAGGGTGAAGCTCAGTATCAGCTATTGATGGCGCAACGTGAATTAGAGGGTCGCGGCACGAAAGGGTTCTGGCAAAGTGCTCAACTGGTTGGCCAGGACGAAGAAGGAGGATCGGACGTGGGGGATTATCAAGTTAACGAGAAGGCAAAGGATGCGCTGAACCGCCTGGCAAGCCTGCCAGGAATGCACGCTATCAAGGAACAGGTTGATGAAATGGTTCACTTCTCGCGGATCGCTGCGCTACGTAAAAAGAATCATCTTAAAACATCGAATCAGACGAATCACATGATTTTCACAGGCAATCCAGGTACGGGCAAGACAACGGCAGCGCGGCTGATCGGAGAGGCGTTTGCAGAAATCGGGTTGCTCAAAAGAACTGACAAAAAGGATATCCCTTTTGTTGAGATCCACCAATCTGCAATTGCGGCTCCTCATGTGGGAGAAGCTGAACGGGCCTTAGTCGCTAAGTTCAATGAAGCTCGTGGTGGCGTTCTCTTCATTGATGAAGCTTACGCTTTTACGCCAAGTAAAGAGACTTCTCACCGCCAGGCCGATACTGTACTCGCTACTATGGTGCAATGTATTGAGGATATGCGGGACGAAGTTGTCGTGATCGCTGCCGGATACCCCAAAGAAATGGCTGAGTTTATTAAGGTGAATCCAGGACTCGCCTCCAGGTTTCCGACCACCATTCACTTTCCAGATTACCCGGTACCCGAGCTTGTGCAGATCGGATTTCAAATGTGTATCGATCAGGAATATCAGCCGGATAAGGATTACCTAGACGCTTTGGCCAGTGTGTTGTGGATTGAGAAGGGCAAGCCGAACTTCGGTAATGCTCGGACGGTACGCAACCAGATTGAACGTTCTATCCGGAAACAATCCATGCGCGTTTCTCAGCTTCAGAATCCTTCTCGTAAGGATCTGGCCACGCTGACTGCACCGGATCTTATTCATTCCATAGAAGGCGTTCAGACTGCTGAGGTTGACACTTTAAAACAGATTATCAAGGACGCCCAGGCTCGAATATTCGCGCTTGATCTGATTGGAATAGCCCGTAAATCTATTTAATACAGGAGGTCAGATTAAAGCCGATGTTCACGGATCTTTATAAATCAGATATCCCTTGGGATATCGTCACAGACGATAGCGGCAAAGTGATTGGCGAGGTGTACAAGCCTCTTCCGGAACCGCCGCCAAGGAAGAAACAAAACAAAACAGGTGTTGTATCTGCAACACTCCAGGGAAAGCGGTGACTCAAAATGAGTAATCCTGACAAATTGCGCTTCAACGGTAGTAACCGAGCCCACGCGTTTGTGGTTACGGGCATGATTGAAATGATCGAGAACGACGGGCTTACTCCACATGAAGTATTCGAAGTGCTGGAGGATATTAAGCGTCAAACATGGGGCGCATTATCTCAGATCCACAGAGGAGAAGGTTAGCCATGAGAGCTTTAAGCGTAGATGAAAAGAAGCGAATCACTGAAGCGAAGAAGCGTGCAAACTCAGCGATAACCAGAAAGAGAATTACGCTTGGTGCCCAAATTCGGGCTTGTACGGCTCCTAGCCAAAAGGCTAAAAAGAAGGACCTGGTTCGTCAGTTTGATTCTTTAACCCCGATCAAAGGTTACCCGGTGGTCATTGAGGATAAAGAACGTTCTATGGTCATCAACTATGAGTTGTTCCGCCGATTACTCCGGACGTTCAAAAATACACCAGTTCACACCAGGATTGAAGCTGGCGGAGTCCTGACGATGAAGTATCCTGCGGGAGAGATTGAGCTTTATGAGATACCGCCATGGCAACAATATGCCCTTACGGATTTACCTGTTATAGAGATTGATTAAACCAGGAGGTATCTATATGCGTAAAGCAAAGTTGATTGTGTATGAAACAATTAAAAGCAAACATGAAATTGAGGTTTCGATACCGGACGACATGGCTGAGGGTGAATTTGGAAACAAGCTCTATAAGGCTGAGAGAGCTTCAATGAGCTTGGAAGATTTATTTTTCTTGTTGAAAAAGTACGGTGTTGTTGCTCCTGACACTATAAATCGAGATCCTCAATTAATAACTGTATCTGACATTGATGTGTACGACTATAGGGTCGTTGAAGAATCGGAATAAACCAGGAGGCAGGCGTCATGCATTTTGACAGACAACTAACTATATCAAGCGCCGGGACCAGACACAGCACAAACTGGCAGACGCAAACGGCCTATTGGTCGGAGATCGTCGAGCGTTTACGGACTGCTGTACGGGGTGCGGAAACGCTGGCGGAATACTTGCAGCTGCCTAAGAGCAAACAGGATGACCTGAAGGACGTTGGCGGCTTTGTCGGTGGCAGTCTGTCAGGCGGTCGCCGGAAAGCCAACGCGGTCATTGGCCGTGATCTGGTTACGCTTGACCTTGATAATATTCCAGCAGGCGCGACGGCGGATATCCTTCGCCGCTTGGATGGCCTGAGTTGTGGCTATGCCGTTTACAGTACGCGGAAGCATGAAGAGAACCGGCCACGCCTTCGGGTCGTTGCACCGCTGGACCGGATGGCCACAGCGGATGAGTATGAGCCGATTGCCCGGAAGCTCGGGGAGATCATCGGCATTGGGTTATGTGATCCGACCACGTTCGAAGCTTCACGGCTCATGTACTGGCCAAGCTGCAGCGCAGACAGTCAGTTCGTGTTTACGTTCGGGGATAAGCCTTTTCTTTCAGTGGATGGCCTGCTGGGCATGTATGCCGATTGGCGCAATGTGGCTTCATGGCCACAGGTGCCCGGTACCGGACAGACACACGTACGCCTGGCGGCCAAGCAGGGTGATCCCACGGAGAAGCAGGGTATGGTGGGTGCTTTCTGTAAGGTCTACGACGTGCCGGCAGCGATTGACGCATTCTTACCAGGTGTCTATCTGAATACGGATGATGGCAGTGGCCGACTTACGTACGTAGGCGGTTCGACCACAGGCGGTGCGATTGTTTATGACGATGGCCAGTTTCTATTCTCCCATCATGCTACGGATCCGACAGGCGGACGGCTGGTAAACAGTTTTGACCTGGTGCGTCTTCACAAGTTCGGAGATCAGGACGACGAGGCAAAGCCTGGAACCCCTACGAACAAGCTTCCGTCTTACACAGCCATGATGGACTTCGCCATGCGCCAGGAACCTGTAGCGGGATTGCTCATGCAGGAGAGACACCAGAAGGCCACAGCGGCGTTTGCCGACTCTCCTGTATTGCCGGCAGAGCCCGAGGATATGGACTGGATGCGGCGGCTGGAGTTTAACAGTAACGGTGTGTACCTGAAGACCGTAGACAACGTGCTGATCGTGCTGGAGTTTGATCCGGCTTTAAAGGATAAGAGTGCGTTTGATGAATTCGCCAATCGGGGTCTGGTGCTTGGGGCGCTGCCTTGGGATGCCAGGGAAGATCGGCGGCCTTGGGCCAGCTCAGATGATGCAGGGATCTATCATTATATTGAAAAGGTGTATGGCATTGCGGTAGATGCGAAGATCAACAACGCGTTAACCCTGATCACACATAAGAAGCGGTTCAACGATGTGCGGAGGTACCTGGAAGGGCTGACGTGGGACGGTGTGCCGAGACTGGACACGCTGTTCACCGATTACCTGGGTGCAGAGGACAGTCTGTATACCCGGGCGGTGTCCCGGAAGTCCTTCACGGCTGCTGTGGCCAGAGCAATGGAGCCCGGCGTCAAATGGGACTATATGCCGATTCTGGCAGGGCCCCAGGGGCTTGGTAAATCGACGTTTCTGCGGTACATGGGCAAGGATTGGTATTCCGACAGCTTGACCACCTTTGAGGGCAAGGACGCCATGGAGTTGATTCAGGGTGTTTGGCTCAATGAGGTGGGTGAGCTGACGGGGATGAGTAAGTCAGAGAGCAACGCCGTTAAGCAGTTCCTGAGTCGTACGGAAGACATTTATCGTGAAGCTTACGGCAAGCGTACAATGCCTTATCCACGGCGCTGTGTGTTCTTCGGGACAACCAATGATAGTGAGTTCCTACGGGACCGTACAGGCAATCGGCGGTTCTGGCCAATCGATGTAGGCATCGTGAAGCCGACAAAGAGTGTGTTTCAGGATCTGAAGGGTGAAGTCGATCAGATATATGCGGAAGCTTTTGTACGGTGGCAGCTGAGCGAGCCCCTGTATCTTTCAGGAGATATCGAAGAGTTGGCCAAAGAGCGCCAAGAGGCTCACAGGGAAAGTAATGCAAAGGAGGGCATCATTCAGGCATTCGTTGATCGGCCAGTTCCGGAAGATTGGTTAAAACGTGATCTGGCTACAAGACGGATGTACTGGTCCGGCGAGTTTGGGAAGCCCCAGGAAGGCGAGGGAGGCCCCCGGGACCGGATATGTGCCGCTGAAATTTGGTGCGAGTGCTTCAATTCGGACATCAAGTTTATGAAGCAAGCGGACACTCGAGAGATTAACGGCATTTTATCCTGCATACCAGGATGGGAGGAGTATCGTGGACGATTCGGCCCATACGAAACCCAGCGCGGCTATCGTCGCAAAGATAGTTGACAATGTTGACAGATGAATTGTTGACACTCGCTTAACTGTCAACAAAGAAATGTGACAGATTTTCAAGTGTCAACATGAGTGTCAACACAACTGTCAACGTCCAAAACCCTTGCTATATATACTTTTATTATACTTTGTTGACACTGTTGACAGTTATCTAGTTAAAGATAAAAAACAAATAGAATATAGAGAATATAGAAATTAAATAACGCCTAACACGCCTAAATACTAGAAAGTTACGTACGTACACCCGTGTACGCGTAACACAGACTGAGGAGGGTTGTCAAGTGAAAGAGAGCCAAATTGAATCATATTTACGAGATAAGATAAAAGCCCTTGGCGGCATTGCCTATAAATTCGTATCGCCTGGTAACTCGGGAGTGCCTGATCGGATGGTACTGCTTCCTGAAGGCCGAACCGTATTCGTGGAGCTGAAGGCCCCAGGTAAGAAACCCACCAAGCTGCAGCAGGTGCAACATAAGCGGATGCAGGCTTTGGGCCATGAGGTACGGGTGATCGACAGCAGAGAGCAGGTGGACGCATGGCTGCAGGAGCTTTGAGCGTAGAGCGTAAGAAGTTTATCCCGCATGATTATCAGCGGTATTGCATTAACCGGCTTTTGACAGATGATGCCCTTGGACTGTTTCTGGATCTGGGTCTAGGGAAAACCGTGATCACCTTGACGGCCGTTAACGACCTGAAGTACAACCGATTCGCGGTCAGCCGGACTTTGGTCATTGCACCCAAGAAGGTGGCAGAAGCTACCTGGGGGAACGAGGCGGCCAAGTGGCAGCACCTGAAGCATATGCGTATCATTACCGTTTTGGGTACCGCACAGCAGCGGATCAAGGCGCTGAACACACCAGGAGATGTATGGGTGATCAACCGGGATAACGTGGCATGGCTTGTGGAGTATTACCGGAATGCCTGGCCTTTTGACATGGTGGTATTGGACGAGTTGTCCAGTTTTAAGAATCACAAGGCTAATCGATTCAAGGTACTGACATGGGTACGGCCGCATATTAAGCGGATTGTGGGCCTAACCGGTACCCCAGCACCGAACGGGCTGCTTGACCTGTGGGCCCAGGTGAATCTATTGGATCAGGGGAAACGTCTGGAGAAGAACATCACGGGGTACCGTGTAAAGTATTTTGAGAAGAATTACAACGGCCACGGCTACACCGCAAAGCCTGGTGCAGATGATGTGATTCAGCGACAGATTGCTGATCTATGTATCAGCATGAAGGCCGAGGATTATATTGAGCTACCGGATAGTATCATGAACGTTATTCCCGTTGTCCTGGATGCGAAAGCCCAGAAGCAGTACAACCAACTGGAGAAGGAGCTGCTTCTGGAGATCGATGACGGGACAGAGATCACGGCAACCAGTGCGGCAGTGTTATCGGGTAAGTTACTGCAGCTGTGTAACGGTGCCTTGTACGATGAGAACAGGCAGGTCTTTGAGATCCACGATAACAAGGTGGAAGCCTTCATGGAGCTGGTGGAACAGCTTAACGGGAAATCGGCTTTGGTGTTTTACAGCTTCCAGCATGACCTGACTCGGATCAAGAAGGCGCTGGAGAAAACCAGCTTACGGATCCGGGAGCTAAAGACGCCGCAGGACCAACTGGATTGGAATGCCGGCAAGGTGGATATTCTGCTTGCACATCCCGCCAGTGCAGCCTACGGCCTTAATCTGCAGGACGGGGGGAACCACGTGGTGTGGTTCGGCCTGAACTGGAGCCTGGAATTGTATCAGCAAGCGAACGGCCGTCTGCATAGGCAGGGCCAGAAGCAGAAGGTTATCCTGCACCACCTGGTGGTTCAAGGTGGAGCTGACGAAGACGTGATGAAAGCCCTGGAAGGTAAGGCTGCCACGCAGGACAAGCTTCTGGACGCATTGAAAGCAAGAATAGAGAGGGTGAAATAGATGTCAACAACGACCAAAGCAACGTGGATTGAGACACTGATCAGTCAATATTCAACGGATTCCCGAGCACTGGACAATTACCGGAAGAGTCTGGATCTGAACGATCCCCAAGAGAAAGAGGAGGCCGGCACGGTCTCTGAAATGCTGTCCGACATGAGATATGCCCTGACGTGGTTAAAACGCGGGAGACGGCCAGGCAGCCGCCGTGGCGTCGAGATTACCGACGTGTATCGGCAAAGGGAAATCTATATCAAGCTGTCCGGGCAGGAGATCACCGATGCTGAACGGCTGCGTCTGGTGGATGCGTTACTTGCCTTGAGTGACAGAGAGCGAACATGCTTTCTGCTTCATATGGCACAAGGCTTGACGCTTTTGGAGATTTCGTCTAAACTAGGCTTAAGTAAGAGAACGGTTCAGGACTATGTGGACCGGGCTAAAGACAAGATTTCAAAAGAATTTTTGTGATCTTGCCGTACGGACTGCCGTACGTCGTGCCGTACAACATGTACACCATAAGTCTGTCTATAACAGGGCTCTCCATTGCGGAGGGCTCTTTTTTGTGTCCTTCCTCCTGAGTTGGTATAATATAGTCCTTCACACAAATTCAAGGGGGAATGAGAGAATGTCAGTACAAGCAACGAGTGAATGGATCTGTGACAAATGCGGGAATCCTATCGAAGAAGCAAGACTAGGGTGGTTCGAATGGTACAGTGATAGCGAGGATGTCCAAACTGGTTTTAGAATTGTCCATCATGATCAAAAATGTATGTACAATGAGACTCAACTTTTTCAAGAAGGAAAGAGTCTTAAAGATATGCACTTAGACCATTTCACTAGTCCAGAAGGGCTTCTTCATTTGTTGGAGATTCTTGAACGTCCAGGAGTTAAAGATAAATCTGAAGTATCAGAACTCATAAAAAGAATCCATGTGCCAGGTTATGAGAATGAGAGATTTGAAGATTAAGCATCCTTCGGGGTGCTTTTTCTTTTACATACGAATACATTAGCGGAGGTGGTGAAGATGAATTGACGCCGAATTGGGAAGAGATTAGACGATTGTTTGAGACAAGCAATTTAACGCTGAAGGAGCTTGCTGAGCAATACGGCATCAAGGATTCAACGATCCGTAGCCGTAAGAACCGAGAGAACTGGCAACGAGGAGCCGCGACGCAACGCAACGTTGCAACGTTGCAACACGCAGCGCCGAAAGTCTCAGAGGACAGCCAGCTGACGGACAAGCAACGCATTTTCATCATGGAGTACCTGAGAGACTTCAATATCACACGCGCAGCTATGGCAGCAGGCTACAGCAAACGTTCAGCGCATGTGGTTGGATGGGAGACGCTAAGAAATCCTAAAGTGCATGCGGAGATCCAGCGACATAAGGAAATGTATACCGAGGCGCTTGGCTTGGATATCCAACGGATCATTGCTGAATACATGAAAATTGCCTTTGCGGATATCACGGATTTCGTGGATTTTGGTCGCAAGGAAATAACCGTTGGCCAGGATGGAGAGGGCCAGCCGATCACGCAGCAAATCAACTTCGTCGATTTCAAGAATGCGGACGACGTGGACGGGGCGATTGTCAGTGAAATCAAGATAGGCAAGAGCGGGACCACCGTTAAGCTTGCTGACAAGATGGAAGCCCTGAAGATGCTGGATCGGTACGCTGGATACATGACAGAGGAGCAGAAAGCCCGTGTTGCTGTGCTGAAATCGAAGGTTCCAGACAAAGACGGCTTCAATCCAAGCGCTCAGATCGTGGCTTTGGCTGATATGATTAATAATCCGGTAGCTGAACGGGTGATGGATGATGACTGAGGCCGCACTGATCCCGTATGCGCCGTTTAATCAAAAACAGGCAAGCTATATTGCCCGAAGTAAACACGCCTGGCTGAACGTAGCTGAGGGTGGTAAGCGGGCCGGAAAAAACATCATTAACCTGATTGCCTATGCCATGTGTTTGGAGGTTCATCCGGACAAGCTGCATCTGGTTGCAGGTGTTTCCTTGGCTGCTGCGAAGATGAACGCTATTGACTCGAACGGCTTTGGGCTTCAGCACCTATTTGCGGGGCGTTGCCGTGAGGGAGAATACAAGAACCGGGACGCACTGTATATTCAGACCAAGACCGGGGAGAAAGTAGTCATTATCGCGGGTGGTGGTAAAGCCAATGACGCTGCCCGGATCAAAGGTAACTCGTATGGTACGGTGTACATCACTGAGGTCAATGAGTGCCATCAGTCGTTTGTGCAGGAGGTATTTGACCGGACACTGGCGAGTACCTTCAGGCAGCTCTTTTTTGACCTTAACCCTAAACCTCCCTCTCACTGGTTCTACCGTGACATTCTGGATTACCAGGACGAGCTGCTGAAGCTTGGAGAGAATACCGGATACAATTACGAACACTTTACCGTGTTTGATAACCTGTCTATCCCTAACGACCGTCTCAAGACCACGCTATCCACGTATGACAAAGGCAGCCTATGGTATCAAGCTGATATTTTGGGTAAGCGAACAGCGGCCACAGGGCGGATCTACACGGGATACACTAAGCCGGCAGTTGTTGTTACTCGTAAGGATATTAAGGATTTCCGATTTATTGAGTTCTCCATAGGTATCGATATTGGGGGTACAGACGCCACGGTGGCAACGCTGACTGGATTCACGCCAAGGTATAAAGATGTCATCCTACTGGACGGCTATTACCATAAGCAGGGCAAGGAGTCTGGATATACGCATGACCGGTACGCCAAGGAAGTCGTGAATAAGATCGTCGAATGGTCGGAAACCTATCCGGCCTTTTTGTCATGCGCTCATATCTTTGCTGAATCTGCTGACAAACTGTTCCGGCAGGCGCTGGCTAATGAGTTAAAGCGGCGGGGGATACACATTCCAGTTGTGCCTGCTTACAAGAAAGAGGGCATCGTGGACCGGATCCGGCTCACAACTATTCTCATCAACCAAGGCAGATACAAGGTGATGGCCCATCTAAAGCAGTGGCAGGAAGCCCTAGAGAATGCGACATGGGATGAGAAGGAGCGCCAGAAAGGCGAATGGGTCCGGACGGATGACGGCAGTTACCCGGTTGACTGCTTGGATAGTAGTGAATATGCCGTGCAGCCGTTCAAACGCAGACTGGAGGTATGAGGATGTTCAAGGCAGATGGACAGTGTAAGGATTGCCTATTTTTGCGTCTTTGCAAGGCTGTTGAATTACCGCATTGCGATGGAGCTTATGCAGTAGATAGGAGTGGTGAGAGTGGGGTGGTTTCAGAATATGGTCATGAAGATATTGAGGATTCAACCAGCACCGGATAATAAGACGTTTACCATTCGGGAGCCGTACGGATATCAGACCAATGTGTTGCGGAACCAGCTGTGGTATAGAGGCGATGCGTCCGAGCTGGATCAGTTCTACAAGCAGGCTGCATTCGACAGTGTGAGTAAAGCACGTTTTTGGGCTGCCGTGCCAAGTGAGGATATGTCGATCCGCAAGATCCATTCCGGATTACCGGCTATGATTGCGGATCGATTGGCGGATATCGTTGTTGCAGATTTGGATAGTATTCAGCTACAGAACGAGCAGGCAACGAAGCAGTGGGAAGAGATCGCCAAGGATAACGACTTTGAGGAGCTGCTGCCAGAATCGGTATCAGGTGCATTGGTAACAGGTGACGGGGCGTTCAAGATTTCGATTGATCCGGATGTGAGCCAGTACCCGCTGATTGAGTTTTACAGCGGAGATCAGGTCGAGTACAGGCGAAAGCGTGGCAGGCTCCATGAGGTTGTTTTCTATACAGACTACCGGGTGAAGGAAAAGGACTACCGCCTAGAAGAGGTGTTTGGGCGTGGTTACGTTCACGCCCGTCTGCTGGATGCCTATGGAAAAGATGTTCCGCTGAACACGCTGCCGGATACAGCTAGCCTGATTCCGGAAATTACGTATGATGGGAAGTTCCTGATGGCCGTTCCGCTGATGGTGTTCAAATCGACGAAATGGCCAGGGCGCGGGAAATCGATTTTCGAAACAAAGGGGGACAACTTCGATGCATTGGACGAGGTAGTCAGCCAGTGGGTCGATGCGATCCGATCAGGGCGAGTGAAACAGTACATTCCGGAGGACATGGTCCCAAGGGATTCGAATACAGGGGCACCGTTACGGCCAAACCCGTTCGATAACCAGTTCATCAAGCTGTCAGTTCCTTTGGCTGAGGAAGCTAAAGGCCTGATTAACCTGGTGCAACCGCAGATCCTGTATGAGGCGTTTGTTGAGTCTTATGCAAGTGTCTTGGATATGTGTCTGCAAGGGGTTGTATCTCCAAGCACGCTAGGCATCGACCTGAAGAAGACAGACAACGCTGAAGCGCAGCGCGAGAAGGAAAAGGCAACGCTATACACACGCGGGAAGATTGTTGACCGGCTGAACGAGGTCATTCCTGAGCTAGTGGAAACTGTCCTGAAGGTCTATGACACGCTGCAGAAGAAGCAGCCTGGTGAATATGAGGCGTCCGTCAAGTTTGGTGAGTATGCTGCCCCAGACTTTGGCAGCGTGGTTGAGACAGTGGGTAAGGCCAGGACGTTTGGCGTGATGAGCATCGAGAGAGCCCTGGAAGAGATGTACGGCGACACCTGGACTGATGAGGAGAAGGCAGAAGAGGCTAAACGCCTGAAGGATGAGCAGAACATCACCTTTGATGAACCGTCTCTGAAACGGGATGACCCACCAGATCCAGAAGACGATGAAGTTGATGAGACATGAAGAAGAAATATGACATCCGCCAGATCTTCAGCGACATGGAAATGGATCTGATCAAGTCCATGCAGCGTAACCTTCAGCGTCACAAGGATGACGAGGAACGAGAGGGCAAGGAGTGGGAGCAGTGGCAACAACGCAAGCTGGAGGATATCCAGCGTTACCGTAAGGAGACACGTCAGATATCCAAGAAGTATGAACCAGAAGTGAAGAAGGCCGCAGAGGAAGAGGTTAAAGGCTCCTGGCGGCGCGGGGCTGATCGGGTAAAAAGTACGGTAAAGAGCCTGTGGAACAAGATCACGGGCAAAAAGCCGGATGTTGAGCCTGAGGATGGTTCAGATCGTAGCTTCTTCAGGATCAATGAGAAGCGGGTTAACGCTCTCGCAGATGCAGCAGAGAACAATCTGCAATTAGCCCGCCACGCCATGCTGAGGCAAGCAGATGACGTGTACAGACAGACCATCTACAAGTCCCAGGTTTACCTGAACAGTGGAGCTGCTTCGCTTAACCAGGCTATTGACCGGGCTACTAAGGATTTTCTTGAAAAGGGCTTCGACTCCATCACCTATGCCAACGGTCGAAGGGTGAATGTGGCCAGTTATGCGGAAATGGCGTTGCGTACATCTTCCCAGCGAGCTGTATTTGCTGGTGAAGGAGCCAAGCGGGATCAGCTCGGTATCCGTACTGTGGTGATATCGTCACATGCTAACTGTTCCAAGCTGTGCCTGCCATATCAGGGCAAAGTGTTCATTGACGACGTTTATTCAGGCGGGACCGTTGCTGATGGCAAGTATCCGCTTCTGAGTACCGCCATTGCTGCTGGTTTGTTCCATCCGAACTGTCGTCATAACATGACTACGTTCATTGTGGGGACCAGCTCACTGCCTAAGCCGGCTGATGATGAAAAAGCTTTGGCCAACTACCAGGCTGAGCAGCGGCAGCGCTACATGGAACGCCAGATACGTAAGTACAAGCGCCTGGAAGCGGGCAGTGTGGATGAAGGAAATCAGGCGAATTACAAGGCCAAGGTTAGACAGTGGCAAGCCCAATTGCGGATTCACCTGAAGGAACATGATTACTTACGTAGAGATCCCAAACGGGAGAAGATAAGAGTTTGAAGGCCCTAGCTGAGACTGCTGGGGCCTATTGCTCGTTGACCGGAGCATAACGGTCCGCTCCCTTAGCTGGAGAGCAGCTATATAAATCTATGGAGGCTGATGACAAATGGATTGGCTCAGAGAACTGTTGAAACAAGCAGGTTGGGAAGATGTAAAGATCGATGCATTTATTGGAGATGTGAATAAGGAGTTACCGAAGCACTTTGTACCTAAATCGCAGTACAACGAGTTATCCGAGATTAGGAAGAAGCTGGAGAAGGACGTTACAGATCGTGATAAACAGATTGATGATCTGGGCAAAACTGCGGGACTATCAGAGGATCTGAAACAACAGATCGAGACACTGAAAACCGAGAACCAGACTGCCAAGACACAATATGAATCCGATCTGAAGGAAGTCAAAATCAGCAACGCCATTACGGCTGCTTTAACCGGCAAGGTTCATAACGAAAAAGTTGTAACAGGTCTGATCGATAAGACGAAGCTGGTTCTTGGAGACGATGGCAAGATTGTTGGTCTTGATGAGCAGCTGACCGGATTGAAAACATCTGATGCCTATCTGTTCAAGGAAGAGGAGAACAAAGAAGCAGGCGGAGGAGCTGGAGGTTTCAAACTTGGCGGTGGCGGGAATCCGAATCCACCAGGAGCGGCTGTATCCTTAAAAGATGCGATTTCGTCCCATTTCCAAAAATAAATAAGCAATTAAAACAAGGAGTGATTTTACATGGCAATTACATTAAGCGAAGCAAAGAAAAACGTACAGGACGCGATTACACTGGGCGTTATCGATGAATTTCGGAAAAATAACTTTCTGTTGGACAATATGACTTTTGACGATGCGGTATCCCCAACAGGCGGCGGTGCTACATTAACCTATGGCTATACACGAGCGATTACGCAGCCAACAGCTCAGTTCCGGGCAGTTAACAGTGAATACACTAACCACGAGACGAAGAAACAACGTTACACAGTTGACCTGAAAGTATTCGGCGGTGCGTTTGGTATTGACCGTGTTATTGCAGGCATGGGCGGAATCGTGAGTGAAACGGAATTCCAGATGCAGCAGAAGATCAAGGCGGCTAAGGCTCTGTTCAACGATACGGTAATCAATGGTGACAGCGCTGTGGATGATGAAGTATTTGACGGGTTGGACAAAGCCTTGACTGGATCCAGCACTGAATACAATCCTTCTGCAGCGATTGACCTTTCCACTTCCGCTGCAGTCGATTCCAACTATAAATCGTTCTTGGACCAGCTGGACGAGTTCTTAATGGGGTTGGACGGAGAGCCTTCAGCGATCATGGGGAACCTGAAAATGATCGCACGGATCAGAGCCGTTGCTCGTCGCTCTGGTATGTACATGGCGAAGCAGGATGAGTTCGGAAAACAAGTCGAGTATTACGGCACAACCCCGCTCGTGGATCTCGGAGCGAAATCCGGATCGAATGATCCTGTTGTTGGTACGAATGCATCCGGCGAAACTTCGCTGTACATTGTGCGTCTTGGCTTGGATGGATTCCACGGAGTATCGATGGCGGGTCAACCACCAGTACGTACCTGGTTGCCTGATTTCACAACTCCAGGTGCAGTGAAACAGGGCGAGGTCGAGATGGTTTCCGCTGTTGCGTTGAAAGCAACGAAAGCAGCCGGGGTTATGCGTAAGATCAAAGTTCAGTAAGGAGGGGCTAGGATGAAGTATAAAGACGATATCCCAAACGGGTATGTGAACGGGTACTTTGTAGGCGTACGCCAGGGCAGTCCAACACCGGACGCCTTGGAACCTACAGCTGACGGTTACGAGGTTCCACGAGGCACTGAGCGTATCGGTACAGTAACGCCGGATGCCTTGGAACCGAATTATCCGGAACCGGCAACGGATGATCCGGAAGAGGGAGGCGGCGCTTGATGGCTAAGGTAATTGCACCAAACGAACAGTACACAGGGTTGTCTGCAAGTGTCATGTTTATTAATGGCATTGGGGAAACGGACAACGAGCATTTGCTGCAGTGGTTTGAGGGGAAGGGCTACACGGTGGATCGATCGGAACCGGATCCAGATCCGCAGACAGATGAGGTTGCAAAGGCCGCTGAGCTTGAGAAGAAAGAGGCAGAGAAGCGGTTGAAGGCTCTGCGTAAGAAAGCAACGGATCTCGGGATCGAGGGCGCAGCAGAGAAAGACGCTGAAACGCTTGAGGCTGAGATTGCTGAAACTGGGAAGTGATCCTATGGCTTATGCCACAGCTGATGAGTATGAACTGTATGGGGACGGCATGATCCCGGCTGAGGACTTGAATAAGGCTCTTAGTCGGGCATCCGACCAAATAGACAGCCTGACCTATAATCGCATCGTACAACGCAAACTAGAAGGTCTGACAGCCTTTCAGCGGGGGAACGTGGTTAAGGCAGTGTGCCAACAAGCCGATTTCCAGTTCCAATATGGGGATTACTTGGACTTCCCACTCTCTGGATACTCGGCAGGCAGCGTCAGCGTGTCATTTAAGGCCGTTGATGGACCCGGAGGGGTTAAGACTACCGAAGGTGTAACAAGCCTGCTGAGAGCCACAGGGCTGATGAATAGGGGGCTACGTTGATGCGGGGTAAGTTTCCGTTTCCACATTGGATATTGAAGACACCGGTTCAAGTGTTTCACACCAAGCTGTCAGAGGATGGGGAGCCTGTCGAAGAATTGATCTTTGACGGGCTTGCCTGTTATGACGAGAAGATGCGTCAGAAGCTGGATAAGGAGCGCCGATTGGTCACGCTATCCGGTAAGGTGATCATCCGGGGCGATATCCTGCCAGGAGAATTGATTGAGGGCTTTGTCCGGGTTGGCGGTACTGATCGGATCATATTCAGCGCTTCAAGGCCGCAACATCCAGACGGCAGCGTCTTTTCTACGGAATTGGAGCTGAGTTGATATGAAGGTTAAAGTGACGATGGATCCCCGGGCAATGCGGGAACTTGCAAATGCCCCGATCAAGGCGCTTGAAGTCGTAGCGAACGGGAAGGAACAGAGCATCTTGACCGAGATTGCCAATGCTCAGGTTGTGCCGAAGCAAACAGGTGAGCTTGAGCGAAGCGCTTGGGTAGACAAAACAGGGCTGAAAAAGGGCCAGGTGAAGATTGTCTATGACACCCCGTATGCACGCCGTCTATATTGGCACCCAGAATACAACTTCCGCAGGGATAAGAACGCTAACGCCCAAGGGTTGTGGCTGGAAGCTTGGCAACAAGAGCAGAAGGGTTGGATACGTAAGACGTTTGAAAAACTGATCAAGAAGTTCGGGGGTGGATTCATCAAATGATGCTGTCCGAGATTAGGGATTGGCTGAAAACGCAGATCGATTCCCCAAATTGGTACATTGGCAAGATCGACGGCAAGAAGGAACAGTCCGTTGGGGTTTACAACCTGAATACCGGACAACCTTACATTGCTATCGGAGGTCTGCCAAATACCAGCTATGCCAGCAAGTCCATATCAATCCTGGTTCACTGGTCAAAGAATGCAGATACAGCGGAGCGTAAGGCCCATGAGGTCTATGCTGCGCTATTTGGTCGTTCTGATGGCGAGATAGCAGGGCACCGTGTCATTGCTTTTGAGATGCGGACACCATGGCCTATTGATGTTGGTACCGATGATGCAGGGATATACGAATACGTGATTGAGACAACGATTTATTACGAGAGGTAGGGGATTTTAATGCCGACAACTGGCGTTTTTCCGGTTCATAACAATATTTTCAAAGTAGGTATCAAGGGTCGAGCTTCCACAGATTCAGAGTTGGTGATGATCAAGGATTTAGAAAACTTTGCTCCAGCCATCGACGGCAATACGGAAGAATGGAGTTCGATGGATCAGGGCGGCTGGACCAGACGTGCAGTAACGGGTAAATCCTTATCGTTCAGCTTTAGTGGTAAAAGAAACTACGGTGATCCAGGTAACGATTATGTTGCAGGTTTGCTGCTTGAAACAGGGCAGGGTGTGGAAACCATCTTTGAATGGACGATGCCTTCCGGTGCGAAGCTGACCATGAATTGCGTCATTAACCTGACCACGCCAGCGGGTGGCGATTCGACCAACATTGACGGTCTGGAATTCGAGCTGCTGTCTGATGGTAAGCCTGATTTTGAGAAAGCACCAACTACACCATAATTGATAAACCAAGGGGGATTTACCAATGTCAAAAGTTATTAATATCACAGATAAGTTTTCTACAGAATTGCCGTCCATTCAGATCGGTGAAAAACTGTATCCTGTCAACAACGGTATTTCAGCTATGATGGCGTTTGAAGAAGCGGCAACAGGCGGCTTGACTGGTATTTTGAAAGCCTTGGAAGGCGCGTTTGGCAAAAAGGCATATAAGGAAATGGATGTCGAGGGAATGAGCATGGGAAATATCATGGTTCTGGCATCGGCAGTTCTTGCGGCGATGATGAACATCACCTATGAGGAAGCGAATGCGCGATTTCAGCGGGAAGTCCAGTCCTGACGGCTGGTATGACCTGTACGAAGATTGGGGGCTAATTGAATCCAGTCTTGCCAAACAATACGGTATCCGCATACGCCAACACGGGGATATGGCTTGGGAAGAGTTCTGTACATTAGTCGGCGGCCTTATGCCGGATACACCGCTGGGAAGCATTGTATCAATCCGGGCAGAGCAAGATCCCAAGACCATTAAGGGGTTCAACGCAGATCAGCGCCGCATCTATAACGATTGGCGTAAACGGCAGTCATATAAACAATTGGAAGACCCTCAGAAGTATGCACAGGACATGAAGAGTCTGGAAGCCATTATGGACCGGGCGTTTGGGGGTGGGTAGATGTCCAGCGCAGGACGGGTAGATTTAGACCTAGGGCTCAATTATGGGCCGTTTCAAAGTCAGCTTAACGGAATCGCTGGCACAGCTACCAACCTTGTCGGTGGGGCATTCCGCAAACTGGGCGGGATCGTTGCCGCTGCTTTTGCTGTAAATGGTATAAAGGAATTCAGTAAAGAGGCCATCAACTTGGCGTCCGACTTGGCTGAGGTCCAGAACGTGGTGAACGTTACGTTCGGTGCCATGACTAGCCAGATTAACAACTGGTCAACTAACCTGATTGACAGCTTTGGTTTGTCGGAACTGGCAGGGAAGAAATATGCATCCACCATGGGTGCCATGCTCAAGTCATCCGGTATCTCTGGTGAAGCCATGAAACAGATGTCCGTTAATTTGACGGAATTATCTGCTGACATGGCTTCTTTTTATAACATCACGAATGACGAAGCGTATTACAAAGTGTTCTCTGGTATGGTCGGTGAGACTGAGCCGCTGAAGCAATTGGGTGTAAACATGTCCGTGGTCAACATGGAAGCCTACGCGATGTCACAGGGCATCACGAAATCATGGCTATCCATGACCCAGTCTGAACAAGCCATGCTTCGTTACGGATACTTGCTACAGGTAACAGCCGATGCTCAGGGCGACTTTGCCCGTAATGGTCAGAGCTGGGCGAACCAAATTAGAATCATGGGCGAACAGTGGAACATCTTTAAAGGCACGATGGGTGCTGGCTTTATCAACATTTTGGCACCGATCGTAAAGGGGCTCAATTGGGTCATTGCCAAGCTGCAGATTGCAGCAGCCTATTTCAAGGCATTTACGGAACTTGTCTTTGGTGACGCCGTGAACGCTGGTGGCGCAGGAATGACAGTGGCCACCGATGCAATGGGCGGGATGGGTGATGCAGCAGCGGCCGCAGCTCCTGCTGTAGAAGATACAGGCAAAGCGGCTGAGAAGGCAGGCAAGAAGGCCAAGAAGGCCGGGAAAGACATGAAGGGCAGTCTGGCCGGATTTGATCAGCTCAATACCCTTGCTCAATCCGCGGCGTCCGCTCTGGATGATGCAGGTTCTAAAGCTGCTGGAGCTGGCAAAGGAATAGGCGGGGGCTTGGGCGGTTTGGCTGGGTTTGGTGACCTGGACTTGGGAACACCATCAATCGAGATCGATCCAATCAAACAACAGGTTGCTGCATTCTTGGAAGATGTAAAATCCCGATTCTCAAAAGCCTGGGCGTATATCTCTTCGGGCTGGGGCGAAATGCGGCCGGCATTGCAACCGTTCATTGATATGATGGTGCCTATTCGTCAATCGGTATCCAATATGGGCAAGACGTTCTTGGATCTGAAAGACAAGGTACTTGTTCCGGTGGCTAAGTACATTTTGGGTGACTTCATTCCGGCCATCGTCACAGGCTTTGTTAAATCGTTTGCTCCTGTCATTGCGAAGCAGATCGTATGGACATTTGATTTTCTTGACCGGACATTCCGGAATTCCACGGATCAATCCATTAAGCTGTGGGAAAACGTTTGGTTGCCAAGTCTGGAGAAGGTGAAGAACGCCTTTGTTACCAATATGCCGTTAATCGCGGCAGCCCTGCAAAGCCTACTGGATGGGACGTTGAACCCGTTCACGGATTTCATGATGAATGACTTTGCAATCCCGGTATCTACGGTGCTTGCTGAGACGCTGGTACCCATTTTCACAGATACACTGGTCTGGGCCATCGACACGTTCACTAAGACTTTCACGAATGCAGTCAACCACATCAACGATCTATGGGACAGCACACTTAATCCAGCGCTTGAGCAGTTCAGGGATTTGTTCTTGGACATCATTCCGCAGATCGGGAAATCATTTTCTGACTTGCTGAATGGTACGCTTAAACCTTTTGTGGATTATGCCTTGAATGACTTCATCATCCCGATTGCCGCGAAGATTATTGATACGCTGGTACCTGTGTTTGCAGACACGTTGGTTTGGGCTTTCAAGGAAGCAGCCAACACGTTTGAATGGGCCGTCAAGCTGATCAATGACATTTACAATACGGTACTCAAGCCTGTATTTGACTTGATCAAGAAAATTGTCTTGGACACGCTGGAGACGATTAAAGGTTTGTGGAACAAATATGGGGCTGAACTACTTGCGAAGCTGACGGAGTTTATGGAGAACACGCGCAAGCTGTTCCAGAAACTTTGGGACGACATCCTGAAACCGATCATAGAGCCGTTCCTCAAAAAGCTGAATGAAATTTGGGACGGCACGCTCAAGGGAATCATCAAGCAAGTGGGCGAGGTGGTCATGAAACTGGTTAACGCTGCATTGGACATCTATAACAAGTTCATTGTTCCGTTGATCAGTTATGTCATAGACAAACTGGCTCCAGGCTTCACCAAGGGCTTTAACATCATACTGAACATCGTCACAACGGTCATCGAAAGCGTAGGCGGCATCATCAAGGGGCTGCTGAAAACCCTTGGCGGCGTCATTGATTTTGTGGCGGGTGCTTTCACAGGTGACTGGAAGAAGGCATGGACAGGCGTAAAAGACATCTTTGGTGGGATATTCGATTCCTTGTACAGCTTGGTCAAAGCTCCATTGAACCTGATCATAGATGGCATTAACAAGGTCATCGAAGGATTCAACAGCTTGAGTGTAAGTATTCCGGAATTCGAGGTATTTGGGCAGAAAGTGGGCGGGGGTAACATCGGGGTACCGCAGATCCCGAAAATTCCGAAGCTGGCAAAAGGCGGTTTGGCCTACGGGCCTACGCTTGCCATGGTCGGGGATAACCGAGGGGCTTCCGTTGACCCAGAAGTCGTGTCGCCGTTGTCCAAGCTTCAAGACATGATCGGCGGGAACAATCAGCCGATGGTGGAAATCCTGCTCCTGATTCTGGACGCGATCCGAAACGGAGATAAACAGACCGTCATTCAGCTCAATGGTACGGAGCTGGGGCGTGCTACTGTGAGTGCAATAAACGACATTACAAGGCGTCAAGGCCGTTCACCATTAACGACATAGGAGGGATGCAGATTGGAAATCAAAATTAATGGTCAAGTGATTGCCGCTTATCCTTCATCGTACCAGGTGACGGTACTTGACTTGGATGACGCGAATTCATCCGTGCGTACTGCAAACGGAACCTTGAACCGGGACCGGATAGCAGTCAAACGGCAGATAGACATGACTTGGGGGATGCTAACCTGGGCAGAAATGTCCTCTATCCTTCAATCCATGTCCAATGTGTTTTTTGATTGCACTTTTCCAGATCCGATGACAGGGAAACACGAAACCAAACGGATGTATGTCGGCAATCGGCCTGCACCGTTTAGCGTCATGAGTGGCGGCGTCATGTACTGGAATGGTCTCAAATTGACGCTGACAGAGAGGTGACGAGATGTATCCAATATCGCCGCTCTACACGGATTATTTAAGACGGCCAGACCGGGAATTCATTGTTAAGGCTCTGGTAGGCAGTGAGGAATACGATAGCAGTAGAATCGTGGATTTCAGTATTGAGAACAGTTTGAGCCTGACCGATGGTTTCCAGATCGGGACGGCCATTCCTTCTAAACTGACAATCAAACTTCGAACAAATGAGATCATCCCGGCGAATGCACGTATCGTGCCGTACCTCTCCCTGTCTCTGGCTGGCCTGACGTGGCTAGAAGCACAGTACCCATGGCAAGACATGAATATCACTTGGACGGGCTCAGGGACGGACTGGTTGCCGCTGGGAGAGTTCTTTGTCGATGATCGGGAGAAGATCAATGATGTTTGGACGTACACCTGTTACGACAAGCTGGTTATGGCTGATGTGGCTTACGTGTCGTCCTTGACTTATCCCACCACACAAAGAGCGGTCTTCAATGAAATTTGCAACCGGCTTGGCTGGACGTATGACAGCAGCGTGGTGATTAATCCATCTTATCAGGTGCAGGCAGGGCCAGCAGGGTACACCATGCGTCAAGTGCTTGCCTACATCGCTTCCGCGAATAGCGCGAGTATTTTTATAGATAAGGCTGGCACGTTGAAATTCAAGCGGTTTACGGCTGCTGAAGAACCTGTATTTGAAATGACGACAGCGGATTATGTGGTTGCCAAAATGACCAATCCCGTTAAGTCATATAGCCGTGTAGTGGTTACGTACAACACCGAAGATGAGTTGCAATATGAAGCGGGTACCGGGGATGAGAATCACACCTTATACATCGAAAACCCGTTTATGACCCAATCGCAAGTAAACAATCTTCACGCAGCACTGAACGGCTTTGCATATCTTCCTTTGACGATGGAAGCGCGGGGGTATCCTCAGTTGGAACAAGGGGATGTCATCGGGTTTGTGCAGCAGGAAGGCAGTACCTGGATTGATACTGTGTCAACATGGGAAGATACCCAGATCCCATGGAATGGGCTTGTAGAGTACAAGTCAATCATCTTACACCAGGTGTTCAGTTTTGCAGGCGGCTTGAAGATGAGCCTGGAAGCACCGTCTGTGTCCGAACAGCGGAGCGAATTTGTGGTTGAAGGCAGTCTGACACAACAAGTAAACAAGCTGAATAAGGATGCCCTCAAGGAAGGCAAGTCTTATTATGGGACCACGATCACTCGTACTGAGGGATTGATCATTGAGCGGGAAGATCACAAGAGCAAGGTCATTCTGAACAGCGACAAGCTATCATTCCAGGCCGATGGTCAAGACAAATTGTACTTCGATCCGGTTGCAGGCAAATACAAATTCATAGGGACGCTGGAAGCTTCGGACGGTGTGTTCAGCGGTACAGTTTCCGGTGGGCGCATTGTAGGTGGCAGTATCCAGATAGGCAACTCATTTTCCGTCAACGAGTCCGGCCATATGGTTGCGGTTGGCGGGGAGTTTAGCGGTACGATCACGGCGGCAGTCATCACAGGGGGGCAGATCAATGGTGGTACAATCAACGGTTCAACCATCATTGGTTCTGTTCTGAAAACAGCTAACAGTGGCAGGCGCATTGAGATTGATACGGCTGGGTTCCGGTCCTACGATTCAAGTGGACGCAACAGGATACAGATGGCGACTACAGATGATTCTTTGGCCGCAGCTCTGATCTTTAGGGATGCAAACGGAACATCGGTGGGCGAGATCAATTCCTATTCAAACAGTGGCGTCCTGACCATGTATGGAAATAGCATCATAATTGGTTCGAACAATACAGGGAATCCAATCCGTATGCAAGGTGCTGTGACATTTGGAGGTGCTGCCACATTTAATTCTGGAGCTACTGGGTTAACCATTTCGAGCGTAACTGGTCTACAAGCACAGTTAACATCGTTGCAGTCTCAGATTTCCAGTTTGACATCTGCTTTCAATACTCACACTCATTCTGTAACTACCGCTCATCATAATCACGGTAATAATGCAAATAATCCGAATACTGGTGGTGGAACCTTTACGACATCGACCCCGTAATGTATCATATTAGGTAAAATGAACCAATTGCGGAGGTATAGACATGAAGAAGTTTGCACACAAAGTTGCATATATTGCTGGCGGTATCATTATCGGTGTAGTTTTTTCGACATCAGCAGGGGCTTTTGCTGATCAGGTAAAATCTCTTGTTGGTAAAAAGGTGACTGGTGAATACACGGTTATTGTGGATGGAAAAAAATTGTCGGACAAGGGAGCGGTTATTGATTCACGGGCAAACGTTCCAGCCCGCGCCTTATCCGAAGCTTTAGGAGCTGATGTGAAAGTGAGTGGTAAAACAATTACTATCACTTCTGAAAGTGAAGAGTCAGTCGTTACACAAGAACCATCGTCCGTATCAAATGCATACACTGGTAAGTCAAAAGCTTATCTTGAGTCAATGCAAAACGAATATAAGACAAAAATCATCCCGCCTATTGTAAAAGGTAGAGATGACGTCGTAAAAGGGTTGGAAGAAGTACGTAAAAGTAATAATGCAGAAGCAATAACGAAGTGGGAAAAATCCCTTGCTGAATATGACGCTGAAATAGCTAAGTCCGAAGCGGAGCTGAAACAAATAGACGAAGCGCTTGCTGCAATCAAATAATCCATAAATACAAACGAGAGTCCATTTCGGAGGGCTCTTTTTTTGTTGCCCAAAAAGGGGGATGATTTCTTGGAAGTGGACGGTATTACCTATAAAAGACCATTGGCGTGCTGCGGATACTGTGGCACGTCTGTTTTTGTTCTGCACAAGGATGTCCAGGCAAAGGAACAGATTTTTGAAAGCATTCTGAAATCCAAAGGGATTCCACCGCAGCCTGATCCGTTTCCTGAGCAGGAACCACGATGCGCTACTTGCGGCGAGGTTTGGACTCAATCTGATTTTACATTGAGGGAGGGTGAACAGCATGGATGAACAGCGTTTACGTGAGATTATCCGCGAGGAATTGATTGCCCATGATGATCAGACAAAAGCCGAGGTTATCACGATCCGCGTCAATGATGAGATGAAAGCAACTATGCTTGGAGTCATCAAAAATATGAAGTGGGGTGCACCAGGTGAAAGTTAAGAAAGTGCTTGAACTGTCCGTAGACGTGACTGACATTTTCCGTGAGAGTCCTTTGGTGATCCGGGCCATGGTGGATACATTGCCCACGCTGGATTCTCAGGTTGCATTCCTTCGGGCTATTCACCAGGATGTTGAAACATTATTGAAGGGAGTTGTTACGAATGGCGAACCGGTTCGCGAATCTGGAGGGCAGCAAAAAGATAAGTGAGGATTTCAATAACATTAACATCGGTTTTGATCGTGTGCAGGCTGAAATGGATACCAAAGGAACGCCAGCAGACGCCCAGGCTAAAGCTGATGCAGCTAAGGCGGCAGCCATTGCCGCTGCTGCTGCTGATCTGGCAGCTCACAAGGCACGCGGGGCAGATGAGCACCCGACAGCAAAAGGCAATGCCGCGGGGTTCATGAGTGCGGCTGACAAGCTGATAGTGGATGGCCGCACCAGCACTTCAACCCCTGACACGCTTATGCAACGTGACGCCGCAGGCCGCGCCAAGGTAGCCGCTCCAGCCGCAACGGATGACATTGCCCGCAAAGCTGAAACGGACGCCGTACAAGCCAATCTGGACAGCCATGCATCGGATACGAATATCCATGTAACAGCAGCGGACCACACAAAGCTAAATGGGATTGCTGCAGGAGCCGAGGTCAACCAGAACGCCTTTGCAGTAATCAATGATGTGGAAGCTTCCAGCAAATCCGATACTGTTACCTTTGTGGGCGGTGTCGGGATTACAGTTTCCACCAATCCAACAACAAAACAGGTGACCGTAACCGCAACAGGGGAAGCAACGCCGGGGGCTCATGCGATTACTCATCTTCCGGGAGGTACAGATGTCATTCCTGACGCAGTGACAGGTGGGTTATCAGGTCTTATGAGCGGAGCTGATGCCAAGTTTGTCCGGCAAGATGGGGAGAGCAAGACGGGGGCGCAGGCCAAGGCAGACGCAGCCGAACAGGCAGCTAATGAATACACGGATCAGAAGGTTGGGGAAATCGTCATTGATGATGCGTCCCTTACACAGAAAGGGATTGTGCAGCTCTCCAACGCTACCGAATCCGAAGAGGAAGGCGAAGCTGCTACACCTAAAGCCGTGAACACTGTTCGGCAGTTAGCTGCTGAGGATGCTACGGTTAAAGCCGATGCTGTGCAGGCAGAAGCTCAAACAGCTCTAGATAATCATGCAAATACTAGTGCAGCTAATAGTGAACCTCATGGGATGCGTATCCGATCAGGAAAACTGGAGTATTATGATGGATCGATCTGGACGGCCGCTTCATCGGGTATTGATTTAACAACTACTTTTATCACTTACAATGTGAATGCTTCTACGGGAAATGACAGCAATGATGGTCTAACTACTTCAACAGCATTTAAAACAATCAACAAGGCATTATCATTAATTCCCCCTATTTTTAATAACCCTTACACGATACACATAGCAGCTGGGACTTATGTCGAGGATATAAACATAGCCCATAAACAAGGTAATGGCTATATCGACATCATAGGACCCACCACTGGGTCTCCTGCCATCTTATCTGGGCGAGTCTCGCTAATGCGGGTGAGTATATCCGTCATATATATTAGGTACTTGACTATAAATGCTCCATCTAATGTGACAGCGATAGATTTAACATATGTAAAGTTAGCAAGAATTTCGAACTGTGTAATGACGACATCTAGCACTCAGAGTGGCATTACTATATCATTTTCTAATGCGTATCTAACGGCTAATACCATATCAAACAAGCAATCAATTGCAATATATTCATCTTCAATGTCGTACGTATTTTCAGATAATAACTCAGGAAGTGGAAATGGTATCGGATTAGGTTCTTATATCGGATCGACCATTGTTAAGTTAAGTGCACAACCTGGAGGGACAACAGCAGAAGCCGTTGTTCAAGGGGGGTTGATCAGATCATGAGAAATTTAATGGTTCATGGAGAAACATTCGAGGCACAGCGAATCGTTAAAACAGCGGATAGTATCGTCGGATACAACGACCAAACAGAAGTGTTCGCTTTTCGTGGCGTTTCTGATTTTACAGCTTTTGATATCGATGGGGAGTATGACGAGCCAACACCTGATATTTCGCAGGAAGTGAACCTCTTAAAGCAGCAACTCGAAGATTCCAAGGCCGAGAACCAGAGATTGTCCGCCGAGAGCAACGCGAATCAACTTGCACTCATGGAACTACACATGCTGCTGCTTAGTGTGCTACCTGATGAGGCGTAAACTTGCTAGGCTGCTGATCCGCTGGGCCGTAGCACTCCTGAAGGGAGGTGAAACTATGTTAGCTGTATATGTAATGATGATCCATAAAGGACTGATAAAGTTGGAGTCTGTACCAGTTCAAAGCCGTGATAAAGTGGCTGAAGCGCTGGAAGCGGCGGGAATGGACCAAAACGGAAATATCGTATAACAGGCGTACCCAAGTGGTGCGCTATTTTTATGCCCTCTGGAGTGGTCAGGGGGCTTTTCAATATATTCAGATAGAGACGGGGGATTGGCGTATGGAAGCCATACCAGGAGGTGTACAGGACATGCAGGTGCAGGATGTAAATACGATTGTAGATTTGAAGGTTCAACTGGCTCGGATCGAGGAAGCGCTGAAGCCGCTGGCGGCATTGGCTCCAGGTTTGGCCGAGGTTAGAGAAATTTCCAAAGAAGCCCTACAGGCAGCCCAGCAAATGACTCTTCGGATTATTGAGCTTGAAGCTGAATTGAAGAAGACAACCGATGTAGCTCATGAAGCCAAGCGCAATGCGGCAGATGCGCTGACACGTTTAAATAAGCATGACGAGGACCAAAAGTGGCTAAAGCGTACCGTGTATGGTGCGGCATTAACTGGATTGACTGGACTTCTTATCGCGGCTGTATGGGCCGGAATTAAGTTAGGGGGAATGTAGTGTGGAATGGGACATAATTCAAGGGTTGATTGATGGTAGGCTGCTGATCGTATTGGCAGCCTGCTGGGTGATCGGGTACGTTCTCAAGAAAACGCCAAGAGTTCAAGACTGGACTATCATTTATATCGTTTCCGGTGTAGCTATTGTATTTTCTATCCTGATGCTTGGCTTGAGCATGGAGAGCGTGGTACAAGGCATTCTAGTGGGCGCTGTGGCTGTCTATGGTAATCAGTTGGTGAAGCAGACGAAAAAGGGAGCTGGTACAGATGCAAGCGCGTAAACAGGGGAATGCTCAGGGGATTGACGTATCCCATCACAACGGTAATATCGATTTCAAGAGGGTGGCAGTGGACGGGATTTCCTTTGTCTTCATGAAGGCGACACAAGGCAAGTCCTTCAGGTCATCGAAGTTCCTTCAGTTCGTGAAGGATGCCAAGGCGGCTGGCCTGCTGATCGGTGCATATCATTACGTGGATGATTCTGCTGGCAGCGTTGATGCTGCGAAGGCAGAAGCACAGAATTTTTACAGGGCCATTCAGGATGCGGGTGGGATTGGCGTGTTTGATCTGCCGCCAGTGATGGACTATGAATCAAACAAAAAGGGATATAGCAAAGCAACGATTACGGCTGTAGCCAAAACGTTTCTGGAAGAGGTTCACAGGCTTACAGGGGTCAAGCCAATGGTATACACTTATCCGGCATTCATCGGCAATTTCAGCGGTCTGAGGGGGTACCCATTGTGGATTGCACGATACAGTAACCAAACGCCTGCTGATGCTTCCGGTTGGACGCGTTGGGATTTCTGGCAGTACAGCGATGGTGCGGCTGGTGGATATCTGCCACGCGGTAATCGGAAGGTTGACGGGATCAGCGGTGCGGTGGATCTGAATGAGTTTGACGGATCGGTTGCAGAGCTGAAAGCCAAGTATTCAAAGAAGAATGAACCAGTTAAGGAGGACAAGCCAGTGTCACAGGAGAGAGACATTAACGTGCCCAGCAAGTGGGCAGAAGCGGCATGGGCTGAGGTAACCGCTAATGGATATTTTGACGGTACCCGTCCGGGGGCACAGATCACGAGGGAAGAAACAGCGGTAGTCATTAATCGGCTCAGGAAAAATATCCTAGCCTTGATTGCAACGACAAATGGCAATGTCACCGATTTGGACAAGCGCCTGAAACAGATCGAAGCAACTCAGGAATAATCCCTATCGATTGGAAATATCAAAGGCCCTACCAGTTAATCTGGCGGGGCCTTTTTTGCGTTCATCAAAACATAGACATGCAGGATAAACCTATTGACTACAGTAAACAGATATGGTATATTATTTATGGGAGGTGAGAACAAGGATGAAGAAAAAAAGGAGAAAGAAAAAGGAACTCCCGGTGGACAAGCTGGTTACGCTTCTCACGGCCATTGTCAGCTTGCTTACCGCAGTAGTCAACCTCATCATAGTCTTACGCCGATAGGCGGGACTTGAGGGTAGCACGGTCGGTTAATCCCAAAGGCCGACCGTGTGAGTTCCTTAATCCTTCTCTTCCCTTAGTATAGCATGACAAGAAGGGAGCATGTATAATCATGAGTATGTCAAAAATAACTAAAGTGACTTTGATCATCAGTTTGCTTTCGCTGGGTCTAAGTGTCGCTACAATGGTAATATTGATTACGAGGTGATTTGATGGAACGGGACGATCTGATCCGCATCATACAAGAGAACGTACTAACATCTGCTGAAACAGTGGAGCTGCTTGGCGTGTCCAAGCAAAATCTACTGTCCTTAGTTCAGCGTGGTAAATTGCAGCCAGTCAAAGAGTCCGGGTCAGTTCGTCTCTTTCTCAAATCGGATGTTGAGGACCGTAAGCGAGAGGCGGAACAGTTGCGTGAGAAGTATAGACCATATGAATGAATATCTGAACCCACCAGCTCATCCCGGTGGGTTTTTCTCTTTTTGCTTTAAAGGCTTTTTCGTAAGGGTCTTATAATACTCGAATGGCACACCCTTGTAATGCCAGCTGTTCTCCTGCTTGTCCCTCTTCTGAATGATGACTTTGAGTTCCATGTTATTAACCTTCCGCTGAAACGCTGCTGCATACTCCTTGCATTGCTTGAGCCCTCTTTCCTCAGTCTCACTATAGAAAACGTGAAGCGAGAACCCATTTGCCATAACTTCCATTCTAAATAGATTCATTTGCATACCTTCTCTTAGGGTGATTACTTAAATCATACCAAAAACATCCGAGAATGCTACTTCGTCAAAATAAATAAACGATAAAATATAGTTAATATTCGACAATATAATACGTATTAACAGGAACGTGCGTTCTGTGTATAATGTTAGGTATAGCTTTCATGCAAAGTAAATTCACCGTTTGCTGAAGCCGAAAGATGTAAAGTTTTACCTTCGGGACGTTCGACATGTTCCGACACCGAATGTTATAGGAAAAAGGTATTATTTACATATAAGTACCTTACACGCTCATTCGCTTTTTTAAGAAAGGGGGAACTATTATGAACGATATAAATGTATGGATGAACCATACAAATGCCCGTGGGGAGAGCCGACCAGGCTCAATGATAGATCAAATCGTATAAATCTTCAACTCGGCAACCTAAGGCATGCGCTACAGTAAGCATAGCATCTGCAGACATCTTATCCTGATTATTGGCCCAATTAGATATAAGGTGCCTGCTATAGCCTGTTAGCTTTACTAAGTCAGATTGTTTCATACGACGCTCTTTGAGAAGTATTTTAAGTCGGCATCTCCCACGGGAGACTTTGACCACTTTTGTATTTCTCCTTGTGTATAAGGGTGATTCGAGGCAAATTATAGCACGCAGGGAAATTGGGGTAAACATCAATACTTATATCTACCTTTCCAAAACATTAGATATTTAACATGCTGCACGAGAATGGGGAGTGTGATTCGAATTGATTAATAGAGCAGAATCCATAGGAGAAGTGTTTTTGATAGCATGGGAAAAGGGGCTACGTATTAATGTAGAAAAAAATGAGAACAGCATAAATTCATACGATGACTTAAGTGTTGACGATCTACTTTGTGTCGGGTGGGATCAGGATAGTCCGCCAACGGATGATGACGATTTGGCATTTATTGCGCAGTACATCGAGTTTAAGAAAATATACTCTTCAAAATAAAGCCTGCTGCACCGGGCTTTTTTATTTGCTTGTAAAAAGAGTCTATCATGTCACTATGTATAAATTTAGAGGTCACGAGCGCTACGCGCCGTTATTAACATCTCTTTTGATTCAAGCATTTCAAGCAATGAGTGAGGAACTTAACCCTGTTTTGGCAAAAGAAACCCTGGCCCCCGCGGCTCGTCCCGCCACGCCTGCTCAATCTCATATGGATGCCAGTCCACATCCATATAATTCGAGTGCGTCAACAAACGCACTCGTTCACCGACCTAGCGGGGGCGATGTAAACAACAACGCGCCCGTTCACCGACCTGGCTCGCTTCAATCATTCAGCGCACCCGTACAATCTCCTGCCGTGTTTGCACCCGCAAATACACACGCGCAACACCACACCACATACGCGTGCTATACGCACGCTCATCCCGGAGCAGCACCACGCAACCGCCAGTCGCTGCTCCAAAACAACAAGCCGCGATGGCGGCCAGACGCGGTGACCTATGTCCCCGTCAGCAACGAACGCCTTGCCGAGCGCGGCTTCAACCAGGCAGAGCGGCTCGCATCAGGACTCGCCGCAGCCTATCGGCTGCCAGTTGTTGATCTGCTACAGCGCCGGATCAACACCACCAAACAAAGCTTCAAAACACGCGGCGAGCGCATCCAGACCATGCAGGATGCTTTCTCAATGCAGCCGGGTGGAACGGAGATAATGGCTGATCTCTACATAGCTTCAAATGAAACCATGCCAAAGAACATGTATTCACAGCCAGTTAATTCATACACGATTGGAAAAGAAGCCTCTTCACATATCACATCAACAACACAAGATTGGCGGTTAACTCCCTTACGCTTGTTACTGATTGATGATATTTACACAACCGGTAGTACCCTGGATGCCTGTGGACAGGTGATCTTAAAAGCTGGATTTTCTATGAACCTCCCAATAGAGATTTACACGCTGACTTTGGCCAGATCCTGACCTGAGTATTTGCATATTCACTTAATAGGTGGCTATGTGGTTATCATACGCAAGTTAGATAATGAAATAAAATTTATAGCTTTTATATACAAAAGGGAAAGTACGTTCTTGTATGTACAGAGTTATCACTTTTGTTTATTTTCATATACATACATATAATTTGTGTGTTGGTTGTTTAACGAAATTATAAGCATTAAATTAGACAAGAATATTTTTACATGTAAAAAAGAGGAATTGTTTCTGCCATGTAGAATAGATAGTTCTGCCGTTCACCATAGGTGACAGCACAGGGAGTGGCAAAACATATCTTTTTAAGGGGAGAACAACGGTGAGTGCAGGAAAAAGAAAAAATGGGTTTTACTTATGGACCGTCCGTTTACTAGTGCTGATGCTGGTATTCGGACAGTTTGGCGTGTACGGGGGGAACCGTGCAGATGCCGCAACGAGTAGTGGTATTGTCTCATCGAGTAATGACTTTCAATATGTAATGACGAATAACAACGGTAAATTACAGGTGAACCAGAAGGATGTTAATCTTAGTTGGGTTAGATCCTACAACATTTCAACGACAGGTTACTCTTTTACAAGAAGGCAGTCCATCTTGGGATTCACCAGTGATATTACAAATATAAGCTTCGGATCGTATACATCCAAATATGCTGGACAGATCGACAATGCATTTCTAATTGATCTAAGTAAGGTTCGCGAGATCTCCACTGAAATGACATACAGACAATCCGGCATGGAAGTGGGGCAATGGACCATTTCGAACTATAATGTTTTGGGTCAGCTTACACCGGTTGATGTATACAATTATGATGTAAGGCAGTTAAGTTTGGTTGTTAATGCGGATACGGGGGAGGTCGTAGATTTCTATTCTGAACTGAACCCATATTATACACGCAAAGCGGAACCAGCCTCTTTTACCAAACAGTTGGTGGCCCCAGTAACGATTGACAACATGCCAGCTATTCCAGCTGGGATCACAGGAAAACAAAGTGAAAATACAGTTAACTTGAACTGGCAGCATGCACAGCAGGCCGTGCAATATGTAATTGAGGAGAATGGAATCATTAAGGGACCTTATTATGGGACAACCTTTGTCAGCAACGGATTATTGCCAGATACGTTGTATTCCTATAGAGTGCGTTCTCTTAATTCAATAGGTACAAGTGAATGGAGCTCTTTGTACGAGATCAAAACCTTGCTCCAACAACCGGTGATTTCGGCAAGCTCCCAGGAAGGTAAAAATATTATCCAATGGAACGCGGTTGATCAAGCTAGTCATTATCAATTAAAGATTGATGATGAAACGCCTATTGAGCTTGGCAATGTGACATCGTATGAGCACGAGGGTCTCGCAGCAAACTCAAGTCATACGTATACGCTAAAAGCTCTGTCTTCGAACAATGAGAGCGATTGGAGTAAAACCATAACGCAACTGGTAGTTCCGGACTCCGTCAGTGGTTTGAAAGTAACAGAAGCAACATTTAATAAAGTTGCACTATCCTGGACCGCTGTAAAAGGTGCGACAGGTTACGATTTAGAGATTGACGGTAACATCGTCGCTGTGACAGGTACCACATACAGCAAAACAGGACTCATTCCTAATACGGAACATACTTTCCGATTAAGACCTAAAAATACAGGCGGGGCAGGCAATTGGTCTGATCTGTTAACTGTGTCAACTCAATTAAGCACACCCGTACTGAAATCAAGCCCTTCACAGGAAGAAATTATTCTCGTTTGGCCTTCCATTGACGGTGCTACTTCATATGAAGTGGAAGCCGATGGAGTAATTGTTGGTAATGTTGTAGATCCGACATTTACGCATACCGGACTCACACCAGCTACAGCTCATAAATACCGTGTGCGTGCTTTGACAGATACCAATACAAGTGCATGGACAGCCGTACTGACTCAAAATACGTTACCAGGTTCTGTGGCAGGATTAACAGTGAATTCTGTAACCAATACGGCTATAGCGTTAAAATGGACAACTGTAACTGGAGCCACCGGTTACGATCTGGAAATCGACGGCATAATTGTCGCTGTCACCGGCGTTGCCTACACGAAGAGTGGTCTTGCAGCCAACACAGATCACACCTTCCGCATACGGTCGAAGAATGCCGCTGGTGTAGGAACATGGAGTGATTTAATCAGCGGAACCACGTTATTGAATACACCTGTTTTGAAAGCCACATCGGAAGAGACCGCTATTAATCTGACGTGGGCAGAAATAGCCGACGCTACGAAATATGAAGTAGAAGCCGATGGCGTGGTAGTGGGGACGGTGAGCGAACCTTCATACACGCACAGCAGTCTGCTCGCAGGAACAGCACATAAATATCGTGTACGGGCTTTGATCAATACCAACACAAGTGCATGGACAGCCATTTTAACGCAAAGCACATTGCCTACCTCTGTTACTGGACTGACTATTAACTCCGTAACGAATGTAACAATAGCTTTGAAATGGAATGCAGTAACCGGAGCAACGGGATATGACCTGGAGATCGATGGGACCGTAGTATCCACTACCGCTACTGCATACAACAAAAGTGGTCTTACAGCAAACACAGATCACACCTTCCGCATTCGTTCCAAGAATGCCGCAGGAGTAGGAACATGGAGTGATTTGATTAGAGGAACCACGCAATTGAACACTCCTGTGTTGAAAGCCACATCGGAAGAGACAGCCATTAACCTAACATGGGCAGAAATTGCCGACGCTACAAAATATGAAGTTGAGGCTGATGGTGTGGTGGTGGCCACAGTGAACGAACCATCGTACACGCATAGCGGATTGCTTGCAGGAACAGCACATAAATATCGCGTGCGTGCACTGACCAACACCAATACGAGTGCATGGACAGCTATTTTGACGCAAAGCACAATCCCAGCTTCCGTCAGCGGACTGACTATTAACTCGGTAACGAATGTAGCAATAGCATTAAAATGGAACGCAGTAACTGGAGCAACTGGTTACGATCTGGAAATCGACGGTACAGTTGTCGCTGTTACTGGCGTTGCCTACACGAAAAGTGGTCTCGCAGCAAACACAGATCACACCTTCCGCATCCGTTCCAAAAATGCCGCAGGTGTTGGAACGTGGAGTGATTTAATCAGCGGAACAACACAATTAAACACTCCTGTTTTGAAAGCCACATCAGAAGAGACGGCTATTAACCTGACATGGGTAGAAATCGCCGATGCTACAAAATATGAAGTAGAGGCTGATGGCGTGGTAGTGGCCACAGTGAACGAACCTTCATACACGCATAGCAGTCTGCTTCCAGGAACAGCACATAAATATCGCGTGCGCGCTCTGACCGACACTAATACGAGTGCATGGACAGCCATTTTAACGCAAAGCACATTGCCTGCTTCGGTTACCGGATTGACCATTAACTCCGTAACGAATGTGGCAATAGCTTTGAAATGGAACGCAGTAACCGGAGCAACGGGATATGACCTGGAGATTGATGGCGCGTTAGTATCCACTACTGCTGCTGCCTACACGAAGAGTGGTCTTGCAGCAAACACAAATCACACCTTCCGCATCCGCTCGAAGAATGCCGCGGGAGTAGGAACATGGAGTGAATTGATCAACGGAACTACGCAATTAAACACCCCGGTGTTGAAAGCGACATCGGAAGAAACGGCTATTAATCTGACATGGGCAGAAATCGCTGACGCTACGAAATATGAAGTTGAAGCTGATGGAGCGGTAGTAGCGACAGTGAACGAACCTTCGTACACACATAACAACTTGCTCGCAGGAACAGCACATAAATATCGCGTACGTGCTCTGACAGACACCAATACCAGTGCGTGGACAGCCATTTTAACGCAAAGCACAATCCCAGCATCCGTTAGCGGATTGGCTATTAACTCCGTAACAAATGTAGCAATAGCTTTGAAATGGAACGCAGTAACCGGAGCAACTGGTTACGATCTGGAGATCGACGGTACAGTCGTCGCTGTTACTGGCGTTGCCTACACGAAGAGTGGTCTCGCAGCAAATACAGATCACACCTTCCGCATCCGTTCGAAAAATGCTGCAGGAGTAGGAACATGGAGTGATTTGATCAGCGGAACTACGCAATTGAACACTCCTGTATTGAAAGCGACATCGGAAGAGACGGCTATTAATCTGACGTGGGCAGAAATAGCCGACGCTACAAAATATGAAGTAGAGGCTGATGGCGTGGTAGTGGCCACAGTGAACGAACCATCGTACATGCATAGCGGCTTGCTTGCAGGAACAGCACATAAATATCGTGTACGTGCTTTGATCAATACCAACACAAGTGCATGGACAGCCATTTTAACGCAAAGCACACTGCCTGCTTCCGTTAGTGGATTGACTATTAATACGGTAACAAATGCAGCAATAGCATTGAAATGGAACGCGGTAACCGGAGCAACGGGATATGACCTGGAGATTGACGGCACAGTTGTTGCTGTTACTGGCGTTGCCTACACGAAGAGTGGTCTTGCAGCAAATACAGATCATACCTTCCGCATCCGTTCCAAGAATGCCGCTGGAGTAGGGACATGGAGTGATTTGATCAACGGAACTACGCAATTGAACACTCCTGTATTGAAAGCGACATCGGAAGAGACGGCTATTAATCTGACGTGGGCAGAAATAGCCGACGCTACAAAATATGAAGTGGAAGCCGATGGCGTGGTAGTAGCGACAGTGAACGAACCTTCGTACACACACAGTAGTCTGCTCGGAGGTACAGCACATAAATATCGCGTACGTGCTTTGACGGACACCAATACGAGTGCATGGACAGCCATTTTGACACAAAGCACAATCCCAGCTTCCGTTACTGGACTTACCGTAAACTCCGTAACCAATACGGCTATTGCCTTGAAATGGAACGCAGTAACCGGAGCTACTGGATACGATCTGGAGATCGACGGTACAATTGTCGCTGTTACTGGCGTTGCCTACACGAAAAGTGGCCTTGCAGCCAACACAGAGCACACCTTCCGCATCCGCTCCAAGAATGCTGCAGGAATAGGAGCATGGAGTGACTTAATTAAAGGAATAACACAATTGAGCACTCCTGTAGTGAAGGGAAGCCCAGACAGGACCGGCATTCTATTAACATGGGATGCAGTCATCGGTGCCTCTACTTATGAAATTGAAGCAGATGGTCAAATCGTAGCGATTATAAATGATACAACCTTTATTCATTCCGATTTGCTACCATCAAGCCTTCATAAATATCGCATTCGTGCACTGAATGATCAAAATATAAGTGCATGGACTTCTGTACTAAGCATCAAAACATTGAATTAAGGATGTAAATCAGGGGTATAGGTTGCGCATACATGCACCTTATACCTCTTTTTTATTCGCAAAGAGGCTATGGACTTGAAGTGAGAAAATAAGGTAATGTATAGTTATTATCCATTCGGAATAGGAAGTTTGAGAGGGGCGTTTTAACGATGAATCTGGGTAATTGTCCGCGTTGTGGCAAATTATATGCGTTGAATTTTCGGGATGTATGCTCGAATTGTATCAAGGAAATTGAACTGGAATACCAGACTTGTGTGGAATATCTACGCGAAAACAAAGGCACTAACATACAGGAACTATCTGATGCAACAGAAGTTTCAATTAAAAATATTACCAAGTTCATTCGGGAGGGACGGATTTCCATCGAAAACGCCCCAAATATGATGTATCCTTGTGAAGTGTGCGGAACCCTGATTCGTGAAGGCCATATGTGCGACTCTTGCCGGAATCGTTTGACGAAAGATTTGGCTGGTGCGGCTAGAGAAGTAGGTCAGAAGGATAACGGCAGCATAGGCGGACGAACCTATAATGCTGTCGACAAACTACGGGATCTATAGGAACGAGGGCTTAAATACAAGTTTTGCTATAACAAATGTTTTGGAACGTACCGATAAACTTATTAAAGATTATCGGTTTTTTTTATTATCCTAATCGTTCGACAACATAAAGATAATGTAAAAAATCCTAAGGTGGAAGGAAGTGCAATTCGTATGAAAATCAATGAACCGAGTAGAATTGGTGCAATCAATTCATATCAGAGGAACGTTGAATCCAATCAGCAGGCTGATGCCAAAAAGAGCCGCCGTAAGGACGAGGTATCCATTTCTCCGGAGGCGATGAAGATGCTTGAGGAACAAGGTCGTACACAGGATGCAGGACGTATACAGCGGATACAGGAACTGAAAGAACAGGTAAGTTCGGGAACTTACCAAGTGGACAGCAGCAAACTTGCTGACAAGTTACTGCCGTACTTTAAGTCTTTTGATAAGGAATAGGTGATCACGTAATGGCAGCACTGGACAGATTAATTGCAGTTTTGCAGCAAATGGAACAAAGTCACCGCGAGATGTTGGCACTCAGCGAGATCAAGAGACAGGTCATTGTCAAAAACGATGTGGATCAACTCATTGCTGTAATGAATAAGGAATCCAAGTTTATGAAACAGCAGGAACCACTTGAGAGTGAACGGTCGAGTGCAGTTCATGAACTGCTTCAGGAGCGGGGCATCAAATCGATGCTTAACCTGAATATCACAGAGATCTCCAAGCTGATCTTTGATCCGGCTGATAAACAGCGATTGCTTGAAGTCCAGAAGAAGCTAGCGGGAACATTGCAGGAATTGAAAGAAATTAATCAATTGAATCAAAAACTGATCGAGCAATCATTGATGTTTATTGATCTCTCAATGGACATATTTGCTTCTCGGCCGGAACAGGATGCCACATATCAGCATCCTGCTGATAAGAACGGTAATCCAGGGCGAATTGGTCTTTTTGATACACGTGCCTGATTAATTAGGGGGAAACAAGGTGACATCTACTTTTCATTCAATCGAAACGGCTAAACGCAGCTTGTTCACGCAGACGACAGCGCTTAGCACAACAGGACATAACGTGGCAAATGCCAACACGGAAGGGTACTCCAGGCAAAAGGTAAACATGCAGGCGTCCATCCCTATGGAGCCGTTTGCATTTTTGCACAGTACAACACCAGGACAACTCGGAACAGGGGTGGAGTTTGACTCCATTACCCGTGTGCGTGAGAAATTCCTAGACGATCAATTCCGTAATGAAAATACCAACTTCGGAAGTTGGTCCATTCAAAGAGATACGTTGGAGAAACTCGAAGCCATTGTGAATGAACCATCCGACACCGGATTTCGGACCGTAATGGATAACTTCTACAAATCCTGGTCGGATCTGAGCAAAAATCCAGAGGATGTTACTGCTCGTCGTATCGTGAAAGAAACGACTCTGGCACTTACAGATGCGATGAATCAGATTAGCCGCCAGTTAGGCGCGCTTAGCGAAGATCTGAATAGTAATATTGCTGTGAAAAGTAATGAGGTCCAGGGCTATCTTGGTAACATTGCGAACCTCAATAGTGCCATCGTGAAAGTTGAGTCTCTTGGTGATAACGCCAACGATCTGCGTGACCAACGAGATCTGATGACGGACAAGTTGTCCAAAATCATGAACGTTACTGTCACGGATTCTCCACAAGGCTATGCCATCCAGATGAATGGACAAGCACTTGTTACAGGCGGAGCCGTACAGGTCGCAGTAGATCCTGCTTTTCTGAATGCTGCGTACACAGCCGGAACGCTTACTAACGGCGAAGTTCACGGCATGATTAAATCCAGAGATACATTAGTCAGTGACTACCAGAAACAAATGGATGACCTGGCTAACACGCTTGCCAACGGAGATATTGAGATCACGCTTCCTGCCGGTTCTGTCTTGCCAGATAATACTGTACTGGATGGTGTTACATATACTGGTGCGGCGCGGACATTGGCTACAGATCTGAAGGTTACGGTTAAAGGCTTGAATGGTCTGCATCAGCTTGGGTATAGCATGGACGGAACCAATTCACCAGGAGTGCCGTTCTTTACAGCAGCTGGTGGTGGAACTACGATTACAGCTGGTAATATCTCATTGAATGCAGAGATTTTGGCCGATCCAAACAAGATTGCTACATCATTGCGGACTACGGATGCCTCGGGAACGGAGACCGTAATTAAAGGGAATAACACACTTGCTATTCTGCTTGCCAACCTCAAGGATACACCAATGAAGTCAGCTGATGGACTTCGTAATGCAACCATTGGTGCACAATTCAGTGCAATTGTAGGACAACTGGGGGTTCAATCCCAGGAAGCGGCACGTCAAACATCCAATTCGGAATTCTTGGTGGAACAGGTGGATACACGTCGCCAATCCGTCAGTGGTGTATCGTTAGATGAAGAGATGTCAAATATGATCAAGTTCCAGCATGCATATAACGCATCTGCTCGATTTATGACCACATTTGATGAATTACTTGATAAGTTGATTAACTCTACTGGGACAGTAGGTAGATAATAGAAAGGAGTGACTTAACAGACCATGAGAATAACGAATAATATGCTCAGTTCACAGCTGCTTTTGAACCTGAACCGGAATGCACAGCAGATGAATAACACCCAAACCCAGTTGGCGACAGGTCGTAAAATTAATAAACCATCCGACGATCCAGTAGGAATAACATACTCCCTTCGTTATCGTGCAGAACTTTCATCTAACGAGCAGTATCAGAAAAACGTAGACAGTGCTATATCATGGCTTGAGTTTAATGATACGGTTATGAATCAGGCGGGTAACGCCGTACAACGTCTACGTGAATTGACGGTACAAGCTTCGACAGGGACGAATCCTCAGTCCGCGCTGGACAGTATCAACGAAGAGGTTAAGCAACTTAAGGAACAGCTTATTGATATCTCCAACAGTAAGCTTAACGGAAAATATATTTTTAACGGCGAAACGTATGACGTCAAACCTTATGATTTCCCCTCGAACCCTGACGGTACATTAGATACAACCAATGCTGCTTCTGTTGTGACGGATAAAGGGAAGATTAACTTTATCGTAGGTGAAAGTGTTCAATTGCCTATTAACGTGAGTGGTAATGAAGTGTTTGGCACAGAGACGGAAGAAGATAACTTGTTCAACATCGTGAACAACATCATGAAAGCTCTCACAGAGGGAAATCAAAAAGAGTTATCCGATCAGTTGGACCATATTGATAGCCGTACCGACAAGATGCTTGCGATCCGTTCGGAGATTGGTGCCAAAACGAACCGGGTTGATCTGATGATGGGACGTTTGGATGATCTCGGCATTAACCTGACAGATCTGCAATCCAAAGTCGAGGATGCGGATTATGCGGAACTGGCGATGCAATCAAAGATTCAGGAAAACATCTATAACGCTTCCTTGTCTGCCGGTGCCAAAATTATCTCGCCATCTTTGGTGGACTTCTTAAGATAAAAAGGAGGAGTTAACGTTTGAGTACTCTTCCCGTTCTTCAGATTAGGACAACGCCGACTTTATTAAGTATTGATGCTGATCCAGGACAGTTCTCCATTCGTCAACCCAAAGCTGAGGTACAGTTGAACACCAGACCTGCCAAGCTAACGGTGGAGAGTCATCCGATGAGATTGAGTGTAGATCAGAGCAAGGCATTCTCTGCTTACACGGGCGGCAACATGATTGATATGAATGCACGGATCTATTCAGGCATTCAACAGATATTTCTGCAAAATATGGCTGAACGAGTTCAACAGGGTAATGAATTGGCTGCAATTCATAAGCCTGGAAATACCATTGCAAATATTATTGGCTCAGACTGGCAGGCGAGGCCATTCCCGGAAACGCGGACACCCGCTTCTTCTGGGAATGTGGAGACTCGTGTTTATACTCAGGCGCCGGATATCAACTTCACTCCAGCTGTCTCGGAAATGAATGTCATTGTGAATAGACCGGAGATTGAGTATAATCGAGGCAAGCTTGATGTCTATGTGAAGCAGTATGCATCGATTCAGTATACGCCACCTGCCATAGATATAGGATTCTAGTTATTATAAAGTAGAGCTATAGACGGTCTTGATCTTAGACATCTATGGCTCTTTTTGCATAAAACTTTCGCCAGGGAGGCGTTTATTATTCATATTCAGACAAGCATGTGGGGATCATTAGAGGTTAAAACGGAAGATGTGTATCAATTTCCTAAAGGTTTACCCGGATTTGAAGAGGAAACCGAGTTTGCTTTGGTTCCTTGGGAAGATACACCTTTCAGTTATTTGCAATCTACAAGAGAGCCGGGACTGGCATTCCTCTTGGTAAGTCCGTTTACTTTTGTACCGGATTATAGTTTTGAATTGGGAGAGGTAGATAAGGAAGAATTGGAGATTGAAGAGCAAGTGTCCGTATATTCTATGGTCACCATTCATTCACAGGCGAATAAATCAACAATGAACCTGCTTGCACCAGTAGTTCTTAACCCCGAGCGACATTTAGGTAAACAAGTCGTGCTCCATCAGTCTTCTTACGATACACGCCATCTGATCTGGGCAGAAGACGATGCCAAATCAGTGAAAGGTGGAGTGTAAATGCTGGTATTATCACGTAAAAAAGGCGAGTCTATTATCATTCAGGATCAGATTGAGGTGACTATACTCGCTGTAGAGGGAGATACAGTACGTATTGGAATCTCCGCACCCAAGCATATTGATATATTCAGACAGGAAATATATGCATCCATTCAAGAGGCCAATCGGGAGTCTGCAACCCCGCTTGCAGCCAATATTGAAGCCTTTATGGAACGTCTGCGAAATACAGATATCAAAAAAGATTAAAAATATTCCAATTTGCTATAAACAGTTGCTCACCTTCCGTCGATATATAATTTAGACGCTGCTTCGGCAGGGCGGCCGACCTTAATGTCGCGGCGTTTACCACAAGGATGTGGAACTAATTTATCTTCAGGGAGGAAATATCAAATGATTATCAACCATAATATTACGGCGTTGAACACTCACCGCCAACTGTCCACTAACTCTGCTGCTACTAGCAAAAACATCGAGAAATTGTCTTCCGGTCTTCGTATCAACCGTGCTGGTGACGATGCTGCAGGCTTGGCAATCTCCGAAAAAATGCGCGGTCAAATCCGCGGTTTGGATATGGCTTCCAAAAATGCTCAAGATGGTATCTCTTTGATCCAAACAGCTGAGGGCGCATTGAGCGAAACTCATAGCATCCTGCAACGTGTACGTGAACTTTCCGTTCAATCCGCTAACGGTACGAACACTGAAGAAGATCGTAAAGCATTGCAAAGCGAAGTAACACAATTGAAATCCGAAATCGACCGTATCGGCGATACCACTGAGTTCAATACGAAGAAATTGCTGAACGGTGCTTTGAAAACTGCTGGCGCTTCTGTGGGGCAGGATTCTACAACTGGTACAATAGTTGCCAAACAAACAGCTGCTTCTTTGACTGGTGCTGCTGCAATGAACACAGCACTAGCAATTACGTCCGCTGACTTTAAGAGTGAAACTATTAAAATTGATGGTACTGATATTAAAGTCGATTGGCAAAACCTTTCCACAGATGAGCAAAACACAATCTTGGCAGGTAAAGGTACTGGTGCCACTGATTCGTCAATGAAAGCTGCTGCTGACCTGATCGTAAGCAAAATCAATGAAGCAATTGATGCATCCGGCGCAAACATTGCACATATTTCTGGTTATGTAGATGCTTCTTCGAGCCTTGTTCTGGAAAGTGGCTCTAAAGGAACAGATTCGGGTATTTCGATTGCTACAGCTAATCAACAGCTTGTAGGTAAATTCATTGGAGCTGCTGCGGCTAATACTGGAGCTACTGGTACTAGCACTTACAATGGCACTGATGTAGCAAATGGTGACCAATTCAACTTCCAAATTGGAGATACTAAACTTCAAGCAACATTGACGGGTGCTATTGATAGCACAACTACAATGGCAGCAGCAGCAACACAGTTGCAAACGGATATTAACACAGCAATTGCAGCTGCTAATACTGCAGCTGGAGCAACTAAAGACGGAGATTTCGGTTTTATCAAAGATGTTAAAGTAAATGCTCTGTCTGATGGTCGTTTTGAAATCGTAAGTGAGAGCGGTCCAATCAACCTGCAAGATTTGGCTGGTAAATCAACTGTCAAAGATCTGGGTCTTTCTCAAGCTCAAACTGATGCTTCAGGCAACGGTGGTGTTACATTCCAAATCGGTGCAAACAAAGGTCAAAGCATCACTTTCGGTGTGAATGACATGCGTTCCGCTGCTCTGGGTGTAGCTGGTGTAGATATCTCTACTACAGCTGGCGCTTCCAACGCAATCACTTCTTTGGATAAAGCAATCAGCTCTGTTTCCAGCGAGCGCGCTAAATTGGGTGCGGTTCAAAACCGTCTGGAACACACAATCAACAACTTGAACACATCTTCCGAGAACCTGACTGCAGCTGAGTCCCGTGTACGTGACGTAGACATGGCTAAAGAAATGATGGAACAAACGAAGAACAACATCCTTGCACAAGCTGCTCAAGCTATGTTGGCTCAAGCGAACCAACAACCACAAGGCGTTCTGCAATTGCTTCGTTAAGATTCACTTTAATACCGAAAGCTCCGGATTATTCTGGGGCTTTTTTTTGTTTTGCTAGGAATTCCCTAAAATAACGATGGACGATGACCGATATATATAATAAATCAAGCGTTCTTGGAGGATAGAGCACATGAATGTACAGTTTTCCTTCTCGGCTTCCGGAGCAGTTAACGGACAGTCTCGATCAGAAGCAGCTCCTGTTCAAAGTGCAAGCGAACAAATATCTTCAGCGTCGGCTATTAAGAATTATAAAGATTTAAGCACCAAAGAGAGCCAAGGTGCCAAAATTTCGGTTGCAGACGAGCAACTGATCAAAACGATTGAACGTGCCGTACAATCTTTGCAAGGCCCGGAGACCACCTTGGAAATCAGTGTGCATGAGAAGACCCATGATATTATGGTGAAAGTTATGAACAAAGATACAGGAGAACTTATCCGTGAGATTCCACCAGAGAAAACACTAGACTTGGTTGCCAAGATGATGGAGATAGCAGGTATATTGGTAGACGAGAAAATTTAATTATAGGAGGGATTTAATGGTTACTCGCATTAACGGCTTCTCAGGTATGGACGTAGATAGTATGGTTAAGAGCATGATGACTGCCAAACGTATTCCACTGGATAAACTCAATCAGGAAAAGCAACTGCTTGAGTGGAAACGGGACAGCTACAGAGAAATCAATAGTAAACTCGTAGATTTTCGGACAAATAAGTTGATCGATAAATATGGTAAAAGTGCTGCCTTGAATACGCAAAAAGCTGTAGTGGGTGGGAATGCAGATGCCCTTAAAGCCGAAGCTTCAGCTACTGCCAATGGCATTGATATGAAAGTTAGCATCACGCAAGTGGCAACCAAAAAGACAGTCGCGACTAGTGGGTTGGACAGGCCTGTAGCTAGCACCAAGACCTTAGCTGATTTGCAAATTTTACAGATGGATCCTACAGACGCTGCTAATATGACTGATGCTGATCGCAAACAATTATCAGAAAAAGAATTTAAGTTAACAATAAATGGTGAAAGTTTTTCTTTTACAGGAGGAAATTCTATCTCCACGATGATTGCTACCATCAACGGAAATTCAAAAGCGAACGTTACAGCAAAATACGATGAAATTTCAGGTAAATTAATTATTAACTCTAAAACAAGCGGCAAGGATGGGAAAGTAGAAATTGATCCAGATGCTAATACTAATAATACCGTATTAAATCTCTTTAATCCTAAAGACACTACCACCGACCTAATCAAACAGACTGTTGAAGGGAAAAATGCATTCTTATTTGTAAATGATAAGAAGTATGAGAGCGCAAGTAATACGATTACAATTAATGGTGTCCAGCTGACACTTGAAAAAACCACAGTAACTCAAGCTGATCCCGAAGTGATTCCAACAACAGGTGACACTCCAGTTACGATTACAACATCAAGTGATACTGACACTGCTTTACAGACCATCAAAAGTTTTGTTGAAGATTACAATTCTTTAATCACACTGCTTAATACCAAGTTAGACGAGAATAAATATCGTGACTTCAAACCGTTGACCGACGAACAAAAGACGGCAATGAAAGATACAGATATCACCAACTGGACTGACAAAGCTAAGAGTGGTCTACTGAAAAATGATGACATTTTAAGATCAGCTCTTTCTAACATGAGAGGGATTATATCGGGTCAAGTCGTCGCTTTGTCTGAGATGGGGATTACAATGGGATCCTACAACTCAGGAGGCAAAATTGTTCTGGATGAAGTCGTCTTGAAAAAAGCTTTGACTGAGAATCCTCAAAAAGCGGTCGATTTGTTCCAGGGCACAGGTAGTGAGGCGAATAATGGTATTTTTGACAAGTTGGCAGACAAAATATCAGGTTCGTTGGATAGTCTCGTTACACGTGTCGGAACCAGTAAATTCTCAGCTGATCTCACAGTCAGTTACAAAGAAGAAAGTGCTATGGGCAGGAAACTCAAAGAGTACAATACTAGAATTACTAATATGCTTACAATTCTAGAAAACACAGAGACACGTTTTTATAAACAATTCACTGCGATGGAAACAGCAATGAATAAACTCAGTTCACAGTCGGCCAGTCTATTCTCTACCACCAGCTAAGAGAAATTTTATAATAGAGGGTGACCTAATTGATTAAATCTCCTTATGAAAAATATCGTCAATCTTCCGTTCAGACTTCAACGCCAGCTCAACTGGTTATTATGCTCTACGATGGGGCAATCCGATTTGTAAAGGTTGGACTTGAGGGCCTGAATAACCAAGATATTGAGAAAGCAAATCTTAATCTGGGTAAAGCTCAGACGATTATTAGTGAACTTATGTCTACATTAGATCAGTCATACGATGTGTCCAAGAATCTTTTTGCTCTCTATGAATATACAAATTACCTTCTCATTGAAGCTAATATTCGTAAAAGCCCAGAAAAAGCCGAAGAAGCTATCGGGTATTTAATCGATTTAAGAGAGACATGGGTGCAGGCATCCAAGATCGCAACGGGTCAGACCGAAATTGCTCATGGATGAACTCATCCAGCAATTGGCTTCAATTACGGATGAAGTAATTGAACGCCTTGAAGAGATGACTTATGAGGATCTAGAGAACTTTGTAGAAGAGAGACAGCGAATCGTAGATCAAATAATGGAAGAGACTGGACAACATCCGCTTGACTCAAGACAAAAAGAGAAGGTTAAACAGATTCTTGCATTTGATGCCACCTTGCTTACCCGTATGAATGTACTCCGGCTTGAGGCCCAAGATTGGCTTCATAAGCGTAACCAAGCGAAAATGCAGCGTAATGTTTATGAGGCAGCTTATGCCCCTGATAGCATGCTTATGGATAGAAGGAAATAGCAGATAAATCAGTACAAGGTTTACTTTTTTGAGTTTTAAATTACAAGCTGTACTTGCCCAAAATTAGTTCCATGAAATGTAAATAGAGACACACTTGACTCTCTGCGTAAAATAGAAGTACCACCAACCACCCCACGCAGAGGAGAACAAGTTATGTCTCATACGTCTACTTTATCACAAGAAAACCATTGGAACAATCGCTTGGACGAGTGGAAACTTCCGCTTTATTTCTCCAAACCTGCACTTCACCACATCAAGCATTTCGTGGATGGGATGATTTCCACCGGTTTTACAGGAACGTTAACAGATATTCACCGGGAAAGCCTGCAAGAGCGAGATCGCCGGACGCTGAGTCATTTCTTATCTTATGGGAACTGGGATGCTTCTCACCTGAAACGCGTAGTTCAACGTGTCGCTTTTCAGCAAATTCAGGCGTTCGCTCGGCGAGAACGCAGCCCCATGTTTGTTATTCTGGATGATACCGTGTGTGAAAAAACAAAGCCTTCGTCACAGGCCACACACACGATTCAAGGTGCTTCGTTTCAACATTCTCACCTCCAGCGGCGACATGTTTACGGGCACGCTGTCGTTCAAACGCTGCTTCGCTCAGGGGATCAGGTATTTCCTTTTGCCACAGCGCGTTACGATCCACAAGGAAAAAGTAAAATTGAACTCGCTGGTGACATGATTCAGGCCGTCCCTCTGTCTTCCTGCCAAACCTACGTCCTGATGGATTTGTGGTATCCATCTGCTTACGTACTTCAAACCTGCGCGGAGCGCGGCTTTCATGTCATTAGTGGCTTGAAAACAAACCGGATTTTCTATCCGCAAGGCATCCGGCAATCGCTCCAAAGCTTTGCTTCGTACATCTCAAAAACGGATACCGATCTGGTGACCATCGGCTCCTCCGCTTACCGAGTATATCGTTATGAAGGCAAGCTTAACTTGGTAGAAAACGCCGTTTTGCTCCTGTGTTGGACCGAGGGAGAAGGCTTCGATCCCAAGCAGATGAAAGCTTTTCTAAGTACGGATGTTTCCCTAAATAATGAAGAAATATTGAGCTATTACAGCAAACGTTGGGCCATTGAAACCTATTTTCGTACGGCGAAAGTTCAGCTGGCCATGGATCGTTACCAGGTTCGTTCGGCTCAGGCCATTGACCGTTACTTGACCCTTCTTCTGTTTGCCGCGCTGTGTTGTACGTATCGTAGCCACGGAAGCTTGATTGACGGGATACATGGCTACCGCATTCAGAAAAAGCACGACATGATAGAATATATTTACAACCAAGCTCAGTGCGGAGCGACATTAGAGCAAATTAAAACGCGGCTTAGAGTCGCATAGGGGTACTGTCAGGTTTTTTAACTTACAAATATTTGAAGCGATTATTGGCAAGTACAGTTACCAGTTGGACTAACATGATCGTTCTAAAAAAAGAGGTGCCTTGTGGATAATTCCACAGGCTCCTCTTTTTTCAGAAAAACTATTTTCTTGTTCTGCACAATAATAATCAATAAATATTCGTAAAATCAATCAAATCGTCTTCTTCCTCATAATTAAACACTAATGTATGTTTCCCCAACCTGTAAGTCATTTCATATCCGCCGGCCGCTTCGTTATAATATTCATTATAAGGTTTACCTAGCCATAGCCGCACATTCTGTGGAGCGAGATTTTGTTTCTCGTTGTATAGTTGCAGAATGGCTATGCGTGACTTGGCATTAAGTTCATGCATATACGAATCAAAGCCAAGGCCAAATTGAGGATAGTAATAAAAGGCTCCCCATTCCCCGTTTCCACGAGACTCGGGTTTATTTAGTATACTTTGCACGGACTTGAGAGTCATTCCAATCCTGATGTCAGATCGACCTGGTAGCATGCCCTTTGATGCAGCGGCCTTAAGACTCTCCAGATAAGCACGATCCCCCATCCCGGAGTTTGGCCAAGATGATTGATCCAGATAGCGGGTATCGTTGAGACGCAGCTCCAGCTTGCTGAGATTTAGCTTGAATGTATCGACTACATACTTGAACTGCAGATTGTTATAATATTTGAATTGAACTCTGAAGCCTGACAAACTGCGGATACCATTATTTCTTAGAGCCCAGTATGCGTCGGAAATCTTTTTGCCTTTATTGTCGGTGAATTTTATTGGTTGTAACACACCAGAACGGATTATATAAGTATGCACCTCATTAAAGTTGGAAGTTCCCCAATCTGTAAGCATTAACATGTCAGGCGTTCCTGCTTCTTTCCCTTTAATTGTATAATTCCACGTCTGAGGCAGAATAATGGTTTCGATGGGTAACTTAGTGGTTTGAACGGTTCCATACTTGGCTCCTTTTTTTAGAAGCGCTGCACTATACGTTCCAGAATAACTTTTGTCGCCTGTTTTATTGTTTGTCCAATCATTAGGCTCCGTAAGGGTAGATTTTTGCTCGTCATCCGCGAAAATATAAACGGTGTAAGGCGTATGATTTGCATCCCGCAGTGTAAAGGTCAGGCGGCTTTTACTTTTGAGTTGCTCGGCAGAGATTTGTTTTTCCTTTGCAGCGGCAGTTGTTGGTAGAATTAGTAATGTGCATAAAGTGAAGCTGGTGAAAATTAGTATTGCTAGTAAAGTCCACTTTCTGTAATGCTTTGAATAAATCATCGTTGATTCTCCTTTGGCTATTCTAGTAAAAATATGTAATTTAAAACTTTATAAATTGTATCATTTTTGATGTTATACGCACAGTAGAGGAATTCCAATTTAATCTGTAATTAATACATAAAAATAGGCATATCACTAGTCTAATAACCTGATATATTAACAATACCCCATCGTTCCTCAAAATCCCCAATTAATCTACAAAAAATTCCAAGAAAACATTTACTTTACCAATTGACAATGGATAAGTTTGGATGGTATCATCTGAATTGTGGGCAGAGGTTAAGGCCGTAAGCTTCACTTCATTTGATGACGAAGGGAATGTTAGTGCATGCAAGGTAAAGTAAAATGGTTCAACGCAGAAAAAGGTTACGGTTTCATTGAAACTGAAGACGGCGGCGACGTATTCGTACATTTCTCCGCAATTCAATCCGAAGGATTCAAAACTTTGGAAGAAGGTCAATCCGTAGAATTCGACATCGTCGAAGGCGCGCGTGGACCGCAAGCAGCTAACGTAATCAAATTATAATCATCCGGACAATCCGACCTACATATATGGTTAGATGGTTACCAATTGAATTAACGCTAGCATCAGACTCCGGTTTTTCCGGGGTCTTTTTTTGTTTTAATAGATTCGAAATTTGAGAATCAGCCGGAAACATTATTCTTATGAATTTGATAGATTCAACACATAGTTTGTATTCATTTTACATAATAGATTGAAGGAGCTCGGAAACGGTTAATTACATCATCAAGCGCCTATTAAGATAATCCATGTTAATGGATGAAGATGATTATGCCTCAAAATGGAGAAATATCGCGAAATATGGCGGTAAGCCTATGTTGGCTGATGTGGCTTGAACAGATGTCATTATTCGGTCACCCGGAGTTTTTACATGGCGCTTACATTCGTGTTATAATGAAGTGGCAAAGGAAAAGGAGGAGTGCCCTATGAATTTAAGTATTCGAGGTCAACAAATCGAGGTTACCGATGCTTTGAAGGATTATGTCGACAAAAAGTTGAGTAGACTCGAGAAGTATTTCGATGCACCCCTTAACTCTGACGGTGCTGTTACATTGAGCACGACGAGAGGCTTGCATACGGTAGAGGTGACGATCCCTTTGAAAGGCATTGTGCTCCGCGCCGAGGATGAGAGTGACGATATGTACGCTTCCATTGACTCCGTGGTAGACAAGCTGGAACGTCAGATCCGTAAACACAAAACGAAAATTAACCGTAAGTTCCGTCAAGAAGGCAGCCTGAAAACGCTCTTCGTGGAAGATCCGACAGGCACAGTAGCTACTGCTGAACTGGATACGGATACGGACGATGATGATTTTGAAGTGGTTCGTACAAAACGGTTTATGTTGAAACCGATGGACGTGGAAGAAGCCATTCTCCAAATGAACATGGTCGGCCACAATTTCTTCGTATTCTCTAACATTGAGAATGAAGAAGTCAGCGTTGTGTACAAACGGAATGATGGAAAATACGGTTTGATTGAACAAGGTTAATGGACTCGGTGAAGATCTAACCTAGTTTTAATGACTGAACCTATGTGTGAAAAGAAAAAGTGATTACTTAATGATAACGAATAAAGACAGGGACACAATGGCTTCCTGCATTGGAATTGAAAAAACTAACAAGAGCCTTCATCCTTTATGGGATGGGGGCTCTTTGGCGCGCGGCGGGGGCTGGAAAAAAGTCGCTGATGCAAGATTGTGAAACTATTTCCCGTGCTGCTGCGTCTAATAGATAGTAGGAATGCGACAGATCCGTGTAATGGGTATATTAAATTTTCATAGGCACGAAGATGTCAACGTTGATATAATTCTCAGATATGTTCTTTTTCTCAACATTGAGATTTTAATCCAAATTTACCACCAAAATTCGTTAACATGGCTTATCTAAATGGAAAATGAAATGTTAGAATTAAGGGCTTCCGCTAACGACTATGATTTTTTGCACTTAAACTCCATCGGAGAGGCTTCGAAAGTTCAAAGAAGTGTGCCGTGGCGTGTTGCGGCGACCCTTACAAACTGTTACAATTTATGCAAGAGAATCATTGTCCTGATGAGGAATTGTCAACGAATGATCGCTAATCATAATCAATGACAGGCACAGCACCATGAACATGATTCATAAGGCTCGGTATTCGGCTTATTTCTAATAACCGGATCCGGTTGAATACCGAATCAGCTTCATGAGGGAACCTTGGCAAGCCTGGAGTTGATTCATCGTATATTATTATTTCTTCATATAATTTGAATTTGATTTTTACACGGATGACGAAGAGGGCAGAAATGACCTGTAGAAGCGAAGCGTTCGTCTGAAAGCTTTCTGAAAGAAAGCTACATCGGAAGCATACGCTTTATCCCCAGATTTCTCCCTCTGAGAAGGAGGTAAAGAAATCGGGGGATAACAGCGATCGGAAGGACATTCTGCCAGCTGAGTAATGGAGTGTAACCTTCAGTAAGCTCAAATTATATCGTTTGTCACCCCCGGGCAAGTGGATTCTTATCCATCCGATGGTGTCGCGTGGCGGCAGCAGGGGGTCTATTCTGTTTTGCACGAAAGGGGTATACCATGCTAGGACTTGTCAAAAAGATCTTCGGCGACATGAACGAACGTGATGTTAAACGTCTGATGAAGACAGTCGATGTGATCAATAAACTGGAACCACAATTTCAGGCTCTGTCTGATGAACAACTGAAATCCAAAACGGATGAATACCGTGCCCGCATTGAAAAGGGAGAAACAACAGATGAACTTCTTCCGGAGGCATTTGCAACCGTACGTGAGGCATCGCGTCGTGTATTGGGCAAACGTCATTATGACGTACAGATGCTCGGAGGCATTGCTTTGCATGAAGGCCGGATTTCAGAAATGAAAACGGGTGAAGGTAAGACACTGGTAGGAACACTCCCGGTATACCTGAATGCATTGATGTCCAAAGGTGTACACGTGGTAACGGTCAATGATTATTTGGCTCAACGGGATAGCCAGGAAATGGGACAAATTTATGAATTCATGGGCATGACGGTTGGGGTTAACCTGAGCGGTATGGACCATGCTTTGAAACAACATGCGTATGCATGTGATATTACGTACGGAACCAATAACGAATTTGGCTTTGACTATCTGCGTGACAACATGGTGCTCTACAAAGAGCAGATGGTACAACGTCCATTGTTCTTCTGTATCATTGATGAAGTGGACTCCATTCTGGTCGATGAGGCACGTACGCCTTTGATCATTTCCGGACAAGCTCAGAAATCAACGGACCTGTATTATGCAGCCGACCGTTTCGTGAAACGGTTGGTTCCAGAAGAAGACTTTACGGTGGACATCAAGGTGAAATCCGTAGCGCTGACTGAAGCGGGTGTGGCGAAGGCGGAGAAAGCATTTGGTATTGAAAACTTGTATGATCATGCCAATGTTACGCTCAACCATCACATCGTACAGGGATTGAAAGCGAACGTAATCATGCGTCGTGACGTTGACTATGTGGTGAGTGATGAAGAAGTACTGATCGTCGATGAGTTCACAGGCCGTTTGATGGCAGGACGTCGTTATAGCGATGGATTGCACCAAGCGATTGAAGCCAAAGAAGGCATTGAAGTACAGAACGAGAGCATGACTCTTGCTACGATTACATTCCAGAACTATTTCCGGATGTACCGCAAACTTGCGGGAATGACGGGTACAGCGAAGACCGAGGAAGAAGAGTTTAAAAAAATCTACGGTCTCGAAGTACTGCAGATCCCAACCAACCGTCCGAACAAACGGGATGATATGGCTGATGTGGTGTACAAGAGCATTGATGGTAAGTTCAAAGCGGTTGTGGAAGAAATCGTGGAACGTCATAGCAAGAACCAGCCGGTTCTGGTTGGTACGGTTTCCATTGAGAACTCCGAGCGTCTTTCGGACATGCTGAAACGCCGTGGAATCAGACACCAGGTATTGAATGCCAAGTACCACGCTGAAGAAGCGGAAATCATCTCAGGTGCAGGTCAAGCAGGAGCGGTGACGATTGCTACTAACATGGCTGGACGGGGTACAGATATTATCCTGGGCGAAGGTGTCGCTGAAGTGGGCGGTCTTCACATCATCGGTACAGAGCGTCATGAATCTCGCCGGATTGATAACCAGCTGCGTGGACGTGCAGGACGACAGGGTGACCCGGGTTCCACACAGTTCTACCTGTCACTGGGTGATGAGCTGATGAAACGTTTCGGTGCAGACAATGTACTGAACATGATGGAGCGCCTTGGTTTTGAAGAAGACCAACCGATTGAGAGCCGGATGATTACCCGTGCGGTAGAGTCGGCACAAAAACGGGTTGAAGGTAATAACTTTGACGTACGTAAAGTCGTTCTCCAATATGATGATGTCATGAACCAACAACGTGAAATTATATATAAACAACGCCGTGAGGTGCTTGAGTCCGAGAATATCAAACAGATCGTTATGGATATGATCAAGCCTTCCATTGAACGTATCGTGGAAGCACATTGTAGTGACGATATCCCGGAAAACTGGGAACTGCAGGAAGTTGCCGACTACATGAATAGCAAATTGCTGGATGAAGGCTCAGTAACGAAAGATGACCTGTGGGGCAAGGAAGCCGAAGAGATTATCGACTACCTGTTTGAGAAAGTTCAGAACAAGTACAATGCACGTGAAGAGCGAATCGGTGAAGAGATGGTTCGTGAATTCGAGAAAGTGGTTGTGCTCCGCGCAGTAGATAGCAAATGGATGGATCATATTGATGCGATGGATCAATTGCGTCAAGGTATCCACCTTCGTGCCTACGGCGGTACAGATCCACTCCGTGAGTACCAGTTCGAAGGCTTCGAAATGTTCCATCAGATGATTGCTTCGATTCAGGAAGAAGTGGCAACCTATGTGATGAGAGCGCAAATCGAGAGCAACCAGGAGCGTCAAGCGGTTGTTGACGAAAGTCAGATCTCGACAAGCGGCGAACCTACGGAGAAACGTCCGGTAAAAGTGTCTGACCAAATCGGACGTAACGATGCTTGTCCATGTGGTAGCGGCAAAAAGTTCAAACACTGCCACGGTCAAGAGTAGTACAAAGCTCCTCTTATATACCCTGTGTATAAGTTGGATCTGAATTTTTTACACCATAACGGAGAGTGCAGAAGCAATCTGGAGAAGCGGAGCTAAAAGCTTTCTGGAAGAAAACTGCATCGGAAGCATACGCTTCGCCTTTATCCCCGGATTTTCACCTTTGAAAAAGGAAATCAAAAAATCTGGAGATAAGAGCGATCGAAAGATGCTATTGCAATCGGAGTGGTAAGGTGTAACGAATGCTGGCTCAACTTAAATAGAATGACATGAACGGCTCCTTGCAGCCGGGTATTCTAATTGATCAAGTGAAGGATGCATAACCTGTAATTGGTGCATAGTTATAACTATGTGACCATGATCATGGAGAAGAGGATTGCCGATAGAAAGGTGACCGAGACTCCAAGGTGAAGCATCAGATACTTGATCTGGAGGAATGCCCTGGATGCGGGGAGCTTATCTTAATGAAAAGAGGAATTGCACATGATCGATCCAAGCGTGAAGCAGGACCTGCGTGAAATAGGCAAGAAACTAACAAATCTTAGGGGGTCTCTTTGACTTAGATCTCAAGCAAGAGATGATTGAGAACTTCGAAGTGAAGATGTCCGCCCCGGATTTCTGGGATGATAATGATAAGGCACAAGCCTTAATCGCTGAGCTGAACGCGGTGAAGGGTTCTGTGGACCAGTACACCAAACTGCAGCAGGATTATGACGATGCGGTCATGATGGCAGAACTGGCTGACGAAGAAGGCGATGATGATCTGGCTGTGGAGATCGGTAACAGTGTGACAGCCATCGTGAGCAAGGTAGAAGAGTTCGAGCTACAGCTTCTACTGAACCAGCCGTATGACAAGATGAATGCGATTCTAGAGCTTCACCCGGGTGCTGGTGGTACCGAGTCTCAGGACTGGGGACAGATGCTGATGCGGATGTACACACGCTGGGCCGAGAAGCGTGGCTTCAAGGTTGAGGTGCTGGATTATCTGGCAGGAGATGAAGCAGGAATCAAGAGTGTCACATTATCCATCAAAGGGCATAATGCTTATGGGTATCTGAAAGCCGAAAAGGGTGTTCACCGATTGGTGCGAATCTCACCTTTTGACTCCTCGGGACGCAGACATACTTCCTTCGTATCCTGTGATGTGGTTCCTGAGATTGATGACACGATTGAATTGGACATTCGAACAGAAGATCTCAAGATCGATACGTACCGTGCGAGCGGCGCGGGTGGACAGCATATCAATACCACAGACTCAGCCGTACGGATCACTCACCTTCCAACTGGTGTGGTGGTAACGTGTCAGAACGAACGTTCACAGATCAAGAACCGTGAGCGGGCGATGACGATGCTTCGTTCCAAATTGTATGAACGTAAAATTGAAGAACAAAAACAGCATCTGGACGAAATCCGAGGAGAACAGTCGGATATTGCGTGGGGTAGCCAGATTCGCTCCTATGTATTCCATCCCTATAGTATGGTAAAGGATCACCGTACGAGCGTAGAGACGGGAAACACTGGTGCAGTAATGGATGGCGACCTCGATGGATTCATCGACGGTTATTTGCGCAGCCAGATTAAAGTAGAAACCGATTAATCAAAAGTTCCTGTATAGACCCGATACGTGTAGGCGTATGCTGGGTATATACAGGGGCTTTTTTTTGAGCATATATACAAAAAAAGGAGAGCACGATGACATGCAGCAGCAACAGCATTTACACAATAACCGCAAGAAGAGGCTAACTACCCTCATTCCCCTGAACGGTCCATGGAGAAATGTAGTGGATACCGTATCCATCATATTAGGTTCGTTTTTGATTGCCGTGGCCTTTAATTTATTTTTACTTCCGAATCAGATTGCGTCAGGCGGGGTATCCGGGTTATCGATATTAGGCAAACAATGGCTGGGGCTTGAGCCGGCATACACTCAGTGGGCTATTAATATTCCGCTTCTGATCGCGGGTTTTCTCCTGATCGGCAAGCAGTATGGTATCCGTTCTGTGCTTGGAAGTATCGTTCTGCCTTTGTTCGTATTTCTCACGAAGGACTGGGCGATTCCAACAACGAATCCGCTCCTAGGTTCACTCTATGGAGGAATTGGAGTTGGTCTCGGGATTGGGATTGTCTATCGGGGGAGAGGTTCAACAGGAGGCATGAGCATTCTTGCCAGGATCGTACAAAAATACAGTGGGCTGAGTTATTCCCTTTGTGTCGTGATGATGGATGCTACAGTTATTATTATGGCTGCCTTTGTACTGTCATTGGAACAGTCGCTTTTTGCTCTGATCGGGTTATACGTTACCGGAAAAGTCATTGATGCCGTCGAGATGGGGCTTGGTTACTCGAAGGTAGCTTACATTATTTCCAACCAGACCGAACCGATTACGAAGGTGATTCTGGATGATCTGGATCGCGGACTGACGAAGCTGGAGGCAAAAGGTGGCTACACCGACGATCAGCGAACCGTTCTGATGGTAGTCGTTGGACAGAATGAGGTGCCGAGACTGAAAGCCTTGATACGGTCCGTTGACCCGGGGGCTTTTGTCATTATTAGCAATGCGCATGAAGTATTGGGCGAAGGCTTTAAGCGCGAGGAAGTGTAAGGTACAGCGAGTAGGCATCTATAAATTAAACTTAACATTCACGTGATAACAGAGAGCAGTGTAAGCAGTTCGTTTAACTAACAAGAAAGTAAGCATATAATCAAAAAAAAGCAGGTACTCCTCCACCAGACATGGCTGGAAAGGAAGTACTTGCTTTTTGTTTTGTCTTTTGAACGAAAATCACTGTACTACTTACTGTATATCTACTATCACTATTATATCTACAGAATCGGAGACAACAGACGAGAAATGGCTTCTTTAAATTTGATCTTCACACTGCGTTTATTGTATTCATCAAGCGTTATCTCACGGGATACAAGAAGATCATGCTCAAACGTCTGCACAAGAGCAGTCGCAATTGCTTCATCATACATAAATGCATTTACCTCAAAGTTCAGGCGGAAGCTGCGGTAGTCAATATTGGCGGTTCCCACAGATGCGACCATACTGTCGATAATGAGTGTTTTGGCATGAATAAAGCCGTTATCGTATATAAATACAGTTGCCCCCACTTTTAACAACTCGCCGATGTAAGAAAGCGTAGCCCAATATACGAAGGCGTGATCCGGTTTATTGGGAATCATAATGCGAACATCAATCCCTGACAGGCACGCAAGACGTATGGCTTCAAATACACTGGCGTCCGGGATAAAATAAGGCGTCTGGATGAGAATGGAGTGTTTGGCACCATTGATCATTTTCAGATAACTGTTTTTGATGTGCTCTGTCTCAGCATCCGGTCCGCTGGATACAATCTGCATCGCAGTTGTTCCTGTACCCTCAATATGAGGGAAATGCGCCGGAACATAAGGGGTATCATGCTGCTTGGACGCTTCATTCCAATCCAGAAGAAAACGGGTCTGAAGCGCATGAACAGCATTACCCTGAATACGCAAATGCGTATCGCGCCAGTAACCGAACTTGGAATTCAAGCCGAGATATTCATCCCCTACATTAAACCCACCTGTATATCCAAGGTTACCGTCAATGATGACGATTTTGCGGTGATTTCGGTAGTTCATACGCAGGTTAATCAGACTGAATTTGGATGGGAAAAAGACTTCAACCAAACCGCCTGCTTCGCGCAATTCTTTGAAAAAGCGTTTGGATACCCGCCGCGAGCCCAGGGCGTCATACAGCAAACGAACTTTGACCCCTTCCCGCGCTTTGCGGATGAGTGCATCCCTTATTCTTTTGCCGAGTCGGTCGCCTCTATAAATGTAATATTGCACATGAACATGATCTTGCGCTGCTTCGATATCATCGAGTAACCTTTGGAATTTATCTGTCCCGTCAGTAATAATCTCGACCGCATTGTCTTCAGTCAACAGAGCATCGTTCTGCTTCAGGTTCATATAAATCATGTCCTGACTGCTCTCTGTGGCCTGATTACGGAACGGTGTTCGGTTGTCTTGCAGCTGTTCAAGCTGGGCGGCAATACGTTCTTCAAGCCCGAGCTTCTTGCGCTCTTTCCACTGGAAAAGCCGGTAGCGCGTCAGATTTTGCCCTGTTAATAGATAGAGTACAAACCCGAAAACCGGAATAAAGTTCAAGACGAGCAGCCAAGCCCAGGATGCACTTGCATCCTTTCGTTCGAAGAAAACGACCGCTGCTGCGAAAATAATATTCAGGCCCAGGAGTACAACAAGTAAAATGGATTCGATATGCACTGTAGTCCCCCATGTCTCATAATGACCATCATGAATCCATTCATAAACCCTTCCTCGTATAGATTGATTATGAATTAGACCCTGGTTGTAATGTTTCCTATAATACGTATTTTAGCAGAAGTATACGGGTTCGTCCGCAGATGTTGGAAAGATATGTTCGGGATACAACATTATCCGTGTTAAATTGATGGTAGAGTGTTGTATTTATATAACTAGAGTTGTATAATAATACACAAATATGCATAGAAGCGACGGAATTGCTGTATGAACGTCCCTTGAGGGCAGGAGAACAGTTATAAATAACGCATACAACAGGATTGGGGGAGCGAGAGTGAATAACAAATTAAAAGTGGCGATCGTCGGTTCCACCGGCTACGGCGGGGTGGAACTGATTCGTTTTTTTCAGAACCATCCGCAGGTTGAAATTACTTCGGTAATCTCTTCATCCAGCAGTGGTGAGTCCATCGCAGATGGATTCCCGCATTTGACGGACGTGATTCTGAGGCCGCTCGACGGCGTAGACCCGGAAGAGATCGCAAGTCGTGCAGATCTGGTGTTTACAGCTACCCCGTCTGGTGTAAGTGCGAAGCTCGTTCCAAGCCTGCTTGAGGCTGGTCTTAAGGTCATTGATCTCTCTGGAGATTTCAGACTCAAGGATGGAACGGTGTATGAAGAGTGGTATAAACATCCGGCACCATCTGCTTCATTGTTGGAACAAGCGGTATATGGCATGGCAGAGGTGTATGGAGACGAAGTGAAGGGCAAGAACTTTATTTCCAACCCAGGCTGCTACCCAACGGCGACGTTACTTGGATTAATTCCAGCTGTTGAGGCAGGATGGATTGACCCTACCAGTATCATTATTGATGCCAAATCCGGCGTGTCGGGTGCGGGACGGGGAACAAGTCTGATGAATCATTATGCAGAAATGAACGAGAATTTCAAAGCATACAAACTCAATAAACATCAGCATATTCCCGAAATCGAGCAAGTGCTGGGCGATATCACTGGAACTCCAGTCACAGTAACATTCACAACGCAGCTGGTGCCGATGACGCGTGGGATCATGAGTACGATGTATGCCAATCTAATTGGCGAACACAGTGACCGTGAAATCGTTGATCTGTACCGCAAATATTATGAGAATCGGCCTTTTGTGCGTGTGCGTGAGCCGGGGATCTGGCCTTCAACGAAGGAAGTGTACGGATCGAACTATTGTGATATCGGATTTGCAGCTGACCCTCGTACAGGTCGTTTGACGATTATTTCGGTCATAGACAACCTGGTGAAAGGTGCATCCGGGCAAGCCATTCAAAATATGAACCTGATGATGGGATGGGAGGAGAACCTCGGGCTGAACATGACGCCGGTATATCCATAAGGGCTGAATAATTGGGGGAGCGTCCAGACGCAATTCCGAAACCATGTGGGGAAGACGGATCAGGCAAAGCAAGCGGACAATCGGCATGCAGCCGAACGCATAACGGGGGATAACATATGGAAACGAATGTGGAGCAAAAGGCTTTTACGATAGTTGAGAACGGAACGATTGTAACCCCGCGCGGGTTCAGTGCTGGCGGATTGCATTGTGGTTTGAAAAAAACATCACGCAACGACATCGGAGCGATCCGCTGTGACGTGCCGGCAACTGCAGCTGCGGTGTATACAACGAACGTATTCCAGGCCGCACCTTTGAAAGTCACGCGTGAGAGCTTGAGCAATGGACGCCTTCAGGCAGTCATCGTGAACAGCGGGAATGCCAATGCCTGTACCGGACAACAGGGGGAAGAGGATGCCTACGCCATGCGTACGGCGGCTGCACGTGAATTGGGCGTAGCGGAAGAGGATGTTGCTGTCGCTTCCACAGGTGTCATTGGTGAATTGCTAAAGATGGACGCTGTGCACTCGGGGATTAGCGGACTTCCGGCACGCTTGGGCAAGGAAGCAGGAGAAGCAGAGCATTTTTCCCAAGCTATTTTGACAACTGATCTGGTGAAAAAAGAAGCCTGCGTCGCCGTTGAGGTGAACGGCAAAACGATTACGATTGCAGGTGCTGCCAAAGGATCGGGGATGATTCATCCGAATATGGCGACCATGCTGGCCTTTATGACCTCGGACGCAGTCATTGGCGCAGAAGCGTTGCAGCGCCTGCTGCGCCAGGCGACCAATCATACATTCAACATGATTACGGTAGATGGAGATACGAGCACGAACGACATGCTGGTGGCAATGACAAGCGGTCTGGCAGACAACGAAGAGCTGACCACGGAACATCCGGACTGGGAAGCTTTTGCTGCTGGATTTACTTATGTGTGCGAAGTACTTGCCAAAGCCATTGCGCGTGATGGTGAAGGAGCAACCAAGCTGGTTGAGGTACAGGTAACCGGTGCGGTAAGTGATGAATCCGCGCAAGCCATTGCGAAGACTGTCATTGGATCGAGTCTCGTGAAATCCGCCATGTTTGGCGCAGATGCCAACTGGGGACGAATTATTGCAGCTGTAGGGCGCGCAGGACAGCCAGTGAACCCGGAGACGGTGGATATCCGTCTGGGCGATATCTCTGTACTCGCACAGTCTCGTCCGGTCGTTTTTGACGAAGAAGCAGCGTTGGCCTACTTGCAGACCGATACAGTACGCATTGTAGTCGATTTGCACCACGGCGAGGGAACAGCCATCGCTTGGGGCTGTGACCTGACGTATGACTATGTAAGAATTAACGCGGCATACCGCACGTAAAAGTATTTCGCATTTATTTTATTGAAGTTAACAGCTTCCCTATGAGAAGCTGTTTCGCAAATATATAGAAAATGTATAAGGATTGAACTTTATGTGGTAGTTGATAACTGGCGAAGGCAGTGGAGAAGACGGAATCGATTCTGTAGAAGCGTAGCGTTCGCCTTTGTCTCCGGGTTTTCCCCTCCAAAAGAGGGGATTCAAAAAAACCTGGAGACAACAGCGATCAAAAGAACGATCCGGATTCGGAACGGTCAGCCACCGAATATCGCATCAATTAAGTGTTAAGCCCTTTAGAACTTTTTAAACGAAAGGAGTGCCCTCATGAATTCAACATTGCAAAATGAGAGTACCGGAGCTGAGGCAGGTGCCGAGAAGCAGACGTTTGTCATGAAATGCGGAGGCAGCACGCTGGCGGCGTTGCCTGACTCCTTTTTTGCAGATCTGCGTGACTTACAGTCCCAGGGAACTCAACCTGTCATCGTGCATGGCGGCGGCCCGGCAATCTCGGATAATTTAGCGAAGCTGGGCATTGAGACCGAGTTCGTGAACGGATTGCGGAAGACAACGGAACCTGTATTGGATGTCGTGGAGATGGTTCTCGCGGGGAGTATTAACAAACAAATCGTACGTCTGATCCAACGTGTGGGTGGACGTGCGCTGGGCTTGTCGGGTGTAGACGGTGGTCTGATCCAGGCGAAACCGGTTAGCAATCATGCAGAGATAGGCTGGGTAGGTGACGTAACGGGCGTTAACGCGGAGATTATTCAAGGAATCGTGGAAATGGGCTATATGCCAGTTATCGCGCCGGTTGGTGTAGATGCAACTGGTCAGCGTTATAACATCAATGCGGATACAGCCGCAGGTGCCGTAGCTTCCCATCTCGGAGTTAGCCGGATGATTGTAGTAACCGATGTCCCTGGCATCATGAAGACCGCAGGCGGCGAGAAAAGAGTATTGGCAACTGTCTCCGTACAGGAGATTGAGGATATGATTCAAACCGGAGAAATCTATGGCGGCATGATTCCAAAGGTGCGTGCAGCCATCGCTTGTATTCAAGGCAAAGTGCGTGAGGTCGTTATCGTAGACGGTAGCGAACCACAGATCCTGAGCCGTGTGCTTGGCGGAGAAACGATCGGAACCCGAATTGTGCGTATGCAATAATGCGAACTTGTGATAACCAGAGTAATCAACATTTTGTACACGAAGTTTTGTGAAGGGGTGCATAACACGATAACGAAGAGTGCAGAACCAATCTGAAGAAACAAAAATGCGAGAACGGAGAGGACAGAAACAACCTGAAGAAGCGGAGCGTGCGCCTTTATCACTGGATTTCCACCTTTAAAAATTTATTAAAGAAATCTGGGGATAACAGCGATCGGAAGGTTGTTCTGTCATCGAAGTGGGAGTATGCATATGTTCCGAAGGTGGACTGCAATCGAAGTGGTCTAGTGTTATGTTTTATTCACCTTAGGAGTGTACCAACAAATAAGGAGTGATAGGTGATGGCAAAAGGCAATGAACAGCCAGGTTCTGGCACAGCAGTAGCGGGCGTAGCAGCGGCAGGTGCAGCGGTACAGACAGATAGCTCTCTTTTCCAAACGTACGCGCGTTATCCAATCAGTCTGGTCAAGGGTAAAGGCAGCTGGCTATGGGATGATCAGGGCAATCGTTATCTTGATTTCATGTGCGGGTTGGCTGTAACGAGTCTGGGCCATGCACCGGAGAAAGTCGGAGCCAAGCTGAAAGCACAGATTGATGAGCTGTGGCATGTATCCAACCTGTTCCAGATTCCGGGTCAGGAAAAAGCAGCGGCTTTGTTGACAGCAAATACATGCGCAGACGCGGTGTTCTTTTGTAACAGTGGTGCAGAAGCGAATGAAGCGGCGATTAAACTGGCTCGTCGCTACCACCAGAAGGTAAAAGGCACAGGGCGGTACGAAGTCATTACATTTGCCCAATCCTTCCACGGACGGACACTCGCAACCTTGACAGCAACTGGACAGGATAAGGTGAAAGAAGGATTTTTGCCATTGCCAGCCGGATTTATAACGGTTCCTTTGCATGACACAGCGGCACTCGAAGCGGCAATCGGACCCAATACAGCAGCGATTATGCTGGAGATGGTGCAGGCCGAGGGTGGAGTACATCCGGTCAAACCAGAGTTTGTCCACCACGTTCGGAAACTGTGTGAAGAGCATGGACTGCTGTTGATTGTAGACGAAGTGCAGACGGGAATGGGACGTACAGGCAAACTGTTTGCGCATGAGCATTATGGCATTGAGCCGGACATTTTCACAGTAGCCAAAGGTATTGGCAGCGGCTTCCCTGTAGGTGCGATGCTGGGTAAAGGTTATCTGAAAGATGCGTTTACTGCGGGCAGCCATGCAACGACGTTTGGCGGTACACCGCTCGCTTCCTCGGTTGTCATTGCAACGATTGAAACGATGCTCGAAGATCAACTGCCAGAGCGTGCAGCTGAAATGGGCGAGTACCTGATGAACTCATTGCGGGAACGTATGGCAGGCAACTCATTTGTGAAAGAAGTTCGGGGGATGGGTCTGCTTGTTGGGATCGAATGTGCTGAAGCGGTGGGAGACATCGTGCTCGCTGGTCAGAAGCGAGGTATTCTCTTTGTTTCCGCAGGACCGAATGTCATTCGTCTGCTTCCAAACTTGTATGTGAGCAAGGAAGAGATCGATGAGGCGGTATCCTTGGTAGCAACGTTAATTGAAGAGCATGTGGCGGCGAAGAACGCTTAATAAGACTTTATAAAACCTTTCTGACTCGGGGCCTTCACTGGCCTCGAAGCCAGAACAAGATGATGAATCCCTGTAGCCGCGCGGTAAACTAGCGGAAGATGAAAGTGAGCAGCCGGATGGCAAGAGCTCAACCTTCTACACTCTTCTGCCCATGCGGGTGCAGGGAACCGGAAATAAGGAGGACAAAATGAACATGACACAAACACAACAGACGGAGAAGGTCAAGAAGGTCGATCTTAGAGGCCGTGATTTTATTGAATTTACAGATTATACAGCGGAGGAAATTCGCTATTTGCTGGACCTTGCGATTGAGATTAAAGGCAAACATAAAAACGGCGTGCCGTATCAGCCACTCCAAGGCAAAACGATCGGACTCATTTTTGAAAAATCATCTACGCGTACCCGTGTATCCTTTGAAGTAGGCATGTTCCAACTAGGTGGTCACGCGCTCTTCTTGAGCAAAAACGATATTCAACTCGGTCGCGGCGAAACGACACATGATACAGCTAAAGTCTTGTCACGTTACCTGGATGGCATCATGATTCGGACCTTTGGACACCATAATGTGACTGAACTAGCAGAACATGCGGATGTTCCAGTTATTAACGGCCTGAGTGATGCAGCACATCCATGCCAGGTACTCGCAGACTTCCAAACCGTGCTGGAGCACAAAGGCAAGCTGGAAGGTCTGAAAATGGCTTATGTCGGAGACGGCAATAACATGGCGCATTCCCTGATGCTTGGTGCAGCCAAGATGGGTATGCATGTAGCAGTAGCGACTCCGGGAGGTTATGAGCCTGACAGCGAAGTGGTTGAGCAGGCGCGCAGCATTGCACAGGAGAGCGGCTCGCAAGTGACTGTAACCTACAGTGCACAGGAAGCTGTGAAAGATGCAGATATCGTGTATACGGATGTATGGGCAAGCATGGGTTTTGAAGAGGAACAGAAGGTTCGTGAACAAGCATTCGCCGCGTATCAGGTGGATGAGGAACTGATGAAAGGCGCGAAGCCGGATTATATGTTCCTGCACTGCCTGCCAGCTCACCGTGGAGAAGAAGTGAGTGCCGGAGTTATTGACGGTCCAAACTCCCTGATCTTTGATCAGGCGGAGAACCGGCTGCATGCGCAGAAAGCGTTAATGGCCGCGTTAATGAGCGAATAGACGCTGTTTGCCTGAATGGGTTGATTTTAGGCATAGATTTCGCGATGATAGATTAAGCAACTGAACTTGGGGAGGACCATTGAACATGGCTAAGGAAAAAATCGTACTCGCTTATTCTGGCGGGTTGGACACATCTGTAATTTTGAAATGGTTGAAAGAAACATATGATGCGGAGATTATCGCATTTACGGCGGATATCGGACAAAAGGATGAACTGGACGGCCTTGAGGAAAAAGCTCTCGCTACAGGTGCTTCCAAAGTATACATCGACGATCTGCGCGACGAGTTCGCCAAAGATTTCATCTATCCAATGTTCCAGGCAGGCGCCCTTTATGAAGGACAGTACCTGCTTGGTACAAGTATCGCACGTCCGCTGATCGCTAAACGTATGGTTGATATCGCTCGTGCAGAAGGTGCTACAGCGATTGCTCACGGCGCTACGGGTAAAGGGAATGACCAGGTTCGTTTTGAGTTGAACGCAGCTGCGTTGACACCAGACATTCAAGTCATCGCACCTTGGCGTCTGGAAGAATTCCGCAACCAGTTCCCGGGACGTGCTGAGATGATAGCTTATGCTGAAAAACACGGCATTCCGGTAACGGCGTCGGCGGCTAAACCGTACTCCACAGACCGTAACCTGCTGCATATCAGCTATGAGAGCGGTGTGCTCGAAGATCCTTGGTTCGACCCAAGTACGGACGAGAACAAGGACATGTTCCTGCTCAGCAGTGCACCTGAAGATGCACCGGATCAAGCGGAATATGTTGTACTTGATTTTGAACAAGGTAATTGTGTTGCACTGAATGGTGAGCGTTTAAGCCCACTGCAAGTGATGGAGCAACTGAACGAACTTGGTGGTAAACATGGTATCGGTCGTGTGGACATGGTTGAGAACCGCTTTGTTGGCATGAAGAGCCGGGGCGTATACGAGACACCGGGTGGAACCATTCTGTTTACTGCACACCGCAAAATGGAATCCATCACGATGGACCGTGAAGTCATGAACCTGCGTGACAGCCTGATCACACGTTACAGCACACTCGTTTACAACGGCTTCTGGTTCGCACCGGAACGTCTGGCGCTGCAAGCACTGGTAACGGAAAGCCAGAAAAATGTAACAGGTACCGTTCGGGTGAAACTGTATAAAGGCAACATCATTGGCGCAGGTGTGAAAAGCCCTGTCAGCCTGTACAACCCGGACATTGCCACAATGGAAGCTGATCCAACACAAGCATACGATCAAGGGGATGCAACGGGCTTTATCCGCCTGAATGCATTGCGTTTGAAAGTAAACTCCGGTGTGGAGCAAAACAAAAACTAATTTCATCTGCATATAGAGCATCACGATTATAACTGACAAGGCGGGCCGTTCTTGCACATCTGGCAGGAGCGGCTTTGTCCATGAGCGAAAGGGGAGCACTCACTGTGAGCAAGCTGTGGGGAGGACGTTTTACCAAACAAACCAATCACCTGGTTGAGGAATACACAGCGTCAATCAATTTTGATAAAGCGTTGGCCGAGGAAGATATTCAAGGAAGTCTGGCTCATGTAACGATGCTGGGCAAATGCGGCATTCTTCCGGCAGAGGATGTAGAAACGATCAAGGAAGGTTTGATCACCGTTCTGCACAAAATCCGCGCAGGCGAAGTGGAATTCTCCGTATCGGATGAAGACATCCACATGAACATTGAGAAAAACCTGATCGATACCATCGGCCCTGTAGGTGGCAAATTACATACAGGACGCAGCCGGAATGATCAGGTAGCAACGGATATGCATTTGTACTTGCGTGAGCGCGTGGTTGGATTTGTTGGCATGCTGCACTCGTTGCAGGAAGCGCTGATCGGACAAGCCAAAGATAATCTCGATACGATCGTACCGGGATATACGCATCTTCAACGTGCACAACCGATTCTGTTCGCCCATCACCTGATGGCGTATGTATCGATGTTCCAACGGGATGCGGAGCGTCTTATGGACAGCTACAAACGCATTAACGTTTTGCCGTTGGGTGCAGGTGCCCTTGCAGGCACAACGTTCCCGATTGATCGTCATTTTGTGGCGGAACAACTGGGCTTCGACGGTGTCTACGAGAACAGTCTGGACGCGGTCAGCGACCGTGACTTTATCGTGGAGTTTCTGGCAGCCGCTTCGCTGATCATGACTCATTTATCCCGTCTGAGTGAAGAACTGGTCCTGTGGAGCAGCACGGAGTTTGGTTTTGTTGAACTGGACGACGCATTCTGCACCGGCAGCAGCATTATGCCACAGAAGAAAAACCCGGACGTTCCTGAACTCGTTCGTGGTAAAACAGGACGTGTGTACGGCAACCTGATCGGTTTGCTGACCGTACTGAAATCTCTGCCGCTTGCTTACAACAAGGACATGCAGGAAGACAAGGAAGGCATGTTTGACACTGTGGCGACGCTGGAGGGTGCGCTTCAATTGTTCGCACCGATGATCGCAACGATGACGGTCAACAAAGGACGGATGCGTCAAGCGGTTAATCAGGATTTCTCGAACGCTACGGATATTGCGGACTTCCTCGTGGGCGAAGGTTTGCCGTTCCGCCAAGCGCATGAGGTTATTGGTAAAACGGTATTGTACTGTATCCAGAACGGCAAGTACCTGCTGGATCTGACAATGGATGAATTCCGTCAATTCTCTCCGCTGTTCGATGAGCGTATTTATGACGTGCTGCAACCGGAAGCGGTTGTAAATGCCCGTAATGTTTATGGCGGCACAGCTTCGAATCAGGTGGCTGAAGCAATTGCCCGCAGTGAGAAGGTGCTTGAAATGACAGAGCAATGGATTACCAATCGGGGTTAATGTCACATTTACTATAGTGAAAAAGAGTATGAAATGTAAAAGCAGGCCAGAGATTTATTCTCAAGGGCCTGCTTTTTGTGTATTACAGAGATCAGAAGCTTGTTCTGGTCATTGGAGTGCTAGTGTAAATATCATTAGTTGAACTTATAAAACTTATATAGTTATTCCCTGTACATATCCATGTAAAATGCAGTTGCTACATTTAAATTTCTCGACTAGACGCGTTTAGGTAGAGGCAACCATTTCAATACATTCTGAATCTTCTTGTCCCAATAGCCCCACTCATGTTCACCGGGTTCCTCCTCATAGGTCAATTGGAGATCGGTCTGGGAACAGGCTTCACGGAAGGACTGGTTCTGCTCATACAGGAAGTCTTCCGTACCACAGCATTGATAGAGCAATGGCCGAGGTCCACTGCTCGCATGGTTCTCCTTCAGTAGTTGCAGCAGATCGTTCTCCGAGCCTGCAATCTTCGGCCCAAAGATACGTTCCATTTCGGCCCGCCAGAGTGGGCTGGAATTCATATTATCCAAATGCGCTACCATGTCGAGCGCTCCCGACAAACTTGCCGCGGCAGCGTATTGATCCGGTTTCCGAAGCGCAAGCTTGAATGCCCCGTAGCCACCCATGGACAATCCGGCAACATAGTTGTCTTCACGTTGGTGAGATAGCGGGAAGAAGGAACGCGCGAGTGCAGGCAGCTCTTCGCTAATGAACGTCCAATAACGTCCACCCTCAGCCATATCCGTATAGAAGCTGCGATGAACCTGAGGCATCACAACGGCAATACCAAGGTCGGCAACATATCGTTCGATGGATGTACGGCGCAGCCAGATGGAGTCATCGTCCGATAGACCGTGCAGCAGATACAGTGTGGGATGCAGTCCTTGGCCCGATACGCTCTCCATACCAATCTGATTTTGGGTTTGTTGTGGCAGGATAACATGCATGCTGGTGCTTAGACCAAGCGTGTCCGAGTAAAAATTACATTGAATAAGTGCCATGTGTTAAATTAACCCCTTTCATAATTCATTGATGAAGGTCCTGAATTGAAACGAGAGGATGGATCTGGAGTGGAAATGGCTCCAAAGTGTCTGTAGTAAACAGGTTATACGTAAATCACTTTCGACGCAATAACAAGATCCACTGTAGAAACAAAGAAAATAAGCGCTTCCAAAATCATATGAATTTTTATGTGGGAACAGTAGATATGAACAGAAATCGGAGATTCCATTCACCATGTTGTTCGCTCTCTTTACAGCGTAACAATGTTATGTTACACTGTTTTCAACGTAAAGGGGGACCATATATGACGGATGATTTGATCTCCAAGAAAGAATTGCTGGACCTGACGGGCATCTCCTACGGCCAGTTATACCGCTGGAAGCGGAAGAATCTCATTCCAGAGGAATGGTTTATTCGGAAGTCGTCCTATACCGGACAAGAGACTTTTTTTCCAAAGCAACAGATATTACTGCGGATTGACAAGATTCTCAATATGAAGGACGGATTGTCTCTGGATGAACTGGCAGACGTGTTTTCACCAACTTTGGGTGAAGTGGAAATGTCCGCTGAGCAGCTATTGGAGCGAAACATTGTTTCGAACATTTCGCTCGAGCTGTTGAATGAAGCATGCCGGGAGCGGCCGCTGTATGCATTGGATCAGATCATGATGCTCTATGTCCTTGATAAGCTGCTAATGAGCGGGGATATTACCCGCCAGGAGGGTACAATGCTCATCGACGTCATGTCGGAGCATTACTATCGTTTCACAGGCAAACCAAGCGAGCTGGTGCTTATTCGCAAGATGGGTGTCCCTTTATTCATGCTGGTAACGGCAGGGACGGAGCTTTATTTTGACAATGGTGTGAAGGTTGTTCTTAGACAGCCCATGGGAACGTTTATGGAAGAGCTGAAACTCAAATTGGGATAAGGAGTGGGTCATATATGGAGGAACGTAATTTGCGAAACGATCTGAACGTAGCAGGTTTGAGCCAAACGGCAGGCGGGGAATTTCACCGGGTATCCATTGATGGCATGGCTAAGGTAAACGGTAACCTGGACTGTACCTCCCTTAATGTGAATGGAACATTGAAGATGCATGGAGCTTTGAGTGCAGAAAGTGCAACGATTAACGGCATGTGCACGCTGAACGGCCCTTTGAACAGTTCTCGTGTTCGTGTGGATGGCTTGACTACGATTAATGGAGACCTCCATAGCCCTGAGCTTGAAGTTAACGGGAAATGTACCGTACGCGGACGAGTGAATGGGGAACGAATCGATATTGGTGGCGTGATTGATATTGAAGGTGACGTACAATGCGAGTCCCTGAACGTACAGGGCAATATTAAAATCAGCGGCTTCCTGAATGCGGGAACGGTAGAGATCAGGTTGCATACATCCTCTTCGGCCAAAGAGATTGGTGGGGAGCGCATTGATATCCGTCGTAAGGAACAGACTGGCTTTTGGAAAAGTATTGGACTGGGCGGTACACCTTCATTCAAGACATCCTTGATTGAGGGGGATGAAATCGTGCTGGAAGATACCGAGGCAGATATTGTTCGTGGCAACAAGGTTCATATCGGTCGCGGATGTAACGTCAGAGTGGTCGAATATTCGGGTGAACTAGAGGTTGATCCAGATGCCAAGGTGGGCAGCAGTCAGCGAATTTAATTTTGATTTGGAGTGAAAGGGATGTGATCGACATGAATAATCATTTTGCCAGTTCAATGGATAAAAAACATGACATTAGCATCATCGGCGACGGCAGTTCTTCTGGTGGTGTATACGGAAAGATCAAGGTAGTAGGGGATGCCTCGTTTAATGATAAACTGATCTGTGATCAATTCAAATGTACCGGTACATCGGTCATATACGGATCTCTTGAATCGACAGATATCAAAATTACGGGAACCCTTACCCTGAAAGACCAGGCTGCTGCTGATAATGAAGATCAGGAGGGGCATTATGCTTCTAACCTGTATGCAAAAGCTGAACATATGAAAGTGGTAGGGGAGCTTCATGTATCAGGCGATTGTCAGGTGGAGGATATGAAGCTGAACGGCCGTTTTACGATAGCGGGTATGCTCAGCGCTGAACAAATGACACTCAAAATCATGGGTCCATCCGAGGTTAGGGAAATGGGCGGATCCATCATTTCAGTGAAGAGCGGCAAGGGCAAACTGTTCGAAGGTCTATTTTCGGGGCAGAAGTCAGTACTTAAGGCAGGGATGATCGAAGGCGACGATATCGAATTGGAGTATACAGAGGCAGAAGTTGTTCGAGGGGATAAAATAAAAATTGGCCCCGGCTGCCGGATCGGCACGGTGGAATACCGCTCTTCTCTGCAAATTCATACGCTATCGGAAGTTTTGGTGCAAAGCAATCGGTCCTTGGACTGATTATCCGCCGTAACTTTTCGGATATACTAATTCAGTCATATGAATCGGTTGTGAATGGGAGAGATTGAGTACAATGGCTACACGTAAAAATAATATTGGATTGGTGCTGGCAGGGCTGCTGCTGAGCATACTGATGGCTTCGATGGACAATACCATCGTGGCAACAGCTATGGGCGACATTGTCGGGAAGCTGGGTGGGCTTGACAAGTTCGTATGGGTTACTTCTGCGTATATGGTAGCCGAGATGGCGGGTATGCCAATCTTCGGTAAGTTATCCGACATGTATGGAAGGAAGAAGTTTTTTGTTTTCGGAATACTGGTATTTATGCTTGGCTCCGCATTATGTGGAACGGCAACAACAATCGTCGAGCTGACGATGTACAGAGCTATTCAAGGTATTGGTGCAGGTGCACTGGTGCCGATTGCCTTTACGATTATGTTTGATGTGGTCGCACCAGAATCACGAGGCAAATTGGGCGGTTTGTTTGGAGCCGTGTTCGGCTTGTCCAGCGTATTTGGCCCACTGCTGGGTGCTTACATTACGCAGTATGCGACATGGGAATGGGTATTTTATATCAACCTGCCGCTTGGTCTGATCGCGTTTGTGTTTATTGCATTCTTCTATAAGGAATCGCATCAGCATCAATCCCAACAGATTGACTGGCTGGGTGCAATCACACTGATTGGTGCGGTGGTCTGTCTCATCTTCGGGCTTGAACTGGGTGGCAAAACGTATGCTTGGGGCTCGTGGCAGATCCTCGGTTTGTTTGCCGGATTCGTGGTGCTTGCACTGCTATTCCTGTTTGCAGAAACGAGAGCCAAGGAACCAATCATCTCGTTCGGCATGTTCCGCAACCGGGTGTACTGGTCTAGTAACGTCATTGGCATGTTCAGTGGTGCGGCGTTTATTACCGCATCCGTGTACATTCCGATCTTCATTCAGGGTGTTCTTGGTGGCAAGGCGACCAACTCTGGTCTCGTGCTGTTGCCAATGATGCTTGGATCCGTTGTGACGGCGTCCTTGGGTGGGGTCCTGATGACCAAAATCAAATATCGCAGCATTATGATTCCTACGCTGGCCTTGCTGGTGGTTGGTCTTGGCTTGCTGACAACGCTGGATGAAAGTTCATCTTTATGGACGATTCGTATATATATGGTGATGGTTGGTCTTGGTGTCGGAGCTTCATTCTCGGTACTCAGCAATGCAGCCATGAACGCGTTTGAACCGCAAAGACGCGGAGCAGCGAGCTCCACACTTAACTTCCTGCGTTCGCTGGGGATGACGATGGGCATTACGATCTTTGGTATCGTGCAAAGCCAAGTATTTACTCGCAAAATGAATGATGCCCTCGCCGGATCAGCGGCGGAAGCGGGTGGAACGGGTGCTCCTGCAGGCGGCGTGCCTCAGGGAGTGGATCTGAGCGATCCACATGCATTGCTGTCACCAGAGCTGAGAAAGGCGATTCCGCCTCAGGTGCTGGATGCCATTACGCACGCGCTGTCTTCATCCATCGTGCAGCTCTTTGCCTGGGCTGCGATCCCGGCTGCACTGGCGTTGATTGCTGCATTCTTCATGGGTAAGGAGAAGATGGTTATAGGTGAAGAGCAGGGAGAGTACACAGGCGGACATTAAAAAGGTCTGGTCTGATCCATACACAATATGAATCTGTAGAACAATTCTATAGAACTAATTAAGACACATCTCTGAGGAGCCCAAGTATGGGGAACGGGAGATGTGTCTTTTTCTGTTTGTTATTATTTTGCTGAGTTGGACCTATCCATGTGTATGTGTAGTGGCCCTCCAGTGGGAGAAAGTTTAAGGCTGCTTCGTGTCGCTGATCCCATCCTCTACGACAGAAGGCTCCTTGGGATCAGGGAGGTTGGTATGACCAGAGCGGGCAATCAGGCGGTTCTGGGCTTTGTACGTATCACGTGTAATGGTTTTGGATTCGACGACTTTGCCATCTACCCTTTTGGTGCGCAGTGTCTCCACAATATATCCGGGCTGACCATTCTGGAGCACCTGCTGGGCACCGTCAGGCAGCACATTGCTCGATACATATTTCACGGGAACACTTAACGTCTCAATCGTACGGGATTCCAGTGCATAACTGACGTTTTCCGGGAAGGTGCCGAAAAATTTAACTGTTAACCTCCCGCCCTCTACTTTGGCAAGAATGAGCAGGGACTTACCGGTATTGTTTTTGAACCGAAAATTGATCGAACCTGAGGCGAACGTGGCATCGAGTCCCTTTGGCAAATATTTGACGGGCAGGGAGTGATTGCGACGCTCTACAATGTCCAGTCCGGTTAAGAGAGCTGCATTATAGACTGTACTCGACACCTGGCAGATGCCGCCTCCAATGCCAGGGGTCAGCTGCCCGTTTACGATGACCGGGGCTTCCCGGAAACCGTAGTCTTCTTCGGCTTTACGGATGACCTTCTCATAATCAAATGTACCATTTGGCGGTAAAATCAAGCCGTTAACCGCTTGCGCTGCTGCACTGACGTTATGTATCCGGCCTTCACTACTGTTTCCGAGGCCAGTGGAGAACTGAATGATTTTCCGATCAATTCCCTCCTGGCGCAGCGAATTAAGGGTCACTTCAGGTTGCAGCGTATAAAGTGGCAGCTGAATCAGTAGAGGGTTCGGCTTCGTATCATGATCCAGTGCAGCGAAATCCCGGTGCAGTTTAGCCTGCATCAGGTTCCCGAGTTCATCCCAGGCGATCCGGCGGACGCCTTTTTCCGGGATGTATTGCACTTTGTCACTTGCGGTAATGCGGCGGACAGCGTCCGCAGGTGAACCGAAGGTTTCCTTTTCCCAGGCAGGATTAAGTTGTTCTTGCAGTGATTTTGAATTATACGTCAGCTTCAGGGACCATTCCTTGGTGAAATGATATCGGGCGTAGGCTCGCTCCCACAGATTGCCTTCGTCCAGCTGCTGTACGGCAGCCCGGAAGTCGTCAGCGCTGTAATTTGCACCCGTCTGGGCGGCGGTGAACGTCATCATTTTGGCTGCCGGATCGTCCACCTCAAGAGTAACTGGCCACTCCTTCAGTTGTTTCAATCGCGCATCCAGTGCTTGCTGCACCTCCTTGCGATTCATACCTTCCAACGACCATTCCCCAACACGCACATCTTTCGGTAGAGCAGGCTGGTTCACGTACATATACAGCAATCCATAGGACGCGGAACCGATCAAGAGGATAGAGAACAGAATAATGACCGTCAAATGTATTTTTTTCATATCCGTACACTCCTTTGTACTTCTGTTGTTCCGCAATTCGTAACACTTTCCATATATATGATCCTATGATGGAAAACTTTCGGGTACTCAATAGGTAACAAATTTGTTACAATAAAACTCATATGAATCCAAGCTTCACCATCGAAAATAGGGCGAAATGGATTTCTCCTGATGAAATTCAGGTCTTTTTAAAGGAAATGCCGGGATTGTGTCGAAATGATAATGGCTAACTATGCAACGGGAAGTGATGATGTGATAGAAATGCAGGACGTGTGGAAGACCTACGCCAATGGTACCCACGCATTACAAGGGGTGTCGGTGAAGATCGACCGCAATGAATTTGTCTATATCGTCGGTCCGTCCGGCGCAGGCAAATCGACATTTATGAAATTGATGTACCGTGAAGAAGTTCCGACCAAAGGACAAATATCCATTAACGGATTTAATATCGGGAAGTTAAAGCCACGCAAAATTCCTTATGTACGCCGGAATATCGGCGTTGTGTTCCAGGATTTCAGGTTGCTGCCACGCATGACCGCATTTGAGAATGTGGCATTTGCCATGGAAGTTATCGAAGCGCCGAAGCGTCACATCAAGAAGCGAGTGATGGAAGTGCTTGATCTGGTAGGGCTGCGCAGCAAGGCGAACCGTGAACCTTCGCAGTTATCGGGTGGGGAACAGCAGCGTATTGCCATCGCGCGTGCCATCGTGAACAATCCGTCTGTTATTATCGCGGACGAGCCTACGGGGAACCTTGATCCGGAGACGTCATGGGGCATTATGCAGCTGCTGGATGAAATTAATTTTCGCGGGACAACCATTGTGATGGCGACCCATAACAAAGATATCGTGAATACGATGCGTAAACGGGTTATTGCGATTGAACGCGGACAGATTGTACGGGATCAGATGAGAGGGGAATACGGTTATGAATTTTAGTACTCTCTTGCGCCATTTGCGGGAGGGATTCAAAAATGTATTCCGCAACGGCTGGATGTCCGTGGCCTCCATCATGTCCATTATCGTGTCACTGCTTATTCTGGGTGTGTTCATGCTGCTGGTGCTCAACGTGAATTCCATGGCCAACCAGGTGGACAGCCAGGTCGAGATCAGTACGTATCTCGAACTGAACGTGGATGAGAACCTGCGTAACACGCTGGAGCAGGAAATCAGTGCCATGCCTGAAGTCAGTGAAATTCGTTTTGTCTCCAAAGAAGAAGGACTCAAGGAGTTCCGTGAACGTCTGGGATCAAGTGCAGACAACGTGCTGAGCGGTTTCGATGTGGATAACAACCCACTGCCGGAGACCATTGAAGTAGAGGTCATTGAACCGGAAACCGTCACTTTTGTGGCGCAAAAAATCGAAGCATTGAACGATAAACATCCGGAGAAGCCGATCATGAAAGTGAACTACGGCAAAGAAACGGTGGAAGTGTTGTTCAAATTTACAAAGCTTGTTCGGAATATCGGATTTATTTTTGTCGGGGGACTGGGTTTGATGTCCATGTTCCTGATCTCGAATACGATTCGCGTAACGATTCTGGCCCGGCGCCGGGAGATTGGTATTATGAAACTGGTTGGAGCCACCAACACGTTCATTCGCTGGCCTTTCTTTGTTGAAGGGGCATTGATTGGATTGATCGGTTCGGCGATTACGGTAGCGGTACTGTTCTTCGGCTACAGCCGACTGATGGCAACAATTGGTCAGGATGTATTCATGCAGATGCTTAATCTGATTCCACTCGGCGATATTTGGCTGCTGTTTGGAACACTCTTGATTGGACTTGGTGTGCTGGTTGGTATTTTGGGAAGTACATTGTCCATCCGCAAGTCTCTTAACGTTTAATCGAAAAAGAATGGCAAAGCAGGTTCACTACTGAACGCTGTTTGACGATATGTAGTAAAGACGGAGTCTTTAGTGTAAAGAAAGCAAAGAACATGCTGTTCACCACCTGTGCAGGTTGCTTTCTTGTGAAATCATAGGATGGGGGATCACATTTTGAAAAAAACAGCTTCGCTGCTGGCTTTAACGTTATTGGCCAGTTTGACGCTTCAACCTTCTGACGGATATGCCAAGAGTAGCATTAGCGACATTGATCAGCAGATTCAGCAACTGGAGAGCAAGGCGGCTTCGGCCAAAAAGGAGCAGCAAAAGGCTGCCAGCAACAAAAAGGAAGCCCAGCATTACAAGAACAAGACCAATGCTTACTTGAAAGTGGTCATGGAACAGATCAATGTGGTTAGTGATGAGCTGGCAAACGTATCCTTGCAGATTGAAAATACGGAAGAGGATCTTCGGACAACGAAAAAAGATCTGCAAGCCGCAGAAGAACGTATCGTTGCAAGAGAGAAATTGCTTGAATCACGTGTACGGCTGATGTATACAGACGGTGCCGTTTCGTATCTCGATGTGTTGTTAACCTCAACAAGCTTCTCTGATTTTCTGACTCGTGCCGATTCACTAAAAACGATTGTGGATCAGGATCAGCATCTGCTGGATGAACACAAAAAGGACAAGCAGCTCGTCGTGGACAAAAAGGCAGAACTGGACGTGCAATATGCAGAAGCTAAGAGTCTATATGCGCAGAAGAAACAGCGCAAGTCCCAATTGAACGAGAAGGAACAGGAGAAGCAAGTGCTTCTCGCTTCCTATGATGCTAAAATTGAAGAATCGGAAGAGCTGACGCAAGAACAGGAAGACGTATTGATGCAGATTGCAAGCAAGCGTTCATCCCTTCTCCAAGAGAAAAACAAATTGCGTGAACAGCAAGCGGCCGCGGCCGCCAAAGCAAAAGCAGCAGCAGCTGCACGTGCGGCGGCAGCTGCGAAGGCGCCGACCAAGGTCAGCACAGGCAGCAGTGAGACCAGTGAGACCACGTATTCAGCGGGGAATGGCATTTTCTCCAAACCCGTATCCGGTGGACGTATTTCTTCTCCATTCGGTCGGCGTACACACCCTATTACGGGGGAAGTGGGAAAAATGCATAATGGTGTTGATTTCGCTGTTCCTGTGGGTACCTCAGTTCATGCTGCATCAGGCGGTATCGTAATCATGGCTGAGTGGTACACTGGATACGGCTATACCGTTATTGTAGACCATGGTGGCGGTCTTTGGACATTGTATGGTCACCTGCGTGAAGGCGGATTTAAGGTGAGCAAGGGAGATACGGTCAGCAAAGGCGATCTTATTGCCGAATCAGGCAATACAGGCAACTCTACAGGACCTCACTTGCACTTTGAAGTTCGGGATAATGGTACGGCAGTCAACCCAATGAATTATCTATAATAGATGGATTGCAAGGGAATGGAATAAACATATTCCGTACAAGCTAGGCATATACTAAGCTGGCATGTTCAGGGAATGTTTCACGGAACAATTGAATTTGACACGCTTCAATACTAAAGGCGGTGACAAACGGATGATGAAGAAAAGATCGGCCCTGCTGCTTGTCATTGTAGCCCTTCTTGGAGGCAGCCTGCTTACACTGGTGCTAATGAGTTCCCCAGGCCTAGCAAAGACGGCACCTGGTGAAGGATTGCTTGCCAGTGTAACTGGCACGGCACAGCAGAAGAACGATTTAAAGAAGATTGAAACCGCGATGGATTTGATCTCAAGCAACTATTATAAAGACGTGGATCGAACCAAACTCATTGATGGTGCGATCAACGGCATGATGGAATCCCTTGGTGATCCGTACTCCAATTATATGGGACAGGAAACAGCAGCCCAGTTCGAGGAATCGATTGAAGGTTCGTTTACCGGAATCGGTGCAGAGGTATCCTCTCAAGACGGGAATGTCGTCGTGGTATCGCCGATCAAAGGATCACCTGCCGAAAAAGCGGGTATTCGTGCGAAAGACATGATCATGTCCGTGAATGGTGAATCCCTGCAAGGTTTGGAACTGAACAAAGCCGTTAACAAAATCAGAGGTCCAAAAGGCAGTGAAGCGAAGGTGCAGGTTAAACGTGCCGGATCTTCCGAGCTAATTGAATTTGTCATCGTGCGTGCTGATATTGATTTGGAAACGGTCTACGCCCACATGGAGGATAACGGTGTTGGTGTGATTAGCATCACTCAATTCTCGCTGAATACTGGCGATCGCTTTAAGGAAGAACTGGCGAAGCTGGAGAAGCAGAACATGAAGGGCCTGATCATTGATGTACGGAATGACCCGGGTGGTGTTTTGCAGGTCGTTATTGATATTGCAGAACAATTTGTTCCCAAAGGCAAGGTTATTGTTCAAGTCGAAGACAAGAACGGTAAAAAGGAACAAAGCAAATCAAACGGATCAGGTAAATCCTATCCAATTACGGTTTTGATGAACAAGGGCAGCGCGAGTGCGTCAGAAATTTTGGCTGGTGCATTGCAACAGTCGGCAGGCGCAACGTTGGTTGGAGAAAACTCCTTTGGTAAAGGAACCGTACAGACGAGTTATGATAAGCAGATGGGTGATGGCAGCTTGCTGAAAATCACCATCGCGAAATGGCTGACTCCGAATGGAGACTGGATTCATGAAAAAGGCATCAAACCGGATATTGCGGTGAACCAGCCGGATTACTTCTCGGTGGCACCAATCAATAAAGAAAAATTACCTTTGAAATACGACAGCAATAGCACGGATGTGAAAAGTGCGCAGACGATGCTGAGAGGACTTGACTTCAAGCCGGATCGTGTGGACGGATACTATGACCAGAAGACAGAAGAAGCGGTCAAAGCATTCCAGAAACAAAAAGGCATTCAGGCAACAGGCCAGATTGACGAGAAAACCGCGGAATCACTTGAAGCGGCTCTGATTGAACGCATTGCCAATCCTCAATATGATGCACAGCTGAAGCGCGCGATTGAAAATGTCTCAAAGGATATTTCATCCGCTGTGTCGAAACCATAAAGAAGGCTGATTTTCAGCCTTCTTTTTTTCTGAACCGGCTGAAGGAGAGGAGTGACCATCCACAATGGAATGGGCTTGGCCATGGTTAACTACATTAGGGGAAGCATTGTTGCAGTTGTTTATTCAGCCGTTTTATTATATTGCGGTAATCTTGATTGCACTCGTTTATCATCGTCAACTATTGCAGGAACGTAAATTGTTCCACGTTCGTCTGCAAAGCTCGATAACACAGACCATTCGTGCAGTGCTCGGAGGTATTCTGATCGGTGTAATGGTCTCCATCGTGTCGCTGTTTCTCGGGGCACATCTTACACTGGGCAGCCTCATCTGTATATGGGCAGCAACGTTATTTCTGGCCTTATTCCGTATCCGATACTTATGTTTTGCTTATGCTGCAGGTTTGCTTGGTGTGTTGCAGTTTGGTTTAAATATGGCTTCGGGCTGGCAGCCCGCAGGATGGATAGGAACTGTCACCGAAGCCTTACGTGAGCTGGATATGCCTGCACTTCTTGTGCTCGCAGCTGTATTACATATCGGTGAAGCACTGATGGTTCGTATGCAAGGGGTATCTATGGCATCGCCGCTTCTCTTCGAAGGCAAACGCGGCAAGCTTGTCGGAGGGTACCAGCTGCAGCATTTCTGGCCGATTCCGTTACTGATCCTAGTTCCAGTTACGGGCGGGGCAGCATTACCATGGACCGCCTTAATCAGCGGAGGAAATGGCTACATGCTGGTTGCACTGCCGATTATGCTTGGATTCGGAGAGGTGACTCAAAGTATGCTCCCGGGGAAAAAAGTTCAGATTTCCGCAAAGCGATTGCTGTTATATGGGACAGGGCTGCTTGTGCTCAGCCTTCTGGCTGCGTGGTGGTCTCCACTCATGATTGTTGCAGCTTTGGCTGCTTTCATTGGACATGAGTTCCTGGTGTGGTATAGTGGCTTCGAAGAACAAAACCGCAGCCCGCTGTTTGTTCACCCTGAGCACGGCTTGAAGGTGCTGGGTGTCATTCCCGATAGTCCTGCGGAAGACCTGGGGATTGAAGCAGGAGAGACCCTGTACAAGGTGAATGGCGTGCTGGTACATTCGCCTGAGCAATTACATCGCGCCTTGCGCATGAATCCGGCTTTTTGCAAGCTGGAGGTACGCAATCATCAGGGAGAGAGCAAGTTCATGCAGCGGGCGATCTATGAAGGCGAGCATCATCAACTTGGCGTCCTCATGGCTCCGGACAATCATGAAGCCTGGGCGCTCCGCTTGCGTCCGCTAACCCTGTTTCATATCGTAACTCTCAAGTTGTTTGCAAGACGTCGGAAAGACAAGCATGAGGTTGAAGCTCCACTGGCACTGCCGCCAGCTCCTGTGGGAGAGAAAAAGTCGATAGAGATGTAATAATTAAAGGGTATTTCCTCCGCCTAATGAGGCAGGGGAGATACCCTTTTTGCTACTTATTTTTCAACATGAAAATGGCGATTTGTGTCCGATCTCGCAAACTAAGCTTGCCGAGAATATCAGTAACATAGTTTTTGACCGTACCTTCGCTCAGAAATAGCTTTGCAGCGATTTCTTTATTGGACAGCCCTTCAGAGATAGCCTCTGCAACAGCTAGTTCCATACGAGTTAGGCCGTAAGAGTCAATGGTTTCATGGGTCTGAGCCGATGCAGCAGGGCGGAGCAGAGTCGCTAGCTTACGAGCAATATCAGGATGAATCAACATATCCCCGTTATGTACAGTCTTGATCCCTTGAATGATTCGGTCAGGTGGCACAATTTTGAGCAAATAACCGCTGGCCCCGTTTTGCAAAGCCTGAATAATATACTCATCATCGTCAAACGTGGTAAGCATCAGTACACGCACGTCAGGGAAGCGTGTCTTAACGATTCGGGTACCTTCGACTCCGTCACCATCGGGCATGCGAATATCCATAAGTACAACGTCGGCAGGTGTTCCTGACTCCAGCAGTTCGAGAGCTTCTCGTCCGTTGGAAGCTGTACCTGTAACGCTAATAACGGGATCGAGTCCAAGCAGGACTTTAAGACTTTCACGGATAAAGGAATCATCATCCGCAAGGATCAGCCGAATGGACTGAGGTTGGACAGAATGGCTCGGGTTATTTAATTCATTCAGGTCAGACATGAGCAAATCACTTCCTTTTTCATATCAGTTCAGCTTTGTTCGTTATGGGCAGTCGTGTAATCACCGTATAGGGATAGTCCGACTTGATTTCCAGTTTCCCTCCAACCAACTGTGTGCGTAGACGCATTCCTTCAAGCCCCATGCCGAGCCCTGTAAACGCTGCTTTTACACTCGGGTTAGCACGAGATCCTTCATGGCTTCCTTTTGTTTGTTCCTTCGCGGAAAGGGTATGGATCTTCCCATCGTTGCTGATAGACATACAGATCTCTCTTTCTCCAAATTCCAATTCCACCGTAATCGTAGTGGCATTTCCATGACGGAGGACATTGGTCAGGGCCTCTTTAGCATTTTTGTACAAGACGATCTGTATGCTGGGATAGAGTACATGTGAATGCCCACGCACTTCGTAACGCGTCTTCACACCCGTTTCCCGGCCAACGTCTTCCAACAGACGATCTAGTGCGTAGGCATCGGATATATAAGAGTTTGGCCGCAATTTGTGGAGCGTGGTTCGCATGTCATCCATACTGGCGGCCAATTGATCCCGAATCTGTCTCACCATTTCCGTGCCCTGTTCCGGATGTATAGGGAGGGTTAGAAGGGCTGCGTCAGACATCATTTTGGTGCGAATCAGGCGGTGACCAATGTCATCATGAAGCTGCCGGGATATTCGGGTACGCTCCTCAACCTGTGCAGCTCCTTCAAGTTGCTTCGTGAATTGCAGCAATTGCTCTCGTGCGTCCTGAAGCTCGTAATGTTTACTGCGCAGCTCATCATACACCTGTTCAAGCTGTCCCCGGCTGCTCGCAGTTCTAGACCCCTGCCAAGAGAGTGTTGCGGTGATGAGCAGGAGCAGGTTACCTGTAACCCGAGCCATTGTCTCTTGGGTGAAGGTAAAAGGAATGGCAGTGTTTGTGTGAAGTATAAGCCATGCATGAAGCCCCTGTGGTGGGGCGTAATACCAATGTAACGCGATATTGCTGGCGATAAGCTGAATTGCGAGCATTAACCAGCGCTGGGCCCCATCTAGTCTGTACATGTACACATAAAGCGCAGATAAGGAGAGGAAAAACATAAATGGGCCATATAGAGCGATCAGCCAGCAGCTGAAAAGGATTTCGGCCACAAGCAGCAAACGCTGCATACCTGAACGGGTGAAATCTTTCCACACCGCGAGTCCAAGTGTAATGATAATATACAGCGTATAGCTATCTTCTTGTTCCAGGGGCAGCACCAGAATGTACAGGACCGAGGGAACTATAAGTAAACCGTATTGCAACAACCGCATCGGCATATGTCAGAGACATCCTTTATTTTAAAAGTGAAGGTATACCTTCCGGTAATCTATGTCGATTATATCATAGGCAGTTTTCTCATCCGAAGATGACTTAAGTCACCTTTGTTTCATGACCTTTCGTACCTTCGCAGAAGATCACAATTCGTTACAATACAGATATATAATTCAATGGTAGGAAGCTGGACGGAAGAGGAGTGCATAATCTATGGCTATGCTAGAAGTTGATCATGTAGTAAAACGATACGGCAGCAAGCTCTCGGTGGATCATTTAAATCTGAGTGTCGGTAAAGGTGAAATTTTTGGATTGCTTGGACCCAATGGAGCAGGGAAAAGTACCACTATTAGCATGATTGCCGGTCTTTTAAAGATTGATCAAGGTGAAATTCGGTTGGATGGCATATCGGTCAAGGAACGGCCGCTTGAAGTGAAACGCAAAATCGGGCTGGTACCACAGGATCTGGCTCTATACGAAACGATGACTGCTGCGGAGAATGTAACTTTTTTTGCCCGGTTGTACGGACTTCGTGGAAAGATGCTTAAAGAAAGAGTGCAGGAATCCCTCGAATTTGTAGGATTGCAGGACAAAGCGAAGGATACCCCATCCACGTTCTCTGGCGGGATGAAACGCAGGCTGAACATTGCGTGTGCCATTATGCATCGCCCGGATTTAATCATCATGGATGAACCGACAGTGGGTATTGACCCGCAATCGCGTAATCATATTTTGGAGTCTGTCCGCACGCTTAATCAGATGGGATCAACCATCATTTATACAAGTCATTACATGGAGGAAGTAGCTGCAATCAGCCACCGGGTAGCGATTATGGATCAGGGGCATATCATTGCCTGCGGCACCGAAGCAGAGCTGAGAGAACGGGTTGCATCCGAGGAAAAAATCGTTCTGACCACTTTGGGCGTCGGTCCCGCTGTTGTGGAGGAGTTAAAGCTTCACCCCCGTGTCCGGGCGGTAGAAGTATCAGACAATATATTGACCATTACGCTGCCATCCGCCCAGCAGGATCTACAGGATATGCTTTTCATTTGCAGCAAACATGAAATTTCCATCCAATCGCTCAAGGTCGAAGAGCCTGATCTGGAAACGTTGTTCCTCAATCTGACCGGACGTACGCTTCGGGACTAGGAGGATCTCAGATGAACATATGGCATATTTGCATCTTTGAGCTGAGACGGATTCTGAAAATTCGCTCGGTTCTGCTGAATCTGTTTATTCTGCCGCTGCTGCTCATCTTTATATTGGGTACTGCACTTTCCAGTACAATGGGCACGGCAAAAGAAGCCATTCCTGACCCTGTGAGAGTAGGAATCATTCAGGCTGAAGAAAATTCCGGTTCCGGTGCGATCAGCGAAGCTTTGAATACATTTGTGACATCCCCGGCGGTAGCCGACATGATGAAGGTACAGAACATTTCTACGGAGGAAGAGGCTGTAAGTGCACTGCGACGTGGTGACATTGATTTTGCCGTAGTTGTCCCATCCAATCTGGAGGAGCAGATCATGAATGGGGAAGAAGCGAGGTTGCAATGGATACTGGGGAGAGATGGCACGCTCAATGTTGTGGGTGAAACATTGTTTACCCGGTTTACGGATGAACTGAACAGGCAGGTCGCTATGGTAAACGTATTTGGTCCCGAAGTGGTCGCTGCCATGGCTTCCTCTTCTGAATCAGACGCTGCCAATTCCTCTTATATTGCTATAAGCAGCCCTGGAAAGGCCGGGACATCATACAGTGCCTCCCAATATTATGCAGCTTCTATGCTGGCTATGTTCATGCTATATTCTGGACTGACGACCAGCAACAGCCTCTTCGGCGAGCGTGATAAAAAAACGTTAACCCGTCTGCAGGCTGCCCCAATAGGCAATGGCGTTATCTTTGCAGGGAAAATTGCAGGAAACAGCCTGCTTGCCTTTATGCAGGCCATCATTATTGTACTGATGACACACTGGTTATACGGCGTAAATTGGGGTACACATCCATGGCTGCTTGTTTTGATCTGTGTGCTGATCACGCTGGCTTCCATGACTCTCGGCGTGATTGTCGCCCTGGTCTGCAAAAATGTTGCATCGGCAAGTGCTGCTCTACAGGGCATAATCATTGCGATGACGTTTATCAGTGGTGGCTTCACACCCATAGCGTCCGATTTTGTACAGCAGATTAGCGAATTTACGGTAAATCATTGGGCTCTTCAGAGTTTTTTGCAAATGATGCTTAATGCTTCACTAAGTCAGATTATGTACAATATCATGATGCTTGGTACGGTAGGTGCAGTATTATTGGTACTTGCGGCATTGATCTACAGAAAGGCGGGATACCGCTATGAATAGTCTGAATATTGCCTGGTTAATGATTAGACGCACACTTGGACGTAAGTGGGGTTTCATCACATTTCTCCTTCTTCCTTGTTTAGTCGTCACAGGGGCAGTTTCGATATTTGGGGGGCAGCATGAAACGCGTGCAATTATTCCCTATATAAACGAGGATCATGGTGCGGCAGGTGCGATGATTGTGGATGAACTTGCCCGCAAGGAGGAGTATCTGCTCAAGCCAATGGATGATGTAGCGGAGCTTAAGGAAGCCATCGCCCAGCAAAAGGGGAGTTCCGGCATCATCATTCCGGCGCATTATACAGATGATCTGCTGCAAGGCAAGCAAACGAAAGTACAACTGGTAGAACTTCGTGTAAGTGAAAGCTCCTATACATTAAGAGCCGCGGTTGAAGGTTTGGCAGCCGGGCTGAAACAGTCTGCAACAGCAGTGTTGACTACAACAGGTAGTCCTGCTGGTGCGGCCCCTGATCCTGTATTAAACCAAGAGAAATTCGAACAGTTGTTACAGGAAACGAGCAAACATCAAATTTCGGGTGAAGCAACCGATCTTCACATTTATCCGAAACCGGGTCTGAACAATGTGACGGGATTTACAATCATGTTCATGATGGGTTTGCTTACAAGTGCAGTAGCCGTCATAATGGAGGACCGCAGGCAGCGTACGATGGCACGAGTCTACACAGCTCCGGTCCACGCCTATGAAATCGCGCTGGGTAATTTTCTGGGAAGTTTTGCGATCGGTTTGATCCAAATTGTCTTGGTGCTGGGGATTAGCCGATGGGTGCTTCATTACGATGCGGGAATTCCATTTGGTATCCATCTTCTCATCCTGGCCGCGTTTATGCTGGTTTCGATGGGGATTGCGAGTACGGTTGCCGGATTGATTCGTGAATCTAAAAATGCAAACATGCTGAATTCACTAATCATCACACCGACGTGTATGATTGGCGGCTGTTTCTGGCCACTGTCAATCATGCCGGATTATATGCAGAAACTCGCTAATTTTGTTCCTCAGAAATGGGCGATCCAGGCGGTTGAAACGATCTCCGCTGGTGGTACGATATCGGATATTGCCCTGCCGCTGCTGATTCTGTTTGGGATGGCAGCCATCTTGCTGACGGTGGGTTCTGCGATTCTTCGTCCAAGTCAGCCAGGCGTGGATGCATAATGTATGAAATCGGTTGTAAGTTGAAGGTGATCCATCAGGTGCCATTACCATAAAACGAAGAAAATAAATGATCTGCTGTTTAGCAATAGGAGATAGAAGTAAAAACAAAAGCACGCTCTGCTGAATCGAATTCAGTAAAACGTGCTTTTTATAATAGTGCTAGGATGTTTCATACGAAATGTTGGCGATTAAGGCTGGAGTTGACGCAAGACGGTAATTTCCACACGTCTATTTTTTTGCCGTCCTGCGGCGGTGGTATTATCCCCAGTTGGGCGGGTGTCCGCGTATCCGGCATATTGAAAACCGTCAGGGTCAAGCTTTTCTTTGTCGATAAAAAATCGCAATACAGACAGTGCGCGTTCACCGGAAAGCTCCCAATTGTCTTTATAGGTAGCATTCGCCCCGACAGGAACGTTATCCGTATGGCCTTCAATGCTGACAACGGTGCTCAGATCACGGAACAGGCTTGCTAATTTGCTCAGCGTGGGGGCAGCATCGCTTTTGAGGGCTGCTTGTCCCTGATCAAACAGGAAGCGGTCACTGAGTGTAATGGAGATGCCCTGAGGCTTGTCCGCAACAAAAATCTGATTTTCCAGTTTGTTGTCCTCGATATACTGAGTAATTACATTGAAGAGATTTTGCAGTTCCAGTTCCTGTGATCTGAATTGCTCTTCCCGCTCCGTAAGTGGCTGATTATCATCTTCTGACGTACCTGTCTCGGAGCCGGAAGAAGATCCTTCGCCTTCTCCGGGTTCTTCTCCCTGAATCTGGGAAGGTGGATTTTTGATGATGGCTTGTCCCGCTGTACCGGCAATCCCTTCACCTTGGTCAAGCAGGGAATTGGATTGGTTAAATGTATTTTGCAATGATTGAGTAACAACATCATATTTACCAGAATCCAGATGGCTCATGGCATACATGATCACAAAAAAGATCAGCAGCAGGGTAATGAGATCGGCATAGGTAATCATCCAGCGATCTCGATGATCTCCAGGTTCACGTTTTCCGCGCCGTTTACTGCGCCGACTCATCCAATCCCTCCTTCACTACAGGACGTATAATCTGGCGGTGAGTGAGTGTGAAGGACTCCAGCCGTTTACGCACGAGCTGGGGGTTCTCCCCGTTCTGGATAGAAAGTACTCCTTCGAGCAGCATTTCCATCGTCTGAATTTCGTCTGCGCCACGGGATTTAATTTTGGACGCAATGGGTAAAAAGATAAGATTGGCACTGGCGACCCCGTACAGGGTTGCGGTAAAGGCAACAGCGATCGCTGGTCCGAGTCCTGTAGGATCGGTCAGACTGCCAAGTACCTGAATAAGTCCCATTACGGTACCAATGATCCCCATCGTTGGGGCATAACCGCCTGCTGATTCAAAGATTTTGGCATATCCATCATATTTTTGTTCGACGGAATCAATCTCCATCTCCATGATCTGGCGAACAACATCCTGATCTGTGCCATCGACAACCATCTGAATACCATCTTGCAAAAATGGATGCGGATGGTCCATCACTTTTCGTTCCAGTGCAAGTACGCCTGAGCGGCGAGCAATTGAAGACATATCTACAAGTTCTTCAACCCACTGGCTTGAGTCATTGTTATTACGCCCAAAGGCCATGCGGAGGGCGGCAGGAATCGTACGCAGCCGATGTGCAGGGAAACTGGCAACGACTGCAGCAATCGTTCCACCAAATACAATTAGAGCAGCCGTCTTTTGCATCAGACCGGATAATTGGCCGCCTTCCCATAAAAAACCACTAATGACTGCGGCAATCCCGGCAATAATGCCGATAAGTGTCGCAATATCCATAAATTAACCCACTCCTATCTTTACTTCGCGATTGCATCACTTGCATAGACTTGGTATAATTAAACGGGAACAAATATTCCTATTACTATAAGTTTTCCCATATGTAAATTCGGGGAACTTCGACAATATATAGTGACTATTATTTTAGACGATAGGGTGAGATACGGCAATGAGCGATATTATAATGAGCGACAAAACGTTCGAAATCGAGTCAGAGTTTTCTCCCCAAGGTGATCAGCCTGTAGCCATTGAAGAGTTGGTGAAGGGTGTTCAGGAGGGGAAGAGATACCAGACGCTGCTGGGTGCAACCGGTACGGGTAAGACATTCACGATTGCACAGACGATTGCCAAGCTGCAACGTCCCACGCTGGTTATTGCCCACAATAAAACGCTGGCAGCACAGCTTGCAAGTGAGTTCAAAGACTTTTTTCCAAATAACATGGTTGAGTATTTTGTCAGTTACTACGATTACTTTCAGCCAGAGGCCTATATTCCCTCCTCGGATACGTATATCGAGAAGGATTCAAGTATTAATGAAGAGATTGATAAGTTGCGCCATGCGGCTACGAGTTCATTGTTTGAACGCAGGGATGTCATTATTGTAGCGAGTGTATCCTGCATCTATGGTTTAGGTTCGCCGCATTCGTATTCCAGCATGCTTCTGTCCTTGCGGGTAGGGATGGAGAAACCACGTAATCAGATTTTGTCGCGTCTGGTAGAGATTCAATATCAGCGAAATGACATTAACTTTGTGCGTGGCACGTTCCGCGTTCGCGGCGATGTTATCGAGATTTTCCCGGCATCGAAGGGTGAACATGCGATTCGGGTTGAATTGTTCGGTGATGAGATTGAGAAAATTACGGAGATTGACGTGTTAACCGGAGAACTGGTTGGCGAACGTGAACATATCGCTATTTTCCCGGCATCTCACTTCGTAACCCAAGAAGAAACGATGCGCGTCGCGCTGGTGAACATTGAGCGTGAACTGGAAGAGCGTCTTGAAGTGTTGAGAGAACAAGGTAAACTGCTGGAGGCTCAGCGACTGGAGCAACGCACACGGTACGATATCGAGATGATGAAGGAAGTCGGGTTCTGTTCAGGAATTGAGAACTATTCCGGACCACTGACATTCCGCGAACGTGGCGATACACCGTACACATTGATGGACTATTTTCCGGATGACATGTTGATTGTGGTCGATGAGTCCCACGTGACCTTGCCACAGATCCGTGCGATGTATAACGGTGACCAAGCACGGAAGACCGTACTGGTGGATCACGGTTTCCGTCTTCCATCTGCGCTGGATAACCGTCCGCTCAAATTCGAAGAGTTCGAGGGAAAGATGAATCAGATCATCTATGTATCTGCAACACCGGGTCCCTACGAGATTGAGCATACGGATACGATGGTACAACAGATCATTCGTCCAACGGGTCTGCTTGATCCAATTATTGAACTGCGTCCAACGAAGGGTCAGATCGATGACCTGATCAGTGAGATTAACGACCGGATTGCAAAAGATGAGCGGGTCCTGATCACCACATTAACGAAGAAGATGTCCGAGGATCTAACGGATTATCTCAAGGAGATCGGGATCAAGGTGCGTTATTTGCACTCCGAGATTAAGACGTTAGAGCGTATGGCGATACTGCGTGATCTCAGGCTGGGGGTTTTCCATGTACTGATCGGGATCAACTTGCTGAGGGAAGGTCTGGATCTTCCAGAAGTTTCTTTGGTAGCCATTTTGGATGCCGACAAGGAAGGCTTCCTGCGTTCTGAACGTTCACTGATCCAAACGATTGGCCGGGCGGCACGGAACAGCGAAGGTCGAGTCATTCTGTACGGTGACAAAGTGACGGATTCGATGGATAAGGCGATTAAGGAAACGGAACGCCGCCGCGCAATCCAGATTGAATATAACGAAAAGCATGGCATTACACCACAGACGATTCGGAAAAAAGTGCGTGATGTGATTGAAGCAACCAAAGTTGCCGAATCCAAAAAAGACTATCTTACAGGCGCTGCCGAGAAGATGTCGAAGAAGGATCGTCAGGCGCTTATTCAACGCCTAGAGGTAGAGATGAAGGATGCTGCCAAAAACCTGCAGTTTGAGCGTGCGGCTGAACTTCGCGATGCATTGTTGGAACTGCGCGCGGAGTAGCTCGTAAGGGCCGGTTGCAGGTTGTTTAGAGATAAGTAGAGGCACAGATAGTGAATATTTCGCTGCAAGGATAGATCTTCAACAAGAGAACGGCCGCGTGGCCGTTCTCTTGTTGAGTAAGGAAATCAATAATCTATCGATAATTAGGCATGTTGAAAACTTAAAATCAGGTCTATACTGATAGAGAAGTTGAAATTGGTTAAAAGGTTTATAGGAAAGCATTTGGAAGTTGTGTCCTTTGGAGCCGAGCCGAAGGTAATGGTGACCTCTCGTGAGCGAGGCAAAGCCGTGAGCGTCCCGGTGTTTAAGGGGAGCCGAGCCGAAGGCAATGGCGACCTCTCGCGAATGAGGCGGAGCCGTGAGCGTCCTCTCGTGGTAGAGGCAGCCGTCCAGGATACCGGCAAGAGCCGGAATCTTGGACGAAGCTGCGGGCACACAACAACCATTCACATAGCAAGACCCGACCATTCACCACGCACCGCCTGTTTCGGGTGTCCAGAGGGCTGCGCCCTCTGGGGCCCTCCCTTGGAAGGGAGGGTTTGGGAGGGATCGAAAAGCCTTTAATAAAGGTTGGAATTACAACATTGAGAGGATGAATACTATTGGCGAGCGAGAACATTGTCATCAAAGGCGCGCGAGCGCATAACCTCAAAAACATTGATATCACCATCCCGCGTGACCGTTTTGTCGTATTGACCGGTCTGAGTGGCTCAGGCAAGTCCTCGCTGGCTTTTGATACAATCTATGCCGAAGGACAACGACGTTACGTGGAATCATTATCGGCATATGCACGACAGTTTCTGGGGCAAATGGAGAAACCGGATGTCGATTCCATTGAAGGATTGTCGCCGGCTATTTCCATAGATCAGAAAACGACAAGTCGTAACCCGCGTTCTACCGTCGGAACCGTTACGGAAATCTATGATTACCTGCGTCTGTTATTTGCACGTGTGGGACATCCCCATTGTCCGGATCATGGCGTGGAGATCACCTCCCAGACCGTAGAGCAGATGGTAGACCGCGTGATGCAATATCCTGAACGGACCCGGCTGCAGATTTTGGCACCGATCGTTTCAGGCCGTAAGGGTGAACACAAAAGTGTGTTTTCCGATATTTCCAAACAAGGCTTTGTCCGTGTTCGGGTGAATGGGGAATTACGTGACCTGTCTGAAGATATCCAATTGGAAAAGAACAAGAAACACACGATTGAAGTCGTCGTTGACCGGATCGTGATTAAGGAAGATGTGCAATCACGTTTGGCCGATTCGATTGAGACTGCACTTAATCTGTCCGGTGGACAGCTGCTGGTAGATATTATGGGTGAAGAAGAACTGCGTTTCAGTTCCAACTTTGCCTGCCCAGTGTGCGGATTCAGCATTGAAGAGCTGGCACCACGGATGTTTTCTTTCAACAGTCCATTTGGGGCTTGTCCCGATTGTGATGGATTGGGCGTTAAAATGATTGTTGACCCGGATCTATTAGTACCGGATCGAAGTAAAACGATTGAAGAGGGTGCGTTTGACGCTTGGACAGGCGGTACATCCACCTATTATCCGCAATTCCTGAAGTCGGTATGTGAACACTTCAACATCCCGCAGAATGTGCCTGTAGAGGATCTTCCTGCAGAGCAGATGAACAAGCTGCTGCAGGGTACAGGTACGGAGAAAGTTCGTTTCCGGTACGAGAATGACTTTGGGCAACGGAAAGAAGCAATGGTTACCTTTGAAGGTATTGTGAATAACTTGGAGCGTCGTTACCGTGAGACAGCATCCGAAGGTATCCGAGAATTCATTGAAGGTTATATGAGTGCGAAGCCGTGTGGTTCTTGCAAAGGGCACAGACTGAAGCGTGAGAGTCTTGCCGTTACAATTAACGATCACAATATGGCGTATGTGACAAGCTTGTCCATTGGAGAAGCAGGTCGTTTCTTCGACTCACTGCAATTGAGTGAAAAAGAGCAAACCATTGCCAAACTGATTTTAAAAGAAATCAACAGCCGTCTTGGCTTCCTGGTGAACGTAGGCCTGGATTATTTGACCCTTAGCCGTGCTGCCGGAACGTTGTCCGGTGGTGAAGCCCAACGGATCAGGCTGGCGACACAAATTGGTTCCAGTCTGATGGGTGTACTGTACATTCTGGACGAGCCAAGTATAGGTCTGCATCAACGGGATAATGATCGTCTAATTTCTACACTCGCTCATATGCGGGATATCGGTAACACACTGATCGTGGTTGAACATGATGAAGATACGATGCTTGCTGCCGACTATATCATCGATATTGGTCCGGGTGCAGGTATCCACGGCGGCACTGTGATGTCCCAGGGAACACCGGAAGAAATCATGAATGACGAGAACTCGTTAACAGGTCAATATCTGAGTGGGCGTAAGTTTATTCCGGTACGTACCGAGCGCCGTAGTGTCGGGGACCGCTGGCTGGAAGTGCGCGGAGCGAAGGAAAACAACCTGAAAAACCTGAATGTAAAAATTCCGGTGGGTGTATTCACGGCTGTAACGGGTGTATCCGGCTCAGGTAAATCGACACTAATTAATGAGATTTTGTATAAAACGCTGGCTCGGGACTTGAACCGCGCACGGGTGCGCCCAGGTCAGCACAAAGAGATTCGGGGTCTGGAGCATATCGATAAGGTCATTGATATTGACCAGTCGCCAATCGGACGCACACCACGTTCCAACCCGGCTACCTATACGGGCGTCTTTGATGACATCCGTGATCTGTTTGCACAGACCAATGAAGCCAAAGTGCGCGGATACAAAAAAGGCCGGTTCAGTTTCAATATTAAAGGTGGACGTTGTGAAGCTTGTCGCGGGGACGGCATTATCAAGATCGAAATGCACTTCCTGCCAGATGTCTATGTCCCTTGCGAGGTCTGCAAAGGCAAACGGTACAATCGCGAAACCCTTGAAGTCAAATACAAAAATAAAAATATTGCAGATGTGCTGGGAATGACAGTAGAGGATGCAACGCAATTCTTCGAGAACATTCCTAAAATTCATCGCAAAATGCAAACCTTGCTTGACGTGGGGCTAGGCTACATTAACATTGGGCAGCCTGCAACAACCTTGTCCGGTGGTGAAGCACAACGTGTGAAACTTGCTTCTGAGCTGTATCGTCGCAGTACGGGTAAAACCATCTACATTCTGGATGAGCCAACCACAGGTCTGCACGTCGATGATATTGATCGCCTGCTGACCGTATTGCATCGTCTGGTGGATTCCGGAGAGTCAGTACTGGTGATCGAGCATAATCTGGATGTAATCAAAACAGCCGATTATGTCATTGATCTGGGTCCTGAGGGCGGAAGCGGTGGCGGAACCATTGTTGCGACAGGTACGCCAGAGGATATTATTAAAGTGGAAGCTTCTTATACAGGCAAGTACTTGAAGCCAGTATTGGAGCGGGATACAGAACGAAGCAAGACGCTACAATTGACGGAGTAGCTGCCCAAGGCTATCCTGAGAAAGTGGACATGGATCTACCTTTTCCGAGTAGTCATCTTTGGTAGTTCATTCAAACTAGCTGCAAGGCTATGTAGTACGGCTATAGGAATAAAATATTATCTAACCCTTCTTATTGCGAAGTGTGAGGCATCCATGTATCATCTGATGTTCTCGTCTTCCCAAGAGAAGGGTTTTCTGATATTGTGGCGTTTGGCCAATCTCAATATGACATGGGTGAAAGTGTTTACATATGCGATAGAGCAAGCATTCCATCAATCGACTGCCAAACTGGATTTTTTTCATTTTTCTGGATGATAGGGCTTGCATTACAGGCAGGGTACAGATAACATAGAGGAAGATATTAGGGTATGCGTTAGCATTCTGTATTTTGCATCACTTGAATCGGTTCTGGATACAAGTTGTAAATGAGAGTCTCATTTCAATTTACATCCTGCTGATTGGAATTCAATGATTGGGTTGTTGCAAAATGCATGTTCAACTATGGTGAGGAGGTCTGTCTATCCATGCTGTTTGCAGAAGCTGCCACGGCGAGTACTTCAAATTTTAATGCGTTTGATATTTTTGTCATCTTATTTACGATCCTGATTTTCATCGGAGTGGTACGCCTGATTCGTGCACCGAAGAAAAATTTGTTTGCTATCGGATTTGCAGTAGTCAGTCTGCTGGTATTTCTGTTGACCGACTATGCCATGATTACCGGTTGGTTTGGTTCATAGAGACACCGCTGAACTTATTTGAAAACAGCAAATAGAAGAACAGACAAACACTTTCCAGGGGAGTTTAGGAGGGTGTTTTTTTGTGTTTACAGAATGTGTGGAAATATGCGGGTTTTTTCTGTTGAAAAATAGGGCTTGAAGCGATTGTACAGGAATAATTTGTATGTTAAATTGAAGGATACCGGTATTGCAGATGGTAGAGAAAGAGATTCAGCAATGAGTCATATGGTTCGGTTGCATAACGGAAGATATATAGAGAGGGTTAGGTGAGAGAATGAGAGTGTTGGGGAAAAAGGGCGTAGCCACGCTGATGGCTGCTGTACTCTCGATCAGTGTTGCAGCAGCGGCTGGCGCAGCGGAGTCTTCATCAGGAATGCAAGCCAAAGTGGTAGATGGACAAGTATATGTTAGTTCAACAGATTTGGTCAAAGCACTCGGAGGAAGTGGTCAATATGATGCCAAATCCGGAACGTTTCAGTATAAGGGCAGTGAAGCAGTCCCAAAAGTAATTGAAAAAGTATCTCCGTCTGTTGTAGGCATCATCGGCAAATCTACTGAATTACAGGATGGCGTCACATCGGATCGTTATAATCTAGCTCATGGTACTGGCGTGATCATCCGCTCCAACGGCTGGATTGTGACGAATGCCCATGTGGTTGATGGGTTAACCGATCCGCTGGTTGTGACGACCGATGGCAATACATATAAAATCACCAAAACATACAGTGACCCGTTAAGCGATATCGCTTTGATCAAAATTAATGCCAAGTCTCTTCAACCGGCGACCTTTGCCAAAGCTTCACAGACAACCGTTGGAGAAACCGTTATTGCTATCGGTACACCGATATCCTTCTCTTTGCGTAACTCGGCAACAGTAGGCGTAATCAGTGGTCTTAATCGGGGAGTGGAGGCCACCTATCGATTGATTCAAACAGATACGGCCATAAACCCAGGCAACAGCGGCGGACCTCTGGTCAACCTCAAAGGCGAAGTCGTGGGTATTAACTCTATGAAATTTTCAGCAGTGGGTATCGAGAGCATGGGATTTTCGATTCCAGTAGATACCGTTCAATATATTATCAATCAGTTCTTTGAATACGGGAAAATCAAGCGTGCAAGCCTTGGCCTGCAACTGGAAGAGAGCTGGTCAGCGATTGTGGGCCTGCCTACAGATGATCCTTTGACGATTACCGGCGTACTGTCAGCTCAAGCGAAGAAAGCGAAAATCAAAGAGGGGGATGTGTTATACAGTGTGGCAGGCACACGTGTGTCCTCTGTGGTGGATATTAATGAGCTGCTCAAAAAGTATGTGCCAGGACAGAAAGTCAAACTGGTGATGCAAACGGAAGGCGATATTGTCACTCGTACGGTGGTCCTTGCTGATCGAGCGGATATCCAAGACGATGAAGATGAGCAGTTCCCTGTAGATGAAGACCAATAAAGCCCGGCGAGCAATCCGGATCCAGAGAGGACGAATGAACGGAATGAAGAAATCTTTTTTACGTGTGCTGAGCACAGGTATGTTAGCCGGGATGCTGAGTATTGGAGCGGCATTGCCTGCATGGGCATCCGATCTTACGACAAGCGAGCTGCGGATCACCGCAGGTAGTACGAGTGCCTACATCAATGGCAGCAAGCAGACAATCGCTAAACCATATAAATTCAAAGGGGTTACGATGGTTCCCGTCGGTGTATTTAAGAAGGCTTTTGGCAGCGAAATTCGACTGGAGAAGAATGATGTAGTCAAAGTCAAAGAAGGTCCGCATACCGTCACCTTAACGATTGGCAGTTCGATTGCCTGGGTGGATGGTATCAAAAAAGAGATGGGCGCGGCCCCAAAAATGATGAACGGGGTGCTCATGGTGCCACTTCGCCCGGTAGCTGCGGGGATTGGCGCTACACTTGCCCCAAGCAGCTCAGGAGAGATGGTCATTCGTTTATTACAAACGGATGAATCGACGGATGACGACGAGGGCAGCATTAATCTGGATGAAGGCAAAACAAGAATTGGTAACAGTTATTATGGCTGGTCCATGAATTATCCATCCGACCTCATGATTCTGCAAACGGGTGAGCAGGAGCGCATGATGACTTTTGGCGCAGAGGACAGCAGTTATTATCTTGAAGTGTATGTGAGTGACCAGGATGTCAATCTGGACTCGGATGATTTGTTACAGCAACTTGTTCAGGAAGCCAAAGAGGCCGGAGATACAGTGCTTGATCGGGAATCGATTGCCAAAGGGAAAACCCCGTATGCCCGGATAGTGGTTAAAGATGCGGACGGTGTTTTATGGGAAATGCGTCAATATATCAAGGATGGTCGCCAATATGATGTATACCTCGCCGATTATGGAGCTCTGAATTACAAGGATCTGGGCAAACGTGCAGCGCTGCTCAACTCATTCCAACCTACGTATGTTCAGTCGGATCGTACGATTAAGGATCTTTCAACCGTGGATGAGGGTATGCGCGCTACCTGGAATGACGATTATGGCATTGAATTGAAGATTCCAGCAGGCTGGTCTATGGACAACACCCAGATGATATACGAAGCCAAGGATGGTGCATATCTGCAACTTCGTGTTACATCTGCACCGAAGGGTGCAACAGTCCAGGAGTGGAGCGGCCAACTGGACAAGTGGATGCGTGAGACGTTCACGCCTGAAAGTTATGAGCCGATCGGTTCGTATACGATGGATGTATCAGGCGAGACTGCCGAGGTGAATGAATTCCGTTATAACTTTGGCGATGGATGGCAGACGGAGTTCGATGTTCTTTTGCAAAAAAACGGGTATCGTTACTATGCAGAGTATACGTTCCCTGAGGAGCAGACGAAGGACCGTGAATGGTTTAAGAGTATCATGAAGAGTGTTGAGATTGACTTTGATACGGTAGCCGATAATTTCGGACAGCTGGATGAAGACCCGTATTTGACAGATAAAACAAAATCCATCACACGAACATCCAAACGTTATCATTACAGTGTGGATATTCCACGTTACTGGACGCCGTACAATGACCGATTTGAGTATTCTCCTGTCGTTTATACGTTCACAGGGGGGCAATTCTCCATTGCCGCGAGTGAGGACAAATCCATTGAAATGACAGTCAGTCAACTTCGAGAGGCATATGCGGAAGCAACCAAAACACGTAAAAACTTCAAATTGATTAGCAGTGAGGAGATGACGTTTGCGGGTGTGCCTGCGTTTTCCTTCATCTATCATGAAGTGGACAATGGTGTGCCATATACCGGACGTCAGATTGTGTTTGAACAGAACGGAACGACGTATACGATAACAAGTGGGCTGAATGACGCCAACAAGACGGAAGTCCAGGCAGCAGCGCTGGAAAAAGCCGTGAACTCATTTACATTTATTAAATAATGCAAAATGCTGAAATAACAGAGATACATGTTGCCGGAGGGTCATAAGACCTTCCGGTTTATTATATTTTTATATCTATATAGATCCTTCGACTGAAGTGGTCGATGTAAACTGGAGCAAACATTTACACGATAACAGCGATCGGAAGGTTGTTCTGTCATCGGAGTGCCGAGTGTAAATATTTTTTAGATCAATGTATATAGTGTGCATCTATTGTTGTAGAGATGGAAATGAAAATGATAAACGGTTTTTTCAGGAAAGCGTAGAAGAGTCGTTGCAGAAGTGGTACACTATACTAGTTCAGGAGTTATGACTGCTGTTCTGAAAAATAAGAATGACTGTAGGCTTGGGAATCAGGCAATACAGACATAATGTATAGATATAGCGATACAGTGACAATGCAGGCGTATGGAATCAAGGTACAGGATTTAACGTACAGGGTACAGGGATGAAATCCGGCTATGCCGGTTATGGGGAGGATACACATGAAAACAGCAACAATACGAAGAGAAGACGTTGAGCTTCTGGCACCCGCAGGTGACTGGGACTGTATGCGTTCGGCGGTAGCCAACGGCGCGGATGCGATTTTCTTCGGAGTCGAAAAATTTAATGCACGGGCACGTGCGAACAATTTCCGTATGGACGAGCTGCCGGAGATTATGGCGTTTTTGCACAGTTATGGCGTAAAAGGTTTTTTGACCTTTAATATATTGATTTTTGAAAATGAATTGACGGATGCCAAAGAACTGATCGACGCTTGTGTCGATGCAGGTGTGGACGCCGTGATTGTACAGGATCTGGGCCTGGTCAAAATGATCCGCGAGATCTCACCGGACTTCCCGATTCACGGTTCAACCCAAATGACGATTACGTCACCGGAAGCGGTGGAGTTTACGAAGCCGTTTGATATGGAACGTGTCGTGCTTGGACGGGAGAACAACCTGAAGCAGATTCAGAAGATCGGAGAACAGGCGAAGTTGCCAATGGAGGTATTCGTGCACGGTGCGCTGTGTGTGTCCTATTCCGGGCAATGTTTGACTTCTGAAATGTGGGGCGGACGCTCCGCCAACCGTGGGGAATGTGCACAGGCTTGTCGTCTGCCGTACGACCTGATGGTGGATGGCGAGCATAAGCCGATGGGCGATGTAGCGTATCTGCTGTCTCCGAAGGATCTGGCTGCGATTGACTTGATGCCGGAACTGATCGAAGCGGGCGTAACTTCCTTCAAAATCGAAGGACGTCTCAAAACGCCGGAATACGTGGCCAACGTGGTTAGTAAATACCGCAAAGCGATCGACCGTTACTTTGATGGAGATAATACGCCTCCAAGTAAAGAAGAGGTTCGTGAATTGCAGCAGAGCTTCTCGCGTGGATTCACGCACGGTTTCCTGGACGGAACGAACAATAAACAACTGGTTGACGGTACGTTCCCTAAAAGCCGTGGCGTCTATCTGGGTCGTGTAGACCAAGTATTACGTGATGGTGTTGTCCTGAAGCTCGATGCACCAGTAAAACGTGGAGACGGAATCGTATTTGATGCCGGAGATCCGACGAAGAAGGAAGAAGGCGGACGTGTCTACGATGTACGTCGTAAAGGCGTGAAGCTTGAAGGCGAAGCGGAGGAAGGCTGGATCGTGGACGTCGTACCAGGCCGTAGTGACGTGGACCTGCGCCGCGTGAAAGTTGGCGACAAAGTATGGAAAACGAATGATCCGGCACTGGACAAACGTCTTCGTCAAAGCTTTGAAACCGAGAAGCCTTATCGTATCTTCCCGGTAAACGTGAAAGTCATCGGCAGCCCGGGGCAGCCGCTTAGCACCTGGTGGACGGACGTACAGAAGGGTACGACGGTCCGTGTGAATTCCGAGATGGAACTGGATATTGCCCAGAAGCGTCCTATGACGCACGAACTGCTCGAAGAGCAATTCGGACGTCTGGGCGGCACTGTATTCCAGCTGGAAGAGCTGGACGTCAACCTGCACGGTGACGTCATCATTCCGATGCGCGAGTTGAATAACATTCGCCGTCAGGCGGTGGAACAACTCGCGGGCGAGCGCCCTAAACCGCCCGTCTACGTGAAACGGGCGGTAGAAGTTTACGGCGATGCGGTTAAACCGGCATCGCCAGTCGCTCGCGGTCAAGCGGAGCTGACCGCGCTCTGCCGCAGCCTGCCACAAGTAGAGGCAGCGCTGGAAGCAGGCGTCGGCATGATCTACGCCGACTTTGAGTTTATCAAGCAGTTCCCGGCAGCAGTGGAAGCCGTTCGTGCCGCAGGCCGCAAGATTGCGTTGGCAACACCACGCATTCATATGCCTGGGGAGAACGGGTATCACAACAACATCCTGCGTTTGCAGCCGGATGCTGTGCTTGTACGTAATACGGGTGCATTGTACTTCTACTTGCGCCATCGGATGGAGAACCCGGATGCGAAGCACCCGGAATTGATCGGTGACTTCTCACTGAACATCGCCAACCACAAGGCAGTGGAACTGTTCCTGGAAGCGGGTTGCGACTGGATTACGCCTTCTTATGACCTGAACATTCAGCAAATGGTTGATTTGCTGGGACACTCCCGTACAAGTCAGACCGAAGTGGTTATTCATCAGCATCTGCCGATGTTCCATACCGAGCACTGTGTGTATTGTACGTTTATGAGTGAAGGAACAGACTTTACGAACTGTGGACGTCCATGTGAAGATCACCGTGCTTCTTTGCAAGACCGGATCGGCATGTCCCACCCTGTACGTGTGGACGAAGGCTGCCGCAATACCGTGTATAATGCGGTGGAGCAATCTGGTGCTGAATATCTGACCAACTTTATGGATCTAGGTGTATCCCGCTACCGTGTGGAATTCCTGGAGGAAACTCCAGAGCAGGTGCGCGAGGTTATTGATCTGTACAATCGTGCTCTGCGTGGCGAGATCAGTGGGACACAAGTATGGAAAACACTGAAAGCAACCAACCAGCTTGGCGTAACACGTGGTCAACTGGTGAAATAATAGACACCAGTATGCAAGGTTGCAACAATTATCACGACAATAAGTTGACATCTCAGATCATATTATTTTTCGATCCATAAATTGCCGCGACAGGCAACTGGCTTGAAGCAACCCCAATCTCTGCTTTACGGAGCTCTTGGGGTTTTTTCTATAAAAGAGACTTGAACTATACCGAGTTCAGATTTGTATGTGGTATCTTGTTTATCAGAGAATGTTTGCATCGGTGTATTGTTTATTATTGGCTAAGAAAGCTACAACACATGACATAGGAGGCGAAGAAGCGTGGCGCCATTCACGATGATGGATATCAAATTGCTGTGCGGGGTCACGGCATTCAAACGGGGAGAAGATTATAATTTATCTGGAAGAGTGACCAATCTGATTGTCAGCGAGGATGAGTGTCATTACGATGCTGTAGTTCGAGGGACCAAACGATATCAAGTAACGGTAGATCTGGATGAAACAGGTGAAATTGAAGCCTATTGCAACTGTCCTGCGTATGGCAACTATTATGACTATTGCAAGCATGTCGCTGCAGTCCTCCTGGCGATCAATGAACGGGGGGAAGAGGAACTGGGCGGCCATGCTGCGAACAATAAAGCGGACAAGAAGCAAGCCAAAAAGACTGAGGAGGGGAAAAGGAAAGGAATTACTCAATCCAGTCATGGATTAATTTCTAATTCTGCTTTCGGCTACGACTCTGTTTCCAGAGTAGGCACACTGGTGGAAGAAAGTCATTGGGAACGTCCCGACTCTTCTTCCAATTCAAGGCACCGTCGCGATTCTGACCTGAATCCACCCTCTGAACCTTTCGCTCAAGCAGGTCGACCAAGTTCTGCCCCTGGATGGGGAAGATCAGCAGATAAACCTTCGTACCGCACAGCGGATCAGATTCTTTCCATGTTTGCCAAAGAACGCAGCCCCTTGCATGCAAATGAGCGTAAATACACTGCGCCTGTGACCCGGTCTTCATTACGGGAGGAGCTGCAGTTCCAATTTATATGCAAGCTTGTGCAGGTTCACAAAGGCGGCGCCAAACTCGCGCTCGAACTGAAAGTAGGAAATAAACGCCTGTATGTCGTTCAGAAAGTGAAGCAATTCCTGAACTGCATTGAGAATGGTGAACCCATGTCGTTTACCAAGCTGTTTTTCTACGATCCGTCAATGCATTATTTTAGTCCCCAGGATCAGGCGATCCTGTCTATGCTTATTCGGATGAGGCAGAGTGAGGAAGCATACCGTGAGTCCATCTCGGGTTACTTGGGAGCTTCAGACGGCAGAGATATATTGATTGCTCCACTGGTCTGGAAGCCTCTACTGGATTTGCTGCTTCAGGCAGATAGCCGGATGGAGGGAACGGGGTTGGCGAATGGACCGCTCACTTTGGGTGAGGGGGCACTGCCTTTATTTTACCGTATTGCGCAGGGTACTAATGAAGGGTATCAGCTTGAAATTTCCGGATTGCGTGAGCTGATTCTTCTCCCAGCCTATGATGCTGCCGTGGTGGAAGGGCAATTGCATATGTTGGAGCCGATGCAGATGCGAAGTCTGGAGGATCTGAGCAGAGCGCTCACTTCTTATGGGATCAAGGAAAGTATCGATATTTCCGCTCAGCAGGTGGACGAATTCGTTCAGCATGTTGTGCCGGAACTGCGTACACTGGGGCATCTGTCCATCGACTCCCAGGTGAGAGAACGAATCGCAGAGCCGGAGCTTGCACCAAAGTTGTATATCGATTTCTATCGGGAACGGATTACAGCGCGTCTGGAGTTTGATTATGGTGTAATGGTGATTAATCCGCTGGCTGAATATTTGATTGATGAAGAAGAAAAAAAGGTGATTTTGGTACGTGACCGCCATGCAGAGCGTAACCTTATCGACCGGCTAGATCGCTCTTTCCTGGAACGGGATGGAAGTGTATGGGCAAGTGAACGAGAAGACGCGATATATGATGTGATGTATCATCTGCTGCCGGAGCTTGAGAAGCAGGTAGATATCTATATCCCGAATGCCGTGAAGGCTATGGTGCAATCCTATCCGACACCGCCGAAAGTGCGGGCAGATCTGGGTAAAGGGTTGGACTGGCTGGAGATCTCATTCGAGATGGAAGGTGTAGATGAGCAGGAACTTCAGGAAATGATGCGTAACATCGTGGAAAAGAAACCGTATTTCCGTTTGCGCAGCGGTGTGTTTGTCTCTCTCGAAAATGAAGGGGCGGACAGCTTCGCACACATGGCGGATTCGCTTGGACTTGCTTCGGGCGACATCAAGAGCAGTCATATCCGCCTGCCTGCCGTTCGGGCTCTGCAGCTCCCTGGCCGGGACGAGGTTTCGGGACATGTGAAGTGGGGAAATTCCCTGAAACGTTTCCTGGATGATCTTCGTGATCCCGAGCGGATGGATTTTGCATTGCCGGATGCGCTTGCTCCTGTGCTGCGTGATTATCAGGCTAGTGGATATCAGTGGCTGCGTACACTCGCATTTTACCGATTTGGCGGCATTTTGGCCGATGATATGGGGCTTGGCAAAACGCTGCAAAGTATTGCCTATATCGCGGCAGAACTGAAAGAAAAGCCGCAACAGCACCATAGCAATCTTGATGATGCTAATCACATTGTTGATGGTGGAAATTTTGGAAGTAACATCCCGGATGAAGTAAAGGCCGGATTGTTGGATCAACATACTGCTCATCCTCCTGTACTCGTGGTTGCACCAGCTTCATTAACGTACAACTGGGCGAATGAATTTGCCCGATTTGCTCCGCATTTGCGAGTAATGATTGCAGCAGGTCAAAAAGATGAACGAGCCAGTATGCTCGCAGGCATGGATGACGCAGATGTTATTGTGACGTCCTACCCGCTATTGCGCCGCGATCTGGACACATATCTCGGAAGAACGTTTCATACGCTTATTTTGGATGAAGCCCAGGCGATCAAGAATTCTTCTTCGCAAACGGCTCAGGCTGTTAAACAGATTCAGGCACCACGTCGCTTCGCACTTACAGGAACACCCGTAGAAAACTCACTGGATGAGCTTTGGTCGATCTTTGAAGCGGTATTCCCGGGGTTGTTCCCTAGTTATCGCAGATTCCGGGATCTGCCTCCTGAGCGCATTGCCCGGATGGTCCGTCCGTTTATTCTCCGTCGTCTAAAGAAAGATGTGCTGGAAGAACTGCCGGATCGTATTGAAACCGTACAGCGCTCCGAGCTGAAGGACGAACAGAAGAAACTGTATGCCGCGTACCTGTCACAGCTTCAGGATGAGACATCCAAGGATATGGAAGAGAACGGTTTTCAGAAGAACCGCATCAAAATACTGGCAGGCATTACACGCCTGCGCCAGTTGTGCTGTCATCCCGCTCTCTTTGTGGAGGGTTATCAGGGAGATTCCGGGAAAATGGAGCAGCTGCTGGAGACGGTTCAGGATTGTCTGGCTGCGGGCAAGCGGATTCTCATCTTCTCCCAGTTCGCTAGCATGCTGAATTTGATTCGACAGACGCTCGCTGCACAGGGGAGAGATTTGTTCTACCTGGATGGTCAGACACCTGCACAGAGTCGGGTAGAGATGTGCCGCAGATTCAACGAGGGTGAAGCTGAGCTGTTTCTGATCTCGTTGAAGGCTGGCGGTACCGGATTGAACTTAACGGGTGCAGATACGGTTATTTTATATGACCTTTGGTGGAATCCCGCCGTGGAAGAACAGGCCATTGGACGCGCCCATCGTATGGGGCAGAAACAAGTCGTCCAGGTTATTCGTCTCGTTACGGAAGGGACGATTGAAGAGAAGATTCTGGAGCTGCAGCAGCGCAAAAAAGATCTGATTGCCGAAGTCATTGAACCTGGAGATGGAGGATCCACCACCTTATCCGAGCAGGATATTAGGGAATTGTTGATGGTATAATGAAGTCTAGCCATATTAGTTTTCGTTTCATCAAATATATAATTATTTCTCCACCAGAAGGGGTGATTCTAGCGTGCGTATTCGCAAAGCAATTATTCCAGCAGCCGGGCTCGGTACCCGGTTTCTGCCTGCCACGAAGGCGATGCCCAAGGAAATGTTGCCCATCGTCGATAAGCCGACGATTCAGTACATTATTGAAGAAGCTGTGGCTTCGGGCATTGAGGATATCATTATCGTCACAGGTAAAGGTAAACGGGCCATCGAGGATCATTTTGACTATTCATTCGAGTTGGAGCAGAACCTGGCTGGTAAACAGAAGTGGGATCTGCTGAATGAAGTTCGCAAGCCCTCCGAAATGGCAGACATCCATTATATTCGTCAAAAGGAACCAAAGGGCCTTGGACACGCCATCTGGTGTGCCCGCAAGTTTATTGGGGATGAACCTTTTGCTGTTCTGCTTGGGGACGACATTGTGGAGTCTAATCATCCCTGTCTTCAGCAGATGATCGAAGTCTATGATGAATTGCAATCACCGATCGTAGGCGTACAGCCAGTCGATTGGAGCGAAGTGTCGCGTTACGGGATTGTGGACGGAGAATTGGTATCTCGTACCGAAGATCGTGTGTACCGCGCGCGTCGTTTGATCGAGAAACCCAAGACGGAAGAATCACCTTCCAATCTGGCTATTATGGGTCGTTATATTCTGACGCCGGATATCTTCGATATCCTGGGTCAGCAGTCTGCTGGGGTAGGTGGAGAAATCCAACTGACGGATGCCTTGTCCCGTCTGAACGACCAGCGCCAGATTTTGGCCTATCACTTTGACGGCCTGCGCCATGATGTTGGGGAGAAGCTTGGTTTTATTGAAACCACGATTCATTATGCCCTTCAGCGCCCGGATTTGCGGGAGGATTTGTTGAAGTATTTGGAGCAGATTGTTCAGAACAAATAGAGAAATCGCTAGTAGTAAGCCCAGCCGAAAATTAAACACGGCTGGGTTTTGATTATTTTATGGAACAACGTATTGAAATATCATGATATAACCAGGCCAATGAACGATCACTTGCCTGATGCCCTACATATACATAGTTATTATGAAGAAATGCTGTTATTAGCAAAAACGGAGGGGTAACATGAAGGTGATTCCGCTGTTTATGGATGGCGCAGCTATATTGGAACCCAAGGTATATGGCGATCATCGGGGATATTTTATGGAAAGCTACAATGAGCGTGTTCTGTATGAGAATGGTATACATCATGTGTTCGTTCAGGACAATCAATCCCTGTCCGCCGAAGCTGGAGTTCTTCGCGGACTTCATTACCAGCTTCAACCGAGAGCCCAGACGAAGTTAGTCAGAGTTATATCCGGAGCTATTTATGATGTTATTGTAGATATTCGTCCCTCATCACCAACCTTCGGACAGTGGAAAAGTGTCATTCTCAGTGAGTATAATCAGCGGCAGTTGCTTGTCCCTCAAGGCTTTGCTCATGGATTTTGTACACTGGTGCCACATACCCAGGTGACATATAAGGTGGATGCATACTATTCCCCTGAACATGACCGTGGTATTTTGTGGAATGATCCTGCACTCGCGATTGATTGGCCTGTTACGGCTCCTACTTTATCAGAGAAAGACCAAAAGCATCCGTTACTCAAAGATGCAGAACTGAACTTTGACTAACAAAAAGACTTCTCAGGTACTTCTGTATCTGGAGGCAGAAGGAGAGAGACGGCATGAAACTACTCGTTACTGGTGGAGCTGGATTCATCGGCAGCAACTTTGTGATGTATATGCTTCGTGAGCATCCTGATTATGAAATTGTTAACGTGGATTCCCTAACTTATGCAGGCAATCTGGAGAATTTGCAATCCGTGGAATCCAATCCTCAATACACGTTTATCCGAGCGGATATCACTGACGTACAGCAGATGGAACAAATCATCTCCAAAGGAATTGACGTAGTGGTTAATTTTGCAGCTGAATCTCATGTGGATCGCAGCATTCTCTCCCCAGATATTTTTGTGCGTACCAATGTACTAGGGACTCAGATTTTGCTGGATGCGGCGAAGAAATATCAAGTTACCAAATACGTTCAGGTATCTACAGACGAAGTATATGGCTCACTCGGCCCCATAGGGTTGTTTACAGAAGAGACACCTTTGATGCCGAATAGTCCATACTCTGCCAGTAAAGCTGGTGGAGATTTGCTTGTAAGAGCGTATCATGAAACCTTTGGTTTGCCTGTAAACATTACACGTTGTTCAAACAATTATGGACCTTTTCAATTTCCAGAGAAGCTCATTCCTTTAATTATATCCCGTGCATTAAATGATGAGGCTATTCCTGTCTATGGCGATGGACTGAATATTCGTGATTGGCTTTATGTAGAGGATCACTGCAGCGCTATCGATTTGGTCATTCACAATGGCAAGATCGGAGAGGTTTACAACATTGGGGGAAATAATGAGCGGACCAATCTATATATTGTTGAGACTATTCTAAAACAACTGGGCAAGCCGGCCAATTTGATTCAATATGTTCAGGATCGGCCGGGGCATGACCGGCGTTACGGAATTGACCCGACCAAGTTGGGTACAGAGCTTGGGTGGAAGCCTGTGCACAATTTTGAGACAGGGATTAAGGAAACCATTCAGTGGTATCTGAACCATCAGGATTGGTGGACACAAATACAATCAGGAACGTATCAGGATTATGTTCAACTTCAGTATGGTAAGCGAATGGGTGATTCCTCAGAATGAAGTACAGAGTACTGGTAACGGGAGCTGCGGGACAGCTCGGATACGATGTTGTGAAAACATTTCAAGCAGGTGGTCATGATGTCATGGCCTGTGACAGGGATCAATTGGACATTACCGACCAACAGCAATGCAGAGAAACCATTAATGCATTCCAGCCTCACATTATCGTTCATTGTGCTGCATATACAGCCGTCGATTTGGCCGAAACAGATGAGGATATGGCATACACAGTCAATGTAGCAGGCACTAGAAATATTGCAGTTGCTGCGGAGAAAGTGAAAGCCAAACTCATTTATATTAGTACGGATTATGTATTTGATGGCACAGCAACGAGACCTTATCAGGAATTTGATGTGACAAATCCGCAGACTGTGTATGGCAAGTCGAAGCTTGCGGGAGAGAGACTGGTCGAGGGGCTCTGTACGCGATGGTTTATTATCCGAACATCATGGGTATTTGGAGTACACGGTAGCAATTTTGTCAAAACCATGCTGGAGCTTCTGGAGAAGCGTCCCCGACTTCAGGTGGTTCATGATCAACAAGGATCACCCACATATACTGTGGATTTAGCTAGACTCGTAAGTGAGCTTTCTTTAACTGAAAAATACGGTATCTACCATGCCTCTAATTCGGGAACATGCACATGGTATGAATTTGCTCAGGCCATCGCCGAAGAAGCAGCCAAGCAATCCCGATTCAAACAAAGCGCTGTTCTTGAGCCCTGTACCACCGAGCAATTTCCGCGTCCTGCTCCTCGCCCTCAATATTCCGTAATGGATCATCTCGCTATTCGTACAAATGGTCTGCAACCTATGAGAGCTTGGAGAGAGGCTTTGATCGCATTCCTGAATGAATTAAGTGTAGAGCAAGCCGATTAGGTAGGGCTTCTTATTCATCCGAATATTGTATCCCTAGATTTTACAGCCGCCTTCGGGCGGCTTTTTGTTTTACACCTCTCCAATCAGGGTAGTTAGCTATCAAAAAGGAAAAACCGCACATGCTTCGTCATATCATGATTATCATACTCTTTTCTTCCCTATCACCCTATTAAGGATGTGAACGCCATATGAAACGAATTGCCGCAGTCATTACACTACTCATCGTAACCGTGGGCACACTCTTTTTTGCCTATGACAGTCAAAGCGAGGAGCAGCACGATGGATTTACGGCCTATCGATTGATTGCCCATGCGATGGGCAGTATCCGTGAGCAGCCTTACACCAATGCCTATGAGGCGATGATTGCCAATTATGAGAAGGGCACACGTGTGTTTGAGATCGACTTTATGCTTACCTCGGACCGGAAAGCAGTAGCCAGACATGAATGGACCGCCAACATGAGCAAAATGCTGGGACAGGACGAGGAGTTACCCGAAGACAAACAGGCTGGGGCGCTGACACATGATGAATTTATGAATACGCCCATTCTGGGCAAGTACCAACCCATGGATGCCGACGGCATTATGGACGTATTGGCCAAGTACCAGGATATGTATATCGTGACCGATACCAAAGAACAGAAGGATGAGGATATTCAGCAGGTGCTGAAATCACTCGTGGACGCAGCCAAGCAACATGATCCGACAATCCTTAATCGGGTCGTTGTGCAGATCTATAACGAGCCGATGCTCGAAACCGTGAAAGAAATCTACGCATTTCCTTCTATTATCTATACTCTTTATGCTACGCAAGATACGGAAGCCCAGGTGGTTGATTTTGTACAAAAGAATGACATCGATGCCGTAACTATGCCGGAGTATAAAGTGAATCAGAATTTCGTTGCCAAGCTGAAGCAGGCAGGAGCCGTTACCTACGTGCACACCATTAATGACACCGACCAGGTGGCGAATTATGAGAAATGGGGCGTGTACGGCGTGTATTCGGATGTATTGACCGAGCAGGAATTGGATGATATGAACACACGTTTTGCCTGGAAGCCTTGAGATATTATATTTTGATTCAAATGGATACAGTGCTCCTACGAAAGACTGTTGAGCTCTACTCATAATATTGATGTTCGTAGTGGCACCTGCACCTGGTACCTAACTTGAATTCTTCTGTAACATCGCAATCGTATCTATTAAAATTACAGGCTTCTCCTGCAATTCCAGGGAAAAGTCTGTGATTTTTTGTTCCCCTTTTTATACGAACATTGACACTCAATCCCTGCTGACTTAGACTTAGTTTACAAGCTTTTTAGGATGCAGAAGAACCTCTGGAGGAATGTTCGTTGATAGACATGATTAAGCAGTGGAGACATGTATTTAAGCTCGACCCGGACCGGGAAATAACGGATGAAGCACTCGACCTAATTTGCATGTCGGGGACCGATGCCATTATGGTAGGGGGATCTTCGGGAATTACCTATGATAACACGGTGGACCTGATGTCCCGAGTACGTCGCTACGAGCTGCCCTGTGTGCTGGAAGTATCCGATTTGGAGGCCGTTGTGCCCGGTTTTGACGGATATCTGATTCCGATGGTACTGAATGCAACGGATAGCCAATGGATCATTGGACAACACCAGCAAGCCATTGAGCGTTACGGTTATCTGATTCCATGGGATCTGCTTATTGCAGAAGGCTATATTGTCCTCAATGCCGACTCCACTGTTGCCCGAATGACAGGAGCGGATACGGAATTGACGACTGATGCTGCGGTTGCTTACGCCCAGGCTGCGGAACGTCTGCTTAACCTGCCTATCGTATACATGGAGTACAGTGGGACGTTTGGAGATATGGAGCTGGTTGGAGAGACGCACAGACAACTCACCAAGGCGCATCTCATCTATGGCGGCGGGATTGATAGTTCGGAGAAAGCTGGACAAGCCGCTCAGGTCGCAGATACCGTTGTGGTTGGCAACATTGTGTACAGTGATTTGAACAAGGCGCTGGAGACAGTCCAAGCTGTGAAACAATCCGTTTAATCGGTTTAGTTTACCATTCCCCCAATTTACCCTCCTGATCTGTTAAAATAGAACTTTGACCTTACTCATTAAACAATTTATATGAGCGCAATGTTGTTTTACACGAGAACGGATAGGGCAGAACCAATCTGAAGAAACGAAGTCCCTTTTTAAAAACTGAAAGAGTCATTACAGTTTTCTTGTTATTTTAACTATCTCTAAATTATAAGCTGACTATTTTTACACGCGAACGGAGAGGACAGAAATAAGCTGGAGAAGCGGAGCGTTCGCCTTTATTACCGGATATTCACCTTTAGAAATTTAATTAATAAAATCCGGGAATAACAGCGATCGAAAGTTAATTCTGTCATCGGAGTGGCAAGTGTAATTGTTAGTGACCTTATATCGATCTCAACCAACGAAAGGAGCATGCATGCATGCAACCTGTAAATATACATGATGCCGTTGCACGGCTTAACCCCCCCCAACGGCAAGCCGTCGAAGCGACGGATGGACCGCTACTGATAATGGCTGGAGCGGGTAGTGGCAAGACCCGGGTGCTCACACACCGGATTGCCTATCTGATTGCAACACGAAAAGCACCGCCATGGGGCATTTTGGCTATTACTTTTACGAACAAAGCGGCACGCGAGATGCAAGACCGGGTATCCCAACTGGTTGGCGGCTCTCAGGGCCGTGATATTTGGGTTTCGACGTTTCACTCCATGTGCGTGCGTATTCTGCGCCGTGACATAGAACGTATCGGATTCACCTCAAATTTCAGCATTTTGGACTCATCTGACCAATTATCTGTAATTCGTAGTTGTATGAAAGACCAGAACATCGATACCAAGAAATTTGAACCGAAAGCTGTTCAGTCGATGATGAGCACCGCGAAGAATGAATTGATCAGTCCGGAGCAATATGAGAAGCAGGCTGCTGACTATTTCGAAGGCATTGTGGCGAAGGTATATAAGATGTATCAGAAAAAACTCAGAGCCAACAACTCGCTCGACTTTGACGATCTCATCATGGCGACCATTCAACTTTTCAAAGAGGTACCGGAAGTTCTCGACTTTTACCAAAAGAAATTCCAGTACATTCACGTGGATGAGTATCAGGATACCAACCGCGCGCAATACATGCTTTGCCGCATGCTCGCTGATAGTCATCACCGTATCTGCGTCGTAGGGGATAGTGACCAATCGATCTATCGCTGGCGTGGAGCGGATATCAGCAACATCCTGAATTTTGAGAAGGACTATCCTGAAGCAAGTACGATTTTGCTGGAGCAAAACTATCGTTCCACTTCAAATATCCTGAATGCAGCGAATGAGGTAATCGGCCTGAATACTGGGCGCAAACCGAAGAAGCTGTGGACGGACAAAGAGGGTGGCTCAAAGATCAAGGTGTACCGTGCGGATTCCGAACATGATGAGGGATACTTTGTAACCTCCGAGATTAGTAAAAATGTGAAGAACGGCAAATCCTATCAGAACCATGCCATTTTGTACCGTACAAACGCACAGTCCCGGGTTATAGAGGAAATTTTGATCAAGTCTGATATTCCGTATCAGATTGTTGGCGGCATCAAGTTCTATGATCGTAAAGAGATCAAGGATATTCTGGCGTATCTGCGCCTGCTTTCCAACCCTGACGATGACATCAGCCTAACCCGGATTATTAATGTGCCGAAACGCAGCATTGGTGATACAACGGTAGCGAAGCTGGCAGCTGCGGCAGGAGAACGGGGGATTTCAATATACCGTGTGCTTCAAGTTGTGGACGATCTTGGTTTTGCTGGTCGAACGCGGAATGCGTTGGTGGAGTTCTATGACATGATCGCCGCGCTGCATCAGATGGTAGAATATCTGTCTGTGACTGAACTAACCGAGAAGATTCTCGAGATGAGTCAGTACCGACTAGAGATGCAAAATGAAAACACGCTCGAATCCCGTGCACGGCTGGAGAACATTGATGAGTTCCTGTCCGTTACGATGGAATTTGAGAAAAATAATGAAGACAAAACACTCGTTTCGTTCCTCACCGATCTTGCACTGATTGCGGATATCGACAGCATGAACGATGATGAAGAGGATCAGAGTGACGCAGTTACCTTGATGACAATGCACAGTGCCAAAGGTCTGGAGTTCCCTGTCGTCTTTATCGTTGGTATGGAGGAAGGGGTTTTCCCGCACAGCCGGGCCTTTATGGACAACGAAGAGCTGGAGGAAGAGCGCCGGCTGGCTTATGTAGGGATTACGCGTGCGGAAGAACAACTCTTCCTGTCTTGCGCGCAAATGCGGACCTTGTTCGGACGTACAACTGCGAACCCGCCTTCGCGTTTCCTGGATGAAATCCCGGATGAGCTTAAAGAGGATACCTCAATGGCTCGTGACCGCTACCGTCGTGGTAGCAGCGCAGGTGGATCATATGGTGGTCGTGGACTTGGGGCAAGTGGTGGAAGTAACTTTGGTGGGGGCAATACGGCCAAGCTTTTCGAACAACAAAGCAGAAGTGGTTCCTCTGCTACCACATCCACGCCAACTTCGCGTGTGACCACAAGTACTTCCCGCCCAGCTTATTCTACGCCATCATCTGCGTCCAAACCCGCAGCTTCTAATGGAGAAGCAGGTTTCAAAGCCGGAGATAAAGTACAGCACGGCAAATGGGGGACAGGTACGATTGTTGGGGTGAAAGGCTCGGGTAATGACACGGAGCTTCAGATCGCATTCCCGGCCCCGGTGGGTCTAAAACGTCTGCTTGCAGGTTTTGCTCCAATTACCAAAGTGGAATAGATTTAAGAACGAAACATTCATGTTGCACAAGCTGTAATGTCAGCGGAGATCGAGTGCCATATGAATGTTCGTTCTACATAGATTTAAATTTTATTTACGGAGGGATGGCCCTATATGGACCCGATGCACCGGATGGAGCAACTCGTTACCGAGCTGAACCAGTATAATTATCAGTACTACACGATGGATCAGCCGCAGATCAGCGACAAGGAGTATGATCTTCTGTACGATGAACTGGTTACGCTGGAACAGGAGAGTGGCATGGTTTTGCCTGATTCTCCGACACAGCGTGTGGGGGGTGAACTGCTCAAAGGGTTTACACCGCATCGCCACTTATCTCCATTGTGGAGCTTGGACAAAGCCCAGAATATTGAGCAGCTGCGGAGCTGGAATACGCGTGTGCTCAAGCTGGTCAATGATTACAACACCAAAAATCCGGACAATCCGTTGCCTGAACCCGGCTATGTCATTGAACTGAAGTTTGACGGTCTGACCCTGAATCTAACGTACACGAACGGAGAGTTGGTTCAAGCCTCTACCCGTGGGAACGGAACCGTAGGTGAGGGCATTTTGGCTCAGGTTAGAACGATTAAGTCTGTCCCGCTCAAAATCCCTTATACAGGCGGCACGATTGAAGTCCAGGGTGAAGGCATCATGAATCTGTCTGTGTTGAATCGATATAATGAAACCGCAGCAGAGCCGCTTAAAAATGCCCGTAATGCAGCAGCAGGAGCGCTGCGTAACCTGAATCCGAAGACAACCGCTGAGCGGCGGTTAAACGCCTATTTCTATAATGTAGGTTATTCGGATGATATTCAGTTTGCCAACCATCAGGAGATGATGGATTTTCTCCGTGAAAATCGATTCAAAGTCAATCCATCGATTACGTATTTCCATGAGTTTGATGATGTGATGGACCAGCTTGCAGCGATACAGGAGAGCCGTGCCCAACTGGATTATCTGATTGATGGAGCCGTTATCAAAATTACAGACATGCGCACCCGTGAGGCACTGGGTTACACAGACAAATTCCCTCGTTGGGCGGTGGCGTACAAGTTTGAGGCCGAAGAGACTACGACCGTTCTCAACTCTGTTGTTTGGAATGTGGGTCGTACCGGCAAAGTGACTCCGCTTGCGCGGGTAGAACCGGTTGAGCTTGCTGGGGTAACGGTACAGAACTGCACATTGAATAACGTCGGTGACATTGAGCGGAAAAATCTGAAGTTTGCCTTGGGCACACGTGTCTTTATCCGTCGTTCCAATGATGTCATTCCTGAAATTCTGGGCAAAGTGACTGAAGAGAGTGATGGCGAGGAGATTGTGTTCCCTGAGCAATGTCCGGCATGTGGATTCCCGCTGGAACAGCGTGGAGCGCATTTGTTCTGTAACAACAAGCTGGCGTGCAAACCACAGACCGTAGCCCGCATTTCTCATTTTGCTTCCCGTGATGCAATGGACATCGAGACGTTCAGCGAGAAAACGGCGATTCAGCTGTATGATGAATTGAACGTGCGTGAGCCCGCTGACCTGTATACACTGCAATTCGATGATTTGGTTAAGCTCGAGCGGTTTGGTGAAAAGAAAGCAAACAACCTTATTGCTGCCCTGGAGCAGAGCAAGGATCGTGACCTCGCTTCGTTCCTATATTCACTGGGTATCCCGAATACAGGCAAATCAACTACACGCATGCTGGCTGATCATTACCGCGACCTGCATGCCATTATGAATGCTACGGCAGAGGAGCTCGTTGAACTTCCGGACGTCGGTGGTATTGTAGCCGAAAGCATTGTGACTTTTTTTGCAGATCCGTTTACACAGGCGGCGATTGAGAAAATGCTGAATTTGGGTGTGAAAGCCCAGGCGCCTGAGGCACCAGCAGCGATTGTGGAAGATTCCTTCTTCAGTGGCAAAACGGTCGTGCTGACCGGAACGCTGCATCAACTGACGCGGGAAGAGGCAACGCAACGACTGGAAGCGCTTGGAGCGAAGGTAACGGGCAGTGTCTCCAAAAAGACAGACCTTGTTATTGCCGGAGAGAAGGCCGGTTCCAAACTGGCCAAAGCTCACGATCTCGGCATACCTACCATTGAGGATGAGGACGAACTCGTACGTCTTTTGAATCAACAGGGATAGATCCTGAATGTGAAGTATGACTGGGTGATTTAGAACGCTTTGTCATCCAAGTGAATGATAAATAACTTAAAGACCCCTGTAGAACGAATGAGTGGAACGGGGGTCTTTGGTTTACACGTATATTTAAACTTAACCTTACATCCGTATCAACTTAAATCAGGAACGCGCCTGGGAAGCACCCGTGAGCCATGCGTCCTTGTCGTATCCACGTTCTTCCCAGTAACCGATATGGTCGCTGTCGATCAGTTCAATGCGATTCAGCCACTTGACGGACTTATAGGCATACATCTGGGGAATGACCAATCGTACCGGACCGCCCAGATCTGCGGGGATCGGTTTGCCATCATGCATGACAGCGACCATAATATCATCCATCTGCGCCTGATCCATCGTAATGGCATCCGTATACACACCATCTCCAGAGTAGAACTTAACACTTTGCGCTTCGGGTTTAACTCCGGCTTGAGTCAATAGTTTTTTAAGGGATATGCCTTCCCAAGTATTCTTATATACAGACCAGCCTGTAACGCAATGAAAGTCACTAACCTGAACCGTACGTGCAAGCTTCACGAACTGTTCCCAGTTCCAGACTTGCGCCCGTTCAACAAGCCCATCGAGCCGGAATGACCAGTTTGCATTGGAAAAGGAAGGTATCGGTGTTACCGTATAAACGCGAAAATGACCTTCGGCTCCGCCTCCCACGGGTGGTGAAGAAGCAGGTAATGCTTGCGGTAAGGGCACCATGCGATTGGGGTCATTCTCCAGCATGCTATCAATGTTGTTGTCTATATTGAGGTTCCGTCCAACCCAAGATATAAAAGTAGGTCCCAAAGTCACAGCTAGCCCCACGCCAACAGCAGACCGAATAAATGCCCGCCGTGTATACACAGGTTGAGGTTTCTCAGTTTGATGGAGAGAACCATCCTTTGGGGTACGTAAAGATTCTGTAGGAGCTATCGCTGCTGGTGGCGTAATTTCATCAGGAGCATCAGTTGGATGAGCCATTTTTCTAGCTTCTGCTACTATTGTCGTTGTATTTACTGCGCGTCGTGCAGGGTCTTTTAACCACTTGGTTCGCGTGATGGAGTGGTAGATAATATAAGGCAGGCCAACCCAAGTCAGCAAATCATGAATTAGAAGCGCAGCGTTCGACCATCTCGGTCCAGCGATCTTGAACTGCCATAACACAATACCTGATAACAGCCACCCTACCAGCAGTGCAAGAACAACGATAGTATTTGCTCTCTGCCAAGGCCTATTGCGAAGTTGTTTCCAGTGCTTTCCTGCCAAAAGCAAGTAATATACTACGGGTGCCAGCATAGCTAGCCCGACGATAATATGCAGCCACTTTAACCATACGCGTCCAATCCCGAGTAACTCACGCCAGAAACCACCAACTAACATAAGACCTGTTACCGCGAGGATGACAACAATCCAGGCATTCCATGCATGAATGGAAACGAGCTTTTTACCATAACCCTTTCGAATGTCCTTCAGCCATTGTTTCATATGCCTTCACCCCATATAGGTTATTCATCCTTGTATCTTCAATATGAATAAAGCCGATTGTGATTTAGAAAGCGGTTCTGAATTAAGTATCATCGAGCAGCTGTCATAAACAATTGGAATGGAAGTAGCATTCATCCCTTAATCTATACTATATATACCGTATTATAGAGCGTTTGGATCACTTACATCAAAGGGAGTAGAGGAAAACACTTCTTATATATAAGTATCCTCTAAATAGTTATCTAATACTATTTGCGTAAAAGTAGATGGGCTATCCGTTTTTAGTAAATAGAATTATTCATTTGTTCAGTAAACCGAAAGTATCTGTATGTAAATATAGTCGATTCTTCTGGATTGATATAAGCTGTCGAATGCTGTAGTTAAGAGTTTCTTTATTTATGGTACTTGCGGATTATAAAGTATTTATATAAAGGTTATTAAAAAGTGCTTGCTAAATGAATTAGATCATGATATATTATTTCTTGTCGCCTCAAACGAATGATTGTCGAAACGCTTTGAACGCTGACGAAAAAAAAGAGTTGACGACTACTTGGTCAACATGATAAGATAAGATTCCTGTCCGGTTGACAAGCGTCAACACGAACGGACACAAGTTCCTTGAAAACTGAACAAATGGATAGTAACTTTTGATTCATAATGAATCGTCAGTTTCAAAATGAGCTTATCGCTCTTTTCAATACTTTATTGGAGAGTTTGATCCTGGCTCAGGACGAACGCTGGCGGCATGCCTAATACATGCAAGTCGAGCGGACTTGAAGAGAAGCTTGCTTCTCCGATAGTTAGCGGCGGACGGGTGAGTAACACGTAGGCAACCTGCCCTCAAGTTTGGGACAACTACCGGAAACGGTAGCTAATACCGAATAGTTGTTTTCTTCTCCTGAAGGAAACTGGAAAGACGGAGCAATCTGTCACTTGGGGATGGGCCTGCGGCGCATTAGCTAGTTGGTGGGGTAACGGCTCACCAAGGCGACGATGCGTAGCCGACCTGAGAGGGTGATCGGCCACACTGGGACTGAGACACGGCCCAGACTCCTACGGGAGGCAGCAGTAGGGAATCTTCCGCAATGGGCGAAAGCCTGACGGAGCAATGCCGCGTGAGTGATGAAGGTTTTCGGATCGTAAAGCTCTGTTGCCAGGGAAGAACGCTTGGGAGAGTAACTGCTCTCAAGGTGACGGTACCTGAGAAGAAAGCCCCGGCTAACTACGTGCCAGCAGCCGCGGTAATACGTAGGGGGCAAGCGTTGTCCGGAATTATTGGGCGTAAAGCGCGCGCAGGCGGTCATTTAAGTCTGGTGTTTAATCCCGGGGCTCAACCCCGGATCGCACTGGAAACTGGGTGACTTGAGTGCAGAAGAGGAGAGTGGAATTCCACGTGTAGCGGTGAAATGCGTAGATATGTGGAGGAACACCAGTGGCGAAGGCGACTCTCTGGGCTGTAACTGACGCTGAGGCGCGAAAGCGTGGGGAGCAAACAGGATTAGATACCCTGGTAGTCCACGCCGTAAACGATGAGTGCTAGGTGTTAGGGGTTTCGATACCCTTGGTGCCGAAGTTAACACATTAAGCACTCCGCCTGGGGAGTACGGTCGCAAGACTGAAACTCAAAGGAATTGACGGGGACCCGCACAAGCAGTGGAGTATGTGGTTTAATTCGAAGCAACGCGAAGAACCTTACCAGGTCTTGACATCCCTCTGACCGGTACAGAGATGTACCTTTCCTTCGGGACAGAGGAGACAGGTGGTGCATGGTTGTCGTCAGCTCGTGTCGTGAGATGTTGGGTTAAGTCCCGCAACGAGCGCAACCCTTGATCTTAGTTGCCAGCACTTCGGGTGGGCACTCTAAGGTGACTGCCGGTGACAAACCGGAGGAAGGTGGGGATGACGTCAAATCATCATGCCCCTTATGACCTGGGCTACACACGTACTACAATGGCCGGTACAACGGGCAGTGAAACCGCGAGGTGGAACGAATCCTAAAAAGCCGGTCTCAGTTCGGATTGCAGGCTGCAACTCGCCTGCATGAAGTCGGAATTGCTAGTAATCGCGGATCAGCATGCCGCGGTGAATACGTTCCCGGGTCTTGTACACACCGCCCGTCACACCACGAGAGTTTATAACACCCGAAGTCGGTGGGGTAACCGCAAGGAGCCAGCCGCCGAAGGTGGGATAGATGATTGGGGTGAAGTCGTAACAAGGTAGCCGTATCGGAAGGTGCGGCTGGATCACCTCCTTTCTATGGAGAATCGTTTCCTGTAACGGAAACATTCAAATAAGCAGGTTCTCAGAACCTGCGACAGCGATTCGTTTCGGTCCATCACTTCGGTGTGGATGAAATGAAAAGCAAAAACACAGTTACTTATCCATTTGTTCAGTTTTGATGGAATTTGAGGGGCCATAGCTCAGCTGGGAGAGCGCCTGCCTTGCAAGCAGGAGGTCAGCGGTTCGATCCCGCTTGGCTCCACCAAAGAATTTCGTCTATTTAGCTTGTTCTTTGAAAACTAGATATCGAAACGAAAATTGCGATTTAGAACATTCCTTTTAGGGATGAATGCTTGTTCGGTGCAAGTAACCGATCAACAATCATCCTAGCTGAACTTGTGTAAACAAGTGAAGTGTTTATAAGGTAGACTGCTATTGCGATGGTATCGAATGGGAGCGACTTTTGGATTTGCGTAAGCAAAACAAGGGAAGCTAGCAGTCGAAACCGGAGCAAAATGGTTAAGCTACTAAGAGCACACGGAGGATGCCTAGGCGCTAGGAGCCGATGAAGGACGTGGCGAACAACGAAACTGCCTCGGGGAGCTGTAAGCAAGCTTTGATCCGGGGGTGTCCGAATGGGGAAACCCAGCTGGGGTAATTTCCAGTTACTCATAACTGAATACATAGGTTATGTAGAGGCATACCAAGGGAACTGAAACATCTAAGTACCTTGAGGAAGAGAAAACAATAGTGATTCCGTCAGTAGCGGCGAGCGAACGCGGAGAAGCCCAAACCAGAGAGCTTGCTCTCTGGGGTTGTGGGACGTCTCACATGGAGTTACAAAGGAACCGGTTAAGTGAAGAGGTCTGGAAAGGCCCGCCAAAGAAGGTAAAAGCCCTGTAGTTGAAAGTTGGTTCCCTCCGAGACGGATCCCGAGTAGTGCGGGGCACGTGAAACCCCGTATGAATCCGGCAGGACCATCTGCCAAGGCTAAATACTTCCTAGCGACCGATAGTGAAGCAGTACCGTGAGGGAAAGGTGAAAAGCACCCCGGAAGGGGAGTGAAATAGAACCTGAAACCGTGTGCTTACAAAAAGTCAGAGCCCGTTTTAGGGGTGATGGCGTGCCTTTTGTAGAATGAACCGGCGAGTTACGTTCCCGTGCAAGGTTAAGGTGAAGAGCCGGAGCCGCAGCGAAAGCGAGTCTGAATAGGGCGACTTAGTACGTGGACGTAGACCCGAAACCGGGTGATCTACCCCTGTCCAGGGTGAAGGTGCGGTAACACGCACTGGAGGCCCGAACCCACGCATGTTGAAAAATGCGGGGATGAGGTGGGGGTAGCGGAGAAATTCCAATCGAACTCGGAGATAGCTGGTTCTCCCCGAAATAGCTTTAGGGCTAGCCTCGGAAAACAGAGTCGTGGAGGTAGAGCACTGATTGGGTGCGGGGCCCGCAAGGGTTACCAAGCTCAGTCAAACTCCGAATGCCATAGACTTACTTCCGGGAGTCAGACAGTGAGTGCTAAGATCCATTGTCAAAAGGGAAACAGCCCAGACCATCAGCTAAGGTCCCCAAGTGTGTGTTAAGTGGGAAAGGATGTGGAGTTGCACAGACAACCAGGATGTTGGCTTAGAAGCAGCCACCATTGAAAGAGTGCGTAATAGCTCACTGGTCGAGTGACTCTGCGCCGAAAATGTAACGGGGCTAAACACACCACCGAAGCTATGGCTTGATGCTTTGCATCAGGGGTAGGGGAGCGTTGTATAAGGGTTGAAGGTGTACCGTAAGGAGCGCTGGACATTATACAAGTGAGAATGCCGGTATGAGTAACGAAAAGATCAGTGAGAATCTGATCCGCCGAAAGCCTAAGGGTTCCTGAGGAAGGCTCGTCCGCTCAGGGTAAGTCGGGACCTAAGGCGAGGCCGAAAGGCGTAGTCGAAGGACAACAGGTCGAAATTCCTGTACCACCGTAAGCCGTTATGAGCAATGGGGGGACGCAGCAGGGTAGTGACGCGGACTGATGGATGTCCGTCTAAGCAGTGAGGCTGATGTGTAGGCAAATCCGCACATCGTAAGGCTGGACTGTGATGGGGAGCGAAAATTAGAGTAGCGAAGGTCATGATCTCACACTGCCAAGAAAAGCCTCTAGCCAGGTGATGGTGCCCGTACCGCAAACCGACACAGGTAGGCGAGAAGAGAATTCTAAGGCGCGCGGAAGAACTCTCGTTAAGGAACTCGGCAAAATGACCCCGTAACTTCGGGAGAAGGGGTGCCCCGGTAGTGTGAATAGCACGAGGGGGCCGCAGTGAAAAGGCCCAAGCGACTGTTTAGCAAAAACACAGGTCTGTGCGAAGCCGTAAGGCGAAGTATACGGGCTGACGCCTGCCCGGTGCTGGAAGGTTAAGGGGAGCGGTTAGGAGCAATCCGAAGCTGTGAACCGAAGCCCCAGTAAACGGCGGCCGTAACTATAACGGTCCTAAGGTAGCGAAATTCCTTGTCAGGTAAATTCTGACCCGCACGAATGGCGTAACGACTTGGGCGCTGTCTCAACGAGAGATCCGGTGAAATTTTAATACCTGTGAAGATGCAGGTTACCCGCGACAAGACGGAAAGACCCCATGGAGCTTTACTGCAGCTTGATATTGAATTTGGGTACGATCTGTACAGGATAGGTGGGAGCCTTTGAAACGTGAGCGCCAGCTTGCGTGGAGGCACCGTTGGGATACCACCCTGATCGTATCTAGGTTCTAACCTGGTACCGTAATCCGGTGCGGGGACAGTGTCAGGTGGGCAGTTTGACTGGGGCGGTCGCCTCCTAAAGAGTAACGGAGGCGCCCAAAGGTTCCCTCAGAATGGTTGGAAATCATTCGAAGAGTGCAAAGGCATAAGGGAGCTTGACTGCGAGACCTACAAGTCGAGCAGGGACGAAAGTCGGGCTTAGTGATCCGGTGGTACCGCATGGAAGGGCCATCGCTCAACGGATAAAAGCTACCCTGGGGATAACAGGCTTATCTCCCCCAAGAGTCCACATCGACGGGGAGGTTTGGCACCTCGATGTCGGCTCATCGCATCCTGGGGCTGAAGTAGGTCCCAAGGGTTGGGCTGTTCGCCCATTAAAGCGGTACGCGAGCTGGGTTCAGAACGTCGTGAGACAGTTCGGTCCCTATCTGTCGTGGGCGTAGGAAATTTGAGAGGAGCTGTCCTTAGTACGAGAGGACCGGGATGGACGTACCGCTGGTGTACCAGTTGTTCCGCCAGGAGCACCGCTGGGTAGCTATGTACGGAAGGGATAAGCGCTGAAAGCATCTAAGCGTGAAGCCCCCCTCAAGATGAGATTTCCCAGTATGTAAGACCCCTTGAAGACGACGAGGTAGATAGGCTGGGGGTGGAAGTGCAGCAATGCATGGAGCTGACCAGTACTAATCGGTCGAGGGCTTATCCAAGATATGCAGGTGATACATCGCGAATTTCGTTTCGGATCTAGTTTTCAGAGAATGATCTCTGAACAACCGCTGAACCATTCATCCACACAGCCGTGTCGGACCGAATGGAACGCGAACGCATTTGTTACACAAATGCTCGTTTGGTGGCGATGGCGGAGGGGTTCCACACGTACCCATCCCGAACACGACCGTTAAGCCCTCTAGCGCCGATGGTACTTGGACCGCAGGGTCCTGGGAGAGTAGGACGCCGCCAAGCGAAGAACCACTGCCGATGTTATTCGGTGGTGGTTTTTATTTGCGTTTTTACTATAAATCATAGGTGAAACGATTATAATATACGAATATATGTTATTTCCTGAGAGATGCCCGTGCATCTCTTGTTTGACTTTGTCCCGTTCCTCTGACACACTCATAATTGGATACATACATCACGTATCAGGACATGATTTGAAAGATATCATAACTTAGAGAACGGGGTGCAGGACGACATGGAAATTCAGAAATTGACGGTAGATGATTTTGAACCAGCTATGGCACTCTCCGAGTATGCTTTTCAAGTGGTAATGAGTGAAGAACAAACGGACAGGCGGCGGAGTCAATTTGATTCACAGGATATATGGGGTGTATTTGAGGAAGGGCAATTGGGTGCGAAACTTCACATTATTCCTTTTCAAACCTATATCCATGGGAGATCATTCGAGATGGGTGGTATTGCGGGTGTAGCCACATGGCCAGAATATAGACGCAAAGGCTGGGTAGCTGGGCTGTTGAAGCATGCGCTGGAGGAAATGAACCGTAATAAACAAAGTATATCGTTTTTGCATCCGTTCTCGTTTGCTTTTTATCGGAGGTATGGTTGGGAGACTTATGTTGAATTTAAACGATATAAAGTGCCTACAGCTCATCTGCCTGCGAAAAAGGCAACCCCTGGAACAATTCGGCGCGGTGATCCGGGACTCAACACATTAAAGGAAGTATACAGTGCTTATGCTGAGCGCTATAACGGAACTTTGATTCGGGATGATGCGAGATGGGAGAATTCTGTTCTCACTAATGGAGCCAACCAGAAGGCTGTATATTATGATGAAGCTGGTAGAGCGCAAGGGTATCTTTTGTATGAGGTTAAAGAAAGAAAGTTTAGCATTAGAGAGATCATTTATCTGAATGAAGAGGCTAGACAAGCCTTGTGGACCTTTATAGCTAACCATGATTCAATGATAGAGGAAGTTACCTTACAGGCACCAGCCAGTGATATGCTTGCTTTTCAATTGGATAATCCGCGAATTCAGCAGGAAATTGTACCTTTCTTCATGGCACGTATTGTCAGTGTGGAACAATTTATTTCACAGTATCCTTTTGCGAGTCAAGACTCACCAGTACAGATTAATCTTCAGGTAGAGGATGCCCATGCACCATGGAATGAAGGGGTATGGCAGTTGAATGTGGCGATGAACGGTACAGCTTCGATTTGGAAAACAACTGAGCCGGCAGCTAAAGATCAGACCGTTAAGGTAGACATTCAGGCGCTCACCGCGATGCTGATGGGTTATCGCAGACCTACGGAGATGGCTCAAATAGGCAGAATTGAAGGACCGACAGAAGCGATTAAGGCTTTGGAACAAGCGATCCCTAAACGGGAAACGTATTTACTTGATTTCTTCTGATGCGTTTTGACTCTCATGACGAGAGTTCTGACTCATTTTCATAGAGATTTAGCTTGCATAGCAATACGTTGCTAGTGTGAGGAAAATAGACTTCTCCAGCTCTTTTGGAGAGGTTTTTTTGTGTCAGCCGAATATTTCGTGTAAAATCGTAAAAAATGAATAGTGCTCCCTCTTGGCAAAACCACAAAATATGCTATAATGTATATAAAGTCAAAGAAAGTCAAAGTCAACTAAAGGTTAAATACTTACGTAGCTTTCTTTCTGCAATCCGGTGATGGGAGCCATTTTGAAGGTAGTACACATCAGCGGATATAGGCAATATTAAAGGACCTTCGAGCGTCCTTCGCTCTCCTGTAAACGACCATGAAAGATCAGTTTCGCTGTTTCCTTGATTGGTTAAATTGGTTAAATGGGTTGAGAAGGTGTACTCTGTAGGGGCGTGTGGGTCCTTATTGACTTAACGTTTCAGACAGTGGAGGATGATTGGATGCGTAATATCTCTGATATTATCGAACAATATCTGAAGAGTATTTTGCATGAAAGTCCCGAAGGAATGGTCGAAATTCAACGTAATGATCTGGCTGACCAATTTTCATGTGTGCCTTCCCAGATCAATTATGTCATCAGCACCCGATTTACACTCGAAAAAGGTTACCTTGTAGAGAGTAAACGTGGCGGCGGCGGTTATGTTCGCATACAGCGGATTGAATTGCCGGCTCACTCGGCTCTGCATAACCATTTGCACCATAGTATTGGAGATGAGATCGGGCAGACAGCTGCCGAAGGTCTGATTTACCAACTGGAAGAAGCACGTTTCTTAAGCAAAAGGGAAGCCGGGTTGATGCGGGCAGCTGTATCGAGAGAGATTATATTGGTCAAACTTCCTTACCGGGATCAAATTCGTGCCAGAATGTTAAAGGCGATGTTAATATCTTTGCTCGGTAAATGAAAACTATCGGGATCAAGGGGGTACATCATTGTGCTGTGCCAAGAATGCAACAAACGTCCGGCTACACTCCATTTCACCAAGATCGTGAACGGAGAAAAGACGGAATTCCATATTTGTGAGTCATGTGCTCGTGAAAAAGGGGAAATGATTCCCGGAACATCCAATGGTTTTTCCATTCACAACCTATTGTCCGGGTTGCTTGATTTTGAACCCTCAGGCAAGAATGGAAGTGCGGGAGCTACACCTGCGCAATCCCTTCGTTGTGAAGAATGCGGCATGACCTATTCACAGTTTAGCAAAATCGGCCGCTTTGGCTGTAGTTCATGTTATAAATATTTTGACAGTCGTTTAGACCCGCTATTCAAACGGGTTCATGGCAGCACTTCTCACGTGGGTAAAGTGCCTGCACGAGCAGGTGGTCGCATCAAGGTCAAAAGACAGATTGCTGATTTGAAACGGGATCTTCAGGAGAGCATCACGCAAGAGGAGTTTGAAGAAGCAGCTCAAATTCGTGATCAGATCAGGGAACTTGAAAAAGAAATAGCTCAGGAGTAAAGTTTGTGATGAGTAGGAGGGATGCGTAATGTCTAATCTGCGTTTTACAGAGAAGGCGCTCAGCGACTGGATGCGTAGTGATGCGGCTGATTCCGAAATTGTGATTAGCAGCCGGGTCCGGATCGCACGCAACCTGCAGCATTATCCGTTTCCGATGCTGGCTTCCAATGAGCAATCGGAAGAAGTGCTGAATAAGCTGAGCGAGGTACTTCAATACGACGACGTTCATGCCTTTGGAGATTTTCATACCCTGGATCTGACTGATATCGATGACCTTGACAAACGGGTACTGGTGGAGAAACATCTGATCAGTCCCAGTCTTGCGAACGAATCCAGAAATGGTGCTGTTATTCTCAGTGAGGATGAGTCTGTCAGTATTATGATTAATGAAGAGGATCATCTTCGTATCCAGTGCCTCTATCCGGGGTTCCAGGTGAAAGAAGCCTGGGAGAAAGCTTCCGCCATAGATGATGCTTTTGAAGCGCATGTGGATTATGCTTTTGATGACCGCAGAGGATATTTAACCAGCTGTCCTACGAATGTAGGTACAGGTGTAAGAGCATCTGTCATGATGCATCTGCCCGCTCTGGTGATGACACAGCAGATCGGCCGCATTCTAAGCGCAGTCTCCCAAGTCGGACTGACTGTACGAGGAATTTACGGTGAAGGCAGTGAGGCGATGGGCAACCTGTTCCAAATCTCGAACCAGATCACACTGGGGCAGACAGAACATGAAGTCATCGATAACCTGCATAGTGTTGTGTTACAAATGATCGGGCATGAGCGTACCGCCAGAGAGCGGTTAATTACCGACTCCAGATTGCGGATTACCGACAGAGTTATGCGTTCTTACGGCATTCTGTCCCATGCAGCTATCGTCGACTCAAAGGAAGCTGCACAGCGTCTGTCTGATGTTCGACTTGGTGTAGATCTCGGCTTGTTGGACGGCTTGTCCATAACCGTGATGAACGAGCTGAATGTGATGACCCAGCCGGGCTTTTTGCAGAAAACATTTGGGGAAGACATGCGGACAGATGAGCGTGACATTTATCGTGCTCAGTTGATCCGTGATACGATTAGTGCAGCCAATCAGTCTTAGGCTAACAAGAGTTATTAACAAAGGTTTCACGTCGCATCTGCGGCTTTATATAATAAAGCATTTTATAATAAATGCTGAATGATTTTATTCGCAGCACGGCTGCAAACAAAAATGATATGAAGAATACGGCGGGATTCTTTCAACAGCCCCCGTTTTATCCAAAACCATGGAGGTGCAGGAGATATGATGTTTGGAAGATTTACGGAACGTGCCCAAAAGGTGCTCGCATTGGCGCAGGAAGAAGCTGTCCGTCTTGGTCATAATAACATCGGTACAGAGCACATTTTGCTCGGCCTCATTCGTGAAGGCGAAGGCATCGCAGCCAAAGCGCTGATCGGCCTGGGACTCGGATTGGAAAAAATTCAAGATGAAGTAGAAACGCTGATTGGCCGTGGCCAAGAGCAACCTACGAACATTGCATATACGCCTCGTGCGAAAAAAGTAATTGAATTGTCTATGGATGAAGCCCGTAAATTGGGTCATACCTATGTAGGCACTGAGCACATCCTGCTCGGATTAATTCGTGAAGGCGAAGGGGTTGCAGCACGTGTGCTGAACAATCTCGGTATCAGCCTGAACAAGGCACGTCAACAAGTGCTGCAACTGCTGGGCAGCAGTGAAGCCGTATCCAGTCATAATGGAACCCCTGCCAATGTCAGCACACCAACGCTGGACAGTCTGGCACGTGACCTCACGGCTTATGCGAGAGAGAACAACCTGGACCCGGTTATTGGACGTAGCAAAGAAATTGAGCGTGTCATCCAGGTACTCAGCCGTCGTACCAAGAACAACCCGGTACTGATCGGTGAACCAGGTGTAGGTAAAACAGCGATTGCTGAAGGACTTGCACAAAAAATTATCGCCAACGAAATTCCAGAGACTTTGCGTGACAAACGTGTCATGACCTTGGATATGGGTTCCGTTGTTGCAGGTACAAAGTATCGTGGTGAATTCGAAGATCGTCTGAAAAAAATTATGGATGAAATTCGCCAAGCGGGTAACATTGTCCTGTTCATCGACGAATTGCATACCTTGATTGGTGCAGGCGGAGCGGAAGGTGCAATCGATGCTTCGAACATTTTGAAACCGGCTTTGGCCCGTGGAGAATTGCAGTGCATCGGTGCAACAACACTGGATGAATACCGCAAATATATCGAGAAGGATGCTGCTCTGGAGCGTCGTTTCCAACCGATTACGGTAGATCAGCCTTCTCCAGAAGAAGCAATTCAGATCTTACACGGCTTGCGTGACCGTTACGAAGCGCATCACCGGGTTAAAATTACCGATGAAGCGATTGTACAGGCGGTTAAACTGTCTGATCGTTACATTACAGACCGTTTCCTGCCGGACAAAGCGATCGACCTGATTGATGAGGCGGGTTCCAAAGTAAGATTGAACTCTTACACGATCCCACCAAACCTCAAACAACTGGAAAGCCGTCTCGAAGATATCCGTAAGGAAAAAGACGCAGCGGTACAAAGCCAGGAGTTCGAAAAAGCAGCAGCTCTGCGTGACACGGAACAAAAAATCCGTGAAGAGCTGGATGTAACGAAGAACCAATGGAAAGAAAAACAAGGCCGCACGGATTCGGAAGTAACGCCTGAGGATATTGCGCAAGTGGTAGCCAACTGGACTGGAATTCCGGTGAACAAGCTGAAAGAAGAAGAGACACAACGTCTCATGACTTTGGAATCGATTCTGCATGAACGTGTCATTGGCCAAGATGAGGCTGTGAAGTCCGTCAGCCGTGCAGTTCGTCGTGCCCGTGCTGGATTGAAAGATCCAAAACGTCCGATGGGTTCATTTATCTTCCTTGGTCCTACTGGGGTAGGTAAAACCGAGCTGGCTCGAGCGCTTGCAGAAGCCATGTTTGGAGATGAGAATGCAGTCATCCGGATTGACATGTCCGAGTATGGCGAGAAGCATTCCACTTCAAGACTGGTCGGAGCGCCTCCGGGATATGTGGGATACGAAGAAGGTGGACAGCTGACAGAGAAAGTTCGTCGTAAACCTTACTCCGTCGTCCTGCTCGATGAAATCGAGAAAGCACATCCGGAAGTATTCAACATCTTGCTGCAAGTCCTTGAAGATGGCCGTCTGACTGATTCCAAAGGTCGCGTCGTGGACTTCCGTAATACGTTGATCATCTTGACATCCAATGTCGGTGCAGAAGCGATCAAACGTAACTCTACACTGGGCTTCACAGCAGTTGTGGATGCAGGTGCGGATTACGATAACATGAAGGGTAAAGTGATGGATGAGCTGAAGAAAAGCTTCCGTCCTGAGTTCCTTAACCGGATTGATGAAATTATCGTGTTCCACTCTCTTGAAGAGAAACACATTGCTGAGATTGTTACCCTTATGAGTGAAGAGCTTCGTAAACGGCTGCGTGAGTATGAGGTCGACTTCGAGCTCACTGACAATGCCAAGGATTTCCTTGCCAAAGCAGGCTTTGATCCAGCCTATGGTGCTCGTCCGCTTCGTCGGGCGATCCAGAAGCATATCGAAGACAAATTGTCTGAAGAGTTGCTCACAGGTAATGTGGTCAAAGGAGATTCGTTGCTTATTGACGAAGAGAACGGAGCATTGTCTGTAACGAAAAAAGACGTTGTAGTTCCTTCCAATGAGGAAATCGAAACAAAATAAGTGACCCTTAATCAGTTTACTGATTCTGATGCATAAAACAAAAATCCTTCCTGGCTTTAGCTGGGAAGGATTTTTTGTGTTTTTTGGACCAGTTAGAGCCCGAAAGCTCTGTTGTTTATCAAAACGACATTTGAACTGCTACGAACATGTGTAAAGTTTGCGATAATCCTTTACGAAAAATCTCAAACAATGGTAAACTTTTATTAACCCTACACGTCAGGGCATATAGGGCAAAATTCGTCGAAAAATGCAAAATGCTGTTATAAAATAAATCCTAGGAGTGCTGAAGTGGCCAAAGTTAAAACCAAGTTTCAGTGTACGGAATGCGGCTATGAAGCCCCCAAATGGTACGGCAAATGTCCGGGTTGTCAGTCTTGGAATTCAATGGTGGAAGAAACCGAAACGGTGGTCAAAACACAAGGGAGAAATTCCCCTCTCTTTGAGAGTAAAGATAAGCCACTTCCCATCATAGATATAGATAGCGGTCAGGAACCGCGTGTACAGACTGGAATTGAAGAGCTGAATCGGGTTTTGGGCGGCGGAATTGTTCCGGGATCTCTCGTTCTGGTGGGCGGAGACCCCGGAATTGGAAAATCAACGTTGATGTTGCAGACATCTCATGCTTTGACCCATTCAGGTTTGCGTGTGTTATATGTCTCGGGTGAAGAGTCAGTCAAGCAAACCAAATTGCGTGCTGACCGTTTGGGTGCGCTGTCTCCTGAGTTATATGTATTGTGTGAGACCAATATGGAGCGGGTCGAGGAAGCGGTGGAGCAGATCCAGCCGCATTTTCTTGTCATCGACTCCATTCAAACTGTATATCTGCCAGAAGTCACCAGTGCACCCGGCAGTGTAGCTCAGGTAAGGGAATGTACGTCACGGTTCATGCGGATCGCCAAAGGCCGAGGCATTGCAACCGTGCTTGTGGGGCATGTTACGAAAGAAGGCGCCATTGCCGGTCCACGTATGCTGGAACATATGGTGGACTGTGTTCTTTATTTTGAAGGAGAGCGGCATCATACGTATCGCCTTTTACGTGCGGTAAAGAACCGTTTTGGTTCGACCAATGAGATTGGCATTTTTGAGATGGGTGAAGAAGGACTTCGTGAAGTGGGTAACCCTTCAGAACTCTTCCTGTCGGAACGTCCGCTTGGTGTAGCGGGTTCTACGGTAGTTGCCAGCATGGAGGGCACACGTCCTCTGCTCGTGGAATTGCAGGCGCTCATCTCGTCTACACACTTTCCTTCCCCACGTCGCATGGCCACAGGGATAGACCATCACAGGCTGAACCTCATTATTGCTGTACTTGAGAAAAGAATGGGCATGTTTTTGCAAACACAGGATGCGTATCTAAATGTAGCTGGGGGCGTGCGGCTGGATGAACCAGCTATCGATTTGGCGGTTGCGGTCAGCATTGCATCCAGTCTGAGGGATGTACCGACCAAACCGGATGACGTCGTCTTTGGCGAAATCGGTTTGACGGGTGAGGTTCGGGCTGTTTCACGGGCTGAACAACGGGTGAAAGAAGCTCAGAAATTGGGCTTTAAGCGTGTTATTTTACCAGAAAAAAGCTTAAAGGGCTGGAAACATCCTCGCGGGATACAACTGATCGGTGTGAATACCGTGGCAGATGCACTAGCGGTTGCTTTAGATTAGGGGGCATAACAAGATGAAAGATTCGAGCCAACTGGATAATATGAACGAATTGTTAAGGCTGATCGCACCAGGTACACCTTTCCGCGAAGGTCTGGAGAACGTGCTGCGCGCCAAGACGGGTGCACTGCTGGTTGTAGGATACAGCCCTGAAGTGATGGAAGTGGTGGATGGAGGATTCTCGATTAACTGTGATTTCTCTCCGAACTATCTGTATGAACTCGCCAAGATGGACGGTGCCATTATCCTTAGCGAGGATTTGAAGCGTATTCTATACGCCAATACTCAGCTCATTCCTGACTCATCCATCTCTTCATCTGAGACGGGGATCCGTCACCGGACGGCTGAGCGTGTCGCGAAACAAACAGGTAAATTAGTCGTATCTATATCGCAGCGCCGGAATATTATCACCTTATATCAAGGAACACTACGGTATTCCCTCAAGGAAATCGGGGTTATTTTGACCAAAGCGAATCAAGCGATCCAAACCCTGGAGAAATACAAAGCTGTATTGACACAGTCCCTTACGAATCTGAGTGCCTCCGAGTTCGAGGAACTGGTCACGATTCCTGAGGTGGTGAATGTCATTCAGCGTACAGAAATGGTTATGCGCATCAAAACGGAAATCAAACGTTACATTCATGAACTCGGCAACGAGGGACGTCTGATCTCCATGCAGATGGAGGAACTCGTTGGTACAACGGAAGAGGAAGCCTGGTTGCTGTATAAGGACTATGCCCGTGTTGACAGTGATGACAAAATCCGTGAGATTATCGTGGGTCTGAAAAGATTGTCGGACGATGAATTGCTGGATGCACATCATATTGTACGTCTGCTGGGATACCCTTCGTCAGCGGCTACCTCCGAAGATTCGGTTGCGCCTCGCGGATATCGGGTATTAAATAAGATCCCCCGCCTGCCGAATGTCATTATCCATAACCTGGTGGGTCAATTCGAACAATTGCCTCATGTCATTATGGCTACAATTGAAGAGCTGGACGAAGTGGACGGGATTGGAGAGGTACGCGCCCGGACTATTAAGGAAGGTCTCAAGCGTTTGCAGGAGCAGATGTTTATTGACAGACAGATGTAAGGGTTTGCCTATAACGGCTTGAAAATAATGAGGTGAAACAACGATGTTAACCAGATTCATTCCGAATCTCTTTACCTTGGGTAATCTGTTTCTTGGAATGATGGCAATCCTGCTTGCAATTGATGGGAATTATAGTTTGGCTGCTATTTTGGTCATTATTGCGATGTTGCTTGACGGCCTCGATGGTCGTGTAGCACGGGCACTGAATGCCCAGAGTGAATTTGGTAAAGAGCTGGATTCTTTGTCTGACATGGTGTCATTTGGTGCAGCTCCGGCCCTGATTATATTCATGGTCTCGTTTCAGGATGCAACTCCGGTTCTTGCCTGGATCGCAACCGCAAGCTTTCCCATTTGTGGTGCCATCCGTCTTGCCCGGTTTAATGTTCGCCCCGGTATCCCCGGGTACTTCACAGGCTTGCCGATTCCAGCAGCCGGAGGTGTACTGGCTACACTGTCCCTGTTTAACAAGGATATCGGTCCTGTAAGTATGATGATTGCGACGCTGCTGTTATCATATCTGATGGTAAGTTCGCTGAAATATCCCAATTTCAAAAAGGTTGGTCTGCCGCGTAAAGCGATCTGGATTGCACCATGGGTTATCGTCTTTGCGGTAGTGGTGGCGGTCATGTTCCCAGAACAACTATCCAAATTGATCTTTATTCCACTTGTGTTATACGCTCTATATGGAATGAAGCATAATGTGCGGACGGCAGCCTCACGTAACCGCGCCAAAAAGCGTAAAGAAGAGAAGTCTTCACGTCCTTCCGATCGCTAGGCATTCCATCATTCTGGAAGTCGGTCGGTGTCTCCTATATCCAAACAATACAAAGAAAGCACGTACGCTCCTGAACGGAGAATGCGTGCTTATTTTTGTTTTCCAAATCTATAAGGTAACTTAACCATTTGCAACGAAATACGTATTGTTTACGACAAATTGAACATCCCTAACGTCGAACATTTCTGTGACTCGTGATTTACGACTTCTTCCATGTTGATGTCCAGCAGATTGCAGAGAGCCGACATATAAAACAGGTTCCGCCCCAGTTCAGAGCTGATCACCTCTTTACAATTCTCGCACAATTCACCTTCCACATGCGTTTCCAGCAGCCCTTTGGATTGAGCGATATCGCTCTCCGGGGCATATTTCTGCTTGGTGGCGTGCAGCTCAATGCAGCCGCATTCGGTAATGGCCTTGGATACGGCACGATTGACAGAAGCTCCGGCTTGTCCCGTTTTGGACAGTACATCAATCAGGCTGCGATGACGCAGCAACAGCTCGGAAACTTGATCCTGAAAAGCCTGTAAACTTAGCGTACTCATTTTGCTACTCACCTCGGGATATGAATTGAATTCATTATATGCCAATAATTTACCTTCTTTCAACTGACGATTTCAACATTTCCAAAAAGTTCTTGTAAAGCGGGATTAGCAATCCGGGAATTGGATCATACTGGATATAAAGATGAAGATATATTGAAGGAGGTGCAGGGACTTATGTGGAAAAAAGGCATTTTAACTTTTACAGGATTGTGCGGTGCATGGTTCGGCTACACGGCATATCATCTGGCAGGAAAATCTGTCCCTTGGATGGCTGAATGGATTCAGTCAGCAGGACTGTTAGGGGCTGGGGTAGCAACGCTATTAGGAGCAGTAATGTTTATGTCTGTATGCAACATCGGTGGAACATTAATGGCAACCAGACTGCAGAATGGGATTGATTCTCTAGCAAAGGTGCCGATGAATGAATTGGCTGCAGGTGCCGCTGGTACCGTTGCTGGTTTACTGATAGCCTTGCTTTTATATCCTTGTGTGGCATGGCTGGGGACGGCTGGAGAAGTGCTGCAGGTGGCACTGACGGTCGTAAGTAGCTATGCAGGCTATATGCTTGCCATGGCAAAGAAAGACGATCTGGCGGCATTCTGGATGTCAGGACGCTGGGGTCATCCCGAGGTGGACGAGGAAAGACGTCTGGAAGAGCACAAAATTTTGGATACCAGTGTCATTATCGATGGTCGCATCGCAGATATATGCAAAACCGGATTTATTGAGGGCACGATTGTAATCCCGGAATTCGTTCTGGAGGAATTGCAGCACATTGCTGATTCATCGGACTTGCTCAAGCGAAACAGAGGACGCAGAGGGCTTGATATACTGAATAAAATTCAGAAGGAATTGGATGTTAAAGTACTCATCTACGAAGGAGATTTCGAGGAAATTTCCGAAGTGGACAGCAAACTGGTCAAGCTCGCCAAGGTGCTTCAGGGTAAAGTCGTCACCAACGATTTCAACCTGAACAAGGTCTGCGAATTGCAAGGAGTATCCGTGTTAAACATCAACGATCTTGCCAATGCTGTTAAGCCGGTGGTATTACCGGGTGAGGAGATTATGGTGCAGATTATCAAGGATGGCAAGGAGCATGGTCAGGGTGTAGCTTATCTGGATGATGGCACAATGATTGTTGTGGAAGGCGGACGCGAGTATATCGGCATGATGATGGAAGTGCTGGTGACCAGCGTGCTGCAGACGTCAGCAGGACGAATGATTTTTGCCAAGCCGAAACTGTTGGAAAAAGCCCAATAAAGCGGTATGATGGGTAGTGTATCGTTTAACGATATTTTATATCGAAAGTTAGATATTTTGTATCTTAAGACGATAAACTGACAGACAAGGCAGGGATTGCGGCATGGATAAAGGGTGGGGCGTTGTCATTGTGGCAGCAGGTCGAGGGACCCGGATGGGAACGACCGAGAGCAAGCAGTTTCTGCTGCTGCAGGACAAGCCCGTTTTCATACATACGCTCGAAGTGTTTGCGGCTTTGGACGAGGTCAGCGAAATGGTGCTGGTCACAGGATCTGCCGATGTTGAACGCTGCCAGGATTGGGTAAAAGAATACCGACTGGAATCACGTGTCCGTGTCATCCCCGGAGGGAAAGAGAGACAGCATTCTGTCCACGAAGGCCTTAAGGCACTGGGGACGGATTGGGTCCTCGTTCACGACGGGGTACGCCCTTTTATAAACCGTGAGCAGATTATGGGGTGTATGAAGGCGGCCATGTCGGGTGGAGCAGCTGTACTGGCCGTTCCAGTGAAGGATACGATCAAACAAGTCAATGCGGAGGGAATCGTTACGGCGACGCCTGACCGCAGCAGTCTGTGGAGCATTCAAACCCCGCAGGCTTTTCGTCTTTCTTCCCTGGTGCTCGCATACGAATCGGCGGAACGGGACGGATTTCTCGGAACGGATGACGCGATGCTGGCTGAACGCCAGGGAATGTCGGTCAAGGTTGTGGAAGGCAGTTATACGAACATCAAATTAACGACACCGGAAGATTTGGAATACGCTGCGTTTATCCTGGGGGGAGAGAAGAAGCGATGATACGTGTAGGACAAGGATTTGATGTACACCAGCTGGTAGAGGGACGCCCATGCATTATTGGCGGGGTGACGATTCCTTATGAAAAAGGACTGCTGGGCCACTCGGACGCAGACGTGCTGCTGCATGCCATTAGTGATGCTATTCTTGGTGCGCTTGCGCTTGGGGATATTGGCAAACACTTCCCGGATACCGATCCGGAGTTCAAGGATGCCGATAGCCTGAAACTGCTGGAGCATGTGTGGCAGTTGGTGAAGGATCGCGGATACCGTCTGGGGAACATCGATTCAACCATTATTGCACAGAAACCGAAGATGGCACCTTACGTTCCGCAGATGGCCGAGATTATTGCCAAGGCACTGGAAGCGGATGTAACTCAGGTGAATGTCAAAGCGACAACAACAGAGCAACTGGGATTCCCCGGACGGGGAGAGGGCATAGCAGCCCAATCGGTTGTTTGCCTTGTTCGCGTGTGATATTATCAACCAATTAGAGACGGAGGGGATATTATGAGCACCGAAGTTCGCGTGCGTTACGCGCCAAGTCCAACGGGACACCTGCATATCGGGAACGCCCGTACAGCGCTGTTTAACTATTTGTATGCCAAACATAATAACGGCAAATTCATTATTCGTATTGAGGATACGGACGTGAAACGCAACATTGCCGGTGGTGAAGAAAGCCAGCTGAAATACCTGAAATGGCTCGGAATCGAGTGGGACGAAAGTATTGATGTCGGCGGAGAGTACGGACCATATCGTCAGACGGAACGTCTGGACATCTATCGTAAATATACGCAGGAATTGCTGGACAAAGGTCTGGCTTACCGCTGTTATTGCACAGAAGAAGAGCTGGAACAAGAACGCGAGGAACAGACAGCTCGTGGAGAAACACCGCGTTATTCGGGCAAACACCGTGATCTGACACCGGAGCAACAAAGTGCATTTGAAGCGGAAGGCCGTGTGGCAAGTATTCGTTTCCGTGTACCGACAGAACAGACATATACGTTTGATGATATGGTAAAAGGTACAATCTCATTCAACAGCAAGGAATCCGGCGACTTCGTTATTGTGAAAAAAGACGGCATTCCCACGTACAACTATGCAGTTGCTGTGGATGATCACCTGATGAAGATCTCTCACGTCCTGCGTGGAGAGGATCACATCTCTAACACACCGCGTCAACTGATGATCTATGAAGCGCTTGGCTGGGAACCTCCGCAATTCGGTCATATGACGCTGATCGTGAATGAAAACCACAAAAAGCTGAGCAAACGGGATGAGTCTGTTATTCAGTTTATTGAACAATATGATCAGCTCGGCTATTTGCCGGAAGCAATGTTTAACTTCATCTCCCTGCTTGGCTGGTCGCCTGAAGGAGAAGAAGAGATCTTCTCGCAGGAGCAGTTAATCTCCATTTTTGATACGAAGCGTCTGTCCAAGAGCCCGGCGGTATTTGATACCCATAAGCTGGCTCACTTGAACAACCATTACATCAAAAATGCGGACCCGGATCGCATTGCCGAAATGGCGATTCCCCATCTGCAAAAAGCGGGACGTATTCCGACTGAGCTGTCTCCGGAACAGAAAGAATGGGCATATACGCTTGTTCACCTCTACCAGGAACAGATGAATTCTGCCTCCGATATCGTGGAATTGTCGGAAGTGTTCTTCCGTTCCCACATGGAGCTGGAAAGTGAAGGGGCCGCTGTACTGGCTGAAGAGCAGGTGCCAACCGTTCTGAAAGCATTTGCTGATAAGGTACAGGCAAGCGACGAATTTACACCAAGCAAGATGGCTGCGCTGATCAAGGAAGTTCAGAAGGAGACCGGATTTAAGGGCAAACAGCTGTTTATGCCAATCCGTGTTGCTCTGACAGGACAGACTCATGGCCGCGATCTAAACCAAACGATTGTATTGCTTGGTCGCGATACGGTTATTGATCGATTGCATGCTCAGGTTAAAGGCGCGTAAGAGTACCCCTGTTTTAGTCTGCTTTGGACTTAAGGGTGGAGCTTCGTTCAGACCGATATGAAGGAAGATTGTTGTCAGTCCATAACCTTTTCGCTATAATAGCAACACAAAGGTTAAATGGTATGATTTTATCATTCATCATAAAAACAGCAAAGACCGGGAGAAGTAGGCTGAACCGGACAGATTCAGAGAGGATGGTCCTGCAGTAGAGAACAAGATTCTTTACTGCGGTGGCTGTGAGCCATCCGCTGTCCGCCAGTCGAAATGCACCCGTGAGCTGCACAGCCGAATCCGGCCCCGCCTCTTGTTTTGTAGAAGAGAGGAAAACGTCAGGATAGGTTGTGACGGTTGGTTCCCGTTACGGAACTGTTGAGGGTTCATTCTTGTGCTAGGATATGAAGCAGCTATAACAGGCTGCTCAGTTCTTGTATGTTAAGGCATGAACCGAGCAGAGTGGGACCGCGATAAACGCCTCTGCAGCTTAAATAGCTGCAGGGGCGTTTTCTGTTTAGGTCGAGTCGGAAGTACACTACCATGAGGGCCGCGCCATCCGGTAAGCCGGAGGACGAAGACCTGAACAAGAGGGGAACGAGCATGTTCAAGAAGATCAGATCAGATATCCAGGCGGTGTTTGAAAACGATCCGGCGGCCCGGGGTTGGTTTGAGGTTGTATTTACCTACTCGGGGCTGCATGCGATATGGGCGCACCGGATGGCACACTTTTTATACAAGCGGAAATGGTTTTCTTTCGCCCGCTTCATTTCACAGGTCAGCCGTTTTATGACAGGCATCGAAATCCATCCTGGGGCTACCATTGGCAATCGGCTGTTTATTGACCATGGCATGGGAGTCGTAATTGGGGAAACGTGTGAAATTGGGGATGATGTTGTCATTTATCAGGGGGTAACGCTTGGCGGAACGGGTAAAGAAAAAGGGAAGAGACATCCGACAATTGGCAATAATGTGGTTATATCATCCGGGGCGAAGGTGCTTGGTTCCTTCAGTGTGGGGGATCAAAGCAATATTGGTGCGAACTCGGTTGTGCTGAAGGAAGTCCCCTCAAACAGCACCGTTGTAGGCATACCGGGCAGAATCGTGAAGCAGGATGGGCGCCGGGTGGACCGTCTGAATCAACAGCTTCCCGATCCGGTCATCGACTCCCTGCGTAGCATGCAGCAAGAAATCGAACGATTGCGTGAAGAAGTGCGTACTTTGCAGAGTACCCGTGAAAGTGAGTCTTCCCGTGGTACAATAGAATAATGATGAAAACGGATGAAAGGAAAGTGACTATGACGCTTCAAATTTACAATACGATGAGTCGTACCAAAGAGAATTTTGTTCCTCAAGAGCCAGGAAAAGTGAAAATGTATGTGTGCGGGCCAACGGTATATGATTACATTCATATCGGAAATGCACGTCCGGTTATTTTTTTCGACACGGTTCGCGGATACCTGGAACAGACCGGTCATGAGGTGAACTATGTCGTGAACTTCACGGATGTCGATGACAAGCTCATTCGTAAAGCCGAGCAGCTTGGGACGGATGTTCCTCATGTCGCCGAGAAGTTTATTGCGGCTTATTACGAAGACCTCGAAGGGCTGGGTATTCCAAAGGCAAGCAGTAATCCTAGAGTGACGGAAAACATGCCGCTCATTATTGATTTTATCCGTGAGCTGGTTGAAAAGGACTTTGCCTATGAAAATGGCGGTGATGTATATTATCGCACAGGCAAATTCGCAGAGTATGGCAAACTGTCGAAGCAAAACCTTCAGGAATTACAGTTTGGAATTCGCATTGGTGTAGATGAGCGCAAAGAGCACCCGGAAGACTTTGTGCTCTGGAAAGCTGCGAAGCCGGGTGAGATCTTCTGGTCCAGTCCGTGGGGGGATGGTCGTCCAGGCTGGCATATTGAGTGCTCTGCCATGGCACGGGAGTATCTGGGGGACACGCTGGATATTCACGGTGGAGGACAGGATCTGCAGTTCCCGCACCATGAGTGCGAATGCGCTCAATCCGAGGTGTTGACGGGCAAACCGCTCGCAAACTACTGGATGCATAATGGATTTATCCGTATTGATAATGAAAAAATGTCGAAATCACTCGGTAACGGTGTGCTTGTTAAAGACCTTCGAAATCAATACAAACGCGAAGCCATTCGATACTTCATGTTGTCTACTCACTATCGCAATCCGTTGAACTTTACGGAAGATACGATGGAGCAGGCGCAGAACAGTGTAGACCGGATCGCCAATAGCGTGGGCAACCTGAAACATCGCTTGCAGGCTGTAAGTGTGGACCAGGCTGTGTCGGAAGAGTTCGCTGCTAGGCTGGAGCAAATTCGTCAGCAGTATCATCAAAAAATGCAGGATGACTTCAATACGCCTGATGCAATCACGGCGCTGTTTGAGTGGGCTGGGGAAGCTAACCAACTGCTGCAGCAAGATGTGGTTAATGCTGCGGACATTCGTGCCCTGTTGGAATTGTTCAGTGAGCTGAATGCGGTGCTTCGCATTTATACCGAGGCGGAACCAGAACTCTTGGACGAAGAAATTGATCGTCTAATTGAAGAACGTAACGAAGCACGTAAGACCAAAAACTGGGCACGTGCTGATGAAATTCGGGATGAACTGTCTGCGCAGGGTATCTTGCTTGAGGATACGGCTCAAGGAATGAGATGGCGGCGCAAATGAGCGAGGAACAACTGAATAAGTTGTCTGAATCTGTCGAGCATGTCGAGCAACCGAAGGAACAACAGCCAGATGAACAGTCTCTGCAAGTTGACCAAGGGGGATGGTTTCCTTATCCCCCATCTCGGCCTGCACGGTTGATTCCACCTATTGCTCTTGCCTATATTGGGGATGCGGTATATGAGGTAGCCGTACGACAGTATCTGTTATCTAAAGCCAACATGCGCCCCAACCATCTGCACCGTAGTGCGACAGGCTTGGTATCGGCGAAGGCACAGAGCCGTATTCTCACAGGTATTGAGGCTGAGCTGACCGAGGAAGAACGTGACATTGTCAGACAAGGTCGTAATGCCAAGTCCGGCAGTATTCCCAAAAACGCAGACGTTTTGGAATATAGACATGCCACAGCTTTAGAGTGTCTGATCGGTTACCTGTATAGCAGTGGTCGGCATGATCGCATGATTGAACTGATTCGTCAGGGTATCGAGCATGCCGAACAAAATTCGCAATTACCTACAAAATAATACTAATTACAACAAAATCGCTCTGTAAGGTACGCTGATCATGGCGTAGTAAATTACAAGGCGTTATAGAGAGGATCGAATAAAGATGGAAGAAGAATGGATCGCCGGTAAGCACTCCGTGACGGAGGCGCTGCGTTCAGGCCGGACCATTAATAAAATATGGATTGCAGATACCGCGCAAAAACATCTGACTCAACCGATTATCACGGAAGCGAAAAAACTGGGTATTGTCATTCAGCATGTAGACAAGCGTAAACTGGATCAGACGGTCCCGGGCGTTCAACACCAGGGAGTGGTGGCACAAGCGGCACCTTACGCTTATGTGGAGGTTGAAGACATTCTTGCTGCAGCGGCTGCAAAAAATGAACATCCATTTTTGATTTTGCTGGATGAGATTGAAGATCCTCATAATCTTGGATCGATTTTGCGGACGGCCGACTGCACAGGTGCCCATGGTGTCATTGTACCCAAACGGCGCTCAGCTGCAGTTACAGTGACCGTATCCAAAACATCTGCAGGTGCGGTAGAGTACGTGCCAGTTGCTCGTGTAAGCAATCTCGGTCAAACCATCGATCGTCTTAAGGAAGAGGGCGTGTGGGTTGTGGGTACGGATGTTGCTGCTCAGGAGAGCGTGTTTGGGAACGGAGTCTTTACAGGCCCGGTAGCCCTCGTGATTGGGAACGAGAACAAAGGGATGGGACGGCTCATTCGTGAAAAATGTGATGTGCTGATCAAATTGCCGATGCAAGGACAGATTAATTCCCTGAATGCTTCTGTGGCAGCGGGGGTTGTCATGTATGAAGTGCTCCGCTCGCGCCAAGCGCAGGACTAGAAGATATGGCTGATTCCCGTGATGTGCTTCTTGTAGACGGGTACAACATGATTGGTGACTGGCCGGAGCTATCCCGATTGGCGGAGAGTGGGCTGGAGGAGGCCCGCAACAGGCTTCTCTCTCGTCTAGCCGACTATCAGGCATTCTCCGGCTTGAGAGTCATTGTTGTTTTTGACGCCTACCTCGTGCCTGGACTCGGTAAATCCTTTACACAGAGCAAAGTACAGATCTTTTTCACAAAGGAAAGAGAGACGGCAGACGAATGCATTGAGAGACTCGTTCGGGAACTAAGCACGCGAAGACGCCAAATCTATGTGGCTACAAGTGATATGGTAGAGCAGCATGTTATTTTTGGACAGGGAGCTCTGCGTGTATCCGCAAGGGAATTGCTCATCGAAGTAGAGCAGAACGAAAAAGAGTTACAGAAACGTCTGGAAGAAGATCAGGCTAAAGCAACGCGAAATACGCTCGGCGGGAAGTTAAGTCCGGATGTTTTGAAGCAGTTTGAGCGATGGCGCCGGGAATAACAGCACGGTTTTACAGAAATTAGAATTTTGAAACTCTTGACAATTATGTTATTGATGTTCTTTTTTAGGCAGAGCGTGGTTGACGGTGTGAGGTACCATCATATATACTGATCCTATATTTCATAGAGTAGAGTAACGGGGTACCTTGCGTTGCAGCCGGAGGGATTGTCTGTGAGTGTCGACCTCAAAGATATCATGTTATCCAAGTATGATTACCAAAGTGACGAAGACATTGTCGAAGCGGTCCGTGAAGGTGAAAGCGAAGCGCTGGAGTTTTTGATTAACAAATATCGTAACTTTGTACGCGCCAAGGCAAGATCTTATTTTCTGATTGGAGCTGACCGGGAGGATATCATTCAAGAAGGAATGATTGGACTCTATAAATCCATTAGGGATTTCAAAGGGGACAAGCTCGCTTCTTTCAAAGCTTTCGCCGAGTTGTGTATTACACGACAGATTATTACGGCAATCAAGACAGCAACACGTCAGAAGCATATTCCGCTTAATTCTTATGTATCACTGGACAAGCCTATTTATGACGAAGAGTCCGATCGTACGTTACTCGATGTGATTTGTGGAACACAGGTCAGCGATCCGGAAGAGCTTATCATCAATCAGGAAGAGTTTGTGGGCCTGGAAGATAAGATGTCTGAGATTCTGAGTGATCTGGAACGTAAAGTATTGATGTTGTATCTGGACGGGAGATCTTATCAAGAGATTGCAGTGGATTTGGACAGGCATGTGAAGTCCATTGATAATGCACTTCAGCGCGTGAAGCGCAAACTTGAAAAGTACCTGGAAGTTCGAGATAATTGAACACATGTTGTCGTTGACGGAAAAGGCTCGGGGTTTGAGTCTTTTTTTGCTGCCTTAAGTTTATAAAGTAAAAGAATGATTATACTAGTAATCGCTTGGTCCATGCAGGAGAAGAGAAAAAACAGAGATGCGAAACCAAATGTGTTGGCAAGGAACTTTTACCCACTGATGAGAGGCTAATCTTTCATTGACAGGGTTATACCCATATGATAAAGTGTTTTAGGTAGGCCTAAATTCGCGGCTTTTTTTTAGGATCAATTTAGAGACTCCGCTTCAATGTGGAAGTCTTCGGGAGGTGTACATCATGCGGGTAATTATTACTTTGGCTTGTACGAATTGCAAACAAAGAAATTACACTACGACGAAAAACAAGCGTAATCACCCCGACCGCATGGAGATGAAGAAATTTTGCAAGTTTTGTAACGAGCAGACTTCTCATCGCGAAACCAGATAGTTTTTTGGAGGTGTAGTCGGCGTGAAACGTAGTTTCAAATCTCTGATTTCCTTTTTCTCTGAAAGCTGGGCTGAACTTAAAAAAGTTCGCTGGCCTAATCGTAAAGAGCTGACCAACTACACATTGATCGTTCTTGGTACTGTTGTGGTTATGACGCTGTTTTTTTGGGTCGTTGATATCGGCATCTCCGCTGTGATCGAAGCGATTATTTAAGAAGGGTCCCAGGTGGCTTGATATGGAAAAAAGATGGTACGTCGTTCATACCTATTCAGGGTATGAGAATAAGGTCAAAGCCAATTTGGAAAAACGCGTAGAGTCCATGGGCATGGAAGACAAGATTTTCCGCGTTCTTGTTCCTATGGAAGAAGAAGTGGTGAACAAAGACGGTAAGAAAAAAACCGTTATGCGTAAAGTTTACCCCGGTTATGTCTTGGTCGAAATGGTCCAGACGGATGACTCTTGGTATGTTGTTCGCAACACACCAGGTGTTACGGGATTTGTCGGTTCGACAGGTTCCGGGTCCAAACCAACAGCCTTGCTGCCTGAAGAAGTGGAACAAATTCTGAAGCATATGGGCATGGTTGAGCCGAAGCCTAAAATTGAATTCGATATTAAGGAATCCGTACGTATTAAAGTTGGTCCTTTTGCGAATTTTGTGGGCTCCGTGGAAGAAATCTTGGTAGACAAAAGCAAGTTGAAAGTGCACGTGAACATGTTTGGACGGGAAACACCGCTTGAGTTGGAATACACGCAAGTGGAGAAGATATAGTTTCTTCAAGTTTCTTGTGGGAGGGCTGAGAGGCCCGTTAACCACTATTTTGCAAGGAGGTGTCAATCATGGCAAAAAAGGTAATCAAAATGGTAAAACTGCAAATTCCAGCAGGTAAAGCGAATCCAGCGCCTCCGGTAGGTCCAGCTTTGGGTCAAGCAGGTGTCAACATCATGGCATTCTGTAAAGAGTTCAACGCTCGTACAGCCGATCAAGCGGGATTGATTATTCCTGTTGAAATCACAGTATTCGAAGACCGTTCCTTTACTTTCATTACTAAAACTCCACCAGCAGCAGTTCTGTTGAAAGTGGCAGCTAAAGTAGAAAAAGGATCCGGCGAACCGAACAAGAAAAAAGTAGCTACCGTTAAACGTGATGCGGTACGTCAAATCGCGGAACAAAAAATGCCTGACCTGAATGCTGCTGACGTTGAGTCTGCAATGCGTATGGTCGAAGGTACTGCCCGCAGCATGGGTATCACCATCGAAGACTAATTTTTCATCTGAAACATGGCTTCGTAAAGCCGGCCGATTCGCGGCCGGTTGATGTGGGAGGTATATCCGCTAACACCACAAAGGAGGAATATAACATGGCTAAACACGGTAAAAAATACCTGGAAGCTGCCAAGCTGATTGACAGCGAAGCAACTTACGAGCCTTCAGAAGCTGTAGAGCTTGTGAAAAAGGCAGCCACTGCAAAATTCGATGAAACGATCGAAGCAGCAGTACGCTTGGGCGTTGACCCACGTAAACAAGACCAGGCAGTACGTGGTGTTGTTGTCTTGCCACACGGCACAGGTAAAACACAACGCGTATTGGTATTTGCAAAAGGTGACAAAGCGAAAGAAGCGGAAGCGGCTGGCGCGGACTATGTTGGTGATGCAGACATGATCAACAAAATCCAACAAGGTTGGTTCGAATTCGACGTCTGCGTAGCGACACCGGACATGATGAGTGAAGTAGGTAAATTGGGCCGACTGCTCGGCGGTAAAGGTCTGATGCCTAACCCTAAAGCCGGAACGGTAACTTTCGATGTATCCAAGGCTGTTCAAGAAATCAAAGCCGGTAAAATCGAATATCGTCTGGATCGTGCAGGTCAAATTCATGCACCGATCGGTAAAGCTTCTTTCTCTGCAGAGCAACTGAATGAGAACCTTAAAGCTCTCATGGATGCTTTGACTCGTGCTAAACCGGCGGCAGCAAAAGGTGTTTATCTGAAGAATGTAAGTCTTTCTTCCACGATGGGCCCTGGAGCACGCGTGAACGCAGCATCTTTTAGATAATATCACTTGACAGGCTTGTCCTGTTCTGATAATCTATAAAAGTTGTGAGTCCGAGTGACTGACCGTTGACATTTGAATATGCTTACCGTAGACAGTAGGTGCCATTTTGGCTTAATTTCCTGCCGAGGTGTGATTATAGAACTTAGAACGATGCAAATCGGTTATGAGTATATATCAAGCCTTCGTGATTCTACGGAGGCTTTTCTTAATGGGATAAATTTGATCAGGAGGTGTACAGTTTGGCAAACGCAAAAGTGATTCAAGCAAAACAAGAATCCGTTGATGCAGTAACAGCAAAATTGCGCGAGAGCGTTACTAGCGTTGTTGTTGACTATCGCGGTTTGAACGTTGCCCAAGTAACTGAGCTGCGTAAGCAGCTTCGTGAAGCCGGAATCGAATTCCAAGTGCTGAAAAACTCGTTGCTTCGCCGCGCAGCAGCTGCAGCAGAACTGACAGAACTTAACGAAGTACTGTCAGGTCCTAGTGCAATTGCATTCAGCGTAGACGACGTAGTGGCTCCAGCCAAAATTCTGAACGACTTCGCGAAAAAGAACGATGCACTGGAATTGAAAGGTGCAGTCGTAGAAGGTCGCGTAATTGGAGTAGAAGAAGTCAAAGCATTGGCAGAATTGCCATCCCGCGAAGGTCTCCTCTCCATGCTCCTCAGCGTGCTTCAAGCGCCAGTGCGCAACTTCGCGCTTGCGGTTAAAGCTGTTGCTGAAAAAGAAGAACAAGGCGCGTAAGCAACTTGATCTGAACGCTGCTTAGCAGTGATGAAATACAAAAAAAATAATATTATATATGGAGGTTCAATCATGAGTAAAGAGCAAATCTTGGAAGCAATCAAAGGCATGACTGTACTGGAACTGAATGATCTCGTTAAAGCAATCGAAGAAGAATTCGGCGTAACTGCTGCAGCTCCAGTAGCTGTTGCAGGTGGCGGAGCTGCTGCAGCTGAAGCTGAGCAATCCGAGTTCGACGTAATCTTGACTAGCGCTGGTGCTTCCAAAATCAACGTTATCAAAGCAGTTCGCGAAATCACAGGTCTTGGCCTGAAAGAAGCAAAAGAAGTAGTTGACAACGCTCCAAAAGCGTTGAAAGAAAAAGTTAGCAAAGAAGAAGCAGAAACGGTTAAAGCTAAGCTTGAAGAAGCAGGCGCTACAATCGAAGTTAAATAATTTGGCTTTCATTAGCTAAATGAACAAAACAACAAACCCCTTGACTTATATCAAGGGGTTTGTTGCTGTAATTGTAAATGGAAAGTGAGTGAGGACATGTCCAATCATTATTATTCGGACAAACCGCAGGTGGCACATGACAGACGGGCTACAGAAGCGGAGCTACGCGGATGGAAATTACGACTCGTTACGGATGCAGGGGTATTTTCCAAAAACGGAATCGATTACGGCAGCAGAGTGCTGATTGATGCTATAGAGTTGCCTGCTGGAGCTCATGTACTGGATGTGGGTTGCGGGTATGGGCCAATTGGTCTTACAGCAGCTAAACTTGTACCGGATGGACATGTCACCATGATCGATATCAATGAGAGAGCCGTTGAGCTTTCCAAGGAAAATGCAAAAGCGAATGGTATAACGAATGTAACGGTTATGCAAAGCAATCTTCTGGCTGAAGTTGAAAAGGAAGACTTTGACGCGATTCTGACAAATCCTCCGATCCGTGCGGGTAAGGAAACCGTGCATTTGATCTTTGAACAGGCGTATCGCCATTTGAAGGTGGGCGGGGCGTTATGGATTGTCATTCAGAAAAAGCAGGGAGCACCTTCGGCAAAAGCGAAGCTGGAATCTCTCTTTGGACGAGTGGAGGAAGTAACGAAGGATAAAGGCTACCGAATTTTCAAAGCGGTAAAATTGGAAGAGACGCCTTTAGGCTAAATCCTGATTTGTAAAGTAAGCAGGGGAGCATTTTTTTTGCAATAGGACTATTGACTTGAAATTCAGGTCGTGGTATTATTGTAAAATGTCAGTATTAAGATGCCCTATTTGGCTTTAGCTAACTAAAAATGTCAACCTTTTTTACGCCGAACGGGCTTATTATGCCAACGTTTGGCGTATAATATGTACATTTTGGGCAAACTGGGGATAAGTATGTTTTGGAAAGACATCCGCCGATCAAAGTTGCTCTTTTTTCGAACGACATTCGAGTAAGGGCTTTTCTTTATTTGTGGATGCATTGCTTTGCTCTGTATGTGTACCATTATAAGGTTACAAACAGAGGTTCGCAACGAAATTTTTAAAGTGAGTAGACATTGAGGGGTGAGTTTAAGTTGGCAGGACATCTTGTTCAATATGGTCGACGCACTCGGCGCAGTTATGCACGAATTAACGAGATACTCGAAGTTCCGAACCTGATTGAAATCCAACAAAAATCTTACGATTGGTTTTTGGAGGAAGGGTTGCGCGAAATGTTCCAGGATATCTCGCCGATCCAGGATTTTACAGGTAACTTGATTTTGGAATTTATCGACTACAGTCTCGGTGAACCGAAGTATACAGTAGATGACGCGAAAGAGCGCGACGTTACTTATGCAGCACCGCTTCGGGTCAAAGTCCGGCTCATTAATAAGGAAACCGGCGAAGTCAAAGAGCAGGAAGTATTCATGGGAGATTTCCCGCTGATGACCGACACCGGCACATTTATTATTAATGGTGCGGAACGGGTTATTGTCAGCCAGTTGGTTCGCTCTCCTAGCGTTTACTTCAGTACCAAAGTAGATAAAAACGCCAAAAAAACGTATACCGCTACAGTTATTCCTAACCGCGGCGCTTGGCTCGAACTGGAGATGGACGCGAAGGATGTTGTTTACGTCCGGATCGACCGCACACGTAAAATACCGGTGACGGTTCTCCTGCGTGCACTTGGTTTTGGCACAGACGCTGAGATTCTGGATCTGCTCGGTAATGACGAATATATCCGCAACACGCTGGACAAAGACAATACGGATTCTACGGAGAAAGCGCTGATTGAGATTTATGAGCGTCTTCGTCCGGGCGAGCCGCCAACGCTTGATAATGCGAAAAGCTTGCTCGTCGCTCGTTTCTTTGATCCAAAACGTTATGACCTTGCTAATGTGGGTCGTTACAAAATCAACAAAAAGCTGCACATCAAGAACCGTTTGTTCAACCAACGTTTGGCTGAGTCTCTTGTGGATACCGAAACCGGTGAAATCATTGCCGAAGCAGGTCAAATGATAGACCGTCGTCTGTTGGATGAAATCATGCCGCAACTGGAGAAAAGCGTTGGTTTCCGCACATATCATGTGGCTAACGGCGTTTTGGATGCCAATGATATCCCGATGCAAACGATTGATGTGTTTTCACCGATTGAGGATGGTAAGGTCGTTAAACTGATTGCCAATGCTAATATTGATAAATCAGTGAAGAACGTTACACCAGCTGATATCATTTCATCTATCAGTTACTTCATTAACCTTTTGCATGGCATCGGAAGCACAGATGATATCGATCACCTGGGTAACCGTCGTCTTCGCTCGGTTGGTGAACTCTTGCAAAATCAATTCCGTATCGGTTTATCCCGTATGGAACGTGTAGTTCGTGAGAGAATGTCCATTCAGGATGCTAACGTAATCACGCCTCAGGCTTTGATTAACATACGTCCTGTTATCGCATCCATTAAAGAGTTCTTCGGTAGCTCCCAATTGTCACAGTTTATGGATCAAACGAACCCATTGGGTGAGTTGACGCATAAACGCCGTCTGTCCGCTCTCGGACCAGGTGGTTTGACGCGTGAGCGTGCCGGCATGGAAGTCCGTGACGTGCATCCATCCCACTATGGCCGGATGTGTCCAATCGAGACACCAGAGGGACCAAACATTGGTTTGATCAACTCATTGTCGACATTTGCCCGTGTGAACGAATATGGTTTCATTGAAGCTCCTTATCGCTGGGTAGATCCGAAGACTGGTGTCGTAACCGAGCAAATCGATTACTTGACAGCAGACGAAGAGGACAACTATGTAATCGCTCAAGCGAATGCGAAGCTGAATGAAGATAGTACATTTGAAGAAGAAGCGATCATTGTACGTTACAACAAGCAGTCGGATAACATCCTTACGATGCCGAGTGAACGCGTTGACTACATGGACGTATCTCCTAAACAAGTTGTATCCGTCGCTACGGCGCTCATTCCGTTCCTTGAGAACGATGACTCCAACCGTGCGCTCATGGGATCAAACATGCAGCGGCAGGCCGTTCCACTCTTGATTCCAAAAGCACCGCTTGTCGGAACAGGTATGGAACATAAAGCCGCGAAAGATTCCGGTGTATGTATTGTCTCCAAATATGACGGGATTATTGAACGTTCTTCTGCGAATGAAATTTGGTTGCGTCGTATTGAAGAAGTCGATGGTCAAGAAGTTAAAGGCGATATCGTTAAATATAAATTACACAAATTTATGCGTTCGAACCAAGGAACATGCATTAACCAACGTCCGATTGTCAAAAGAGGTGCTGTTGTCAAAGCTGGCGACATCCTTGCAGACGGTCCTTCGACGGAAATGGGTGAATTGGCACTGGGACGTAACGTCGTTGTTGCTTTCATGACTTGGGAAGGTTACAACTACGAGGATGCGATCCTGCTCAGCGAAAAACTCGTGAAGGAAGATGTCTACACATCGATCCATATCGAGGAGTATGAGTCTGAAGCACGTGATACTAAGCTCGGTCCTGAAGAGATCACGCGTGACATCCCTAACGTTGGGGAAGAAGCGCTGCGTAATCTGGATGAGCGCGGTATTATCCGTATCGGTGCAGAAATCAGTGCTGGTGACATTCTGGTTGGTAAAGTAACACCAAAAGGTGTAACAGAACTGACTGCAGAAGAGCGTCTCCTTCATGCGATCTTTGGTGAGAAAGCACGTGAAGTACGTGATACTTCCTTGCGTGTACCTCACGGTACTGACGGTATCGTAGTCGATGTAAAAGTCTTCACCCGTGAAAATGGTGATGAACTGCCTCCAGGTGTTAACCAGCTCGTTCGTGTCTATATTGCTCAAAAACGGAAAATTTCCGAGGGTGATAAAATGGCCGGACGTCACGGTAACAAAGGGGTCGTGGCCCGTATCCTGCCGGAAGAAGATATGCCTTTCCTGCCAGACGGTACACCAGTTCAAATCGTTCTTAACCCGCTGGGCGTACCTTCCCGGATGAACATCGGTCAAGTGCTTGAAGTTCACTTGGGTATGGCAGCCATGCAGCTCGGTATTCACGTAGCTACTCCTGTATTCGACGGAGCGAAGGAGTATGACGTCTTCGATACGATGGAAGAAGCAGGTATGCAGCGGAATGGTAAAACCGTTCTGTACGACGGTCGTACGGGAGAAGAGTTCGAACGTGAAGTTACTGTTGGCGTCATGCACATGATCAAGTTGGCGCACATGGTTGACGATAAAATCCATGCTCGTTCCACAGGTCCTTACTCACTCGTTACGCAACAGCCTCTGGGTGGTAAAGCCCAGTTCGGTGGACAACGTTTCGGGGAGATGGAAGTATGGGCGCTTGAGGCTTATGGTGCGGCCTATACACTGCAAGAAATCTTGACTGTTAAGTCCGATGACGTTGTAGGTCGGGTGAAAACATATGAGTCCATCGTCAAAGGCGAGAATGTTCCGGAACCAGGTGTTCCTGAGTCATTCAAAGTATTGATCAAAGAGCTGCAAAGCTTGGGTATGGACGTTAAGATTTTGAGCGAAGATGAGCAAGAGATTGAAATGAAAGAAATGGACGATGAAGATGACGCTGCGAGCGATAAGCTCAGCCTCAACCTTGAGGGTACAGAGGTCGGAGCGGAGTAACCGCTTCGGGCGCATGATGACCGGCGCTTTTCATCAGGCTCGCGTCTTGCTCCGGCTTCGGCCGGAGGGGGCGTAACCTAGAATACAGGACTTGGTTAAGGAGGGTTGCTCCTTGTTGGACGTCAACAATTTCGAATACATGAAGATCGGGCTTGCTTCCCCAGAAAAAATTCGTTCTTGGTCCCGCGGAGAAGTGAAAAAACCGGAAACGATCAACTATCGTACGTTGAAACCGGAAAAAGAAGGGCTGTTCTGCGAAAAGATTTTTGGCCCTACAAAAGACTGGGAATGTCATTGCGGTAAATACAAACGCGTCCGTTATAAAGGCGTTGTCTGTGATCGCTGTGGCGTTGAAGTCACACGTGCGAAAGTACGCCGCGAACGGATGGGCCATATTGAGCTCGCTGCTCCGGTATCGCATATCTGGTACTTCAAAGGTATTCCGAGCCGCATGGGTCTCGCTTTGGATATGTCTCCAAGATCTCTCGAGGAGATTATTTATTTTGCATCATATGTAGTAACTGATCCAGGAGAAACTCCACTGGAGAAAAAACAGCTGTTGTCCGAGAAAGAATACCGCAGCTACCGTGAGAAATACGGATATGGGTTCCAGGCTGGTATGGGCGCAGAAGCAGTTAAAAAATTGCTTCAAGACCTTGATATAGACAAAGAGCTTGAATTCCTTAAGGAAGAGCTCCGCACTGCTCAAGGACAACGTCGTAACCGTGCTATCAAACGTCTGGAAGTAATCGAAGCATTCCGCAACTCGGGTAATAAACCTGAATGGATGATCATGGATGTACTTCCTGTTATCCCGCCGGAACTTCGTCCGATGGTACAGCTGGATGGTGGACGTTTTGCAACGTCTGACCTGAATGACCTGTATCGCCGTGTAATTAACCGGAACAACCGTCTGAAACGTTTGCTTGATTTGGGCGCGCCAGACATTATCGTGCAAAATGAAAAACGGATGCTGCAGGAAGCTGTTGATGCATTAATCGACAACGGCCGTCGTGGACGCCCTGTAACAGGTCCTGGTAACCGTCCATTGAAATCTCTCAGCCACATGCTGAAAGGTAAACAAGGACGTTTCCGTCAGAACTTGCTCGGTAAACGGGTTGACTATTCTGGTCGTTCCGTTATCGTAGTTGGACCTTACCTGAAAATGTATCAGTGTGGTCTGCCTAAAGATATGGCACTTGAACTGTTCAAGCCTTTCGTTATGAAAGAACTTGTAAATAAAGGGCTTGCCCACAACATCAAGAGCGCTAAACGTAAAGTTGAGCGCGTAAGTCCTGAAGTATGGGATGTTCTTGAAGAAGTCATCAAGGAGCACCCGGTTCTTCTGAACCGTGCCCCTACGCTTCACCGTCTCGGTATTCAAGCATTTGAACCGATTCTTGTTGAAGGTAAAGCAATTCGTCTTCACCCGCTCGTATGTACGGCATACAATGCCGACTTTGACGGTGACCAAATGGCCGTGCACGTTCCATTGTCCGCTGAAGCTCAAGCGGAAGCACGTATTTTGATGCTTGCATCAGGTAACATTTTGAACCCGAAAGACGGTAAACCGGTTGTTACCCCTTCCCAGGATATGGTGCTTGGTTCTTACTACCTGACCATGGACAACAAGGAAGAAAAGGGAACAGGTATGATCTTGCGTACGGTTAACGAAGCTGTGTCCGCGTACCAACGTGGTACTGCAGGATTGCATGCACGTGTAGCCATCCCGGTTAGAGCGCTTGGCAAAACAATCTTTACCGAAGAGCAACAAGATGCAATGCTGCTGACTACCATCGGCAAAATCATCTTTAATGAGATCTTCCCGGCAAGCTTCCCTTACATCAATGATGCAACTCGTGCGAACCTTTACCAAGGTACTGCAGAGCATTCATTTGTTTATGAGAAGGGTGCTGACCTTAGAGAAGCGATCATGAATGCTCCTTTGGCTGGTGGTGTCGGTAAAGAATATCTCGGTTCTATCATCGCGCGTTGTTTTGAAATTTATCATACAACGGAAACTGCCGTTATTTTGGATAAAATCAAACAACTCGGATTCACATACTCCACTCGTGCGGGTATCACTGTAGCGGTGTCGGATGTTATCGTTCCACCTGAGAAATTTGAAATCCTTAGACAGTCTGAGGAAAAAGCACAAATCGTTACGAACCAGTACCGTCGTGGTCTGATTACGAACGAGGAGCGCTATGACCGCATCATTGATATCTGGTCGAAATCGAAAGATGATATCACCGAGATTCTGATGAAATCGATGGATCGTTACAACTCCATCATGATGATGGTTGACTCTAAAGCACGGGGTAACAAATCGCAAATTACCCAATTGGGCGGTATGCGTGGTCTGATGGCCAACCCGTCTGGTCGAATCATTGAACTCCCAATCAAATCGAACTTCCGTGAAGGTCTGACGGTACTCGAGTACTTTATCTCGACTCACGGTGCCCGTAAAGGTTTGGCCGATACGGCCCTGCGTACAGCGGATTCAGGTTACCTGACTCGTCGTCTCGTAGACGTGGCACAAGACGTGATCGTGCGTGAAGATGATTGTGGTACTGATAAAGGCTTTACGGTAAGTCGTATCCAGGATGGTAAAGAGGTTATTGAGGATCTCTACGACCGTATTGAAGGCAGATACTGCTTCGAGACTGTTCGTCATCCGGAAACAAAAGAAATTATTGCACACCGCAATGAGCTGATTGACTCTGATAAAGCTGAAGCAATCATCAAAGCTGGCGTAACCAAACTGCAAATCCGCTCCGTACTTAGCTGCCGTGCCCGTCACGGTGTCTGCAAGAAGTGTTATGGTCGCAACTTGGCGACTGGTAAACACGTGGAGATCGGTGAAGCAGTTGGTATTATTGCAGCACAATCCATTGGTGAGCCAGGAACACAGCTGACAATGCGTACATTCCACACCGGTGGTGTAGCCGGAGACGATATTACGCAAGGTTTGCCGCGTATCCAGGAGTTGTTTGAGGCTCGTAATCCTAAGGGTCAAGCAACAATCAGTGAGATTGACGGTGTTGTCAAAGAAATTCGCGAAGCGAAAGATCGTCGCGAAATTGAAATTCAAGGTGAAGCAGAATCCAAAGTTTACTCTGTTACCTACGGTTCCCGTGTACGCGTTAGCGAAGGCATGGAAATTGAAGCAGGCGACGAGTTGACAGATGGTTCTATCGATCCAAAAGAAATGCTGCGCATTAAAGGCGTACGTGGCGTGCAGAACTACATTTTGCAGGAAGTACAACGCGTATACCGTAACCAAGGCGTAGAAATCAATGACAAACACGTTGAAGTTATGATCCGTCAAATGTTGCGTAAAATCCGTATCGTCGATGCAGGGGACACTACGTTGTTGCCAGGATCGTTCGTGGATACGCATGAGTACGAAAGAGCTAACAAGACAGCGATTCTGAGTGATAAAGAGCCTGCGGTTGCGAAACCAATCCTGCTCGGTATTACGAAAGCATCCCTGGAAACAGACTCCTTCCTCTCGGCGGCTTCGTTCCAAGAGACTACACGTGTACTGACAGATGCAGCGATCAAAGGTAAAGTCGATCAGTTGCTCGGTCTGAAAGAGAATGTAATCATCGGTAAATTGATTCCTGCAGGTACAGGTATGCACCGTTACCGCAGCATCAAATTTGCTGAGCCGGAAGATGGTCAATCTTCAGTAGAAGAACTTGAACCAGTTTCGGTTGATTAAGATATTCAACTAGATTCATCGTTACCATTAGGTTGAACTAGAGTTTTGTACGCCGGGAGGCGACGGCTGTTTCGTACAGAAGGATGTTTCCCGGTGTGGCAAAACTTTTAAATAAAATGTTTTAGGATTAGCATTGACATTGCTTACGCTAGATGCTAATATATCAAAGGTGCGTGAGTAGCTGATTGTATTTGGTCCTATTCGGAGGAATGAACAATGTCTAATGAAAAAGGTCTGCAAGATGCTCATGTCAAAATAGGTACCAAACAGACCACGCGGATGGTTCAGACAGGTATGGCTTCTGAAGTTTATGTGGCTGAAGATTGTGATCCGCAGCTTACTTCCAAAATCATTGCCTTGTGTGAACAACACAATGTGAAGTGCACGAAAGTGGACACAATGAAAAATCTCGGCAAAGCTTGCGGGATTGGAGTAGGAGCAGCAATGGCTGCTGTCGTAAAATGATACGGTAAGGAACGTTTTTGTCCGAGAACTTTTAGGGATTCTCCAAGGCAAAAACTTTTCATTTGTCTTTTTATGAACCGCCTGGGTCTGTGGACTTAGCATAAGAGGTTTATAAAGAAACATGAACAATTGAGGAAGGGGGTGGCAATCACATGCCAACTATTAACCAACTGGTACGTAAAGGACGTCAAGCTAAAGTTGAAAAGTCCAAATCACCAGCTTTGCAAAAAGGGTTCAATGCTTTGAAACGTGAATCAACTAACATCAGTGCCCCACAAAAACGTGGTGTCTGCACTCGTGTAGGTACAATGACTCCACGTAAACCAAACTCTGCACTTCGTAAGTATGCCCGTGTTCGTTTGACGAACCGTCTCGAGGTAACTGCTTATATCCCGGGTATCGGACATAACCTTCAAGAGCACAGTGTTGTGTTGATCCGTGGAGGTAAAGTTAAAGACCTTGCAGGGGTTCGTTATCACATCGTTCGCGGAGCTCTTGATACTGCAGGCGTGAACAACCGTATGCAAGCTCGTTCGAAATACGGTGCTAAACGTCCAAAAGCTAAAAAAGCCTAAAATATTATAAGTAGCAGTCCTGAATATCTTCTGGGTTAATCCCAGGAGGTGTAGGATGTGCTCATGAAGAAAGAAAGGGGGATATCCATGCCACGCAAAGGTCCAGTTACGAAAAGAGACGTGTTGCCAGATCCGGTATACAGCAGCAAGCTGGTTACTCGTTTGATCAACCGCATCATGCTCGACGGAAAACGCGGTGTTGCTCAAAGCATTCTGTATAATGCGTTTAAGTTGATTCAAGAACGTACGGGTAATGACCCGATGGAAGTATTTGAAGCAGCAATCAAGAATATCATGCCAGTCCTGGAAGTTAAAGCTCGCCGTGTCGGCGGTGCCAACTACCAAGTACCAATCGAGGTAAAACCAGAGAGACGTACTGCTTTGGGATTACGTTGGCTCGTGAACTACTCCCGCAACCGCGGTGAGAAAACAATGGAAGAGCGTTTGGCGGCTGAGATCATCGACGCTTCCAACAACACAGGCGCTTCCGTTAAAAAACGTGAAGATACGCACAAAATGGCTGAAGCGAACAAAGCGTTTGCTCACTACCGTTGGTAGGATTCGGTTCACAATAATAACTTCAATTTTGAAGGGAGACCCATTTCATGGCAAGAGAGTTCTCCTTGAAAAATACACGTAATATCGGGATCATGGCTCATATTGATGCGGGTAAAACCACGACAACTGAGCGGATCTTGTTCTACACAGGACGTACGCACAAAATCGGTGAAGTACACGAAGGCGCTGCGACAATGGACTGGATGGAACAGGAACAGGAGCGCGGAATTACGATTACTTCCGCTGCGACTACCGCTGCTTGGAAAGGCCACCGCGTTAACATCATTGATACCCCGGGACACGTTGACTTCACTGTTGAAGTTGAACGTTCCCTTCGTGTATTGGACGGAGCAGTTGGTGTATTCAGTGCGAAAGAAGGCGTTGAGCCTCAGTCCGAAACCGTATGGAGACAGGCTGATAAGTACGGCGTACCTCGTATCGCTTATGTAAACAAAATGGATATCATCGGTGCTGACTTCCTGAACGTTGTCTCTGACATGCGTGATCGCCTTCAAGCGAACGCAGTTGCGATTCAACTTCCAATCGGTGCTGAAAATGATTTCAAAGGTATCATTGATATCGTTGCACAAAAGGCTCATATGTACAAAGATGACCTGGGACAAGATATCGAAGAAACTGAAATTCCTGCGGAATTTGCTGATCAAGTTGCAGAACTCCGTAACGAATTGGTTGAGCGTGTTGCTGAACTCGACGAAGATTTGACAATGAAATACCTGGAAGGCGAAGAAATCACTATTGATGAGATCAAAGCTGCCCTCCGTAAAGGTGTAGTTGATGTTAAGATCTTCCCGGTTATCTGTGGATCCTCGTATCGTAACAAAGGTGTTCAACTGATGTTGGATGCTGTTATCGACTACTTGCCGGCTCCAACAGATGTTCCATCTATCACGGGTCATCTTGAAGATGGAACTGAAGCAATTCGTAAGTCATCCGATGAAGAGCCTTTCTCCGCATTGGCCTTCAAAATCATGACTGACCCTTACGTTGGTAAATTGACATTCTTCCGCGTTTACTCCGGTGTTCTTCAATCCGGATCTTACGTATTGAACGCAACTAAAAACAAACGTGAGCGTATCGGTCGTATCCTTCAAATGCACGCGAACAGCCGTCAAGAGATCACTGAAGTTTACTCCGGTGACATTGCAGCTGCCGTAGGTTTGAAAGATACAGGTACAGGTGATACACTGTGTGATGAGAAAAACCCGGTTATCCTGGAGTCAATGAACTTCCCTGATCCGGTTATCGAAATCGCCGTTGAACCTAAAACCAAAGCTGACCAAGATAAAATGGGTGTTGCTCTCGGTAAGTTGACAGAAGAGGATCCAACTCTTCGTGCTCATACTGACGAAGAAACAGGCCAAACAATCTTGGCAGGTATGGGTGAGCTTCACCTTGATATCATCATCGACCGTATGCGTCGTGAGTTCAAGGTTGAAACTACTGTGGGTAAACCACAAGTAGCTTACCGTGAAACATTCCGTGCACCAGCGCGCGTTGAAGGTAAATTCGTTCGTCAATCCGGTGGTCGTGGTCAATACGGTCACGTATGGGTTGAGTTCGAACCTCTCGAGGCGGGTACAGGCAGCCAGTTCGAAAGTAAGGTTGTCGGTGGTTCTGTTCCAAGAGAATACATTCAACCAGCTCTTGCAGGTATCGAAGAGCAAATGAAAAACGGCGTTATCGCAGGCTTCCCGCTTGTTGACGTTAAGGCTACAATCGTAGACGGATCTTACCATGATGTCGATTCCAACGAGATGGCATTTAAAATTGCCGGATCGATGGCGCTGAAAGCTGCGAAAGACAAATGTAAGCCGGTTCTGCTTGAGCCAATCATGAAAGTAGAAGTAACCGTTCCAGAAGAGTATATGGGTGACGTTATGGGTATGCTTAACTCCCGTCGTGGCCGCATCGAAGGTATGGATTCCCGTAGTGGAGCCCAAATCATCCGTGCTAAAGTACCTTTGTCTGAAATGTTCGGATACTCTACAACTCTTCGTTCCGGTACTCAAGGACGCGGCGTATTCTCCATGGAGCTCTCTCACTATGAAGAAGTTCCTAAGAGCATCGCTGAAGAGATTGTTGCTAAAACAAAAGGAACCGAGTAGTTTTCTCTCATTGGATGAAAGTGCATAAGAGTCATGTATTCTTTGCACTTCATTTAGTGAAAACATAAAATTATAATTTTAAGGAGGCCACGTTCAAATGGCAAAGGCTAAATACGAACGTAATAAACCCCACGTTAACATTGGTACTATCGGTCACGTCGACCATGGTAAAACAACTCTGACTGCTGCAATCACAACTGTATTGTCCAAAACTTACGGTGGTGCAGCAATCGCATTCGATCAAATCGATAAAGCTCCAGAAGAGCGCGAACGCGGTATCACAATTTCTACATCACACGTTGAGTACGAAACTGATACTCGTCACTACGCTCACGTAGACTGCCCAGGTCACGCCGACTATGTTAAAAACATGATCACTGGCGCGGCACAAATGGACGGAGCTATCTTGGTAGTATCCGCAGCTGATGGCCCAATGCCACAAACTCGTGAGCACATCCTGCTCTCCCGTCAAGTAGGCGTACCTTACATTGTTGTATTCTTGAACAAATGTGATATGGTTGAAGACGAAGAGTTGTTGGAATTGGTTGAGATGGAAGTTCGCGACCTTCTTAACGAATATGAGTTCCCAGGTGATGATACTCCAATCACTCGTGGATCCGCTCGTGAAGCTCTGCAAAACCCTGATGGTGAGTGGGCTCAAAAAATCGTTGAGATGTTCAAAGAAATCGATACGTACATCCCACTGCCTGAGCGTCAAACTGACAAACCTTTCTTGATGCCTGTCGAGGACGTATTCTCTATCACTGGTCGTGGTACTGTTGCTACAGGTCGTGTAGAGCGTGGTACTGTTAAAGTCGGCGAAGAGATCGAAATCGTTGGTATTACTGAAGAAACTAAAAAATCCGTAGTTACGGGCGTTGAGATGTTCCGTAAATTGCTGGATTCCGCTCAAGCGGGTGACAACATCGGCGCATTGCTGCGTGGTGTTGATCGTACTCAAATCGAGCGTGGACAAGTTTTGGCAAAACCGGGTTCTGTTAAGCCTCACACAGAATTCACAGCTCAAATCTACGTTCTGACTAAAGAAGAGGGCGGACGTCACAAACCTTTCTTCACTGGTTACCGTCCACAGTTCTACTTCCGTACAACTGACGTAACAGGCATCATTAACTTGCCTGAAGGTACTGAAATGGTAATGCCTGGTGATAACATCACTGTTACTGTTTCCTTGATCTCCCCAATCGCGATTGAAGAAGGAACTAAGTTCTCCATTCGTGAAGGCGGACGTACAGTAGGTGCCGGTTCCGTCGCAAGCATCCAAAAATAATTCAGCTTAACGCTGAGTAAGCATATGCAACAGTGTACTGGAACGAGTAACATTGTATTGTAACGAAGCTTCGGAAGAGTTCTTTATCCGACATCGGATAGAGAACTCTTTTATTATGTAAATGATTCGGAACCTGCGTCATCAGGTTTAAACTTTCATTCGGAATTGTAAAGAAAGATTGGTTAAGGCAGCTAGTATAGAGTAGGAAAACAGCACATTAAACAAATTCATTTCACTCGAAAAGATTAGTTTAAATGTTTTTCTTAATTATGCTTGCAATACGCCCATCTTTTCTATATAATAATGAATGTTGTTCTGTGACGTTGCGATGATGTGAGAGGTTACTGGCACACCCGGCCCCTTTGCCATGGGACAGTGGCTAGAAAATTTTCACGGAGTATGTCCGATAAAAAATTGGGCGATAGAAGGAGGGACTAAAATGGCAAAGCAAAAAATTCGTATTCGTTTGAAAGCTTACGACCACAGAATTCTTGATCAATCCGCGGAGAAAATTGTTGAAACAGCAAAACGTTCGGGTGCTGGTGTATCCGGTCCGATTCCGCTTCCTACTGAAAAACAAATCATTACTATTCTTCGTGCGGTGCACAAGTACAAGGATTCTCGGGAACAATTCGAACAACGTACACATAAACGTTTGATCGACATCGTTAACCCGACTCCACAAACTGTGGATGCCTTGATGCGCTTGGATCTGCCGTCCGGTGTAGATATCGAAATTAAATTGTAATATAAGCTACAACAAAGACCATGTATAAAGGAAAAGAGGTGTCAACATGAAAGCAATCTTAGGAAAAAAACTCGGAATGACTCAAGTATTTACTCCTGAAGGTAACGTCGTTCCAGTAACGGTTATCGAAGCAGGCCCTTGTGTTGTTTTGCAAAAGAAAGACATTGAGAACGATGGCTACGAAGCAATTCAAATCGGTTACTCCGATAAGAAAGAGAAAAATGCTAACAAGCCAGAAGCAGGTCACGCTAAAAAAGCGAACACTGCCCCTAAGCGCTACGTTCGTGAAGTTCGCGGTATCAACATCGCAGAATATGAAGTTGGCCAAGAACTGAAAGCTGACATTTTCGCTGAAGGCGAATTCGTTGACGTAACGGGTGTTTCTAAAGGTAAAGGTTTTGCCGGCGTTATCAAACGTTGGGGACAAAGCACTGGACCTATGTCACACGGTTCGCGTTACCACCGTGGCCCGGGTTCAATGGGTTCGATCCAAGCTAACCGCGTTCCTAAAGGCAAACGCCTGCCAGGACACATGGGACATGATACTGTTACAATCCAACGTCTTGAAGTAGTTAAAGTAGACGCTGAGCGTAACGTGTTGCTCGTGAAAGGTTCCATTCCTGGACCGAAAAACAGTCTCATTAAAGTTAAAGAAACGGTGAAAAAATAACCACTGAAGAAAGGAGGAACACAAAATGCCAAAAGTATCAGTTTACAATGTAGATGGTAGCCAAGTAGGCGAAGTTGAATTGAACGATGCGGTTTTCGGAATTGAGCCGAACCAACACGTTCTGTACGATGCAGTTCTTATGCAACGCGCTTCCCTTCGTCAAGGTACCCACAAAGTAAAAGGACGTTCTGAAGTACGTGGCGGTGGACGTAAGCCTTGGAAACAAAAAGGTACAGGTCGCGCTCGTCAAGGTTCAATTCGTTCACCACAATGGAAAGGCGGCGGTATCGTATTTGGTCCAACACCACGGAGCTATGCGTATAAACTGCCTAAGAAAGTTCGCCGTTTGGCGATCAAATCAGCCCTTTCATCCAAAGTGCTTGACAATGACATTATCGTTTTGGACGCTCTCACGTTGAGCACGCCTAAAACTAAAGAATTCGCAGCCATCTTGAGTAACCTCAAAGTGGGACGTAAGGCTTTGATCGTAGCTCCTAGCTATGATGATAATGTAGCTCTTTCCGCACGGAATATTCCAGGCGTGAAATTCGTAGCTGCTGACGGCATTAATGTTCTTGACGTGCTTTCGCACGACAAACTGATCATTACGAAAGAAGCAGTTCAGAAGGTAGAGGAGGTGCTCGCGTAATGAAGGATCCTCGTGATATTGTAAAACGTCCGATTATTACGGAACGTACTGCTGACATGATGAATGACTTGAAATATGTATTTGAAGTCGATATCCGTGCAAACAAAACCGAGATCAAGAAAGCCGTGGAAGCTATTTTCAACGTAAAAGTGAAAAACGTGAACACGCTTCGTGTTCCAGCTAAGCCAAAACGGTACGGACGTTATTCCGGATATACTAGCGAATGGAAAAAAGCGTTTGTAACGCTGACACAAGACAGCAAAACGCTTGAGTTCTTTGAAACTGTATAATTGAATTTTTGAAGTAAGGAGGGAAACCCAGTGCCAATCAAAAAGTATAAACCAACTTCCCCGGCAAGACGGAACATGTCCGTTTCTACATTTGAGGAAATCACCACAGATCAGCCGGAGAAATCGTTGTTGGCCCCATTGAGCAAACAAGCAGGCCGCAACAACCAAGGTAAAATTACAGTTCGTCACCATGGTGGTGGACACAAACGTAAATACCGTATCATTGACTTCAAACGTACTAAAGATGGAATACCGGGCCGCGTTGCTACGATTGAGTATGACCCGAACCGTACATCTAACATCGCTCTGATTCACTATGCTGATGGTGAAAAACGTTATATCATCGCTCCTAAAGGTTTGAAAGTTGGAGATCAAGTATTCTCCGGACCTGAATCAGACATCAAAATCGGAAACGCATTGCCACTCGAAAATATTCCAGTAGGTACTGTTATCCACAACATCGAGTTGAAACCAGGTAAAGGCGGACAATTGGTTCGTGCTGCTGGTACAGAAGCTCAATTGCTTGGTAAAGAAGAAAAATACGTTTCAGTTCGTCTCTCTTCCGGAGAAGTTCGTCGTATTTTGAAAGTTTGCCGCGCAACAATTGGATCTGTTGGTAACCAAGACCACGAGCTTATCAAAATCGGTAAAGCCGGTCGTAGCCGTTGGTTGGGTAAACGTCCTGAAGTTCGTGGTGTAGTAATGAACCCTAACGATCACCCACACGGTGGTGGTGAAGGTCGTGCTCCAATCGGACGTAAATCGCCAATGTCACCATGGGGTAAACCTACTCTTGGTTACAAAACGCGTAAGAAAAATAAAGCTTCTGATAAATACATCATTCGCCGCCGCACGAAGTAATACACACTGTGCATAACTTCGTGAGGCATCTGCGGATGCATAATAGCTACGTTTGAAGGGAGGATCTCCACATGGGTCGCAGTTTGAAAAAAGGGCCATTCATTGATGGCTACATGCTGAAAAAAGTAGAAGAGATGGAAGCATCCGGTAAGAAACTCGTTATTAAAACCTGGTCCCGTCGTTCTACAATTTTCCCGCAATTCATCGGACACACATTTGGCGTATATGACGGTCGTAAACACGTACCAGTATACGTAACTGAGGACATGGTCGGACACAAACTGGGTGAGTTCGCTCCAACCCGTACGTACAAAGGCCATACTGATGATGATAAGAAAACAAGAAGATAAATGAACATCTTTAATGTTTGAGAGGAGGTTACACAATGGAAGCAAAAGCACATGCTAAGTTTATCCGGATTGCTCCTCGTAAAGTTCAACTCGTTGTTGACTTGATTCGCGGCAAGCAAGTAGGTGAGGCGGTTGCCATTCTCCGTCACACTCCGAAATCCGCTTCTCCGATTGTTGAGAAGTTGCTTAACTCCGCGATTGCAAATGCGGAACATAACTATTCTTTGGATGTTAATAACTTGGTCATTTCGCAAGCTTACGTGAACCAAGGACCGACAATGAAACGTTTCCGCCCTCGTGCAATGGGACGTGCAAGTCGTATTAACAAACGTACTAGCCACATCACTTTGGTGGTATCTGAAAAGTAGAAGGAGGGGAAATGTGTGGGCCAAAAGGTAAATCCAGTCGGACTCCGTGTCGGAATTATCCGTGACTGGGAATCTAAGTGGTATGCAGGTAAAGACTTCGGCGATCTTTTGATGGAAGACGTGAAAATTCGTGAATTCCTGAAAAATAAATTGAAAGACTCCGCTATGTCTCGTGTTGAAATCGAGAGAGCGGCTAACCGCGTAAACGTAACGATTCACACTGCGAAACCAGGTATGGTTATCGGTAAGGGTGGTTCGGAAGTTGAAAATCTTCGTAATCAAATTACGAAAATCGCAGGCGGTAAAAAAGTACACATCAACATTTCTGAAATTAAGAACCAAGACCTGGACGCGATCCTGGTAGCTGAAAGCATTGCACAACAATTGGAACGTCGTGTTTCTTTCCGTCGTGCTCTGAAACAAGCTATTCAAAGAACAATGCGCTCTGGTGCAAAAGGTATTAAAACTCAAGTGGGCGGACGTCTTGGCGGTGCTGAGATCGCACGTTCGGAAGGCTACAGCGAAGGAACTGTTCCACTGCACACGCTTCGTGCCGACATCGACTACGGTACAGCAGAGGCTCATACTACTTACGGCCGTATCGGCGTAAAAGTATGGATCTATCGTGGAGAGGTTCTTCCTACGGCTAAGAAACAGGCTGCTAAGGAAGGAGGCAACTAATCATGTTGGTACCAAAACGTGTAAAACACCGTAAGCAACAACGTGGACATATGAAGGGCCAAGCTAAAGGCGGAACTACGCTGAACTTTGGCGAGTATGGTCTGCAAGCTACGGAACCGGCTTGGATTACGAACCGTCAAATCGAAGCGGCTCGTATTGCGATGACTCGTTACATCAAACGTGGTGGTAAAGTTTGGATCAAAATTTTTCCAGACAAACCAATCACTCAAAAGCCTCTCGAGGTTCGGATGGGTAGCGGTAAAGGTAACGTAGAAAAATGGGTTGCAGTTGTGAAACCAGGTAAGATCATGTTTGAACTTGCTGGTGTACCGGAGGATGTTGCACGCGAAGCAATGCGTCTTGCCGCTCACAAACTGCCAATCAAAACGAAGTTTGTGAAACGTGAAGAATTGGGTGGTGAAGCAAATGAAAGCTAGTGAATTTCGCAACCTAACCTCTGCTGAAATCGAGCAAAAGATTGCCGGATTTAAAGAAGAACTCTTTAACCTCCGCTTTCAACTCGCTACCGGTCAGCTGGATAACCCGACTCGAATCCGTGATGTGCGGAAAGAAATAGCTCGTGCTAAAACCATTATCCGTGAAAGAGAATTGGGAATCGGTTAATTAGGGATCGGATGTCTAATCCGTCCGTAATCAGGAAGGAGGCCAACAATGAGCGAAGAACGTAACGCACGTAAAGTGCAAACAGGTAAAGTAGTCAGTGATAAAATGGATAAAACGATCGTTGTTGCTGTAGAAACTTACAAAAAACACGACTTGTACCATAAACGTATCAAGGTTACTAAAAAATTCAAAGCGCATGACGAAGAAAACACTGCGAAAATCGGTGACACTGTGAAAATCATGGAGACTCGTCCGCTTTCGAAAGATAAACGCTGGAGACTTACTGAAGTCGTAGAAAAAGCGATTATCATCTAATGCATCAGCAGCATAGCTGAAAGGAGGAATACTAAATGATTCAACCATTTACACGTTTGACTGTGGCTGACAACTCCGGTGCGAAGGAACTGATGTGTATCCGCGTACTCGGCGGTACGGGACGTCGTACAGCTCAAATCGGTGATCTGATCGTTTGTTCTGTAAAACAAGCAACACCAGGCGGCGTTGTCAAAAAAGGTGATGTAGTTAGAGCGGTTGTCGTTCGTACGAAACGTTCTGTACGTCGTAAAGACGGTTCCTACATCGGTTTTGATGAAAATGCAGCGGTTGTTGTAAAAGACGACAGAAGCCCACGTGGAACACGTATTTTCGGACCTGTTGCTCGTGAACTCCGCGAGAAAGACTTCATGAAAATCGTTTCCTTGGCCCCAGAAGTTATCTAAAGCTTAATCTCGTGATGTTAGAAACAGGAGGTGTACGAAATGCCAAGAGTGAAAAAAGTTCTGGAATCCCATAACAATAAACTTCATGTTAAAAAAGAAGATACAGTTATGGTGATCAGCGGTAAAGACAAAGGTAAAAAAGGCCGTGTCATCGCTGCTTATCCTCGTGAGAACCGTGTCCTTGTGGAAGGTGTTAACATGATTAAAAAACACCAGAAGCCTAACCAGCAAAATCCGCAAGGCGGCATTATCGAGAAGGAAGCTCCGATTCACGTTTCCAACGTAATGCACATCGATCCAAAGAGCGGAAAAGTAACCCGTGTAGGTTACAAAGTGTTGGATAACGGAAAGAAAGTGCGCGTTGCTAAACGTTCCGGAGAAATTATCGACTAATTGAACCGAATGAGAAAGGAGGTCTATGATTCATGGCAGCAAGAATGAAAGAACGTTACCTGAACGAAATTGCTCCTGCTTTGATGCAGAAGTTTAACTATACAACGGTAATGCAAGTGCCGAAAATCGAGAAAATCGTTATCAACATGGGTGTGGGCGACGCTGTCCAAAACTCCAAAGTGTTGGATTCCGCAGTAAACGATTTGCAATTGATCGCAGGTCAAAAACCTGTAATCACTCGTGCTAAAAAATCTATTGCAGGTTTTAAACTACGTGAGAACATGCCTATCGGTGTGAAAGTAACATTACGCGGCGAGCGCATGTACTTCTTCCTCGATAAATTGCTCAACGTTACGCTTCCTCGTGTCCGCGACTTCCGCGGTGTATCGAGCAAAGCTTTCGACGGACGTGGTAACTATACACTGGGTCTGAAAGAACAACTGATCTTCCCAGAGATCGAGTATGATAAAGTAGACAAAGTCCGCGGTATGGACATTGTCATTGTTACAACGGCGAAAACAGACGAAGAGTCCCGTGAGTTGCTCACGCAACTGGGAATGCCTTTCGTAAAATAATGTTACTATAACGTTTCCGGGTGTCTGGAAAGACTCCCTTTTCTCCGAAATTATTTAGGAGGTGTCAGGCTAAGTGGCAAAAACTTCGATGAAAGTTAAACAACAACGTACACCAAAGTTTAAAGTACGTGCTTATACACGCTGTGAGCGTTGCGGACGTCCACATTCGGTACTGCAGAAGTTCAAAATTTGCAGAATTTGCTTCCGTGAATTAGCTTATAAAGGCCAGATCCCTGGCGTGAAAAAAGCAAGCTGGTAAAAAGTCCTGAACGGGAAGGAGGTTAACTCACAATGACTATGTCTGATCCAATTGCAGATATGCTTACTCGTATTCGTAACGCGAACACAGTTCGTCACGAAACGGTAGAAATGCCTGCTTCGACAATGAAAAAACAAATCGCCGACATCCTGAAGCGTGAAGGTTTCATCCGTGATGCTGAAGTTATCGACGATAACAAACAAGGGATTATCCGTGTTTTCCTGAAATACGGTCAAAATAACGAGCGTGTTATTACTGGTCTGAAAAGAATCAGTAAACCTGGTCTTCGTGTTTACACGAAAAGCAACGAAGTACCTCGTGTACTTGGTGGTCTGGGTATCGCTATTATCTCGACATCCAAAGGTATCATGACGGACAAAGAAGCTCGTCAATCGAAATCCGGCGGAGAAGTCGTCTGCTACGTTTGGTAATATAACGTCACAAGATAGGAGGTGCAACATATGTCTCGTATTGGTCGCAAACCAATTACAGTACCAAGTGGTGTGGACATCACACTGGACAACACCGTTATTACGGTAAAAGGACCTAAAGGATCTTTGACTCGTGAACTTCATAAAGACATGAAAGTAACGGTTGAAAACAACGAAATTACAGTTGTGCGTCCTTCCGATAACAAAACTCACCGTTCTTTGCACGGCACAACGCGTAGCGTTGTAAACAACATGGTGAGTGGCGTTACTGAAGGATTCGCAAAATCTCTGGAGCTGGTTGGGGTCGGATATCGTGCAAGCAAATCCGGAGATAAAATCGTTCTGAACGTTGGCTACTCTCACCCGGTTGAAATTACACCGGAAGCGGGAATCGAGTTCGAAGTTCCTTCGAACACGAAAATCATCGTTCGCGGAATCGATAAAGAGCGTGTAGGTGCTTACGCTGCTAAAATCCGTTCCGTTCGTGAACCTGAGCCGTACAAAGGTAAAGGTATTAAATATGAAGGCGAGCGTATCATCCGTAAGGAAGGTAAAGCCGGTAAGAAGAAATAAGATTTTTCTTGCCGCCTTTGCGCGGTTTTCGGCTTGCTTGCTTCTTGTGTTTCTAATATACCCCGTGGCTTCTGGTTTGAAGCCAGCGAGGTAACCTGAAAGGAGTGAATCCCTGAGATGATTACGAAACAAGATAAAAACAAGGCTCGTCTGAAAAGACACCTGCGTGTTCGTAAGAAAATCCAAGGAACGGCAGCACGTCCTCGTTTGAACGTATTCCGTTCTGGTAAACATATGTATGCTCAAATCATCGATGATGTAGCTGGTGTTACGATCGCTTCCGCGTCTACTGTAGACAAAGAATTGAGCGGCGACATCCAAAACGGCGCATCTGTTGAATCTGCTCGTAAAGTTGGCGAACTCGTTGCTAAACGTGCGAAAGACAAAGGCGTTTCAAACATCGTATTTGACCGTAGCGGTTATCTGTACCATGGTCGTATCGCAGCATTGGCTGCAGCGGCTCGTGAAGCAGGACTTGAGTTTTAAGATATTTTTAAAAAGGAGGTTAACGACTTGCGTGTAGATCCGAATACTTTGGAACTGTCTGAAAGAGTTGTAAATATTAATCGCGTAGCTAAAGTAGTAAAAGGCGGACGCCGTTTCAGCTTTAGCGCACTGGTTGTAGTCGGCGACGGCAACGGCTGGGTTGGAGCTGGTATCGGTAAAGCGGGCGAAGTACCTGATGCAATTCGCAAAGGTATTGAAGACGCTAAGAAAAACCTTGTACACGTTCCACTCGTAGGAACTTCGATTCCTCACTTGGTAACAGGTAAGTTCGGCGCAGGACGCGTCCTGTTGAAACCAGCATCTGAAGGTACTGGTGTTATCGCTGGTGGTCCTGTACGTGCGGTTCTCGAACTTGCTGGTGTAGGTGACATTTTGACAAAATCTCTGGGTTCTTCGAATTCCATGAACATGGTCAATGCGACTTTGGAAGGTTTGTCCCGTTTGAAACGTGCTGAAGACGTGGCAAAACTGCGCGGCAAATCCGTCGAAGAGCTTCTGGGTTAAGGAGGGAATCTCATGGCTAAATTAGAAATTACCCTCGTCCGCAGCTTGATCGGACGTCCGGAGACGCAAAGAACAACTGTGAAAACATTGGGCTTGCGCAAAATCAACAGCAAAGTGGTTCAAAACGACAATCCTGCCATTCGTGGTATGATTAACAAAGTAAGCCACTTGGTCGCTGTTAAAGAAGTAGAAGTTTAAAAAAGGGTTAATCCCACAAATCTTTAAGGAGGTGCAACGAACGATGAAGTTACATGAGCTTTCACCATCTCCTGGATCCCGCAAAGAACGTAAACGTCTTGGTCGCGGTCCAAGTAGTGGTACTGGTAAAACATCAGGTCGCGGTCACAAAGGACAAAATTCTCGTTCCGGCGGTGGTGTTCGTCCAGGCTTCGAAGGTGGACAAAATCCATTGTATCGTCGCTTGCCAAAACGCGGTTTCGTAAACCCAACTCGCAAAGAATACGCAGTTGTGAATACTGAAGACTTGAACAGTTTTGCTGAGGGTACTGAAGTAACTCCAGAATTCTTGATGACGAACGGCGTAGTTAAAAACGCTAAATCCGGAATCAAAATTCTGGGTAACGGTGAAGTCACTGTGAAGTTGACTGTTAAAGCTAACAAGTTTTCTCAATCTGCGGTGGAGAAAATTGAAGCTGCCGGCGGTAAAACCGAGGTGATTTAATGTTCAAGACCCTAAAGAATATCTGGCGGGTTGAAGATCTGCGCAAAAGGGTATTATTTACCCTTTTTGTACTGATCATTTACCGCATCGGATCCTTCGTTCCAGTACCTGGGGTTAACAAAGAGGTTTTCGAAGCGACAAATTCTGCGGGTAAAGAAGTTTTTGGACTTCTCAATACGTTCTCGGGTGGAGCGCTCTTTCAGTTCTCGATATTTGCGCTCGGGATCGTGCCTTACATCACTGCGTCTATCATAGTGCAGCTGCTTTCCATGGACGTTATTCCTAAACTAGCGGAGTGGGCAAAGCAGGGTGAACAAGGTAAGAAGAAATCTGCACAACTGACCCGTTATTTAACGGTAGGTCTGGCATTGATTCAAGCGTTTGGTACGTCGATCGGATTCAACCGCTTATACAATACAGAAATGGTGCCTAACGCAACATTTGCAGATTATATCTTGATCGCGATTGTACTTACGGCCGGTACTTCATTCCTAATGTGGCTTGGTGAGCAGATCACCGAGAAGGGCATAGGAAACGGGATTTCGATCTTGATCTTTGCGGGTATCCTATCAACGGTGCCTAATATTATCAAACAAACGATCGAATCCGACTTTATCCAAGCTGATCAAATGTTCATGAACATTCTTAAAGGGGTAATCGTAGCAATTGTTATTGTGCTGATTATCATAGGTGTCATTTACATTCAGCAGGCGATTCGGAAAATTCCGGTACAGTACGCTAAACGTGTCGTAGGTAACAAAATGTACGGTGGACAGAACACACATATCCCGCTGAAGATTAATGCAGCAGGTGTTATCCCTGTCATCTTTGCTTCATCTCTGTTGATGTTCCCATCGATCATCGCAAACTTCTGGGCTGATCGTACATGGGCACAGTGGATCGGAGCCAATCTCACTACTCACAAACCTCTGGGTATGTTACTCTATGTAGTGATGATTTTCGGATTCACATTCTTCTATACTTTTGTACAGATGAATCCACAGCAGATGGCTGACAACATGAAAAAGAACGGCGGTTACATCCCAGGCATTCGTCCGGGTAAAGCAACCGAGAAATATCTGACCCGTGTCATGACTCGTTTGACAACGGCAGGTGCCATCTTCTTGGCAGTAATTTCCGTTCTGCCTGTAATCTTGGGGGCACTTTCTGGTTTGCCTCAATCCGCGCAAATTGGAGGAACTTCTCTCCTGATCGTTATCGGTGTTGCGCTGGATACGATGAAGCAAATCGAAAGCCAATTGATCAAACGCCACTACAAAGGTTTTATCAATAAATAGGCAATAGGTACCGGTCAAGCTAAGATTTACTTGCCGGCACCTATTGTGCTGTTTGTTGATGTAGGGTAGTCTTGGAGGGAGTGACATAACGTGAACATCCTATTCATGGGCCCTCCGGGGGCAGGAAAAGGAACGCAAGCAGACGTCATTGTGAAAGAGTTCGGTATTCCCCACATTTCAACAGGCGATGCATTTCGTCTCGCGATTAAGCAGGGAACTCCCATTGGCCTGAAAGCCAAGGAATATATGGATCAAGGATTGCTCGTACCAGATGATGTAACCATTGGCATCGTTGAAGAACGTTTGCAGCAGCCTGATTGCAGAGAAGGATTCCTCTTGGATGGATTTCCAAGAACCCTGTCTCAAGCAGAAGCGCTCGATGGCATTCTGGATCGACTGAACTCAGGTCTCGATCATGTAATCAACCTGAAAGTGGACCGCAACAAATTGCTGGCCCGTTTGACGGGTCGTCGCATTTGTAAGAACTGTGGCGCCACTTATCATGTCGTGTTCAATCCGCCCAAGCAGGAAGGTATTTGTGATAAATGCGGCGGTGACTTGTACCAGCGCTCTGATGATAATGAAGAGAGCGTAGGCACACGTCTCGACGAATATATCAACAAAACAGCACCACTCCTCACATTTTATGAGAACAAAGGCCTTCTTCGTCAAATGGACGGAGAGCAGGATATCGATCAAGTTTCTCATGAAATCGTGTCCCTGCTGCGAGGTTAATTGAATGATCATTGGTAAGTCCGAAACGGAACTGGGCTTGATGAGGGAAGCGGGGAGAATTGTTGCGGAAACGCATCGTCTCTTGGCAGAGCATATCGCTCCCGGTATTACGACTGGAGAACTTGACCATATGGCCGATCAATACATCCGCAGTCAAGGAGCTGTGCCGTCTTTCAAAGGTTATAACGGTTTCCCTGCCAGTGTGTGCGCTTCAGTGAATGAAGAGTTGGTGCATGGATTTCCCGGCAAACGAAAGTTGAACGAGGGCGATATCGTTACGTTTGACATTGGCGCGCAGTACCAGGGTTATCACGGAGATTCCGCCTGGACTTATCCAGTCGGCCGTATTTCCGAAGAAGCCCGTCGTCTTCTGGACGTTACCGAGGCTTCGTTATACGCAGGTCTGGCGCTGGTAAAACCGGACGTTCGCTTGTTTACAATATCTCATGCGATTCAGAAATATATTGAAGATGAAGGGTTCTCGGTAGTACGTGAATATGTCGGTCATGGCATAGGAGCGAATCTGCACGAAGAACCACAGATTCCGAACTATGGTCTTCCTGATCGGGGACCACGGCTTAAAGCGGGCATGGTGCTGGCCATAGAGCCGATGGTTAACGCAGGTAGACGGTATGTGAAAACGTTGGAAGATAACTGGACTGTCGTCACTGTTGATGGATCGTTATGCGCCCACTTTGAACACACCGTAGCAGTTACACCGGAAGGCATGGAAATTTTCACAAAACTGAATGCGTAGGTGATAAGGCATGAACAATCAGTCTAATCCGCAGCTCGGTCAACTTGTGAAGATCCGTAAAGGCCGCAATGCGGACCAAGCCGCAGTAATTGTTGCTATAGCGGACAGTAAGTTCGTATATATTGCGGATGGGGACAAACGTAAGTTTGATCAACCCAAGAAGAAGAATATTCTTCATCTTGAGCTCCAGCCGATGATTAGCAGCGAGGTCGTAAACAGTTTAAACGAGAGTGGTCGGGTGACAAACGGAAAGCTCCGCTATGCGGTTCATTCGTTTCTGGAATCCACCAACATTCAAGCTGAAGAGAAAGGAGACTGACTAATGGCCAAGGAAGATGTCATTGAAGTGGAAGGTACGGTTCTCGAGCCGCTACCGAATGCAACGTTCAAGGTTGAGCTTGAGAACGGTCATCAAATTCTCGCTCACGTTTCCGGCAAGTTGCGGATGCACTTTATCCGTATCCTGACTGGAGACAAAGTGGTTGTTCAGTTATCACCTTATGATTTGACAAAAGGTCGTATAACTTACCGTAAATAGTAGTAGACAGTTGCAATGAACTGTGAAGCTTATGAAGCGGGTTTTGCCCGGCAAAACTTGCGAAAGCTTCGAAGCCGGTTTTACAATAGTAAAACAAGGTCAATGCTTACGAAGAGGGTTTTGCTAAGCAAAACTTTGAGGAGGTAATTCACATGAAGGTAAGACCTTCGGTCAAGCCGATTTGCGAAAAATGCAAAGTCATTCGCCGCAAAGGGAATGTTATGGTTATCTGTGAAAATCCGAAACACAAACAAAAACAAGGTTAAAGAAGGGGGTGTAGCGTAAAATGGCACGTATAGCTGGTGTGGATTTGCCACGTGATAAGCGCGTTGAGATCGCCTTGACTTATATTTTCGGAATCGGTAAAACGACTTCCCAGAAAATTCTGAGCACAACAGGCATCAACAAGGACACTCGTGTCCGTGATTTGACGGAAGATGAAGTCAGCAAATTGCGGGAAAGTATCGACAAAGAGGTCAAAGTAGAAGGTGACCTGCGTCGTGAAATCTCTTTGAATATTAAACGTTTGACGGAGATCGGTTGTTACCGTGGAGTTCGTCATCGTCGTGGTCTGCCTGTTCGTGGACAACGTACGAAAACGAATGCTCGTACTCGTAAAGGTCCTCGTCGTACTGTAGCGAACAAGAAGAAATAATAAGGGGGGATAAGAGAAAATGGCTAAACCGAAAAAAGTCGTACGTACTAAACGTCGTGACCGTAAAAATATTGAATCTGGCGTGGCACATATCCGCTCCACGTTCAATAACACTATCGTTACCATTACGGACCCTCACGGAAACGCAATTTCGTGGGCAAGCTCCGGCGGCCTCGGATTCAGAGGTTCCCGTAAATCGACTCCGTTTGCTGCACAAATGGCTGCTGAGACTGCTGCCAAAGCTGCAATGGAACATGGGATGAAAGCCGTTGAGGTTATGGTTAAAGGACCAGGCGCAGGCCGTGAAGCAGCGATCCGCTCTTTGCAAGCTGCTGGTCTTGAAGTTAACCTGATCAAAGACGTAACTCCAGTCCCGCATAACGGATGCCGTCCTCCAAAACGTCGTCGTGTCTAATGAGATTTGCCCCTGCGTGTGGTATATTTCCGGCACAATCTGCTAATAATGGTTGTTTAGGCATACTACTACATGTTTTCGCAAGAGAAGGTAAATGTTTCATAGAGGACCGACGTTTTGAAGGAGGGGTATTGCAGTGATTGAAATCGAAAAGCCGAAAATTGAGACGGTAGACGTCAACGATGATGGCACCTATGGGAAATTCGTAGTAGAACCGCTGGAGCGCGGATACGGTACGACGCTTGGAAACTCGCTTCGTCGTATCTTGCTCTCCTCACTGCCGGGTGCGGCAGTGTCTTCGGTTCAAATCGATGGCGTTCTGCATGAATTTGCTACAGTTCCTGGCGTTATGGAAGATGTAACGGAGGTTATTCTTAACCTGAAAGCTTTGTCGCTCAAAATTCACTCTGACGAGGAGAAAGTGCTCGAGATTGATGCTGAAGGCGAAGGAGCAATTACGGCGGGAGATATCCGTGCTGACTCCGATGTGGAGATCCTTAACCCGGATTTGCACATTGCTACGCTCGGACCAGGTTCGAGACTTCACATGCGTATTTTTGCCAATCGCGGTCGCGGCTACGTCCAGGCAGATCGGAATAAACGCGATGACCAGCCGATCGGCGTCATCCCAGTCGATTCCATCTTCACCCCGATCAGCCGCGTTAACTACGCTGTGGAAAATACGCGTGTCGGCCAAGTAACCAACTATGACAAGCTCACGTTGGAAGTTTGGACTGACGGAAGTATTCGTCCTGAAGAGGCTGTAAGCCTTGGCGCTAAAATTTTGACCGAGCACTTGATGCTCTTCGTGGGTCTTACAGACGAAGCGAAAGACGCAGAGATCATGGTCGAAAAAGAAGAAGACAAAAAAGAAAAAGTACTCGAAATGACGATCGAAGAGCTGGATCTCTCTGTTCGTTCCTACAACTGCCTCAAACGTGCTGGTATTAATACCGTGCAAGAGCTGACCACGAAAACGGAAGAAGACATGATGAAAGTCCGTAACCTCGGACGCAAGTCTTTGGAAGAAGTTCAAGAGAAGCTTGAGGAACTCGGTTTGGGACTCCGTACAGAAGAATAGACAGCCGAGTGCTTGAAGTGAAGGAGGGAAAACAATGGCATACCAAAAGTTGGGCCGTAATTCCAGCGCACGTAAAGCTTTGTTCCGTGACCTGGTAACCGACCTGTTCTTATACGAACGCATTCAGACAACTGAAGCGAAAGCAAAAGAGGTTCGCTCTATTGCTGAAAAACTGATCACTAAAGCGAAAAAGGGAGATCTTCATGCCCGTCGCCAAGTGGCAGCTTATGTTCGCCGCGAAACAATCGATGGTGAGCAAGATGCAATCCAAAAACTGTTTAGCGAATTGTCCGGTCGTTACGCTGAGCGTCCAGGTGGGTACACTCGTATCCTTAAACTGGGACCTCGTCGTGGTGACGCTGCGCCTATGGTTTACTTGGAACTGGTTGACCGCGCGTAAAACAGATGAGATGAGGAAAGGGGACAGAATCACTGATTCTGGATTAACCCTTTTTTTCTCTTCATTTCGGAATTCGTGCTGTAGTAGAAGCTCCGAAAGGGGCTTCTTTTGCTGTTCGGGATAGGCACATGTATAGTATGGAACAAAGGTGTGGTAATGATGCGCAACTTATGTATGACGTTAACTTATGATGGCACTGCCTATTACGGCTTTCAGGTTCAGCCGGGAGGGAACACCATCCAGGACCATCTTGAAGATGCCATTCGTGCTTTGACCGGTGAGAAGGTTAAAATTACGGGATCAGGCAGAACGGATGCTGGCGTCCACGCTCGCAGACAGATCTTCAATTTCCCTACGGAATCCCAGATCCCGATTGAACGATGGTGTATTGCGCTCAACTCCAGATTACCTTCGGATATTATCGTTATTGATGCGGCTGAAGTACCACACGATTTTCATTCTCGCTATGCAGCGAAAAAGAAAACGTATCGGTACACCGTCAATGCGAATCAATTCCCGGATGTATTCAACCGGAGGCTGCAATATCATCATCATGCCAAGCTGGACATTGTGGCAATGCAGGAGGGGTTGCGTCATTTTATTGGTACGTACGATTTCACCTCCTTTGCTTCACGCAAGTCTCAGAAAGAGAATCATGTACGTTCGGTATACGATGCATGGATAGAAGTGGACCGTTCAATGTGTAGGGACCATCCGCGCGATCAGGGTGTCATTCACATCTATGTGAGTGGTAACGGCTTTTTGCAGCATATGGTTCGTATTATTGTAGGTACCTTGCTGGAGATCGGAGAGGGCAAAAGGAAAGCCTCTGATGTACCGAATATGATTGCTGCTTGTAATCGTTCTGCTGCAGGACCTACTGCAGTTAGCTGCGGTTTAATGCTCTGGGACCTCGAATACAGAAAAGATTAAATTTGCGAAGTGAAATGCTTAATTAACACTTGCGATTTAAGCTCCTATCATGTAATATAAAAGTTGTGTTTTCTTAATGGCTTTCCCACAGCCCCAATTAAGAGGGTCACAACGAAAGAACTATCCATCAACACCTAAAAGTTATCACTTAATGAACGAAGATAAATGAATATAATGATGTTGAACATTTTAAGGAGGAACTTTTCATGCGTACCACGTACATGGCGAAGCCTAACGAAGTTGAGCGCCAATGGCACATCATTGATGCCGAAGGCAAAACGCTCGGACGTTTGGCGAGCGAAGCAGCTGCTTTGATCCGCGGCAAACATAAGCCACAATTCACTCCACATGTGGACACTGGCGATTTCGTTGTTATCATCAATGCAGAGAAAATTGTATTGACTGGTAAAAAAATGCAAGGTAAAAAATACTACCGTCACTCGATGCACCCAGGTGGTTTGAAAGTAACTACAGCTGAAGAGATGGTTAAAAACAAACCGGAACGTATGTTGGAGTTGGCTGTTCGCGGTATGCTTCCTAAAACTCGCATGGGCGAGAAAATGAAGTTGAGACTTAAAGCGTACAGAGGCACTGAGCATCCACATGCAGCACAAAAACCAGAAGTTTATGAACTTCGCGGTTAATTAAAAGGAGGACAGTTTCATGGCACAAGTACAATACTATGGGACAGGTCGTCGTAAACATTCGGTAGCTCGTGTTCGCCTTGTACCGGGTGAAGGACGCATTGTCATCAATAAACGTGATATTAATGAATACTTCGGTTTGGAAACACTCAAACTGATCGTAAAACAACCACTGAACCTGACAGAAACACTCAGCAACTATGATGTTCTTGTTATCGCTCATGGTGGCGGAATCTCCGGTCAAGCCGGCGCGATCCGTCACGGTATCTCCCGCGCTTTGTTGAAAGCAGATCCGGAATACCGTGCTTCCCTGAAAAAAGCAGGATTCCTGACTCGTGACCCACGGATGAAAGAGCGTAAAAAATACGGTCTCAAAGCCGCACGTCGCGCACCACAGTTCTCCAAACGTTAATATGCATTACAAGCCTTTGGCCTCGGCCGAAGGCTTTTTTATATTCTATAAACCCATTAGGCTACAATGATCTTTCTTTACTCCAGCTGAGGTTGTGGATTAGCTTCAGATTCTTCTGTAGCTATGTGAAAGTATCTCCCTACAATCCAATGAATTAGAACCACCCCATCTCATCATCTCAGCTCATTATGACGGACTGCGAATTGCATTCCTTCTTCCTCCAATCAAACCCTTCAGCAAATGCAATTCTCCGACATTCATTAACCTATTTCTTGAATTTAGACTTCACCATGTTTGTAATTAATCATTTTTCATCCCCTATTTTCATCAGTATTTCTTATGGTTTTGATAAAGGTCCCTTACAATTGATGAATAAGATCCATTATCTATTTCATTAATAAATTCACCTTTCCCTTTGATATCCCCAAGGATCTATAGAGTTGTTCTATACTTCGAATGATTCACTTGTGACGATAAATCCAGCAGTGGCAACGTTTTTCAATCATGAATGACTAAGATGAGGTGAGATATGATGAGATTACAGATGGATGATTTTATCTGCTAATCATTTTAAAGGATAATCAACACCAAATTATTTTCAAAAAGAACAACAAAAAATTGGGCTAAAACTGATGTATTTTACCATATGGCAGGCATTGACATCCACCATGAAAGATTTATACTATACATAATTCATATTAGATTAGTCGGCTTTAGTGATTGTTGAAATGCAGAATGGGGGAAATGCAGACATGAACTTGTTGGAGAAAGAAGAACTTGCACGGACGAAAGCTGAAGAGTTGGAAAACGCAAGTCCAGAGGATATTATTCGTTATGCTATTGAGACGTTTCCAAATATCACTTTTGCATGCAGCTTCGGTGCGGAGGATGTGGTACTTGTAGATATGCTCCAGAAGATCAGCCCATCCACAGATATTTTTTATCTGGATACCGATTTTCATTTTAAGGAAACATACGAAACTCGTGACAAAATGAAAGAGAAGTACAATCTTGATTTTGTACGTGTTGCACCAAAAATCACTCCTGAAGAGCAGGCAGCTAAACATGGAGAACAATTGTGGAAGTCGGATCCGAATGCTTGTTGTAATATTCGGAAGGTTGAACCACTGACCCGTATCTTATCCCAATACGATGCTTGGATTACCGGTATTCGGAGAGATCAAGCACCGACGCGTGCAAATTCCAAAAAGGTAGAATATGATGCTAAGTTTGGACTTATGAAGTTCAACCCGATTGCACATTGGACTTCAGAGGATGTATGGGACTATATTCGTGCCAATAATGTCGTATACAATCCACTGCATGATCAGAATTACCCGAGTATCGGTTGCGAATATTGCACACGTCAGGTTATGCCTGGAGAAGATCCACGTGCGGGACGCTGGTCTGGGAATGATAAAACAGAATGTGGTCTTCATAAATAATTCAGTTCAGAGTAAGTTTGGATAAAGCATTGAATTCACTCTTAATGATATAAAAAAATGGAGAACAGGGAGCTGACAAGATGACTTCGATTCTGCCTCATGGAGGTACGCTGATTCAGCGTGTCGTACAAGGAGAAGAACGGGAACAATTATTACGAGAGAGTGAGAAATTGTCCTCTTTACGTATTAACAGCTGGACAATTTCGGATTTGGATCTGATCGGCGTGGGTGCGTTCTCCCCGCTTCAAGGCTTTATGACTGAAGAAGACTATCTTTCGGTTATATCTCGTATGCGTCTTGCTGATGGAACAGTCTGGAGTATTCCTATTACCCTGGCTGTAGGCGAGCAACAGGCTGCATCGCTCCAGATTGGTGAGACGGTGGCACTCATTGGTGATGATGATGGGGTAACCTATGGATTGTTGGAAGTGAAGAGCTTATACCAGGTAGATCAGGGTGAAGAAGCACGTCGTGTCTTCAAGACGGATGACCCAGAGCACCCGGGCGTGAAAAAACTGCTGGAACGACCTGCAACGTATGTAGGAGGTCCAATTCAAGTGCTGAATCGCCCCAAACCTGCCCAGTTCGAACAGTTTTACTTTGATCCCGCTGAGACACGGAAAACGTTCCAAGATAAGGGCTGGAAGACGGTTGTCGGTTTTCAGACACGTAATCCGGTCCATCGTGCCCATGAGTACATTCAGAAGAGTGCAATGGAGATTGTGGACGCTCTGTTCTTAAACCCGCTTGTAGGCGAAACGAAGTCAGATGACGTACCTGCTGATGTACGTATGAAGAGCTATCTGGTTTTGCTGGAGAACTATTATCCAGCTGATCGTGCTTTCCTCGGTGTATTCCCGGCGGCTATGCGGTATGCTGGTCCAAGAGAGGCCATTTTCCACGCGATGGTACGAAAAAATTATGGTTGTACTCACTTTATCGTAGGCCGCGACCATGCAGGTGTGGGTGATTACTACGGAACGTATGAAGCGCAGGAGATCTTTACTAACTTCACACCAGAAGAACTGGGTATCACGCCGTTGTTCTTCGAACATAGTTTTTTCTGTACCAAATGTGGCAACATGGCATCAAGCAAAACCTGCCCGCATGATAAAGAACACCACATGGCTCTGTCTGGCACCAAAGTACGTGGCTTGCTGCGAGATGGCCAATGCCCTCCACCTGAATTTACACGCCCTGAGGTAGCTGAGGTGCTGATTGAAGGAATGGCTGAGCAAGTCCGCTCCTAACGGTATATTTGTCCATCTTGTCCCATATAGATGATTAGAATCATTTATAGGGACGAGGTGGTTTTTTTATGCGTAAAAATATGGGGAAGAAGCACTTTGTGGTCTGGATCAGGTTACGCACCATGAAGAGGGTCATGTTAAGCCTCTGTTTGCTTGCCATGTTTGTGGCAGTGGTCACGTATGAGCTGCCGTCCTCCAAAATGTCCGGTTACTGGGGGTTGCCATTAGCAGGTAAAGTCATAGCCATTGATGCAGGACATGGTGGCCCGGATGGGGGAGCAGTAAGTAAGCAGGGAGTCATTGAGAAAGATATCAATTTATCGATTGCGTTGTACGTACGAGATTATCTGCAGCAAGCAGGAGCCTTAGTTGTGATGACCCGAGAGATAGACACCGATCTGGCAGCTTCAGATACCAAAGGATACTCCAAACGCAAGACGGAGGATCTGAAACAACGAGTAAGAAGAATCGAGGACAAACAGGCGGATCTCTTTATCAGCATTCATATGAACAGTGTTCCTTCGAACCGCTGGAGTGGTGCACAAGTTTTTTATACACCCAATCATCCCGATAATGAAGGATTAGCCAACCTGCTTCAGCAAGAAATGATTCGTAATCTGGAAAATACAGATCGAATTGCGAAAACGGTCAATACCGTTTATTTGCTCCAGGCACTAAAAATTCCCTCGGCACTTGTGGAGGTAGGTTTCCTTTCTCACCCTGAAGAGGCGCGTCTGCTTGCAGATGAATCCTATCAGCGCAAAGTGGCCGCATCCATCTACAACGGAATTCTCCGTTATTCCTCAGGAGAACGTCCTAAAAGTTAGTCACAATGAGAAAGGTAATGATATAATTGGTTCAGCATACCTAATTACATGCCAATAGATAAAGCTGAGGTGCTGTCTGATGTTATCAAAAGAACAGATACATGAACTATTGCAGCCATTGCAGGAACCGCAATTGGGCGTAAGTTTGACAGAACTGCAGTGGGTCCGTGATGTCATGGTTAAAGAAAATCATGTTGCTCTAACTATGGTGACGCTGGAGAACCGCACAGAGGATACAACTGCTCTAAGCGATGCCGCGCGCAACCTGCTGTCCCAACACGGAGTGAATGATGTACATATTCGTCTGCGTGCAGCGTCTGAGCATGAGCGTGAGAGCCTGAACATAGGACAAGCGGATGAGGAGGACAATCAGGACGAAGTGCTTGTCAAAGGCCATGCAGCAGGGCTGGACGGGCATGAGCTGTTAAGTCCTGAATCCGGTGTTCGTTTTATTGCTGTGGCTAGTGGTAAAGGTGGCGTCGGTAAATCGACGGTAACCGTTAATTTGGCTGCCGCTCTGGCACGCCAAGGCAAGAAGGTTGGTCTGATTGATGCAGATATATATGGCTTCAGTGTACCTGATATGATGGGCATTGAGGAATATCCGGTCGTTGAGGACGGAGTTATCCAACCTGTTGAGCGTTTCGGCGTAAAAGTCATGTCGATGGGATTTTTTATTCGGGAGAATAACCCGGTCATTTGGCGTGGACCCATGTTGGGGCGGATGCTGCGCCAATTCTTTACCGATGTAAATTGGGGAGAGCTGGATTATATGCTGCTTGATCTGCCTCCGGGTACGGGGGACGTCGCACTAGACGTACATCAGATGCTGCCACACAGCAAAGAAATCATCGTAACAACACCGCATGCAACCGCTGCTTTTGTAGCTGCACGTGCTGGCGCCATGGCCATTCAGACGGAACATGAGCTGCTGGGCGTCGTAGAGAACATGGCTTATTATGAATGCAGCAAATGCGGCGAAAAAGATTATGTATTTGGTCGGGGCGGTGGTGGTACTCTTGCCGAGAGCCTTCATACAGAGCTGTTAGCACAGATTCCATTGGGAGCGCCGGATAATCATATCTCGGAGCCTGATTTTTCGCCATCCGTGTATAAAGCAGAGTCAAGCATCGGTGCGATCTACGATGAGGTGGCCCAGTCTATTGATGCCAAGTTTTAATTTTTCTAATAACGTAAAATATAAAATGGCCCACATCCAATGGATGCGGGCTTTTTTCAACATGATAACTTTAACATTAAATGATTCTATGCTTCTTATGATCAACCATTACTTCCGTCGCCACCACTGTTGCCATCACTACTACCGCCGCCGCCTCCGCCATCTCCGCTGCTGTCTTTGCTTTGGCCTTCCTGTTTCCCGCCTTGTTCTGTTTTGGGTTGAAGCTCATCCTGGACTACTTTTTTAAGCAAAGTCAGCACTTCCATCCGGAACAAAGGATTTTGCATGACTTCCTGCATAACGGTCATCGTTTGTTTACGATATTCTGGCGTTTTGGTCATGTCCATGAACATCTTGGATACTTCCGGAGACTTCATCACATCGCCAATGGATTTTTGATACGTTGGATCTTTGATTAATTGCATATGCAGTTGCTTGCTTTGGGAGTTGATTACTTTGGCGAATTCACCTGCAAACTGTGGATCCGTCATAATTTTCTCGAATTCCTTCTGGTATTCAGGAGCCGTGAGGGTATCTTTTACAGCTATACGTATTTGTTCTGAAGATTGCATAGGCATTAACATTTTCATACCCACTGTTCCAGATCCACCGCCTGAAGCACCACTTTGTCCAGAACCACCGCCACCACCACCAGAAGAACTTTGTCCAGTGAGAGCTTCCTCGACCGCTTTTTTGCCTTCGTCGCTTTTGAGAATATCCACGACCATCGTTTTCATCTCTTTATAACCGCCCTGAGGAGGCGAGTAATTCTGATCTGAGCCACAGCCGGCGAGCATGACGGAAAGTCCAAGTACGACACAGCATAACTGCCACAAAGGCCGTTTCATGTGCACAACCCCTCCTTGATTAGATACTGGATGTAGTATGTGATGGGAAACCGCTAAATATGTTGAATGATGATGGTTTTTTGCTGTGAAGGTTGGTAAAATAAACTCTCGGGGGTGGAAAACATTTGAATTTACGTAAATGGTTTTTCCTATTTTGGTCAGCTTTGCTTATTGGGGCTGCAGGATCATTAGTGACGGGTCTAATTATGATGTTGGTTAATGGAGAAAAAACGAATGGAATGACCGATTTTTTAATTTATCTCCTCATCTTGTTTGGTTCCGGTATTATGATTAGCGTGTATTCGCAAATGGGTTTTTTCGCATACTTGATATTGAACTATATGGGCAAAGGTGTATTTTCGAAACGCAGTTGGCAAATTGTACAGATTGTTCTAACGGTTTTGGCTTTGCTTGATGTCATGTTTTTACGGTTGTTCGTCGGTGGGGAAAGAGAACGCCTATCCGATATTGTGCTTGGAATCATTATTTTGGCAGCTGGAATTGTTACCGCTTACGTAAAGGTGAAGCAGACACATATTTCGGCGCTGGTGCCTACACTCTTTTTCATGGTGGCTGTTACTGTAGTAGAGACGATCGGTGTGTTGCGAATTGATGTGAATGCGGCTACCATCTTTATTGTGGTTCCTTTGTTAATCTGTAATGCATACCAAATGCTGATATTGCACAGGCTGGTAGATGGGTCGGTGGAGCAGCGGGTGAGTCGAAAAAACGAGCAGATACAAGAAAGCCATGCGTAGCAATTTATCTTACAAAAAAACGCCAAAAAGAGCTAACCTGGTTAGCTCTTTTCATTTATGGCGCTTCAGTGCCTTTTTGCCATGAAATGTCCTGAAGGTTATTATACAGTTGCAGCAACGGCCACGGCCGCATTACTGTGTTCGTTTACTGTGCGCTGGCCTGATCACGAACTTCCGTACCTTTGACACTTGAATGGTTGAGCAGCTCGGAAACCGTCACGAATTCATACCCTTGATTTTTTAACTTGTCGATAATGACGGGTAAGGCTTCATGCGTTTGTTTCGAGGAATCACTGGCGTGCAGCAGCACGATATCACCCGGATGTGCCTTGCTGACAACACGATCAACGATGGTCTGTACACCAGGGTTCTTCCAATCCTGCGAATCAGTGTCCCATTGGACAACTTGGTAATTTAGACTGCTGGCTACCTGGAGAACACGTTTGTCAAAGTCTCCATTAGGCAGACGTAGCAACTTCGGTTCTTTTCCCGTTAAATCGGTTAAAATACTATGAGCTGTCAAAATTTCCTTGCGGATTTCCTCTTCAGTCAGACTGCTGTAGTTATCATGTCTGTGGCCATGGCTGCCAATCTCGTATCCTGCGTCTTTGATGGCTGTTACAATCTCGGGGTGTGTCTTACTCCAGGGGGAGGACAAGAAGAAAGTAGCCTTCTGCACTTTATTATCTTGGAGAACCTTCAGAATAGGCTCTGTCCTTTTATCTCCCCAGCTAATGTCAAAGGTGAGTGCAATAACCTTCTTATCGGTTGGAACGCTGTATACGGCGGATGGTGCGTCCTCCGAGAATACAGAAATATTGCCGCTCTCCAGATAAATAATCCCGATAGCAAAGACGGCAGCAACCAGCACAATCAGGAAACGTTTGATCTTTTTGCCGCTAAATACATAGAACGAGTTCATTTCAATAAGCGCCCCTCTCCCATAAGAAATGCTTGTTTACTCTCCAATGTATGCTCGTACCTCGCAGTTATTCGTATCAGACGTTTGTTTGTCCAACATCTTGGTTTCACAGGAGGATATTATGTTAAAATTCAGTACATTTCTTAGAGCGTTAAGTTCCATTCGTGGTGCATTAATCTGGTCGATCGTATTGTTTGTTATTGGAATAGGCACGGGATGGGTGAGTACAGGACCACTTGAGGATATATTGTTGAACCAAATTGGGGGACTCCGGGAGATTAGTGAAAGGCTGGAGCAGGGGAGCAATGTGCAATGGAACTTCTTCCTCTTTATCTTTTTCAATAATGCGATCAAAAGTGTACTCGTAATCTATGCCGGTATCTTCTTTGGCATTCTGCCAGTCGTTTTCCTGTTGATTAACGGAATGGTTATCGGTTTTCTGGTACACACCACAATGAACTATGGGGCCAGCTTCTTTGATATTGTTGTAAAAGGACTTCTTCCACATGGCATTATTGAAATTCCGGTCATTATTATCGCTTGTGCCTTTGGTCTAAGATTCGGTGGGCTGGTTCTCAAAAGCCTTATTCAATTTGGCGGGGGCAAACGAAATACGATTAGCAGCCAGTGGAGTACGTTTATGCGCACAACGGTAACTGCATCCTTCTGGATTGTTATTTTGCTTCTTGTTGCAGCGATTATCGAAAGTACACTTACCTACAGCCTAGTGCGAGGATAAATTTGTATGGGATGACATTCATAAATTTTCAGAAAGTTGACCATAACAATAAAACGGGTTTCAGTAGCAACCGCAAAAGGACAAACAAAGATGATCCTAGGTTTGCTACTAAAACCGGCGCTGTCCGATATATAGCCTGAATTAAAGGGGCTCGAATATGACATACAAGGGGACACGCCATTATCCATATGCAGAAAAAGGAGAACTCTAATGCTTGGTATGCTGTTTAACGAGAAGGAATGCAAGGAACTGGATTATGTATTGCGCAAAGAGCTCGATGAAATGTTGTTCGACCTAAGTGACAACCGTCTCGATCAAGAAATTAAATACGCCATTGCGAGTCGCTACAAGACTGTGTTCCGTATGTATGCACGCTTTGCGCCACCTAAAGAGTTATCCAAATATGCTAGAGGCGGTAAATTAAAAAAGTCGAAGCCCTAATGCTGCGGTCAGTGGAATAATTGAAGTTCACCAATATAAGAGAGGTGCGGCCCGTAAAGTAAAGCCAGCGCTGTACCTCATACATTATGAATTACGAATAGATTGAACCAGCTTTGAAAAGGGATATGAAGCAATTTGTCGAAAAAGGGTTGACCTTTTTTGTTCAATATGATAAATTAATTTTCGTTCCTTTTTTAAGGAAAAGTTAACCGGAACAAGCGCTGGAATAAAGCGATGAAAATTAAATCGAAAAAAGTGCTTGCAAAGTAAACTTAAACATGATATATTATAAAAGTCGCCGCTGAAAATACGGTGACATGAAAAACCGAAACAAATTGAATGTTTGATCTTTGAAAACTGAACAACGAGTGAGTAACGATCTTGCTTGCAAGATCGACGCTGAGAAATCGGTACACGTCTTCGGACGGTATGATTTCGAAGCATAAATGAGATTTTTAATCTCGTCAGTTTCAAAATGAGCATATCGCTCTTTTCAATACTTTATTGGAGAGTTTGATCCTGGCTCAGGACGAACGCTGGCGGCATGCCTAATACATGCAAGTCGAGCGGACTTGAAGAGAAGCTTGCTTCTTCGATAGTTAGCGGCGGACGGGTGAGTAACACGTAGGCAACCTGCCCTCAAGCTTGGGACAACTACCGGAAACGGTAGCTAATACCGAATAGTTGTTTTCTTCTCCTGAAGAAAACTGGAAAGACGGAGCAATCTGTCACTTGGGGATGGGCCTGCGGCGCATTAGCTAGTTGGTGGGGTAACGGCTCACCAAGGCGACGATGCGTAGCCGACCTGAGAGGGTGATCGGCCACACTGGGACTGAGACACGGCCCAGACTCCTACGGGAGGCAGCAGTAGGGAATCTTCCGCAATGGGCGAAAGCCTGACGGAGCAATGCCGCGTGAGTGATGAAGGTTTTCGGATCGTAAAGCTCTGTTGCCAGGGAAGAACGCTTGGGAGAGTAACTGCTCTCAAGGTGACGGTACCTGAGAAGAAAGCCCCGGCTAACTACGTGCCAGCAGCCGCGGTAATACGTAGGGGGCAAGCGTTGTCCGGAATTATTGGGCGTAAAGCGCGCGCAGGCGGTCATTTAAGTCTGGTGTTTAATCCCGGGGCTCAACCCCGGATCGCACTGGAAACTGGGTGACTTGAGTGCAGAAGAGGAGAGTGGAATTCCACGTGTAGCGGTGAAATGCGTAGATATGTGGAGGAACACCAGTGGCGAAGGCGACTCTCTGGGCTGTAACTGACGCTGAGGCGCGAAAGCGTGGGGAGCAAACAGGATTAGATACCCTGGTAGTCCACGCCGTAAACGATGAGTGCTAGGTGTTAGGGGTTTCGATACCCTTGGTGCCGAAGTTAACACATTAAGCACTCCGCCTGGGGAGTACGGTCGCAAGACTGAAACTCAAAGGAATTGACGGGGACCCGCACAAGCAGTGGAGTATGTGGTTTAATTCGAAGCAACGCGAAGAACCTTACCAGGTCTTGACATCCCTCTGACCGGTACAGAGATGTACCTTTCCTTCGGGACAGAGGAGACAGGTGGTGCATGGTTGTCGTCAGCTCGTGTCGTGAGATGTTGGGTTAAGTCCCGCAACGAGCGCAACCCTTGATCTTAGTTGCCAGCACTTCGGGTGGGCACTCTAAGGTGACTGCCGGTGACAAACCGGAGGAAGGTGGGGATGACGTCAAATCATCATGCCCCTTATGACCTGGGCTACACACGTACTACAATGGCCGGTACAACGGGCAGTGAAACCGCGAGGTGGAACGAATCCTAAAAAGCCGGTCTCAGTTCGGATTGCAGGCTGCAACTCGCCTGCATGAAGTCGGAATTGCTAGTAATCGCGGATCAGCATGCCGCGGTGAATACGTTCCCGGGTCTTGTACACACCGCCCGTCACACCACGAGAGTTTATAACACCCGAAGTCGGTGGGGTAACCGCAAGGAGCCAGCCGCCGAAGGTGGGATAGATGATTGGGGTGAAGTCGTAACAAGGTAGCCGTATCGGAAGGTGCGGCTGGATCACCTCCTTTCTATGGAGAATCGTTTCCCGAGTGGAAACATTCAAATACAAAATCTAGCCAGGTCGGCTAGTTACTCACTCGTTGCTCAGTTTTGAGAGCTCAAACTCTCAAACGTTTGGTGGCGATAGCGAAGGGGTTCCACACGTTCCCATCCCGAACACGACCGTTAAGCCCTTCAGCGTCGATGGTACTTGGACCGCAGGGTCCTGGGAGAGTAGAACGCCGCCAAGCGTAAACCCATTACGGGTTTCAATATGATATATAATGTGGGCCCTTAGCTCAGTTGGTTAGAGCGCACCTCTGATAAGGGTGAGGCCGGTGGTTCGAGTCCACCAGGGCCCACCATGTATACCTTAAAATCTAATATGGGGCCATAGCTCAGCTGGGAGAGCGCCTGCCTTGCAAGCAGGAGGTCAGCGGTTCGATCCCGCTTGGCTCCACCAACAAGATTTTACAAGCTTGTTCTTTGAAAACTAGATATCGAAACGAATTTTTGCGATTTAGAACATTCCTTTTTAAGCTGAACTTGTGTTAAACAAGTTTCAATAAATAGTGAAAACTGCATTGCGATGGTATCGGATGGGAGCGATTTTTGGCTTTGCGTAAGCAAAACAAGGGAAGCGAGCAGTCGAAACCGGAGCAATTATGGTTAAGCTACTAAGAGCACACGGAGGATGCCTAGGCGCTAGGAGCCGATGAAGGACGTGGCGAACAACGAAACTGCCTCGGGGAGCTGTAAGCAAGCTTTGATCCGGGGGTGTCCGAATGGGGAAACCCAGCTGGGGTAATTTCCAGTTACTCACAACTGAATACATAGGTTGTGCAGAGGCATACCAAGGGAACTGAAACATCTAAGTACCTTGAGGAAGAGAAAACAATAGTGATTCCGTCAGTAGCGGCGAGCGAACGCGGAGAAGCCCAAACCAGAGAGCTTGCTCTTTGGGGTTGTGGGACGTCTCACATGGAGTTACAAAGGAACCGGTTAAGTGAAGAGGTCTGGAAAGGCCCGCCAAAGAAGGTAAAAGCCCTGTAGTTGAAAGTTGGTTCCCTCCGAGACGGATCCCGAGTAGTGCGGGGCACGTGAAACCCCGTATGAATCCGGCAGGACCATCTGCCAAGGCTAAATACTTCCTAGCGACCGATAGTGAAGCAGTACCGTGAGGGAAAGGTGAAAAGCACCCCGGAAGGGGAGTGAAATAGAACCTGAAACCGTGTGCTTACAAAAAGTCAGAGCCCGTTTTAGGGGTGATGGCGTGCCTTTTGTAGAATGAACCGGCGAGTTACGTTCCCGTGCAAGGTTAAGGTGAAGAGCCGGAGCCGCAGCGAAAGCGAGTCTGAATAGGGCGACTTAGTACGTGGACGTAGACCCGAAACCGGGTGATCTACCCCTGTCCAGGGTGAAGGTGCGGTAACACGCACTGGAGGCCCGAACCCACGCATGTTGAAAAATGCGGGGATGAGGTGGGGGTAGCGGAGAAATTCCAATCGAACTCGGAGATAGCTGGTTCTCCCCGAAATAGCTTTAGGGCTAGCCTCGGAAAACAGAGTCGTGGAGGTAGAGCACTGATTGGGTGCGGGGCCCGCAAGGGTTACCAAGCTCAGTCAAACTCCGAATGCCATAGACTTACTTCCGGGAGTCAGACAGTGAGTGCTAAGATCCATTGTCAAAAGGGAAACAGCCCAGACCATCAGCTAAGGTCCCCAAGTGTGTGTTAAGTGGGAAAGGATGTGGAGTTGCACAGACAACCAGGATGTTGGCTTAGAAGCAGCCACCATTGAAAGAGTGCGTAATAGCTCACTGGTCGAGTGACTCTGCGCCGAAAATGTAACGGGGCTAAACACACCACCGAAGCTATGGCTTGATGCTTTGCATCAGGGGTAGGGGAGCGTTGTATAAGGGTTGAAGGTGTACCGTAAGGAGCGCTGGACATTATACAAGTGAGAATGCCGGTATGAGTAACGAAAAGATCAGTGAGAATCTGATCCGCCGAAAGCCTAAGGGTTCCTGAGGAAGGCTCGTCCGCTCAGGGTAAGTCGGGACCTAAGGCGAGGCCGAAAGGCGTAGTCGAAGGACAACAGGTCGAAATTCCTGTACCACCGTAAGCCGTTATGAGCAATGGGGGGACGCAGCAGGGTAGTGACGCGGACTGATGGATGTCCGTCTAAGCAGTGAGGCTGATGTGTAGGCAAATCCGCACATCGTAAGGCTGGGCTGTGATGGGGAGCGAAAATTAGAGTAGCGAAGGTCATGATCTCACACTGCCAAGAAAAGCCTCTAGCCAGGTGATGGTGCCCGTACCGCAAACCGACACAGGTAGGCGAGAAGAGAATTCTAAGGCGCGCGGAAGAACTCTCGTTAAGGAACTCGGCAAAATGACCCCGTAACTTCGGGAGAAGGGGTGCCCCGGTAGTGTGAATAGCACGAGGGGGCCGCAGTGAAAAGGCCCAAGCGACTGTTTAGCAAAAACACAGGTCTGTGCGAAGCCGTAAGGCGAAGTATACGGGCTGACGCCTGCCCGGTGCTGGAAGGTTAAGGGGAGCGGTTAGGAGCAATCCGAAGCTGTGAACCGAAGCCCCAGTAAACGGCGGCCGTAACTATAACGGTCCTAAGGTAGCGAAATTCCTTGTCAGGTAAATTCTGACCCGCACGAATGGCGTAACGACTTGGGCGCTGTCTCAACGAGAGATCCGGTGAAATTTTAATACCTGTGAAGATGCAGGTTACCCGCGACAAGACGGAAAGACCCCATGGAGCTTTACTGCAGCTTGATATTGAATTTGGGTACGATCTGTACAGGATAGGTGGGAGCCTTTGAAACGTGAGCGCCAGCTTGCGTGGAGGCACCGTTGGGATACCACCCTGATCGTATCTAGGTTCTAACCTGGTACCGTAATCCGGTGCGGGGACAGTGTCAGGTGGGCAGTTTGACTGGGGCGGTCGCCTCCTAAAGAGTAACGGAGGCGCCCAAAGGTTCCCTCAGAATGGTTGGAAATCATTCGAAGAGTGCAAAGGCATAAGGGAGCTTGACTGCGAGACCTACAAGTCGAGCAGGGACGAAAGTCGGGCTTAGTGATCCGGTGGTACCGCATGGAAGGGCCATCGCTCAACGGATAAAAGCTACCCTGGGGATAACAGGCTTATCTCCCCCAAGAGTCCACATCGACGGGGAGGTTTGGCACCTCGATGTCGGCTCATCGCATCCTGGGGCTGAAGTAGGTCCCAAGGGTTGGGCTGTTCGCCCATTAAAGCGGTACGCGAGCTGGGTTCAGAACGTCGTGAGACAGTTCGGTCCCTATCTGTCGTGGGCGTAGGAAATTTGAGAGGAGCTGTCCTTAGTACGAGAGGACCGGGATGGACGTACCGCTGGTGTACCAGTTGTTCCGCCAGGAGCACCGCTGGGTAGCTATGTACGGAAGGGATAAGCGCTGAAAGCATCTAAGCGTGAAGCCCCCCTCAAGATGAGATTTCCCAGTATGTAAGACCCCTTGAAGACGACGAGGTAGATAGGCTGGGGGTGGAAGTGCAGCAATGCATGGAGCTGACCAGTACTAATCGGTCGAGGGCTTATCCAAGATATGCAGGTGATACATCGCAAATTTCGTTTCGGATCTAGTTTTCAGAGAATAAACTCTGAAATGTAAGGCTAAGCTATGCGTTTGGTGGCGATGGCGGAGGGGTTCCACACGTACCCATCCCGAACACGACCGTTAAGCCCTCTAGCGCCGATGGTACTTGGACCGCAGGGTCCTGGGAGAGTAGGACGCCGCCAAGCGAACTCTTTCATCCTACATAGAAAACAGGCTCTGCATGTTAACGTTGTATGATGAATTGCATTTGCCCTGCAAATGCATATTATTCCCTGATAGCTCAGTTGGTAGAGCACTCGACTGTTAATCGAGTTGTCACAGGTTCGAGCCCTGTTCGGGGAGCCATTTGCTCTCATAGCTCAGTAGGTAGAGTGCATCCATGGTAAGGATGAGGTCACCGGTTCGATCCCGGTTGAGAGCTTTGGAAATGGGGCCCGTTGGTCAAGGGGTTAAGACACCTCCCTTTCACGGAGGTAACAGGGGTTCGAATCCCCTACGGGTCATAGCTATATTTATTAGCTTAAAAAAGGGATGAGAATCCCAAAGGTTCGTCGGAGGATTAACTTCGTTAGCAACTGCTTCGCAGTCTCGAATGAAGTGAGAGTATCCCCTACGGGTCATAGGATGGAGGCTTAGCTCAGCTGGGAGAGCATCTGCCTTACAAGCAGAGGGTCGGGGGTTCGATCCCCTCAGCCTCCACCATTTAACTTAATGGGGATTAGCCAAGCGGTAAGGCAACGGACTTTGACTCCGTCATGCATAGGTTCAAATCCTATATCCCCAGCCATTTAGTTTTTAGTTTGAGTCATTAGCTCAGTTGGTAGAGCACCTGACTTTTAATCAGGGTGTCGAAGGTTCGAGCCCTTCATGACTCACCATCATATGCGCGTGTGGCGGAATTGGCAGACGCACTAGACTTAGGATCTAGCGTCTTTGACGTGGGGGTTCAAGTCCCTCCACGCGCATCCTTTATAAGCGGACGTGGCTCAGCGGTAGAGCATCGCCTTGCCAAGGCGAGGGTCGCGGGTTCGATTCCCGTCGTCCGCTCCAATATTTTGCGCCCTTAGCTCAGCTGGATAGAGCGTTTGACTACGAATCAAAAGGCCGGGAGTTCGAATCTCTCAGGGCGCGCCATTATTTTCATAAGTATCGGGATGTAGCTCAGCTTGGTAGAGCACCTGGTTTGGGACCAGGGGGTCGCATGTTCAAATCGTGTCATCCCGATTTTTATTTGCGGGTGTAGTTCAATGGTAGAACTTTAGCCTTCCAAGCTAATAGCGTGGGTTCGATTCCCATCACCCGCTTCATGTTACATTGAAAGGTCTCTGTTTACACAGAGGCTTTTCTTTTATTTATAGGAACAATACCTCATTATAATATCAATCTTCCCCTCTACTCATTTGATAAGTGTAAGAATACCTCTAACCTCTTCATTATTTCTGCTAAAAGAAGCAAAAAATTATAAATACACTCTTTAATTTATTGCATCACTGTGATAAAGTATACAAAAGCTTGCTTTGCCGGTCATGTTTCTTTATGTTTCGTCTGGTTTGTAACAATGGAATATGTAGATATGAACCCAATCAGGTACAATGAACATTCTCAGTCTAACTGTATATTTATGAGGAAATAAGTATAGGTATGAGTGATTCGAATGATGAAAAGTGCGTGAAAAGGGTATCATGCGACAGCATCAGACCATTAATCGAAGCAGAACAAGAAAATGAATAATAAAGCGTGTTTTTGTGCTGTAAATCAGGGTAAATCCCCATTTTTACTAGTAGAAAAATAAAGATTTTCGTACCATTTTATTGTATGATGTTATGAAGGTGTCAAATTTACGTGTACGAATGGAACGATCAGATGGGAGGATAAGCATGACTGAAACTATGGTAACCGCCAGCAAAAGCCAATCCAACAACCTGCTTCGGCGAGACGTGCGGTTCCTGGGCAATATACTCGGAGAAGTTCTTGTCCATCAAGGAGGCACGGAGCTTCTAGATATCGTTGAGAAGATTCGGGAAACGAGCAAATCGTTGCGTGCAGAGTTCTTGCCAGAACTTTATGCAGAGTTCAAAACGATGATCCAGGAATTAGACTCGGAAAATCGCCATCAGGTGATTCGAGCTTTTGCGATTTATTTTCAATTAGTTAATATTGCTGAACAAAACCATCGGATCCGGCGTAAACGGGATTATGAACGTTCTGCAGGAGATTCTGTTCAGCCAGGTTCGATTGAAAAAGCAGTACAGGATCTGAAGGAACGTGGACTGTCTCATACGGAAGTAGAGGATATTCTAGACGATTTATCGCTGGAACTGGTGATGACAGCTCATCCAACCGAAGCTATGCGTCGGGTTATTCTGGACATCCACAAACGGATATCCGAAGATGTCATGTCACTTGATAATCCTACGCTGACGTTGCGTGAACGTGAACAGTTGCGGGAGAAGCTGCTGAACGAAGTCATTACACTATGGCAGACCGATGAGCTTCGTGACCGTAAACCGACTGTGCTCGATGAAGTGCGGAACGGAATGTATTACTTTCATGAAACGTTGTTCCATGTACTTCCGGATGTATACCAGGAGCTTGAACGCTGCCTGAATAAATTTTATCCTGACCATGACTGGCATGTGCCGACGTATTTGCGGTTCGGTTCCTGGATCGGTGGAGACCGGGATGGAAATCCTTCGGTAACTTCAGATGTAACATGGCAGACCCTGTTGATGCAGCGGAAGCTCGCTTTGCGTGAGTATCAACGGATTATGATTGAACTTATGGGGCATCTCAGCTTCAGCACGAACATCATCAGCGTATCGGATGAGCTGGTGCAGTCTATTGAGCAGGACCGTAGTTGTGTAACCTTGAAAAAAGTGGATATGTGGCGGAACGAAAAAGAGCCATACCGCATCAAATTGGCTTACATGATTGCCAAGCTAAACAATGTTTTGGATGAGAACAAAGTAGGACAGCCAGACCGCTATGACAATGCTCAAGGACTGATGGATGATCTGATGATTATTGATCGCAGCCTGCGCCATCACTTTGCCGATTACGTAGCCGATACGACTATCCGCAAAATGATCCGTCAAGTGGAGCTGTTCGGATTCCATACAGCTGCATTGGATGTGCGCCAACACAGTAAGGAACATGAAAATGCGATGTCGGAGATTTTGGCGAAGATGAACATCGTAGAAGATTATGCTCGTCTGACGGAGGATGGCAAAATCGATTTGCTGGCTCGTTTGCTGGATGACCCTCGTCCGCTGACTTCCCCTTATCACCAATACACAGAGGGGACCAAAGAGTGTCTGGACGTATTCCGTACGATCAAGCGTGCACAGAGCGAGTTTGGGACCGGTTGTATCACAAGTTACCTGATTAGTATGACTCAAGGGGCAAGTGATTTGCTCGAAGTTATGGTATTTGCTAAAGAAGTAGGTTTGTTCCGCAAAGAACATAACGGTGAAGTGGTATCTACGCTTCAAGCAGTTCCATTGTTTGAAACGATTGATGATCTTCATGCCGCTTCGGAAATTATGCAGAAGCTGTTCAACCTTCCGGTTTACCGTGCAAGTGTAAGCGGGCGGAATGAACTGCATGAAATCATGTTGGGTTATTCGGACAGCAACAAGGATGGCGGGGTTGTTACAGCGAACTGGGAGCTGCGTGTAGCGATGAATGCCATTACCGCTGTTGGTAATGAACATGGCGTTAAACTGAAGTTCTTCCATGGACGCGGCGGAGCGCTTGGACGTGGAGGTATGCCTCTCAACCGCAGTATTCTTGCTCAACCACCACATACTATTGGCGGGGGCATTAAGATTACAGAGCAGGGTGAGGTTATCTCTTCCCGTTATTCCCTTCAGGGAATTGCATACCGCAGTCTTGAGCAGGCCACATCGGCTTTGATCACAGCTGCGCTGAACGGTCTGGAGCCGCAAGAGTCGGAATCGGAGCAACAGTGGGACAGCATTATCAAGGATATTTCCGAAGTATCCCTGACGAAATACCAAGATCTTATTTTCCGTGATCCAGACTTCTTTACCTTCTTCAAGGAATCGACACCGCTGCCTGAGGTGGGAGAACTAAATATTGGTTCACGCCCATCCAAACGGAAAAACAGCGACAAGTTCGAGGATCTGAGAGCGATCCCTTGGGTATTTGCCTGGACCCAGAGTCGTTATCTGCTTCCCGCATGGTATGCGGCAGGAACGGGACTGCAAAGTTACTATCAGGATAAGGAAGATAATCTGAATGTCCTGAAAGAAATGTATGAAAACTTCCCATTCTTCCGTACACTAATTGATACGGTGCAGATGGCTGTTGCCAAAGCAGATCTGGTCATTGCGAAGGAATACTCGGCCATGACTTCCAATAAGGAAGCACGTGATCGCATCTATGGTCAGATTGAATCGGAATTCAAGCTTACCAAAGAGCTGATTCTGAAAATTACCGGAGAAGCTGAAATTTTGGATGATGTACCGGTGATTCAAGAGTCGATCCGACTTCGTAATCCGTATGTCGATCCTTTGTCCTACATGCAGGTCCAACTTCTGAGTGAGCTCAGAGACATGCGTGAGCGCGGCGAGGATGACACAGAACTACTGCGTGAAGTGCTGCTGACGATTAACGGTATTGCTGCAGGACTTCGGAATACGGGCTGATCGTTAAGCTGCTTAAGAATTAATGAAATGAACTTTACAGCCATGTAGACAGCAAAAAGCTTAATTCTTTCCTCAGCTTGGGTGAGAGATGAAACGGGACTCCTTCTGGAGTTCCCGTTTTTACTGTTTTTGGCGGATATTTTCCGGCACAGTCTTGATTTTTGACCAAAGTTGATTTACGATTTGATTGGTGAATTACAAGTGTGGACGGGTATCAGAAGGCGGAAGACCCATCAGCATGTCTGGGGGAATAAGGGTGGACAATTTGGAGAACAGGCTTGTTAAGCTGGTACTGAAGGGTGACCAGCGAGCCTTTGCAGAAATCGTTGAATTATACAAGGACAAGCTGTTTCATCTGGCATACCGGATGCTGAACAATCGTCATGAAGCCGAAGACGTTGTACAGGAGACGTTTTTGCGTGTGTTTCGCAATATGGAGAAGTATGATCCGAACCAGAAGTTCTCAACCTGGATTTACCGGATTGCAACCAATCTGTGTATTGACCGTTTACGACGGAAGAAGCCCTCTTACTCATTGGATGCAGAGCTGAATGATCAGGAAGGATCCGACGGTTATGCGATGCTTCCCAGTGATGATCGTACACCAGAGAGCGAAGCACTTTTGTCTGAGACACAGACACTTATCCGTGAAGCGATTGACAGTTTGCCGGCCAAGTATAAATCAGTCATGATTTTGAGATATTTACAGGACTTGTCGCTACAGGAAATCAGTGATGTGACAGGTATGCCCGTAACAACGATTAAGACTCGTGTTCATCGGGGTCGTGATTTTTTGCGTAAAAAACTGGAGTATAAGTTGTAAATGTAAAACGTCTTTATTTTGGGCGAAATTATTTGAAACATATCCGAAACGGATACGTATGTAATGTATGCAAGTCTTATGCGTGCTTTTTGGCAATGCAAGGACTAAGTGATCTAAGAAAGGATTGGCTCTCATATGGATTGCAACTCGGCCGTCTCTTTAATGCATGAATGTTTGGATGAGTCGTTGTCCCCGGCCCAGAAGGTTGACCTGAAAAGTCACCTTGTGACCTGTCCGGATTGTCGCATGCGCTTTAAAGAGTTGGAACAGACGGAAATGCTACTCTTTGCCATGAAACACTATTCACCGTCTGCCTCGGATGAGCTGACCAATCGAATTATGAATGCTCTGCCCCAGCCCAAGAGACAGCAAGTATGGCTCAAATGGGTCAAAGGACATCCCGCGCTGACGGCGGCAGCCTTCTTTTTGGTCGTGATGCTCTTTAGCGCCTGGAATTTCTGGAATCAGAATAACGAAATGGTCGTTAAGGGAAATAATCTGGACCAGATCGTGATTGAAGGAAACACGGTTATTGTTCCGGAGGGTAAGTCCATTGCTGGCGATCTTACGATAGAGAATGGAACTGCCCAGGTGTACGGTGATGTAAATGGCAATCTGACGGTCATCGACGGACAGCTGTATCAGGCTTCAACGGCGCATATTTCCGGTCAGGTGAAAAGTATTGATCAGGCGCTGGACTGGTTCTGGTACAAAATAACCAATATGGTAAATGAAGTGGCATACCGCTAATATAGGGTGACTTCTTCAATGGTATATACCAAGCAGGGTACCTCCAGATTGCTGGGGTACTCTTTTTTATCTTATGAACTTTGTAATTTATGGGATTTGTGTTGTTTCTGCGCAGTTTGTGACTCCCGTAACTTGCAACCTGAACGTTAACGTTATAACCTAGATACTAAAGAGAACATACTACTACATATAGATAAGCATTTTGCATAAATTCAAAGAGCGTCCTTCAATCAGCAAAATATAGATCGAAATGGTTCAATTCGTTTATATTTTGTGCCTGGGAGCGAGCTTGAATCGAATGATGCAAAAATGCGAGATAAGGATTATTTAAATCCTAATGGGTTAATATGAGATCAGGGTTTACTCATCAATGGGGATAGCGGGGGCTGGCTTATGAACTATTTTGCTGACTTAACGTGGAAAGAGTCCATTAAGGACGTTATCGATATATTGATCGTTACCTATATTATGTACAAACTGATTTTGCTCGTGCGAGGCACCCGTGCGGTTCAACTGCTAAAAGGTATATTGTTTCTTGTGGTGATCTGGGCACTAAGTACGTGGCTAAATCTCTATACGCTCAAATGGCTGATGAACCAGATGTTTACGTTTGGTGTCGTTGCGGTCTTTATTATCTTTCAGCCGGAGCTTCGCCGTGGTCTGGAGCAATTGGGCCGTGGCAAGCTGTTTGGACGCTCGGCAGCGGCAAGTGACGAAGAATTAACGGTGTTAATTGGTGAGATCATTAAGTCCGTCAATTATTTGTCACGGCGAAAAATTGGTGCATTGGTTGTATTCGAACGCGAAACCGGCCTGAACGATTACACGGAGTCCGGGATCCAGATGCAATCACTGGTTAGCTCGGAGCTGATGATTAACATTTTTATTCCGAATACACCGCTCCATGATGGAGCCGTCATTATACAGGGCAAACAGATTTCGGCGGCAGCCTGTTATTTGCCATTGTCCGAGAATCCGTTTATCAGCAAGGAGCTGGGAACGCGTCACCGTGCAGCGATCGGGATTACTGAGGTGGCAGACGCGATCTGTCTGGTTGTTTCAGAGGAGACGGGACAAGTGTCTCTTGCAATGAATGGACAGGTCGTCCGGGATATCAAGGAAGAATCGCTGATTGCCAAACTGTACGAAGAACTGCGTCCAACATCCAATCTAAGTAAAAAGAATGGTTGGACTACCTTCTGGAAACGGAAGGGGGGGCGTAAAAATGGATAAATGGTTTAACAATAACAATTTTGCGAAGATTCTAGCCTTAGCGGTGAGTTTGTTGCTCTGGTTCATGATACATCTGGATGAAGTACCAACTACGCCGACAATCTCAACTGGGACGACCAATAAGGTTGTGGAGCGTACCGTGCCTATTCAGCCCTATGGGCTCGACAGCAACTCCTACGTCCTTACTTCATTAAGTACGGATGAAGTACGTCTGGAGATTAAAGGGCAGCGCTCGATGTTAACTTCAATTTTTACGAATGATGATTATAAAGTGCTAGTGGATCTGAGTCAGGTGAAAGATGGGTCCAACACGTTACCTTTAGTACCGGATCTGCCTTCCGGAGTTGAAGTGGTGAGCATGGAGCCTTCCATGGTTACAGTCAACGTGGAAAAACTGGGCACCAAATCTTTCGACGTGAATATTGTACCCGAAGGAGAACCTTCCGCCGGATACAGTGCTGGAACGCCTGTTGTTGAACCTTCGGGGCCAGTTAAGGTAACTCTGCCGGAAGGGCAGCTTGACGCCGTAGCGAAGGTTCAGGGCAGTGTGAGCGTGAAGGATGCGAAGGATGATGTGGTTCAGAAAAAGGTGAAGCTTCAGGCATTGGACGCCGAGGGCAAGGTCATTGAAAATGCGATTGTTACACCAGAGACCGTTGAAGTTCGGATTCCGGTCAGGCAGCCCTATACAACTGTACCCTTAAGAATCAAATATTCAGGACAACTGCCGGAGGGGCTGGTGCTCTCCACGGTTGAGCCAAGCGTGAAAGAAGTCTCGGTTTACGGTACAGAGGATGCTCTTGCGGGTATACAGTCCTACGACCAAGTAACCCTTGATCTTACACAGTTTGATGAGGCAGGAACATCGACAGTTAACGTGGACTTGACGCCGCCTTCCGGTTTTGAGAAAATCGAGCCTAGTTCGATTCAGCTTAAGGTGACGGTATCGCCTTTCGATGAGCTTCAGGAGACGACCAAAGTCTTTCCGAACGTACCCATTACGCTTACTGGCGCCGGGAACGGGCTGGAAGGGACATTGGTTACTCCCAAAAGCGGTGGCTTAAATATTACGCTTAAAGGTTCTTCAACGATGCTTGAAGGTCTAAGTAGCGATGATATTAAGTTGACTGCGGATCTTGCTGGACTTACGGTAGGCACGCATGAAATAAAGCTTGAGGCTGACTTGCCTCGTTTTGCCAAACTGGATGAATCATCAGTTGATCTGAGCGCTACCGTCAAGATTAGTGAAAAGGCTGATGATACGACGGTTGCTCCCGGCGAGGATCCGAAGGATGAAGGGACGATAGGGCCTGATCCTTCACCAGTCGAAGTTGAGAATGGGGATACCGAAACTGCTCCTGGAGAAGAAGAAACAGAATCGAATACGGACAATCAGGAGCAGAGCCCGCAGGGGAATACCAATCGAGGTAACTCTAATAACAGCGGCAGCAGCAATAGTGGCTCCAACCCGTAAAAGAAAATGTTCAGATCAAAATTTTAAAATAACGTTTATGCTCTTATATGATGCGAATAGAAGGAGTTAGATCATGGGGAAATATTTTGGTACAGACGGTGTAAGAGGTGTTGCCAATAAAGAGTTAACGGCGGAGCTGGCTTACAGCATCGGACGCTGTGGTGGTTATGTGCTTGCAGGTGGTGTGGAAAGACCAAAAGTGGTTATCGGTATGGATACCCGTATCTCGGGGCTGATGCTGGAATCCGCACTGGTTGCAGGTTTGCTATCCATTGGCGCCGATGTAATTCGTCTGGGCGTTGTATCCACTCCTGGAGTGGCGTATATTGCTCGTCTGCTGAAGGCCGATGCGGGGGTAATGATCTCGGCTTCCCACAATCCGGTTGAGGATAACGGAATCAAATTTTTTGGCGGAGATGGCTTCAAGCTGTCGGATGAGACGGAGAACCGGATCGAAGAACTGATGGATGCAGAAACGGATCAATTGCCGCGTCCTGTAGGTGGTGGTTTGGGAACCGTGACCGTGGATGAAGAATCCCGTTATCGTTATTTGGACTTTCTGAAAACAACTGTAAATGAGTCGTTCTCAGGACTCAAAATTGTTCTTGACTGCGCTAATGGAGCAGCTTATGAGCTGGCACCCAAATTGTTCAGAGAACTTGGTGCAGAAGTCATTGCTATTGGCGCTGAGCCTAACGGCCTGAATATCAATGAGCAATGCGGATCAACTCACCCGGAGAATTTGAAACAAGAGGTGCTGAAACATAAAGCGGATCTGGGTCTTGCTTTTGACGGGGATGCGGATCGTCTGATTGCTATTGATGAGACAGGTGCTGAGGTTGATGGTGACTTTATTCTGTGCATCTGTGGTGATGCGATGAATCGTGCAGGCAAGCTGAAAGACAGTACCGTGGTATCTACTGTAATGAGTAACATCGGATTCTACAAAGCAACGGAGAAACTGGCACTGAAAACAGCAAAGACTGCCGTAGGTGACCGTTATGTGATGGAAGAAATGCGCCGTGGGGGTTACAACCTGGGTGGAGAGCAGTCCGGTCATGTTATTTTCCTGGATTACAATACAACAGGCGATGGCATGCTGACAGCGATTCAGCTAGTGGATACCTTGAAAGCTTCCGGTAAAAAGCTGAGTGAACTTAAGGCGCTGATGACCCAGTACCCACAAGTATTGGTGAACGTGCGTGTTGAAGATAAGAGCAAATACGAGGGCAATTCTGCCATTGAGCAAGCGATTGCTACAGTAGAGCAACAGCTGGGCGATAATGGACGCGTACTTGTTCGTGCTTCCGGGACTGAATCCCTGATCCGTGTTATGGCGGAAGGACCAGATAAGAATGAACTTGAACAATTCGTGTCTCAAATTGCAGATGTAGTGCAAAAAGAACTGGTATAGAACCTGATCGATAGGTTTTACAGACACAGTTGCATGAAGGGAATCACTGTCACATAAGGCTTAATCTAACAGGGTTTATTCTATATAAACCCATATTCCTACGTCCCGGCCTAGTGAGACCATGGGTCTGTTTATCGGGTCGGGATTGTGGGTAAATATGCCGAAATTGTCACAGGTACTTTGCTCCATTGCAAAATGAACCTGACGTGCATATAATGAGTGGAGTCGTCATTCAGACACAGAAAGTGAGGATCGTAAGGTACTAGTTACACAAGCGCCAGAGCTTGAAGTTGCGCGGGAAGGATTTTGATCGGTACGAATCTTGAAGCATAAGAGACTACTGAGCAGGATCGACGGCAATCAAGCTGACGAGGTGGAGGTGTTCGGATTGTTCGGCGGGGACCTCCCGGTGATGCACCAGAGCCGTAAACCGGATTGCGGAAAATGGATAGGTGACTGTTCACACAACGCGCCGGTAGGTGCAGAATCAACTAAAATTAAAATGAATGTGCGCGAAGAGCGTGAACAGTGCGCGGACGGGAAAATGATGTACATTCATGATTGCATCTAATAACAGCTTATGACTGCGGAGCGGCAAGAGGCTGCTCTGATCATTGATAATTGAATAGTTGAAAAGTATTCATGATACGTTAGGCAATCATTTTCATTTTTCTGATATGCCGTGCCAGCCTGTTTCTCTTCGTGACACAGTATTCATATACAATCGGAGGAACTAAACTATGTGCGGTATTGTTGGATATATTGGTAATAAGAACACTCAATCGGTATTGATCGAAGGATTGAAAAAGCTTGAGTATCGTGGTTATGACTCTGCAGGTATTGCGGTATTTACGCCGGAAGGTCTGCAAATTTCCAAAGCTCTGGGACGTCTTGCGAACCTTGAAGCCAAATTGGAGGGTGCTCCGCTGGTAGGTAATGCCGGAATCGGACACACTCGCTGGGCTACTCATGGTAAGCCATCAGATGAGAACTCCCATCCCCACACGGATGAGAGCCAGAAGTTCTCTGTTGTTCATAACGGAATTATCGAGAACTATCTGGATCTGAAAGACGAACTGATTGCTCAAGGCCATACTTTCACATCCGAGACAGATACTGAAGTTATCTCTCACCTGATTGCACGTGAATACGATGGAGATATCGTTAAAGCTGTGCAAAAAGTGATCACATTGATGCGCGGAGCGTTCGCGCTGGGTGTTCTGACAGAGTATGAGCCTGAGAAACTCGTAGCTGTGCGTCAAGCAAGCCCACTGATTATTGGTATTGGTGAAGGCGAGAACTTTATCGGTTCCGATATCCCGGCAATTCTGGAGCATACACGCAATGTGTACATTCTGAATGACGGTGAAATGGCTGTTTTGACACATGATGCTGTCGAATTGATGACGATTGAAGGCAACTTTATTTCTCGGGAAATGATTCATGTCGATTGGGATGCTGTGACCGCAGAAAAAGGCGGATTTGAGCACTTCATGCTGAAAGAAATTCATGAGCAACCAAAAGCATATCGTGATACAATGCTGGGTCGCATCGACAATGAAGGCAAAAAAGTTCAACTTCCTGAGTTGAAAATGACAGAAGAGCAAATTAAAAATATTCGTAACGTTCAAATCATCGCTTGTGGTACGGCGTACCATGCAGGTCTGGTTGGACGTACTGTAATTGAGCAATTGGTGCGTATTCCGGTAGAAACAGATGTTGCTTCTGAATACCGCTATCGTTCCCCGATCGTGAGCAAAGATACACTTGTAATCGTAGTGAGCCAATCCGGTGAGACAGCAGATACCCTTGCTGCACTGCGTGAAGCACAGTCTAATGGTGCGCATGTACTCGCCATCACAAACGTTGTGGGCAGCTCCATTGCACGTGATGCAGACGATGTAATCGCAACGCTGGCAGGACCGGAAATTGCGGTAGCCTCCACCAAAGCGTATACTTCGCAATTGATCGCGTTCAACCTGCTGGGTCTGTACCTTGCGCAAGTTCGTGGAACACAAACAGCAGAAGAAATTGCGCACACGCTGGCAGCAATGCAAGCTCTGCCTGAGCAAGTGGAATCCATGCTGGAGCAAGCGGAAGCCATTAAAGGATATGCAGAACAAATCTCCAAACATGAACATCTCTTCTTCATCGGCCGTGGTCTGGACTATGCAGTAGCACAAGAAGGTTCGTTGAAGTTGAAAGAGATCTCTTATATTCACTCCGAAGCGTATGCTGCGGGTGAGTTGAAACATGGTACGCTCGCATTGATCGAGGACGGTATCCCTGTCATTGCTCTGGCAACACAGGAGAACGTTCTGGAGAAAACCGTGAGCAACATCAAAGAAGTGAAAGCACGTGGCGCAGACGTACTGGCAATTACGTACGAAGAGCACGTAGCACCATTGCTGAAATCCGTTGACCAAGCGTTTGCTATTCCTAAGACGCTGCCACTGCTTAGCCCGGCTCTGTCTGTTGTAGCATTGCAATTGCTTGCTTACTACGCTTCCCTGGCCCTTGGTCACGATGTGGATAAACCCCGTAACCTGGCGAAAAGTGTAACGGTTGAGTAAGGGATTATTCTTTAAGTTTAATGTGTTAAAAGAAAATGCTGAATAATAAAGTAGGAACTGTCCGTTGACTATAAAAACGGGCATGAGCTACAGTAACTAAGAAAAAGCTCGTCGGGAAACTCGACGAGCTTTTTTAGATTTAAAGTAAAGTTTGATAATTAAGAAAACAAAGATTGATAATGTCAAGAACTTTCAATGCCTATAGGTAGGGCGATGTTAAGCTAACGGGCGGAATAGTTGATACATAGAGGCACACGAATAGCAGGAAATCAAATATCCACCTAGTTGGTAGTAGGTGTTGGCGGATCCTTTTATAGAAGGTATTAAAGACTATAGCAACAGTAGAAACTCTAAAGAAAAGGATGAGGACATAACAATGGTACACTATCCAATCTATCAGATATACGACTACCACACCGAAACCAGTTGGTAAACCTATTCTGTAACATGCAAACAATATAGTTGTTATTATTAGGCTAATATACGCCACACTTTCTGAATGTCACTCGTTAATCTTTCCCTCGAAAAGATATCGAGTTGCCCGGTCGAATTCAGGTTTGCTGACAAGAAAATGGGACATTCTAGCTCGCGACTGATTAGGATATACGTGGTTGTATTCCTTTGAAAAACCGAATCTTCCCCCATCAAGAATCACGGCATCTCTAAAATGCTGACCGGCAGTGCTGTTTGGCAACACCAACATTTTGGGTTTGTGCCATTCAATCATTTTTAAAGTGATTAATAACTGCTGCCACTTCAACTTCTCATTGTTTTTCAGTAGCGTTTTAAGGTCGCTTTGTTTGTTAATTCGGAAACAAAATGTGTCCCAGAATGCGACCTCCTCTATCTCAAGTCCGATCGGTTTGATGACATACGTTTCTAAGGCTTCAATATATTTATGGCCTTGTTTTCCGATTTCCTGATCCATATTTCTGACCTTTTGAATAACGCCTAGGATTTCCTTTTCATTAAGTTCCCCGGCATGTTCTTGAAAAATTAATTTACGAAACTTCTTTATTTCGTGCAATTCTTTCATTTCAGGGTTTTCGCTGCCCGATAACTGTGGATACATCCGTTATGTCTTCACATTCCATTTCTCTTTGACCTTCTGAAACAAAATGATTTCCCCTTTCAGTGCTATTATTATTGAAGGATGTAAGTGCACGAAACTAAACTAAAAGGAGAGGTGAGAAATGAAACTTCTCTCAATATTAGGAATACCGTTATTCTTATACATTGGTCGTAACTCTGTAATTGGACAGTCGAAGTAAGAGGTATATAAGCAGAACGGTTTCAGTCTAGCAGACCGGGAATTCTTTGATCAGTTGTTGCCATTGGAAGGACTGGACTTCACAAACGGTGATGAAATTACAGTTAACCCTAATACGCCGCCGAGAAATAGAAGAGTAAATCAAGTAGAGATACTAGGACAAGAAGAGGTATCCGTTATTGAGATTCCTTTGGTTCTTGAAGATGACGAAGTAAAAAGCGCCATTAGCATTGCTGCAATCTAAAGGTGTCACCCTTGATGATATACGGGTGGCGTATGAGCACCAGCCATACCAACGACGAAGCAACGAGAACGTCAAGCTTCTAGAATGGCATTAGATGAGACGGTAAAAAATGATGTTAGTATATCCTTAGGCAGCGGGAGTTGAACCCTAATGGTTATAATTCGGACCGAAAACGCTTAGGTAGAAGTAATTTTGTGATCCTCAAAGCTGCGTTCGATAATAAAATAAACGCTTTCGTTGGTAAAGAAGTAGGCATGCGTCATGAAATTTCAAGACCCGAGCTTGATGTAATCTAGAAAGTATTATTAATGAAGCGCTTGAGGAGGTCTTATAGTGCCTCGTCCTAAGACGCTAGTAAGTCTATATCTGTAGATGACGCTCAGCGTGCTCACAGCTGTCAGCATGTGTCATCTCATCGTGTTCTTAAAGGCGAAAAAAAGGAGGTTGAAGTTAAAAGTAGGCTGACATACAAAAATTGCAACGAATTAGAGATCAAGTGCTCTTAAGAGAAGTGGGATAATTTTTTTAACAAAACCGCATCCAGGTTTAAAGTGTACCTTTTGTAAAGGACATTTTGAAAAAAAAGCTAGGCAACTTGTTTAAGCTGCTGTCTGTATTTTACAGGCGGCAGCTTTTTCAAATTCCATTGCCCGCGATCATGATCGGAATGGATTAAGGCATCTTGGGTTAAATGGCGATGCTTCTTTAATTTAAGAAGCGTGTTTAGCGCAATTTCTATACTTAACGAAGAAGAAACTTCATACGCTAAAATTTCATTCGTCTCTGTATCTTTAATCGTCGATAAATACGCGCGTTTATTGCCTTTGTACGTTAAAAAGGTAATGTCAGTTAATAGCACCTTTCCAGCTTCGCCTGGCTTAAACCGGCGCTTCAACATGTTTGGACATGTCCGATGTTCTTTCGTTGCTTTTGCCATTCTACAATCGATTGATCTTTGGCGCTTCTACAACCAGCGGTGTTGCATGGAAAACTACATCAAGGAGTCAAACAAGGATTTTCGATTGACCGGATAGCGACGGGCGATTTCCAAGCCAATGAAATCGATCTACTTATCAAACTGCTCGCTAACAATTTCTATGAAAGATTCAAACTTGACTGTGGTGATCCTGTTCATCAACGATTTACAATTGCGCGATTGCGTTTAGAGTTCTTCCACTGTGCAGCAACGCTCGTTCAGCACAGCCGTCAGGTCGTGTTGAAATTAGCGAAGGGCTTTGCAAATCGTTACGCACGGCAAATTGAAGCGAGAGTGGCGGCACTAGAATGACATTCTCCACAAATTAACCATGGAAGCTGTCTTGCCCGGTATCGGGGAGGGGGAAAGACTATCTTCCGATAATCATTTACCGTTTGGCACCTGGATATGGGACCAATGATTTACAGCATTAGTTATGAGAGCGGCTGAACTAGTGCCTGAAATTTCGAAATTCAGGATAACTTTCTTTTGGAAAAACCTCTGTCATAACCGATTAATACTCCATTCCAGGCTGTTGAGAAATAAATGTAGAAAAAAACAAATTATCCATGTTTTGAACCAAGAAGCGACTTACTTCGACATGTGGGTTGTGTTAAAAGTAATTAAGAAGAAAAAAACATAATTACATCAAATATATGAAAATTTTCCTAATTTATTTTTGGTCTATTTTCTCTAGTCAGGCTGCAGTCAAATGCTTTTAAATATGAAGGTAGGAAGAGTGATTTATGGACAAAAGGATAGGCCAAAACACCTTAACTGGGCGGCTAAAGGAGCAACCTAACACCTTTATTCATGATGAAATATTATATCCTCAATTCAAATACGAGCTTCAACACTTGCTTCCCTATTATATCCAAATCGAAAAAGTCATTTCCATGGAATATACCCGTATGGGTTTGCTAGAACATGAAGCGTTGCAGCATATTTTGCTTCAATTGGACAAACTCGACATGGACACATTGGTAGGCAATCCTCAGGAAAATATGACGGACATCTTATTTGCGATTGAACGTTATGTAGAACAGAATACCAGCCACTCTATTACAGCTTGGCATCTGGATCGAAGTCGTAATGATGTACAGGCAACAGCTCAGGTCATGCTGGCCAGAGACCAACTGCTCGATATGATGGAAGCTCTACTCTCACTGGCTGATGCTATTCATCCACTTGCACTGAAACATATCCATACCAAAATGCCCGGTTATACGCATTACCAATCAGCACAAATCATCAGCCCGGGTTTCTATTTCGCAGCAATGCTGGAGCACATTGGACAAACGATTGGACGCTTTCAAAACCATTGGACAAGCCTGGATGAATGTCCGCTAGGCTCAGGGGCAATGTCAGGTCTGGAATTACAGTGGGACCGAAGGAACATGGCACGAATGTTAGGATTTGATCGGGAATGTCGTCATGCATTGATGGGTGTCGCCTCCAAGGATTTTATGCTGCTGATTGGTGCGGAGTTATCAAATGTGAGTGTGACGTTAACACGATTTATGACAGATTTCATGAATTGGGGTAGTAGCGAATACCGTTTCTTGCAGTTGCCCGATCATCTGTGCGGCATTTCTTCAGCTATGCCTCAAAAGAAAAATTTTACTATTTTAGAACGAATTAGAGGAAAATTGGCTCATATTCCTGCATATTATCTCGATCTTGTGATGGGGCAACAGCGAACTCCATATACCAATTTGGTTGAGACAGCAAAGGAGGGAGGTAGCCATTTTTTAACGATGCTTGAGACTATGAATAGCGCGATTCAATTGCTGACTCATGTCATTACGCATCTGAGCTTTGATCGAGAGCAAATGGAACGGGTTTGTAACGAGCAGTTTTTTGGCGGATTTTCCTTAGCAAATCAACTAACCTTGCAGTACGATATCCCCTATCGAAATGCTCAGATCATAGCAGGAAAGTACATTACAGCCATGATTGAACAGGGGCGTGGGCCATTGAATGTTGATTCAGAGTTACTCCGAACGATATGCGGTGAGATGGGTTATGTCAGTAAACTTCAGGATGAGATGTTGATCCAATGTTTTTCCGCTGAATCTGGATTGTCTGCGAAACAGTCTTCAGGATCTACTCACCCGGATCAGGTGGCGGAGCTTATATCCATTCAAGAACGGGAACGAGCGTTGAATTGGGAATACGTGCAGAATGCGAAGGAGAGAAGTCGAACTTATTTACTTTACTGACCTAGGGGGTTACCAGATGAGCTCATATTTGGAGGGGGAAAATGTAACAAAGTCGATTGGAGTTGGAAAATCATTCGGGACATTTGGTGAACTTCTTCAAGGGGTGGGAACCGATGCACAGAATTTCCTGATCACGCTGCCGATCAACCGATATTCAAATGTAACATTTCAGTCACAGCCGAGCCTCCCCCACCTGATTGTATCTCCCAGTTACAGATCGAAGTCAAGGCAAATCGCGCTTAGAATTCTTCAATTGTATGACCTTCCGATGGGAGGATTTATTGAGATTAACAGCAACATTCCGGTTGGAAAGGGTTTGGCCAGTTCCTCAGCTGATATTGTTGCAACTGCCCGAGCGATTGATCATTGTTTTGGTTTGAACCTGACAACAGAACAATTGGAGGCGTTAATTCAGGAGATTGAACCAACGGATGGTGTCATGTATGACGGTATCGTATCTTATTACCATCGGGCTGTGAGGTTACGTGAAAGTCTTGGCCCGGTCCCAAATCTGTCTATTGTAAGTATTGATGAAGGTGGCGAGGTTGATACAACGGAGTTCAATAAAATTTCCAGGTCCTTTAGTGCAGTGGAGAAGCTGGAATACGACCAAATGCTTGCAAGCATTTCTTCTGCCATAAAAGAAAATGATTTGAAGGCTGTGGGGAAAATCTCCACTCAAAGCGCAATTTTGAATCAGCGACTGCTGGAAAAAAAACAGATGGAGCAGGTTCTGGATATATGCAATGAGGTGAACGGGTTGGGTATTGTCATCACCCATAGCGGTACCTGCATTGGAATTTTGCTGGACCAGACTGATGTTGAGTATTGCTGGCAACTACATAAGGCCTATCAACTGATGAGTTTACTGCATGGCGAGGTTACGATTTTTCATACCAATATGTAAGTCGTCTGAAAAACAGTTATTCATTCTGATCCACGGAAGGAGAATTTGAATGGAGACAGGTCATCGCAAGTTTCCAATTCCTGCATCCAAGCAAGAAATGCTCCAAAGATTGCTGCATCAAAGAGTAGGAAATACAGCCGTTTATACAACCGTTCAGCCTGTATCGAGGACGGAGTTTTCTCCGGTATCCTCTGCTCAAAAGCGTCTTTGGTTTTTGGATCAGTTATATCCACAAAACGCATTTTACAATATCCCTTTTCTATTTCGCTTCAAAGGAGAGCTGGATACGAGTGCTTTAACCAAAAGCCTTGAGCAGATGGTCAGCAGACATGAGTCGTTGCGAACCACATTTGCAGTTGAAGACGGGGAACCCGTTCAAATTATCCATGATCAGTCTGAATATAACTGGAAAATGAACGATGTAACCGATCTGCCTGAAGAACAGCGGGAACCCGCCGCCATGGAGTTGTTCCAGCGGGAAGCACAGACACCGTTTGATTTATCGACAGGGCCATTGTTGCGTTCCGGTTTGATTCGCGTTCAGCCGAATGATCACTTTTTTATGATGAACATCCATCATATTGTTTTTGATGGTTGGTCAACAGGCGTACTGTGCCAGGAACTGGAACTGCTTTATCGTGCGAACCGGAATGGTGAGGATTTGCCCCTGCTGCCCCTTGAGATTCAGTATGCAGATTATGCACACTGGCAGAACGAATATTTGAAAGGAAGCGAAGTTCAGCAGCAATTGTCGTATTGGGAGGAGAAGCTTAATGGTAGTTTACCGATATTACACCTTCCGTATGATTTTCCAAGTCCTTCTCGCCAAACGTTCAAAGGCGCATTTACTACCTTCACGATTCCATCAGAAGTAAATGCTGCATTGAAGCAGATAAGCCGAACGTATGGAGCAACTCCTTTTATGGCATTTCTGACCGTTTATAAGATTCTTTTATATCGATACACACGACAAGAAGACCTGGTCGTAGGAACGCCAATTGCCAATCGTAATATCAATGAATTGGAGGATTTGATTGGTTTTTTTGTGAATACCTTAGTGATTCGTACATCCATATCCAGCGACATGTCCTTTGTGGACCTGTTGAAACGGGTACAGCAAGTAACACTGGATGCTTATGCGAATCAGGATGTGCCATTCGATACCATTGTTGAAGCTATTCAACCTGAGCGGAATCTGGGTGGAACCCCACTATTCCAGGTGATGTTCAACCTGATTGACGATGTTCGGCTGAGTCTGGATGGGCTTCATGTTACCCCACTAGAGATTGATAACCAAACGTCGAAGTTTGAGATGGAGCTTACCCTGATTGAACACGCTGAAGGGATGTCTGGTGGAGTTGAATATAGTACCGATCGGTTTAAGGAAGATACCATTGCCAGCCTGATCCAGCACTATCTTCTGCTGCTGGAGTCCGTCGTTCAGCATCCGGATGTTCCTATTTCGCAGCTTCAATTTTTATCTGAACAGGAATGTCAGCTTCTGGAGCAGTGGAATCAGACGACCGTGCCTTATCCGGATGACATCTGTATGCACCAGTATTTCGAACGTCAGGTCAAACAGACACCTGATAAGAGTGCTATCGTCTTTAAGGACACTCGCTTGAGTTACCAGGAGTTAGATCGTCTGTCTAACGGACTTGCTTTCAAGCTTAGGGAGCATGGGGTGGGCCCAGATGTTTGCGTCGGAATCTGTATGGAACGGTCATTGGAAATGGTCGTTGCGGTGCTTGGTGTTCTAAAAGCTGGAGGAGCTTACGTCCCACTTGACCCGCATTATCCTCAGGACCGCTTAATTTATATTTTGGAGGATACGGATGTCCCGGTTGTAATTACTCAATCCTCACTGTTGTCGCTTATTGGGGGGGCTGGCACAAATCTGTTCGTTCTGGATCATATTGAAGAGCTTGAGCCTGTGGAAGAAGTCCCGGAGTCTGGTGTTGGTCCAGATCATATTTTATACATATTGTATACTTCGGGTTCAACAGGCAAGCCAAAGGGCATCGTGATGGATCATCGCCCTATCGTAAATCTGATGGCTTGGCAAATGAAAAACCTGAAGTCACCGCAACAGGCGACTGTGCTTCAGTTTTCGACCCTGAATTTCGACATGTCATGCCACGAGATGTTTTCAGCTTTTGGCAGCGGAGGCACGGTAATTCTGGTCGATGAGCAGACTCGCAAAAATCCGGAGAGTCTACTTGAACTGATTGTTGTGCATAAAGTTCAACGTTTGCATTTGCCCTACATCAGCTTCCAGCAGTTGGCTGAAGTCGCCGAACAGATCGAAGGCATCGAATATGAGATTACAGACATTACTGTTTCAGGAGAGCAGCTTCGCGTTACACCACAGATCAGAAACTGGCACAAAAAGCTTGGGAATTGCACGGTTCAGAATCACTATGGCCCAACGGAAACCCATGTCGTTACCGCATTTATGATTGAAGATATGGATGAAGTTAATCCTCTGCCACCCATAGGCAGAGCCATTGATAACTGTGAAATTTACATTCTCGACAACGAACTCCAACCTGTCCCGGTTGGCGTATATGGCGAGCTGTATATTGGTGGAATATGTCTCGCGAGAGGATACCTGAATCGGGAGGAACTGACCGCGGACAGATTTATCCCTAATCCATTTGCAGATGAACCTGGTCAGCGCATGTATAAATCGGGAGATCTGGCCCGCTTTTTGCCAAGCGGTGATGTTGAATTTTTAGGAAGAATGGATGAGCAGGTCAAAATTCGCGGCTTCCGCGTGGAACCAGGTGAGGTGGAATCGGTCATTAGCACGTATCCCGGTGTTCGGGAGACGGTGGTTGTGGCATACCAGGAGCAGCAAGCACCACATGAACTGGTCGCTTACGTTGTAGTAGATCAGGAGGATATTGTAGAGCCTGAATTAAGGGAGCACTTAAAAAAGAAATTACCAGATTACATGCTTCCTACCATTTTCATGAAGATTGAGGAGATGCCGTTGACACCGAGTGGCAAGGTCAGTCGCTCTGCTCTTCCACAGCCCAAACGCAACATGGGAGGAAAAAACAAGACAGCTCCTGTTACAGCCGCGGAAAAGGGTGTTGCCGCCATTTGGGTAGATATTCTCGAGTGCGAAGAAGTGGGGCTGGAGGACCAGTTTTTTGAACTGGGCGGTCATTCATTGCTGGCGATCAAGGTTATCTCCCGTATCCGAAGTGCGTTCCAGACCGATCTGCCGCTGTATACCATTTTTGAGTTTCCGCAACTTAGTGACTTTGCAGCACATTTAGTGCACTATCTGGCACAGCATGAAGGTCTTTCATCAGAAAGTGAAAGTATTGTTCCAGTACCTCGCGAGCCTTATATGCCACTCTCTTATGCTCAGGAGCGAATTTGGTTTTTTGAGCAATGGCAGCAGGACTCATCCATGTATAACATCTCCAAGGCCTTACATGTTATGGGGGAGTTGGACGAAGCAGCTCTGGAACAGAGCTACCAGCAATTAATTGAACGTCATGAGAGCTTGCGAACCAACTTTGTGGATCAAGCTGGACTGCCGAAGCAAATGATCCATCCCTTCCGGTCACTTCCGATTAGACGGTTAGATTTGCGTAATGACGTGGGTGAGCGCCAGTATTTCCGTCTCCAAGCTTTGATTGCTGAGGAGGAGCAACAGCCATTTGATTTGGCCAACGATCCGTTAATTCGAACTAGTCTGTATCGTTTGGACGATGAAGAGTGGGTTCTACTGCTGGTGGTACACCATATTATTTTCGACGGTTGGTCCATGTCGTTGCTTGAACAGGAATGGTGGGAAAATTATGATCGCTGCAAGCAAGACCCTGCTTTTCAAAGGGAAGCCCTTTCTCTACAATACGTGGATTATGCGATTTGGCAACGAAATATGCTTCAAGGCGTTCGTTGGGAAGAACAAATGGGCTATTGGAAAAACCAATTGCAAGGTAAGCTTCCCATTTTGCAATTACCTACCGATCGTCCGAGACCTGCCCAGCAATCGTATAAAGGGGCGCATGTGGACTTTACTATAGATCGACGACTCGCCGAGAAAGCAAGGCAATTCAGTAAGCAGGAAAACGTATCATTATATATGACTCTGCTTACGACGTTCAAGGCGCTGTTGTATCGATATACCGGCGAGCAAGACCTTCTGGTTGGTTCACCCATGACCAATCGTAATCGGACGGAATGGGAGCAGTTGATCGGTTTTTTCGTGAATACACTTGTGCTTCGAACCAGTATGTCTTCTGAGATGACGTGGAAGGAACTGTTGAGCAGCGTGAAAAGGGTCACGATGGAGGCCTTCTCCCATCAGGAGATTCCTTTTGAAAAGCTGGTCCAAGAGCTGCAACCGGAACGTTCTCAGGGATTTTCGCCTATATTCCAGGTGATGTTTTCCCTGCAAAATACGCAACATGTATATGATAGAGAGTCATTAAAGTTCAGTCCGTATAATCTGGAAAACATCAACTCGCTGTTTGACATCAGCATGTTCATTGAGGAGGAGCAGGAGCTTCAAGTGACGATCGAATATGGGGCTGCTCTGTTTGAACGAGGAACCATCGAGCGGTTTGCCCAGCACTATTCGCAGTTACTGGAAAGTATGTTACAGCAGCCGGAAAAATCGATCGCACAAGCTTCCCTGTTGACCGAACAGGAGCGGAGGCAACTGCTCGTCGACTGGAACGATACGGCGAGGTCCGGGTTAAATCATAGAGCCCAGGAGCAGGACATTTATCAGCAATTCTCACAAGCTGTCCTTCGTCATCCACACGCTGTCGCCATTGAGGATGGAGAACGAACAATCACGTATGAAGAGCTTCAGACCCAAGCTCAGGCTATTGCATGCATGTTACGGGATGCACATACTGAGGCGGGTACAGTCATTGGCGTGTACATGGAGCGTTCGATTGAACTGGTGGCGTCCATGCTCGGAACGTTGAAGGTAGGCGCATGCTTTGTGCCGATCGACCCTGAATACCCAGCAGAGCGTATTCGCTGGATGGTGGAGAACAGCAGGATGCCGATTGTTTTGACGCGCTCCGATTTAATGGATAGTTTGCCTATTGATCACGATTGTGTGGTTGCCGTGGACAAGCTGCAAGGAATACAGGTGGAACGTGTCTCGCAAGAGGAAGCTGGGCTACCTTCGAAATGTATATCCATGGAAAATACAGCTTATGTAATCTATACCTCGGGGTCTACGGGTAAGCCCAAGGGAGTCATGATTTCGCAGCGTTCGCTTGCGGATCATGTTCAGACTGTCATAGAGGGGAACCGACTAAATGATAACGACCGGATTGTGCAATTTTCAGCGATCAGCTTCGACTTCTCCATTCATGAGATATTTCCTGCGCTTCTGGTAGGTGCAACGCTTGTACTGCGTCCGAAATCGGTATTGGATACGCATGAGTTCGTCCGATGGTTAAACGTGAAAGAAATCAGTGTACTTTACTTGCCTACAGCCTACTGGCATTTGCTCGTTAGTGAGTGGGAGGAAACAGATGCTTTTCCAGTGTCTATGAAGCTGGTATCCGTTGGAGGAGAAAAAGCCTCCATAGCCTTATACGAAAAATGGAAGCAGATTACGCAGGGACGTATTCGTTGGAGCAATGCTTATGGGCCGACAGAGGCAACAGTAGCGGCGACCACTTTTTATGATGATATGGATAAACTGCATGAAGCGCATGAGGATCTTCCAATTGGCAGACCCTTGCCGAATACACAGCTTTACATTCTGGATCACTTGCTTCAGCCTGTACCCATTGGCGTTGCGGGGGAATTATTTATAGGCGGAGTAAGACTGGCCCAAGGCTATTTGAATCAACCGGAGCTAACTGACAAGGCCTTTATTCCTCATCCGTTCCAACAGGGCGAGCGCTTGTATCAAACGGGGGATTACGTTCGTTATCGTGAGGATGGACAGATCGAATACATTGGAAGGAAGGATTCGCAAGTCAAAATTAGAGGGTATCGTGTGGAACTTGGAGAGATCGAGGTTTGTCTGGAACAGCTACCACAGGTTGAACAGGCTTTGGTGACGGTAAGAGATGACTTGGATGCCTCTGGGCAGCAACTCGTCGCCTACGTCAAATGCAAAAATGGAGAGGCTGTTCTGGATACCATCCGCCATGATGCCAAGCAGCTACTGCCATCTTATATGCAGCCGTCCTTCTATGTGACATTGAAGAATTTCCCGTTTACGGCGGGGGGGAAGATTAATCGCGCGCTTCTTCCGAAACCGGATGTATTTTCAGCGGAGAGTGCAGGTTCAAGACAGCCCGCGAATGAAACAGAGGAGCGCTTGTCTCGGATCTGGTGTCAACTCCTTCATCGAAAGGGAGTTGGGACGAAGGAAAACTTCTTTGAGATTGGTGGTCATTCTCTACTTGCAACACAGATGAACTCTCTGATTCGTAAGGAGTTCTCCAAGAACGTACCTATTAAAGCGATCTTTGATTCGCCAACGATTATGGAATTGGCTCAGATTATCAGCAGTATTGAAGCGGAAAGCAAAGTAGAAATCCCGAAAATTTCAAGAATGCCGAGGGGCACGAAAACGTGAAGCCACCATCTAAGGAAAAAGGGGACTGACCAATTGAGTACACCGATTAGCAGTAACCATTATTTGTTTCCAGCGTCCTTTGCTCAAAGACGAATATGGTTTGTTCAGGAGACCATAACTGACCCTTCTGTCTATCATGTGCCTCTGTTGTACAAGCTTGACGGACCCGTTGATCTCGAAATACTTCAGCGCTCGATTAATAAACTAGTGGAGCGTCACGAATCCTTGCGAACATATTTTACAGTGGAGAACAATGACATCATGCAAGTCATCATTCCCGAACTGGACTATGTCATCAGTCATATTCAATTACCGACCGAAGCTGACATGCGAATTAATAACCGCATAATGCAGGATATACGCAGTCCGTTTTCATTGGAACAGGCCCCCCTTTTCCGGATGGTTCTTTACTCCATTAGTGAACAGGAACACTATCTTTTAATCAATATGCACCATATTATTACAGACGGCTGGTCCTATTCTGTCTTCATGCGGGAGCTGAGTTTGCTGTATTCCGCTGTACGACAAGGAAAAGAGGCTGAGTTAACAGAACTGCCGATCCAGGTAGTTGACTTTTCACAATGGCAAAGAGATAGTCTGCAAGGCGAAGGGCTTGAGAAACAAATGCTATTCTGGGAGAAGCATCTGGAAGGAGAACTTCCTGTTCTGGACTTGCCTGTTGATCCAGCAAAACCGCTTGTGATCGATAATACAGGAGCTTCTCTTGAATTTCACATTCCTCTCCGGCTATCTGAGCGCTTCGCGCAGTTATGCAGTAGCAGCGGTACGTCGTTATATATTGGGCTCTTGGCTGTATACCAATTGCTTTTGGCCCGTTATTCGGGTCAAGACAATATTATTATTGGAACGCCTATTGCCAATCGGCATCATATTGAGCTTGAGAACGTCATCGGGATGTTTGTTAATACAATGACCTTGCGTGCTCGTCTGCATGACAATCCTACCTTTCGGGAAATGCTGATGCAGCTACGAAAGACTGCATTAGAAGCTTACGAGCATCAGGATGTACCCTTTGATATGCTCGTTGAAAGGCTGGCCCCGGAGCGTAGCCTCGGACAGACACCCATTTTTCAGGCGATGTTCTCGTTCCAGAATCATCCGAAGCTGGAGCTTGATTTGCCCCATATCGACATTAAGCCGGTTGAGTTAGATCTGGGTACAGCCAAGTTCGAATTGTATCTAGACATTGCGGAGTCGCCAGATGGATTACATGGCATATTCGAATACCAAAAGAATTTATACGATGAGGTTCTGATTGAACAGCTATCTGTCCATTATGTGCAACTCATAGAAAGCATTCTGGAGGATACGGAGCAGCAAATATGGCATATTCCTTTTATGTCTGAGCAAGAGAAGCGGTCTATAACCGAACAACTGCATCATCAAAAGGATACGAAAATTCAGGTACAGAGTTCGACATGTGGCCATCATTCGTTTGAACACTGGGCTGGCTTGCAAGCGGATACCATTGCCGTTCGTGATCAAGGCGACGAAATAACCTACGCTGAGCTTAATCAGAGATCCAATCAGGTTGCGTGGTACATGCGTGAGAACGGGGTTGTTCCCGGCACGGTCGTAGGACTATGGCTTGATCCATCCATAGACCTCATCGTGGGTATGTTGGCCGTATGGAAAGCAGGGTGCTGCTGTGTTGCGCTGAATTCCGAGCATCCTGTAGCACGGAATACTATGATGCTGCAACATGCAGGTGTATCATGCATTGTTACAAACGAAAATAACGTCCGCAAAGTTCCGCAAGCAGGACAAGAGATCTTTTGTTTGGAGCGGATTCCTGCAATCCCTGCGTATGCTGCCAATCCTGAGGTACAGGTGGCTGCACATGATGGAGCGTATCTGTTCTGTAATACTGGAGCATCTGGTGCTTCACAATCTATCGCTGTGCCTCATTACAGAATTGTGCAGCTATCTAAATCGGCAGCGGAAACGTTTGATTTGGATCGGGATGATGTATGGGCCATGCTACATGCAGTGGACAGTGAACTGGCGTTATCGGAAATATGCGGAGCATTGTTCAACGGAGGAACATTGGTTATCGTGCCTGGATGGATTGCCGATCAACATAAATATATGAATGAACTGCTGATTCAGGAAAAAATAACGCGCCTTACACTAACTCAGGCTTCGTTTCTCACCTGGATCAGACTGGATGAAACCAATGCAAAAGGGAAGCTGGACCTTCGTACGATTTTTATTAAAGGAAAGAACATAACCATACCTTCCATGAATGGGTGGTTAGGCCGTCATACCCGTCATCAGCCGCAACTCATTCAAATAAACAGCCTGAGCGAGCTGGGGGGTGTAGTCAGTAGTCGTATCATTCCGGCTAGTGGAAATTCATATGAACGACCAGATCGAGGCATTGGTGCGCCATTAACCGGTCGGGTGCTATATATTCTTGATGCCAATGGTGAGGTTGTGCCTATGGGTGCGGCGGGTACACTGCATGCGAGCGAGCCGGATTCGGATCATGCAAGAGCGTTTCACGCCAGTCAACCGGATGAGCGATGGAGCTATCGTTCAGTAAACGGTGAGTCCGGTGTGTGGTTATATCGGATGGACGATATATGTCGCTATTTACCGAATGGAGAGATCGAATGCTTGCGCCATTTGGGTTACCAAGCGGAGCTAGGTGAATATATCGTTCAGCTTGATGAGATACGGATGGCGTGTCTCAAGCACCCAGCTGTTCAGGAAGCAGCAATACAGGTACGGAGGGACGAATACGGTATAGATTATGTGATGGCTTACCTGGTTGCTGTGACTGGGCAGACTGTTCCCATACAACAGGTTCAGCATGATCTGCGGGACAAACTTCCTGAATACATGGTTCCGGGAACGTTGCTTTGGGTGGAGCAACTGCCTCGCTTGACCAGAGGTGAGATAGATTATGATCTTCTTCATAGTAACACGGAACATAAGTCGAGGCGGTCCGCGTATGTGCCCCCAGCCAACGCAATTGAAGAGAGCCTAGTAAACATATGGGAAACTGTGCTTGAAGTTTCCAGGATCGGCGTCCAGGACAATTATTTCGTCTGTGGAGGAGATTCAATCCGGATGCTGTCGATTATTGCACTTGCCAAAGATGCCAATCTCTATTTCGGTATCAGGGACTTGTTATCTCATCAAACAATACGGGAGCTTGCACCTCATGTATTGATGAATCAGGACATCGTCAAGCTTACAGACAACAGGTTTGATCTGGTGCCTGAAGAGGACCTTGCCAAACTGCCTGAAAATATAGAGGATGCGTACCCTCTTACACAACTACAACGAGGCATGCTGTTTCAAAGTGAGCTGCATTCCGGGTCCAGGCTGTATCATGATCTCATTCAATTTTCCATAAAGGGTTCCTTCCATAGGAAAGTATGGGACGAAGCCTTCCGGATGTTAATCAACCGTCATCCGATCTTACGTACGACGTTTGATCTCTCGAGTTACAGTCTTCCTCTACAATTGGTGCATACAAGAGGCAAGCTGCCCATCAAGTATGTAGATGTAAGCGATATGGACCCTGATACACAACAGGAAATGCTTCAGGAATGGGTGGAGCATGAAATGGACACATCCTTTGAATGGAGTCAGTCGCTCTTGCGTGTCGTTATATTGCAGCGAGCGAAGGACTGGGTTCAACTGAACGTGTCCATGCATCATTCCGTACTGGATGGCTGGAGCGTGGCCCATTTTACAGCAGAGTTGTTTGGAACGGTGGATCACCTTTTGCAAGATCAGGTACTGGAGCCTGCTCCACGATTACAAACGACATTCAAGCAATATGTGAGGGAGGAATTAAAAGCATTACAATCCCCCGAGCACAAGGAGTACTGGGAGCGAAGACTGGACGGCTTTTCTCGAATTAGGCTTCCACAGTGGAAACCGGCAGATACAGCTCCTCCCGTCATGAAGCTCAAGGAGGTGGAAATATCGCCATCTCTTTCACGTGACGTGCAGGAACTCGCACAGAGGACGCTGATTCCAATCAAGAGCTGGCTGCTGGCCGTTCACATACACATTTTAAAAACATTAACCAATCAACGGGACATCACAACGGGAGTGCTGTTCCACGGTCGTCTTGAGCAGAAGGATGGTGACCGCGCCCTGGGCTTATTTCTTAATACACTGCCATTTCGCATGCAACTGGACGGAGGAACCTGGGCCGCCATTGCGGAAAAAACGTGGGAAACTGAAAAGGAGATGCTGCAATATCGCAGATACCCTATGGCCCAGATCCAACAGGATACCGGAAACGGCAAGTTATTTGAGACATTCTTTAATTTCACTCATTTCTATGTATCCGAGCAGAAGCTGGGTTCCTATGGGAGGCTGCACATTGTTGAGGAGCCAGGATACGCCGACAACAGTTTTCCATTCGGAGCAGAATTTTCTCTGGATGGAGAAAGCGGTGAATTAAGGCTGGCGCTCCGTTGGGATCAGGTGTTGTTCAGCGATGAGCAAATGAGCCGAGTTGCCGGATACTATCAGATGGCGCTGCGTGCAATTGTTCAACATACCTATGAGGTTGCGGATCACGACACCTTACTGTCTGTTGAGGAAATTCAGGAAATAGATAGCTGGAATCAAACGGAAAACCATTTTCATCAAGTCCATCTGCTGCACAAGTTATTCGAGCAGCAAGTGGAGAGCACCCCTGAGCAGCTTGCTCTTGCTTATCAAGGTCAACGCTTAAGCTACCGTGAGTGTAATGAACAAGCGAATCGGTTAGCTCATTATTTGCATAAACTTGGAGTTGGGCCAGATGTGAAAGCAGGTATATGTTTGGAACGATCCACTCAACTGGTCACCAGTCTGATGGCTATTCTGAAGGCAGGCGGCGCCTACGTACCGATTCATCCGCATCATCCGGCAGTTTTCGTTCAGGAACTTATTCAGGATGCTGATCTTAGACTTGTCGTAACAAGCGAACAGTGGGCTTCCTTATTTGAAGGATACGCTGGAACGGTTCTGTATATGGAACGGATTCATGAGGAATTAGCCATCGAATCTGCCTCGAATCCCAATGTCCTGTGCCTGCCCGAGCAGCTTGCATACATGATTTATACCTCCGGCTCCACGGGAAAACCCAAGGGGGTGTTGATCGAGCATAAAGCGATTGCCAACCGACTTCTCTGGATGCAGGAAGAATATCGATTAACCGGGACGGATCGGGTGCTTCAGAAAACACCGTTTACATTCGACGTCTCCGTATGGGAATTTTTCTGGCCGTTGATCACGGGAGCGGGATTAGTCATTGCAGAGCCTGAAGGGCACAAGGACCCGGAATATCTGATTAAGCTCATTCAGGAAGAAGAGATTACAACGATTCATTTCGTGCCTTCCATGCTGCATGCTTTTTTGGCTCAACGAGAAGTAGAGCAATGCACTGCACTGAAAAGGGTCATTTGCAGCGGGGAAGCACTTACGCATATGTTAAAGCAACTATTTTTTGAAAAGCTGTCATGTGAACTGCACAACCTGTATGGACCTACGGAGGCTGCTGTTGATGTAACCAGTTGGTCGTGCAGACCGGAAGATATAAACGTTCCAATCGGTTATCCAATTGCAAATGTCTATCTGCGGGTACTCGATGAACAAATGTCGCCTGTCCCTGTTGGTGTGCCTGGTGAGCTGTATATCGGCGGCGTCTGTCTGGCACGCGGATACCATCACCGACCAGAATTGGATGCGGAGAGATTTATACTCGACCCGCTCCGAACCGAGCCGAATGCACGCCTGTACAAAACAGGGGATGAAGTCAGGTATCTTCCGAACGGGGCTATTGAATATATGGGTCGTCTGGACCAACAGGTCAAAATACGTGGTCATCGTATTGAAATAGGGGAGATTGAGGCCAGATTGGGCGAACATCCCGGCATTGCGGAATGCGTGGTGTACACAACCAGTCACAGTAGGCAGCATGTGCAGCTAGTTGCTTGCATCGTGCAAAGAAACCCGAATGTTCCGCTGGATCGCAAGGACTTGTATAGCTTCTCAAAAAACTGTATGCCTGAGTATATGATCCCTGGTCACTGGATGTTCATTGATAAAATGCCGTTAACGACTAGCGGAAAAATAGACCGGAAGGCGCTCCCGCAGCCAGATACGAGCCCTGTGGCAGAACTGAATGATGCATTCCAGCCACCAAGGAATTCCTGTGAGCACCAATTATCGGATATTTGGAAACAGGTTCTTCAAGTCGCTGCTCCAGGCATCAGGGACTCATTTTTTCACCTAGGCGGTAACTCATTGCTTGCGATTCAGCTCATGGCCAGAGTAGAGCAGGCGTTTGAACGCAAGCTGCCATTATCAACGATTCTGGAGCATGACACGATCGAACGGTTAGCCATGCTGCTGAGTCAGGCTCCGGCAGGGGAGTCAAAACCATCATCTCTTGTTGCCTTAAATGCTTCAGGTTCCCGAACCCCCCTTTATTGCATTCATCCTGTAGGTGGAAGCATCGTATGTTATAACGCTTTTCCACAGGCTTTGGGAGCGGAATGGCCTGTTTACGCCATTCAGGACGAGCATTTGAACGGAACCATGAACTACGACATGCCAGAGCGTTCCTTTTCTTCGATTAAGGATATGGCTTATCAGTATATTGCACGGATCAGGGATGTGCAGCCAACAGGACCCTATGCCTTGTTAGGTTGGTCATTCGGCGGTATTGTGGCGCATGAAATGGCTTGCCAGCTTGAACAGGTAGGAGAAGAGGTCGAGATGCTGATGCTGCTTGATGCAAGGCTAAGGTCTCATGAAGAAGCAGCGTTTGAGCTTTCGGAGAACGAATGGAAGGAACATTTCCTGCAGGACATTACAGGCGTACAAATGATAGGGGATCGTTCAAATGAGCGAAAAAAAGACTGGAGTCCCGATGAAGAGCATCTGAATCATTTCTATACTCTGTTCAAATCCAATTACAGGGCGATGCAAGAGCATGTTCCCCAATGGTTTGGTGGCGCGTTAACCTGGTTCAGGGCCCAAGAGGAGGAACAGGCTCTGTCTATGGAGGGTGACTGGAGCAACTATGCCAAGCAGGTAGATAGCATCATGCTGGACGGGGATCACTATTCCATGATGAATCCCTTGAATGTTGCACGGATTGCAGCGTATCTGAAATCCTATACCCATGAAGCGAAGGAGTCGGTCTGATGTCAGCCCAATTGCGATATATAACGCTTAGAAATAGCGACGGACAATATTCTATCTGGCCTGTGGAGAGAGAGCTTGCATATGGCTGGGAATACGCGGGCTTTGAAGGAACAGTCGAGGAATGTCTGAAGCAGATTGAAGGCGTCTGGACGGATATGAGGCCGGTAAGCTTGCAGCCCAATCCTTCATATGTCAGCGATTTAGCGAAAGAGGCATGTATTCAGGAAATTTCGGAAAGGGAGCCAGCCCCGTTTTGGAGCGGGAGCATCATCCCCTTGAATCCGTCTTCCTGCATCCATCACTTGTTCGAACGCCATGCACAAGCGAATCCTGATGGTGTTGCACTGACCTATGAATCTAGACATATGACATACCGTGAACTGGATGAAGCTGCCGAAGCTCTCGCAAACAGGCTGGCAGAGTTTGAAGTTGGCCCTGACAGCATCGTTATGGTTCTTGCCAATCGTTCTTTGGACCTCGTGATTTCGCTATTAGCAATCCTAAAGGCAGGGGGATGCTACTTGTCGCTTGAGACAAGTATCCCGCAGGCAAGGCTGAATTTTATCCTTGAAGATGCTTCGCCCTGCCTGGTTATTACTCAAGGCTGCTTCAGTGAGCGGTTCGAAGAACATTCGATACCTGTACTGCTGCTGGATCATGACAAACAGACGTTTGCTTCGGCCCCTAGGCGAGAGAGGGCAGAAGTGACACCAGAGCACTTGGCTTATATCAGCTACACATCAGGCTCGACAGGCACGCCGAAGGGCGTATGTGTACCGCATCGGGCGGTTTCTCGTTTAGTCGATAATGCGAAGGATTTCTCGTTTACACCCAATGATGTATTTTTGCTTGTTTCACCGGTCGCTTTCGACGCTTCCACGTTTGAACTTTGGTCTCCTCTCACCAATGGCGGGCGACTGGTTATCTACGATAGCGGAATGATACGTCCGGACCTGCTATCTGAAACGATCCGAACGGAGGGAGTAACGACGGTATGGCTAACAGCGGGATTGTTTCAGGTAATGGTGAATTCCTATCTGGATATGTTTAAGGGGCTTAAACATGTGTTGGCAGGTGGGGATGTGATCTCGTCTGCACACCTTGAGCTGCTTCTGGCAACCCATCCGCATCTGACGTTCACTAATGGATACGGTCCAACGGAAAATACGACATTCTCGACCTGCTGGACCACTACGACGATGACCACCCACCCTACTGTCCCGATTGGTTCACCGATCAACGGAACGTGGGCAATCGTCTGCGATGAAAATCTGAATCCGATGCCCCCGGGGCAGGAGGGTGAATTATACGTTGCCGGGGCAGGTTTAGCGAGAGGATATCTGAATAATCCGGCAGAGACGGCGAGCAGATTTGTGCCGAATCCATGGAGCAAAACGGCCGGGGCCCGAATGTTGAGAACAGGGGACCTTGCCCGGTGGTTTGAAGACGGAGGCTTGGAGTTTATCGGTCGTGCAGATCGACAGGTTAAAATTCAGGGATACCGAGTAGAGCCGGATGAAGTCGAAATGGTCATCACCAAACATAGAGATGTTCAGGCTGCCGTGGTTACAACTCAAGAGGACGGATTGGGGAACAAGCGTCTGCTTGCATATGTTGTGACCAATTCTTCTCCAGATGAGGAATCCAGGAAGCTGACCGGGTTGTATGAATACCTGTGTCAGCAGTTGCCTCCTTACATGGTTCCATGGGCCATCATGCCGCTGGCGGGAATGCCGTTAACGCCGAACGGGAAGGTAGACAGGGGGCAATTGCCTGCGGCTGTGCGCTCTCCTCGCAGATTGGGCACACCCTATACTGCCCCGAGAAATGCGATGGAATCGGAACTTGTCAGACTATGGGGAGAGAACTTGTTGGTGGAGCCTGTGGGCATTCACGACAACTTCTTTTCACTTGGCGGCGACTCGCTGATCCTGTCTGAACTGATCGTTAATATGGAGAACTTGCTGGAAACGGTCATACCTGCCCGCTTCCTTTATCTGAAGCCGACGGTTGCGGAGCTTGCTGTCATGATTGAGGATAGTAAACCGGTCACACAAGGCTAACTCAAGGAGGATGGATACATGCCAACAACCAATGCCCCGAATACATCACAAGTGAATTTAGCCGAAGTCGATTTGCTCGACCCTCAGTTATATAGCCATGGAGAGCCTTACGCTGTATGGGACGTTATGCGCCGTGAGGCGCCTGTTCATTGGCAGCAGGTTAATGAGGAACTGGGATTTTGGTCCATTACGAAGCATAGGGATGCCATTCAAGTTTTAAAAGACTACAACACATTTACATCGGAACAGGGCAGCTTGGTGAACCTGCTGGGAACAAAGGACCCGGCCGGTAGGAAGCAAATGGCGGTCACAGACCCGCCGCGTCATACCCAGATTCGCCGCCCGCTCCAGCGCGGGTTCAATCACAATTCAATTGACAAACATGAGGAACAGATTCGCAAGACCATCGGCAGATTGTTATCTCCTTGCTTGGAACCGGACGGAGTAGATTTTGCCCGTGCCATGTTCGAGATGTCCATTGCCGTGAGTGGATGCATGCTGGATCTGCCTGAAGAAGATTGGCCGATGCTGACGCAGCTTACCACGATGGCCATTGCTCCTGATGATGAAGAATACATGTTGGCAGAGGGGAGTACCGCCACCCTGCAACGTGCCCATCGGGAGTTGTTTGGTTACTTTCTGGACATCGTTAGTGAGCGTCGACGCTCTCCAGGTGAAGACTTGATCAGCATTATGATGAATGTGGAGATGGATGGAGCCAAGATAGATACGGGGGCCGTGATTTCCAACTGTTACAGTATTTTGCTTGGAGCGACGGTTACTACACCCCATGCTGCGAGTATCTCTTTTTTGGAACTGGTCAAAAAGGATCTGTACAGTGAGTTTGCCTCCCACCCGGAATGCATGGACAGTGGGCTCGAAGAAGTATTTCGCTGGTCTTCTCCAGCGAGTCATTTTATGAGATACGCGACGCGTGATGTTGAAATCAGGGGAACGCAAATTAAGGAAGGCGATGCTGTTGTTGTGTGGCTCGGCTCAGCTAACCGCGATGAGGATATCTTTGCCGATCCCTATACCTTCGACATTCGGCGAACGCCTAATCCGCACATTGCCTTTGGCAGTGGCCCTCACCATTGTATCGGTCACAAAACTGCGAAGCAGACGATGACCATGCTGTATGAGGAACTATTCGCGAATTATGAACGCTTTGACATCCTGGGCCCCATCGAATATTTGGGCTCCAACTTTATTAGTGGCATCAAACATATGCCTGTTCGCGGGTATGCCCGAAAATCGTAAGGAGTGGATAAGCTTGGAATACGTTATTGAAGAAGCGGTTCAAAACAATCCATGGCTCCTCAGAGAGCCGTCCCCATTTGCCAAAGCACGTTTGTTCTGTGTACCATACTCCGGTTGCGGTGCAAGCATGTATCGCCACTGGCCTGAATTCATTGGCAAGATCGAAGTATGTCCGATCCAGCTTCCAGGTCGAGAGAACAGATTTCATGAACCTACTTATTCATCCTATGAGGAGCTGGCAGAGAATTTTAATGAAGCACTACGCCCTTATATGGATCGTCCCTTTGCGTTTTTTGGCCACTGTGGGTCGGCGTTACCCAGCTATGAGGCTTCCGTTCAATTGATGCGTAATGGAGGGCCATTGCCGTCACACTTGTTTATATCATCCCAAGTCGCACCCCATGAAGGCCCCTATGGCAGGTTTCTGGAACTGGATGATCAGGAACTTGCAGTGGAGATCGAATTGCTCATTCATAAAATGGGGGGAAAGGCTTTGCCTGATATTGTCGAGCTGAACACAGGAATCATGCGTTCTGATCTGGAAGCAAATCGCAGTTATATACAAAGTTGCCCTGAGACTCTTCCTTTTCCGATCACGGCTATCGGCTGGAATAGAGATAAAGAGGTGAACCCGTCCCTATTAGGTGGCTGGAAAGAATACGGACAAGCGTCCTTCAAAGTGCTGGATGGGGATCATCATGATTTCCTCCAAGCCCCGATGGAGTTGCTAAGTACCATTGCCGAAGCGATGAGGCGTTATATTTAATCGCATGAAATGAACATCATGCTTTTAGTCTGGAGGAGACGGTATGTCTGATTTTGCCAAGATTGAACTTCGCAGCGATACCTTTACTCTGCCTACTCCTGAAATGCTGGAAGCCATGGTTCAGGCTGAGCTTGGGGACGATGTGTACGGTGAAGACCTTACTGTAAAAAAGCTGGAATTGAAGGCAGCGGAAATGCTGGGAAAGGAAGCGGCCATTTTTATGCCCAGCGGCACGATGGCTAACCTTGCTTCTATCATGGCCCATTGCCCACGTGGATCAAAGGTACTCGTTGGTGATGAGTCGGATATTTATATTTATGAAGCAGCGGGGGCGAGTGTTTGCGGAGGGATTATGTACGAACCAATCAGGACCCAAGCGGATGGGCGTCTTGATCTTGAAGACCTACAAAAGGCAATTCCCCGGGACCCGGAAGACCCGCAATTTGCTTTGCCGGGATTGCTCTGCCTGGAGAATCCCCATAATCGCATGGGCGGACGAATATTACCACTGTCTTATCTGGAGGACATTCGAGCATTTGCCAAAGAGCATCAAATCCCTGTGCACATGGACGGTGCTCGAATCTGGAATGCCTCTGTAGCAATGGGGATACCGGCAGCCGTAATTGCCGATTACGCCGAATCCCTTCAGTTTTGTCTTTCCAAGGGCTTATCTGCTCCCATTGGCTCCATGGTTGTTGGCAGTGAGACGTTTATCCAAAAGGTATACCGAATTCGCAAAATGCTTGGCGGAGGCATGCGACAGGCAGGAATAGTTGCGGCAGCGGGACTAGTCTCCTTAAACAAAATGGTATCGCGGCTAGCGGTAGATCATTCGAATGCCAAACGGCTCGCGGAAGGGTTATCGTCCATTCCGGGTATTGCGTGTGAGCCTCAGACTGTAGAGACCAATATCGTTTTTTTTCGCGTAACCGACCCCCGATTTACGTGGCAGAGCTTTGTACAGAAATTACATCAAAAAGGAGTACACGTCGATGAGCTTGGACATGGCCGTATTCGCGCAGTGACTCATGTAGGAGTCAACTCGCAGCAGATTGAGGAGGTCTTGCATCATATAAGGGATACACTGGCATGAACAATTAAGGGAGGGGAATGGCTTGGAATTTCCGAATGCTTGCCTTCATGAGCTTTTCGAACAGCAGGTCGAGCGGACTCCGCGGCATATTGCGGTCCTCATGAATGATTCATGCCTTACATATGAGGAATTAGACAGACAGTCCAATCGGCTGGGACATTATTTAATCCAAAAAGGGGTAGGCCCCGATATACCCGTAGGCGTCTGTATGAATCGCTCGCCAGAGCTGATTGTGGTATTACTCGGGATATTAAAAGCTGGCGGTGCTTACGTGCCGCTCGACCCGGAAGCTCCATATTCCCGCAAGCAACAAGTATTGATCGATGCAGGAGCTCGCTGTTGTATCATCGATCAAGTCGGGCAGCCCGATACTTCATACATTGCAGAGGAGATGCTTGTCCTCGCGGCCTTCTTCGAGGAACTCAAGAATCAGCCTGACAGCTCGCCGCGTACCGGGGTTCGTCCTGATCATCTTGTCTCTGTTTATTATACTTCAGGTTCTACCGGCAAGCCGAAAGGTGTTGCCAACATGCATCAAGGCTGGGTGACGGCGCTATTGTCCATGCAGCAGGTCTTGCAGCTACAGCCTGGAGAGACCGTTTTGCAGAAAACGACACTGACCTTTGATGATGCGGCGCTGGAAATCTTTTGGCCGCTGCTTGTCGGGGGCAGAATCGCACTTCTTGAGCCAGGATTGCATCGGGACCCTGAGGCGATCGTAGAGGCTGTCATACGATATGACGTCGCTTTCCTTGTTCTAGTCTCGAGTATGCTTGGCCGATTGCTGGATGTGGTTACGTCGCAACAGGTCCAAAGAATGACACACTTGAGGGGTTGCTTCGGAGGGGGCGAGGCACTTCCAGCACAGATGGGGCGCCGATACATGCAGCTTCATATGCCCGGTGACTTATACAATCTTTGGGGGGCAACGGAACTATCTATTGGTTCCACGTTGCATCGCTGCACGATAAAGGACTTCTCGGCAGAGGGCCAAATTTCCATTGGAACACCTTTGAGTAACAGCAGGGTCTATATTCTGGACCACAGTTTACAAAAGGTAGCGACTGGCATGACCGGTGATCTTTATGTCGCGGGTCAAGGCTTATCAAGAGGATATGTCAATGATCCCGAACGAACGAACTTGGTGTTCATCAAAGATCCGTTTGTTCCAGATGAACGAATGTATCGAACGGGGGATCAGGCCTATTTTCACGAGGATGGAAGCATTGGGTTTGTGGGACGGTCCGATCATCAGGTCAAAATTCGCGGCATTCGTGTTGAACTTGGTGAGATTGAATCCGCGTTGATCGCCGAACCCCACGTTAAAGAAGCTGCGGTGCTGCTACGCGAGGACATTCCCAATATCCAGCGCCTGACGGCATATGTCGTATTGTACCCCGACCAGTCAACAACGGCGGGACAAATCAAGGAGGCCTTACAGGAAAAGTTACCTGCTTATATGATCCCGCATTTTATTATGCTGCTGGATGAGCTGCCGCTGAACAGCAATAGCAAGCTCAATCGTCTCGCCTTGCCCATCCCATCGGTTGCTGTTGGCGACTCTACGACAGAGAATGAACCGAAAACAAAGATGGAAATTTTTCTCGCTGAAACGTTCGCGGACGTCCTACGGCTTGAACGGGTCGGACGGAAGGATGACTTTTTTGAAGTTGGGGGAGATTCGATTTCTGCTTCAAAGGTTATGAGTCTGCTTCGTTCCTGCACAGATCCGAACCTGCCGCTGACATTGATCTTTGCCCAAAGAAACGTGCAGGATTTAGCCAGATATCTTGAAGATCGTGGGTACCATGGCGAGAATTTGAATACACAGACATTGTTTACTTCCAATAAATTGGCCGATCAAAAGCTGGAAATGTCCTTTGCCCAGGAACGTCTCTGGTTTGTACAGCAAATGGAACCGCTTGATCCGGTTTATAACGAGCCTTTGGCTTACCGACTGGAAGGTGAAGTGGATACCCGGGCGATGCATGAGGCGTTGCTCGAATTAATACGCCGGCATGAGGCGTTGAGAACAACCTTTACCGTTGTAAATGACCAACCCGTACCGATCATTGCTGAAGAACTGGAGCTACAGTTCCCGATCATTCCATTGGAAATGGGTGCAGAGGATCATCTGGAAACGCTCATTCAGCAAAGACTGAGCGAGGAAGCACGCAAGCCTTTTGACCTGGAGCAGGGACCTTTGATCCGAACGGTTCTGTTCAAGCTTGAAGAGGGTAGCCATATTCTCTTCATCAATATGCATCATCTGATAACAGATGCCTGGTCGAACGTGATTTTCCTGGATGAACTGAACATTCTGTACAAAGCTTACCTTGATTACAAACCAAGTCCGCTATTGAAGCTACCCCTGCAATACTCCGATTATGCTGTATGGCACAAGGAATGGATTCGGGAGAATGGTCTTCGGAAGCAGCTTGATTTCTGGAAAAACGAACTATCGGGAGAACTGCCCATTTTGCAGATACCAACCGATGAACCTAGACCGCCTATTCAAACCTTTGCAGGGGATAAAATACATTTTACACTTCCAGAGCAGTGGATGCCGCGCATTCAGGCGCTTGGCCGGCAGACGGAAGCATCCGTATATATGATTTTGCAGGCCGCTTTTAGCCTCATGCTTCATCGTTACTCCGGTCAAAAGGATATCGTTGTCGGGTCACCCATAGCAAACAGGAATCAGCATGGACTGGAGCAAATGATGGGCTTTTTCGTGAATACGGTAGCTATACGCAGCCAATTTAAGGGTGAAGACAGCTTCCGTGTCTATTTGCAAAAGGTGAAAGAACGGTGCCTCAACGTCTATGAGTATCAGGACATACCGTTCGAATTACTGGTTAGGGAGCTGCAACCTGAACGGAATCATGCCTATTCTCCGATTGTTCAGGTCATGTTCGCTTATCAAAACCAGTTAGAGGAAAGGCTGGAGCTGGGTGATCTGACTGTGCATCCAATCGAAGTCAACAGCAAGGTTTCACGATTTGATCTGACCCTTTTTGTGAAGGAAGCAGCTTCCGGACCGTTGTCATGTACGTTCGAATATAATACTCGACTGTTCAGAAGAGCAACAATAGATCGAATGATCAAGAGCTTTACATCCCTGATGGAAGCGATTTTGGGTGATCCAGAGCAGAGCATAGCCAGGCTGCCTCTGTTATCGGCGGATGAGCAGCAGCGCATGCTTTATGCGTGGAATGATACTTTTGCAGCGTTTCCTTCTGAGGTATGCCTGCATGAATTATTTGAACGTCAGGCAGGTGAAACTCCCCAGCTTATAGCGGCAATCTATCAAAATAAAATGTTAACTTACGAGGAACTGGAGAAGCGCTCGAATATGCTTGCGAACTACCTGTTGCTTCACCATCTTGGAGAACGAAGTGTTGTAGGGGTTTGCGTAGAGCGATCATTGGAGTTGGTAGTCAGTCTGATGGCGATTTTAAAAGCAGGCGCTGCTTTCGTTCCCATCGACATGGAACTGCCTTCAAGCCGAATTCGGCACATTTTGCAAGATGCGGATGTGAAGGTATGTCTCATCCAGGAACATGCAAGGGAGAAGCTTGCTATGGACGGAGTTGACCTCATATGTCCCGATTCGGAGTGGGATCTCATCAAGCAGCAGCCAACAATTAGACCTTTACGCAACGTTACAGCGGAATCGCCTGTGTCGGTGTATTATACCTCGGGCTCTACCGGCAAGCCAAAGGGACTTATCAATGTTCACCGGGGCTGGGTAAATCGAATGTGTTGGATGCAGAAGCACTTTAAGTTGCAAGCAGGGGAAACCGTTCTTCAGAAAACAACGTTGACCTTTGACGATGCAGCAGTGGAGTTCTTCTGGCCTTTGATCTCTGGCGGACGTGTGGCACTGCTTGAGCCTGGTTTCCACCGTGATCCACGTTCAATTATTGAAGCGTGTATTCAATATGAGGCTGTTCACGTTCAATTCGTGCCAAGTATGCTGAATCTGGTACTGGATGAAATCACGTCTGATGATGAGCGGCGACTCCGTAAGCTTCGCAGTACGATCTCGTCCGGGGAAGCGCTAACAGCAAACACAGTTAAACGCTTCTTCGCCAAGCTGCCGGGTACGCTTAATAACACTTGGGGTGCTACGGAGGTGTCGATTGACTCCACGCTTCATGTAGCAACGAGCGAGGATATGGAAGCCGAAGGGGCTGTGTGTATCGGCAAACCGATTGATAACAACCGCTGTTACGTGCTGGATGATTATTTACAGCCGGTCCCACCAGGAGTTAACGGTAAACTGTATCTCGCTGGAGTAGGGCTTGCTCAGGGCTACCTGAATATGGCGGACCGAACGGCTCAGGCATTTGTTCCAGATCCATTCGTTCCAGGAGAACGGATGTATCATACAGGAGACCTCGGCTTTTATCGTCCCGATGGCTCTCTCCAGTTTATAGGGCGTGCCGATAATCAAGTGAAAATACGCGGCATGCGGGTGGAACTGGGGGAGGTTGAAGCGGTGCTGCTGCTTCATGAAAATGTAAAAGAAGTCGTCGTGCTTGTGGATGAAGACTCATCTAACATCAAACGTTTGGTAGCTTATGTTGTGCCTTTGGATACCTCCGCAGATATAAGTGAGGAACTTCGCCAAATGGCAAAGGACATGCTGCCTGATTATATGGTTCCTTCCTTTATCCTGCTGCTTGATCGGATGCCTCTGAATGCGAACGGAAAGATAGACCGAAGCCAGCTTGCCAAGCCTGAACGACTCAGCCACTATGCTCCTGCCAGCTTCGTGGAGCCTCAAACTCAGATGGAGGAGTACCTTGTAGGAATCTGGCGTGAGCTTTTAAATATGGAGCATATTGGTGTAGAGGATCATTTCTTCGACTTGGGTGGACATTCCTTGCTGGCTACACAAATTGTCTCCAGAGTTCGCCGTCAATTGAAGCTGGAGGTTCCATTACGTGAAGTGCTGCTACATCCAACCATCAGGCAGTTTGCATCCAGAGTGGAGGAGTTTCTCTACGAGCAGATTCAGCAGATGAGTGACGAAGAAGTAGAAGCTATGATGAGATCCTGACCAGTTGTGCAAGAAAAGAATACTAAGGCTTGGGGGGAAGCTGTTTGATTTGCACAAACATGATCGAGACGATAGGCAATACACCCTTGGTGCAATTAAACCATAATCGGATCATCGGTGGTAATGTCTATGCCAAGCTGGAATTGATGAATCCCTTTGGGATGAAAGACCGCGTAGCCAAACAAATTATTTTGGAAGCGAAGTATAGTGGGCAATTGCAGGATGGAGCTCCCATTATTGAAAGTTCGTCCGGAACAATGGCTTGTGGCGTTGCAATGGTTGGGACCTGCCTGGGGCATGAAGTTCATATTGTTACCGATCCGCGAATGGACCAGATTACTCTAGCCAAGCTGACAGCGTTAGGCTGCAAGATTGATATTGTGGAACAGATGGGCACAAACGGATGGCAGAGCGCACGATTGCAGCGACTCAACGAATTGATGAAGGAGCTTCCGGGGGCCTACTGGCCCAGACAATATGAAAATTCCAACAACCCTGCTGCATATCGTGAGCTTGCTCATGAGGTCATGAATGATCTTGGACGTGTAGATTACCTGGTTGCTTCTGTTGGAAGTGGCGGGTCTATGACAGGAACAGCCCGTGCACTCAAAAGGTACAACCCAGATCTCAAGGTGGTGGCGGTCGATTGTATTGGCAGCGTTATTTTTGGACAGCCTGATTGGCCCCAACGTTTGCAAGGCGGGCTGGGCAATTCCCTAATTGCACCAAACGTGGACCATTCGATCGTTGACGAAGTGCACTGGCTGAACGACGAAGAAGCGTTTGCTGCAACGCTTGCTCTGGCAAGAGAACAGCAGATTTTTGCTGGAAATTCCTCTGGTTCGGTCTACGCGGTAGTCAAATGGCTACAGTCTAATGTGCCTCAAGATACGAATATATTGGCCATTTTTCCGGACCGGGGAGACCGTTACGCCAGTACCATCTATAACAGGGACTACAGAAAAGAAAAGCAAATTGATGCTTTGCGCTTGCCTGAGGGACCGCAGTTTGTTCCTTATCAGACTGTCGTCCATTCGTGGTCCTACGCTAGGCTCTCGGGAGTGATGCACCGTGTCTAGACTGGTGTTTATTGAAGCAAACACGACAGGTACAGGAATGCTCGCCTTGACTCGTGCAGCAGGTTGGGGACTTGACCCCGTATTTTATACCAATAATCCAGATAGGTACGCCGGATTAAAGGAAACGGGATGTCAGGTTCATGTGTGTGACACGAATGATTTGAATCAGTTGCGTAAACACCTTGCAGAGACGATTGATCCTTCGGGAATACAGGGGATAACGACAACCAGCGAGTTTTACTTGGAGCAGGTGGCTGCGCTGAGCGCAGAGTACGACCTTCCAGGGAATCCCCTTGAAGTTATTCACAGGGTACGAAACAAAGCAGAGACGCGCAGGAGACTTGCACAGGCAGGTATGCTTCAGCCCCCCTTCAAGGTGGTTCGCCATGAATCAGAACTGGCTACCGCACTGAAAGATATTGGTCTTCCCTGTGTAATCAAGCCAACAGAGGATAGCGGCTCAAATGCAGTTCGTCTCTGTATTAGTCTTGAAGTGGCTGAACAGCACGTGTCTAACATCCTTTCACATAAATTTAATGTACGCGGTCAATTAGCACCGAAGGAAGTTCTGATTGAGAGATATATCGTGGCTCCTGAATATAGTGTCGAGACGATTAGCTGGCAGGGCAAAACGGATATTATCGGTATTACTCAAAAGTCGCTTACAGGCCTTCCTTTTTTCGTAGAAGCAGGACATCTATTTCCGGCAAAATTAAGTTCAGTGCAATCCGACACGATCATTCAGACTGTGCTGCATGCCCTTGAGATCATCGGATTTCGTAATGGAGTTGCACATACCGAAATCAAATGGACGGAGAAAGGCTGCTCTATTATTGAGATTAACGGTCGTTTGGCAGGAGGGATGATTCCGGAACTGATTCGTCTCACCACAGGGGTGGATATGTTGGAGCAGCAAATATTATGTGCTTTTCGCGGCCCTACCATTCAACAGGTAAAGTATGAGGGTGCAGCCGGCATCCGGTTTCTAATGTCAGATACGGAAGGGCGGGTTGAGCAAATTATCGGCAAAGATCAGGCAATACGGATAAGTCATGTGAAGGAAGTTAAAGTTAACGTTCTTCCCGGGGAGCGTGTAACTCCTCCACAAAATGCCTATCACCGTCTAGGCCATGTTATTGCTGAAGGGAGCACCTTCGAGGAAACGGTTGGGACTCTCGATCATGCCATGAAACTTATTCAGATCATAGTAAAGTAATTAAGCGTGTAGGAGGACTTCATGAGTAAAATTTCGTTGGGTTTATTGAAGCAGAATGATTTTAGGAATTTCTGGTTGGGACACACGGTTTCGTCATTTGGTGTTCAGATTACGACCGTGGCTATTCCCCTGATTGCAGCACTAACCATGCATGCATCACCGCTTGAAATGGGATTTCTGACTGCAGTCGAATTTTTACCTTTTTTGCTAATCAGCTTGTTTGTTGGTGTGTGGGTGGACCGCAAGCCTAAACGTCCGATGATGATCGCAGCTGACATTGTTCGTGCTGTTGCACTCATTGCTATTCCTGTTGGAATCTTCATGGACATATTAACGATGCCCTTGCTTTATATCATTGCAGCAATCGTCGGTATAAATACGGTTATTTTTGAGATTGCTCACGTTTCGTATCTGCCTACGGTTGTCAAGAAAGATGAGTTGGTAGAGGGGAACAGCAAACTGGAGTTTAGCAGTTCTAGTGCCACAGTTGTAGGGCAAAGTATCGGCGGGGCACTGATTCAGATATTCTCAGCCCCCTTCTCTATTCTATTTAATATCGGCACATATCTGGTATCAGCCGTATATCTTGCTCGTATTAAAAAGCAGGAGGATGCAGTCGAGGTACCAGAGGGGTCCAAACAGAACATGGGAGCTGAAATTCGTGAAGGAGCAAAATTTGTTTTTCATAATAATATCCTGCGCGCTATTTTGATCGGAACAGTCATTTTTAATCTGTTTACCTATGTAATAGAACCTATTTTTATTTTGTATATTTCACGGACCTTGGCACTGGCCCCCGTCTATATTGGCTTGATCTTTTCGATGTCCGGTGTAGGTGCCTTGCTCGGAGCTTTTATTGCTGGTCCCATGGTGAAAAAACTGGGTATTGGTAAAACGATGGTGACTTCGTTGTTTCTTGCAGGTCTTGTCTCACTGGTTATTCCTGTAGCTACATTATTGCCTACCTTACCAGCCGTCATCCTCATCATGGTGATGTACATGATTGATGCTGCAATGGTCATTGTGTATAACATCAACCAGCGTAGCTTGAGACAGGGCATCACCCCGCAAAATTTACAGGGAAGAATGAATGCCTGCATGCGGATGTTTGGCATGGGTGTAGTTCCGATTGGCGCGGTGCTTGGAGGTTGGCTTGGAGGAATTATTGGTACGACGCCCACCTTGATTGTGGGGGCAATTGGACTGATGGGTTCATCTATTTTTATCGTGTTTTCATCGGTCCGAACCATTACAGAGCCTACGGGTCCGGATGTTACTTCATATGGGGGGTGATTGCTGAATCATTTGCAAGCCGGTCAGAGGCAGGAGAGTACAACAATTTTTCGATTTTGAAAATCAACTAAATACATGCTCTGAGGAGGATTTAGTATGCGTGGAGATTGGGATTGGGATAACTGGAAGGCACAATTTCGCAATCGGATTCAAACGGTTGAGGCGCTAAAAGAAATGATCCAATTAAGTCCTGAAGAAGAAAGAGCGATTAAAAAAAGTGAAGGGCTGTACCGTTGGGCCGTCACTCCATATTACGCTTCGTTGATGGACCCTACAGATTCCAATTGCCCAATTCGCTTACAAGCTCTGCCAACGGTTGACGAGTTGATGCCTAATATGTATTCCGACGTTGACCCCGTGGGAGATATGAAATATCGCAAAACGAATCGTATTGTTCATAAGTATACGGACCGAATTGTCATGCTAGTTACAGAGCAATGCTCCGTATATTGCAGACATTGCACGCGCAAGTATCATACGACGGATGTAAACGGGACTTATTTTGAGAAGCAGGAAGCGGAATCCTTTGAAGAGGATTTCAAATACATTGCAGAACATCCAGAAATTCGCGACGTACTATTAACCGGCGGAGATCCTCTGACCTATTCCGATGACAGGCTCGAGCATATCATTTCACACCTCAGAAGTATTCCACACGTCGAAATTATTAGAATTGGGACAAGGTATCCCGTTCTCCTTCCTCAGCGCATTACGAAAGAGTTTTGCGAAATGCTGGAGAAATATCATCCGGTTTGGCTGAATACCCACTTTAACCATCCGAAAGAAATTACGGAGGAATCGGCGAAAGCCTGTAATTTGTTGTTGAAGCATGGTGTTCCGGTACAGAATCAGTCCGTTCTGCTTAAAGGTATTAATGATGATCTGGAAACGATGAAAGCATTGCTCCATGGCCTGTTGAAGATTCGTGTAAGGCCTTATTATCTCTATCATTGCGATAATGTGACGGGTGTTTCTCACTTTATGACTCCGCTGGAAAAAGGGATAGAAATATTGCGTGGACTTGTCGGACATACGACCGGATTTGCAGTCCCAACGTATGTTGTGACAACCATCAACGGTAAAATCCCGATTTCGCTCGATACCATTGTCGAATACTCAGAAAAAGGATTAACGCTGTTGAGCTATGAAGGGAAAGAGACGTTCATTCCTTATCTTCGACCGCAGGGGGCAGTTAGTTCCAAAACATAATGACTATTTGAACACCGCTCAAATCCATCCAGGGTTTGAGCGGTAGTTCATCATTGAAAGTAACGGATAGTGGGCGAAAGCAATATCATTGTGGGAGGGTTCGATATGTTACTAACAGCCGAGCAAGTTGAGAGCTATAACCAGCAGGGGTATTTGTTTCTGGAGTCAGCAATTCCGAAGAATATATTAAATAAGTTGAATGCAGAAATTCCAGTTGTTTTTGCCGAAGATTCCCCAAGGAGAGTCTTTGAGAAAGATAATCGAACGATTCGCTCTATTTATGCCCCTCACTTCACGAACAACACCTTTGATCAGCTCAAATCCTACTCGAGGCTATTAAATCCGGTGATGCAGCTCCTGAATAACGAAGTATATCTACATCAATACAAAATTAATGTAAAAGCGGGCTTGGCAGGTGAAATGTGGAACTGGCATCAGGATTATGTATATTGGGAAAAGGAGGACGGGATTGCTACGCCAGAATTAATTAATGTAAGCATTTATCTGGATGAAGTGACGGAGTTCAATGGTCCGCTGGCTATCATTCCGGGCTCCCACAGATTGGAGAACATGGACACGGTGATCAGTGGATCTGAAGCTGAGTCAGATGAAGCTTGGCAGAATCATTTGAGCGTTGATTTAAAGTACACACTGGATAAGCCCTTACTACGCAAACTGGTCAATGCTTACGATATTGTTGCCCCTAAGGGGCCAGCGGGCTCTGTACTGATTTTTAACCCATTAGTGGCTCATGCATCAGCGCCTAATATTTCTCCATTTGATCGCAAACTGTTAATTATGACGTATAACGCGGTGAATAATTTGCCTCAGATTGAATTAACACGTCCTGATTTTCTTGCTGGTCGTGATTTTAATGCATTAGAGGTTTTGGAACATGAAGAATGGAAAGAGGAGTTGCTTGAACAGCAAGGTTCCGTTTTCTAATTCTATACCTGCTTAATTCGGGATATAAGTTCAGAATGTGGAATGTTGCTTTTCCAAAGTATGTCTCTACAAAACGTCTATAGACACTGTGTGCAAATACAAACTCAACTTTGTTTAGGAGGTATAATTTGGTGTTGTTAATCAAACCGCATGAACTGAATTTTATACGTAAACAGCTTAGTTATTTGATTCAAACGGTTTATTTCGTAGGTGATTACCGGACATTGAGAGCAACTGAGGAAGAAGTTGAATATAAGATTGGGGAGGTCATCCAGCACCTGAACCCTGAAATCAAAGATCTGTTTAAGAACATTAGACGATTTCGCGGACAAGATGAGGTTATTCAACTGCTGGAGTCGCTGTCCCCTTATATAGAGAAGTTTCCCATAATAACGAATAAACAAGTGCGAAAGCTGTTTCCAAAGGCCAAATCATTTAGTATTCCAGATTTTGACAACCTTAAGAATTTGATGCTGGATTATGTGGGATGGAAGGATATTTCCTCAAATTCCTTGTATATGATGTATCATGAGCAAGGAAAATTGTATACGCTTGAATGCCGTTACACCGCACTTTTGGGAAGGAAAACGTGCTTTTGCCATTTGTGTAATCAAAGCCGTACCGGCAGCCAAATTGGATTGGTCACAACCAAACGGCGGAATGATCTAGTGACGGGAAACTATATGTGCCTGGATAGTGAACAATGTAACCATGATATGACGGATGCGAGTAAACTTAGAGAATTTTTAACGTATGAGAGAAAATATGCAAATAAGAATGAGCATTAATACATTCCATGTCAATCCTCATAGAACAGCCTGTACGGAGACATAACTCTTCCAATGAGGCAATCTTTTTAATGGTGCCATAAATTGGCGCCTTTTCTTGTTGTACTGAACAGTATAACGAAAACTGGAAAACTAACGCCAGCAGTCGTACCGACGTCAGTTTGGAATATAGCTCTTTTTTCATTGTCAGAAGTCTACGCACAAGCCCTGCAGATTTAAACCGAAACAATAGAGTATAAACCGTTCTGCAACGAAATACTCCCAGTCTGTCCAGTTTCAACTTTTACCTCCGTGGCAAAAACACCAGGCATACGCCCGTCTGGGAACCAGGGCATCTCTTTGTCGATGACAATAAACATACCTTCTGCGTCACCGATGGGGGCAAATTGCTTTCCGTCTCCGGCAAAGGGTTCAAGTTGATACTGTCCATTCATTGTACTTATTGTATTGGGTACATCATCGACGGGCAGGCCGATCTCGCTAATGCACAGCAGCTGCCCAGAACCAAAGGCTTCGTCGACTGCATTATCCAACGAATGGTGAGCGATGAACTCCATTAAATTGCCGCTTGGGTCATAGAAATAGAAAGCTGTTGCATCCCAGTAGGGGAAGTAGAACTCATCCTTATCATCTTTGGAAAGCAATGAGATGTTTCGATCTTGAACCCACTTCTTGGCTGCAGCAAGTTGGTTTGTCGGAATTGTAAATGCCACATGATAGAATGGCTTATCCTGTCCAGGAGCTTGCTGAAATGAAAGAATCGAACCTCCAGTGCGGAACGATACAACCGCTGTATTCTCCTTCAGTAGCTCCAACTCCAATAACGTACCGTAAAACTTCTTCATTGCCTCCATTTGATCTGTGAGCAAGCCCACCTCTTTTATTTGCATTCAAGTCACTCTCCCTTTGAACTTATCCTTGATTAAAATAATCAATGGTTTTCTCGATAAATGCCTTGGCAGATTGGGTCAGGTAGCGATCGGAACGATGAATGACTTCAAAGTGACGGTAAGGGGCATCGTCCGTAATCCGAATGATGCGAAGTGTTGGTTCATTCATCGCCTTGATTAGTGGATAGGGCAGCACAGTTCCGCCAACATTCGCTTTGACCAGACTAATGATGGAGGTAGCCGAGCTCGTCTCCATAATCGTATTCAGAGTAAACCCATATTTGCGGCAATAGCCATCAACCAGTTCTCTGCCTGTGAATCCTTCGGGGAACATTACCGTTTGAATATCGCGTAATTCCTTGAGTCCAATCTCTTTCCGTTCGGCCCAGACATGGTTCTCAGAAACGACGAGTACATATTCTTCGCTGCATAAAGGGATGCGGACAAGACGGTCATCAGGAGCAGTCGTTAGCTCGATACCGATGTCTACTTCGTTATCCAGCACTTGATTCAATACATAAATCGAAGAAACAACCTTTAATTTGACCTTGGGAAAACGGGCGTGAAAGTTTACAAGCAAAGGAGTAAGGCGGTAGTCCAAATCGGACGGAAGGACTCCAATCACCAGCTTACCTCGTTGATCATTGCGGAATTCAGCTAACGCATCCTGGGTATTCTGTAAATGGCGAACCATTTGTACACAGTGCTCCAGAAACAGCGTTCCCGCCTGGGTCATCACAATCTTTTTGCCCACCCGGTCGAACAAGGGGACACCCAATTCATCCTCCAAGGCTCGAATCTGTTGGCTCAAGGTAGGTTGAGAAATGCCAATTCTATCTGCTGCTCGTGTGAAATGGAGCTCTTCACAAACAACGATAAAGTTCTCCATTTGACGGATTTCCATATGTTTTCCCTCTAATCATTGGTTTTTATAATCATTTTAATAGAAACTATTGCATTGTTCAATCATCATAATACTTCTATACTAGTCTTGCACTACAATAAGAACTACAGGGTGGATCAGTAGTGAATGCAACCATATAACCATACATGAGGTGATCATAGTGAAACTGTTTTATATTGTCCTGGCGCTTATTCTGGCTTCATTGAATTTGCGACCATCCATTACATCCATTTCTCCATTAATGAGTACCATACAAAGTGATCTGGGTATAAACGGAATTACCGCAAGTCTGTTAACTACGCTTCCCGTATTATGTATGGGCATATTCGCTCCATTTTCCGTAAAGTTAAGCAGGAGGTGGGGGAATGAGGGTGCGATCGTGTTGGCTTTAATTCTCATTGGAGTAGGTACGGCACTGCGGTTGTTCGTGGGTGCAACGCCTCTGATGATGTTTACTTCTTTTCTATCCGGAGTAGGGATTGCTTTGGCAGGACCGCTGTTGTCCAGCTTTATCAAGCAATACTTCCCCACACGAGTTGCTGTCATGGTGGGTATCTACTCTACAGCAATGGTCGTGGGAGCCAGTATTAGTGTGGGGTTATCAGTCCCCCTTCAAAATATTCTGGGTGGGTCGTGGAAAGGTTCACTTTCGCTGTGGGCATTACTTGCCGTCATTGCTTTGCCGATCTGGGTGAAATTAGCCTTGTCAGCAAGAAAGGTTCGACAATCCGGGCAGATTTCTGCCCTGAACGTTGAAGCTCTTCCGGTGAAAAATAGTCGAGCATGGATACTGACGATGTTCTTTGGTTTGATGGCAGCGATTTTCTATTCCTTAACGGCCTGGCTTGCACCCGCGATCCAAAGCCAGGGATATACGAAAGAGACTGCCGGCAGCATCCAAACATTATTTACGTTGATTTCATTACCATCTACTTTGTTGATTCCGATGCTGGTACATCGATACCAAAGACGTGTGTTCTGGCTTGTAGGGTGTGCGTTAATGGAGTTAATTGGCATCTTGATGCTGAACCTGTCCGTCAGTCCTTGGCTGGCCGCGATCCCACTCGGCATTGGTGCCGGGGGACTGTTCCCAATTGCATTGATGCTGCCTATTGATGAGACGAATAACGCTCAGGAAGCCAGCGCATGGTCAGCGATGACTCAATCCGGCGGCTATATTCTGGGCGCGCTTGGTCCGCTGGGGATCGGCTGGCTACACGATGCCACGGGCAGCTTCATCCAAGCGTTCTATGGTCTGGCTATCATCATTGTGCTGCAAATTATGGTTCAGTTGGCAATTGGCAATAAAAAAAGCTCTCCAGCGGTTCATGATAAACGAAAGTTCTGACCGCCAATGATCCAAAGTAAAATCATTAGTTTAACTTATATCATTTGTAGCGATAACTAAACATGATCGAGCAAATCCAGATAGTGCTGTCTTAAAGACTCTTTTAATGTGTCGGGTTCCATGATCTTGATGGATTTGCCGAAGCTTGCGAGATAACGAATGATGAATTCAAGCTCATGGGCTTCATACGACCCGACAAGAGTCATCTCTCCAGAATCGTTGATAAGCTGCATGGAAGGAAACTGTTCTTGCTGGAACAGCTCGATCCCGTCTTCATTAATCAGGCATTTGAATAGGATGGCGTCTTCTGATGGTTTCCATAACGAATGGGCATCCTGTAGATTCAGTTCATTAATATGAGTTATAGGTTCGATGTCTGTCATCTGAGGTGATGTGATACGGTCACAGCGGAACACACGGTACGCCTGTTTATCCAGATCATACGCTTGGCAATACCAGTAGCCTTTCATGGCATAGAGGGCAATTGGCTGAATGGTGCGGATACTAGGCCTAGGGTTTGGTTTGTCGGGATTAGAGCTGTGATGTGGGTTGCTGCTACTGCGAATGTTCTGATACGTAATTTGTATCACTATATTCTGAACAGCAGCCATCAATAGAAACTCCAAATGCTCACTATCCCGGATTTGCTCGGTGTGCCGGAAAGAGACACGATGTTGGATTCGCTCGATATCCTGTCTCTGGTTATCGGAGAGGGCGCTTAGAAACTTCTCGTGAATGGAACGAAAAGACACCTGAAAGGGCAAATTGGTAAAGCTTCGCAAAGCCTGCATGGCAAAGTAGAGGGCATGAAGCTCACTCGTATTAAACGAAATAGGTGGCAGCTGCATCTGCTGAAGCAAACGATAACCGCCGTAACGTCCGTACTCAGCATAAATAGGTGCACCGATTTCCTCCAATGATTCGATGTCTCTTAATGCGGTTCTCTTGGATATCTGAAACTCCTGCATAAGATCTTGCAGGGTGAAGTGTTGTTTTTGATTGATAAAGCGCAGCATCTGGTTCATGCGTTCTGATTTTTTCATAAAAATACCTCTCAATGGTGCCATATGTTGGCACCTTTTATCGTTATAGTAAACAGTGTAATCCAATCAAACGAAGGAGGCAATACAGATGAACTTTGAAGTGATCCCGTTTCTGTCGATGAATGGAGACGCTGCGGCAGCCATTGCTTTTTATGAGAAATACCTGGGTGCTAACGTGTTGTTTAAGAAAAATTATAAAGAGATGAAGGAAATGAACCCGGGGTTTGAATATCCTGAAGGCCAGGATGAATATATTACACATTCGGTGCTTCAGATCGGGGTAAACAAATTGATGATTGCTGAGGAGGAAATGGATAGGGAGCGGCCGTGGCAGTTGGGAAACAGCACTTCACTATGTATTCAATCGAAAGACAAAAGTACAATGACTGAGCTGTATCATTCTCTTGTGCAACATGAAGAGGTTAGGGTGCTGGTGCCTTATGAACAAAACGAGTTTAGTCCAGGGTATGGAATTGTCCGTGACCCGTTCGGAATCGTCATTCAATTATGTGTGACGGTGCATGATTTTTAATTAAGGAAAAATGAATCCGTAATGAGCCTGCAGGATGTATATCCTTTGGGCTCATTTTGAATTCTTTAGAAGCTGTCGTTTTCTCTAAACTCTAAACTTCCTGCAAACGTGAGGCGTCCAGCTTGGCCAGACGTTTCATCACTTTCTTAAGCATCACGGAAGCTTTGACGCGGAGGGGAAGGTCCGGGGAGATTTCGATGCTGTACGCTCCGGCGAGAATCTGCTCTTTGAGCTCGGCAACCGATCCGCAAGGACGATCCAGCACATTGTATACACTGCCGTATTGCAGGCATTGGTGGGTATCACTTCCGGCAGTGACCGGTTTGCCGAGGGACTGGGCGAATGGATCAACCTGATTGCGGCACGTCTCGATGCCGTATTCATACATGTCCTTGGCGTTCAGATCAAAGGCGTCCAGACGTCCCAGCAAATCACGATCCAGCTGATACAGCGGAGTGGATTCGCGGAAAGGGTGTGCGCCAATCTTGAGCAGGGGCCAGGCTTCGGCCAAATCCAGCAGTTCGGCAAAAGGAATGAATGAACCTTTGGCCGTATATTGCTCCAGGCCGCTGCGGACGGCAAGGATATGTTCTTTTTGACCCATCAGCAAAATATGTCCTGTCTCCTGAATGTCCACTTCCATGCCGGGAAAAATGCGCAGCCCGTCTGCATCATAGTACTCTCCGTTATAAGGATAGAGACGATCCAGTGTCTCGTAGACATCGTAGAAGTTGCGGGTATTAAAATGCTCGGTTAGCGCGAGAGCTTCGAGCCCGCTGGCTTTGGCTTCGCTGACCATTTCGGTGAAGTAATCGACCGAGAAGTCAGAGTTTTTGGATAGTTTGCCGTGTGTATGAAGATCAATGCGCATAAAAGACACTCCTTTATTCCATGAATGGTTAATGATATAAATTTGAATTACAGAATTTCATTTTGGATTACAGTATTTCGTAATGCCCACCGAGCCAGAACAGCAGTGCAACATAGATGGCCGATCCGGCGAGAAATCCGAGGTCACGCGAGGTGATTTTCAGATGGGCCAGCTTTAGACGTTTGGACTCGGGATGCTTCATACCGTACGAGAAACCACGTGTCTCCAGTGCTTCTACGGTTGTACGGGAACGCTTGGCGGTAGCCAGCATTAGCGGGAAGAAGGACACAACGAACAGCTTCATATAATAAACAACAAGCCGCCAATAGAGCAATCCGTGCCGGGAGGGAACTTGACCCCGTAGTCTGTAGGACAGCATGATATTGCGGAATTCACCGAACAGCACCGGCAATATGCGATAGGCATAAGAGAGGCTGAAGGAGAAGGTTGCAGGCATGCCGAGCGCAAGTAATCCATCGCCGATGCGTTCCGGGTCCATGCCCGAAAAGACGGTGATACTCGCCAGTGAGACGATGGACAGCTTCAATGTCAACAGCAGCAGAGGGAATGCAGATTCCAGATTGCCACCGAAAAACAGCGAGATAATGAACATCCATCCGACTTGACCGATCAACCCCAGGCAGAGAATGATAATGATAAAGGGTGCGGCTCTGGACAATATGGTGGTAGTCACCATCAACAGGAACATGCCAAGCAGCACAGTCCCGTTATGAACAAACCAGGGAACGATGGCAAAAAAGAGATACCAGATCAGCATGGCACGGGGATCAATCCGCGACAGGCTGGCATGCCCGCTGCCATATACGGTATTCATCAGCTCAAGCTGAATGCGTTCAATGGAAATTTTGTCAAACCAGTTGCGGACAAGCTGCATGATGCACATCCTCCTTGGTGATTGATTGATTCAACAGGCTATCAACAAAAGCATCGGTTGTCGGTGAAAGTGTTGACAGTCCCATCCGGTGCGAAAGCTCCATGATCTGTGTAAGCGCAAGTCCGGAGCGGCGCAGAAGGGATTCATCTGCAAATACGTCCGCAGGTGTACCGTCTGCTTCCACCTGGCCATTGTGAAGCACGATAACACGAGTAGCCCATTGGGTAACCAGCTGCATGTCATGCGTGGCAATGATGGTTGTTCGTACATGCTGATCCAGCTCATCCAGCACACCGATCAGTTCTTCGCGGGTGGCGAGGTCCAGATTGGCGGTGGGTTCATCCAGCAGCATGAGTGAAGGCTTCATCGCTGCACCAATGGCAAGTGTGACCCGCCGTTGTTGTCCACCACTGAGAAGTCGTGCATCCCGCTCTTGCAGTGGAGTAAGCCGGAAACGCTCCAGTACGTGTGCAATCTGCTGCTCAGCTTCAGGGATGCGCCGGCTTTTCAAGAAATACGCGACCTCTTTGCGGACACTGTCTTCGATAAACATTTCGGAAGAGTTCTGAAAAATATAAGCTACCTTGCCCGCCAGCTGCTCCAAAGAGGAACGGTGGGTAACTTCACCCAGAACGCTGACGCTACCTTCCTGTGGTAGGCTAATACCAGCCATCAGCTTCAATAATGAGGATTTGCCGGCACCATTGTTGCCAATTAAGGCAATCCGTTCTCCTTCATGGAGTGAAATATTAACACCGCGAATGACCTCATGTTCTTTTTTGCCCAGTCCTCTGTAACGCAATCGGGTCTGATGAAACTGTACAATAGGAATCAATGGTTCAGCAGCCGAGGCGGGCGTTGGGCGCTCGGTATTTACAATCCGATTGGAAGTATCGCGTGCCAAGGTTGAATAAGATGAATGTTCATTTTGCAAAGAACCGAATGGAATGGACGAGTAGTGCTCGGCAAAATAAACCTTGGCTTCTTCCACAGTGACCGGGAAACGTTGGGCTGAACCTGAGAGGCCTGCCTCTTTTTTTGCTCCCTGCGATAACTCAGCAGCCTGAATAGCTGCACGCGTCACCTCAGGAGGCTGAATGCCAAGCCGCTCCAAATCGGCGATTCGATTCAAACCTTCCTTAACCGGAAGATTCCACAAGACACGACCCTTGTCCATCAGGACCACATCCGCACAGAAGTCGGCGATAAATTCAGTATGATGTTCAATGACGATTATCGTCTTGCCATATTCGGTATTCAATCTGGAAAGGCACTCATAGATGAGTCTTGCATGCTGCGGGTCAAGCTGTGAGACAGGTTCATCCACGATCAGGATATCCGGGTCGAGCGACAGGGCCCCAGCCAGAGCGAGCAGATGTTTCTGACCACCACTCAACTCCCAGATGTATCGATTATGAATGGCATCCAGACCACACATGGCAAGTGCACGTTCGCCGAGCTCCCGATAGTTGGGCAGTCCGTAATTGAGAGGTGCAAAGCAAGCCTCGTCCAGGACGGTAGGCCGCACGAGCTGATTGTCGAAGTCCTGATAGACGTAGCCGATCTTTCTGGACAGATCTGCAACACTTCTGCCCTCGGCAGGTACGCCAAGCACATGGACTTCACCGGAGAAGTCACCCGTATAGAATTGGGGGATAAGGCCGTTGAACAACTTGCACAGGGTTGATTTGCCGCACCCGTTGCCCCCGATAATAGCTGTGAAACTGCCTCGCTGTAGTTCTAGTGAAGCTCCGTTCAGGACAGGCTCTTCCGAGCCAGGATAGGTAAAAATGACATTTTGAATGGAAATGGCGGAATCCGGTGCAGTAATATGGTCAGATGTGGGTAGGACATTATGCTTATGCATAGGGTCTGTTCTCCGTACCTGGGCCACCCTTGTTCTTGTTGCGTCTTGACCGCATGATTAAAAGTGTTACTACGGCGACCAGGGTCGCAGCACCGATGCTGATCCAGATCGAAGCAGAACCGTACTGATCTTCGTAATCCGTCTCCCACACTGCGAAATTGATGTCCATCTCGGACAGAGATTCCGCGCCAAAGGCCACTGCGAGCAGCAGCACACCGATGAGGATCAATTTTGGACGAAAGAAGCCAATGCCTTCATATTTCATACCTGGATTACGAGGCTTGATGCCGAGCAGCGGTTCAATTTTGCCGTAGAGCAAAGGAACCAGATACAGCGTCGGCAGAAGAGCGAACAGGATACCTGAGAACAGTACGTCATTCAGAAAGCCAACCCCTTCGATCAGTACAACACTTTCCGCAAGTCCAGGAACTGCTTCCAGCTGCTCCACACCAATCCACACTTTACCGATATCCACCAGTGAACTGAGGAACTGATGAATAATGACTCCCGTCATGGCTGCGATTCCAACCTGTCTGCGATTGCGAGGATCACTGACCATACGTCCTGCCACATACATGGCAAAGGAAAAGGTAATGAATTTCTCCAGCTCGCCCAATCCGCCGAATTGACCCAGCATCAGCTCACCGAAGATCACTTCGCCAAGAGCTGCACCAAGAGCGGCAATCATAGGGTGAAACAAAATGCAGAGTGTCAGCGGAATGAAAGCAAAATATTCAACGGACAATTCAATGGGGCCCAGCTGAAGCTTGGGAATAAGCTCTGTGAACATGTTGGACAAACCGTACAATGACATGGAAAGCACAAATACCATCATTTTCTGTGAAGACGTCAGCGTATAACGCTCAGTCATCTTCTTCATCGTTACATACCTCCCTGAAAGTTGGTGATCATCATAGCCACAGTCTAGGGGCGGAGTATTAACGGAAAAGAAGACATTTGTAAATCGAATGTAATTTTTATTACACAATAATAAATTGATGAAAAAAATATTACATACATAAACGACTTCCTCTTCGTTCAACTGATATACTAAGTGCAGAGCGAGAAAAGGAGTGCATACGGAATGAATTTGTTTACTCATAAAGAACAGCTGTCACCAGGGCAGCTAAAAATTGCTGATTTTGTTGAACGCAATCCGGAGGAAATCCTATTCATGACGGAGCAGGAGATTGCGGACAGGCTGGGGGTTAGTATTGCAACAGTATCCCGTTTCTGGCGGGCAGTAGGATATGACAATGCCAAAGCATTCAAAATCCGGCTTCGTACATCCGAAGACACCACACCTGCCCTCAAATTAAATAAAACAATCTCCCGCATGGATACGGACAGCCTTCCCGTTCAGTTGCTGGAAGCCTCCGTCACCCATTTGCAGGAGACGTTGTCTCATATGAAGCAGGGAGATCTGGAGCAGGCAGCCGCCATCCTTGCAGAAGCACGAAGAGTATATATCTATGCCCCAGGGCCATCCGCAGGTTTGGCGGAGTTATTGTCCTTTCGGCTGTCCAGATTCGGATTGACGGTCATCCATCTGGCTGGTGGGGGTCATGAATTATTGGAATCACTAATGCATATGCAGCAGGAGGACGTGGTACTGTTGATGTGCTTCACAAGGCTGCTTCCCGAAGCAGAGGTCATTCTGGATTATGCCAAAGATACAGGCAGCAAAGCCGTACTTGTGACAGATCGCGAAGACCTGTTATATGGATTGACGACGGCGTTATCTTTTTATGTCAGCAGAGGGGAACTTGGCGAATTTCATTCCATGGTTACTCCACTTCTCTTAATGGAGCAATTGGTGTTGGCAGTGGGATTGATGCAGAAGGAGCATGCACTGTCCAAGCTGGAACGCTTAGCTGATCTCCGTAGTCGGTACGCGGATAAATTGCCGAGAGGCTAATGGATGAACAGGTAACGTAATGCACAGAGATGCATACAGATCACAACATAAATATGGAATGTTATACCCCTATTAGGGGCGGTTATACCGCCTCTTTTTGTGTTAGAATCTGCTGATGAAAAATAATGTTTAGACGGGTGGGTTATGGGGTATAAAAAGGCAAGCCGTAACCTAATTGTTGAAAATTGATTTGGGAGTGATCCAATTGACTGCAATTGGAGTATACAATAATAGAGTCGTCTCTATTCAGTTGGATACATAATTGCAAAACAGCAGGAACTGCCAGAAGGAGAACGGTTTAATCACGGGAAGAAGTCAGGGAGTGGGGATCGCTTTGCCTATAGTAGATGTGGAAAAGAAAGATGTTGTCACCGATGCGCTGGTCATCAAGGCCATGGAGAAAAGCCTGGCCATGATTCGATTCGATCTGGATCGACGGGTTACTTATGTTAATGAAGTGTTTGCCCAGACGATGGGCTATACGGTAGCTGAGATGTATGGCATGCAGCATCAGCAGTTTTGCTTCAATGAATTTGTGAACAGCCCCGAGTATGAGGCATTCTGGAGTAGTATGCTTAACGGTACCAGCTTTCAGGACAAGATTGAACGCAAGGATGCAAAGGGCAATTCCGTATGGCTTGAGGCAACGTATATGCCTGTCTATGATGAATTGAATCAGAACATAGTGGGTGTGTGCAAAATAGCTACAAACATTACTACCCGTCAGAACAATATTTCAGCTGTCGTTAATGAATTGAAGACGATGTCACATGATCTGAACGAGCATGCTGATATCGGCATTGAGCGAAGCCGTGAGCTGATGTCCAGTATCACGTATATATCTGAAGTTTCCACCCAGAACCGAGCAACACTGACTCATTTGCAGGAACAGGCACGTTCGATCCAGGGAGTTGTTAAAACAATTCGCGAAATTGCGTCGCAGACCCAGCTTCTGGCCCTGAATGCTGCGATTGAAGCTGCACACGCTGGCGAGTATGGACGCGGGTTTGATATTGTAGCGAAGGAAGTACGGAAGCTTTCGGCCATGGTCGAGAATTCCATTAATGAGATTCGGGATAGTGTGAATGGGATAACGAAAGAGATTACGAACATCTCTGGCGGAACACAGCAGGTTGAAGGGTACGTGGAGCGAAGCCAGCAGCAAATCGAGGTGGCGTTGAATGATTTTACAACCATTGCGGCATCTGCACATCTACTGGACACAAAGGCCCAACACGTAACCAAAATCGTATAGATAAGGTAAACTCCATTAACCCTATAGGGAAGCAGTGCTGATCGAGGCATCTGCTTTTTTTGTTGTTCAAAAAATCGGGAATTATTGTGAGCAGTCAAGGTAACAATACTCAATGATACCAAGAAAGTCTAAATAATGGGGTGAGACAGATGTGGGCGAAAATATTCTCTTATGTGCCGGAGTGGTCTACTTGGGGACAGGCCTTTTTATTATTTTTGATGCCAATCTTGTTCTTGAAAGGATTCCAGTGGGTGCGTTCATCCTTAAAGAAAGGGACCTTTTCGAATAAAGATCAACAAAATCGGGATGCTGACTCCAATCCTTCTACGGGCGAAGAGACAGGAAGTTACGCAAATATAAGGCTTACCGGGAAGTATGCTACGGATCTGATTAGTGTAAAAGAAACGTTTGGTCAAAATGCAGACGTACATATACGGGAGTTTACGATAAGGGGAACCAATACGCCCGCGACTGTCATGTACGTGGATGGTTTGGTAGATCATGATCTGATCGATACGCACCTCATCACACCCCTTATGACTGAGGGGGTACCCGAAACAGAGCGGGAAACATTTCAACACCCCGAAAATGCAAATGAACTCAAAGCTTATATAAGCAGTCAGCTGCTGCCTGTTAGTGAAGTTCAGGAAGCGGAGACGTTGCAACAAGCGGCACGGGCAGTTCTTATCGGCAAAAATGTATTGTTGATTGACGGGATGCCAGGAGCTCTTCTTGTCGGATCAGCAAAAGGGAAAACCCGGAGCCTGGAAGAGCCGCTATCTGAAGCGCTGCTTCGCGGGCCAAGAATCGGCTTCACCGAACGGCTGAGTGATAATACCGGCATACTACGGCTATTCGGAGGTAACGAGGCTTTGTTTATGACCAAGCATCAGGTTGGTACCCGGATCAAAAGGGATCTCGTCATTGCGTATATCCAAGATATTGCAAGTTCCGATCTTGTCACTGAGGTGGAGAAAAGAATCCAACGCCTGGACATGGATATGATGCTGGAATCAGGTTATGTGGAACAGTTGATTGAAGACGATGAACTGAGCCCCTTTCAACAGGTTCAGAATACAGAGAGACCCGACCGTGTAATCAGCGGGTTGTTGGAAGGACGCGTAGCCATCTTACTGGATGGAACACCCTTTGCATTAATTGTGCCGTCGACCTTCAGCATGCTGCTTCAATCCCCCGAAGACTATTACGAGCGCTGGATTCCGGGAACGTTTCTGCGTATGCTTCGTTTCCTGGCGGCCATGCTTGCCCTGCTCGCGCCTGCATTGTATATCTCCTTTATCTCTTATCATCCGGGTCTGATTCCAACGAAGCTTGCTCTAACCATTATTCAAACCAGACAGGGCGTGCCTTTTCCCTCTATTATTGAGGCGCTGATTATGGAAGTCTCCATTGAAATTTTGCGGGAAGCGGGAATTCGACTTCCGAAGCCGATCGGACCTGCGATGGGCATCGTTGGCGGTTTGATTATTGGAGAGGCCGCGGTGAAGGCCGGTATGGTCAGTCCATTTCTGGTGATAGTTGTGGCCGTTACTGCGATTTCTTCGTTCTCGATCCCTTCATATAGTGCGGGGATTACACTGCGTATATTACGTTTTTTTGGAATGTTCAGTGCGGCGGCCTTCGGATTGTTTGGGGTAGTCATGTTTTTCTTGCTGCTCTGCAGTCATCTGGTTCGGTTGAAAAGCTTTGGAGTTCCTTACGTCACCCCGGCGGTGCCGTTCAGCCTGTCGGATTGGAAGGATTTCGTTATTCGGGTACCCTTACGAATGATGAGGCAGCGCCCAAGCATGATGCAACCAAAAGACCCTGATCGCAAAAAGTAGGCATATCCGATATTCAGGAGGTGGATCATGAATCCTAAACAGGATCAGCTGACGACAGTTCAAGCCGCAGTCTTTATCATCAATCACATGCTCGGTGCAGGAATACTTACACTTCCCCGAACTACGGTAACGGTGGTCAAAACGCCTGATGTGTGGATTTCAATTATATTGTCCGGTCTGTTGGTTATGCTGCTGGGTATAATCCTGGTGACCCTGTGCCGAAGATTCCCAGGGAAGACCGTTTTTCAATTCACTGAGGAAATCACAGGGAAGTGGATTGCTTATATTTTGGGAGCTGCGATCATCCTGTATTTCCTTGCCATCTCTGCCTTTGAAATCAGGGTGATGGCTGAAGTCACCCGATTATATTTATTGGAGGGAACCCCGGTGTGGGCCATTGTCATGGTGTTTATGTGGGTCGGCTTTTATTTGATCTCAGGAGGGATCAACTCCATGGCGCGTTTGTATGAGATCATTTTACCCATTGCGCTTATTCTTTTTGTACTGGCCATTTTTCTGAGCAGCAGTCTGTTTGAGATCAATAATTTGAGACCTGTGCTGGGAGAGGGGATTATGCCGGTGTTTAAAGGGCTGAAATCTTCGATGCTTGCCTATACGGGTTATGAAGTCATGTTTGTGGTGATGGCATTTATGAAAAATCCGGAGAAGGGCAAGAAAGCCATGTTATGGGGAATCCTTATCTCTATGGTGATCTACCTCATCACATTGGTTATGGTTGTTGGCAGTTTATCTATTGAAGGCATGAGAACAAGAACGTGGCCAACACTTGATTTGATGCGCAGCTTTGAGATTGAGGGATTGTTCTTTGAACGGTTCGAATCCCTGCTGCTGGTTATTTGGATTATGCAAATTTTCTCTACGTTTACCATCACGCATTATGCCGCTTCTCTTGGATGTTCGCAATTGTTCAAGAAAAAAATGCTGCCTTTTCTGATCATTCTGCTCCCGATCAGTTACATCACTGCTATGCTTCCGCAGAACGTGGACGAAACGTTCAAACTCGGCAACTTTTTGGGGGATGCATCCATTTATTTGTTTGGTATTTTGCCACTATTGCTTCTGTTGTTGAGCATGTTACGAAAGAAAGGAGGCAAATACAATTGAACAGGATCAGAAAGACATTAACCATTTTGTCAACGGCGCTGCTGGTTTTTGCCTCAGGGTGCTGGAGCAGCAAAGAGATCGAAGATTTAAGTGTTTATGTGGGTCTGGGACTGGACGTCGCTGAGGAATCGAAATTTGAACAGGACATTAATAAACAAGGAGGTCATTATCCCAAAAACAATGTATTTACATCTACCGTACAGATTGTCCCACGAGTTGGGGGGAAACAGGAAAATCAAAGCAGTTCCAGTGGTTCTTCCGGCGGACAAACCTTTTTGAATGAACAGCTTACCGGAGATTCCCTTTTTCAGATCTTTCGTCAGTTTGCTCTAAGAAGAGACCGTCCACTCATTGGTCATCATTTAAAGGTTATTGTCGTTTCCCAAGAGTTGTCGAATAAATATAGTCTGGAGCAGCTGCTTGATTTTATTTTGCGGGACAATGATATCCGACCCAGTTCCCTTATTCTGGTGAGCAAAGGACGCGCTTTGGATGCTCTTAGCTCCAAGGAGCCGGGAGAAATCCCAGCCTTTTATCTGAGAGGGTTGGTGAATAATGCATATCGTAACAATAAAATTCTTCCTCCTGTATCCCTCGCGAAACTTGATGGCAAAATGCAGTCAGGATCAAGCTTTTTGCTGCAAAATGTCCTTACTGCTGATGGGGAGCATAAATTCTCAGGAGCAGGCGTCTATAAAGGGAAAACGAAAAAGTGGATCGGCAGCTTAAATCAGGTGGACCTTCAAGGATTGTCCTGGATCACTGGGGAGGCTAAGGGAGGGGCCTTAAAATCGTATGCACCGAAAAAGGGACATACGATAGTCTATGAAATCAAGTCTACTAAGAGCAAAATTGTGCCAAAAGTCCACGGAGATGACATTTCTTTTCATGTAAAGGTTGAATCAGAAGGTCAGCTCATGGAAGATTGGAGTTCTCCGGAAATTCCTGCGACGGAAGAGTACATTAATGAATTGGAGGTTCAGTTCGCTGGTGCAGCCAAAGAACAGATGCAGCAGGTTATGAACAAAATGCAGCACACCTATCGGGTGGAAGTGGCCGGATTTGGAGAGCAGTTGCGGATCAAATATCCGAAGGTATGGAAAAAGGTCAAAAAAAATTGGGATGAAACCTTTAGTCAGATTCCCGTGACCTATGATGTGAAAATGAAAATCACAGATTATGGATCATCGATAGATTAAAGATGGGGTTGGAGATTTCCTTTATCCACAAATGGATGATGATATTTAATAGTTGACACAACCATGATAGATCGCTATATTTATAAAAAATCATTTTCTTATCCAGAGAGGTGGAGGGACTGGCCCTTAGAAGCCTCAGCAACAGATCTGAACGATACTGTGCTAATTCCAGCGGGTGAACAGCCTGATAGATAGGACGTTTGTTTTTATTTGTCAGTAACGGCGCACTCTTCAGGAAGAGTGTGTCTTTTTGTTGTTCTGGATGAAGAAGCAGGGGAGCAGGCATGGATAACAACAAAGATACTGGGCATTTTCAGCGTAAAATGCAGGCACGACATGTAATTATGCTCTCACTTGGTGGAGTCATTGGTACAGGTTTATTTCTTAGCTCTGGATATACCATCCAGCAGACCGATCGGCACGATTCTATCTTACCTGATTGGAGCGATTGTCGTTTATCTGGTCATGCTCTGTCTTGGTGAGCTGTCCGTTCATATGCCGGAGACAGGGGCGTTTCATAGCTATGCGGCAAAATACATCGGACCAGCAACAGGATACACCGTGGCCTGGTTGTATTGGTTAACCTGGACGGTTGCCCTCGGTTCCGAATTTACAGCAGCCGGACTGCTGATGCAGCGCTGGTTTCCTTCCGTGAATGTATGGATCTGGAGTGCGCTCTTTGCGCTCATGATCTTCCTGTTCAACGCGCTGACGGTCAAATTTTTTGCGGAATCGGAGTTCTGGTTCTCATCGGTTAAAGTCCTTACGATTGTGGTCTTTATTATTCTAGGAGGCGCAGCCATGTTCGGTATTATCCCAATGGCTGATTCGGAACCTGCACCATTTCTAACTAATATTACTGCATCTGGTTGGTTCCCGAACGGGGCTACTGCGATACTAATGACGATGCTTGCCGTAAACTTTGCGTTCTCGGGCACGGAATTGATCGGGATTGCAGCCGGGGAGACCGAGAATCCGGAGAAGACCATTCCAAAAGCAATCAATACCACGTTGTGGCGTTTAATACTCTTTTTTATTGGAACGATCGTTATTCTCTCTGCGTTATTGCCGATGTCGGATGCCAGTGTCCTTGAAAGTCCATTCGTGGCCGTGATGGAGCGAGTTGGAGTACCCTATGCAGCAGATATTATGAACTTTGTCATTCTGACGGCAATTCTCTCTGCTGCCAACTCGGGTCTGTATGCCTCTTCGCGGATGTTGTGGTCACTCGCGGATAAAAAGACGATCTCTCCGTGGTTTGCCCGGTTGACCAAGCGTGGTGTACCGCTGAATGCACTTCTGATTAGCATGGTTGGGGGCGGTCTGGCCTTGCTGTCCAGCATTATTGCCCCGGGTACTGTGTATATTACGCTGGTGTCCATCTCAGGCCTCGCGGTTGTCGCCGTGTGGATGAGCATCAGCGCTTCACAGTATATGTTCCGCAGGCAATATATTCGAGAGGGTAACTCGGTAAAGGACCTGGTTTACCGAACGCCGTTTTATCCGGTGGTACCGATTATTTCGTTTGTATTGTGCCTGGCTTCATGCATAGGTATCGCCTTTGACCCGACACAGCGTATTGCGCTGTATTGCGGGGTTCCATTTATCGCACTATGTTATGCAGCGTATTATCTGACAGAACGTGCGAACAAGAAAAGAGGACAAGTACATGACGCAACCAACGCAAACTAATCCCATAGAACAAATATTGTGCCAATATCCGGTGATGATTTTGGATGGTGCACTGGCAACCGAATTGGAACAGCATGGCTGTGATCTGGATGACCCGTTATGGTCAGCACGTGTACTGCTGGAGAATCCGGACGTGATTTCCCAGGTGCATGCTGATTACTTCCGTGCGGGAGCGGACTGTGCTATTACATCCAGTTATCAGGCGACTGTGGACGGCTTTAGCAAGAGAGGCATCGGAGAGCAGGAGTCGCTGGAACTGATAAGCAAGACAGTGAAACTCGCTGCGCGAGCCCGAGATGAAGTCTGGGCTGAAGTGCAAGATAGGGGGAAGTTAGAGAATTTAGAAGCTAACGAGTCAACCGATAAGAAACATACGGCAGTGGTAACGGAGAAAAGGGTATTGGCTCGTCCGCGTCCGATTGTTGCTGCATCGGTTGGACCCTATGGGGCTTATCTGGCAGATGGTTCGGAGTATGTCGGTCACTACGGTGTCTCGGACGAAACATTGAGCGCGTTTCATCGTCCACGGATTGCAGCACTGCTGGAGGCAGGTGCGGATATTCTGGCTTTTGAGACGATCCCATCCTTGCAGGAGGCGCAGGTATTGGTTGCTTTATTAAAGGAGTTTCCCAACGCCTATGCATGGATGTCTTTCTCTTTGAAAGACGGGAAAGCAATCAGTGAGGGTACACCCTTGGAAGAGTGTGCTCGCTTACTTGGTGCTGAGCCTCAGATTGCCGCGATTGGCTTGAATTGTGCGCCGATGGAATTCGTGACAGAAGCGGTCGGTATTTTGAGTCAGGCCAGCGATAAACCGGTTATTGTCTACCCTAACTCGGGTGAAATCTATGATGCAGTAACGAAGACGTGGAGCGGCCAGGGTACTTGTGGCAGCATGAGCGATGCATCGGAGCAGTGGGTTGCGGCGGGGGCCAAGATTATTGGCGGCTGCTGCCGGACTACACCCTATCAGATTGGTGAACTGGCGAAGAAGTGGCGGAGCCAAAGCTGAGAACATGAGAGGTTAAGTTGCAGTTATGAACGTGCAGTTCTACACTTTCTAAATGCAAAGAGCCCTTTCATATCCTTTAACGGATTTGAAAAGGCTCTTATTTGTGTTGTTTGTTAAAGGAATACAAACTATAAACTGTTTGAGCTGGCTTCCATCCCCAAGGTTATTCAAATCGAGACGAATGGTACCCGCATCGGATTTAACCGAGGATTTCCCATCCACTTCTAATTCCGCAAGATCAATGGATCCTGCGCATGTTATGCCTCCTTCATTCTTCATACGTTTTGTATTATTCAACGACCAGAATGCGTGGGGAAGCATCACGAATCACTCTGGATGATACCCAGGAGCCCAGAGCTGCTGCAAGAATGCTCATGCATGCAAATAATAGTATGCCTCCCCAGTTCAGGATGAGGGGAATCTGTACGATTCCGTATCCGGAGAGGACCTTTTCAAGCAGAATTGGCAGCATATATACACCTACGACGATTCCAAGGATTGCCCCAATTGAAGAAAGAGCTGCAACCCCCAGCGCAACGGACAACCGAATTCTTCGGGATGTCATGCCTATGGACTTGTAAATTCCGTAGGTTTTACTTTCTTTGCGAATGCTGATCCGGCAGGTACTGAAAATGATAATGAACGTAACCAGAATAAACAACAGACCGATGAGAGCCATAGGGTAAATGAGAATGCTCGCAGCTTCTGCGTAAACAGAATCAAGCAATGTCTTCTGTGTGACAATTGAAGCGGAATCCTTGAACTGTTCGTTTAACTGTTGGGCAATGACATCTGCCTGTGCCGGATCATTGACATTGATAAAGGCTACGTCGACATCCCCATAGTCTGGATTCACACTTCGCACGGCATCTGCGGTAATGCGCCCGGATACGGACATGTTGGAGATGGCCTGATAGATCCCCGTAATCATGAATGTACGTTTTTCACCCTCAATGTAGAGGTCAATCAGGTCGCCCAAGTCCTTGTTCAACATGCTTGCCACACTTACACCAATCGAAATTTCATTTTCTCGCTCAGGGTTGGTACCTCTCAACGTTTCGAATCCTAGCTCCTGATAGCTCCCATCAAGAACACTCAGATAGAGGCTGGTGGATTGGCCAGCCATGCCCGCTGACGATTCGGGACTGACAATTCCCGTGATGTTGCCTTGCCAGCCCATATTTTTAATACGGGAATCCTCTTCAAGGACTTGCTTTAGCTCATTCTTGGGAAAGGTGGCTTTGTTCACAACGACGGCTGCAATGTTTGCATTGTCATAACCCCATTTTGCAGCTGTCTGATCAATTCCGGTAATGCTGGTCAGTACAACATATCCCAGGACAAGCACAGAGGCAGCCATGGTGGTTAACAACAGCATCAGTATGGAGCTTTTGGTATTCTTGATCAGATTGCGTATGCCAATAACGGCGGCAACAGGCAGTCGGGCAAATCCAACCCGGCCCGCGAGCGGGGAATTCATTCGGCGTGCCAATCGGGTGTTGTCCGTTTCCGACATACCATAGCGAATGGCCTGCACGGGTTCAATCCGGCGTGCCTTTTTGGCATACAACACAACGAATAAGATGACCAGAGCAAATAGCAGTATGCCGATCAACATGGCGGCTCCGATGCCTTCCATCGGTATATCATCATTGCCAGCTCGAAGAGAAGAAACAGAAATATGGATAATGAACTTGGATACAAAAACGCTTAGCGCAACGCCTGGAAGAACGGCGATCAGGGAAAGCAGCGTATATTGAATGACGTATGTACCAATTGTTCTTCCAGAGGTCAGTCCCAGTGATTTGAGGATACCTATCGTTTTGTAATTGGCTAAGATGGCATCAGAAATGGTAAATCCAATAGTGATGAGGGCAATAACCATCATGACGGCCCCCAGGAAAATCATAATGAATCCAATAATCTGATTGATGATCAGATAGAAGGAAGAGATGCTCTCAAACTCCATCTTGGTTTCCAGAAATGGTGCACCCGTATCGCTGGCATAACGCTCCCAATAGCTGGAATTCGTTTGATAATCATCAAAATGTATGCCCATCATATGATTATCTTTTCCTGCGAGTGCCTGAAAATCACTCTGGTAGTCTGTACTGTTCATCCAGATCCTTGCCGTATTAGTGAAAGGTGCCCCATAAGGCACATCGACTACAATCCCGGAAACGCGAAGATCAAGGGTGGTCGACCCGGTCTTGAAATTAACGGTATCTCCTACAGCCATATCATAGCCATTCGCCATGGAAGTGGGAATCCATATCGTCCCCTGTGCTGGAGCAGAGCTCTGTGTACCGCTTGAGAAGACCAATTCATCCACAGCCCATGGTGGTGAAGGGGGATTCATCATGTATAGATACAGGTTGGGAATATCTGTGCCTTTGAAAGTGATGCCAGACAGCGTACGGTAAGTCAGCAGAGGTGACACCTCAACTCCGTCCTGGGCAGCCCACCAGTCATGCACGGCTGTAGGGTCATTCAGCCCTTTATCGAACGTCAGTATTTGATGAGACCCATTGGTTCGGTTGTGCATTTCGTTAAATAGGTTACCTGTATTGGCCAGAATGATGACCGCAGTGGATACCAGTAGGGTCGACAGCAAAATGAGCAGGGTGATGAACCCGTTTTGTATTTTGTTTTTGTTCAGGTAGGAGAGGCTCAGTTTCAACATGGCAGCCATAAATTACTCCTTTCCCGATACAAACGCGAAGACCATTGATTCCCGATCCTGGATCTGGTGTTCGTCATATTTGTCAAACTCGAGGATACCACCAACCTTGCCATCCCGGATAAAGATCAGACGATCAGCCCGGCACGCTGCCTGGATATCATGCGTAACCATGACGACCGACTGTCCCTTCCGGTTGATATCGGTCAGGATATCCAGTACCGCTTTCCCGTGGTCATAGTTGAGGCTCCCGGTAGGCTCATCCGCAAAAATAATGTCCGGTGAATTAATCAGTGCGCGTGCGATTGCTGCCCGTTGCTGCTGTCCTCCCGATGTTTGGGAGGGAAGGCGGCTGTTCTGTCCATCAATATCCATTGCCTTCATGAGATGGGAAGTACGCGCCTTGATCTCATTTCTTTTACTACCGGCAATATATCCAGGTAAAGCAATGTTGTCCTGAATGGAAAGGTCCGGTACCAGATTAATGCTCTGATAGATGTAACCAATTCTACGAGTACGGAATTCGGACATTTCCCTTTCACTGTAGGCATCAATGCGCTGATCCCGGAAGTAAACCTCCCCGGCTGTCACTTGGTCCAGTCCGCTCAGCAGATATAACAGCGTGGATTTGCCTGAACCGGAATTGCCCATGATGACCGTGAAGTCCCCTTCGTAAATATCAAGATCGACATTTCGTATGGCGTGGTATTGTTCACTTCCAGTATTGTATGTTTTGCACAAGTTTTGAGCCCGGATAATGTTTGTTTTGGTCAAGCGGATCACTCCCCACTGCAGTATACGATTCATTCTAAGGGGAGGATGTTGAGGAAGAATTATCAAATTATGAATAAAGTATTACAGTGTGCTTTGGGTGAGACAATGGAAATTTCACTTAACTGCTCAGCAGATCGGAAGATTGAACTGAAACTGAGTACCCTGACCTTCTTTGCTCGAAAAGGAAATATGTCCCCCGTGCGCTTCGATAATGCTTTTGCAGATGGACAGACCGAGGCCGGTTCCTTCATGTACATTCCTTGAGGACGATGAGGAATTTCCCCTGAAATACCGCTCAAATACAAAAGGCATATCTTGTGCTCTTATTCCCTGCCCCGAATCAGAAATACTGAGCCGGAATTGTCCCGAATCCAGTACTGTATTAATGCGAATGGAGTCTCCCGGAACAGTATGTTTGAGCGCATTGGATACGAGATTGGATAAAACCTGTTCAATTCGTATGGGGTCCATTCGTATGAGCACATTGGGAATGTGCACAGGTTCCTCATAATTAAGGCCGTTCAATCGTACGATATGTCCGATGGGCTTCAACATGGCTTCGAATGCAGAAAGGCTGTACATTTCACGCGGCTCCACCGAAATCTGGCCCAGCTCCTGCAAGGCATGTACAAGCAGGTCCTCAACGAGACGAGCTGTTTTGTCCGTATGAGTACGCATGATCTCCATATACTCCATCAGCGTCTCCTCATCGGAGCACAACCCTTCAAGAATGGCTTCTATGTATACTTTTACAGTTGTAATCGGAGTTTTGAGTTCATGGGATATATTCGTAATCAGTTCTTTTTGTGCCTTCTCCTGTCTAATATGCTGTTCACTCAAATGCATAATTTCGGTGCGCATCAGATCCAGCATGGCGTACAGTTCGCCCATTTCATCTGTCCGGTTGTACTGGATCTGCTCATCATACTGTCCCTTGAGAATGAATTCAGCATGTTGCTTCAGCTGCTGGATAGGGGAGAGCACTCGTTTTCTGATCTTACGTTTCATAACGATCAGTAGAAGCCCCAGAATGAGCGAGATCATAAATAGGGTTCCCAGGACAAAAAAAGTGAACGTAGAGGACTTCTGAACGATGACAAGCGACTGCGGAATCGTAAAAATGGCGTTACCGATTTGTCTGCCCACCGGGCCGTCCATTACAGGAAAAGCGATGTTAAGTGAATTGCTCCCATCCATAGCTTCTAAAGCATGATTCAGATCATAATGCAATTCAGATCGCAGATTAATCTTTCTGCCCTCGAAGGAAGGAGTGGAGGATAGCAGCACCGTTCCGTCCAATCCGACATAGTCGAAATCAACCCTGCTTTTTTCGGCGAGGGAACGCAACTGTTCCTTGATATTGGAATCATTCAATTGATCATGGGTTTGCTCCAGTTGAAGCAGAATGGGGTTAACCCTGAGTCGAACCTGATTGATTGCCAGATTGGACTCACCTGAATGTCTGCCTATAAGCAAATCAAGAAAGAAAGCGAGGCTGCATCCAATGAGAATAAACAGGAGAGTTAATGACGTTTTGAGCCAACGTTTGGTCCAGGTGTGTAGTGACATACAGTCGTCTCCAATCCCACTTATTCATGGTTGAATTTATATCCGACGCCCCATACTGTTTTCAGAACAGAAGGGTTGGAAGGGTCTGCTTCGATTTTTTCTCTCAATCTTCGTATGTACACGGTAACCGTATTTTCATCTCCATATTCGGCATATCCCCAAATCGCGTCAAGTAACTGGGATTTGGAAAAAACTTGATTCTTATGGCTTGCCAGATAAAACAACAGCTCAAATTCCTTGGCGGAGAGAGAAACTTCATCCCCATTGAGGGTAACCTTATAGGCTTTCTTGTCAATTTCCAGATTAGACAAACGCAGCAGGTGAGTGAGATCATGTTCTGTACTCAGACTGTCATATCGTCTAAAGTGGGCATTGATTCGGGCAAGTAATTCGCTCAGGGAAAAAGGTTTGGTCATATAGTCATCCGCTCCGAATCCCAGGCCGAGCACCTTGTCCGTGTCACTTCCCCTTGCGCTCAAAATGAGAATAGGAATGTTGTTTCTCCGGCGAATTTCCCGGCATACATCAATTCCGTCCATATCCGGAAGCATGATGTCCAGAATAATATAGTCCGGCTGCAGAATGTCCATCATCTGCAACCCGTCCTGACCGTTACCGGCTACTGCTGCTTCATACTGGTTCTTGGTCAAATAGTCTCCTAAAATGCGTGAAATATCATGTTCATCCTCAATGATGAGAATTTTACGTTTAGATTCCATTGAAATCTCTCCAAATTGTAGATTAATAGATTATAAGATTGAGTATGTATGAATCTATAAGAATACTATATTTAACTATACAGGTTTGTGGTTGTAGCGTCATGTGAAGTAGGAGATTTTTTTGGAAGAAAGTAGCAGATGAGGAATCGGCTGCTTTCTTCCTGAAGTAAGGAGAGAATCCAGTCACAACTAACACTTATAAATGCTCCAGATCAATGGACTGATGGGCCTGGGATTTGAGATATTCAGCCGGAGACATCCCAAAATGAGACCGGAATACCCGGTGGAAATAGGAATAGCTTGCAAAGCCGCATGTTTCGGCAATATGCTCCAAGGTCATATCACTGTACTTCATACGCTCCAAGGCAGCGTTCAGCCGAATCTCAATCGCATACTGGATCATCGTTTGGCCGTAGTGCTCCTTGAACAATCGCACCGCACGAGACAGGCTTAGTCCTGCGTAGCGGGCGGCTTCTTCGAGTTTGAAGGTCACAGTGGCATGCTCTTCAATGAATCGTTTCAGCTTCAGCGTCGAAGAAACAGATCGATCCGTCTGAATATTCTCCTTGATGGCTCGATCGATATACAGGCACAAGCCCCGCAGCAGTGCGTCACTCAGTTCTATATTTTCCTCCAGTGGTCCACGACGTTTCTCCAGGAGCATGTTGCGCCAGAGGCTCACCAATTTATCATCCAGTCCGATGTGACTCACGGTGGACCGATGGTGACGCTTCCACCAGCTTTCAATCCACGTCCCTTCACAGAACAAATAATAGTCTCCGCTGGACAACCTGCCCTCCTTGTGAGGTTCTTCAACAACGAGATGATAGTCGTCCCCGGGTTTGAGCAGCAGTAAATCCCCGCCAATCATCTTATATTCTTCATCTTGTACATATACCTTGCAAGAGCCCTCGGTTTGCAGACGGAACAGATACGTTTGCAACTCGCCCTTCATATTGTGGTTAAACGCCTTATAGTGATAGGAATAGTCACAGATCAGTATTGAGGTTTCCAAAAGAAGTAATCCTCCAAATATAAAAATTTGATCAGATAGTTCATGTTCTGACGATATTGTATATGTTCATTCTAGCCTGTTTTGCGTTAGGATGATACCAGATAGAGCAATGAAAGCAAATTTGAGAGCAGAGGTGTATCTAATATGAAAAAACTTAATATTGGTTTGCAATTGTTTACGCTCCGTGATGAAACTGCAGCAGATTTCCGTGGAACTTTGCGTAAGGTAGCAGAGCTTGGTTATGGAGGTGTCGAATTCGCCGGATATGGCGACATTCCTGCCGAAGAAATGAAAGCGCTGTTGGATGAGCTTGGACTGAAAGGTTTCAGCAGCCACGTTTCATTACATGCGATGCGTGAAGATTTACAACAACAAATCGACTACCTCAAAACTATTGGTGCTCAATATATGATCTGCCCTTACTTGATGCCTGAAGATCGTCCAGAGAATGCAGAAGGCTGGACCAAACTGTTTAATGAATTGCAACAATATGGTGCAGAAGCGACCAAACAAGGTCTAATCTTCGGTTATCATAACCATGATTTCGAATTCCACGGTCAGGTTGGCGACGAAAATGCCTTTGATGCGATGTTTTCTCAAACGACACCTGAAGCGGTTCAAGTGGAAATGGACGTATGTTGGGTACAATTTGCCGGACAAAATCCGATTGAGTACATCAATAAATATGCAGGCCGCTTGCCGCTGCTTCACTTGAAAGACTTCAGCAAAGACGAACAGGGTCAGATGAAGACTTTGGAACTGGGACAAGGTTCGGTTAATCTGCCAGCTGTTATTGAAGCAGCTACAAGTGCAGGTGTAGAATGGCTGATCGTGGAACAGGACGTTTGCCAGAATCCACCGCTTGAAAGCGTAGCCAACAGCCATAACTGGTTGAAGCAGAATTACCTGAACCAATTCTAATTTATTTGTCAAAGGGGACATTTGTACATGAGTAAAATTAAAGTTGCTGTATTCGGCTGTGGAGCCATTGCCGAGCGCAGACATATTCCAGAATACGCTGCCAATGAGAACGTAGAACTTGTCGCTTTTGCCGATCCGATCGTGGAGCGTGCGGAGAAGATGGCCGAAACTTACGGAGGTAAAGCTTACTCCAGCTACGAAGAATTGCTTGCAAGCGAAGAAGTGGATGCAGTCAGCGTTTGTACGCCGAACTACCTGCATGCCTCAATGGCCATTGCTGCTGCGAATGCCGGTAAGCATGTATTGGTTGAAAAACCGATGGCGGTTACAACCGAAGAAGGCGAGCAAATGATCGAAGATGCCAAGAAAAACGGTGTGTATCTGATGGTTGGACACAACCAGCGTTTGATGCCTCCGCACATAAAAGCCAAAGAAATTTTGGATTCCGGCAAACTCGGCAAAGTTCTGAATTTCCGTACTTCCTTTGGTCATCCGGGTCCGGAAGGCTGGAGCGTAGACGGTGCAGAAAGCTGGTTCTTCCGTAAAGAAGAAGCGATTATGGGTGCCATGGGTGACCTGGGCGTGCACAAGTCGGACTTTATCCGTTATTTGCTGGATGATGAAGTGTCCGAAGTTGCTGGTTTCATCAGCACGCTGCATAAGGAAAACACCAAAGTGGACGATAACGCAACTTGCCTGCTGCGCATGAAGAGCGGTGCTATCGGTACGCTGGTTGCCAGCTGGACACAATACAGAGCAGGAGATAACAGTACGGTTCTGTGGTGTGAAAATGGTGTGATGAAGATCGGAACGGTTGAAGGCGACGAGGTTATTGTTGAACTGACTAACGGAACGGTTGAGACATACAAAGTCGGTGCGATGGCTACAAACGAGAAACAAGTACCAAGCGGCGTGATTGATGCTTTTGTAGAGTCAATTGTAACGCAAACCCCTCCAAGCATTTCCGGTGAAGAAGGTCTGCGTTCCCTGCAAGTCATTCTGGCAGCATTCGAATCCGAGAAGACAGGTCAGATTGTGAAGCTGTAATCGTTACGATATTATCGTCATTACTTTAAAAGTTTGACTATTTCATATTAAAAAGGGGCTTACCTTCAGAAAAATATTTCTGATAGGTAGTCTCTTTTTATTACTTTTTTCATGATAATCATATATGTAGAATACAAGGGACCGACCACTCCGCTATATTGCGGAATAGTCAGCCCCTTGACCTTTAAGGTTGAATCACAGCGCATATTTGAATTAAACGCTTGGTTTTACATTACTGCCTAGGTCCAGCCAATCCAGTTCCTCACGTGTCAATGTGATACGTGAACCTTCGTCACAGGACAGAAGCTCTTCCCGATTTTGAGCGCCAATCAGCGCACAGGTCGGAAATGGTTGGTTTAATACATAAGCAAGTGCAATCTGAATTGGTGTGGTATTTTTGGACTCGGCCAATTGTTCCGCCCGATGCAAACGTTCCCAGTTGCCGTCACTGTAAAATACACGAACCAGATCTTCATTATCCCGTACTTCAGGTGTGAATCGTCCGGTAAAGAAGCCACGAGCCTGAGATGACCAGGACAGCAAAGGAAGCTTGGTGCGCTCATGCCATGCCAGCGTTTCTTCGTCTGCCGATACACAGCCTGCCCAGAACGGTTCGTTTGCTTTGGCAAGACTGAGATTCGGGCTGCTGAATGTGAAACCTTTCAGACCATTAGCGGCTGCATATGCGTTAGCTTCCTCCAGCCGCTGCCAGGTCCAGTTGGAGGCGCCGATCGCGCCGATTTTACCGGATTCAATATGTTCGTTCAGCGCTTCAAGGATCACACCAACGGGGATGTTTGGATCATCCCGATGCAGGGCATAGAGCTCCACATGTTCGGTTTGAAGCCGTTCCAGACTGGTAAGAAGATCGCTGCGGATAGCATCAGCGTTAACACGTGGACCCTTCTGATCGTGATGTGCACCTTTGGTCAAAATAACGATCTCGTTACGGTTACCCCGTTCCTGCATATAACGTCCGAGCACTTCTTCACTCTGCCCGCCACAATAAATATGCGCGGAATCAACGGTATTACCGCCAATCGCCAGGAATGCATCCATGTTCGTAGCTGCTTTCTCATAGGAATCATTGTAAAAATAATCGGTTCCTTTAATCAATCGGGAGATCGGTTTCCCTGCACCAGCAATTTCAATGTATTCCATAATTCAGTTCATCCCCTTTTCTTATAGTGTGATTCGTGTACGTTCTTCTGCCGAGCGAAGACAAGCTTCGAGTACTTTCATATTGGCTACAGCATCGGATGGAGCGAAGCGCAGAGCCTTACCTTGAAGCACAGCTCGTGCCATGTCGTCCCCCTGAAGGGAGTAGTGGTTTACCTGTGGGACTTCAATTTCTTTACGCTCGCCGTCAACAATTACGAAGAAGTTGGAGCCGCGGTCTGGATTGCTGATATAAGCAGATGGTACCTCGATGATGCCATCTGAACCAAGCACCTCCAGTGTGTTGCGGAAGGCAGCCCACATGCTGCTATCAAAGGTGACGCCAATATGATTGTCGAATTCAAGCAAGCCGGATGCCATCATATCCACATGACCATGCTCGGGAGAAAACATGCCAATGACGGTCGCGGCCGAAGGCTCCTGACCAAGCAGCAACCGTGCTGCACTGATGGAATAGCAACCGATGTCATACAGAGCACCGCCGCCCCAATCACGCCGGAAACGGACATTGCCCGTCGAGCCGGAACTGTTGAACGAAAATGTACTATGAATGCCGCGGACTTCACCAATTTCTCCGCTGGCGATAATATCCTTAATCTGATCATAACGTGGATGGTGTCGGTACATGAGTGCCTCGGAGAGATGAACACCGGCGTCTTCGCAGGCTTGCACCATCTCCTGAGCTTCCTGCTCCGTCAGGGCAAGGGGCTTTTCACACAAAATATGTTTACCAGCTTCAGCGGCACGGAGTGTCCACTCCCGGTGCAGATGGTTCGGAAGCGGAATATAGACCGCATCAATGGAATCGTCAGCAAGCAAAGCTTCATAGCTGCCATAAGCTTGAGAAATGCCGAGTTGGTCAGCGGTTTGTTTCGCTTTTTCTTCATCCCGGCTGGCAATGGCGGTCACTTCATTCAACTCGGATTGCTGCAAACCTGGAATAACGGATCGTACGGCAATGCTAGCGCTACCAAGAATTCCCCAGCGCAATTTTCGATCTGAATTCATTTGTTGTTTCCTCCTATGAATGAATGTATATTGTGATTATATGTAATAGATGAATGAATGAAAATGATAATATATTGAAGTGAGTTAACACAATATTGTTTAGAAAAGAGAATAGGCCATGATGAGACAGACGGTACTGCTAACCTTGCAGGATATTCCCTATTTTTGTTATCCAGAGTCCGTTGGACTTTATGTCGACCACCCCGAGCACACTGTGTTACGGGAGGCTGGCGCACTGAACAACTTCAATATTCACTATGTGGCTGCGGGCAAGGGGTACGTGGAAGTGGATGGGGTAGTGCATGAGCTTCGTGCGGGTCAGGCTGTACTGTATTTCCCGCAACAGCGGCAGCATTACTACAGTAGTGAGGATGATCCATGGGATGTGCGATGGGTTCATTTTTACGGTGAACGTCTGCATGATTATATGATTGAGCGGGGGTTGCATCGCAATCTGTTGTGGACGCTGCGGCAGCAGGCTCCATGGGAAGAAGCACATATGGCTCTACTGAATGAAGCTGAGCAGAACCGGATGCTGCGTCCTGCCCAACTATCTACCCTGACCTACGCTGTGTTGGCCGAGTTCGTACAGCATGCTGTTCCACTGAAAAGCACACGCACAAGCAAGGCTGAAAGTCGTATCCTTGGACTGCTTCCACAGATGCAGCAGGAGGCATGCCAACCGTTTTTGTTGCAGGATTGGGCGGATATGGCGGGTGTGAGTTCGTATTACTTTTGCAAAATGTTTAAGAGTGCTGTGGAGATGACCCCGATGGAATTTATAACCCGTTCGCGGTTACAGATGGCAAAGCAGTGGCTGCTGGAACGGCCTACGGCCAACATTGGACAGATCGCTGAGGAGGCGGGGTATCCCAATGCCAGTTATTTTAACCGCCAGTTCTTAGCCCATGAAGGCATGACTCCAACGGATTATCGCGGGCTTTATCACATTTAGATGTTATGATGTTCATTTATTTGATTATGCGGGAACTTACGACGTTTGACAGAGCGTTCAATCAAGTCTATTATAGATAAATTAAATCCGTATATAATGAGGTGCCCTCATGAAATATTCGAAAGCTACAAACTATGCCCTGCATACCATGCTTTTCCTGGTTGCGACCGAACCGGAACAACTGGTCAGTGTACATCAGTTAGCTGAGATGCAGAAAGTATCTCCAACCTACTTATCTAAAATATTGACCAAGCTGGTCAAAGCCGGCATGATCGAATCGACTTCGGGTGCCAATGGTGGTTATCGGCTTAGCCGGAAGAATCCGGACCCTTCTTTTCTGGAGATTATCCATGCGATTGAAGGACAGGCTTCCCTGTTCGAATGCTCGCAGGATCATAACGAAGGCTGCCTGATTCAGCAGGTGATGGTTCGTGCGGAAGAAGAGATGGAGAGTTATTTACACAATAAAAAAATGTCTGAGCTGGCTGCCCAGATGAAAGCTGCACATTCCGTATAATATATTTGCTTACATCTTAGATTTCTGGAGGGACAACACATGAGCCAAACAACCATCACAGGACTGGAACAACTGCTTGCACTGGAAAACATTCGGAACACCAAAGCGCGTTATTGCCGTTATATTGATACGAAGCAGTGGGATACGTTGGGTGAGGTGTTTGCTCCGGATGCCGTAGCTGATTTCAGTACAGAAGGCAATCCAATACCGGTATTAACCGGCCGTGACACCATCGTTCAAGTATTCCGGGATCTGGTGGATGTTGCCGTAACTGTGCATCACGTACATAGCGCCGAAGTTGAATTTGTATCCGAGAATGAAGCCAAAGTCATCTCCCCAATGGAAGATTGGGTGACATTCCCCGAAGGCAATGACAATAAATCCTTTCACGGATTTGGACACTATCATGAGACTTTTGTCAAAATGAATGGTCAATGGCTCATCCAGCATACCAGCCTGAAGCGTCTTCGTCTGGATCTGTTTGAATAATGATTGTATTCATATAAGCATATTAAAACGATAATAACGAAAGCCCCAGGAGCGCAAATGCTGCGTCCTTGGGGCTTTGCTTTGTTTCAAGCCTTTCCGTTAGCTTTATTCGCGGCAACAGTTCGTAGAGGGAAAGACTGAAATTCCGGGATTCATCGGGAGCATCTTTCTCCAATCGGTCGATGTGCAATTTCCCGTTCTCCAAATTAACGCCATCCAACTCGTCAATGTGGTCCGAAATCCAATGTAATCTTTGAAGAAGTGATTCAGTCCGTTCTTCAAGATATTCCTTCGCGGACAAGCTAACGGCAAGCTTTGTAGTGTTAGGATCGCTTACCTTTTCTTCCGGAACCAATTTAACCGGCTTCGAAGGGTCACGGCGAATCCTTGATTCCGACACGGCCCACTCAAAAAAACGTTTCAGGGTATTAAGCCGCCGGTTTCAATTCCATTATTTTTTGTGCTGCTTCCCGATATCGCGTTAATGTTGGAGTAGCCACATCTTCAATTCGAAATATAATCTCTTCCTCTTGGTGGTCGGCGGTCTCAAACCAGCCGATGAAATGTTTTAGATCGCTTGCATACTCTTTTAGTGTTTTGGGATTCAAATCTTCGTGGGTCGTGAGAGCATAAATGAAGTCCTGAATCGTTTGCTCGCCCCATTCTGAAATCCTGATCGCCTCTCTCATATCAGACAGAGCATCAAGCTCAATAAAAGCAGGCAGAGATATTTCCACTGGCTTCAGTCCTCTAAAGGAAGCTGGCCTTGTTCAAAACTTGTCGCCTATAAGTTGAGACATTTCCTGCTGACTTGGCTCAAACATCAGGGCATCGATGACGCAATCATACAACCCTATTCCGGACATGAAAGCCGGAAGTATTGGAAATCTATTCAAAGCTTGCAATCACCGATGCCCAGCAGGAATATAACGAGGTCATTAATAAATTTCCCATTTGATTACATCTACTTTGCCCTAGGTGACAGCTACGCTGGTACTACCCCTATACAGCCAATACAATCCTCCAAGCGAAACCAAGATTTGGACGGATACGATTCCACAAGATGCGAACAGTTCCAATTATACGCTTGGAAAAGTCCCCTATGATCTGTTTTTGTTGGATAATCGCCATCTTGAGGGAGAAGCAAATCAATGGGTTAGAGAAAAACTACCGTTGCTGAGCCTTGGGGCTCAACTCATCCCCGGCCACCCCGTATACCCCGTATACTTTGATACCTCCCTGCTGGAGCAGTTCGACATTATGTTCCACATTCGTAAAACAAACCCGTCCCACATCAAGTAAAGGTAGGACGACAATCCCTTCCTGGGCAATCTGGAAGGGGGGTGTTCAGTTTAGTTTCGGCATGCCCCGTGGACATGATCATGATCTTACCTGCCGGAAATGTCATATGACATTTTTACACTGGTACTGTTGACGGAAGATGCCGTACGCTGAGGATATTATACAGAGAGGAGCGGTGAACCTTATGAAATCAGGTTTCATCCAGAATGGTTATTTTTTATTATTAACTTTCGTTACAGGATTGTTTTACTTTTGTTTTTACATGGTTGCTCTGTCATTCAGTTTAAGTCTTTCCTTTACGGTCATCGGCATTCCACTAGTTACACACGTATTGCGAACGACGGCAACCTTCATCCAATTCGAGCGCACGCAGACGAAAATTTATACCGACATTACGACGGACGTTTACGACAGAAATGGAGCAACGGGCTCATCCGTTTGGGCGCAAGCCAAAGCAGAGCTTAGGGATGGCCGCAACTGGTCCGCCGTCTTTTGGTTAATGCAGAAGTTCGCGATCGGACTCATCAGTCTCGTCAGTGTAGCCATTTTCTATGTAGCACCACTTGCACTCCTGTTGGCGCCGCTGTTGTATCGTTACATTGATATGAATTTCATTTTCATGCAGGTAGATACGTTGGCGAAAGCACTCATTATGATGGTTGTGGGACTGATGCTTGCCGCAGTAAGTTTCATGCTGTCAGGTCGGTTGGCAAAAATAATGGGAGGTTATACGCGCTTCATGATTCGGCAGTTGAACCGATAGCTGTTTTTACCCGGCCTTCGTGCAGGTGCCACACCGCAAACAGCAAAAATGTGCACGGCATGAAGGTTTGGTCTATAATACTGTGGAAACAAAACAGAAAACGGCTTAGGGGTTGATCGACATTGTTGGAGATGGTTAAGCAGTGGGTTTGGTATGATTGGATTATGCTGGCGCTCCGCCTTATAGTTAGCATTTCGCTCATCCTCACGACGAGTATAAATGTTCAGGAAAGTTTAACGTTGCCTCTATGGAGCGTTATTTTTTGGGAGCTTGCCGCTCTCTCCATTCCGTGGTTTTGTTTGATGTTCAACTACAAGTATTACTTGCTCACGGAAATACTGCTATTTGGCGGGCTATGTATCTATTTAACCTCATTGTTTCCGGAAGCTTACCTTACCTATCTTATATCGGCGTTTCTTATTGCCGCGAACAGCGCCCATAGGTCCTATCGTTGGATGGCCCCAGCAACGGTCCTTGTGATACCTGGCATTTTCTATGTGATTGCGCCAAGCAACAGCTATTGGCTTATGGTCACCTACTATGGGCTTGCTTATGTGATGGGATTCGCTTTTCATTTGTTGATTGTTAATTATCGGCAAAATGAAACGATCCGCAAGCAAAATGCGGTGCTTGAGCAATACATGTCCCAAATCGAGCGCATTACACTGGCAGAAGAACGAAACAGACTGTCGAGGGAACTTCACGATACAGTCGGCCATGCCTATACGTCCATCATTATGGGGATGGAAACGTTACGCCCCGAGCTGGCTACCGAAACGGGGATACAGCGGCTGGATGACTTGCTTGAGTTGGGCCGCAAAAGCATCGAGGAAGTGAGGGGCTACTTGCATCAAATGGAGTCTCCTCAGCAGTTGCTTTCCCTGGTCCAGTCTCTGCAAAAGCTTGCCGATGAATTTCGGGAGCATGCCCAGGTCGATGTAAGCTTTCGGGCGTTTGGAGAGGAGTACCTACTGTCCCACCAAGCGAAGATGGCGTTCATTCGCTGCTTGCAGGAGTCGCTTACGAATGCGGTTCGTCACGGCCAAGCGACGGAAATTACCGTTTCTCTGCACTTCGAGCAGCAATATACGAGGCTAGAGGTGCAGGACAACGGAAGTGGGCTGGAGGAATGGCGGGAGGGTTTCGGCATGAACGCGATGAAGGAACGGGCGATGAATTTGCAAGGTCAAGTGTCCGTCTATACAAAGCCAGGGGACGGGACGCTTGTCATCTGCACTTTGCCGCGACAAGCGGAAATGGCCGACGAGCTTATTCGCTTGTTGATCGTTGATGACCAGCCGTTTATTCGGGAAAGTCTGCGGACGCTGCTCGACAGTTACCCAGATTTGAACGTAGCCGATTTGGCTGAGGATGGCAAACAAGCCGTCGAGCTGTGCGGACGCCATCAGCCCCACGTAGTGCTTATGGATTTGGATATGCCGGATATGGGCGGAGCCGAGGCAACTAAAATGATCAAGCAGCAATGGCCGCATATCCGCGTATTGATTTTTACGACGTTTCAGGATACGGAGCAAGCGTTGGACTTGCTACGAGGCGGCGCGGACGGCTTCCTGCTGAAATCGGCCGAACCGCTCGAGTTGGCCGATACGATTCGGCTTATTCATCGGGGAGGCACATTAATCGATCAGAGGATGTCCCATAAAATATTCGATAACCTCGATGGTAGCATCGAATCGCCGCAATCGAAAGCCGCCGCCGACTATGGCCTGACGGCCAGGGAAATAGAAATATTGCAGTTTGTTGCCAAAGGGCTCCGGTACAAGACGATAGCGTCCAAGCTGTATTTGTCGGACGGCACGGTCCGAAACTACGCCTCCTCGGCCTATTTAAAGCTAGGAGTGCGTAACAAGGAAGAAGCCGTCCAGAAAGCGTTAGAAATCGGGATAGTCGAATAGTGAAAAGGTAACCATAGGAGAAGCAGACTGCACTGGTTATGAATGGATGCGACATGCCAATCCGGTAACGATCGGGGAACTGGAAAAAGCGTTAGCTCAATTGCAATCGAAACAGTCGCCGAAGCAGCAGGGACGAAATGGCGATCTTTTTAACGAGGTCATACACCATGAACACCAACATCAAAATCCCCCGGAATTAAACTAAGAAGCGCCTCCTTTGGCGGAATTGTATTAAGGGGGCGTCACTTGCAAATCAAAGCCTGTTGGGGGATTTTTTTTCGTATGTAAATAATTCGGAAATGGTAACACTACGATATCCCCTTTCCACAAGCCCGGGCAATAGTTCTTTAAGGGGTATCTCCAACAAAACGCGGAAAACGTACGCTAAGGCATAATTATTTGGTACAGCCGCTATACGCGTTAAAACAGGTCACATTTGAAAAACTAAATATCAGAGTGTGACCTGTTTTTTGTTTCACCTGTTTTATTATCAAACTAAGTATTGAGTAGAAGGAAATCTCGTTACCAACATCCGTCTTATTCGAGTAACGTAACGTGTTTCGGTTATACGGATGTTAAAATAAAGTTTTCGAGGCCTCGGCTGTAAACGGCACTAACTCTTTCACACGCCCGTTACGTATCTTCTCTGCCCAAGCTGGATCAACCAGTAAAGCCCGACCCACCGCTACCAAATCGAATTCTTCCCGTTCAAGCCTCTCGATCAATCCTTCGATATTGACATTTTGAGCTCCTTTCCCTTCTGCAAAAAAACTAATAAACTCTGCATCAAGACCGACCGCCCCGACCGTAAATCGTTGGTTTACCCGTCAGTTTCTTTGCCCAACCTGCAAGATTGAGAGAGGAGCCTTCGAATTCTGGTTCCCGGAAACGGTGGGATGAACAATGGAATATATCGACTCCAGCTTCGGAATTACGTCCGTTCCGGTGACGTATCCATTGTCGGTAGCCGTCAACTGGAGAAGCTGCTGCGTGGACAGATCAATACAAAGGTCATTCAGGAGAACTACGATGATGTATTGCGGCTTGCGCATTCCATCCGGGAAGGAACGGTTTCGGCATCACTGATTATGGGGAAACTCGGATCTTATGCTCGCCAGAACAGTTTGGCAACTGCATCCGTGAAATGGGACGAATCGAGAAAAATATCTTTATTATGGATTACATTTCAAGTGAAACACTACGGCGGAAGATCAATCGGGGGTTGAACAAAGGAGAAGCCATGAATGCATTGGCCAGAGCAATCTTTTTTGGCAAACACGGCGAGCTGCGAGAACGTGCTCTGCAAGATCAGCTCCAGCGAGCCAGCGCATTAAATATCCTCATCAATGCAATTAGTGTATGGAATACTACAGTCATCACCTGCAGAATAAAAACACAAGCCGGATTTCCTTAGCGTACGGAATTTCCGGCTTGTTTGAATAAATTTTCGCTTAGCGTACGTTTTCCGCGTTTTGTTGGCGGGACCCCTATAATAACGGTGAACACACAAACCATATCGAAAAGAGGTTCACATACGTTGGCAAAAACAAAAAGAGGACGCGTCCTGTGGAATCTACCATCCCGAGGAAGAGGAACATGCCCGGTGTGCAGCAGCACCCGGATTAAATTGTTATATTCGCAAACCAAAACAGATGGTACGAGTCTGAAAGTATGCAAGAAATGCTCCAAAGCTGTGCAGTCCAGAGTGGACAAGGTAACCGTATAATATAACAGGCCTGTTCTTCGGAACGGGCCATGTCTTTTGGTATAATACAATTACGAAATACGGAATGAGATAGGGGGGCGGGGAAATGAGCAATATGCATCGTATTCACTGGTTTGACGAGCAGATTCGGAGTGGACGTTTTCCGAACAGCAGCTGGCTTGCACGTGAATTTGAAATATCCCGGCGTCAGGCCCAGCGTGATATTGAATATATGGCGATTTCTCTGCGCGCCCCCCTGGTGTATATCGCAAAATATCGGGGGTATTGTTACGAGGATCAGACCTACCGACTGCCCCATTTATATATGACGCAAGAAGAGCAGCGGGTGCTTAAATATCTGGCACATCGTTATCGGCATTACAATTATGATCAGTCGGATGCGGTGAAACGTGTGGCACATTTGCTGGAGCGTTTTACACTCGAGGAACAGCAGACGGAGAGCAGTCAGCTTCCTGTGTTTAAAGCAGATCCGCAGCAGCTTCAGTTCTTTGAGATTTTGTCCCATGCGATTGTCGAATCCCGCCAAGTACATATCCATTACAGAGATCATGCCGGAGAACGGCAATTTACCTGGTGTCCATTGAAGATGCTGTCCCAGTTCAACGCCGATTACGTGGTTGGTTATGAAATGGACCCTTTACAGCAAACGGCCATCCGGCTGGAGGGCATGATTCATGTGCAGATGACGAACGAGACGTTTCAGTGTCAGACAGACGGGTTGCTGGGTTCATGGGAAGAGGCGCTGCCTGTCCGTAAACCGTTTGTCGCTGAGATAAGATTGAGAGAAGTGCGGCAAACAGAGCAGTGGCATGGATATCGGATTCGAGAGAAGCAAGGTCAGGTTCACTGGATTGAATTTTATGATACGGATGCTTTCCTACAGCATTTGTTCATTAGCGAGTGGGAGGAACTGTTGTCTCCAACGTGGCTTAGACGAAAGTTTCAGCAAAGTGCTGAAGGAATAATCGACAGGCTTGCAATAAGCGCAAGGCAAACGTGAATTAGAACAACCATGGAGAGGGGATTTTTTTTGACTGAAGTTGTGTTAGACAACCTGATCATGAAGCGGGAGTCCAAATCGTATGTGGATAGCCTGCACGCTGTATTGACCCATGCGGGTCTGTTTCAGGGTTCTAAATATGGGCTCGCTGGATATACGGGGATGGCATTCAAACTTTCGGTACACCGCAGATTGCTGCATTTGTCGGTTACAGCCTACGGTCAATGGGGCGAATCCCATCGCCAAGGAATCGATAATTTGGGATTATTCACGATTAGTGATGGAGGACGGACACGTCATCCCACCTTCGAGTATTACCAGCAGGATGCGGTGAATTGGGTGAAGCGCAGTCTGGATGGGGGCATCGGGGTGATCTACTGGATTCCGGAATTTGGTGTCATTCACGGGTATGATGACAGTGATCGCATCTTTTATGTGCAAGACGGCTGGAGCAAGGAACCTCAGATTTTGCTGTATGACAATTTCGGACTAAACTTCACCGGGTTCTGGTATTGTCAGGTTTTTGGTGAACAGGTACATATCCCCGAACAACAGATGCTGCTGGAATCTTTGAGATTGGCGATTGAGGATTGGGATATACCTTTCAGGCTGCTGCCTGATCAGAATATCGCTTCGGGCAGACTGGCGTATGATGTGTGGGTGCAAGCCCTTCGAAGTGGAGATTACGATGAATCGGGTGCTGCTTATATTTTGGAATCCTATTGCCAGTCCCGAACTGAAATTCAGATGTACTTGCAGAATGCGCGCGGAATATGGACTGAACTGGACCAGGCCTATGCATGCTATGAACAGCTTGGAGCATTGATTATACAGATGAAGGGATACATGATTCAGGGGCATAACAGATGGATCATGCAGGCAGACGCCACAGAGAAGCTGGCACAGGCTTTATTGGAAGCGAAGACATTGGAAGACCAGGCTGTTGATTATTTTCGCTTGATCTCCCTAAAGTATCCTGACCGTAAACGGTCTACTGTGCCCCGGTGGGGTGCACACTCGGCAAGGTAGGAAGGGAGGAGTAGAGGATGGGGAGCAAAATACTGCCGGATTGGATTCATTTTATACAGAGCAGCAATTCTGCACGTGAACACATATCATGGAACGGAGCGGGCTCCTATATAGATGCGATGTACCGGATTCTGATGCATAAACAGTGGACGGATTTACCGCGTCACATGATTGCGGGGATGACCACAAGTGTGTTTCGATTAGTAGTAGATCGGGGTCTAACGACAGAATCGATTTCGGCATACAACTGGATGGCTGAGAATTTTGTAGCTGCGGATTTCATTGGCGTCACGACCGGACAACACGGGGGCTTTTCGTTCGAGCTGACCTTTCCGCTCTATCAGAAGCAGGCCCTGCTGGATATCAAAGCTTCCATTGACCGGGGGGTCGGGGCCATTCTATGGCATGATCAGTTTGTCATTTGCACGGGGTATGATGATGGGGAGCAGGTACTGTTTATCTGTGAAAGTAAAGGAAATGAAATTGTTCGTCTGCCCTATGATTCTTTTGGTCGGAACAGTACACCATACTGGTACTATCAGGTGCTTGAATCTCATACAACCGTAGACGTATGGGAAGTGTGCAAAGAATCATTAATTCAGGCTGTATACAAATGGGAGACCCATGATTATATGCTGCCACCCCAAGATTACGCCTGTGGACCTGCTGCATATGCAGCCATTGCTGCTGCCCTGCAATCTGGAGTATATGAAACCGATCAAGCCGCCAAGGTCCTGCGCTATTATGCTAATTCAAGACAGGATATGGCCGCCTATGTTGTAGAGCTTGGGCATTTGTCCAATCAGATGAATCATGTGGTGCGGGAGTATGCGTTACTCGCAGACTTATATGCACAGATGATGGAGAAGGTTGAGGATTCACCAGCATGGGATGCGAAGGAGCCGGGGCTTGTACTGAGGGTAATCAACCTGATCAAGCAGGTGGGGGAAACGGAACAGCGTGCCATCGATGCCATTAAACAGGCCTTCCCTGAGACAATTGGTAACCGTTTTGAGGATATCGGATTAAGATGAATGGAACCGTTTTACCGTAAAATAGAAATACCGGATAAGGCTATAAGCCTATCCGGTATTTTTTCGTGTTTTTGCACCATCGAAGTCCATTGCTCATCTTATTTCAACCTTTACAAGAAAAAATAACCATAAATTCGATTTTGGGGTAATATGCAGCTACCTTCGTTCCGAATATTATAATAGATGGTCTTTTTTGGATGGAGGATATTGAAGGACAACAGGGGGCGGGAGTATGGTGCATAATCCGGAAACCATTCAGGAATGTATCGAAAAGGCAAGACAAAGGCTCCACCAGATTGCAAATTCTCATAAAGAACTGTGGCATCCGGAAGTCATTCGTCAATCGATGGTTCTGGATGAACTCATTAATGAATATAACAACGCTATTCGCGGGAAATCATCCCGAAGTAAATAAATGCGTTATGAACCTCGGGATAAATTATGTGAATTTATGCGAATGCATTCAGTATACGAACCCTATTCTTTTACAGCCCCAAGCACAATACCTTTTACAAAGAATCGCTGCAAGAACGGATACACGAGCAGGATTGGCAGTGCCCCGATAAAGATCTGGGCTGCGTTAACGGTACGCTGCGACATGTTCTGAAGCTGTGTTGCATCGACATTCATGTTGGAGAAATCCTGCTGTACGATAATGGTTTGCATCAACGTAGCGAGCGGGTATTTGGCTGCGTCATTCATGTAGATCAGTCCGTCGAACCAGGAATTCCATTGCCCCACCATCGTGAACAGGGAGATCGTCGCAATGGCCGGCATGGATACGGGCAGATAAATACGGAACAGTGTGGTGATATGGTTGGCACCATCGATGAACGCTGCTTCTTCGAGCTCTTTGGGCACGTTACGGAAGAAGTTCATCATGAGAATCAGGTTCCAGACCGCCACAGCCCCAGGTAAAATCAGAGCCCACAGGGTGTTGATCAGTCCCAGCTTTTGAATCAGGATATAGGACGGGATCAGTCCGCCGCTGAACAGCATCGTGAAGATGAAAAACCACGCGTACAGCGAACGTCCCTTAAAATTCAAACTCTCTTTAGATAGAGGATATGCCGTCAGGGTGACCAGCACCATGCTGAGCAGCGTACCGAACACGGTACGTTGCACCGAGATCCAGAGTGCGCTGAGAAAGTTACTGTTACCGAACGTTTTGGTATAGGCATCGACGGTAAAATCAATCGGCCAGAGCGTTACCAGATTGGCGGAAGCTGCCGCTTTACCGCTGAAGGAAACCGCCAGAATGTGGACAAGCGGCAGCACACACAGCAGCGAGACGGCCGCGATGAAGAACAGGTTGAAGCCGTTAAATATACGGTATCCGGTCGTTTTGTGATACACCTTAATTCCTCCTTAGAAAATGCGGTAATTGGCGATTTTGTAAGCCATCCGGTAGGCAGTAATAACGAGGAACATGGCGACAAAGGATTTGAACAAACCAACCGCAGTCGCAAAGCTCATTTTGCCATTCAAAATACCCATCCGGTAAACAAACGTGTCAATAATATCGCCTTTATCATATACAAGTGGATTGTACAGGTTGAAAATCTGGTCAAATCCGGCATTAAGAATATTCCCCAGTGATAGTGTTCCCACGACAATAATCATCGGCACGAGTGCAGGCAGCGTAATGTGCAGAGTCTGCTTAAGCCGTGTTGCCCCGTCAACTTCGGAAGCTTCATACAGCGCAGGGTTAATGCCTGCGAGGGCTGCAAGAAAGACAATGGTACCAAATCCAAATTCCTTCCATACATCACTGATAACCACGGTTACACGGAACCAGTCGCCATCGCCAAGAAAGAAGATCGGTTCAATGCCAACAGCCGCGAGCACCTGGTTAATCAGACCGCCTTCGGGAGAGAGCATGTCTAGCAGGATGCCGCCCAGTACAACCCACGACAGGAAGTGGGGCAGGTATACCAGCGTCTGCGAGAACCTTTTGAACGTGGAGTTCCGTACTTCATTCAGCAAAATGGCAAACACAACCGGGGCCACGAGTCCGGCCACAATTTTTATGGCAGCGATCAGCACCGTGTTCCAGATGACCTGAACACTGTCCGGATATTCGAACATGAATCGGAAGTTATCCCATCCTACCCATTTGGAACCGGTGAATCCCAGCCATGGTTTGAAATCCTGAAAAGCAATAATAATGCCGCCCATAGGCACATAGGCGAACAGCAATGTGAGCAGTACCGAAGGCAGCAGCATCAGATGCAGCGGCCAATTGCGTTTGAAATTCCAGCGGGTACGTTTGCGTGGATTGTGTGTTGCCTGCCGCACCGGCGTATTGGTCGTTAGTGGTTGTTCCATAGCCATCAGGTCCCTCCTTTATATCGTCCAGCCTCTGTCATGAGGCCAGTCAGCCTCTGCAAAAAGTGGAGCAACTGAATTATAGCAATGGAAACGGGTGAGCTATAGAACAACATTTCAAGGCGGATGTTGATTTATTAACTTGTTGATATAACAACACATAAAGGGAGGAAGCAGAGCACTATTCAATAAAAATGAACATCAAATAGAGAAGCTGACCGAGAGGCTGAAAAGGGCTTTATGCGAAATTCAGTATAGATATGTAAGGGGTTTCAATATAAAATAGGACTTCGATATGTATCTTTACTTTAACCGGGACAGGGTGAAGCAATGAAATTTACAGTATTCTCAAAAACAGTTATGTTGCTGGTCTGCTTGCTGGTACCCATCTTGTTGCTCTACACCTACGCCAATCAGGCGAACGTGGACATGATCGTCGAGGAGAAGCAGCAGTCCAGCTTGAACCAGTTCAACTATTTTAGCTCTCAGGTAGATAAAAATATTGAGCAGCTTTCGCTCTACGGGCTGACATTACTGCGCGATCCAAGTATTTTGCATTATCGTTACATGACGGAATCGACCAGCCAATATGAGAAAAATAGCATCTATCTCGATATTCTCGACAAATTGTCGCTGTACCAGTCCACCAGCCGCTGGAAGAACGATATTACCATTGTTCTGCCTCAGGCAGAATTGGTTCTATCCACCAAGACAAGTCGAACCGTATACAATGAGAACATGTTGAAGTTTCCCCAACCTGGACAGTGGCAATTGGATCAGGGGAGCTTCACCTACTTCTTCACGGATAATTATGAGTGGAGTGCAAAACCGGTGACTACGGGTGTTCGAACCGTGATGGAGATTAATTTTGATCCAATGAACATTGTAGCCATGCTGGACGACTTCAAGGAGGCCCAAGGGGGAGATCCCTTTCTATTCGTACCGGGCAATGAGCCGTTATTGAATCGAAGTGCGGACCCTGAGCTGATCCAGGCCATCATGGAGGACATGCCGATAAACGCGCTGGGCAGTGAAGGCAACCATCAGCTGGAGGTGGGGGGCAAGCAGTACTTGGTCAGTTATGTGCTCTCCAAACAGCTGAACGGAATCTATGTTAACCCGGTTGTGCTGGATGATTTGCTTACCCCGATGGACAAGAGTCGAAATATGTTTATTACTTCCATTTTGCTGCTGCTCGTGCTCAGTATTGGTGCTGCACTGTTGTTATACCGAAAGGTACAGGTGCCGATCCAACGTCTCATGAGAGGGCTTCAACAGATTCGCAAAGGACAGCTGTCCACACGAATTCCGGTCGATCACTCCCGTGATGAATTCGCGTATCTGACGCAGAGCTTCAATCACATGGCCGAGCAGATTCAGGAGCTGATCGAAAAGGTATACGAGGAACGCATCCGTTCACGGGAAGCAACGTTAAAGCATCTGCAATCACAGATTAATCCTCATTTCCTATACAATTGTCTGTTTTATATTAAAAATATGACGCAGCTCGGCAACCGCGAAGCGGTTATTGCCATGTCGCTCAGTCTGGGAGATTACTATCGCTACATCACACGTGATGAGAACGATATGACGACCGTGGAAGAGGAGATTCGGTTGCTTGACAATTATTTGTCCATCCAACAGATGCGTACCAATCGTTTGTCGTATGAGATCGCTGTACCGCAAGAGCTGATGCAGCAGCACATTCCAAGGCTGCTGATCCAGCCTATCGTGGAGAATGCAGTCATTCACGGCATTGAACCGATGGAGGGTAGCGGTCACATCGTGGTTACAGGCATGGTAGCACAAGAGCAAATGGATGGAAGGCAATACACACGATACAGTCTGTTTGTTGATAACGATGGTGTTACTTTGACGCCGGAAGAGATTGCTGGTCTTGAACGAGAAATCAATGAACCGATGGGTGAAGAGATTGGCACGGGTACCTGGAATGTACACCAGCGGCTCGTTACACGATATGGTCATTCTTCGGGGCTTCACTTTGCATCGATCCCTTATGGGGGGCTCAGTGTAGAAATACGATGGTTTGAGGAGGAATATCCTAATGATGAATCTAATGGTCGTGGATGATGAACATTCAGCGGTGGAATCGATTGCATCCTCCATACCGTGGAGGGAACATGGGATTGGACAGGTGTATAAGGCGTATTCAGTTAAAGAGGCTTTGCAGCAAATGACGGCCCATCAAATTCATATTATCATCACCGATATTCGTATGCCGGGCTTGTCCGGTCTGGATCTGGTGAGTCATATTCGGCAAAAGTGGGAGCGGACCAAATGTATCATTTTATCTGGACACGCATCCTTTGATTATGCAAAGCAGGCACTCCGTCATGGAACAGTGAGTTATCTGCTGAAGCCAGTGCGGGATGAGGAACTAATTGAAGCCGTGCAGCAGGCCTCCGTCCAGATTCGGCTGGAGGGAGAGAAACAATTGATGCATCAGCGCGCTATGTATTCGGTGAGAGAGCATTTACCGGAGAAGCGGGCTGGATTAATGAAGGATGTGCTGCTGGGGCACAAATTTGCAGAGAGTGAACTTGTGGAAAAGCTGGAGCAATTGGAGATTGGTTTCCGCCCTCAGGACAAAATGCAGCTGCTGCTTATTCGTTATGATGATCCGCAGCCAACGCACAAGGCATTCCGATTAATGAAATACGCTATCTCCAATGTGGTGGAGGAGATCTTTGGCAGCAGCTATCATCTCTGTCATACGGACGATGCCTATGATGATCTCGTTTTCATGGCTAGCCCCAAACAGGCACAGTCTGAACCGGAAATCTTAATGGGACGGCTTGGAGAACGATTACTTCACAGTGTGAAGCAGTATTTAAACGCGACGATCTCCCTGTCCGTTAGCCGGATCGGTCGTTTTCCAGAGCAGGTTCCGCAGCTGTACCATCAGGCAGTTAGTGCCTTGCGCAAGCAGGCGGAAGCGGGCAAAGGACTGCATCTCAATGCGGCTGCCGGCTCCCATGGGGCAACATTGAAATCACTTGCCGCACTGTATGAGCCACCTGGACTGACTTCATTGCTGGAAGCAGGACGGATGGAGGATGCAAACCGCAAGATTGATTCGATTTTCGCCGAGTTATCGGATAGTGTGTTCCCGGAGCATGTGTATGTTGCTTTTCACTATCTAGCAGCGGCTTTCTCATACATGGCTCATCGGGAGGGCAGACAGTTGTCCGATGTCCTTGGTGAGCAGTATCAGCAGCTGTTGAAGGATGGTTACGGTGTGTCGCTTCGCAGTCTGGAAGCATGGACCCGGAGTGTGATGGAACAATGGGCTCAAAGTGCAACCGATACGGGCCAGGAAAGTGGATCAAGCATGATTAGACAGGTCCAACAATGGATTGACCATCATCTGGGCGAAGATCTTTCCTTGCAGGTCATTGCAGGGGAGGTACATCTGCACCCGGTATACTTATCTAAAATGTATAAACAATCAACGGGTGAAGGCATCAGTGACTACATTATTCGTTCCCGGATGGAACGTGCTGTCCACTTGCTGAAGCATACGGCAATGAAGATCTATGAAGTCGGCCAGGAAGTGGGATACAACAATACCCCTTATTTTATTCAAGTATTCCGCAAACATTATGGATTGACCCCGCAGGATTTTCGGAACGGTTAACAAATCAATATGAACATTGAAATTGTGATATATGTTTGCATCCCCGGCTGCACTATCCTTTTCATGTAAGGGTATTCAAAGCGATTGAGGAGGGGTTTCATGTATAGAAAAATGATGACTGCATTGCTTGCACTGACGATGGTTGCCGTAACGGCATGCAGTTCGGGGGCAAAGGAAGAACCGTCCAAGGAAGCGGCTGCGCCACTTGCGCTGCAAGACGGCAAGTATGAACCTGCGGTTCAAATGAGCTATTTGCGAGCCTGGAATGATGATACAAAGTTCAAGAACGGAGAGACTGCACAGAACAACGTGCACACCAAATGGGCCAAAGAACGTCTGGGCATCGACCTGACTACACCTTGGGCTGTGTCGGTGACCAACGATGCTTTCTACACGAAGCTTCGCCTCTCCCTGTCGGCTAACGAAGAGCTGCCGGATATCGTCTCCATCCGTGGTGACTACAATCTGGTACGTGAGTTGATTGAGTCAGGTAAATTCGCCGATGCAGGTGAATTGTTCGACAAGTATGCATCCGACACATGGAAAGGGGCTGCCGAATCCGCACCGGAAGAATGGTACCCGTACATGTACGAAGGTAAACGGTATGGTATTCCGATCTTCGACTATGCCTACAACGGCGACCCGGTTATGTTTATCCGTGAAGACTGGCTGAAGAAGCTGGGGCTGGAAGAACCAAAAACGATCGATGAGCTCGTTACGGTAATGGATGCATTTACGAATAAAGACCCGGATGGTAACGGGAAGAAAGATACGTACGGTCTGACAGTCGGCATGAAGATTGCCCTCAATACGTGGATGAGTGAATCCGGCTGGATCTTCGGAATGTACAATACGATGCCGGGGCAGTGGAATGTGAATTCAGAAGGAACACTGGAATATGGCTCAATTCAACCAGGTGTGAAAGAAGGACTTGCTACGATGAAAGACTGGTTGTCCAAAGGCTATCTGCCGAAGGAAGCCGGCGTATATGACGAGATCAAGGCAGCCGAACTGTTTACAGCAGGCAAAGCCGGAATCATTGTGGGACCACACTGGATGCCGAACTGGCCGATCGATGATGTGAAGAAAAATGTGGACGGCGCTACCTACAAAGCAATCGCTCTGCCAACTGGACCAACTGGCGAGAGCCATCACCACGGTTCAGGTGCGAGCAACGGGGTTGTGTTGATCAATAAAGATATGGCCAACCCGGAAATTTTCTTCACATATCAAAATTATTTGTTCGATAACTTCGCTAATCCAGAAGTGGGTGGGGAGTTTGAGCATGGCTTTGCCCAAGGATATGACTTTGATATTGTAGATGGCAAAGTGCTTGGTGAAGCTGATTTGAAAGACGGCGTATCTCCGCTGAAGTACACACTCACTTATGATGGTGCACGGATTCCCAACCTGATGATGGATACCCTGGCTGAACTTGCTTCGGGTAAGGAGCCTGAAACACCATTTGAGAAAAATACGAAAATTGCCAACAAACCTGAAGTGTTCGCTGCGGCTCAAGTCGTGGTAGCCCATAAGGATGATGCAATCAAGAACAAATTCACGGGTGCACCTACGGATACGATGAAAATGAAGAAAGACGCACTCGACAAGCTGGAGAAAGATACGTTCAGCAAAATCATTTATGGTCAGGTTGGCATCGATGAATTCGACGCGTTTGTGACGAAATGGAAATCCATGGGCGGCGATGAAATCACAACTGAAGTCAATGAATGGTTCAAAACAGTCAATTAATACCGTGAATGGTTTACGAGATGAATCATACTAAAGTTATAAAAAAGAATCGTAATATTTCGTGAATACACCGGATATGGGCGGAAAATCGCCTAATCCGGTGTTTTTGTCTTGGTCTGCGGGATGCACAGACAGGGCAGGAGAGAGGATCATTCTTTTTCTAGCGAACAACCGTGCGTAAGACTTATTGTTCCGGGTGAGCTTGAGAGAGTAAAATAATAGGTGGAACTACGAACGTAGATACGTATTTTATATAGATGGTATGCGAAGTTATCAGAGATTAGTAAGAACTTTTGGGCAGAAGACCTTAGTGGACATCAGCAGACATTAGATCAATGGGAAGGCGGTCGAGAGGATGAGTACACTCTATGATCAGGCAATGGAAGAGATGATTGCGGTAATTCATGAATGGTTTGAGGAACAATTGAAGCGGAATGACCTGGAAAAGGCTGTGAAGCGAACAACGCTGCAAATGGGGATCTTTAATGATATTTTGCTGGATTACAGACCTGGAAGGACCACGATAGACAGTGTGGATCTTGGATTGGATGAAGGATTCAAATCGAAGAATCCAGGTCCTTTTACCGAGGAACAGGTGCGAAATGAAATCCAGCCCAAGCTTGTAGAAGTCGTTCAAGAGAAATTGGATAAGTTGGCGGATACAGCGTTGATCGACTATCGGTTTACCTTTCGCGGGAAATTCCCCACGACAGAAGGAAAGCTTCAAGTGACCATGCTCGAATATATCAAAGAAGGGAAAAGGCAGCAGCTGCTTGAGCGCATTCATACATACGTAGACCAAAAGCTGCTGAAAGGTTCATATCCAACAAAGCCGTTGGAATCCTTTTTTCTGACACGTCATCTGCTTGATCCAAAATTGTTTCCTGAACTCAACGTAGCGTGGACTATAGCGCAATATGATCGAATACAGGAGTTAAACAAAGGGCGTCAGGAAGCTCTGGCGGAGCATCGTGGTGATATTATCCGTGCGATAACGTCATGGGCGGAGAATTATTTTTTGCCACAATACTTTGATGTACAGCCTTCAGCGTACAGCGCCAATGTATATACACTCAAGCCAGGTGCTTCTTTGGAGGAAGACGAGGCTCATAGTGAGCATGAGAAGCAGGCGGCACAGCCTATTGATCTGCTGCTATATGCAGCCGTAATGATTCTTCGTTATGAGCCTAGTTACAGTAAACCGAAAGGCCTTACTTTCTTGGAGCTGGCCAAACAATTGGGCAGCGGCCGTGCGGTTCGCATGATGACGGAAGGTAGCGGAACCTATGCCAAGGAAGATATTTATGTGAAAAATGAGCTGGTGGAGTTCACCGCGAACGATGTGTTCTCTATTATTACCATCCACATTCGCAAGGAAGAAGCAGCTGCCTACGAACAGGCCATTGCTTTTATCATCCGTCTGTTGAAGCAGGGCTTCCCAAAAAGCTACAAGATCAAGCTCAAATCCAGCGTGAAGCAATACCTGCCGATTAAAGGAATCGCGAAGTCGGATACGCATCGCTTTTTTGCTAACGCATTGGCATATCCAGAGCTGTTACCGCTTCTTGAAGAATATGCACGTGAAGCCATTGAGGAATTCGAATTTTACGAGGATACCGAAGGTGAGAAGAGCTGTATGCCAGGCAGCTATGCAACATTCGGACTTGGGCTGACAGATGAGCGGTATTTCCCTTTGGTTGAATATTACATGGGCAAAGTAGATGATGAGCATCAGCTGGTACAGGATAAGTTTACCGCTGCCTTTACTGAGACACATGGTGTTACGGTTAATTCTATACCTGCGTTAGTTGCTTGCTTGCGCCGTTCTACGGATTATCTGAAGCTGAAGATCCAGCCGGAACTGGAAAATGAAGAGAAGCTTGAGCCTTTGGTGAAACAGTTGCAAAAGCTGGAGTATTATGAAGTGGAGCGAGCGCTATATCCGATCTGGGGCAAGGTGGAGAAGCTTGCAACGCTGGCCCGCAAGGCCGATGGAAGACGGAAAGAATTGCTGTTAGAACTGTTAAAGGCGGCTGGGAAATAAGGGTATGCCCGTGAGGGCTTTAAGGTAGTTGAGGGCAAAAATGAAAGGTGGGAGAGTGCGTGGAAGCATTAAATCGGGAGGCATGGAAAGGATTATCTGCTCAGGAAAAAGAGGAACTATTGCGTGGTTTGGTTAGTCATTTTCCCGTAGGTATGCAGTATAAAGGATTAGAGACATTTGAACGATACGGTCAGGGAATCGAGACAGGTGTATTTTCATATGATGAGCAGAAATTTGTGTTTGTGCCTGGTGATCGGGTAATACTCGGGTGGAATCGCTGGCAGGATGGGATGAACGACGAGACTTCCGCGGATTTGCTGGAGACGGTCAGTGAGTATGGTGTGGAGGATGTGGATTCTTTTTTATGTAGCCAGATGTCTCCTGTGAGAGAAGTCCATATTGCGCCCATGTTAGTGGAGTGCAGCAACCATTCCCTTGGCTGGATTGAAGTGACGGAAGCTGAAGCGGTAGCGCAGGAGAATGCCTGTTTTACAGAAGAATTGGAGAAATTTAAGCTGTCCGATCTGAACCAATATGAACTGCATCAAGAATTCCGTCTGGTTCGTCAAGGTGAGGCAGTGCAGATTTTTTGGTTCAATGAAGATTTGACGCTGGAGTACCTCATTGAGGAAGAAGAAAAATCGGGTTTTGGTTTATTAACTGAAGATGAGTGGGAGTATCTGTATGGCGGTGGCTGCCGCACATTATTTCCATGGGGAGACAGCTTTGACTACACGATGAAATTAAAGCATTTTGGGAGCCTCGAGGGATTGGAGGGAATCATGGATGAATCGGCAGAGCCGGGCCCTTCCCTATTAGGAGAGGATGATCGACCATATGATCTGGAGCTGCCTAACTTTTTTGGTATCCAGTTTGCAGGAGATCCCTATACGTATGAACTTACGCTTGATGCATCTGGAACCATGATGCCCAAAGGTGGCGACGGTGGCGCAATGATCTGTGGTGGCATGGGACCGTTGGTCGGTTTTCTGCCCGCTGCAGCCGTATACTATCGTGATGGTAATGCTGGTGAGTTGGACTGGGAGGAAATGATTGATTATATGAACTATCGGAGAGTGATCCGTTTAGGCGATTTGGCAAGGTGAATTTTATAGTGGACAAATTAGTAGGGGGACGGTGTCATTTGTTGTGCCTCTATGCATTTTTTGGGTAAATATAATCATGTTAATCACCCCAATATCAGGAGCGAGGGCGCATTGAGTGCAGTTGTATAACCTTTTACAATAAAATGATAGACCTTTTCCATAACATGTTTAACCTATACTAAGGAAAAGAGGGAATATCTTGCCTTCATATACATCGTTTGAATGTTCCGGCCGAGAGGCCTTGTTTCTGTTTCAACTGATGAATATTCCCGAAGCGGACCAGCTTATCAGAGATCTGAATGATCCCCCATTGGAGGGTAAGCAGGCGGAGTGCATATATAAACAAGTTGTTAACCGTCTGGTTAAAGATAGTGTCATTGAAGTAGAAGGTGGACAAGTCACTATAGATCCGCAAGTACATAACCTGCTGATGGGGTGTAAGCTCAGTAGTGCAGTTACCCGACTTGATCTGCATATTGCGGATGGTGAATCGTCCGTGATTTATGGTTTTTTGTCAGGCATGCAAATTGTTGAATGGGTATGGACACCCACACGGGATCAGGCGTTACTGTCTACTTTCGAAGAATTGCAGGATCTGTTCCAACTCATGGGAAACCGGATCGAGTTGCCCGATACGGCAGAGGAAATGATGCGCACACCCATTCAGGCAGAAACGTTGCAGCAACTATCCGCGTTACCGATTGGATCGGACTTCGAGACCATGCAATCGATTCTACAGCAGGACCATCATCTCAATGAATCGTTGATCAACGAGCTATCCCATGCTTTTTCGACGATCCGGAGAAGGGGGCAATTTGACGTGTACACTCGTGGCACGGAGGGTAAGTCGCAAACCATTTATTTTCTGGGCAGTACCGATGGCAATTGGTTATTCCTGGAAGGTAACGATACAGATCTGACCGCATTCAAGGTGACCGAAGAAGAGTTGGTGCAGAGTCTGTTTTTGCTAACGACACGTTCATTATCTATGTTGCCTGCGGTTTAAACAGGTGGAAGCATCTTCTTAAGTCGAAGGAGGAAGTCCAGTTGACCAAAATTATCATGAAAGCGGAGTACCTGAACTCCCTCGCACAGCAGATTGAACAAGTTACCGCACAACTGCAGCAGGTAGATGGCGCTCTGCAACGTTCCATTCAGGGTGCAGCCTGGCAGTCTGGGAATCGTCAAACCATCATTGGGTTATACCAGACACACCAGCAGCGGTTTCAGAGCGCTGGAGAGAATATGCACCAACTGGCGGCATTTGTGAAAACCACCCGTGAGCGAATGGAACAAGAGGATCAGTCAGGTGGTACATTTGGGCTGACCGGAATTAATCCAATCGCTCCATTTGACGGACCAGGAAGCACGGTAGGAACACTGACGGGAGCCGCGGCTGTTGCCCGGTTGGGATATCGCGTGAAAAATGGCTACATGGTCAAGCCGCAGCTGGACCGGAATACGCCACGTATTTTGGTTCGTGAAAGCTACGATTCGGTCAAAGATAACAAGATTGTGAACGGAAGACCCAGAGACTACAAAATTCACTATGTCCGTGACATTGAAGCCAAACTTACCAATGGAACCGCTACCCCGCAGATTAAGGAAATAGCCTCTATGTTCAAGCCGGGTTATGCGGTCAAATCTGCATTAACGGACAAGCTGGGATGGGCAAGTGTTGGCATTGATGTTTTCACAGATACCCAGGAGAACATTAGCCATAATGCATCTAGTGACAAAATTGCTGGAGATATCATCGGTAATGTTGTTGTCGGCAGCGCAACAACCGTTGGCGCAACACTCCTGACAGCGGCTATTCTGCCTGCAGCAGCACCTGTGTTGGCAGTAGGCGCAGTTGGTTTGGGCGTATCCGTAGGCCTGACTTATCTTGCGGAAGGGGTAACGATGAATATGGATCTGGATGGGGATGGGAAGGATGATTCTGTGAAGGATGTCGTTAAGCATGGTGCGAAGAAAGCCTGGTCTACAGTAGCGGGGTGGTTTAAATAAATGGCAAGCAAAAAACGTAAAAATTCAACGACCGGTACCACGGTTTCTGCAATGTATGAAGGAACGTCCTATCACCGGGAGACATTCGAAAACTATCTGGCTGTATATGCGGTAGAGGGCATTCGGTTCAGTGTGGGTACGCTGGTACTTTTCTTTCTTAACATATTTCTGTTGATTCCCGTGTTCAGTGTTCCGTTCCAACCCGTATACGCTTATATTCTCCTGCCGCTGCTGGTGGTGATGAATGTGTGGGCCGTCGCCTTGATCGTAACACCACGAAGGTTGCAGCTGAATTATGTCCTGTTTCGGGGTGTGTTTGGGATCGTCTGTTCTTTGGGCTTTATGATTATTGTGCAAAAGTTTGCATACGGCATGTTGGGCTTCACAACGCCGTGGTACGCCATTGCATCGTTTGTCTTATATGGATTTGCCTTATATCAGTATGCGAAGTTTCATTTGCGTAAACTGCGACAGTCCCCTCACCGAAAAAAAGGGGAAATGGGCTCCAGAATGCCAGTCGCTATGTTAACGATGTTAACGGGAGCTGGATATCTTCTGGCCAACATTTCACTGGCTTTTATTACGCAGCAGACCGTAGCTGTTGTGCTCATGTGTGTGTACATTATGCTGGCTTTTGTCGTATTTCACTTTATTATGGATGTACACCGATACTACTGGCTTCGCCGGGTGTTGAACAAGTCTGATGAAGTTCATGCCAATAAAAACATAAAATGATAAAGGAGGGCGATCACTATGGAAAAAGAAACATCCACTTTACTGCCCAATGGCTCCGTCGTCCTTTTAAAAGAAGGCACCAAAAAGTTAATCATCTATGGACGCAAGCAAATGTTGATGACGGAAACACCACGTCAGTTCGATTATATTGGCTGTTTGTATCCGGAAGGGTATATCAATGCGGATTATACGTATGTATTTAATCATGAAGATATCGAAGAGATCATTTTCAGGGGTTATGCAGATGAGGAAGAAGAGGCGTTTGCTGTAAGTTTGAGTGAATCATAGAAATCTCAAAAAGCCATGGCCTTGAAAGAATGATAAATCATCATCTTCGGGTACATGGTTTTTTTGATGCGATGTGATGTGACATGTGTTTTGCTTTATCGGGACTGATCCACTTCACGAAAACGGGTCGCCGTCTGCTGAAGACTATTGCTTGTCTCCTGCAATCCACGCAAATAATGGCTTATAGACGTTATGCTACCATTTATTCGTTGTAAAAACTCACGCTGGCGCTCACCTTCCCACTGACCTTCAGACTGGTCAATTATCGTTTTGAGCTGCGCAAGGATATCATGTCCGTTCTGCGAGGCCTTGTTGAATTCACCCGCAAGTTGCTGCAGTTCCTCCGGGGATAGATCGATCCGCTGGTCCATTATGATCTACTCCTTATCTTTTCTTCTGTTAAATGCAGTATACTTCATTATAACGTTATTCAATATGAAATGAATCTGGACAAAAGCCTTGTTTTTAGAATCATAGCGATCATTTGGAATAGGACAAAGCACACATCGAATCTGTCCCGCATCAGGAAGAACAGAATGATGTGTGTTGGTTATGTTGTATGATTTCAGTGTGATTCCTTAATTTTAAATTCGAAATTATTTCACTTTTTGCACAGATACCGCCATTTGCTCCAGCTGTGTGTGAGTTAATGCGTTTTTTGGCGAGCTGAGCGTCACATAGCGATCATCCAGTTTGAATGTCAGCATGTCGGTTTGATCCGGTGTGTACCATTTGGCGGTAACGCCGTTGGGCAGTTTTACATTTTTGCCGTCATAGCTGAAGGAGTAGTCTTTGGGTGATACTGTCACGTTCATGTGATTAAAAACAAAGTTTACACCATCCCCGCCAGCACCTACACTTTTAAACGTATCCCCGGCAATCATATGTTGTGGTGCGTAAGCAGTCTCAAATCCTTGGAATTTTGCAAATGCTTTGCGGATGGCAGCCGACTGTTCTTGTGTATATTTCACATCAGCGAACCCGGTAACGCCCTGATCATTGCCTTGTACCTTTTGTACAGATACTGCCACTTGCTGCAGCTGAGCCTGAGTCAGCTTATGATCCGGTGAGCTAATCGTAACGTAACGATCATCCAGTTTGAACGTGAGCATACCCGTTTGATCTGGTGTGTACCATTTGGCTGTGACGCCATTGGAGAGTTTTACGTCTTTGCCATTATAACCGTCCGAATAATCTCTTGGAGACACACCCACTTTCATATGACTGAACGTAAAGCTTACGCCGTCTTCTCCAGCTCCTACACTCTTGAACGTATCACCTGCAATCATTTGCTGAGGAGCGTAAGCTGCCTCGAAACCATCGAACTGTGCAAATGCCTTTTGAATGGCTTCTTTTTGCGCTGCGCTATAGGATACGTTGTTCAGCGTGGATGGGTTGCTTGTAGCCTCACCGATAATGACCTGTCCTTTTTTGCCGTCATACGATACAGGTACATGCAGTGCATCAGCAATGGCCCGTACAGGCAGATAAGTGGAATTGTTGTAAGTGATTGGAGCCAGTTTGTTGCCATTGCCATCCGTTGGTGAGTACGCCGCACCGTCTACATTGAAGCTGATACCATGGTTGAGATATGCCGAGATTTTCTCCAATTGAGTGCCAGCGAATACACCCGTTGCTCCTGTTAAAGTCATGCCCAATACCATCATCGTTGCTGCAGATTTCTTCAAGTTTTTCTTCATCATATTTCTCTCCTTTAAATTGTGTTATTTATAATGGCTTGCTGTCCTTATGGCTTTATATTACCCGCTGAACATATCCAGAATAATTCTGAATTATCTCCAACTTGTAAACATGTGTATGGACGCGGCAAAATATCATTTTGCCTAATTTAGAGAATCATTAAGAGTCAGGAAATGAGGGAAGTCATGACAAACATCGATTTTGTGGCAGAGCATTACGATATTGGGAATATTCTAGACTGCCATTCCATACGACAAGGAAATAGTTCAAAGGCGATGCTCGTTCAGGCTTCATACGGGAAGTTCGTACTGCGTAAACTGAGGGATGAACAACAGGCGTGGACTGAATATAAAATGTATCAGGCATTGGCATCCGCAAATATCGCCCCATCCATGGTACATGCCAAAGACGGCCTTCCATTTATCACGGACAACCATGAAGTCTTTAATCTACAGACTTATATAGAGAATGCCCTTCCCCGTAACCAGATTAACTTGGATTTCATTCGGATAGGTCGGTTGATCTCTCTTTTTCATCGTGTGACGAGTCATCTTGAGATTACCGAACAGGCAGATCGCTTCGCGTTACCCCGATTATGGAGTGAAGTTTCCAGAGAAGTAACCACATCAATATCTGAATGTATACGTTCTCTGCAACAACATACAGAGCATTGCATGGAATACAAGGATCACTATAAAGCAATCATTCACGGGGATCTTGGCATTTGGAATTTGTTATTTACAGAGGAGAGCATCCACATTATTGATGTTGGAGAAGCAAGGAGAGGGGATATTCATTTTGATTTGGCAGCCACGCTGAGTTCCTCCGTTTTTACATCTGTTACAGAGAGAGAAGCAGGAGAGATTGTAGCTGACTTTGAGCAGGGATATACTCAGGGAGGTAATTCTTTCAGCAGGAAAATTCTTTACGAACAAATGCATTTGTGGGTGGTACGAGGACTCTTGACCGTCATAAGAGAGAGGGGGATGGTTCGCCAAACCATCCCATATGTACAACGAAACCTTCAATTACTCGAAAAGTTCAAACATGTACTTTGCGGAGAGTAAGGTTATTCAGTTGAATAAATACAGGACGAAACCGCCTATGCCGAGAACGATGGCACCCACGTATACATAGGTAAGTTTGCTCAGATTTTGCTTGGTCCTGCGATCATACTCGGGGTTGCTGGTCTGATTCGCTTTCGAATTCCCGATGATCATTGTAGCAATACCACCGAACAGGGCAATACCAATAATTAAAATATAGGGCAGCAATGTCATGCGATGACCTCCTTCATTGAAATCAATCGTTCTGTTCATTGTACTTCAGGTTTACCTTGGATGTAAGCTTTTATTGATAAATATAGGAAAATAAAGTTCTTCTCTTACAGTATATATATAGCGCTGAATGGAGCGGATCACTATAATTTTAAAATTTTAAATTTGAGATAAACCTTGTTGTGGCGCGCATTCGCGGCTTTCCTGGACGGAGGCTGCGATTTTTTTGCCCAGAGAGGTGATCCAGATGGAAGAACTCTACGTTACACCCTATGAAGACGACGACGAGGAAACAAAGGATAAACAAAACTAACCGAGGAGTGAACACGTAATGAAAATGAAAATGAAGAAATTTATCGCACCCATGCTGAGCTTGACGTTATTGATGCCGGGAATCGCCGGGGCTGCTTCAACACCACAGACACCGATGGCTACGATGAAAGCAAGTGTTAATACACCTGCTGCTGACCTGAGAGCGAGCTTGGATCATCTGTTATCCGAACACTTTGCACTCGCTGTAACCGCAATGGCGAAAGCATATGACGGAGCAAAAGATGCGGACGCAGCTTATAAAGCACTCGACCAAAATGCATTGGATATGCAGCCGGCTATCGCTTCCCTTTACGGTGATGCAGGAGCCAAAGAATTCGAACGCATCTTCCGCGCTCATAACAAATATACAGACGATCTTGTGAAAGCAACTAAAATGGGCAACCAGGCTGGGATCAAACAGGCACAGGATAACATCAATGGTTTTGTAGAAGAATTCTCTACATTCTTGAGCACAGCAACCGAAGGAAAATTGCCAAAAGCAGCAGCCAAAAATGCTTTGAAAGTACATGAAGATCTCGTGCAAAAAGTATTTGATGAGTATGTCGCTGGTGACTACGCAGATGCATATAAAGCGTATCGTGAGGGCTTCAAAGAAATGTTCGATGTGAGTAAAGCACTTTCCACAGCAATCACAACACAAATGCCTGAGAAATTCGAGAATAGCAAAGCAGATTCACCAGCAGCTGATCTGAGATCCGCATTGAATCACTTGGCTTCCGAGCACTTTGCTCTGTCGGCTCTGCAAATGCAAGAGCAATATGATGGTCGCACAGCAGCATCGAATGCACTGGTTACAGCTGAAGCTGGAAACACAGCGGATTTCAAAGCAGCGATCGCTTCCATTTACGGTAACGACGGTGCAAGTGCGTTCGAGGAAATTTGGGTAACCAACCATGTGAATGCACAAAGCGACTATGTAACAGCCGTTAAAAACAATGATGCAGCGGCTCGTGCAGCTGTCGAGAAACGTATTGACGGATTCACGACGGAGTTCGCGACATTCCTGGATTCCGCAACTGCAGGTAACCTGCCGAAAGCTGCTGGACAACAAGCACTGACTACACATGAGAAGCAAGTGCAGCAAGTATTGGATCAATACGCTGCGGCTAACTACGAAGGTTCGTACACCACCAACCGTGAAGGATTCAAAGTTATGTTTGGTGTAGGTCAAGCCCTTGGTAATGCAATCGTGACGCAATTCAACGACAAATTCCAAGAGCAGCCCATGACACCGACAATGCCCGGAACAGATACAACTACTGTATGGATGCAACTGAACAGCAAAATGCTGAAAATCAATGACAAAACAACCAATATGGACACAACACCAATGCTCTGGAAAAACACAACCTACATTCCACTGCGTTTCCTGAGTGAAGGAATTGGTGCAACTGTGAAATGGGATAAAAAAGCACAACAAGTAACCGTAATGGCTGGTAATGATACGCTGAAATTCTGGGTGAACAACAACGTTATGGAAGTGAACGGCATGAAGAAAAATGTAGGTGCAACGGTCTTTGTAAACAAAGATGGACGTACGCAAGTGCCACTGCGTTTCATCGCTGAGCTTCTTGGCTGGGATGTAAAATGGGCTCAAAAAGATGGTTCCATCACACTGACTAAATCCATGTAATCGCTATTTATAAAAGAAGAACGAAAAGGCTGCCCCATACGGCAGTTTTTTTCGTTTCAGCGGCTTCACTTGGACGCAAAAAGACCACATCAAAATATTCAAATATTTGGTATAATCAGGGGAGTCAGCAACCTCACCGCAACGTGTATATGGATCACGGTACGGTTATGGACTGTACATAATTGTAACACTAGCCCGTTGGAGTCATGTATGTTGTATTATTATTCGGTATGATCAAACAAGAAAAGGGGGTTCAAGCGGATGGACACAGCTTCAAAGCCTGAGGGACGGGCAAAAAACATTGATACCCGTCTGTTTATTGCCTGGGCTGTATCAGTCATTGCGACTGGAGGCAGCCTTTATTTTAGTGAGATTAAGGGATACATCCCCTGTGATCTGTGCTGGTTCCAACGGATCTTTATGTATCCGTTAACGATTTTACTGGGCATTGCCTACTTCAAGGATGATGTGGGCATCACCAAATATGTTCTTCCACTTAGTTTCATTGGGGGCGGAATCTCGTTATATCATGTAACGATTCAGCGTATTTACTCCGCTACGGGGAGTTCAGTGGCATGCGGACAAATTCCGTGTTATACCGATTACTTGAACTGGTTTGGTTTTATTACGATACCGTTACTTGCACTGATCGCATTTATCATCATTATTGTGATGCTGTGGGGAATTGGAAAAACACCAAAATCTTCTTCATAAGAAAGGACAGATAATTGATGAGCGGACAAGTCCGTTGGTTCATGCCCTTCATCATTCTGACCCTCCTGATTGCGGGATGCTCCTATGAGGAGCAGTCCCAGTCTGGTGAGATGCCGGAGATGATCAAAGTACAGTTGGTGGTCCCTGACAAAGCTTCTCTCCATAAGCCTGTGACCTTGCAGGTGAAGCTTACTCAGGGTGAAGTGCCGGTAAGCGATGCGGATCAAGTTCAATTCCAGATATGGGATGAGCTTGAGGATGCCCCGGCAGTCTCGCCTGAACTAGGAATGATGACAGAGGATAAGCTGGAGGAACAAGGCGCCTTGAAGGCAAGCGAGGTAGAGAATGGTCTGTATGAGGTGCAGTATACTTTTGAGCAGGCAGGTACGTATGTGGTTCAGGCCCATGTGACACATGGGGCCATGCATAGTATGCCCAGAGCGAAGATCCAGGCGAAGTAAAGAGCAGACTGGTGTGCGGATTGGTTCGGGGCTGAAAATACGTATATAATTATTAAGATATGAAGAATGTTGTAGGAAAAGAGGCTGTTATGGCAACAATTCATGATGTTGCACTCAGAGCTGGGGTTTCGGTAACCACCGTCTCGCGTGTATTAAACAACCGGGGTTATATCAGTCAGAAGACACGGGATAAAGTGTACCAAACCATGAACGAACTGAATTATCGTCCCAATGAAATTGCCCGTTCTCTGCTGCGCAAGCAGTCAAATGTAATAGGTTTGATTATTCCTGATGTGTCTCACCCGTTTTTCGGAGAACTGGCAAACTATATTGAGTATCATGCATACCGGAACGGGTTAAAAATGATGCTGTGCAACTCACACATGGACCCTTCCAAAGAGCGAGAATACGTGGAGATGCTCAAGGGTAACCGGGTCGATGGAATTATTATGGGAAGCCATACGCTCGAAGTGGATGAGTACATGAATCTGCATTCTCCCATCGTTACATTGGACCGACAAATCAGTACTGACATCCCGTTCATCTCATCTGATAATTATCAAGGTGGGGTTATGGCAGCCGAATTGCTGCTCTCCAAGGGCAGACGACACGTGGCGCATATCTGCGGCAATCTAGGGCTGCAAATGCTGTCTAATCGCAGAACTACAGGTTTCACGGACACACTGAAGGCACATGGAATCCAGCCGGTCATGATCCATGAAACCGACCTGAATGTGTTCAGTCAGCATCAGTATACCGAATTGGTCGGAAAACTGCTTGCTCAGCATCCCGAAGTGGATGGACTGTTCGTAACCAGTGATCTGATGGCCATTCATGCCTTGAAGCAAATCGTGCTTCATGGTCGCAAAGTTCCCGAGGATATCGCAATTGTTGGTTATGACGACATCCAGGCGGCGGGTTACGCGATGCCAGGAATTACAACCATAAGGCAGCCAATGGAGGCCATGGCTGAGCTAGCCGTAGAGTTGATCCGAGGCCAGATCGCTGAGGAGGAAATCGGGATGGAGCATATATTGCCAGTCACACTGGTGGAGAGAGAGACGACCTAAACAAGGTCGTTTTTTGCATGCTTTTATGCGTCTATACATTCTAATAATTAATGGGAAGGTAACTTATTTATTTTATGTCAAACGATTGACATGTCAAACCTTTGACACTATAATCATTTTTGTAAGCGGTTCCTTTTATAATATTGAACGGGGGCAATAACAGATGAAAAAAGAATGGAAATGGATGAAATTATCAGTCTTATCATTGGTTATGGTAGTTATTCTTTCGGCATGTGGCGGTGCCAAGTCAGGAGCGGGAACGGAGTCATCGTCCGCATCCGGTGATAGTGTCAAAATTACACTGCTGAATTCCAAAGCAGAAATAAACAGTCAGTTGGAGCAGGCAGCAAAGGATTTTCAATCTGAGAACCCTAATATAACACTGGAAATCGTACCTGTAGGAAGCGGGCAATCTCCTTTTGAGAAAGCCTCGGCGCTCTATGCATCTGGCAATCCGACAACAATGATGATGCTGGATACAGGGGATGTTGAGAAATTCAAGGACCGTGTTATGGACCTTACCTCTGAAAAGTGGATGAAGGATGCCGTCGAAAATAGCACCACGGCAACAACATTTGAGGAGAAAAACTATGCATTTCCACTCTCCATTGAAGGATATGGCTTCATCTACAACCAGAAGATACTGGATCAGGCCGTAGGCGGCACATTTGATCCCCAATCGGTGCAAACCACTGCACAGCTCGATGAATTGTTTCAGAAGATTGCATCAACCGGAAAATCACCCTTAATTGTATCACCTATGGATTGGTCGCTTGGCGCCCACTATCTGGCACTTGCATATGGCGGACAGTCTCCGGATCGCGCCAAAGTGGATCAGTTCATAAGTGATCTGAAAGCAGGTACAGTGGATTTGGCTTCCAACGCTGTATTCAATGGCTTGATGGATACGTTCGATCTGATGAAGACCTATAACATCGACAAAGCCTCCCCGTTGTCCGGGACGTATGAGCGTGGACCCGAAGTACTGGGTAAAGGCGAGGTTGGCATCTGGTTTCAAGGCAACTGGGCATGGCCGCAAATTCACAGCTTTGATACCGCGGATGGGCAATATGGCTTCCTGCCGGTTCCTATAAGCAACAATCCCGATGATTTTGGCAACACGCAAATTTCTGCAGCCGTATCCAAACGCATTCTGATCGACAAAGAAAAAAGCACACCAGCGCAGCAGGAAGCTGCGAAAAAATTTCTGGACTGGATAGTCTATGAGGCTAAAGGTCAAGATTTCCTGGTGAATCAGGCCAGCGTCATTCCTGCATTCAGCAATATTACACTTGAACCGGCTGATCCGCTGGGCAAGTCGATTAGTGAATACATTAAGGCAGGCAAAATTGAGGAATCGATGAGCGCGCTTCCAGCTGACCATTGGTCCAAATTGGGTGCTTCCATGCAGAAATATTTGGCTGATGTGATTGACCGTAATGGACTCGCCAAAGAAATTCAAGATTATTGGACCAACGTGAAATAAACTGAAGCAGCGTTAGGGCATAGATAAAAGCAACTCTTTATCTGTTGTCCACCGGGTTTTGGATGCTTCACATAGAGAATGGTAGGGATTTCGGGGACACTGGTCGGGCGGGAGATCAACTTTCCGCGCCCGCTTCGTCTTCGGGCAACCGACTGTATACACCCTGGGATAGAGTGGAGGATAACGATGCTTACCGAAAAAGGATTTTGGACCCGATTGCGCACCCGACTAATTTTTACGGGTCCAACACTATTTGCGTTTGCAACGGTCATGATTATTCCGTTTCTGTACGGGATTTATCTGACGTTTACGGATTGGGATGGTATTGCTGTTGAGCAAAGTCTTGTGGGCTGGGACAATTATATCGGCGTGTTCAAGGATACCGTGTTCTGGAAGTCATTCGGGATGACTCTGGAATACGTATTTATTACCGTGGTGTTGACCAATGGCGTGGCATTTCTACTTGCTTACGCGGTAACACGTGGTATGAAGGCACAGGGCTTGTTCCGGGCTGGCTTTTTTCTACCCAATCTGGTCGGCGGAATTGTGCTTGGATTCATATGGCAGTTTATCTTCAATCAAGTACTGGTTTTTGCCGGTCAGAAAATGAACATTCCGCTGTTCGGAACATCATGGTTATCGGACCCTGATAAAGCGTTCTGGGCACTAGTTGTCGTTACCGTATGGCAGTACGCAGGATATATGATGGTGATCTATATTGCAGGGCTGATGAATGTGCCCAAGGATGTCATGGAAGCGGCCAGTATTGATGGAGCAAGCAATCGCAGAATGCTGGCACGGATCGTTTTGCCACTTATGGTACCGTCGTTTATCGTATGCATTTTCCTGTCCCTCCAACGGGGCTTTATGGTCTATGATCTCAATGTCTCCCTCACTAGCGGAGGACCCTTCAAAAGCACAGAAATGGTATCCATGCATGTGTATGAACAGGCCTTTCTGGCACGTGATTACGGGCTTGGTCAAGCAGAGGCGTTTGTACTGTTTATTCTAGTCGCTACGATTACATTACTCCAAGTCTATTTCAGCAAGAAATTGGAGGTGGAGGCATAATGGCTGGACAATCGCGCTTGTTGGGCTGGGCCAAGCTGTTTTTATTAATTGTAGCGATGATGTTGTTCATTTTTCCGTTTCTGCTGCTCATTACGAATTCATTTAAGGCAAATCAGGCCATAACTTCAGATCCACTGGGCCTGCCAGTGTCCGTTCAATGGGATAATTACGTTAGTGCCTTCGATAAAATGGGGTATATGTCTGCCTTCGGAAATTCTTTGCTAATTACGGTGGCAGGTGTGTTACTGATTGCAATGCTCGCTGCGATGACAGCTCATTATTTTGTACGGCACAAAAGCAAGCTGAACCAATATCTTTTTTTTCTGATGGTGGCAGCAATGATTATTCCTTTTCAGGCAATCATGATTCCACTCGTGAAAATATATGGTTCACTGGGGATGCTGGACAACAAATGGTCACTTATCTATATGTATATCGGCTTTGGCAGTCCACTCGCCGTCTTTATTTATCATGGCTTCATCAAGAGCATCCCGCTGGAACTGGAAGAAGCGGCTCTAATAGACGGCTGTGGCCGAGTACAGACCTTCTTTCGCATCGTATTGCCGGTGCTCCTACCAACAAGCGTTACGATTACCGTGCTGAACGTCCTGTGGATCTGGAATGATTTCTTGTTGCCCTCTCTGGTACTGACTTCATCCGAACAGCGGACACTACCGTTATCCACCTTTTATTTTTATGGTACCTATACGGTTGATTATGGTCCATTAATGGCTGGTTTGGTGCTCACCTTGCTGCCAGTGCTAGTCGTGTATCTGTTTGCACAGAAGTATATTATCCAAGGCGTGATGCAGGGGTCCATCAAATAATTGGTTTCAGATTGATTGCAGTAGAGAGACAGGAGTGATAGACATATGAATCAGGAATCATACTTGAAACGGGAAACAGAAACAAAACAAGACACGGACAATGAACTACTGGAAATATCGCATCCTGCACAGGGAACTTATACACTAGCCCGCTCAAATGCGTATATCAGGGAACAACGTCAAAAGGTTAATCCGGCTTACCGCCTGGCATATCATTTGATGCCTGAAGTGGGCTGGATGAATGATCCTAATGGTTTTGTATACTACAACGGGATGTATCACATGTTCTATCAGTACTATCCCTATGCTCCGGTATGGGGACCGATGCATTGGGGACATGCGGTGAGCAAGGATCTGGTTAGCTGGTCTTATCTCCCGGTGGCGTTAGCTCCGGATCAGAGTTATGACAGTGGAGGGTGCTTCTCAGGAAGTGCTCTCGTTCAGGGCGACAAGCTGCTGCTTATGTACACGGGACATGTCGTGACTGGACCAGACAAAGACAATGATTACAGGCAGACGCAGAATATCGCTGTATCGGACAATGGCGTTGATTTTGTCAAAAGTGTGCTGAACCCGGTCATTGGGCTGGATCAGATTCCAGAGCATACAAGTCCGAGGGACTTCCGTGATCCCAAGGTGTTTGAACGAAATGGGATTTATTATTGTGTGCTGGGTTCAAACGACGGGGCTGGCCGAGGTGTAATTCTGTTATATCAATCCACCAATCTGGAAAAATGGAGCTACGTCAACGTCATGGCGCAAAGCGACGGTACACTTGGAGACAACTGGGAATGTCCCGATTTATTCTCTCTTGGAGGCCGAGATATTTTGATCATGTCACCGCAGCGGATGCCCGCTCAGATGGATAATTATCGAAATTTACATTCCACGGTTTATATGATTGGTACATTGGATGAGAAGCAGGGTGTACTGGAATATGAGCAATATGATCCACTCGATTACGGGTTTGATTTTTATGCACCGCAGACAACGGACGATGAGCAGGGCCGACGCATCATGGTGGCGTGGATGGAAACATGGGAAACGGATATCCCAACGCAGCATGGTCATCATTGGGCAGGAGCGATGACGCTGCCACGGCAGATCGTTCTGAGAGGAGAGCGATTGTTCTTTCTGCCGATCGCGGAGCTGAAGCAATATCGCACAAACGAGATCAAGCAACAGAACATCCATTTGGACGGGATACGTGATTTGGATATGCCAGGAGACCGCTATGAACTGTATGTTGTTTTTGAATCGGGAACGGCAGAGAACTTTGGATTGAAATTACGTGTGGGTGAGGGGGAAGAGACCGTTATCACCTATCAGGTGGAAGAGCGTAAGCTTCGTCTTAATCGGGATCGTTCGGGAAATGGCCTCGGAGGTGAACGTGCTGCAGAAGTGGAGCTGAATGACGGCAGGCTGGAGCTGCGAATTTTTGTGGATGTCTCATCGGTTGAAGTATTTATTCAAGGCGGGGAGAAGGTCATGACAGCGCGTATTTATCCGGGACCGGACTCAACGGGAATATCAGCATTTTCCTCCGGTAACTGCACGTTGTCTGAAGTATTCAAATGGGATCTGAAGGTTTAAATGGGATCTGAAGGTTTAAATGGATAGGAACTGTTCCCACGCGGATTGCTGCGTCAGGAGCAGTTCTTTTTGCGTAAACGAGAACTTTCCAATGAGTTGAGTATGGTTTAAAATTTGACCTTGACCTTGAATTATACTTCAAGGTTTATCCTTGGTGTATTACATCAAGTTGGAGGTAGAATAATGAGGATTTTAGAATGGATATTGGTACTCATCACGATATTAGCTACGGCACTTATGCTGGCGGCTCCTAAGCGCCGTGCGTATTCCATGGGGATGTTTTCCGCTCTCGTGCTGGCAGTGCTGCTGCATGGCATTATCAATCATTTACGAGTGCAGATGCTGCCTACCTATATCGTGTTGCTTGTACTTATAATTCTGTGGAGCGTTCAATTCGTAAGATGGGGACGCCGTAGACACTATTCTCACCATGCACCCCAGAGCACGTTGAAATCCAGACGTCGCTCATGGATCACAACGTCCCTGTCCTCTGTTCTGGTGCTGGCTCTCAGTGCAGGTTCCATAGTGTTGACGTCGTTTTTCCCTGCGTTCACGATGCCTGAACCAACAGGTTCATTCGCCATAGGCACCTTTTCTCAGCAGCTAACGGATGAATCCCGCGAAGAGACCAAGACGGCTGAAGCGGGTGATAAGCGTGAGCTTATGATCAATGTTTGGTATCCTGTAGATCAGGAAACGGCCAAAGGATTGCCGCTAGAACATTATCCGGCCGAGTTGGGAGAGGCGATCAGTCTCGTATTTGGAATTCCACCGATGGTGTTCAGTTACCTGGATACGATTCCCACACATGTTGTTAAGGGTGCTGAGGTATCTGCCGCACAGAGTAAATATCCAGTATTATTGTTCTCCCCTGGAGTGCGCTCAGCACGTTTTCAAAGTATGACCGCGATTGAGGAACTTGTAAGCCATGGCTACATTGTTGTTGGGATCGACCATCCGTATACATCTGCTCAAGTGACATTCCCGGATGGACATATTGCTTCATATGAGCCAGATCCTGACTATCCAACGTCAGAGGAGCTATATCAACATAATATAGAAGGTGTTGGTATTCGTGCAGCCGACGCAAGCTTTGTACTGGATACACTCACCCAGTGGAATACACAAGATCCGAATCAGCTGCTCGAAGGCAAGCTTGATCTGGATTCTGTCGGTATTTTTGGTCACTCCTATGGTGGTGCAACAACAGCGGAAGCGTTAGCCCAGGATGACCGTTTCAAAGCAGGACTCAGTTTGGAAGGCGGATTCTGGGGCAGTGTTTCTACGACAGCTTTGAAACAGCCGTTTATGTATATTATGTCAGGAGAAACAGCCAAAAGCCTGGACCCAAGCGTAACCGAGAGAGACAAGGTGTTCTATCCCGAGTTTGAACCGGATTTGGATTACGTGATGTCACACAGCTTGAATGATACGTATTACTTAACCGTGGATGGCTTTTTCCATCAGAGTTTCACGGATATCTCCTTAATTTCACCCAAGATGTTTGCCAAGGGCATGACGCCGGAGCATAATGTGGACATTACCAGATCGTATACATTGGCATTCTTTGACCGTTACTTGAAGGGAGAAGAGGAGCAACCATTGCTGGAAGGGCCGTCAAACCATTTTCCGGAGGCCACCTATGATATGAAGTATACCAAGCTGCGCAGCAAGCAGGAGGAATAATGCATAGAAGGATGGAGGAGTAGGCATGAAAACGATGACAAGAGGAGAGTTGGCCAAACGTACGGGTGTAAGCATGGCAACACTTCGATATTACGAGGACAGCGGGATTCTGCCTGCTCCCCGTCGTTCATCCAACGGATACCGTGTGTATACCGAAGATTATCTGGTTAAGATCAAATTCATTAAGGATGCTCAATCACTGGGTTATTCATTAAAGGAAATAAAGGATACGTTACAGCTGCTCAGTCAGGAGGATGTGGAGAGCGAAGCACTAAAAGAACTCGTTCGTGACCGAATTGAAGAGATTCAACTGCATATCGATAACCTGCAGCAGATGCAGACGCTTCTTGCCGGGTTGCTTCTGACGCCAGAGCATGATATTCACAATTATATTGAATCTTTCCGAATCAATAGGGAGGAGGGGAATACGTAAGGTGACTTCATAATGTAACTTCATAATGTAACCCTGTAAACAATTAACACCTTCGAAGAATTATCTCTGACGCGTCCGGCGTGAGAGATATCCTTGAAGGTGTCTTTGTTGTTCCAACCATCCCGAAATTGATTCAAAACAAACCTGCTTCACGCAGAAAATGGTGCACAATTGCCGTCTGATACTTGATCCGTTCCGAACGGTTCAGACTCCAGCAGGTTTCTACCGTAACCGAGCGCGCTTGAAGCAGGCGAGCTGCGGCTGTTCGTGCTGAACCGGGCAATTCGTGTTGCTTCAGGTTGAAGTGTCTGTCACGAATGGGAATTGACCGATTCATTCGCGCTATTATTCGTTTGCATACCGGAACAGCCCGGCTGCCAGGATTGGTAATCAAGGTTTGTCCCAGTACCTGTGAACTGCGTTGGGATAATCCGTTTGCTTCATGCAGGTCCAGCCACCAGGCAGGCCCATATTGACGGGCAAGCCCAAAGACAGCGGAAGCAAGCGGATGTTTGGCTTTGCCAGAGAGATGCCGCGGGAACGTGCGGTTTAAATCAGGTTTTCCTCGGCTGTTGTTCCGATAGGCCTTCTGATTCACCCGTGGCACAATAATGAGGATTCCGCGAACCACGTGTCGTCGTCCTGTCATGCAGTCATTAGCCAGCTTCTGCGCAGCGGCCATGCTTGCGGTTTCGTTCCCGTGAACTCCTGATGTGATCATGATGACGGGTCCGGGCTTCGTGCCTCGAACGATGTAATAGGGAGTGGCGTGTGCACTGGATGCAGCAAGTGTGTGTTTGGTAACAAGCATGACACTTCACCTCCAATATTACAGTACGTCATGTCCTTCCCGCATGTAACGGCATTTGAACAGGCCCTCATCCAGATCCTAATAAAATAGGCCAGTCAGTACACCCGATGAATAATATCCTCAAAATCCGGTTCTTTCATCTCGACATCTTCAATCTGGCCCCATTGCTCGAGCTGTTTCAGAATGTCCATCGTGCTCCACTCTTTACGATTAACTTCGACGGTGACGACTTGGCCTTCTGCCCCTGTAATCTGAATGGCGGACGATATGATATCCGGCATATGAAACGAACCCCGATACGTCACCCGGATAAGCGTTGGCAGACCGATGGTGTCACGTAGGGAGGGAATTGAGCCGTCATACGTAAGTTGGCCGTGATTGATTACCATCACCCGACTGCATAGCTGCTCAATATCGTCCATGTCATGGGTGGTCAGCAAAATCGTTTTGCCAAACTCTTCATTTAATGTACGAAGAAATTGACGAATGTTCCGCTTCGCATTCACATCTAGTCCAATCGTCGGCTCATCGAGAAAAAGTAGTTCCGGATCATGCAGCATGGAAGCTGCGAGATCGGCACGCATTCGCTGACCAAGCGAGAGCTTGCGGACAGGCGTGGCCCAGAATGATTCAAGATCCAGCAGCTCGGCGAACTGGCCCAATCGTCTCTTTTTGTCCTCGGGACGGACTCCGTACATCTCGGCCAAAATATCATACGAATCCTTCACAGGCAGATCCCACCAGAGCTGGCTGCGCTGTCCAAACACCACACCTAGACGTCCAACCGTGCGGCGTCTTTCCTGATGTGGATTCATGCCACCGAGCAACACCTCACCCGAGGTTGGATGGAGGATACCCGTCAGCATTTTGATCGTGGTGGATTTGCCAGCCCCATTCGGGCCGATATAACCAACAAACTCTCCTTTGCCAATATCAAAGCTAATGTCTCGCACCGCTTCCTTGGACAGATATTCGCGTGAAAACAAGGTGCGAAGCCCGGAGAACCGGCCTTCGCGTACCACAGGAGTTTTGAATTCCTTTTGCAGATGGCGCGCTGTAATCATGGTCATGACGATATTTTCCCCCTTAGCTACCCGTACTTTGATATTTGGTTAAACCGAATTTCCAGAAACGCAGACTTGCGGCCAGGCTCAGGATGGCAACTACGACAATCGCAACAAGAACCCATGCTCCTAATTCCCCGCGAAGCAGATAGAGTGACGGAACATAGTTGACAAAACCCACCGGGATTACGGTCAGCAATATGCCGGACATCCATTTGGGATATAACGTCAGCGGATATTGGGCAGCCGTACGGGCCGCATCCTCGGTGATGGTCTGCAGCTCCTCAATGCGTGTGGTCCAGAATCCAAGCGTTGCCGTGGCCAGCCCAATTGAAAAAAGAATAATGGACCCGGTCAGGATGATGAGCAGAGAGAAGGGGATGACAGTCCAGCCGATCTGTCCGCTATGCATCATGCCCGCCAGCGACCAGCAAAGAATAAACCCGCCTTGTAACACCTCACCGGCCATAATGCGAAAGTTTTGGGGCAGTAACGCCAGCAATACGGGCATGGGTCTGGTTAACAGTTGATCGAGTTCGCCGCCGACCAAATATTTTTCCAGATGATGCACTTCGTTGCCAAATGTTCGATATAACGTCTTGGATAGGGTCATGATCGCGAAGAGGTAACCAATTTCATGAAGGGACCAACCTTTGATGGCTCCGAATTTGTGCAGCACCAGGGCAACCATTAGAAACTCGGAGATTTGAATCAATGCGGCCAGAACGGAGGCCATGATGAAATTGAACTTGTATTGCATCCGACTACGGATGCTCGTTCGAATGAGCATTTTATATAAAGTGAACCAGGAAGTGGTCTTCATCCGCCCTGCACCTCCACTTTACGGCGCAGTACCTGGGTTATCGCCAGACAGACGAACGTCATGAGGACACACCAAATCAAGGTTCCCCATAGCAAGGAGCCGTTTTCGTAACCCAGATAGATCCGGGTTGGGACATAGAGCAGGAAAGGATAGAGTGATAACCAGGCGATTCGTTCCAGCCAGTCTGGCAGCCATTCCAGCGGGATGAAGAAACCTGCGAGCAGATTCATCATGGCGTGATTGCCCCAATGCAGCCAGGAGGACTCCGTAGTCCACATCGCGGTGGCGCCAATAATGTAATTCATACAGATGGATAAATAGGATGCGCCGGCAAGACCAATTGCGGTAAATAGCAGGGTTGAAGCTTCTGAGGGCCATTGCAGAGAAAATACGATGGAGAAGAGCAGGTAAATCGGAATGCTTTTGTACACGAACTGGTAGGCAATCTGCCCCCATTCACGTGCCATCAGGTGGGTGAATAGATGAACCGGCCTCATGAGATCAAGCGCGATCTGCCCTGTCCTGACCGTGAGTGGAATACCCAGTCCATTGGTGAGAAAACCTGAGATCCAGAGAGAGGATTGCGTAAACGCAATGTAACTGATCATCCCCTGTGTCCCATATTCTCCGAGAGAGTGGTCAGCCCCGATGCCGATCCAGAGGCAGGCGTACATGTAACCGAACATGGCGCTTGCCAGGTTATGTACCATGTGAGCTCCGCGGTATTGCAGGTTCCGGGAGTAGGCTTTGGAAGCCAGAGTGAAATAAAGCATGTGACACCTCCGATAAGTTGGTTGAACGGCGGTTCCGTTCACTTCAGTCAAGGCGAAAAAGAGAGAAGGACAACAGCATACCAATTTATTCCTTCACAGGCAAGACATTTTTTTGGCATATACCGGAAGAAATGAGGCTGTTCAACAATGCGCCACAAGACAGCGGTTTGTCCGTTCCTTTATAATTGAGGGGCAAGAACGCAAACGTTTACAATATAAACTATTCAAATTATAAATAATCCGCCGGGCATGTGCCTGACGATTGAGGATACAGCTTCAACAATCCGGCAAGAGAGAAGGTTGGAATGAGGAAAATTGCATGGGTCACCGACAGTACGAGCACACTCGATCCGCTATTTGCTGAGCAGAATCATGTTTACATCGTACCTCTGCGCATTGTATTTGGAGAGGAATGTTACCGGGAGACGGAAGATATTTCATCGGAACAATTCTATGAGAAACTTGGTGAGGCATCACGGGCAAGCAGTTCACAGCCGCCGATTGGTGAATTTATTGAACTGTATGAGTCGTTGAAAGACCAGTACGATGAGATTATTACTATTCATTGCTCCACTGCACTTAGCGGAACACTGCACACTTCGATGCAGGCTGCCGAGATTGCAGGTGTGACGATTACCGCCATTGACTCCAGAGCAGGTGCGTATCCGTTGCGGGAGATGATCTTGCAAGGATTGGAAAGGCAGAAGCAAGGCTGTACGGCATCCGAGATCAAAATTCATATCGAACAGATGATTGATAACATGTCCTTTTACCTCATCCCGGCCAGTCTTCAGCATCTTCACCGCAGTGGTCGTGTGTCGGGGACCCAGCTTATCCTTAGCCAATTGTTGAAGATTCATCTGCTCTTACGATTCGAAGAGGGCAAAGTGGTTGTGAATGAGAAAATTCGTACGTTCAAACGGGCCAAACAGCGCATGCTGGATGTGCTCAAGGTGGATATGGGGAAAGTGAAGCATGTATGCATCATGCATGCGAACAATCAGGAAGAAGCTGTTACAATCAAACAGCAGATTGCAGATTTGCTTCCCCGCTTAAAGACGGAAATTATGCCTTTTATCCCTGTGGTAGGCATTCATGCAGGTGCGGGAACGATCGGACTGTGCTGGATACGCAGCGAGACGGTATAGGATTTGTTTATTAGACCTGGCAGGTGGTTCACTTTGAAACATAAAGTGGCGATCCGGCCGGGTTTTTCGTATTTCATTGCCAATTCATGCAAACTGTGAGGTAATAAAGGAAAACGTTCATGTTGGAGGGAAGCTCGTGTCAAGTTATCGCTTGCTGCTTGTTGAAGATGATCGCTCAATTAGTGAGATGGTTGGTCCTTATTTGGAAAAAGAGGGCTATGACGTCTCTTATGCATATGACGGATTAGAGGCAGAACGCCAATTCAGCCAATCCCAGCCAGGCTATGATCTGGTCATCCTGGATCTGATGCTGCCGCATAAAAGCGGTATGGAAGTGCTTCAGGCCATCCGTGCCGTCAGTCTGGTGCCTGTTCTCATCCTGTCTGCGAAGGACGGGGAGGTGGACAAAGCCCTTGGACTTGGGTTCGGCGCTGATGATTACTTGAGCAAACCGTTCTCGTTGATTGAGCTGACCGCCAGGATCAAGGCGGCTATTCGGCGTGCCAATTATAATGCACAGTCTGAGATTACAGCTCCTCCAAAGTCCCAGCGCATTGAGATTGGCGGCATTACGGTCGATATGGAGACGTATGAGGTGGAGCGGGATGGGACACCTGTAAGGCTTACCTCCAAGGAATTTGGCATTCTCAAGATGTTTGTAACCCATCCCGGCAAAGTATTTACCAAGGCTCAGATTTACGCTTCCGTTTGGAACGATCACTACTATGGTGACGAAAATATCATTAACGTTCATATGCGCCGTCTGCGCGAGAAACTGGAAGCTGATCCTTCAGAGCCGCGATACATCAAGACGCTGTGGGGAATTGGTTATAAGCTGGAGGTGGACCCGGGGTGACGCTGCTCTTTGCTGTTTCTACCATGATCTTGGCTTTTATCGTTATCCTACTGAGCGTAAGGATGCATAAACGCAGTAAAGATCTGTCCTACATCCATGAGAAATTAACGGCGATTGTGAAGCAAGGGAGCTTTGAGCGCCTGCTTGTGTTTAATAGCGATGCTCAAATCAGCCAGCTTCTCAAGGATGTCAACGAGCTGCTGGATTATGCCCATCGGGCCAAAGCGGGTTATGCCAATCAGGAGAAGGAAATGCGCAATATGCTCTCCAACATCTCACATGACCTGAAGACACCGCTAACGGTCGTGCTCGGTTATAGTGAAACACTCCTGCACAGCCCTTCCATAACAGATCAGGAACGCGTGATCATGACTGGCAAAATTCAGGATAAGGCGCAGGAGGTGCTGCGTCTGATTCATTCTTTTTTTGACTTGGCGAAGCTGGAATCTGGAGACACCGAGCTTGCACTGACAAAGGTTAATGTAAGCGAATTGTGTCGAGTGAAGATGCTTTCTTTTTATGAGATGTTAACGAATCTGGGTCTGCAAGTGGAGCTGGAGATTCCCGAAGCAGATATCTTTGTGAGAGCCAACGAAGAAGCACTGGACCGTGTACTGGATAATCTGATTACCAATGCTATGAAATATGGAGCGGATGGCAAGATGCTTGGTCTTTCACTCGATTATTCGACAGGGGAGCAGGTAAAGCTTAGCGTCTGGGACCGGGGTAGGGGCATTCCAGAACAGGAGCACAGCCGTGTATTCGAACGCATGTATACGCTGGAGGATTCCCGTAATCGTCTCTATCAGGGTAGCGGACTGGGGCTGACCATTACGAAGCGGCTGGTGGAGCGAATGGGTGGGAGCATTGATTTGCGCAGTGTTCCTTATGAACGAACGACGTTTTCGGTTGTTTTAAAACCCTTTTAGGTGCATTCAATAAGGATTTCGTTAAGCTTAAGATTTTTGTAAGATTTGAGTAATAAAAAAGAAGACTTTTCTCTTTACAATACAGATATAAGAACCTGTCAGGGACGAACGTAAAGGAGAATAAGAACATGACATATATTGCGCGGACGATAGGTGTGACCAAAACCTATGCAGGGACAGAGGTTGTATCCAACGTCAATATGAATATCAAGCAAGGAGAGATTTACGGGTTTCTTGGTCCGAATGGAGCTGGAAAAACGACTGTGATGAAAATGCTGACCAATCTGGTCAAACCGACTGTAGGGGAGATTGAATTGTTCGGTGAGAAGCTGACCCCAACGTCCTATGAACTGCTGAAGCGTATGGGCAGCATCATTGAATATCCTTTTTTCTATGATCATTTGTCCGCGAAGGAGAATTTGGAGCTCCATTGTGAATACATGGGATTCTACAACAAAAAGGTCATTGACAACATGATGGAAAATGTAGGGCTGAAGGACACGGGCAAGAAGCCGGTACGAGACTTCTCTTTGGGGATGAAACAGCGTCTGGGCATCGCCCGTGCGCTTATCACAACACCGGAACTGCTCATTTTGGATGAACCGATTAATGGGCTCGACCCCCTAGGTATAAAGGAGATGCGCGATTTATTCAAACGTCTCAGCTCCCAGTATCGGATTACTCTGTTAATCTCCAGTCATATCCTTGGGGAGATCGAACAGATTGCGGACACCGTTGGGGTCATTCGGAATGGACGTCTGGTCGAGGAAGTATCAATGGACAGCATCCGCGGCAGCCATAGCGAATACATTGAACTGCAAACGCTGGACCCGCGTAAAGCGGCCTATGTCCTGGAGCACCAATTGGAGTTGAATAATTATAAAATGGTCAATGACCAAACCATACGCATCTATGATCCAGGTATCGCTCCATCGCAATTGACAGGTAAGCTGATCCAGCATGGCGTTGAGATTGAATCCATTTTCAAAAGGGCACATTCATTGGAAGAACACTTCATGAACTTAATGAAGGGGGATGAGGACGTTGCTTAAACTAATCCAGCTGGAACTGCGCAAACATCGGTTTGCCCGGAATTTCAGAACCGCAGGTATTGCCGTTCTCGTCCTGATCCTGTTTCTATTCCTGATTGGGTACACCGATTTGGGTGCTGAAGATTATGCCTTTGCCGATTACTCCGTTTCCTTCATGTTAATCGATACGTTCGCCAGAGCTGTTTTTATTATCTTTGGCGGTGCGCTCATAGCGAAGCTGATTATCAGTGAGTATCGAAATAAAACGATGAATGTCATGTTTACCTACCCGATTAAACGGCATAAAATCATTGCTGCCAAATTGATTATAGTGTTTGTGTTTACTTTCATGATGATTTTATTAACCGATGTGCTGATGGGGGCATTATTAGTTGCGGTAAACCAATTCTATGACTTCATTCCCGATACGTTGACGATGCGTGATGCATGGGTACTGCTGCTGAAGTATGTCGTCAGTTCCCTCTCCGCTGCAGGCATGGCCCTGATTCCCTTATTCTTCGGGATGCGTAAACATTCGGTCACGACTACATTGGTGTCATCCATTTTGCTTGTTATGGTGGTATGTTCGGGCTTTAACGGGCCTACGTTTTCAATTAACACGATTATCGTGATTCCCCTGACATTGGGGGCCATAGGAATATGGGTTGCTTCACTGTCCATGTTCAGTCTGGAGACAAAAGATATGAACTGAATTCCTCTGGAAACCATACTCCGTATGGCTTCAGATGCCATTGACATCCGCTCGTACAAGGGATAGGATAATGTCAACTGAAGGACGAAGGAGAATGCAACTACCATGACGATTCCAAAAACATTAACAATAGCTGGTTCGGATACGAGCGGAGGCGCAGGGATTCAGGCAGATTTGAAAACTTTTCAGGAGCTTGGTGTGTATGGCATGACGGTGCTGACTACTGTTGTGGCGATGGAGCCTGACACGTGGGATCACCAGGTCTTTCCTGTTGAATTAAATGTAGTAGAGGCACAGCTGCGTACCGTTCTGGATGGTATCGGTTTTGATGCAATGAAGACGGGCATGCTGGGTTCTGTAGACATCATTGAATTGGTTGCGAAGCATATCCGCCGGAGTGGATTGCCACAGATTGTTATCGATCCGGTAATGGTCTGCAAAGGTACGGACGAGGTGCTGCAACCTGAGAATACAGAAGCGATGATTGAATTCCTGTTGCCGGGTGCTGATCTGGTTACCCCGAATTTATTTGAAGCATCGCAGCTGGCGAAAAGCGGACTGATCCGCTCCAAGGAGCAGATGGAAGCTGCGGCAGCTGTCATTCACGCTCACGGGGCGAAGCATGTCCTGATCAAGGACAGAGGCGTTATTAACCCGGGCAAAGCGATGGATCTTCTCTATGACGGAACGAACTACGAATGGTTTGAAGCCGATGTTGTTGGCTCCGGATACACACACGGTGCAGGCTGCACCACATCTGCGGCTATTACCGCAGGTTTGGCGCGCGGTCTGACCGTGAAAGAGGCTGTTCGTGAAGGTAAAGCCTTCGTGACCAAAGCGATTGCTGGCGGATTCCCGCTGAACCGCTTTGTTGGCCCAACATTGCATGTGGCACACCGACTGGAGCATCAAAGCTAAGCGGTGCGCACGTGTAGTGTGTAATCGCGGAGAAAAAGCGTGGTTTCAACTTGAGTAGCTGTCAATGAGCAGGATGTTGCTCGTTGACGGCTTCTTTTTTTGCGGCTGCTTATAAAATTTAGTAACTTCTGGTATATATTAATCGTATATAAGATGGAGTCCGTTCCAGAACATGGATGGACACACGGACGACACATGGAATCGTTATGTTATCAACAGAATGCTAAAAGGAGAGTCGGTCATGGTCAGAACAGTGCTTCTGGTGGAAGACGAAAGCCGCATTCGTGAGATTGTGGCCGATTATTTCATAAAAGAACAATGGAATGTGATTGAAGCAGAACATGGGGTTGAGGCGCTGGAATTGCTGGCAATGCATGAAGTGGACCTGGTCATTCTGGATGTGCTGATGCCCGAAATGGATGGATGGACCCTATGTGGGCATATTCGTTCTCAGTCTACCGTACCTATTATAATGCTGACTGCGAGATCGGAAGATGATGACAAGATTCATGGCTTTCAGCTTGGTGTGGATGATTATGTAACGAAGCCTTTCAGTCCTCGTGTGCTGGTGGCACGTGCAGAGACATTAATGAAACGGGTAGAGGGTGCAGTTAGCAGGGAGCAGGGCGTAATCCGGTTTGGACATGTAACGCTCGATCCCTGGGCTCGTCGGCTTGAGAAGGATGGAGCTGAGGTGGAGCTTGCACCCAAAGAGTATGATCTGCTGCTGTATTTAACTCGTAATCAGGGAATTGTATTGTCCCGTGATGCCATCCTCAACCGGGTATGGGGATACGACTTTGATGGGGACTCCCGTGTTGTGGATACCCATATTAAGAAACTGCGCAGCAAACTTGGCGATGAAGCCAAGTGTATCCGTACCGTCATTGGTACCGGCTATCGATTCGAGGTTGAGGCATGAGACGTAACGGTGTAACGATGAAGCTGTTTCTGGTCATGGCCGGGTTCCTTCTCCTTCTATATGGAACCACGGTGATTGCCCAACTGGTCTGGTTCCCGGACTTTTACCAACATCAGAAGATTAGCAGTATCAAGAAAAATCTGACCAAATTCGAGCAGCAATATTCAGCTGGACGTTGGAATGATGTACAGCTGGCCAAGGAAACCGGGAATTTCATGCGACAGAATCAATCGCATCTGGTCATCCTGACGAATACGGGCAAGCTGGTCAATGATCCGTTCCACATTACATTGCTCCGTGAGGACGGCACTCAGGTGAAGGTATCCTTGTCACTGTTTATCAACAGTGAGAATGCAGGCTGGATTGCTTCCCATCTCAAATATGGACAGCAATTAACGGTAACAGGTCCAGCCAGTGGGTTGACGGAACCGATGGTTTATCCATTTAAGATCAAAGATACCAGCTCTTCTGTGTGGGGAACAGAAAGTTTTCAGGAATTAGCTGAACCGGTACAGGAATGGTCAGGGGTATTAACGGATGTGGTTCTTCCTAATCTGGCAACCTGGAGTCAAAGGCAGGGCTTGCTTGTGCAGGCACTGGACAGCCGCTTCCCGCTGGCTAAGGAAGATCAGCAGAGTCTGGCCAATGGTAAGATGATCAATGAAGAATGGACCGATAGCTGGAGCGGTGTACGAAATGTGCTCACCATTGCACCTGTACACAGCTCAGGACCCCAGCAGCAACTTATTTTTTCGCTGACATCACTGCAAGAAATGAGAGAGGCCAGTAAAGCGACGCAGCTATTCTATGCGTATTTCGGTATTGCTGCATTTGTACTCATTGTATTCCTTTCCCTGCTCTTGTCCCGAATTGTCACTAAACCCTTGCTCGCTCTGAACCATGTTGCCAAAAAAATGTCGACCCTTGATTTCACCGTGAAATCACCGATTCGCCGCAATGATGAAATTGGCAGCCTTTCCGACAGCCTGAACGCATTATCAACGACACTGGGTCAGACCCTGGAAGAGCTAAGGCAGGCTAACAGCCAGATGCGTACGGATATGGAAATGAAGCAGCAGATCGAACAACGGCAGCGTAAATTTTTTGCCGATGCGTCTCACGAGCTCAAAACCCCGATTAGCATCATCAAAGGGTACTCCGAAGGGTTAAAGGATGGTGTAAGTGAGGGCAAGCGAGAGCGATATATTGAGATCATTGCCGATGAAGCTGTGAAAATGGAAACGATGGTAGAAGAGATGCTGGATCTGGTACGGCTTGAATCCCAAGCGGTTAGGCTGAATACCGATGCGGTGGCTCTTGGAGATATGATTGAGGATATTGCGGGACGTCTTGGGCCGCAGTTAAAGGATAAAGGGCTGGAAGTTGTGCTTGTATCTACCACAGAACAGTCTGTGGAAGGGGATCGCAGCAAGCTGGAGCAAGTGATCTACAATATGATGATGAACGCCATACGCCATGCCGTTCCCCATACCGATATTTTGATTGAGATCAGCAGGCCGGAAGGGCAGGTTCGAATCTCGATTGAGAATAAAGGGGAGCGGATTTCGGAAGCCGAACGCCAGTATATCTGGGAAAGGTTCTACCGGGTGGAGCGTTCACGTAATCGTAAAATGGGGGGAACCGGGCTGGGCCTGGCCATTGCGAAGCAAATTCTCGATCTGCACGGATGCAGCTATGGCGTAGAAAATACGCCGGATGGAGTCCGTTTTTATATTGTTTTTCCTAATGCTTAGTACGAAAGGGAGTCAAGTCTATGAAATCTTTACCGTCCATTCTAACGTTGGGCAACCTAACTTCAGGTATGCTGGCTGTCATAATGGCTATCCATGGCGAGTTTGCGCTGGCCGTGACGCTGATTTGGGTAGCGATGTTCTTTGATCTGTTTGACGGGTTCGCTGCCCGGAAATTGCATTGTGAAGGGGAGTTCGGCAAAGCGCTGGATTCACTTGCTGATGTTATTTCGTTCGGAACAGCCCCTGTGCTGATCCTGTATTTGAACTCTATGTACGAAGTAAGTACGCTGGGGATGGCTCTGACAGCACTATTCCCGGTATGTGGTGCATTGCGTCTCGCCCGTTACAATTGCCAGAAGACAGCAAGCCATGGTTTTGTTGGCATGCCGATTACGTTTGCAGGCGGTCTGATGTCCTTTTTTGCGCTCTGGAGTCCTTATTTCACTCATGGTGTAGCCTATCTTGTCATTATCGTATTATCCGGTCTTATGGTTAGCCAAATCCGATTCCCGTCTCTAAAACAAGTGCTAGCCCCCCATGAGAAGGATATTGTGGAGCCGAAATAAGGAGCGAGTCAGTATGGAATTTGCAAGAGAATTTATTGGTCAATATGGTTATTTCGCAATTTACGGACTGCTGGCTCTTGGCGTGATTGGCATGCCTATTCCGGATGAGGTGATGATGACCTTTGTCGGTTATCTCGCCTCCATCTCGGTGCTGAATTATTCGGTGTCCATCGTCGTCAGCTTTGGCGGAGCGTTCACCGGAGGACTTCTCAGTTACACCATTGGCAAAAAGGCAGGTCGGCCACTGGTTGAGAAGTATGGTAAGTGGGTCGGAGTCAACGCCAAACGGCTCGGCAGGGTAGAGTCATGGTTTTTGAAATACGGGTACTGGTCCATCATATTGGGATACTTCATTCCAGGCATTCGTCATCTGATGTGCTGCTTCTCCGGGATTAGCCGTATGGCTATGGGGCGTTATGTTCTGGTCTCCGGCATTGGGGCGTTTATATGGTGTGTTGTCTTTATATCCATCGGTTTTTATGTAGGGGTGCTAACTTAAAATGGGACAGCCTGTTATGAACAGGCGAGGATAAAGACCTTTTGTATGTAAGGGGTCTTTTTTTGTTTCCACATGAATCAACTCTATGGAAAATATAAAAAAAGCCCACCGTGGAATTTCCACGGCGAGCTGGTACATAACATTTCGTTTTACCCACTTAAATGCGAGTCTTCAATGCCTTGTTCAACACGGGCTTCGCCTTTTTTACGAGCAAAGGTGATTTTGAGCAGAGGTGGCGTAACCAGTGTTGTAATGATAACCATAATAACCACACTAGTGAAATATTCAGGATCCAGTAATCCGGAAGCGAGTCCGGTGGAGGCGATAATAAGAGCAACTTCCCCCCTGGAAATCATACCTGATCCAATAGCCAAGGATGAGGCCCGATCAAATCCAGTCAGCCGTGCACCCGCTCCTCCGCCGAGAAGCTTGGTAGCAATGGCGATGAGACTGATGACAACAATGAACCAGATCTGTGAACCGACACCCTCAAAAGTAACATTCAAGCCAATACTTACAAAGAATACAGGGACAAAAATGCTGTAAGCGATCGGCTCAAGTTTGGTTTCGACTTCATGTTTGAAGTTGGTTTGGGAGATGGCGATACCCGCCGCAAATGCACCGATAATCCCGGCAACACCCATCCACTCCGCAAAGTACGAAAATCCGAAACAGATGATCAGGCCCGCGGTGATAACGGTTTCCGTAACCTTCAGCGGGGCCATCCATTTCATGATGCGTGGAACTAGGAACCAGCTGGCAGCGATAATAATAATAAAGAACAGCAGCTTTTTACCAATGAGAAGAGGGATGGATGTGTCTCCAGCACCTGTTCCGAGCAAACTCATCATTACAGCGAGAATGACCACGACCAGGACATCATCTACAACAGCTGCCCCCAGAATCGTAGTGCCTTCACGTGAGCCCAACTGATCCATGTCCTTCAATGTCTGGACAGAGATACTTACGGATGTTGCACAGAACAAAAGTCCAAAGAACAATGCATGTGTCTGCGACATGCCGAAGGCTATTGCGGAACCGTAACCCCCCATAAAAGGTAAAATAATACCCCCAACGGCTACGGCAAAGGCCGCCTTCCAGTTTTTCTTCAATTGCTCCAAATCGGTCTCAAGTCCGGCAATGAACATGAGCAGCAATACCCCAATTTCGGCCATATAATGGATGAAATCATTCGGTTGAACCCAACCGAGCAAAGCAGGTCCGAGAATGACACCAACGATCAATTTACCCAATACGGACGGTTGACCAAGTCTTACCGATAAATCTCCGGCTAACTTGGTGAAAATCAGAATTAGCGCAAGAACCAAAATAAATTCCATAGATGTGCTCCTCTCCAGCAGTAGCGTTTATAGGATTACCTGTCCAAGGGGGGATCATTCCAAGCTTAAAGAACAAAAAAAGGCATAAAACAGCGCTTGTAAAAGTGCCGCTTTATGCCTTAAAAAAAGACAAGGAGGGCCCTTGGTGACAGGCTCCTCCAGTTCAACGCGTATGTGTTTAATTGCATTAATTATACCACAAATACAGGATGGGGTAAACCGGTGAAGGCGAGCTTTTAATGAAAATGGCCTTAAGAGGGCACTTTAAAGGAACCTGACAAGGCTTTTTGTTCAGAGTGTTGTCACTTAACAGTCGAGATATGGCAAGATATAATGAGATAGAACATAGAAGTTAGGATATGAGGAGGATTTTTCATTGGGCAAACAGGACAAAGGGGACCCGAACATTCAATCCAATCAGATTGCCCCGACCAGTAATAAAAATTTCGCAGGTCTCATTATTACCATTTCCATTCTCGCCAACGTCATTATTTTATTGTTGTTCTTTGCACCATCTATCGGATACAAAGGCGATGTGGCCTTTGACATTACAATTTTGCCGCGGTTTAACGCCGTTTTCAACAGCTTTACCTTTATCTTTCTGCTCGCGGCACTAATTGCCATCATCAAACGGAATGTAAAACTGCACAAAAGGTTTATCCTTGCTGCATTCACAACGACGCTTTTATTTTTAGTTACGTATTTGTCGTTTCATTATCTGTCTCCTGAGACGTCCAAATACGGCGGGGAAGGTATCATTCGTTCCATCTATTTCTTCATTCTGATTTCGCACAGCATATTGGCAGCCATCATTGTACCGCTTGCTCTGTTCACTCTGGTATGGGGCTGGACGAATCAATTGAAGAAACACCGTAAAATTGCTCGCTGGACGATGCCAATCTGGCTCTACGTTAGTTCAACGGGGGTAGTTGTGTATCTGATGATGGCACCTTACTATTAATCATTTCACATATCATGGGCATATCCGGCTCGCCTTGCGGGTAATGGTTTCATGGAAGGAGGATTCACGCTTATGTACAGAGTTGTATTGATTCGCCATGGACAGAGTATGTGGAACGTGGAGAACCGTTTTACCGGTTGGACGGATGTGGATCTGACGACCGATGGATACGGAGAAGCACGGAAAGCGGGAAAGATTCTGAAGGAACAGGGTTTTGATTTTGACTACGCCTATGCTTCGGTACTTAAACGCTCCATTCGTACATTGGATATTGCACTCGATGAGATGGATCGGATGTGGATTCCGATTACGAAGACGTGGAAGCTGAACGAACGTCACTACGGGGCACTGCAAGGACTGAACAAACAGCAGACTGCGCTGAAGTATGGCGAGGAGCAGGTGATGGAGTGGAGACGCTCCGTCAGCATATCTCCCCCGGCCCTGGACGAAACAGATGATCGTTATGTTCAGGATCAGGACAAATATCAACGGTTGGGCTGTACCATCCCGCGTACCGAAAATTTGATGGATACATCGAAGCGGGTGCTGGAGTACTGGAATGCAGAGATCAAGCCGGTTGTATCAGCAGGCAAAAGGGTGCTAATCTCCGCGCACGGCAATACGCTCCGTTCACTCGTCATGCATCTGGACCAAATGTCCGAGGCGGACGTAATGGCGCTTAATATTCCGACAGGCATACCGTTGGTCTACGAACTGGATGAAGATTTGCATCCGATCGGTCACTTTTACCTGACTGCGGATGGCTCTACGTACAAACATGAGGAAATGACTCATGTCGCGCCACCGTCCGATTGATTGAATGCTAAGCCAGCACGTTAGAAAATGGCTCCTGAATTCTCAGGGGCCATTTGTTTTAAGTTATAATAGGCCATTCTTTAATTTTAGAGATGGCATCTGACGTTTCGTTTTTCTCCTACAGGGTAAATTCAAGCAAGACACAATGTACATTAATCCTGAAGGAGGATCAACATATGTCTAAGAAAAGTGGAATCATTGTAACAGCTATTGGAGCAGGCGTGACGTACTTGATGAGGAACAAACAGGCAAGGGATAAGCTGTTCACTACGGTGTCAGGACTGATGAAAAATTCAAGTTCATCTTCTAGACCGACTTATGGAAGCAAAACAGGTTCACGTGTGGATGTAAAATAGATTTTGGTATAGAAGACTTTGCATGAAAAGCCCGGAGCTGGTACGGTCCCGGGTTTTTGTGTGCGCTCATATGTCATATGCGATTTTTGCCAGCAAGAATGATACAATGGAAACTTGCAGAACGTATGGAAGGGGATGTGCAACTTATGAAGAAAAATCGTCTGGGTTCGTCCGAACTCATGGTTGGTGAAATTGGGCTTGGCTGTATGTCGCTTGGAATCGAAGCGGGACCTGCCGTCGCCTTGATTCATGAAGCATTGGATCGTGGTGTTAATCTTCTGGATACCGCTGACCTCTATGATGCGGGGAAAAACGAGGAAATCGTGGGACAGGCCATTCAGGGCCGCCGGGATCAGGTGATTGTGGCAACCAAAGTTGGCAATCGTCGCCTACCGGGGAAAGAAGGCTGGTCATGGGACCCTTCCAAAGCCTATATCAAACAGGCTGTTCGAGACAGTCTGAAACGGCTGCAGACGGATTATATTGATCTGTATCAGCTGCATGGCGGTACAATGGATGATCCAATCGAAGAGACGATTGAAGCCTTTGAGGAACTGAAGCAGGAAGGGCTTATCCGGTATTACGGCATATCCTCCATTCGTCCTAACGTAATTCGGGAATATGTGCAGAGGGCTTCCATTATCAGCGTAATGAATCAATACAGCGTAGCAGATCGTCGGGCTGAAGAGGAAGTATTGCCTTTATTGGAGCAAAAGGGCATTAGCGTTATCGCTCGTGGACCCGTCGCAAGTGGGGTTCTCGCCGATTCTGGTGCTGCCAAGGCAGATAAAGGTTATCTGGATTATACACCAGAGGAGTTGCATTCCATACGCCAAGGACTGAGCCGTTTGGTTACAGACAATCGCAGCATGGCTCAAACGGCCATTCGCTATGCACTAGCGCATCCTGCTGTTGCCGCTGTTGTGCCAGGAGCCAGTTCGAGAGAGCAGTTGTTGCATAATATCGCAGCCTCGGAATCAGCAGCACTTACGGATGCGGAGATTAACGAAATACGGGAGCTCAGCCCCGCTAATCTGTACAAGCAGCACCGCTAAACGTTGGCAGCCTATTTTCAATTGTAACTATACGAGGTACAATGAAGGTCAACCATGAAGAATCAAATAAGGGAGAGAAGACATATGGATAGAATTCAAAGTGAGCAACAATATCGCGATACAATTAATTCTGACGGGCTTACCGTCATTAAATTTGATACAACCTGGTGTCCGGATTGCAAAAACCTGGATCGTTTTATCGGGGATGTTATCGACCAGCATGCGGATAAAACCTTCTATGCCCTGGATGCAGAAGAGTTCCTTCCTTTTGCTGAAGAAAACGGTGTACGCGGCATTCCAAGTCTGCTGGTATTCCAGAACGGCAAGAAAATTGCGCATCTGCACAGCAAATGGGCAAAAACGCCTGCTCAAATCTCGGAATACCTGCAGACTTTGGAGTCCAAGGTATAAGCGGAATCAGTTTGTTTAGATCGCATTAGTTATACGAAACACACACCTCCTATCGCTGATAGGAGGTGTTTTTGATGTTGGGGCGAGGAGGAAGGATGCTGTTCACAAATGAATCGAATTGTTGAGAGTTTGTTAAGAACGCTCTCGTATAATGTTCAGGATAAACAAATATTGGGGTGACAGAGACGGAGATGAGCAATACGATTCTTAAAGAAATGCATCAATTGAGCCATGAGGATGACCTGAGATACCTTTTATTGATGAGAGGTGTGAAACAACTGTTGGAAGAAAGAAAGCGTAATAGGAAGCATATTATTAAAAGAATCAGGGATCTAAAGAAATTAAATAAAGTTCAGGCCAGAAAGTGGTCCTGATTTTGTTTAGTACATAAAAATGGCGACCAGGTTCCGTAGGGAAACAGGTCGCCATTGGCTTTTTGGTTACATGAATTGAAGATAGGGTTACATCATTAAAATGATAAAGAATACGGCTGCCAGCACGAAGCGATAAACAGCAAAGACGGTCAGGCTCAGTTTTTTCAAAATGGACAGGAACGTCTTGATGGCAAGCATGGCCACGATAAATGCGGCAATGAATCCAATCGCGAAGATCGGGAGATCGCTGCTGTTCAGGTGATCGATACTTTTGTACAGATCATATCCTGTGGCTCCAATCATAATCGGCACAGAGACCAGGAATGTAAATTCCGCTGCTGCAACCCGGCTTACTCCTGCGAACAGTCCACCGGAGATCGTCGAACCGGAACGGGAGAAGCCTGGCCATAATGCGAGAATTTGAAAAAGCCCCACAACAAACGCCTGTTTATACGTAATATCGTCTACATCATGGGTTGTAATGCGTTCGCTGCGGTGACTCCAACGTTCAGCGACAATCATCAGAATACCACCTATAACGAGACTGTACAGTACCGTCTGTGCACCAAACAGATGCGCTTTGATCCAGTCCCGGAATACAAGTCCAATGACCACGGCAGGAACCATCGCCAAAAAGATATGTATGAGATTCAGACGGGAGGTGTAGCTCCTTTTGCCTCCGGTGAAGCGGAACATATCAATGAATTTGTTCCAGTACAGCACAACGACAGCAAGTACAGCTCCGAGTTGCACAACCACCTCAAACGTTTTGACTGACTCGTTGTCCTCCGATAATCCCAGCAAGTGGGCAGTCAGAATCATGTGTCCGGTCGAGGACACGGGCAAAAACTCAGTCAAACCTTCGATGATGCCCATAATAATTGATGATATAAAGTCCAATTCTCTTCCTCCTTGAAATGCAGATGACAGCATAAAGGCTGTCCTGCGTGACAATGCCCGTTCATTTGAACAAGGCTATCATCTATTATGATCACAAATGCGCTCAACTTCAACTTATGCTTGTAATGAATTGTTTAAAACTATATTGACAAAAACCTAGTTATCCAATAGGATATACATTAACTGACTGACTGATCAATCGGGAGGGTAGGCAAATGTCTAAAAACAATCATTTGGAACCCGGAGAAGAACGCCGGGACCAAATTATACGTATAGCGATGGAGCGTTTTGCAACCCAGGGCTATCATCAGACCAAAATTTCTGATATCGTCCGCGAAGCCGGTGTAGCGCAAGGCACCTTTTACTGGCACTTCAAAAGCAAGGAAGCCATTGCCTCGGAGATTGTGTTAACCGGCAGGGAGGAGCTGCTTGAAGCGATCGGGCAAGGTTACCGCAAAGATGCCGGATCGGTTGAGGATATGGTGAGAGCTTCGGAACGGCTGTTCACCGACCTGTTTTCCTTTGCAGCGGACAATCGTTACTTTATGGAATTGTTGCTCAAAGGCATCGTGTCGGAAGAGTCGGTACGTCGTTTGGTTGAAGAGACACGGGGCGCGGTAGAACAAGCATTTCGTCACAACATGCAGCGGGCCATTGAACTGGGCATGCTGCCACAGTCCATGGATGTTCCGCTCCGCGCTGCGCTGCTGGTTAGCATGATTGAAGGTATGATTACGCGCTGGCTGTTTGGCTCGGAAGAGTTGCACAGCGAGTTCTCATCAATGACCGCAACAACGCTCGCTGCGGAGGCGGCAAGCTTTGAGTTTTACGGACTGCTCGGTATTTAAAGGTGTGATGGCCCCGGTGGTTTATTTTCAATAACGGGATTAAATATTCACATGATTAAGCCAGCAGCAGGGAATAATGGGTACAACTGTAGTTAGAGAACTAAGGAAACATAAGTTTCAACAAGACATGACTAGATGGATGAGAGGAAGTTAATGACATGAATAAAACATATGGAATGAAATCACGCAAAGGCTGGACTTTAACAGCTCTTCTGCTTATGACCGTGCTGGTACTGAGCGCTTGTGGCAGTAAAGCTACGGATAATGGAAGCAGTAATGGAGCACAGGCGAATAATGAACTGGAGCAGATCAAGTCTGCTGGCGTCATTAAAGTGGGCATGATGGGCACATACGCACCATACAACTTCCTGAACGATAAGAAAGAAATGGATGGCTACGATGCAGATATCGCACGTGAGGTTGCGAAGCGTCTTGGGGTTAAGGTTGAATTTGAATCCCAGGAGTTCTCCGGGCTGACACCAAGTCTGCAAGCCAAAAAGCTGGATGCCATCATCAGCCAGATGACGATTACCGATGATCGGAAGAAAGTACTGGATTTCAGTGATCCGTATATTACAAACCAAGTCAAAATCATTGTGAAAAGTGATAACAATGATATTACCAAGCTGGAAGATTTCAAAGGAAAAACGATTGGTGTAGGTCTGGGTACGAATGATGAAACATATCTGCGTAATGAAGTGTTGCCAAAAGTGGGCGACTTCACGATTAAAACCTATGACGATGTGATCTCTTCACTCAAAGATCTGAATGCTGGACGGATCGATGCCACAATCAACAACATGTATGCGCTGAAACCCATTGTAGATGCCAACGGCTTCAAAATCAAAGCCGTAGGTGAACCGATTAAGAGTGACCAGGCAGGTATTGCTGTGCGCAAAAACAATCCGGAACTCGTAGCAGCACTGAATGATGCGCTCAAAGGAATGAAAGATGACGGTACGTACAATACCATCTTCAAAAAATGGTTTGGTGAAGAGCCTGCGCAATAATGAACCGGCAGGGCGAAGGGAAGTTTGATCGATGGAATTGGTATTTGAAAATATCCCCTTCTTTCTGAAGGGGGCGTATTACACGCTGTATGTAACTGTAATCTCCATGTTTTTTGCCTTTATCATCGGGGTGCTCGTCGCTATCGCGCGTCTGAAAGGTCCGATGTGGCTCAGGATGATCGCCCGTTTCTACGTATCCATCATGCGGGGAACCCCGCTGCTGGTGCAATTATACGTTATTTATTATGGGCTGGTCGATTACGGTGTAACCCTGGGCTCACTCACGGCAGCCTGTCTCGGTCTTAGTCTTAATGCAGGTGCCTTTCTGTCCGAGACGTTCCGCGGAGCGATTCAAGCTGTACCGAAAGGGCAGACGGAAGCTGCATACGCAACGGGAATGACCCCGGCTCAAGCGATGAGACGGATTATCTTCCCGCAGGCTGTTCGTATTGCCATCCCGCCGATGGGCAACACGTTTATCGGCATGCTGAAAGAAACATCCCTTGTGGCAGCTCTTGGGGTTACGGAGCTGCTTCGCTCGGCACAGCTGCTGGTCGCGCAATATTACGTTAATATGCCGTTTTATCTGGCGATTGGCGTGATCTACTGGATCATGAGTATCGGCTTCTCGGCCATTCTGGAACAAGTGGAGCGCCGGCTGGCCCGGGCTTACTGATAGGAGGGGAGAAGCGATGATTACAACGACAGGATTGACCAAACGTTTTGGGAAAAATGAAGTTCTCACAAATATAGATCTGCATGTCGATGCAAAAGATATTGTTGTACTGCTGGGACCCAGTGGATCAGGCAAAAGTACGTTACTGCGCTGTCTGAACGGTCTGGAAGAGCTCTCCGGCGGGAAGATTGAAGTCAATGGAGTGGTGGTAGACAGTACCGACTCGCAGCGAATCCAGCGGTCAAGGGTACTGGAAATCCGCCGACAAACCGGTATGGTATTCCAGCAGTTCAACCTGTATCCGCACAAGACGGTGCTTGGCAATGTGATGGAAGGTCTCGTGACAGTGAAAAAAATCAAGCGGGACGAAGCAGCCGAACGCGGCCGGATTCTGCTGGATCGGGTCGGGCTGTCGGACAAGCAGGATGCATATCCATCCCGTTTGTCTGGTGGACAACAGCAGCGTGTGGCGATTGCTCGCGCACTTGCTATGGAGCCTGAAGTGATGCTGTTTGACGAGCCTACCTCAGCCCTTGATCCTGAACTGGTGGGAGAAGTACTCTCCGTTATGAAGGAGCTGGCACAGGAAGGCATGACGATGCTGGTGGTCACGCATGAATTGAAGTTTGCCCGGAATGTGGCGAACAAAATCGTCTTTATGGCGGATGGATCGATCGTGGAAGAAGCAAGTCCACAGGCCTTTTTTGAACATCCAACGCAGGAGCGTACACGCAGATTTTTGCAGCAAATTACTGAATTCTAAGAATTTTCAGAGATAAGCAGACTGAGTGAAGGGGACGGAATCGATTCTGAAGAAGCGTAGCGTTCGCTTTTGTCTCCAGAAGAACGATCCGTACCCGGAACGGATATCTGAAGAGCGTAAACTATTCTAAGAAAGAAGGATAAACATCATGAATGTAACAACTGTATGGAAAGGCAAACGCGCGTTTACTTCCGAAGGACCCTCTGGCTACGCGGTTGGCATGGATGCCACAGCTGCCTATGGTGGTGACAGCAAGGGTGCTACACCCATGGAATTGTTACTGGCGGGTCTCGGAGGCTGTATGGGGATTGATATCACGATGATTCTGGACGCTTTCCTGGACAAAATTACTGGCATTGAGATTGAAGCACAAGGTACACGCAGTGAAGGCATGCCAAAAGGTTTTACTGCCATTGACCTGATCTTCAAAGTAGACGGCGATATCCCGGATTACCGGATCTGGAAAGCCATCCAAATGGCTGAAGAGAAGTATTGTGCAGTTTCCGCTTCGCTGAGCGCAGATATTCATCCCAAGCTGATTTTGAATGGGGTAGACACTCCGCGTCCATAATGCAAATGTGAAAACTCTATACTTGAGAGGCACTTCCAATCATGGGAGTGCCTTTTTGGCTTTTTTTATACCTCATCGGTCAGTAAGAAAAAGTCAGTAAACAGGTCAGGCAGGCTGTTGAGCCAGGTCCCAGATGCCCATAATTTCCGTGATGGCCTGATCAAGCGTTGCAAAAGGGACGCCGTCCCGGGCTTGTGTAGAAATACCTTGCATAAAAGTATCAAAAACAGTAGTCAACATGGATACATCAGTAGAGGCTGGCAGTTCACCGATCTCCACAGCACGCTGGATGCATGCCTGCAGACGGCCGCGAGTCAGCTTTCTTTTCTCAGCGACGATATCACGAATATGATTGTTTCTGGAAGAACATGTGCTGGCTGACAGCACAATTAAACAGCCGGATGGATGAGCGCTGTCTGTTTGCATTTTGGCGGTACTTTTTAAAGTTGTTTCAATCGCTTTCCTTGGAGACAGCGTAAGATCCGAGAAGCTTTCCGTTACGCGTCCAAACGTACCCATATATCGTTCTACCGCTTCTTTATACAGAGCTTCTTTGGACTCAAAGGCCGCATAGAAGCTGGCAGCAGAAATATCCCCCATGGCCGCTCGCAGCTGAAGCAATGAGGTGGCCTCGAATCCTTGTTCCCAAAAGAGCATCATTGCCTGCAATAAGGCTTCTTCCCGATCAAAAATGCGCGGACGTCCGGTTCTTGCCATAAGAGATTCCCCCTTGTTTTTCTTAATTATATACTAATCGATCCAAAAGTCGTTGACAAGGTGAAGGGGGGTGGATAATATAAGGAATGATCGATCCATAATTTGATTATTGTCCTATATTATCTGAAAAGGAGCTGCACAGATGTCCGATAGATATTCTCTACGCTTCCCGTGGTTAGGACTGCTAGCCTTGGCTATGGCTGGCTTTATAGCCATCATGACTGAAACACTTCCGGCGGGGTTGCTGCCACAAATCAAGGAAGGACTGCAGGTCTCTGAGGCAGGGGCAGGGCAGCTTGTCACATTTTATGCAGTTGGATCGTTGATTGCCGCCATACCTGTGGCCGTGCTGACAAGAGGCTGGCGACGCCGACCGCTTTTACTTCTAGCGATTATCGGTTTTCTCGTCTTCAACACCATTACAGCCCTCTCGTCAAACTATGTACTGACACTTGTCGCTCGTTTTTTTGCCGGTGTTGCAGCAGGTGTCTCCTGGGGCCTAATTGGCGGTTATGCGCTGCGGATGGTGCCTGATCATCTCAAGGGCAGGGGCATGGCTGTTGCGATGATCGGTACACCGATTGCCTTATCGTTCGGTGTTCCGGCAGGTACACTGCTGGGTTCCTATATGGGCTGGCGCTCGGTATTTTGGCTAATGTCATTGCTGGCGTTTGTACTGATTTTCTGGGTGCTCTGGAAAGTACCCGATTATCCAGGACAGTCTGCTGATCAACGCATTTCTTCATTAAAAGTGCTGCTGACCCCAGGCGTAATTCCCATTCTGGCGGTCGTACTGACCTGGATGCTGGCTCATAATATTCTGTACACGTATATTGCTCCTTTCCTCGCCGATGTTGGTCTGGAATCAAAGGTCGGACTCATGTTACTTGTGTTTGGCCTGATGGCATTGGTGGGCATCTGGATTACAGGCTTTCTGATCGATCGGTGGTTGCGTATGCTGGTTCTCATCAGTCTTGCGGGTTTTGCGCTGATCGCACTTGTATTGGGCCTTTGGAGTGAGCACGCTGCCGTTGTCTTTGGTTCTGTTGCGCTGTGGGGTCTGACATTTGGTGGCGCGGCTACACTGTTGCAGACCGCGCTTGCCCAAGCAGCCGGGGAGCAGGGTGTGGATATCGTTATGCCGATTAATACGACCGTCTGGAATCTGGCTATTGCCATTGGCGGATTGGCGGGAGGTGTACTGCTGAATCAATGGGGAGCTTCGTCTTTTTCCTGGGCTATTCTGCTTCTATCCCTTGTGGCTCTGATTGTTGCGCTGCGTGCCAAAGGACATGGATTCCGCTCAACACGCAGCCGATAAGCTTCTGACTTCCTTCCTACATTAGAATGACCTATATAAGCATATGGTTTGTTTTATCATTCAACATACAGCCTTTTTTTCGGAGCCCTCTTGCAGGGCTTTTGCTGTTATGTGGTATGATAAATTGGAAGGGCAGGCGTAATATGTACTGACCTTTATATGTAAGCGCTTATAAGCGACGGAAGGTGCAGATATGTTTAGAAGGCTCATACGAACATCCAATAATCTTAAATTAAAGCATAAATTGCTCATATCCTATGTACTTGTCGTCATGATTCCGGTACTGATTATTGGACTTGCTGTAACCGGATACTTTCGCAAGCAGGCGCTGGACAATGCCATTGGACAGACGATCAACAACGTGGAAAAGGTCAAGAGTCAGACCGCCACACTGCTGCGTGTACCCACAGATATTTCCAACATTTTGATGTTCAACAATGAACTGAAGGAAATTGTGAACAAACGATATCAAAGCGTTGTGGAGCTGACTTCGGCTTACCTCGCGTATAAAGATTTTCAGGAATATAAGCGTCTGTACCGTGAGGTTGCCGGCATTCGGTTTTACTCGACCAATCCGACGCTGATCAACAATCTGGAGTTTATCCCGGTGGACGAGCAGACCCAAGAGAGCTATTGGTATCAGAAGGCGTTGGAAACGACCAGTATCGGCTGGTTTTACATCCCAGACAAGGGAGATAATCCTGTGCATAAGCTCAGTCTGGTACGCAAAGTGCCTTTTGCCGAATATCGGACCGAGGGTGTGCTGATGATTGTGATCAATCAGGATGAGTTGAATGGATTATTACGTCAAGAACCGTTCGAGACGTTGATTACGGACGAGCAGGGTTATGTGGTTGCGGCCAAAAATACCGATCTGGTGGGTAAAACGTTGGATGAACTGGACTTTGGCGTAGATTTGCAAAATCAGGCAAAGGGCACAATTGAAGCTGATTTTCAAGGAGAGCCATCCAACATTGTCATTGATGAGATCAGTCCTGGATCAAGCATGAATAGCCTGAAAATCATTTCGGTATTTGCCACCAAAAATATCGTCAAAGATGCCAATACGATTAGCATGATCGGTATGCTTTTCATTACGCTAGTGCTGGTCATTGCCTTGCTGCTTGTATATATCATTTCATTTCTCACGTCGAACCGATTGTTACGCTTGAGTAAACATCTGAACAAGCTCGCGCTGGGTGATCTGAATGTCACCTCCCGTATTGACGGGAATGATGAGATCGGACAGCTGTCGAGGCAGTTCAATTACATGGTGAAGAGTATTAATGAACTGATGACACAGGTGGTAGAGGCAACGGAACAGAACAATCAATTGGAAATCGCACAGAAAGAGATTAAACTGAAAATGATGGCCAGCCAGATCAATCCTCATTTTTTGTTTAATGCACTGGAGTCGATCCGCATGAAAGCCCATATCAAAGGGGAGGCGGAGATTGCCAATATCGTCAGGCTGCTGGGCAAGCTTATGCGTAAGAGTCTAGAGATTGGTAGCGGCAAAACGACGTTCAGAGCCGAACTGGAGATGGTACGTTCTTATCTGGAAATTCAGAAATTCCGTTACGGCGACCGTCTTGCTTTCCAGATCCATATCGACCCGGAGGTGGAGAAGATGTACATCCCTCCTTTGATCATTCAGCCTCTGGTTGAAAATGCGATTGTGCATGGTTTGGAAAATAAAGAGGGCACGGTCCGTGTGAGTATAGATATTCGTTTGGTGAAAGATGAAGTGCAGGTGCGTGTCGATGACGACGGGGCAGGCATTACGCCGGAGCGTCTGGCTGAAGTGATGCAGTTCATCTGTGGACCGGAAGAGCAGGAGAAGAGCCGGATCGGCATGCGTAACGTACATCAACGTTTAACGTTGACCTACGGCGAGCCATACGGATTACAGATCAAGAGTGTGTACGGGGAAGGAACAGAGGTTTCTTTCACCTTGCCAGCAGGAGGAGACCAGCATGTATAAAGTATTTTTGGTAGATGATGAACCGAGCATACGTGAAGGATTGACAACGATTATTGATTGGGAACAATACGGCTTTCAAGTGATCGGCACAGCTGCCAGTGGGCGTGAGGCCATCACCCGCTTCGAAGAGCTGCAACCGGACCTGACGATCATTGATATTCGCATGCCCGGCATGACCGGACTGGATGTCATTGAAGAAGTGCGGCAGACCCATCCGGGTTCGCACTTTCTGATCCTGAGTGGATACGCCGATTTTGATTATGCCAAAAAAGCTATCAGTTTTGGCGTGGATGGATATCTGCTCAAGCCAGTGGATGAAGAGGAGATTATCAGTGAGCTGGAGCGGATTTCTGTGATGCTGAAACGGGAGAGGGAAACACTGGCCCGCCATGCTGGTGAGGATACAGCCTACCGGGAGCATCAAATAGAAGCGTTGCTTTTTGATAGCCTGGAAGGTGCAGGCACGATGGAAGCAAATGCGCTAGGGTTGAATTGGCCGCAGTATCAGGTTGTGCTGCTGGAGATGCATGCCGAACCTGATTTACAGCGTGGTAGTGTGGTGAAACGCAGACTGGCGGAAGCTTTTGACCAGAAAGATCGGGGTATTGTGTTTTCATTCCATTCCGGACTGGGACTGCTATGCAAAGAGCCTATTTTGACTGTACAGTCTGCTCACAGTTTATATGATGAATTGAAAGTCATGCTGGAAGAATGGAATATTCACATGTACGCGGCAGCAGGTCAACCTGTGAATTCCACAGCAGACATCGCACATTCCTATACTCAGGCCAACGGAGTATTAGGCGGACGTTTTCTGTTTGCGGAACAACGCGTGATGTTATGGAACGAAGAGGAGAACAGCGAAGGTGTGTCTGGGCCCGTTGTAGTGCTTGGGGAAGAAAGTGGTGAACCGGATGAAGCAGAATTGGCAGACAAGCTGTATTATGCGCTCGACATTCGGAGCAGTGAGTCCGTAATGCGTGTGCTGACGGAGATGGAAGAACGCCTGGTTCCGCATCACCAGACAGAACAAGCGATTAAGACGGCGTTCTCCCAAGTGTTTTCATTGGCGATTAACAAACTTGCAGCAGCCAATCAGCATATGCAATCCATTATGCAGGAGCATTCCGTTCTCATTACGGAGGTTTACCATCAATTAACGCTGTTGGATCTCAAAGGGATGGCCGCTGAACACCTGAACCGGCTTATTCAGCGCATGGGTGGAGGCAGCAAGGATACGGTACTGAAACAGATGATTGAGTTTATCCGTCGTAATCCCGGCGAAAATCTCAAGCTGGAGGTACTCGCAGAGGTATTTAACTACAATAGCAGTTATCTGGGCAAGCTGTTCAAGAACCATACCGGGGAATATTTCAATGCATTTCTCGATAAGGTTCGAATGGAGAAGGCAAAGGAACTGCTCGATGAAGGGTTAAAGGTTCACCAGGTTGCCGCAAGAGTAGGGTATGCCAACGTGGATTATTTCCACGGCAAATTCAAGAAGTATGTAGGGGAATCACCTTCCGCATACAAGCATGCTAGAGAGCTTGCCAGATCACAGTCTAAGGACTCTTCAGGAGAGCCGGAACAGGAGTAGGCCATGATTTAGTGGAGGTGCTTCTGTCGCTAGGCATTTCTCCAAATTAGTTATAAAACGTTTTCGAACATAAAGTCTCTATTTGAAGGACCATTGAGGTCCTTTTTTCTTTTCAATTTGTGCAAAGTAAACGATTTCTATAAAACGTTTTCGAAAATTACCATTTTCAAATTAAATTCCCTTTTAATTTCATTAATAAATAATAGACAGCGTCATTATCACTAATTTTATAGATATAATATCGGATTTTATAGGGGGATATCTAATTTTTATATGATTTTCTCTAAAATCCAGCTGGTATTTTGAAAACGCTCTATCAGGTATGATTATTTTATAAAACAGAGGAGGGGGAACGGAGATGGAAACGCTAACAAATAAATCCGCTTCCGCGAAAAGAAGCAGTGACCCCAATCCGCCAACACAAAAACGGCGGAACAGAATTTGGGACAGCATGAAACAGCAAAAGTATCTCTATCTCATGTCATTGCCATTCGTAGTTTGGGTTTTTGTATTTAACTATCTGCCGCTATGGGGATGGACGATGGCTTTCCAAAATTATAAACCGGCCAGATCGTTCGGCGATCAACAGTGGGTTGGTTTTAAACACTTTGCAGAGCTGTTCAGTGATGATCGATTCTATCTGGTACTTCGAAATACGCTTGCAATGAGCTTGATGGGACTGGTTATCGGTTTTATCGTGCCGATTTTCTTTGCGATTCTCTTGAATGAGATGAGAGGCATGTTCTTCAAGCGTGCCGTGCAAACGGTATCATATCTGCCTCACTTTGTATCCTGGGTCGTTGTGGCAGGGATTATTACCAAGATGCTCTCCACCGATGGAGGGATTATCAATGACCTTTTGGTAAACCTAAACATTATTGACCAGCCGATCCAGTTCATGGCCAAGGGGAACCTGTTTTGGTACATTGTAACCGCTTCAGATATGTGGAAGGAAACGGGCTGGAACGCCATTATCTATCTCGCAGCCATTACGGGTATTGACCAAGAGCTCTACGAAGCCTCCCGTGTGGATGGAGCGAACCGCTGGAGACAAATGTGGCACATCACGCTGCCAGGCATACGGACCACGATTTCCGTACTTTTCATCATGTCGATCGGGCATCTGATCAGTATCGGTTTCGAGAAGCAGTTCTTGCTTGGCAACAGTCTGGTCACCGACTACTCGGAAGTTCTGGATCTATACGCGCTCAATTATGGTTTGAATATGGGACGATTCTCGTATGGTACAGCCATAGGCATATTCAACTCCGTTGTCAGTATCATCCTTCTGTTTACAGCGAACGGATTGTTCAAAAAATTCACCAAAGAAAGCATCATGTAGGGAGGGGACGACATTATGGCGAACAAAGCATTCAATGCTACTCGGGGCGATAAGCTGTTCGATATATTCAACATCCTCGCGATGACCCTGGTGCTGATTGTAACACTGTATCCATTCCTGAACGTACTGGCTATCTCGCTCAATAACTCTACAGATACCGTACGTGGTGGAATTTACTTGTGGCCTCGCGAATTCACATTGCAGAACTATAAAACCATTTTCCAATACGAAGGATTGCTGCAAGGTTTGCAGATTTCCATTCTGCGTACCATTGTAGGTACATTGCTCGGCTTGATCAGTTCCTCAATGATTGCATTTACACTGAGTCGGCCTGACTTCAAACTGAGAAAATTTGTTTCGACTACACTTGCACTCACGATGTATTTCTCCGGTGGTCTGATTCCGGTGTACATCCTGATGCGTGACCTGAACCTGATCGGTACATTCTGGGTATATGTATTGCCAGGCATGATCAGTGCGTTTAACGTGTTCATTATCCGTTCCTTCATTGATGGCCTGCCATATGCATTGCAGGAATCTGCGAAGCTGGATGGTGCGAATGACTTTAAGATCTATTACAAAATCATTTTGCCGCTCTGTAAACCGGTACTTGCAACCATCGCGTTGTTCCTGGCTGTAGGCCAGTGGAATGCCTGGTTCGATACGTACCTGTATAATGGTTCGAAGGCTCATCTGACAACGCTCCAGTACGAGCTGATGAAAGTACTGCAAAGTACACAGCAAGGCTCGGGAGCCGGGCGTAACGCCAATGACATGGCACAGCAGATGACACAGATTTCACCGGAATCCATCAAGATGGCAATTACGATTGTTGTTACCGTTCCAATCCTGATTGTGTATCCGTTCCTGCAGAAGTATTTTGTGGGCGGTATGACATTGGGTGCAGTAAAAGCATAAGCAAGTCTGTACAGGTTGCCACATAGAGCGGCCGTACATTTATACAAGAAGCATCAGGATGCCCGAAGCGCAGCCATTTGGCCTGCGCTTCACCGTATAGGGCTGCGGAGTGGCATTCATGAAGCTATAGACAGGGACAAAAAAGTCCCGAATAGACAGACATATGAAACGGGAGGATTACCATTATGGCAAGAAACAAAATGAAGATTGCACTGGCTCCAGTGCTTGCGATGTCTTTGCTCGCAGGTTGCGGTGGAGGAAACAGCGGCGATACGTCGTTTAAGGACACAAGCGGGGATACATCTCCAATTACTTTTGACTTTTTTAGCGTAGATCCCAGTCCGAACTGGAACGGTATGAAGGATGAAGTGGGGAAAGTCCTTACAGAGAAAACAGGAGTAACCCTTAACGGTGAATTTGCCGTCAGTGGTGGTCAGGATAAAGTATCCTTGATGGCAGCAAGCGGAGATTATCCGGATATTGTGTCACCCAAAGGAGAGCTAAGCAAGCTCGTGGATGCTGGGGCCATGGTCGATCTGACTGATCTGATCGAGCAATATGCTCCCAATCTGAAGAAGCTGTATGGTAATTACATGGACCGGCTGAAATATAGCAACGAAGATCAAGGAATTTATGTACTGCCTACGTATTATGCGGTAGACCAGAAGTATTTTGATGCAGGTGGCGGATTTGGAATTCAGCAGCGTGTATTGAAAGAGCTGGGATACCCTGAAGTACGTACGCTCCAGGATTACGAAAATGTATTGAAGGCATATAAGGAGAAACATCCAACGATTGACGGACAACCAACGATTCCGTTATCCCTGGATGCGGATGACTGGAGAATTATGATTACCGTAACGAATCCGGCATTCTTAGCAACAGGCGCGCCCGATGATGGCGAGTACTACATTGATCCTGAGACATATGAGGCAAGTCTGCATTACAAACGTCCGGAAGAGAAAGAGTATTTCCGTTGGTTGAACCATATGTACGCAGAAGGACTGCTCGATCAGGACAGCTTTGTACAGAAAACGGATCAATACAAATCCAAAATTGCAAGTGGACGTGTGCTGGGCGTCATTGACCAGGATTGGGGTTATTCCGATGCGGAGAACGCATTGAAAGCAGCGGGTAAAGACGAAGCTACCTATTCACATTTCCCAGTAACACTGTCTAAAGATATCAAGGATCATTCCTTCCAGGACCCTGGTTTTGTATCTGGCTGGGGTGTAGGGATTACAACATCGAATCCGGACCCGGTTCGTACAATCAAATTCTTTGATTACCTGGCTTCTGAGGAAGGTCAAGTGCTGATGAACTGGGGTATTGAAGGCAAGCAGTACGAAGTGAAAGATGGCAAACGTGTGATTCCTGCGGATGTGCTGGACCAAAAAACGAACAATGCTGCCGTATTCCAGAAGGAAACAGGTATTGGCCTCTACACCAATATGTCTGGTCACTATGGAGATGGTGTCAAAGATTCAACGGATAACTATTACACAACGAATTTCCCTGAACAGATTGTAGCGGCCTATTCCGATGCGGAGAAAGAGACACTCAAAGCATACGGAGCAACAACGTGGAAAGATCTGTTCCCAAGTGAAGATGAGTTCCCGGTTAAACCATGGGGAGCAGCGTACAATATGCCGACTCCAGGTGACTCAAATTACAACGTTATTTTCCAAAAAACACAGGATATTATCCGTAAACGGATCCCAGAAGCAATCCTCAGTTCACCAGAGCAATTTGATGCCATCTATGACGGTATGATTGCTGAACTTAACAAAGCCGGAGCAGAGGACATGGAAAAACAATACACTGAACTTGTCCAAAGCCGTGTTCAATTGTGGAGCGGTGAAGAGAGCAAATAATGCGTTTTAGCCGACTGATTTTTTTGAAAGAAAGGGCCCAGGAAACTGGGTTCTTTTTTATACCTAAAACGTTTTCCGAAAAACGTTTTCAATTTTGTGAATTCACTATTGACAAGGACTTTTAGAGGGATTATTATTCAATTATGAAAGCACTTTCATTACTGGTTTATCAGGACTTGTACATGAATCTCTTCAGTCAGAATAGGTAAGGAATAGCATCCCGAATTGTTGAATTGAGTGTGGGTTTTTCACTTCATTTAGAAAACGCTTTTTATGTTATAAAATCAAACGTTTTACAATCAGAATCACCCGATATCGGTATGTGCAGGTCAGCCTGTTCTACAATAGATAGCTTCATTTTATCCATAAGGGGGATTACACATGAAGGGCAAAACACCAAAAACATTCGCAATGCTTCTGTTAGCCAGCGCTCTTGCCATTACAGCAGGATGCAGTGGTAGCGGAGGAGGAACTACGGCTTCAGAGACACCAACGGACACTGGGGATACGACCAGTCCAATCACCTTTACGTTCTTTGGTGCTGACGCAAGTCCAAACTGGAACAATATGAAGGACGCAGTCGGCCAAGAAATTACGAAACAAACAGGTGTTACAATTGAAGCGGAGTATGATGTGAATAATGGTGGCGACCAGAAGATACCTTTGATGGCTGCCAGCGGTGATTACCCTGATATTATCTATCCTAAAGGTAACTTGTCTAAGCTTGTGGATGCAGGTGCGATGCTTGACCTGACAGATCTGATTGATCAATATGCACCAAACCTGAAGAAAATCTATGGGGACCAGATGAACCGTCTGAAATACAGTTTGGAAGATCAGTCCATTTACACGATCCCAACAAACATGGGTGTAGATAATGTTGCGTTTGATGCTACAGGCGGATTCGAGATTCAGCAAAAGGTATTGAAAGAACTTGGCTACCCAGAAGTAAAAACACTTGAGGATTACGAGAAAGTTCTGAAAGAATATTATGCAAAACATCCAACCATTGACGGACAACCAACCATTCCGCTGACGCTGAATGCCGATGACTGGAAGATTATGATTACGGTAACGAACCCGGCCTTCCAGGCAACAGGTGGACCGGATGACGGTGAATATTACATTAACCCTGAAACGTATGAAGCGGTGCTGCACTATAAACGTCCAGAGGAGAAAGAATACTTCCGCTGGTTGAACAAAATGTACAATGAAGGCATTCTCGACAAAGATACATTTGTGCAGAAGGACGATCAATACAAATCCAAAATCGCTAGCGGTCGGGTACTGGGGCTGATTGACCAGGAATGGAACTATGGCGAAGCTGAGAATGCATTGAAATCAGTTAACAATGGCGAGAATACGTACGCTCACTTCTCTGTATCCCTGAACAAGGATATTGTGGACCATACATTCCAACCAACCGGATTCGATGGATATGGCATCGGTATTTCCACAACTGCGAAAGACCCTGTACGTATTATCAAATTCATGGATTGGCTCGCTTCGGATGAAGGCCAGGTGCTGAGAAACTGGGGTATTGAAGGCCAACATTACAACGTTGAAAATGGTAACCGCGTTATCCCTGCTGATGTGCAGGATCGCAAAGTCAATGACAACTCGGCGTTCACCAAAGAAACAGGTATCGGAATGTACAACATCTTCAGTGCTAGATATGGCGATGGTGTCAAAGATTCCACAGGTAACTACTACACAACGAACTTCCCTGAGCAGATCCAAGCAGGTTATACTGCCGCAGAGAAGGAAACATTGAAAGCCTATGGCATTACAACGTGGAAAGATTTCTATCCTTCTGAAGATGACTTGAAGCTGAAAGATTGGGGCGCAGCATATAACATGCCTGTACCTTCCGATACGGATTATAACGTAACGTTCCAGAAAACGCAGGACATTATCCGTAAACGTATCCCTGAAGCCATCCTTGCCAAACCAGAGAACTTCGACAAAGTGTATGATGATCTCCTGGCTGAACTTGATAAAGCAGGTGCGGTAGACATGGAGAAACAATATACCGTTTGGATCAAGGAACGTGTATCTCTCTGGACAGGTAAAGACGTGAAATAATACTGAAAACAAGGCAGGATAAATGATCATTTTCAAATCAAAATGGGTCCCTTTAAAGCCCTTATAAAGGGGCCTTTTTTGTTGTTGACGAAAGGGGGTGAATAGCATATAATCGTTAATGTAAGCACTTTCAGTAAGCGTTTTAAATTATTTTCCGAAAACGTTTTACGAATGTTAGAAGAGAGTTTTCATGAGTTAAGTTTTTGATAAAAAAGAGTACAAATTTAATTTTTAGTAAGCGCATACAGAAATGTGTCTTACGGCGGTATCCTCAGGCCTTAAGCCTGTTATACAGATAAAACCTTCATAATAATAGGGGGACTAGACAATGAGAGGCAAAATGAAAGGCAATACACCCAAGACGTTTGCAATGTTGATGCTCGCAAGTGCAATGCTGGTTACAGCTGGCTGCGGAAATTCGGGAAGTAAAGAAGCCTCCGAGTCCAGCGGAACCGAACCCGTCACCATCACATTCTTTGGTGCGGATGCAAGTCCAACCTGGAACAAGATGCAGGATGCAGTTGGTAAAGAGATTACCAAGCAAACAGGCGTTACAATTGAAGCGGAGTATGATGTAAACAATGGTGGAGACCAGAAAATTGCACTTATGGCGGCTAGCGGCGAGTACCCTGATATCGTTTTTCCAAAAGGTAACTTGTCTAAACTGGTAGATGCAGGGGCAATGATTGACCTGACGGATTTGATTGAGGAGCATGCTCCAAACCTGAAAAAAATATATGGGGACCAGATGAACCGGCTGAAATACAGTTCGGAGGATCAGGCCATTTATACAATCCCAACGAATATGGGTGTTGATAATGTTGCTTTTGACGCAACAGGCGGATTTGAAATTCAGCAAAAAGTATTGAAAGAGCTTGGATACCCTGAAGTAAAAACGCTTGAGGATTACGAGAATGTATTGAAAGAATATGTGAAAAAACACCCAACAATTGACGGGCAGCCGACCATTCCATTGACGCTGAATGCTGATGATTGGAAGATTATGATTACGGTAACGAACCCGGCCTTCCAAGCAACAGGAGCACCGGATGATGGAGAATATTACATTGATCCTGAGACGTATGAAGCTACGCTCCATTACAAACGTCCAGAGGAGAAAGAATATTTCCGCTGGTTGAACCATATGTACAATGAAGGACTGCTGGACAAAGATACATTTGTCCAAAAGGATGACCAATATAAATCTAAAATTGCAAGTGGACGTGTACTCGGTCTGATTGACCAGGAGTGGAATTATCAAGAAGCAGAAAATGCACTCAAATCAGCGGGCAAAGATGACAGCACATATGCTCACTTCTCTGTATCCCTGAACAAGGATATTGTGGACCATACGTTCCAGCCAACCGGATTTGACGGATATGGCATCGGCATCACAACTTCGGCCAAAGATCCGGTACGCATTATCAAATTCATGGACTGGCTCGCTTCGGACGAAGGTCAGGTGCTGAGAAACTGGGGTATTGAAGGCGAGCACTATAATGTAGAAAATGGTCAACGGGTGATCCCTCAAGACATCCAGGACCGTAAAACCAATGACAACTCTAACTTTACCAAAGAAACAGGAATCGGAATGTATAGCGTGTTTAGTGCGAGATATGGTGATGGCGTGAAAGATTCCACGGATAACTATTACACAACGAACTTCCCTGAGCAGATCCAGGCTGGATATACTGCGGCAGAGAAAGAAACGTTGAAAGCATATGGCATTACAACATGGAAAGAATTCTATCCTTCTGAGGATGATCTGCAACTGAAAGACTGGGGCGCAGCATACAACATGCCTGTACCTTCAGGCACAGAATATGAGGTAACGTTCCGAAAAACACAGGATATCGTGCGCAAACGTATTCCTGAAGCTGTTCTTTCCAAGCCAGAAGACTTCGATAAAGTATATGATGGTTTCCTGACTGAACTGGATAAAGCAGGTGCAGTCGAAATGGAGAAACAGTACACCGTTTGGGTTAAGGATCGTGTGTCCCTGTGGACAGGAAAAGACGTAAACTAACAGAAGTTTAAGTAACCAGATTGATATACAAAATAAGGCCCTGACCAAGGGTCTTTTTTTGCTGTTCATGTGATGTTTAACATTGACGCAAAATTCGAAATCCAATATAATTTTCTTACTGTAAGCACTTTCAGTTAATCGACACTTGGGTCATGCCTTTAACACAGGTTCAGGCCAATTTTTATCGGAAAATATGTGTTTTATTGCTTGTAACGAAAACGTTTTAGTTACCAAACAAAAAATAGCTGATTCATGAACAGGAGTTATCTATGTCCCCATTCAATGAGAGAACAAAAGAAAACCGTCTGTGGTATCGTCAGCCGGCCACTCGCTGGGAAGAGGCACTGCCTATCGGGAATGGTCGCCTCGGAGGTATGGTGTATGGCGGAGCAGCAGATGAACAAATCCAGCTTAATGAAGATACATTGTGGTCCGGATTTCCACGTGACACCATTCAGTACAGCAGTCAGCGTTACCTGAAACAGACCCGTGAACTAATCATGTCTGGTCAATATAGCGAAGCTGAAGAATTGCTGAACCGCGAAATGCTCGGACGAGATGTGGAAGCGTATCAGCCGATGGGTCACTTTAAACTGCAGCACGCTGAACTGGATGAGATCCCATATGATGAATTTGAGCGGGAGCTTAGTCTCCACACCGGAATTACAACGACGAAATATTCATATAAAGGGACTCGTTATGTACGTGAGGTATATGCCAGTGCACCGGATGACCTCATGGTCTGTACCATCACTGCCGATCGTGAGGGAGCTGTTAATGTCAGCGTTACGCTGGACAGTCCACATCCGTATAACGTGCAGACTTCGGACGATGGACTTACACTGTTTAGTCGCTGTCCGAGTCATGTTGAATCGAATTATTTCAGGGATCATCCAGAGTCTGTCATCTACGAAGAAGATCGGGGAACGGCTTATGCTGTGCAATTGGCCGCGACCGCGACGGGCAAGAAAGTTGAAGTGTCGGTTAAGGACGGGAGACTTCATGTTCAGGGAGCAGATCGGGTTATTTTTTACCTGGCAGCAGTGACCTCCTTTGAACGCTACGATGTGGCGCCTGTGAAGGATGACGTGCTGCTGGAGCAGGAATGCAGAGAGGTAATCAGCAAAGCGATGACTCATGGCATGAAAGCACTTCGGGAGCGACATGTGATGGATCATAGTGATTTATTTTCAAGAGTATCTATTGATCTCGGCGCATCAGCGAAAGAAGAATTACCTACAGATGAGCGGTTGCGAGCTTATCAGGCTGGAGCTAATGATCCCGGTCTGGAGGCCCTTTATTTTCAATACGGCAGATATCTGTTAATGGGTAGTTCACGTGAAGGAAGCCAGCCTGCCAATCTGCAGGGAATCTGGAACCATCAGGTGGAGCCGCCCTGGCACAGTGATTACACAATTAACATCAATACCGAGATGAATTACTGGCCGGCAGAAGTATGCAACCTGAGCGAATGCCATGGGCCACTGTTTGGCTTGTTGGAGGATCTAAGCGATACGGGGAGAAGAACAGCACGCATCTTGTACGGGGCGCGTGGCTGGACAGCCCATCATAATGTGGATATCTGGAGGACATCCACGCCTACAGGGGGGGACGCAAGTTGGGCGTTCTGGCCGATGGGCGGTGTGTGGCTGACTTCACATTTATGGGAGCATTATCTGTTTACTCGCGATCAGCAATTCCTCGCAGAACGTGCGTATCCAATCCTGAAGGAAGCGGCACTCTTCTGTCTGGACTGGCTGGTAGAGGGACCGGACGGATATCTGGTTACAGCTCCATCTACCTCTCCAGAGAACAAGTTCCTCACCGAGGATGGTGAAGCTCGCAGCATCTCCATGGCTTCGACGATGGATATGACTTTAATTCGTGAGTTGTTCGATCGATGCATTGAGGCAGCTCAACTGCTCGAAGTGGATCATCAACTGGCGAATGAGTGGAGCGAGGCACGCAGCAAACTCTATCCATTCCGTATCGGAAGTGAGGGGCAGCTGCAGGAGTGGTTTAAGGATTTTGCTGAATCCGAACCTGGGCATCGTCACGTCTCCCATCTGTATGGTCTGTATCCGGGGGAGCAGATCAATCGACTGGATACACCGGAACTGGTGGAAGCAGCACGAGTGTCTCTTGAACGTCGCATCGAACGAGGTGGCGGGCATACGGGTTGGAGCTGTGCCTGGTTGATCAATCTGTATGCGAGGCTGCTGGATAGCAAGCTGGCGCATCAGTTTGTCCGTACGCTGCTGGCCCGATCCACGCATCCCAATCTGTTCGATGATCATCCACCGTTCCAGATTGATGGCAACTTTGGTGGTACTGCCGGTATTGCAGAGATGTTGTTACAAAGCCACTTGAGAGAATTACATCTGCTGCCAGCACTACCTGAGAACTGGGTCAGTGGCAGTGTGAAGGGGCTTCGAGCACGTGGTTCATACACAGTGGCAATCGAGTGGACAGATGGCAGACTCTCAAGCGCCGAAATTAAGGCAGATTACGATGGTTCGGTAACCATTCGAAGCGCATTTCCACTGCATGTGGAAGGAAACGACAAGGCCAAGGCGCAGCTTACACCTCAAGGTGATTATGTAGTTATTTTAACCATGACCGCAGGACAGAGGATCCGCGTGTCATCATGAGACGGAGGAGTAAACGATGACAATTTTTCAATTTCCACAAGATTTCCGCTGGGGAACAGCAACAGCTTCTTATCAAATAGAAGGTGCAGCGCAGGAAGGCGGGCGCGGGGTGTCCATCTGGGATACGTTTGCTCGTACGCCTGGCAAAGTGTTTAATGGAGACAATGGTGATGTGGCTTGTGATAGCTACCATCGCTACGAGGAAGATATCGAGCTGATGAAAAAGCTTGGTATAAATACCTATCGGTTCTCCATCGCCTGGCCGCGTATTGTTCCGGATGGAGACGGCGAGATCAATCGGGAAGGGTTGGACTTCTATCATCGATTCGTGGATAAGCTGCTTGAAGCGGGAATCGAACCTTTCTGTACGTTGTATCATTGGGACCTGCCTCAGACGCTGGAGGATATTGGAGGATGGGGCAACCGCAGGACGGTGGATGCGTTTGTCAAATATGCTGAAGTCATCTTCAAGGAGTTTTCCGGAAAAATCAATTTTTGGCTAACCTTCAACGAACCCTGGTGTATTGCGTTTCTGTCCAACCTGCTCGGTATTCATGCTCCTGGCAACAAGGACCTGCAAACATCGATTAATGTTGCTCACGGACTGTTGGTTGCCCATGGTAAAGCCGTTCAATCGTTCCGTCGCTTGGGAACAACAGGACAGATTGGTATTGCTCCCAATGTATGCTGGGCTGAGCCTTACAGCAAATCTCCGGAAGATCAGGCAGCGTGTGATCGGGCGATTGCACTGAATACAGATTGGTTCCTGGATCCGATCTACAAAGGAGCTTATCCACAATTTATGGTTGACTGGTTTGAAAAGGCTGGTGCAACTGTCCCGATTCAGGAAGGCGATATGGAAATTATCTCGCAGCCCATTGATCTTCTAGGAATTAACTACTACACCATGGGAATCAATCGTTTCAATCCTGAGGCGGGTGCATTGCAATCCGAAGAGGTCGATATGGGACTTACCAAGACCGATATTGGTTGGCCTGTGGAATCACGCGGATTGTATGAGTTCATGCACTATTTGCAAAAATACGGAAATGTGGATGTTTACATCACAGAAAATGGTGCTTGCATCAATGATGATTTGGAGAACGGTAAAATAAATGATGATCGCCGAATTGCATATTATGAGCAGCATTTGGCGCAAATTCATCGGATTATCAACGATGGGATCAACCTGAAAGGCTACATGGCTTGGTCTTTGATGGATAACTTTGAATGGGCGGAAGGATACCGTATGCGCTTTGGTCTTGTGCATGTGGATTTCCGTTCCTTGGTCAGAACACCCAAAGAAAGCTTCTATTGGTATCAGAATGTCATCAAAAATAATTGGTTGGAAACTCGAATTAAATGAAATAATAACATTTGGTTAATGGTTAGATGCAGGATATTTATGTTTACTCAGAAGAAAAGACGGTGGCTTCGGAAAATCCGAGGCACCGTCTTTTTTTATTTTATTTCAGCAAAGACCCTTAATGTTCATAAAGGTTTCATAAGGTCTGGACTGTTTCATGTTATGAGACGAGCGATTTTGGGTTATAAGAAGTAAGTAGAAGTGATCTGATCCTTGTCAACAGCCAAAATACAAATAAAGTGTCCAAATTGCGAAATAAATTTGAACATTTGTTGACTAAAAATCATACTGATGTGGTATATTGGTATAAGGAAAGCACTTACAAAAAGGGAAAAGGAAGTGTTTACTATGGCATCGAAGACAGCAATGGTAAGCCAATTGGAGCGCAAAGATAAAAATATGCGGCGTGCGGTGTTAACGATGACAGTTCTGGCTTGGATTGCTCTTATTACGGGAGTAGTTATGTGCCTGATCAACCTGAATGATTTTAATGATCGCAACCTCGGATTAATGGTCGGTATCGGTTTCTTGGTTGGCAGTGTATTTATTTATGTTATTGCCAAATCGATTGGACTTGTTCATACACGCCGGGAAGACGAAGGCGCCGATTAAATAATCCTGCGTTAATTCGTTCATAATAAGACTGGATGAGCACCCGGAATCCCAGTCAATAAAGCCCTTTGCGGATTCGTTGATCATGTTCAACGGGACTGCAAAGGGTTTTATTTTGTGACTTGAAGTGTAAAGATTACAATGAGGAAATATCAAGTATGCAAGTGATTTGTGAGAAAAAATTCACACATTTTAGGTGTAAAATCGACAAATTTGTTAACATGAACAAAAAAGTTGCTCATTTCTGATATCTTTAGAAGGAAGAGAGTAGTATACTGTTTTTTCAGTATGAGCGAATTTAAGGAGAGGGGATCAAGATGAACAAGAAACCTAGGTCGCTAATTCGGATAATCATTCCGGTTGTCCTGACGTTGGTTACAATTGCATTGATTGTCTGGCCAATGCTGGCAGGCGGGCAGTACGTTGTTCTGGATCCGAAAGGGCCTGTTGGCGCTTCGCAGAGAGATTTAATTGTCATTTCGACAATTCTGTGTGCAGTCGTTATTGTGCCTGTATTGATTTTGTCTGCAGTAATTGTATGGCGTTACCGCGACAAACCGGACAATAAATCTGCATATGAGCCTAACTGGTCTCATAGCACAAAAGCGGAGGCAATTTGGTGGACCGTTCCGATTATTATTATTGGATTGCTGGCGGTTGTAACGATTCGCTACACCTATGATCTGGAACCTTCGAAGCCATTGGCTTCCGAGAAAGCACCGGTTACCATTCAAGTTTCTTCACTGGACTGGAAATGGCTGTTTATGTATCCGGAGCAAGGTATTGCAACGGTCAACACGTTGAATATCCCGGCAGACCGGCCCGTTAAATTTGAGCTCACCGCGGATTCACCGATGAACTCGTTCTGGATCCCGCAGCTTGGTGGACAGATTTATACGATGTCGGGTATGGCGATGACCTTGTACTTGCAAGCTGATCATGAAGGTCAATATTGGGGTTCAGGTGCCAACTTTACCGGGGAACACTTTGCCCAAATGCGCTTTGATGTCAATGCTACTTCGGAAGAAGACTTCGACAAATGGGTGAAAGAAGTGAAGCAGCAATCTCAACCGCTGACGCAAGAGACATATAAAACTCTGGCGGAACCGGGAACAAGCAATGTAGCTTATTATTCTTCCTTCCCAGAAGGGCTGTTCCAGGACATCGTGACCAAGTATGTTGTTGACGGTCAAAGTGCCCACAGCAAACATGGTGGAAGTTCGGATGAAGCTTCAGGTACCAAAGAAATTACTACGAACGGCGTGGACAAGAGTGCTAACTAAAGATTCGAAAGGAGGCCCCCAATGTTAGAGAGACTTAAGGAGTTTGCATCGGAGTTTTTCGTTACCGGTGATCCGCTGATTTATGGTGCGGACGTGGCGATCGGAATTACGATGATTACCATCGTAGCGGTGCTGACTTATTTCAAAAAATGGGGCTGGCTCTGGCGTAACTGGTTAACTACCGTCGATCACAAAAAGATCGGTATTATGTATATTATTGCTTCCATTATCATGCTTTTCCGTGGTGGTGTGGATGCACTGATGATGCGTCTTCAGCTAGCTATGCCTAACATGGATTTCTTACATCCCGAGCATTATAATCAGGTCTTTACGACTCACGGTACGATCATGATCCTGTTCATGGCGATGCCGTTTATGTTCGGTTTATTTAATGTTATTGTACCGCTTCAAATCGGGGCAAGGGACGTTGCGTTCCCGTTCCTGAATGCATTGAGCTTCTGGTTATTCTTCCTGGGAGCAATGCTGTTCAACCTGTCCTTCGTTATCGGTGGCTCACCGGATGCAGGCTGGCTCAGTTATCCGCCTTTATCGGAGCTATCGCATAGCCCGGGGGTGGGACAGAACTTCTATATATGGGGTATTCAGATTTCGGGTATCGGTTCCCTGGCTACCGGTATCAACTTCCTGGTTACCATCATTAAAATGCGTGCGCCAGGCATGAAATGGATGAAAATGCCGATGTTTACATGGTCGGTATTCTCCACTTGTATTATCATTCTGTTTGCATTCCCAATCTTGACCGTGACACTTGCTTTGCTCTTCCTCGACAGGTTTGCGGGGGCGCATTTCTTCACACTTGATTTGGGCGGTAATCCGATGATGTATATCAACTTGATCTGGATGTGGGGTCACCCTGAGGTATATATTGTGGTCTTGCCGGCATTCGGTGTGTTCTCCGAGATTGTAAGTACATTCTCGAAGAAAAAATTGTTTGGTTACAAATCGATGGTATTTGCGATGCTGATCATTAGCTTCCTGTCCTTCTTTACATGGGCGCATCACTTCTTCACGATGGGTTCGGGAGCGGACGTCAATGCATTCTTCGCCATAACAACGATGTTGATTGCCATACCAACAGGGGTTAAAATATTTAACTGGCTGTTTACGATGTTCAGGGGTAGGATACGCATGGATACCCCGATGTTATGGACATTGGCATTTATACCATGCTTCATCGTCGGTGGTATGACGGGGGTTATGTTGTCCGTTGCACCTGCTGACTTCCAGTTCCACAACAGTTACTTCCTGATTGCCCACTTCCACCAAGTATTGATTGGTGGCGTAGTATTCGGATACTTTGCAGGTCTGTACTACTGGTGGCCTAAAATGTTCGGATTCCAACTCCCGGAAAAACTGGGCAAATGGGCTTTCTGGACTTGGAATATCGGTTTCTATGTCTGCTTCATGCCGCAGTACGCTGTCGGTTTGATGGGGATGACACGTCGTCTGAGCACCTATGGCTGGGATACCGGCTGGTGGGAACTGAACTTTGTATCCACAATCGGGGCATTCCTGATGGGTGTCGGATTCTTGTTCCAGGTTGCACAAATCGCAGACGGCGTTCGGAAATACAAATCACTCAAAGCATCCGGCGATCCATGGGGTGGTCGTACGCTCGAGTGGTCAATTCCTTCACCTGCTCCTGAATATAACTTCGCCATTACACCGCGCGGAGATGATATTGATGAGTGGTGGGAAGAGAAAGAACGTCGTGCTAAAGGCATCTATCCACCTGAACAGCCGCTTGAGCCGATTCATATGCCTAAAAATTCCGCGATTCCGTTCATCATGTCTATATTCTGGTTCATCGCCGGTTTCGGCTTTGTATTCGGATGGCTGTGGATGGCAATTCTTGGACTCGCTGGCGTAGGGATCTGCATGATCGCTCGTTCATTCTCATACGATACGGATTATTATATTCCGGTTGACGAAATTAAGCGTACCGAAGCGTCGTTAAGGGGGTCGGTATAAATGGCTCAAGCAGCCGCAAAGCACGGTCATGACCATACACACGATCATGACCATGGTCACCATGACCCGCAAGAATTAAAAATACTCGGATTCTGGTTCTTCCTGATTTCCGACGTTATCCTGTTCTCCGTATTGTTCGCAACCTTTATTGTGTTGCGTGACAATTCGGCGGGCGGACCGGTGTTGTCTGAATTGATCAAAATGCCTGGCGTTATTGCCGAGACATTTATCTTGCTCACAAGTTCATTTACAAGTGGACTTGCGGTTCTTGCCATGAACCAAGGCAAGGTGAAGCAATTAATCAGCTGGCTGGCGGTTACAGCTGTTCTGGGTGCGAGCTTTATCGCCCTGGAAGTAATGGAGTTTGTTGAGTTGATTCATGAAGGGTTCAGTTATACAACGAGTGCATCTTCTGGTGCGTTCTTTACCCTCGTGGGTACTCACGGACTTCACGTATCGCTCGGTCTGATCTGGATGATCGGATTGATGCTGCAACTGAAAAAACGTGGAATTACCGATGTAACTCGCGGTAAAATCAACGTAATCAGCTTGTACTGGCACTTCTTGGACGTCGTCTGGATTTTCCTCCTGTCGATCGTCTATCTGATGGGGGTGATGTAGATGGCAGAGCATAACTCACATGAGTCCCATGGGCACGAACAGCATGGTTCACTCAAGTCCTATGTCATCGGCTTCATTCTGTCCGTTGTTCTGACCATTATCCCTTTGGTAGTGGTACTGAATGACATGATGGGCAGAACAGCAACGCTGAGTGTCGTTCTGGTAACAGCAGGACTTCAGTTTGTGGTTCAACTCTTCTTCTTCATGCATATCCGTGAATCGGAGAAGCCGCGTTGGAATGTAATGGCTTTGATCTTTGGTCTGTTGATCATGTTGACCATCGTTATTGGTTCCATCTGGATCATGTTGAACAATACAGTTGCACATTAAGTTGTATTGAATCTTTATCGAAATGTTTTTGCAATAGATTAACGGATCTCCCGACTTTAGTTAAAAGGTCGGGAGATTTTTTTTACCCATTTGTTTATACTGATTGCGGGTAGATTAAGGAAGGAGACTTTCCGCGTTTATAAAAGATGAGAATATTGTCGAAAATAGTTCTTGATTTTTTTTCTTGAATCCGTATACTCAGAAATATAAGTAATCCGAAACGTTTTGGAGGAAAGCAATTGGCTACAATTAAAGACATATCACAAATGACGGGATTTTCGATTACGACTGTATCCAGAGCATTGAATGGGTACTCGGACGTCAGCGATAGTACGCGCAAACTGATTAAGGAAGCCGCCGAAACCCTGAACTATAGTCCAAATGGTCTAGCGAGAGGCCTGGTCATGAAGGAAACCAAAACGCTGGGGTTGCTCGTATCAGGCATGACGTACAAAAACATCGATAACAACTTTGTTTTCGAAGTGCTTTGCGGTATTAATGACAGCGCTGCCAACTCAGATTATGATCTGATCTTGTTTAGCACGAATACAGCGAAGCAAAAGATGAAAACGTACACACAGCTGTGCAGGGAACGAAAAGTGGATGGTGTCATTCTTCAGGGAGTGAAAACGGATGATCCATATTTGCAGGAAGTATTGGACAGTGACATTCCTTGTGTATTGATTGATATACCCATTCACAGTGAGTATGTTGGTTTTGTATCAACAAATCATAAACAAAGTGCACAGGCTGCTGTAGAGCACCTTATTGGTTTGGGGCATCGGCAGATTGCCATGGTGAACGGTTACCCCGAGGCTTTTGTATCCAAGGAGCGTTATGAAGGATATTCCGATGCAATGCGCAATGCAGGATTAAGCCTGAAGCCTGAATGTATTGTAAACGGGAATTTTACGGAAGAGGAAGCACAGCAACAAGCTTCTGAATTGTTAAAGGCTTACCCGGAAATTACCGCAATCTTTTGTGCAAGCGACATGATGGCTCTGGGTGTAATGAAGGCTGCGAATGAACTAGGCATCTCTATACCGGATGAATTGTCTATAGTTGGATTTGACGACATTCCAACAGCCGCCTATTTTCAACCACCACTCACGACCATCGGACAGAATATGTATCAGTTGGGACATGAGGCTGCAAACCTGCTGATGGGCATGCTGAAATCGGAAGATAGCCCCAAATTTAATATTTTGCAAAATGAATTGGTTTTGAGATCCTCGACAGCCAAACCAGGTCGCTGAGTTTAGCTGAGAATACGTTCGCGAGGTATTGCAAAATGAAATGAGAAGAGAAGAGCACCGAAATGTTTTATTATATCCGAAACGTTTCGGTATTATTTTCACTCTAATCCAAAACGTTTCGGATACAACATAAGATAGACATAGGGGGAATACAAATTGCTGAAATACGATGCAGGACAAGGAGAATGGAGTAACTGGCTGGTAACTGAAACGGGGTTTGATCCGGCTCATCAAGGGAAAGGCGAGGCTGTGCTTTCACTTGGAAACGGCTACATGGGGCTTCGCTCCGCAACGGACGAAAATTATGTTGGACAGGTACGGAACTGGTTCGTGACTGGAACGTTCAATAAATTTGACGAGCATGAAGTAACAGAACTCCCCAATGCAGCAGATGTGACGGAGCTTTCAATCACTCTTAATGGGGAAACCTTCAGCTTGGAAAAAGGAAGAACGATTAGCTACAGTCGTCAACTGAATCTCAAGAACGGTGAGCTGACCCGTAATGTAGTCTGGCAGAGCCCGACAGGAGAAAGCTTTGATCTTCAATTCCGCCGCTTTGTTTCCTTGAGCAACCGTCATCTGGTTGGTTCATCCGTAAGCATCAAGCCACTGGATGGACAAGCGCATGTTCACATTGCGTCCGGTATTAATGGACAATGGACGAACTCGGGTGCGCAGCATTTCACGGAAGGCGAAAAACGGATATTTGAAAAGACTTATATTCAAATGACGTCAACGACGACACAATCGGCAGTTGATTTTGTAACCAATACGGTGCACCACTGGCAGCTGAATGGTGAAAAGGTTGAGCCGGAATTGCGTCAAACGATGGGACGCCGCAAGGTAGGTATTGAAGGCACATTGACCGTGGAAGCCGGACAATCGGTGACACTGGAGAAAATCTCGAATGTGCATACCAGCCGTGATCTGGTTTACAGAGACGGTGGATATTCACTGGAGCAAATGCGTGAATCGGCGCTGACAGAGCTGAAGCAGGAATCACAAAAAGGGTATGATCAGCTATTTCGTGAAAGCGCTAACGCCTGGGCGGATACCTGGTCCACGTACAACATTGAGGTGGACAGCACAAGCGGATATGACCAGCTTGCCATTCGTTTTGCCATTTACCACCTCGTCATTATGACACCTGCTCATGATAATCGCATGGGAATCGGCGCCAAAGGGTTAAGTGGCGAAGGGTACAAGGGACATTCCTTTTGGGATACGGAAATCTTCATCCTTCCATTCTTCATCTACAGCAACCCCAAGATCGCAAGATCCTTGCTGGAATATCGATATCAGGGGTTGGATGGAGCCAGAAGCAAAGCCAAGGAGAACGGATTCGAAGGAGCCATGTACCCATGGGAAGCTGCCTGGATCGAAGATGGCGAAGTTACACCGGTATGGGGAGATGTAGATATCGTAACCGGCGAACAGACGAAAATCTGGTCGGGCTTCATTGAACAGCACATCACCTCCGATATTGCTTATGCCGTTTGGCATTATGTGCAATCTACCGGGGATGAAGCGTTTATGGATCAATATGGTTACGAGATCATTTTTGACACAGCAACGTTCTGGGCCAGCCGTCTGGAGTGGGATGAGGCCAAGGGCCGCTATCACATCAATGAGGTTGTTGGACCGGATGAATATAAGGAACATGTGGACAACAATGCATTCACTAACCATATGGCTCACTTTAATATGGAGCTGGCCATTCAATATTTTGAGAAGCTTCAACAGGAGAAACCAGAGTTGCTCAAGGCATTGTCGGCGAAGCTTGATCTGACATCTGCTCGGGAAGCATGGAACAAGCTGGACCAGATGTATCTGCCAGGGCCAAATGAGCAAGGACTTATTCCACAAGATGATACTTACTTGCAGAAGAAAGTCATTGATCTTACTCCTTATAAAAATCAGACCAAAGTCGCCAGCATCTTCAATGACTACAACCTGGATCAGGTTGGTGAAATGCAAATTTCGAAGCAGGCTGACATCATGATGCTGTTCTTCCTGCTTGAGAATAAATTCGAACCGGATATCAAACGTGCCAACTACGATTACTACGAGGAAAAAACGTTGCATGATTCCTCATTGTCCCTGTCGACGCACAGTATCCTTGCCAGTGACTTCGGTAACCGTCCGCTCGCTTACGATCTGTTCCGTCGGGCGTCCGAGATTGATCTGGGACCGCATATGCACTCTTCGGATGCAGGCATCCACTCCGCTTCTCTGGGCGGAATATGGGAATGTGTTGTGATGGGATTTGCCGGAGTTCGTATGTTGGATGGTCAGCTTCACCTCGATCCAAAGCTGCCTGAGTCCTGGAGCAGCCTGAAATTCCCGCTCTACTGGCAAAACCAGTTGTTGCATATCACAATCACGCCCGAGGGTATTCTAATCGAGAGTGATGCAGAGGAAGAAATTTCTCTCCTTCTGTCCGGTCAGCAAGTTACTTTCAGCAAACGGTTTCAAACCTTGGTTTAATATAAATCCATGTGGGAGGTCATTCAAATGAAAAAAGGGTCCGCAAGTTTGGTCATGATGCTTGTTTTGGTTTTGGTATTGTCTGCTTGCTCTTCAGGTGGAAGCAACAGTGCGGAGGGAGGCAAAGCAGAAAAAGTGAAGCTTACCTTCTCGGTTTGGGGAGATGTCAACTCCGGTGCGGATGAAGTAAAACTTGCTGAAGAGTTTAATGCGGCACATCCGGATATCGAAGTGAAGTTTGAGCCAATTCCAAGTGAAGGTTATGGAACGAAGCTCACTACATCCCTGGCAGCCGGTCAAGCACCAGACGTATTTCTGGTTGGTGAAGGCGACTACTACAAATACGTTGATAAAGGTGTAATTGAACCACTTGATGATTATCTGAGCAAAGATACTTCTTTTAATCTGGATATTTTCCAAAAGGATCTGATTGAAAATATGAAAATCGAAGGCAAGCAATACTATTTGCCTAAAGATTTCAACCCACTTGCCCTGTGGTACAACAAACGCATGTTTGACGAAGCGGGAATCCCTTATCCAACAGATGAGTGGACATGGGATGACATGATCGCAACTGCACAAAAACTGACCAAAAAAGATGGTAATAAATATACGCAATTCGGATTCAATGCTGGTAAATGGGAATATCCAATCTATACGTACCTTTGGGATTACGGTACAGACATCGCGAATGAGGATGGAACGGCTGCTGAAGGTTACATGAACAGTGACAAAACGATTGCGGCAATGGATCAATACGTTTCCTGGTCTCAAGGAGATAGCCGTGTATCCCCGACACCACTGGATTCCGAAACACTTGGCGGAGATTCATCGATGTTCATGACAGACAAGCTCGCCATGATGATTACAGGTCGTTGGATCAAGGGTGATCTCGACAAATCCGATGTTCAATATGGTTCTGCACTGATTCCACAAAATACGGACGGTACTCGTTCAAGCATCATCGCAAGTGCGGGTTGGGCGATTAACGCAGCTGGTAAAAATAAAGAAGCTGCATACGAACTCGTGAAATGGCTCTCGGGCACAGATGCACAGAAGCTTCGCTCTGCGAACGGTAAAGTATTGCCAGCAACTGTGAAAGAACTGGACGAAGTCAAAGCCAAAGAAGTAGCAGACAAACCGGTCATCGAAATGATGGATTATGCTAAAAAACCGGTAACCATGCGTTCTACAAACGGACCTGTGTTTGTTGAAGAATTCACCAAGGCACTGGAAAAAGTGCTGCTTGGCAAACAGGATGTCAAAGGCGCTCTGGATGAAGCTGCGAAGAATGTTGACAGCAAAATCAAGTAAAAACCATGCGGGTGAGTCGGCGGCCATGCTGATTCACCCTCTTCATCAAGGAGGCAGCTATGCGTAATTCTAAATCCGAGCGTGCCGGGTATTGGTTCATTTTACCTTGGCTTATAGGCTTGTTGCTCTTTACCATTGGTCCAATGTTGTTTTCCCTGCTGCTGGCTTTTAGCAAATGGGATATTATTACCGGCGTAAAGTCGATCGAATGGGTCGGTCTGGATAACTTCAAAACGATGTTCCATGATGAGCTGTTCTACCAATCGTTGAAAGTTACCTTTATTTTTGCGTTGGTATCCGTACCGCTGTATCAAGTAGCTTCTCTGCTAATCGCCTTGCTGCTGAATATGCGGAACAGAGGCATGAAATTTTTCCGATTGATCTATTTCATGCCATCTGTTATTCCGGCTGTAGCGGCATCCATGATGTGGATTATGATTTTCAATCCGGAATATGGGATTCTGAACCGTGCGCTTGGCTTTTTCGGAGTACAGGGGCCGGCTTGGCTTCAAGACCCGAGCTATGCACTGGGCGCACTGATTGTCATGGGGTTGTGGGGTGTCGGCAACACGATCATCATTTATTTGTCCGGCTTGCAGGGAGTTCCCGAAGAGCTGTATGAAGCTGCCAATCTGGATGGGGCGGGACCATTTCAAAGGTTCTTCAACATTACATTGCCTATGATTTCTCCAACGGTTTTCTTCAACGTTATTATGGGTATCATCGGCGGATTCCAGTATTTCACACAAGCATTTGTTATGACCAACGGGGGACCGCTTAACTCGACCCTGTTCTACAACTTGTACCTGTACAATAAAGCTTTTACCGATTTTGAAATGGGTTATGCTTCGGCACTCTCTTGGGTATTGTTCATCATCATTCTGGCGTTTACGTTGCTGGTCATCCGCAGTTCTTCGATGTGGGTCTATTACCAGGGCGATAACGAAAAGGATTGAGAGGAGGACAAATGATGAATCAAGCAACGACACGGAAACCGGTCTACTCGAAACTATTCTCTATGCTCATGCTTCTCGCTGGTGCGGCCGTCGTGCTGATCCCGCTGTTATGGACGTTTGCAACGTCTCTTAAAACGCCTGCCGAGGTGTTCAAAGATGATTTTTTTCCGGCTGTATGGATGTGGTCCAACTATAAAAATGCCGTTCTGGCCATCCCGTTTTTTACATTTTTGAAAAATACGCTGATTATTCTGATTCCGGTATTAGTCGGTACCGTGTTCTCGTCTGCCCTATGTGCGTATGGTTTTGCCCGGTTTAATTTCCGCGGCAAACGCACGCTGTTCCTGGTGCTGCTGGCGACGATGATGCTGCCTTCGCAGGTAACGATGATTCCGATGTTCATCATGTTCAAGGAAATCGGCTGGGTTGATACATTTTTACCACTCATTATTCCTGCATTCTTCGGGGGCGGGGCATTCAACATCTTCCTGATCCGTCAATTCATGCGCGGTATTCCGCGGGATCTCGATGAGTCCGCTTTTGTGGACGGAGCCAACAAAATGCAGATTTTCACCAAAATCATGCTGCCGTTGTCTATGCCGCCGCTGATTGCTGTTTCTATCTTTACCTTTATGGGTGTATGGAATGACTTCCAGGGACCGCTCATTTATCTGAACTCCAGTGAGAAATATACGCTGGCTCTCGGATTGTCCATGTTCAAAGGGCTTTATAACGTGGAATGGAACATGCTGATGGCTGCGACGATGCTGATTATGCTTCCACCACTTATTGTATTCTTTGTTGCACAAAAATACTTTATTGAAGGCATTTCCATCTCTTCTGCAATCAAGGGCTAATCGTCCATATTACAGAAGAGATAAGCGGTGAGCCAAACCGCAGAGGAGGACAACCATGGCCACATTAACAAGCAGACATCCATTTAATTTGTATTATAACGCAGGTGAATACGTAAAAATTTGCGGTACCCAGGACGGATATTTTCCTGATTTCGGGCATCATATGGCTAACGAAATGGGCGGTGTATGGCTTCATCCGATCAAGCTGCTGGACGGTTTCTGGCTGAAGGTAACCGATCTCGATCGCAACATTGCCGTATGGGCAAGGGCAGACGGATTTACAAGCGAATCATGGGGTGGAAGCCGTTTCGATTATGATCATGGTTTGAGTCACATTCCGGTATCCATCGAACGCAGTCAATTTGCCCCTGATTATGAAAAAGGCATGGTCGCAGAGTATGAGATCAGCGCTTACGGCAAAGGAACAACCCGGCTCAAGCTGGAACTGCTGTCACGTACCGATCTACGTCCGGTCTGGTATTCCGATGAGATCGGAATCATCCCAGGAGTGGGTGAAACGGCAGAAGCCATTTCTTCACGCAAGGTCATCGTAAAAGATGACGCCCAAGACTGGTATGCCATGATTGGCAGTGACCTGCCGGGAACGGAAATGACAGTTGGGCCTGAGATTTATGGACCGGAACTGACGGCAGGCAAAGGCACAGGGATTTCTTTTGTAACAGAGTGCTCGCTGGAGGAGAAGGATGTGTTCCGCTTCCGGTTATTTGTTGCCGGGTCAGAGTCGTCCCGTGAAGCTTGTGAGCAGACTTATGCAGTCATTGAACGTGACCACGTTCGTTTGAAAGAGCAGAAGCAGCAGTTCTACGATAAGCTGGATCAGCGCTCAGTGCTTACCATTGAAGGTGAAGATGAGCTGAACGAGCAATTTGCCTGGGTGAAGCGCAATAATCAGTGGCTGGTACAGCAAGTGGACGGAATCGGTCGCGGATTGACGGCAGGTGGACCCACGTATCCGTGGTGGTTCGGCTGTGATAGTACGTATGCGCTTCAGGGTGTGCTTGCTACGGGAGACCATCAATTGGTGCGTGATACGCTGAATTTGTTGCTGGAGAAATCGAAAGAAGCAAATGGTAATGGACGTTTTGTGCATGAAGTGACTACGATCGGAGCCGTATCTAATCGCGGAAACACGCAGGAGACGGCACACTATATCGCCTTTGTATGGGAAATGTTCCTGTGGACGGGGGACGATGCACTTCTGCGCGAGCATTACGACTACTGTATTCAGGGCATCGACTGGCTGCTGGACGAGATGGATCCGGACGGAGATCTGTTCCCTTCCGGTTACGGTATCATCGAGATTGCCGGCTTGAATATGGAGCTGATTGATAGTGCCGTATATACAGCGAAGGCTCTTCAGGCGCTAGAGCACATGAGTCTCTATTTGGGTGAAACGAAGCGGCACCAGACCTATCAAAAACTCGCGGAACAAGCGGTACGCGCGGTGAATGATGTGTATTGGTCCGAAAAAGATAGCCTTTATGCGGATGCGGTTGCACCTATTTCCGATATTGTGCCCAAGGTGGATTACATGGTTTCTCTCGCTGAAAAGCAGGGGATCACAGACTACCGGGAGTACGTGGAAGGATTGTTGGCTGATGCGGGAGACGATCAGAATGATCGTGGCTGGCTGCTGAACAAAAACTGGGTTATTGTTACGCCGATGGAAGCGGGAATTGCCGATCAGGATAAAGCACAGCGTGCTCTGGAAGCGATGCGGAACCGGGACTTCATCGGTGAATACGGTACTTATCTTGCTGCCATGTATCAACAGGGTACGATGACAATCTCTACCGGAGCGCATGCCGTTGCCGAAGCGGCTTACGGGCATCCGGATCACGCGCTGGATTTGCTGCGCCGGATGGGGAAAAGCTTCTCACGTGTACTGCCGGGTTCGTTCTCGGAGATGTCCCCGGACTACGGCTGTGTAGTGCAGGCATGGACGATCTATGCATTTGCCGTGCCTGTAGTACGGCATTTCTTCGGAGTTCAGCCGGAAGCACAAAAGCGCCAGTTGACGATATCACCTGTATTGCCACAGGCGTGGGCTGACAAGAAGTGCAGTCTGGAGCATCTGATGGTAGGCGAAGCAGAGTTCAATATTCATTTTGAATCCCGTGAGGGCAAACGGGTTGCGAGCATTTTCAACGAATCAGGCTGGACGGTCGTTCTGGACTGGAAGGGTGAGAGACGGGAAAGCAACGAGAAACGAATTGAATGGCAACTATAATGTTCAACTAAACATTTACACGATAACGGAGAGGGCAGAAATAACCTGAAGAAGCAGCGCGTTCGCCTTTATCCCCGGATTTTCCCTTCTGAGAAGGATATCAAAAAAATCTCGGGATAACAGCGATCGAAAGGTTGTTCTGTCATCGTAGTGGCCAGTGTAAATAACTTTTAGTTGAACTTATCTAGAGCAATGACATGGGGAGGAACGGAAAGATGAAAGGGAACGGAGCACTTCAAGCCGTTATTTTTGATTTGGATGGTGTCATCACCGATACGGCAGAGTACCATTATGTTGCATGGAAGCAGCTTGGAGAAGAGCTGGACATCCCGTTTGACCGCGAGTTCAACGAGCAGTTAAAGGGCATTAGCCGCGGGGAATCGCTGGAGCGCATTTTGCGTCTGGGTGGTAAAGAAAATACGTATTCGGCAGAGGAAAAGGAAGAATTCGCAAGCCGTAAAAATGAACATTATGTATCGCTGCTGGACTCGCTGACACCGGAACACACCTACCCTGGAATTCGGGAATTGCTGCTTGAGCTGCAAGCCTCCGGCATTCCGGCGGTCATCGCCTCCGCGAGCAAAAACGCACCCCAAATTTTGAAGGCGCTGGAGCTGGATTCGCTGTTCCGGTATGTGGTACATCCGGATTCGGTACCACACGGCAAACCCGCACCTGATCTGTTCCTGCGAGGAGCAGAAGAAGTGGGTGCTGACGTGAAGGCCTGCATCGGCATCGAGGATGCGCAGGCGGGCGTTGAGGCCATCAAAGCCGCAGGCATGATCGCTGTGGGTATTGGCGAAGAAGCTGTGCTCAAAGGTTCCGGAGCGGACGTGGTGTTGAAGGATACGACACAGCTAACGCTGTCTTTTCTGGTAAGCACATTGAGAGAGAACTCGCTGAAAGAAGTTTAATGAAGTAAAGTAATGCGAGAAAGGGGAGATGCAGCATGAACCGGGCGTGGTGGAAAGAAGCCGTTGTGTACCAGGTCTACTGGCGGAGCTTCCTGGATGCGAATGGGGATGGCATCGGGGATTTGCAAGGCTTGATGCTCAAGCTCGACTATATCAAAAGTCTAGGTATTGATGTCATCTGGCTTAATCCGATTTATGAATCACCGGATAAAGACAACGGGTACGATATCGCTGATTATTACCGCATTATGGCGAAAGCCGGAACGATGGAGCAGTTTAAGCAGTTACTGGACAAGGTCCATGAACTGGGCATGAAGCTCATTATGGATCTGGTGGTCAATCATACATCAGAGCAGCATGCATGGTTTGCGGAATCGCGTTCATCCGTCGATCATCCGAAACGGGACTGGTATATTTGGAAGCCGGGTAAGACGGATGGCCCGCCGAACAACTGGCGTTCCTATTTCGAACCGTCGACATGGACTTATGACGAGCGGACAGGGGAGTATTATTTCCATTCCTTTGCCAAGGAGCAGCCTGATCTGAATTGGGAAAATGCTGAACTGCGTCAGGAGATTTATCGGATGATGCGTTTCTGGCTGGATCAGGGCATTGACGGCTTCCGCATGGATGTCATTAATTTGCTGGCCAAGCTGGAAGGCTTCCCGGATGCGGAGCACCCGGAGCATATTGATTATCTGGGCAATAATCCGGGCATTCATGAATATTTGCAGGAAATGAACCGGGAGGTTCTCCAGCATTATGACATCATGACTGTGGGGGAAATTCCGTTTGTCACACCAGAGGATGGCCTTCTGTATGTGGGGGATAACCGGAAAGAGCTGCATACATTATTCCACTTCCAGGTGGCAGATGACATGCCTACATGGGATCTGGCACGGTACAAGGAAATTCAGGAGAGCTGGTACGAAGCGTTCCGCAATGAAGGATGGAACTCCCAGTTCCTGAACAATCACGATCACACACGACAGGTTTCAAGGTACGGCAATGATGGACAATACCGTGTGGAATCAGCCAAACAACTGGCGACCATGATTCATACCCTTCCGGGCACACCGTACATTTTCCAGGGAGAGGAGATCGGCATGACGGGTGTCCGGTTCTCTTCCATTGATGAATATCATGATATTGCCATGAAGAACAAGTATAAGGAAGAGATAGGCAAAGGCCGTGCGCCAGATGAAGTGCTTCGCAGTCTTCAGCCGCTGAGCCGGGATAATTCCCGCACACCAATGCAGTGGGACAGCACCAAGCACGCCGGGTTTACCGAAGGTCAGCCTTGGATGCAGGTGAATCCCAACTACGAAGAAATTAATGTGGAGCGGGATTTGGCCGCGCAGGACTCCATATTTGCATATTATCAGCAACTGATCGCCCTGCGTAAAACGCACGCGGTTATGGTCTATGGAGATTATCGTGACCAATCGGCAGGGGAAGAGCATGTATATGCCTATAGCCGCAGTCTGGATGGAGAGACATGGCTTGTCATTCTCAATCATTCGGATCAGGAGCAGTCCTATCGTCTGCCTGCTTCATTCGCTGATCGAACCACGAGTGCCCGCTTGGTCATTGGCAATCTGAATCGGCCAACCTCTGATGAGGTTAGTACTGGCACCCTTCGTTTGCTTCCTTACGAGGCACTTATTTACGCCCTATAAACCATCGCAAGTTAACTTAGCCTGACGGGGATTTCCCCGTCGGGTTCTTTTTTTATAAAAAAAGGTACACAAAAGATACACAATGAACTAAAATAAACTTATATGAACATTATCTGACTCACGAAAGGAATGGATAAATGATGCAAAACCGATATGCTGCACACCCGAATGAAGTAAAAACGTATGATACTGCCCGTCTGCGCGAGGAATTCCTGATGGAGCAGCTGTTTGCAACAGATGAATTGGTGACGGTATACTCTCATGTAGATCGTTATATTGTAGGAACGGCTGTACCTCAAAGCAAGGATATCGCACTTGAAGTGAATCTGAAGGATATCGGAACGAACTTTTTCCTGGAGCGTCGTGAAATCGGTATCATTAATGTTGGAGGCCACGGAACCGTGACAGCTGACGGTCAAGGATACGAGATCGGTGCAAAAGAGTGCCTATATATCGGCAGAGGTGTAAAAGAAGTTGTATTTAAGAGCAACGGCAACGAACAGCCGGCCCAGTTTTATTTTGTATCCACACCTGCGCACCATACGTATCCTACGCAAAAGGCAACCCAGGAGCAGGCTCAGCCGAACCATCTCGGCAGCATTGAAAGCTCTAATGAACGGACGATTTATCGCTATATCCACCAGGGAGAAGGCGGGATCCAGAGCTGCCAGCTGGTGATGGGCATTACGGAACTCGACAAGGGCAACATGTGGAACACCATGCCTGCACATACCCACAACCGCCGTTCCGAAGTATACTTGTACTGGAACCTGCCGGAAGATGGCGTCGTATTCCACATGATGGGCGAGCCAAACGAAACACGGCATCTGGTTGTACGTGACCGTCAGGCCATCATTTCCCCAAGCTGGTCCATCCATAGTGGTGTCGGTACGAGCAGCTATACCTTCTGCTGGGCAATGGCTGGTGAAAACCAGACGTTCGAGGATATGGACGGCGTGGCAATGAAGGACCTGAAATAATAAATTACAAATATCTTTTTTAAGTTGAACTCAAGAAGACACGAGAACGGAGGGGACAGAAAGGACCTGAAGAAGCGAAGCTAAAAGCATTCTGGAAAGAAAGCTGCTTCGGAAGCATAAGCTTGTCTTTATCACCGGATTTTCCCCTTGAAGAAGGGGATCAAAAAAATCTGGGGATAAGAGCGATCGGAAGGTTTTCTGTACCTGAAGTGTTATGTGTTAAACTTGTTACCTTAATAAAGATGTATAGGAAGTTGATCTGTGATGAATCCATTGAAAAGACATGAAAAAATTATGGAGGCTCTGCTGGAACGGCAGGAAGTCACCGTCAGTGATCTGAGTGAGCTGCTGCAGGTGACGGGCAAAACTGTACGAGAGGATCTCGATAAGCTGGAAAGTATGGGATTGCTCGTACGTGTCCATGGAGGTGCGATGCTGGCTCAGAACGACCAGTATGGTATTCTTACGAGTCGTGGAGCAACGGAAAAGCATCATTCCGAGAAAACGGAGATTGCCGAGCGAGCTCTTGCGTATATCCGCCCAGGAGATATTGTTGCGTTGGACGGCGGAAGCACCACACTGGAGATGGCGAAGCGCCTGGACAATCAATCGATTACTGTGGTTACCAATGATCTGTTCATTATTGCGGAGCTGACCAAAAAGGAACAGGTGCGGCTGGTTGTGCCAGGCGGAGCAAGAGTGCGCAATATGCTGGTGGGAGACGATACGGCGGCCTTCATTTCCGGGCTTAACATTCATAAAGCGTTTATCTCAACGACGGCACTTCATCCTGAATTTGGACTTTCCATATACACAGGAGATCTGGTTCCACTGAAAAAAGCAATGATTTCTGCTTCTCAGCAGGTCTATGGCGTCGTGGATCATTATAAATTTGGACAATTTGCCCTTCGGACCTTTGCACACTGTTCGGAGCTGGATTGCATCATCAGCGACAGTCGTCTGGATGAGGAAACAGCAGCCCTATACAGGCAAAATGGCATCGAAGTGGATTATCAGAGCTGACCTTCAGTTCCACAGTGGTTACGTGACTGCCGAAGCTGAAGTACAGGGTTTGTATACCAATTAAGCATGCGGAGGAATCATTCATGAACCCATTTGATTTAAGCGGACAAGTTGCACTTGTCACTGGTACATCGGGAGGACTGGGGCAAGGAATGGCGATTGGCCTTGCTGAAGCCGGGGCAGATGTTGTGCTGGTGTCTTACTCCAATCCATCGGAAACAGCGCGTGCCATTGAAGCTCTCGGACGTAAAGCCTATGTGATTGAAGCTGATTTGAGCCGTGAGGATGAACTGACCGGGGTGTTTGAGAAGGCATTAGCCTTTCAGGGAAGAATCGATATTCTGGTCAACAATGCGGGAATTATTCGTCGCACGCCTGCAGCTGACCACGGACAACAGGATTGGCATGATGTCATTGGTCTTAACCTGAATACGGTATTTTTCCTGAGCCAATTGGCCGGCAGACATATGATTGAACGCGGGAGCGGCAAAATCATCAACATTGCATCCATGCTGTCCTATCAGGGCGGAATTAACGTACCGGGATACACGGCCAGTAAACATGGGGTAGCCGGTTTAACGAAAGCACTCGCGAATGAGTGGGCAGGTAAAGGCGTTCAGATCAACGGGATTGCACCAGGCTATATGGAAACAGACAATACAACTCAGATTCGCGCCGATGAAAATCGTTACCGTGACATCACGGCACGGATTCCGGCTGGTCGCTGGGGAACACCTGAGGATCTGAAAGGACCGGTGGTATTCCTGGCATCGGCGGCTTCGGATTATTTGAATGGTCACGTACTGAATGTGGATGGCGGCTGGATGGCTCGTTAAACCTGCGAGCGTCCGATTGCAAAGGAGGCAGTGACATGAAACTTGGTATTCTTGCGCATACGTTTGGCAAACAGCCTACAGCACAGCTTGCACAGACCATCGCGGATAACGGATTTAATTCGGTACAGCTGGCATTAGCCAAGGCGTTGTCGGATGTGGATTCAGGCAATGGCAAGCTGAGCCCTGGACTGGCGAATGAGATCGGAGATCAATTCGCACAGCGCGGGGTCAAGATTGCAGTACTGGGTTGCTACATTAACCCGATTGATCCTGATCCGGTGGCACGTCGTGCAGACATGGATCGATTCAAGGAACATTTGCGCTATGCCCGGGATTTTGGTTGCAGCATGGTGGCAACGGAGACCGGCGGCCTGGATACGTATCACGATACTCATCCGGATGGATATGAAGAAAAGGCGTGGTCGGTGCTGCGGGAGACGGTAGAGGAACTGGCGGAAGAGGCAGAAAAGTGGGGCGTTCATGCGGCGATTGAGCCTGTGTCAACCCATACGCTGCATACGCATGAACATATGATCCGCCTGTTTGAAGAGATTCCTTCATCCAATCTAGGCATGCTGTTCGATCCTTGTAATCTGATCAAACAGCCGCATGTGGCTAACCAGTCTGCATTCCTGCGTGAAGTGATGGAATCCCTGTATCAGCGCATCATTGTCATCCATGCCAAAGATGTGGCTTTCAATGCGCAAGGGGAGAAGTTCAATCCTGTGCCCGGCGAGGGCATTTTAGATTATCCGTTATTTTTTGAACTGTTAAAGACCTATAAACCACACATCGATATTTCACTAGAAGGGGTAACGGCGGAAGAAGCTGTTCCAGCGGCCAAGCATTTACGTGAGATATGGAATGGGGTTCGGGTATAAACGGTAATGAGTGAGGCATCAGTCCAGTAGATGATAGTTGCAAACAATTCGGAGAACCTTTGCGGGAGCAAAGGTTTTTTTGGTATAGCGTTCGTAAGCCATCCATAATTAACATTTCTCATCGGAAAAATCGGAAATAATTCTTTTCAAAAGCGACATCTTGTGAGAGAATATGGAAAACATACGCCATCATGCCATGACATCTAGGGATTTGCCAAACCGTATAAGTTAAGGGAGGAAACAGATTTATGTCAAACGAGCGTGAGCTTTCATTTGAAACATTGGCAATTCATGCAGGCCAGGAGATTGATCCGACCACCCATGCACGTGCTGTACCGTTGTACCAAACAACATCCTACGGATTCCGTGATACGGAGCATGCAGCCAATCTGTTTGGATTGAAAGAGTTTGGCAACATCTATACCCGTCTGATGAACCCGACCACGGATGTGTTCGAACAACGTATTGCTGCGCTTGAGGGAGGCGCTGGTGCTTTGGCTACTGCTTCCGGTCAGGCAGCGATTACGTTCTCCCTCTTAAACATCGCAGGTGCCGGAGACGAGATTGTTTCCGCAGCAAGTCTGTATGGGGGAACGTACAACCTGTTCTCAACCACACTACCGAAACTTGGCCTGGATGTAAAGTTTGTAGATTCCAGCGATCCGGAAAATTTCCGGGCGGCGATTACGGATAAGACCAAAGCATTGTACGCGGAAACGATCGGTAATCCGCAAGGCAACGTACTGGACATTGAAGCCGTGGCAGCTATTGCTCATGAACATGGCATTCCTTTGATTGTAGACAACACATTCCCAAGTCCATATCTGCTTCGTCCAATCGAGCATGGAGCTGATATTGTCGTTCATTCGGCCACCAAATTTATTGGCGGTCACGGTACATCCATTGGTGGTGTTATTGTGGACAGCGGCAAATTCGACTGGAAAGCGAGTGGCAAGTTCCCGGGACTGACAGAACCGGATTCCAGCTACCATGGCGTGGTGTATACGGACGCCGTTGGACCAATTGCATATATTATCAAAGCTCGTGTGCAATTGCTGCGTGACTTTGGTGCTACGATCTCACCTTTCAATTCATGGTTGCTCATTCAAGGACTGGAGACTCTGCATCTGCGTGTAGAACGTCATAGCAGCAACGCGCTGGCTGTGGCGCAATATCTGGAGAAGCATGAGGATGTGGAATGGGTCAGCTACGCTGGTTTGCCAAGTCACCCTTCCTATGAGCTGGCACAGAAGTATTTGCCGAAAGGCCAGGGAGCCATTCTGACCTTTGGTATCAAAGGCGGCGTTGACGCGGGTCGCAAATTAATTGAGAGTGTCAAACTGCTCTCTCACCTTGCTAACGTGGGTGACTCCAAGTCACTGATTATCCACCCGGCAAGTACGACGCACCAACAGCTGACAGAAGATGAGCAGACTGCAGCAGGCGTTAATCCGGAGCTGATTCGTTTATCTGTGGGTACAGAGAATATTCAGGATATTATTTACGATCTGGAGCAAGCCATTAAAGCAAGTCAGCAATCAAGCGTTAGTGTTTAATTCATAACGTTAATAAATTAAATTCACACGGGCCGCTTGTCCTTATGGACGAGTGGCTTTTTTTATTTTATACCGAAGGTGGGGAATACCCATTTACAAATGCAAAGCACAGGCATATAATAAAGCAAAAGTTGTATTGGGTAAAAATAATTGCATAAGTACAAAAATGATTATCATTCTCATTTGATTGCCATGCTGCTGCGGGATTCCCGCAGCAGCATGTGCCATTTTTAGGGCATTAACAATGGCTCTCATTCTCAATACGACAACATTCAGGGAACATGGCTGCATTAAAAATGCAGTCCACAACCCCATATTCAGAAAGGATTGTGATTCATATGCAAGCAGTACACCAACCCGTTCAAACGAAAGCAAAAGCTGAACAACGTTCAGCGAATACACCCGGTCCGGGCCGGGGACGCAAACCGGACTTTCGGGCCATGCTGCGCAACAAGGAAATGCAAGCTGCTCTGGGTAGTGGGCTTTTGATGCTCATGGCGTGGGCAACAGCATCGTGGTCCGACCCCGTATCCGTGGTGTTATATATTGTTGCTTATGCGATAGGTGGATGGACCAAGGCCAAAGAAGGTATAGAGACATTGGTCAAGGATCGTGACCTCGATGTGAATCTGCTCATGATTGCAGCATCGCTCGGAGCGGCAGCCATTGGCTACTGGAATGAAGGTGCCATGCTGATCTTTATTTTCGCGTTAAGTGGTGCCCTTGAAAGTTATGCGACGGAGCGCAGTCACAAGGATATTTCTTCGCTGCTGGCGCTCAAGCCGGAAACAGCGCTGCGGATTGAGGATGGGAACATGAATCTAGTATCCATCGAAGATTTGCAGCCTGGCGATCTGTTATTGGTCAAACCAGGCGAGTTAGTTCCGGCAGATGGCGTGGTGTTTCGTGGGAGCTCTTTTATCAATCAGGCCTCGATTACAGGAGAATCCTTACCGGTGGATAAAGCCGCTGGTGACGAAGTATTTGCAGGTACTGTGAACGGCGAAGGTGCTCTGTATGTGGAGGTAACTAAATCCGCTGAAGGATCGTTGTTTGGCAAAATCATTAAACTGGTGGAAGAGGCGCAGACGGAAGTGCCAGATTCCCAACGCTTTATTGAGCGATTCGAGGGGATATACGCCCGTATTGTTGTCGCTGTAACGTTGTTGGTCATTGGGGGAATGCCGTTATTGCTTGGCTGGACATGGAATGACGCATTTTACAAAGCCATGGTCTTTCTGGTGGTGGCTTCACCTTGTGCACTGGTCTCTTCCATAATGCCGGTCATGTTATCAGCCATGTCCAGCAGTGCGCGTCGCGGTATTCTGTTCAAGGGTGGTGCTCATGTGGAGAACATGGCCCAGACCCGGGTGGTTGCTTTTGATAAAACGGGGACGTTGACGATGGGCACACCACAAGTAACAGACATTGTAACCGCAGAGGGCTATGATCGGGCACGGCTGCTAGGTGCGATAGCCGCCATTGAGAACCTTTCGATGCATCCGCTGGCTCGTGCCATTGTGGAACAAGCGACCAAAGAGGACATCGTACTGCCGATTGCCGAACAGGTTCAGGCTCTGACAGGCTGGGGAATTGAGGGAAACGTAGACGGTGTTCTCTGGAAAATTGGCAAAACGGACGTCATTGATTCAATGGGGTCGGAGAATGTGATATACGGAAACGACAATCAGAATGGATTAGGCGAGCAAGCGGTGAAAGACGCTTCTGTATGGAAGGATATTCGCTCCCGTCTGGAGGGAGAAGGCAAAACGGTGTCGGTTGTAACAGCGAACGGGGAATTGGCAGGACTAATTGCGTTGAGGGATACAGTTCGGCCACAAGCGGCCGCCGCGGTGAAGAGGCTGGAAGCCATGGGCGTGAAAGTAGTGATGTTGACAGGCGACCGCCCTGAATCAGCAGCAGTGATCGCCCGTGAAACAGGCGTGAGCTTGGTATATGCAGGTTTGCTGCCCGAAGGTAAAGTGAAACAGGTGCATTTGCTTCGTGAACAGTATGGGCAAGTGCTGATGGTTGGGGATGGCGTAAATGATGCGCCTGCACTTGCGGCGGCAACGGTTGGTATGGGCATGGGTGTATCGGGTAGTGGCACGGCACTGGAAGTGGCGGATGTGGTGCTGATGAATGACAATATTGAAGAGATCGCCTGGGTGATCAGGCAGGCTCGACGGGCACAGCGGACGGTGAAGCAGAATATGTTTTTTGCCATTACGGTTATTCTTGCGCTGATTGCGGGCAATTTCCTGCAGGACGTTGCATTGCCATTGGGTGTGGTAGGCCATGAAGGCAGCACAATTCTGGTTATTCTGAACGGGTTGAGATTGCTGCGCTAATGAGAAGAGATAAGAAGAAGTTTACGTCTGGGACGGTGCTTCCTCAATTAATGAAGCTTAATTCAGCGTTTGAATCTCAAGTCAACGGGTAATGATTCAAAAGAGAAGATTCTAGATGGGCGTTCTGAATGGAACAGAATTATAGAGCGTTTATTCTATTGAAGATTAACCATATAAAATTTTAATCGCACAGACTGGCCGTTTGCCGCTGTAACGATTTGACGATGAGGGAGCTGTGCAATATGGGGCGTTACGTACAAGTAGAACCGAATGTGAGTATATTTGTTGAAGAAATTGGTGAAGGAACACCGGTTATCTTTTTGCACGGCTGGCCCGTCAATTATAAAATGTTCGAGTATCAATTAAATGTATTGCCGAATCAGGGTATTCGTGCGATTGCCATCGATTTCAGAGGTTACGGCAAATCGGATAAGCCTTCGACAGGGTATGATTATGACCGCATGGCGGACGATGTTCGTGCCGTGATTGATGACCTGCAACTGACGGATGCTGTACTTGCAGGCTTCTCCATGGGTGGAGCGATTGCCGTGCATTATATGGCCCGCCATGCGGGACATGGTGTATCCAAGCTGGCGCTATTGTCAGCGGCGGCACCGGTGTTCACACAGCGCGAAGGTTATCCGTATGGATTGCCTCCGGCGCAGCTGACCGAGCAGATTATCGAGCCGATCTTCGCAGATCGTCCGAAGCTGCTGGAGACGTTTGGCGGTATGTTTTTCGCGAAGCAGCACAGCCAGTCGTTCATGGATTGGTTCCATGCTTTGGGCATGGAAGCCTCATCTTACGGCACGATTAACAGCGCGATTGCCCTGCGGGATGAGGATTTGCGCGGGGATCTGAGTTCGATTCAGGTACCAACAGCCATTTTGCACGGAAAAAAGGATGAGATCTGTCCGTTTGAGTTCGCCGAAGAGATGCATAAGGGCATTGCCGGTTCTCAATTGATTGCTTTTGAGGAGAGCGGTCATGGGGCGTTCTATGATGAATTGGAAAAATTCAATGCCGAATTGATTCGATTTATCAAATCCGGATTGTAATGGTCAACCGATCTTTACAGATCGTTCCAACGATTTCATTCAATCTTCATTTGTGAACAAAAAAAGAACCTGGAAGTTCAGCGAGCCGCTGTCCTTTTAGGTTTTTTTTGCCGTCCATCGTTGTGTTCATGTGAGGGCTGTCCCTTCATTAGAAAAGTTCAGTCAGGCCAATCATCGTGATCAGTCCGAGCAAAAAGGAAACCGTTGCCGCCCGCGCATTGCCATCGCCGTGGCTTTCGGGAATCAGTTCCTTGTACACGATGAACATCATTGCACCCGCTGCAAAGGCAAGACCATAAGGGACCAGACCGGATACCAGACTACTGAGTGTGTAACCAATCATGGCTGTAACAATTTCAACTGCACCCGTCAGCGTGGCGATGCCGAGCGCCTTGAAGCGACCAATGTTCTGATTGACAAGGAAGAGGGCAACCAGGAATCCTTCAGGCGCATTCTGCAATCCAATGGAAAAGGCAATCAGATTGCCAAGTCCTGCGTCACTGCTCGCGTAGCTGACACCTACCGATAGCCCTTCGGGCAGGTTATGCATGGTGATGGCTGCAATGATCATGAAGGCTTTGGCTTCAATTTTGAAAGGCATCTTCTCGGGATTTTCAAGATCCACATGTGGAATCTTCATCTCAAGCACAAGCAGGACCATGCTGCCGAGCATAATACCGAGGGCTAGTACGAACAGATTGGATTGCCCGAGCGCTTCCGGAATGAGATTGTACACCGAGGCAGAGGTCATGATGCCTGCTGCATAGGCAAGCAAAATATCACGCAGACGGTGGGTTACTTTGCGCATAAATAGAATAGGTATGGCCCCAAGGCCGGTAGACATGGCTGAGATAAAGCTGCCAATGAGTGCATCGTTCATGCTTCCATTTTCCCTCCTGATGAAGACTTCTTCATAATCGCTGCCGAGCATTGACACCGTACATAAAAGCGCTCATAATGAACAACAGATTAGAATGATTATAAATTAGAATTCCGTTTCTGCATAGGTTAATTGTCATAATAGGCAGGTCAAGTGGACATGATCTAGGCTTTTGTTCTAGTGTATGCAAAAGCAATTGCTTTTGATGCCGGAGAGCCTGACCTTTTTGCAGAACCCGGGGGAGGAACTATACATGTATAAATCAATTATTATTGGAACAGGCCCTGCAGGGCTGACAGCAGCAATCTATCTGGCACGTGCTAACTTGAATCCACTCGTTATTGAAGGACCGCAACCTGGTGGTCAACTGACAACAACAACCGAAGTGGAGAACTTCCCAGGTTTCCCTGACGGCATCATGGGTCCTGAACTGATGGACAATATGCGCAAACAAGCAGAACGCTTCGGTGCAGAATTCCGTACAGGCTGGGTAAACAACATCGATATGAGCGAGCGTCCATTCAAGGTTCAGGTTGAAGGTATGGGTGAGCTTGTATCGGAAACCTTGATCCTGTCTACAGGCGCTTCTGCTAAATACCTCGGTATTCCTGGCGAAGAAACGAATGTGGGCCGTGGTGTCAGCACTTGTGCGACATGTGACGGATTCTTCTTCCGCAACAAAGAAATCATCGTTATTGGCGGTGGCGACTCCGCGCTGGAGGAAGCGAGCTTCCTGTCCCGTTTCGGTTCCAAAGTAACCCTGGTACACCGTCGTGAGGAATTGCGTGGTTCCAAAATCATGCAGGATCGTGCACGCAGCAACGAGAAAGTGGAGATGGCATTGAACCGCACCCCTCTTGAAGTGCTGGCTTGCGACAACGGCGTAACTGGATTGAAAGTATTGAACAACGAAACAGGTGAAGAAGAAATCATCCCGGCTAGTGGTGTATTCGTAGCGATTGGTCACACACCAAACACCGGATTCCTGGGCGGACAGATCACAACCGATGAGCACGGTTATATTCTGACTACACCGGGCACCTCCGAGACGAATATCCCAGGCGTATTTGCTTGTGGTGACGTACAGGATACCCGTTACAAACAAGCGATTACAGCAGCAGGTAGTGGATGTATGGCTGCGATGGATACAGAGAAATATATTGAAAGCTTGGAGCACAGCGCAGTAGTCCTGTAAGGGAAGAGCTGTATATATCAATAGATTAGTCTATAAAAAACAATATGAGGTGAATAAACATGGAAAACGTAATTGTATACACATCAACCAACTGCCCAAACTGCAAATCGGTAAAAAGCTTCCTGGCTGACAAAGGCATCTCTTATGAAGAGCGCAACATCGAGACAAGCGACGAGTTCGCCCAACAAGTATGGGATATGGGCGTACGTGCCGTGCCTCTGACTGTTATTGGTGAACACCGCATTCTGGGTATGAACAAAACCCAATTTGCCAAAGCGCTGGACGCTTAATTTACCCTTATAGGGTAAGTTCAAGTCACATGGAGCTATTCCGGTTCGCGCGAGCCGTTTGAATATATATTGGGGGAGCCTTGGTCCAGTTCAGGACTGAGGCTTCTTTTATTTGAATTAGGTAGTTCATCACACTGAATGGTCTAGTGCAGTTCAACCCGTCTGTATGATGAAAAAACCCCTTTCACAGCTACAACAGAGCACATGTTTCATGAACTCTTTTGTGGATGTAAAAAGGGATTTGACATTAAAACCATACCTATTTTATCTAAAAAAAGATACTCATAAAGGTCTGAAATACAACATACACCAGTACGCCTGACAGCATGTACATGAAACCAGCCTTCTTTTTGCTCTGAAACAATCGAAGTATGCCAAGGCTGAACAGCGGCGCAAGCACGATCAGGAACAGGAGTACGGTGACAAACATTTGCGCCGAGATATCTGAAGTATCCACGTAGGTCACGAATTTTCACTCCGTTTCGTTATCGGAATTAACATAGCGACATTCATGCCGCGATGACAAAAATCACATAACCCTATTATACCTCTGGATTTCTTTAACAAAAAGGGAGGAAATGGGGCAAAATGATGTCAATTTTCATCGATTATTAGACGGAAACTCTTATTTTACCTAAAAATTGGGAAATGGCTGAGTAAGCGGCACCAACACGCGTGGACTGACTACCCAGGGCTGCCCATTCAATCTGCAAACTGCGGCGGTGATAGGGCAACGTACGCTCCTCCACCACTTGTTTCAGTGCCGTTTCAATCCATGGTCCTGCTTCAGAAAGAGGGCCACCGATAATGATACGCTCCGGGTTGAAGCTGTTGACAATATTGGTGATGCCCACGCCTAGTTTACGACCGATTTCTTGGTACAGCTTCAATACATCTTCATGGCCTTGCTGTGCATAATCAATCAATTCCCGTGTAGTATGTGCAGGCAAAATCAACTGATGATCGGGGTGCTCATAAGCTTTCTCCGAAGCATATAACTCCCAGCAGCCACGATTGCCACAGGAGCAAGGTCTGCCCTCTGCTTCAATGGACATATGGCCTGTTTCTCCCGCATATCCCCAGGCTCCTTTGTACAGCTCGCCATCCACCATAATGCCTGAACCAATCCCGATGCCTGCGCTGATATAAATCAGATGACGTACTCCAATGCCTGCACCAAAATTTAATTCTCCATGCGCACCTGCATTGGCTTCATTATCGATTGTCACTGGGAGCTCGAACGCATCTTCCAGCATGGCACGCAGGGGGACCTTCTCCCACCCCAGGTTGGGCGCAAACAGCACCGTTCCTTCCTCGTCCACCATGCCCGGCACTCCAATACCCATGCCGATCACGCCGTGAGGGGAGGGAGGGGCCGCATATATCAGATGTTCTGCGGCAAGCTTCAACTGTTCAAATACAGAGGACACATCATGATGTTCCAGCTTAACGGCGTACTCTGTGATAATATGACCTTCCAGATCGGTAAGCACACCCTTTAAGTGGGTCACGCTGAGCTCCAAGCCTACGGCATATCCCGCTGTACCCCGAAATAGCAGCATCAAAGGTTTGCGTCCACCGCTGGATTCCCCAGGCCCAATCTCCTGCAAGAGCTCATCATTGATCAGATCAGCAACCAGATTGGATACCGTGGCTTTATTCAGTCCTGTAATCTCGGATACCCGAGCACGGGAGAGGGGAGCATGACGACGAATCGTATCCAGGACGATCGACTTGTTTATTTTTTTGACCAGCATCTGGTCTCCGGTAATTTTCATATCCATAAGGCACTCCTATTCTTCTATAAAAGGGTTCAGACCCGTTATCCGTAAACAAGCTATTCGACTATTATAGCGTAAACAAACGCGCAAAAAACATTTTTATTTTTACTTTGTTTAACCAATAGACAAAGTATAACCGATGTGATAGGATAACGTTGTAAACGATTACTTTTAAAACTATTGAGGAGGCATTCTACATGGCCTATTTTGAATCCGTTAATAAAATTGCATTTGAAGGTAAAGATTCCACGAATCCATTTGCTTTTAAACATTATAATCCGGAAGAAGTTGTCGCTGGGAAATCAATGGAAGAGCACTTCCGTTTCGGCATGGCTTACTGGCATACATTAACAGCGGGTGGTAGTGACCCGTTTGGTGCGGAAACTGCTGTTCGTTCTTGGGATAAATACTCCGGTCTGGACCTCGCGAAAGTACGCGTGGAAGCGGCATTTGAATTTTTGGAAAAAATGAATCTCCCGTTCTTCTGTTTCCACGATGTGGACATCGCACCGGAAGGCAACAGCCTGCGTGAGTTCTACAGCAACATTGATACGATCGTAGACCTGATTGAAGGTCACATGAAATCCAGCGGCAAAAAACTGCTCTGGAACACAGCGAACATGTTCTCCAACCCGCGCTTTATGTTTGGTGCAGCTTCCACTTGCAACGCAGACGTGTACGCTCATGCTGCAGCGCAAATCAAGAAAGGTCTGGAAGTGGGTAAACGTCTGGGCGCAGAAAACTATGTGTTCTGGGGCGGTCGTGAAGGTTATGACACATTGCTCAACACAGACATGCAGCTGGAGCAAGACAACATTGCCCGCATGTTCCACATGGCAGTAGACTACGCGAAGGAAATTGGCTTTGATGCACAATTCCTGATCGAGCCTAAACCGAAAGAGCCAACCAAGCACCAATATGACTATGATGCAGCAACTTCCATTGCATTCCTGCAAAAATACGGTTTGGACAAACACTTCAAACTGAACCTGGAAGCTAACCATGCTACACTGGCTGGTCACACCTTCGATCACGAGATCCGCGTTGCCCGCACAAACGGCATGCTCGGTTCCCTCGATGCCAACCAAGGCGACATGCTGATCGGTTGGGATACAGATGAGTTCCCGGTGGATATGTACGATGCTACATTGACTATGTATGAAGTATTGAAAAACGGCGGTATCGGCCGTGGTGGTGTGAACTTCGACGCCAAAGTACGTCGTGGTTCCTTCGAAGCAGACGATCTGTTCCTGGCACACATCGCTGGTATGGATACGTATGCTAAAGGTCTGAAAGTAGCAGCGAAATTGATTGAAGATCGCGTGTTCGATGACTTCATCGAAAAACGCTATAGCAGCTTCAGCGAAGGTATCGGTGCAGATGTGGTTGCGGGTAAAGCAACACTGGCTTCCCTTGCAGAGTACGCGCTGAACAACGAAAGCCCACGCAAAAACCAATCCGGACGTCAGGAATTGCTGAGAGCGAAACTCAACCAATACATCCTGGCTGACTAATAGAAGTCAAGCAAAATGCAGGATGAAGGGATATCAGCCTACCTGAGAATACTCGGGTGTGGCTGAAACAGATCTTCGCCTGCACTGTGCGGGACCAGCTTGTACCACGGAACGCCTGAACAAGCATGACATTCGGACCGTCCCCGACTTTCCCCTGGGAAGGCGGGGACGGTTTTTTGATTAAACAAACTAAACGGTTTTTAAATTTTTGATATAAATGAATAATTTGCATGCAGAACGGAGTGAGCAGAAAGGACCCGAGGAAGCGGAGCGTGCGCATTTATCCCCGGATTTCTCCCTTGCTAAAGGGTATAAAGGAAATCCGGGGGTAACGGCGATCCGAGGGTTTTCTGATCACGGAGTGGCCACATGAGCATCAAGGTTTCATTTATATAATCCTGTTACAAACGAGAGGAGTTAACTCATGAGTTACGTAATTGGTGTCGATCTGGGAACAAGCGCAGTTAAAACTGTGCTGGTTAACCGTGAAGGGAAAGTAGCGTTTGAAGCATCCGAGGCTTATCCGTTGTACCAGCCCAAGGCTGGATACAGTGAACAAAATCCCGAGGATTGGGTAGAGCAGACGATTCTTTCGCTACGCAAATTGCTGGAAGTGTCCGGTGTACATCCTTCGGAAATCGAAGGACTGAGCTTCTCCGGGCAGATGCATGGATTGGTACTGGTGGACGCCGAGGGTAAACCGCTGCGTAATGCCATTCTGTGGAACGATACGCGGACAACGGCTCAGTGCCGCCGCATTGAGAAGGTGCTGGACGGGAAACTGTTAAGCATTGCCCGCAACCGTGCACTCGAAGGTTTTACACTGCCCAAAATCCTCTGGATACAGGAGAACGAGCCGGAATTGCTGCAACAAGCGGCCCTGTTCCTGCTGCCGAAGGACTATGTGCGATATCGCCTGACAGGTGATTATGCCATGGATTATTCGGATGCAGCGGGCACATTGCTGCTGGACGTTGCAGGCAAGCAGTGGAGCACAGAGATCGCGGAAGCTTTTGAACTGCCGGTATCCTTGTGCCCACGTCTTGTAGAGTCATTTGAGGAAGTGGGCACATTGCTGCCTGAGATTGCGGAGCAAACAGGACTTGCAGCGGCAACCAAAGTATTTGCAGGTGGTGCGGACAATGCATGTGGAGCCATTGGCGCAGGCATTCTGAGTGAAGGACAGACGATGTGCAGCATCGGAACGTCCGGGGTTGTGCTTTCCTATGAAGAGCGTAAGGATCTCGATTTCGAAGGCAAAGTGCACTTTTTTAACCACGGCGAGAAAGATGCCTTCTATATTATGGGGGTAACCCTTGCGGCTGGATACAGCTTGTCCTGGTTCAAAGATACATTTGCTGCGGACAAATCATTTGATGTACTCTTGCAGGGCATTGATGCGATTCCTGCTGGAAGCAACGGATTGCTGTTCACGCCTTATATTGTTGGTGAGCGTACGCCGCATCCAGATGCAAACATTCGCGGCAGCTTTATCGGCATGGATGCCGGACATAAGCTGGAGCATTTTGGACGTGCTGTTATGGAGGGCATTACGTTCTCGCTGCGTGAATCCATCGATATTTTGCGTAATGCTGGCAAAACAGTAAATGAAGTGATCTCCATTGGTGGAGGCGCCAAAAACGAAGCCTGGCTGCAAATGCAGGCCGATGTTTTCAATGCAACTATTGTGAAATTGGAAAGTGAGCAGGGACCAGCAATGGGCGCGGCGATGCTGGCAGCTTATGGCTGTGGCTGGTTCCTATCCTTGCAGGAATGTGCGGCGGCGTTCATTCGTCCAGCCAAATCCTATGCCCCAAATCCGGAAACGGTTGCCGTATATGATGGACTGTTTGCATTGTATCAGGGTGTATATGGGCAAACACGCAGCTTGAATGATCGACTGGCAGCATATCGTTGATTATTCAGACTTTTTCCAGATCGACATCTCACCAGATTGACATCTCAATAGATCATTAAATATTAAACCAATGAAATAGTTTATTAGGGAGGCACCTGCCAAAGCGGGTGCCTTTTTTGTTGTTGCTCGTGAAGAGGCACATATCATATGCTCAAGTTTCTTAAACGTCATGAAAGGTCTACATGCCAGACATAACCCTCTTCCAGACGCGCATAGATTAGATATTGAGCTTAACAGGGGTTCAGCCAAATTAAACAGCCATATCACATCAGTTATAACGCGTGACAGACTCAGCCTGGAGGTGGGGATTTGGAAGATTGCGAAGGAACCACGAGGCCGCATGTCACCTTGTCCATGATTGTCCGCAATGAGGAACACAGGTATCTCAGACAGGCGTTGGAGACTCACCGGCCGTGGATTGATCGTGCGGTGATTATTGATGACGGCAGTACGGACAATACCGTTGCTTTATGCCAGGAAATGCTAGCGGGTATTCCCCTTACGTTGATTGTGAACCCGGCTTCTCTGTTTGCAGATGAGGTGAGTTTACGCAAGCAGCAGTGGGAGACCACGGTGGCTACCGGACCGGAATGGATTTTGAACCTGGACGCGGACGAAATTCTGACGACCGATTTTGGCATTGTTCGGAATCAACTGTTGGGTGGGACCGAGGACGCCATTTATTTCAGGTTGTTTGATATGTGGAGCGAGACGCATTACCGGGATGACGAATATTGGCAGGCTCATGCGTATTATCGGCCGTTTCTGGTCCGATATCGCCCGGAATGGAGCTATGAATGGAAGGAAACTCCGCAGCACTGCGGCCGTTTTCCACTAACTATTCAGCATTTTGCCTATGGATGCCATTCCCCTCGGGTGAAGCATTATGGCTGGGCACGTGCAGAGGACCGAATTCGTAAATACGAGCGTTACCAGGCATTGGACCCGGATGCGAGATATGGCTGGAAGGAACAGTACGAATCTATTTTGGATACAGAGCCAAGACTCCTGCAATGGTCGGAATAAGGGAAGGAGGACAATCCATTTGAAGAAGGAAAAAGAAAAAGGTAAAGAAGAGCCAAAGGAAAAGATTCTTATCGCAAGTCCTGTTCGGCAGACGGCTGGGGTACTCCGTGAATATCTTCAGTCCCTAGAATCGCTTGAGCGAACGACGGTAACGACAGACTATCTGTTTGTGAACGACAATGAAGAGGAAGCAGCATCCAATATGCTCCGTGAGTTTGTACTCCAGCATGAAGGGATTCTTATCGATGCAGATGTGAAGGAAACGGATGCCAACCAGGGAAAAGGAATATACAACAAGGACGAGGGTGGGCATTATTGGCGGGACGAACAGATCTGGCGGGTAGCAGGTTTGAAAAATCGTATATTGGCCTATGCCCGTGATCATCAGTACGATGCTGTATTCCTGATTGATTCCGATCTCGTACTGCACCCTCGGACATTGGAACAACTCGTATCCAGCGGGAAGGAGATTGTCTCCAATATTTTTTGGACACGATGGCAGCCGGGAACAAGGGAAATGCCGCAAGTCTGGTTGCAGGACGAGTACGCGCTATTCCGCAAGAGAGGCAACCCGGTTACAGGAGCGGAAGTTGAGGACGAGAATACACAAACCGATACGTTTCTGAGGCAATTGCGTACCCCGGGTTGTTATGAAGTGGGGGGACTTGGCGCGTGCACCCTTATTCGCAGGAACGTTCTGGAGGCCGGGGTTTCCTATGACCAGATTCCCAACGTATCTTTCTGGGGTGAAGATCGTCATTTTTGCATTCGTGCTCAGGCACTGGGCTTCCGTTTATACGTGGATACCCATTTTCCCGCCTACCATATCTACCGACTATCGGAATTGTCAGGGGTAGCTGCTTTTAATCGCAGAGCTATACGTGGTGAGGAATCGATCAGTATTTCGCTGTGTATGATTGTCAAAAATGAAGAGGCCTCCCTTGCCAGATGTCTGGACTCGGTTAACGGAATCGCTGACGAGATTGTGATCGTGGATACAGGTTCCACGGACCAGACACGCCAGATTGCAGCTCGTTATACGGAACGCATCATCGATTTTGAATGGGTGGATGATTTTGCGGCGGCAAGGAACTTTGCCTTTGAACAGGCAACAAGTGAATATATATTATGGCTGGATGCAGATGATGTGTTTGAACCGGACGACCGGGTGAAGCTCATTGAACTGAAGCGTTCCCTGGACCCTGCTGTGGACAGTGTCACGATGGATTATCATCTGTCCTTTACGGCGGAGGGTAAGGTGGCATACAGTCTGCGACGGAACAGACTGGTGCGCCGGGATCGGAATTATCGCTGGATTGGTGCAGTACATGAATATCTGGAAGTGGCCGGTCATCTGCTGCATAGTGATGTGGCAGTCACGCATAAGAAGGATAAGGAATACACGGATCGCAATCTAAAGATTTATCGCAAACGCGAACAAGCAGGGGAGGAATTCTCCCCGCGTGACTTATATTATTTTGGCAATGAACTGAAAGACCACGGGCATTTTGAGGATGCAGTGAACTACTACGTGAAATTCCTGGACACCGGGCTGGGATGGGTGGAGGATCAGATTGCAGCATGCCAGAAGATAGCGGATTGCGAGGCAGCACTTGAACATTCGGAAAAGGAAGTCTCCGCATTGCTGAGATCCTTTGCCTTTGATTTGCCGAGGGCAGAGATTTGCTGCCGATTGGGTGGATATTTTGCCGACCGTACGGATTATCGCAAAGCTTTATACTGGTATGAACAGGCGACCCGCGCCATACGCCCGACGGATCCGATGGTCGTATTGAACGAAGCTGCTTGGACATGGATGCCGCATTTACAAATGTGTGTGTGTTATGACCGGATGGGCAATCGGGCAAAAGCGAAGGAGCATAATGATATTGCTTTGACGTACCATCCCACACATCCGAGTATGCTGTATAATGAACGTTACTTTAAGGACCTGGAGAAGGACAGTATTCTGGAAAATGCATAGAGCATGTATATATGTGTGGCAGCGTAGGTATAGGCATTAGTAATACAGTTAAATATGACGATAACCTCCTTTTATGAAGAAGAGGTGGACGCAAAGTGCCACTTTCATAAAAGGAGGTTATTGACGTCTTAGGACTATAGGGGTTATTGTAGATATATTAAGTCTATTATAGAGGAGGAAATCACATGAAATATACTAAAGCTACCAACTACGCCCTGCACACGATGCTTTTTCTCGCGGCATCCAAATCAGATAAACCAGCGGGTGTGCAGCAGCTTGCAAAGTGGCAGAACGTTTCACCTACCTATCTGTCCAAAATTTTAACGATATTGACAAAGGAGGGCATGATTCATTCTTCATCTGGTGCCCATGGCGGATACACACTTCAGGAAAAGTGGGAGGAACTTACGTTTTTGGACATCATACAGGCCATTGAGGGTAAAACATCTTTATTTGATTGCTGTCGCCATCATAAACAGGGATGTTTGATTCAGGAAACGATGATTCTTGCGGAAGGGCAGATGGAAGAAGTGCTTAAAAATCAGAAATTATCTTCTATTGCCAGTAAAATATCAATGGTGCAATGAATATTTTTTTGTACATATAATAGATATAATTTGTCTTTTATATCTTTGAATAAATATTGCTTACGAGTGTAACCGGAAGATTTGCACTCTACACTTTATAAATTAAGGAGACTGAAATGAATTCATTCATCATTTATTTATTGGCATTAGGAGCTTTTGTTGTAGGTACAGCCGAATTTGTCGTCTCTGGCGTCCTGGATATCATCGCCCGTGATCTGCAGGTATCCATCTCCTTAGCGGGACAATTGGTCACCGCATATGCGTTATCTCATGCCTTAGGAGCATGGGCGCTGGTCATGCTGACTTCCAAATTTCAACGTAAAAAAGTGCTTCTCTATTCGCTGCTCATATTTATCGTGGGCAATATCATTGCATTCTTTAGTCTGAACTTCGGCATGCTTATGTTCTCTCGCATCGTATTGGCTACGAGTGGTGGTCTGTATTTTGTCATAGCCACGAACTATGCCGCAAGGCTGGCCCCTCCAGGTAAGCAGGGTAGCGCCATTGCAACCGTCATTACAGGATTTACCGTATCATTGGTATTGGGTGTGCCGATCGGCACTTTCATTGCTGCCTATATGGATTGGCACTATGTTTATATCATGATTGCAATCATCGCATTTATTAATTTCATGCTGTTGTATCGATTTATTCCACAAATGGAGGGCAACCCGCCTCTCTCGCTGAAGCAACAACTATTGATTATCAAAGATAAAAAGGTGATAACCGGATTATTAACGACTGTATTCTGGATTCTGGGCTACACCTTGGTATTTGCCTATATCGCTCCACTTTTAAGTTCGGTAGCCGATTTTTCGATTGAGATGATTAGTACCGCGTTACTCGTATTGGGTGTATTTGCATTCATAGGTTCTCGTCTTGGTGGTTATGCGGTAGATAGATGGGGACCTGTTCGCACGATTCCAATCAGTTTGATTATTCACGCTGGCGCCCTCTTTATTTTACCAATCACAGCAGGCTCCACCATAGGTGTTCTTCTGACCATTATGATTTGGGGCACCGCTGCCTGGATCACAACTCCTGCGAATCAGTTTTATTTGATTACATTGAGACCGCAGTCTTCTGAAACAGTCCTGAGTTACAATACGGCAGTAATGAACATAGGTATGACTCTTGGTGCCGGATTGGGAGGTGTGATTGTGAAATATAATTCCGTTCAGAATTTGGGGTGGATTGGCGGTGTGGTCTTGCTGCTGGCACTGGCGATTGCCCTTGTTTCCTTCACGTTGACTACAAAGCCAAGTTCAAACTCAATGTCTCTATAAAGGGTGGGGTGAATATTGGATCAAATGATTACATCCAGGGGACGATATGCTTTACAATAGTGACTAACGGAAAAGCGGTGATAACGAATACTTGTCTTCGGCTGCCGAATCTATGAAACAAGGGGAAGTTGGCATGAATCTGACGGAAGTATTATTAGAATCGAGACTGGTAGCCATTGTTCGTGGTATTAGCAGGGAATCTGCTCAGGCAGCAGGGCAGGGGATGACAGATGGGGGAATCCGTCTGATGGAAGTGACGCTAAACACAGCCGGTGCACACGATATTATTGCAGACTGGCGCGTACGACATGAGGGTAAGGCTTATATTGGAGCAGGTACGGTACTGAATGTGCAGATGGCGAAAGAAGCCGTTGCAGCGGGTGCCCAATTTCTCGTGTCTCCGAATGTCGATCTGTCAGTTATTGAATATGCTGTAGAACATGGAGTGGAGATCTGGCCCGGGGCAATGACGCCAACGGAGATTGTTGCTGCATATGAAGCAGGAGCCAGAGTGGTGAAGTTGTTCCCCATGGCGAGTCTGGGCATTCCATATCTACGTGAAATCAAAGCCCCACTGAATCATATTCCGCTGCTTGCAACAGGAGGAGCCACTCTGGATAACATTGCAGATTATTATGCTGCGGGTGCCGCAGCAGTGGGCCTTGGAAGTGCACTTCTGCCACGAGAAGCTCTTGCAGCAGGGAATGATGAGCAGATTGCTGCTTGCACACGTGCATTTGTGGACATAGCGAAAATCGAAGGTTGAACCAGAATACCAACCGAACGGAAGTGGACCAGACACATCGGGATATATGTAAGGAGAGATTCTGTATCCATAGATAATATAAGAAGTGATGTGGATTAACGTCCTGTTGATCTTGATGCCGTATGATGGAGTTAGCCAGAAAAACGGAGAGGAGTGACACCAGTGAAAGCTAAAACGATGATTGGCGGGATGATTGCTGTTGCCGCGGTAACTGCGGGTGGTTTATGGAAGGCAGCCGTAAATAGTCAGACCCCCAAAAAGATTCCGATTACGCTCACACCGCCCATGCCATTTGAGGATATAACCTTTGAAAGTGGTGGCGGGAGAGTTCATGGCTGGTTCATTCCGGCTGGAGCTCATGTCCCGAAGCCTTGGCCGCTGGTTATTATTGCACATGGATGGGGCTCCAACCGATCACGTGTCCTCCGTTATGCACGTCCCATTTGGGAAGCAGGTTACGCTCTCTTTATGTACGATGTTCGAAGCCATGGAGCCAGCGATCCGGTTAAAGCGGCTTCAGCCTACCTGTTCCGCGACGATCTGCTGTCAGCCTTGCGATATACATCGTCACGGCCGGAAATTGATTCTGCGGCGATCGGTGTGCTTGGACACTCCTTGGGCGGTCTAGGGACGATCCTTGCTGTGACGGAGGGCATTCCTGTATCCGCAGTGATTACAGACTCCATGCCATCCCAATTCGAGGTTATCGTCAGTGCGGAGCTGAGACGGCGACGCCTGCCTCTGTTTCCGTTGGCGCAGTTGATTCCGCGAATCTGGTTCTGGCGGCTTGGTGAATCTCTGAAAACGTATCGCCAGCGCGATCCCGTGATGCTGCTGAATGAACGGCGCAAGGGTATGCAGCTGCCGATGCTTATGGTACATTCCAAAGGGGATAACTTTATTCCACCAAGCGAACTTGAATATTTTATGTCCAAAGCGGATCCGCCCGTAGAGCATCTATGGGTCAATAGCGGAGGGCACAGCTGTTCAGAAGAAGATCCTGCGTTCTGGAATACGGTGATTCCGTTTTTGAAAAATCATGTACAGGTGCAGGCTCAGTCCAACGAATCTGTTCTACCGAACGTCAATATAGAGAAAATTCAGCCTACTTAATGCTCCGGCTGATCGTTGAAACGCCAACCTGGTTGGCGTTTTTTGCTTTTTCTATACAATATGCAGAAATTCACATTTGTAAAATTGTTGGGAAAATGACGATTAAAAAGGAAGCTTATGGTATCATAGAATAGACTGGCAATATTCATGCGAGGTTTATTTTGCATGCATCCTTGTATGAAATTGAAGGGAGAGGTCCAGATTTGAGTTTTGATTGGAATTTTAATGGACGATTCAAAATGTTCACAGCCAAAGCGGCTACAGCGGCCATGGCAACATTGCTTCTGGCATCACAGACACCAGGGTTTGCAGGCAGCGCGTCGGCAGCGACAGCGGAACGGGTAACAGAATCCGCTGCGGGGGAAACGGAACAACCACTTGGAGTAACAGACAACGAGGTGCCTGAAGGAGCCAAAATCTCCTCCAAACAAGCCAGCGAGAATATACTGAAATTATTTCCATTGCTAAAAAAGGCGACGATCTCATCCGCACGATTTGATTCACCGAACTCTTTTCCACCACCGGATTACAAGGCGTGGGATATCGGATTTCAAATCGTCGAAGGAAACCATACGATGGGATTCAGCGCAACGGTACATGCGGGCACAGGGGAAGTGTTAAGTGTACATTTGCCGTCTGAATTACTGGATAAGCAATCAGCAGATTCTGAAGTCAAATTGACCAAAGACGAGGCTGAGAAGCAGGCAGAAGCATTACTGTACAAAGCCATTCCCGGATTGAAAGAAAATGATTATGCTTCTCTCGGAGATCAGTATCAATCCACTGCACAGCAATCTTTGTTCGGCAGAACGGAGTATCGCTACGGTTACCAACTCAAGCACGAAGGGTTGTTGTCTGAGGCAGAGACGATCTACATAAGTGTGGATGAAAGTGGCCTAGTGACAGGCTATTCAAGAAGTACAACTGAAGCTGAATATCCTTCATCGAAGTCGGCAGCATCGGAAGAAAAGGCCAGACAACGATTTGAGGAGCAGTTTGATGTACAGCTTGCTTATATCTCGAATGATCGTCTATCTTCGTTTAAAGGACAACAGTACTATCTTGGTTATATGCCGAAGAATTCCAGCATGGTTCCGCTGGAGGCCAATACTCTGGAGCCGATTAACGCAATGACTGGAAAAGCTATCGGTGACGATTCTATACAACTGAATAAATCTTTAAAAGGAAGTATAGCTCCTTTTGTCGCGGCGAAAGGCCAGAAGTTAAACGCACAACAGGCCGAGAACATCATTAAAAAGAATTTCGATATTCCAAAAGGCTACAAGTTGGAGCATAGTCAGTTAAGCAAAGGCGAGTATGGGAGTCCAAACAATCAAGTCTGGAGCCTGAGCTGGAGCAATCGAAATGCGAATGTATCCTACATGTTCATGCGAGATATTTCAGCACAGGTAGATGCGCTTACTGGACAGATTTATAGTTACAGCTTGTATCAACGGGTGGAGCCGGGTGCTGCGCAGGAGAAACCAGCGGATGAGAATGAGACTAAGTCCGTAACCCGGACACAAGCCGAGAAGCTTGCCATCAATAAGGTGATTGCACTGGTTCCCAATGCATCGGAAGAATTCCGGTTGTCCAGCGTGCTTGAATTTGAAGGTGCACGTACATTTATGTTCCAGCGCTATATGAACGGAATTGCAGTTATGGATGATACAGTACAGGTACAGGTCCTGAAGGATGGGGCCATTAACGAATTTTATACAAGGATTGCTGCAACGCCTGAACAATTGCCTAGAGACACCGAACCAGCCATCAGTTATGAGAAGGCAAAATCGACATATCTGGAAGCATTTAAGTTGATACTGGCTTATTCACGCTACGGAGGTTATGCGATGAGTAGCGGACAGGTCGTTCCCTCGGGCGTAAACCTGGTTTACCAGCCTACACGAAATGAAAATTCGGTTACCGCCAGCTATGAAGTACTTGATGCTAACACTGGAGAATGGAAGTTCTTATACGGTACAGGAAGTGTCGCAGCGAATGTTGAACCTAGTGATATTTCCGGTCATGTAGCGGAGGCTGCACTTCGGAACATGACCCAACATGCCGTAATTCTTGCAGATGAACAGGGACGTGTATTCCCGGATCGGGTCATCACCAAGGGAGACTGGTTTACCTATCTGGCAAGAGCAGTTAATCCGAATATGGATATGTACTACAGTGGTAACGGGAGTGGCAATCTATATGCTGACATCACTCCGGAGAGCCCTTATTACCAAGCTGTGCGGACATTGATCGATCAGCGATGGTTAGCGGGTGCCGACCCTGAAACGAAGCTAAATCCTGAAGAAGAGATGACTCGTGAAGAGTTGGCAGTATTGCTCGTGCGCATTTTGCGCTATGAGAAATTAGCTGGATTCTACACATTGCCATCGGACCTTCCCAACCTGGCAGATGCCAATGCAGTCAACAACAAAGGCGCTGTCTCTCTTAGCATCAAGCTGGGATTACTGCCTTCAATTGAAGGTCGCTTCATGCCTGCACGTAAAGTGACGGTTGCGGAAGCGGCGCAGGTATTGGAACGTCTGGCCAAGCTTCAGGGCAAGACGGATACCTTTATGAGCGGCAATCGCTTATATTGAGCAGAGTTTGTTTTGTTGCATAAATACCCGGAAGCGTCATATGATGAGATTAACGGGTAGGTTAGGTTTATTTTGCTGAAGACAGAGGGACCTTCTGCGGAGGGTCTCTTTTGATGCTTTTCGACAAAACTAGAAGCCTGCCGTCAATCCCTTTTGTGATACAATGAGGCATGAGAACTTTGCAAAGAGAGGTGGTATCCTTTCATGGGCAAGCACGGAAAACGAGTGATAACCCTGCTATTGGCTGGCTGTCTCGTCGCTGTGGCGCTGCCACATGCAGTCGATCTGGATCAGCTATACGCGGCGTCGGGAACATCGGACATATCCACGAATACGGATCTGCGTGAGACGTTGCTTACCGCGATGTCCCAGCGAACGGAGGAACTTGTTTTTACATACAAAGGCAATGTGAAAGGCCTCAAGAAACAGTTGCAGAGCTCCATTGACGAAGCAATGACCAGTGATCCCTATATTCAATATACCGTTAAAAGTTACGCATTTAACTATAAAGGCTCCAATGTATCCGCAGAGGTACATGTGAAGCTGGCATATCGGGAAACCAAAGAACAGACCGATTATGTGAACCGCAAGGTGACCAATGTGCTGAAAGAAATTATTGTGCCGGGTATGACGAATCATGAGAAGGTCAAAGCCATTCATGACTGGATTGTGCTTAACCTTTCCTACGATACATCCTTGCAGAAATATACTGCATACGACGGACTTGTTACCGGCAGCACCGTATGCCAAGGATATTCTTTGCTGGCTTATCGCATGCTGGAGCAGGTGGGTATAGATAACCGGATTGTGGAAGGAACGGCTGGTGATCAATTACATGCCTGGAATCTCGTCAAGCTGGACGGCAAGTGGTACCATATGGACACGACATGGGATGATCCTACTCCTGATCGCAAAGGGAAGGTAAGTCACAGTTATTATTTGCTCAGTGATAATGAGATGGCACGTGACCATGTCTGGACAGCTAAAGGCAAGTATCCTGCTGCATCTGCCCCCTATCGTGAAGCTTTGCAAACGTTGATGAAGGCAGGAGGCAGCAAAGCAACCGCGTATCAGAAGCTGTATCATGCGCTGGAATATTCGCTATACGACGAAAGCGATGCGATTAGTGGTCATTCCGCGCTGAAAACAAAAGTTCAGAGTGTGCTTAAGGATGGCGGAACCTCGCTGACTTTCAGATACAAGGGTACTGAAACAGGACTAGTAGAGGATTTGCAGGATTTGTATCAGTTTGGCATGAAGTCGATATCGTATTACGTGTCCAACATGCAGGATACCGTCGATCTGCGTGTGAAGATTACCTGGACCATGTGACAGCAGCTGGAATGATGAATTTAAATGTGTTTTAAGACAGGGGCGCTTCGTTGAGAAGCGTTCTTTTTTGTGTTAGAAGAACGTCGATTAGGGCGTTGTCTATTTTTTGTATATGTCTCTTTGCTATTCTTTTTGTTGGTGTATGCCAACATTACGCAAGAGGAGGATTTGCAAAAAATGAACAAAAAAGTGAGCATGGTGATCATAGCTTTGTTGCTGATCACACAAATGATGCAAGGATGGATGTTTACACCAACCATGCATGCTCAGGATGATATGACAGCAATTGTAACTATGGATACAGCATCAGAAGAAGGTTCTGTTGAGCCTGTCGCGGGGAACGGTGATAATGGAGTATCAATGGATTCTCCCGAGTCTAATGAATCTGCGGAAGTCATAAAGGAAAATTTAATTACAAGTGTTCAAATGTATAATCAAATACCGGAGTACGATGGAAATGGAAATATGAATATAAAAGGGGAGCGTATCGAAGATATACGACCTAGCGTTAAGGATGAGGTGGCTGTGGTCTTCACATGGGGGCTTCCAAACGATACCCATACTTATAGTGATGGTTCCACTTTTACTTTTCGTTTACCAGACAAATTCAAAATTGGATCGCAACTAAAAGGGAATTTGGATGGTGGAGTTGGGGAATATGTCGTCAATCCGGATGGAGAGATCACGTTTACGTTTAATGACCGTATCGTAGGTGAGAAGCTGGAGGGGAATTTCTACGTTTGGATCAAATTCGATGAAAGCAAGATGGATGGCGGCTTGAAACAGCCAATAGACTTTAGTTCCGTTGGACAAGGCATCATTAATGTGCATTTTCTGAATACAGCCATAGATAAACTCACGAAATCGGGGATCGCAAATAAGAATAATTTCAACTCGGATGAGATTGAATGGACTGTCGATTTCAACCAGGGAGAGAAGGGCATTAACAATACCGTTCTGAATGACACGCTCGCGGCAGGTCCACTTAAGGGGAATATAGAGATTCGCGAATTGCATATTCAACTAGACGGATCTGTCAAAGAAGGAAGTACAGTTAGAACAGAAACTCAGTTTCCGATCGCTTTGGGGAATATTGATAAGGCATACCGCGTGAAGTATACAACGAGTATCAAAGCACCAACAACTGCACCTTTTACGAACGTTTTGTATGAAAATAAGGTGGTTCTTACAGGTGATCAGAGCGAACATGATGAAACTGACATTGGTAGCGTGAGGGTGAGTTTTAATGAGCCTTTGAAAAAATCCGGACAAGAAAGTGCATACAATCCAGTGACCCAGACGATCACATGGAAAGTGCAATACAATTACAATCAACAAGGGATTATTCAGGCGAACGCATGGATTGAAGATCGTTATGACACAACGAAACATGAGTTGGTTGATGGTTCGGTAAAAGTACATCAAGTAGACATCGACGGTGATGGCAAGCCAGCGGGTACTACTTTAGTGAATTCCAATGAATATACACTCACAGGAGTGGGGACAGGCTTTGATGATGGCTTTAAATTACAATTTAAAAATGACATCACCAAGGCTTATGAAATTGAATATCAAACCAAAACGATAAATCGCGTCTATACAGATGCTACGGTAACGAATACGGTCAATATGTATGACGGTACAGAAAAAGAAGGCAAAAAGGACATTCAGGAAATCATTTTTGCGAAAAGTGTTCAAAGTGAAAATTTTAATACCAAGGAGATCGAGTGGAAGATTGTTCTGAACCGTGATCTGAAGGAGATGACGGATATCGTCATTACGGACAATTACGCAGGAAGACATATGAAGCTCATTCCGGGCAGTCTTCAAATTAGTGGGGATCAAAAGGATCGGTTTGAACTTGAGCCAGTAGCTGATCCAGATGATATACATTTTGAAAAAGGGTTCTCTATTCAATTGAAGGCTGACGGTATGATTAATAAAGAGCATGTGATCACTTATAAGACCAGCTTTGATCCAACGGCAGGTATGCCAACTAACAATGAATATCGTAACCAGGCTACTTTGAATTGGAAGGAGTCGAATGTACCACAAGCTTCGATTACCAAATCGGCTGTAGTCAAACCCCAAGATTACACGATACAGAACGGCAACAAGAAGGGCGAGTACAGCGCGAAGGACAAAACGATTACCTGGACGATTGATGTGAATTATAATTTATATGATATCCAGAACGCTATTCTTAAGGATGCGTACACAGGTAATCAATCTTATGTAGAGGGCTCTTTGAAAGTAAATAAGCTCACACTAGCGGGAGCGAATAACGTCATTGCCATTGGTGACGAAGTTGCACTGTTACCTGGGCAATTCAAATTGAACTTGGACGGTAAAGGTTTTGCATTAAACCTCGGAAATATTGGAAAGTCAGCCTATCGGGTTGTGTATAAAACCAGTTTGGATGGGAATTTTGCAGTAGAGGGTACCTATTCCAATCATGCTGTCTTGACGGATGGTGAGGGGGGAGAGGTACGATTTGAGAAGTCAGTGTCGGCCATACCTGAACACGGTGGCGTCTACGTACACAAAACAGGACAGCAATTAGGTTCAAGTGATAAGGCTGCCTGGACTGTAAATATCAACCCAAGCCAATCTTATATAGCCGCAGGTTCCGTATTAACGGATACGTTATCAGATAATCAGATTCTACTTGCAGATACGTTAAAGTTATATGCGACCGATCTGCCTGCGAACAACTCAGGGAATGTGTCCACCAAAGCTGGTTTGGTTGATGTTGATGAGTATGAACTGATTGTGGAAGGCAATACATTTACATTTACCTTTAAGAATGAGATGAAGACTGCTTTTATATTGGAGTATCAATCCTTTATTAATGCCGATAGCGGGGAAAGAATAGGAAATAAAGTTGAATTCGCAGGTCAGTCCTCCTCGGTAACGGGATCAGATCATCAGACAGGCATTCGAGTTTCCATGGCCGGAGCTGGTGGTGGAGCATCTACAGGTGTCGGTAAAATGAAGATCTATAAAGTAGATGATACAGGTCTTCCGCTTGAGGGAGCGATATTCGCCATCTATAATGCGTCCGGAACGACGCTTCTGGAAACGTTGAAACCAACAGATGTCAATGGAGAGGTCCAGACCTCCAGAAAATACAGATTTAACGATCAAACCAATGGTCTGCCATACAAGTTAAAGGAAGTATCTGCACCGAATGGCTATTTGATTGATCCGGAGTATGGAGCTTTCACAGGGAAAACCATTGATTTCAAAGACCCGGATCAACCCTTTGAAATTAAAAATGAAAAAATTCGACAGGGCTTCGAATTAACGAAAGTGGATTCTGAGGATTCATCGAAGACTTTGAAAGGTGCAACATTTGAATTGTATTTGAAGAATGGTCTGTCCCGAGATAAAATTGCGGAGTTAACGACAGGTGATGATGGAAGGATCGCCAAAGGAAATCTCGAACCAGGGGACTATGAATTGATAGAAAGGGAAGCGCCTGCGTACTATCAATTGGATGCAACACCAGTTCCGTTTACAATTGCAGCGAATCAAACCCGGATACTCACCCTATCTCATACGAATGTGCAGGGCTCGGGTGGCAAGCTGGTCGTTACAAAAGTGAATGCCAAGGATCAGTCCGTATTAAGCGGAATTGAATTTGAACTGCTTGACAGTAACGCGGATGTGATTGCCAAAAAAGTGACGGATCTTAACGGAGTGATTGAGTTTGACAGCTTGCCGTATGGCCCCTATACATTGGTAGAGACCAAGGCAGAAGGTTTCGTTATTGAACAACCTGAAACGGCTGTACCGATTACCAAACCAGTAACTTTATTAACGATTGAAAATAAAGAAAATGACCGTTCTGTTCAATTGATTAAATTTAATTCAGGCAAATCGCAACATCTGCAAGGAGCCGTTTTTGAATTGCGTGCTCAAAGTGCTCTGATGGATGCCAACGGTGTTTGGGAATTCAAAGTGGTTACAGGCATTGATGAAGCCAAACTGACTACCAATTCCAATGGTGAGATTGTTCTGAGAGACTTGGAACCCAATAAGTATCAGCTGGTTGAAATAAAAGCACCAACAGGGTATAGATTGGACCAAACGCCAGTTGAATTTGAGATTACAAATAAACAGACGGAAACTGTAGTGGTGGAAAAGACGAATATCGCCATTCCCGTACCGGGCGGGCCAAATGAGCCTTATAATCCGGGAACGCCAAGTACAGGGACACCGAATCCTGGGACGTCAACGCCAGATCCATCAACTCCGGACACAACGGTTCCAGGCACGGTGGTAACGCCTGAAACTTCAGAACCAGAGGATGGAACCGACCAGGGGACGGATCCGGATAGGGGAGAGTCCCCTTCCAAACCAGGAGATTCGACTGTTGTTGACGAAGAGGATCCTTCAGCTGTTGGCAATGCTGGCGATGCTACCAGCCCAGGAGCGGATCATACATCCTCCCCTGCAGATACGAATGTTGCAGGAGCAGAGGAAGGGAAGGACGGTTCTTTCCTAGGCATGTTGCCTAAAACAGGAGAAGAGAGCACATGGGGATACACTCTTGTAGGGACTCTTATGATTATTCTCGGCAGTATGGGATACTTGTATCTCCGTCGAAGACAACAGATGAATCCGTAGACGGGAACATGTAACCTCGGATATTTCTTAACACCTACAACAAAACACCCCCAGCACAAGCGTTTCGGAGATTCAGAATCACCGCGCGCTTGCCAGGGGTGTTTTTGGTTTTTTTACAGCATGTTCATGTTTAAGACAGGTCACGCTGAGCAACCTCTGAAGTCACTTGGACCGCTCTTATAATCAGCCGATGTGTTGGATTTACTAATGGATCACAGGTAATCAAGGTCAGCACCTGTCCCAGATGCGGGTCCTCAAGTACGGACAAGTCCGTAGGCTCCACAACGGATATCTGATCCACTTTGTATTGGATATGGGTCTGATCTGCCAGAGTGACTTTAATCCAGTCACCAATCTCCAATTCTCCCATTCGGTTGAACAGGCGTCCTTTTTTGTGAGCACGATGGGCGGCTATCGCTGCATTTCCTTCAGTCCCGATGCGGGCCGTCTCCACAAGATGCGTTGCTGCAACCTTCATATTGTTTTCGGTTGCATCCTCCAGAATGGGCAGCTGCACATCAATTTCATCAATTGTAATAACCCCCAGTGCATGAGGATAACCTTCCTGTTCTTTGTCTTCGGTATCATCATCGATTGAGGCAGGATCCTGTCTGGCTTGTTCAAAAGATTCATTGATTTTAGTTAGGTCGAGTTGTAGCTGTTTCAGCTCATCCATAACTTCCGCTTGCTGCCAGTCAAAATACTTTTCCTGCAGAAGAGGCAAGAAAAGAAGTAAGATCCCCAGAACAACAAGCATGGAAAAAAAGAATTTCATTGTACGTGTACCCCTTTTGTCCAAAAATAGATTAACTGTTCTATTGTAAACATAGGGACATATACAAAACCTGGACAAATCAAACAGGCAGCCTTTTCTTACATAGAAAGAAGGAAGGCTGCCTGTTTATTTAATTGGAGTAACCCAATGCTGATCAATATCATTGCTTGGATATAATCATTCTGAAGATGGAGTAAAATCACATTCCTGTAGCGGTACGACTTTTGTTTTCTTAACAAATTTATAACCCAGCCATAATACCAAGAACAATGGAACGCTCAAGTAAGCGACGAGGGCTCCGCTCCAATCGATCTGATCGCCCGTGAACGCCTGATAGTTCTGTCCAACAATGACGATGATACATAATACAAAAGCAAAGATCGGCCCAAATGGGAACCAGCGTGCACGGTAGGGCAAATCGTTCAAATCCCGTCCCTGAGCTACATAAGCACGGCGGAAGCGATAATGGCTGATGGCAATGCCAAGCCAGGTGATAAAGCCACACATACCGGATGCATTAAGCAGCCAGGTGTATACAATGCCATCACCGAAAAGGGAGGCTAGAAAAGCAAGCATACCCACCGCTGTAGTCAAGAGCAGGGCATTCATTGGAATGCCCTTTTTGTTCAGCCGACCGAGAAAGCGAGGTGCTTTGCCATCTCGAGCAAGAGCATACAGGACACGACTTGAAGCATACATGCCCGAATTCCCGGCTGACAGTACAGAGGTCAGAATAACGGCATTCATGACAGAAGCAGCAATGGCCAGACCTGCCTTTTCAAAGACAAGGGTAAACGGACTGACTCCGATATTGTTCAGATCACCTTTGAGCAGATCCGGATGTGTGTAAGGAATGATCAGACTGATGACAGTAATCGCCAGAATGTAGAAGATCAAAATGCGCCAGAACACTTGCCGAATAGCACGAGGGACATTTTTACGCGGATTTTCGCTTTCACCGGCTGCGACGCCAATGAGCTCCGTTCCCTGGAAAGAGAACCCGGCGGCCATAAATACACCGAGAACCGCGAAGAATCCGCCATGGAATGGTGCGTCACCTACTGTGAAATTGCTGAATCCAACCGCTTCTCCGCCAATAATGCCGAAGATCATGAGCACACCAACGGTAAGGAAGATGATGACTGTAGCGACTTTGATAATGGCGAACCAGTATTCCGACTCTCCATATCCTTTGACGGACAACACATTCAGGGCAAAGATTAATACGAGAAACAACAGACTCCACAGCATGGATGAACTGTCAGGGAACCAGTATTTGATGAGTACGGTTGCCGCAGCGAGCTCTGCCGCAATGGTGACTGCCCAGTTGTACCAGAAGTTCCAGCCCATGGCGAACCCAAGGGCCGGATCGACAAAGCGGGCCGCATACGTATTGAATGAACCGGAGTCAGGCATGAAGGTAGCCAGTTCTCCTAGACTGGTCATTAGAAAGAAAACCATAATGCCGACGGCAGCGTAAGCAATCAGTGCACCGCCGGGACCTGCATTGGAAATGGCGGTTCCACTTGCGAGGAACAGCCCTGTACCAATGGAGCCACCGAGTGCAATCATGGTCATATGCCGTGCGCGTAGTCCTTTTTTCAGGGTGGGCCCTGTTGTGGTTTGGTTGTTGCGATCTTGCATGGAAACACTCCTTCTTTCAGCGTACTAATGGGTTCAGAACAATGGCAAATAACACAAAAGACCGCAGGCATTAGCCTGCGGTCTTTATATCAATTGTCCGCACCTCGTCCCGAATGTTTAAGATAGCTCAACACAGAAGAAATCATACCCTCCGAGAAAGGTATCCTTCATCTGTGACAGTTCTGCACCTTTCGGCAACAGCCCCAGCCGCGCTGGACAACGTAAGGAACGTCCTGCGGGCTTCGGCGGGTGCACCTTTCGGCTGAATTCATAAGCGGCTCCTTAGCGCCTCCTTCAACGTACTGATCGCACCCGCGACCTCTACCTCATCATCATGGATGAGGTGTATCTATTGTCTATGAAGTTATAAATCACAGAACGTAACGCTCCATGTTCTGTTTGGTAAACAGACAATTAGTATAACCCCCATGGTATTCCAGTGCAATAACAATTGTTGGATATGAATCCAAAGGACTATTCTGACGGTTTGTTACGCCCGGCCATCTGCTGCCATACCGTTCCGGCTGCCTGTTCCCCGGATTCGATCCGTTCCAGTGCCATTTTGGCTTGCAGGCTAACTTCAAACTCAGGGTCATCTGCTGCCTTCCGCAGTGCTTGCTCTGCTTCTTCGGTCCCCACTTCGTACAGGAAGCGGGCTGCACGCCAGCGTACAAGCTTGCTTTTATCGGATAACGTAGCTGTCATGGCTGCCGTTGCTGCGGGATCACCGATGTCGGAGAGGGTATCTCCGGCAGTTCGGCGTACAGCAGGCGAACTATCCTGTAAAGCTTCGTACAGCAGTTCCATCGCTTCCGGTGTACGGATGTCACCGAGATATACGACAGCCAGTCGGCGTATCTGCATTTTACTGTCATGGAGTGCATGGGCTACAAGTGGCAGACGTTCTGCTGTAGGCTCCATACCATCAAATGCAGCATAACGTACATTCCAGTCCTCACTATTTAGAGCCTCTTCAAGTTCGGCCCCATCCAGCTGGCGGCGACGTTCCACGAACTCTTCCGCATTGGTGCCGTGTTCAATGGCTTGTTGGATCACTCGTTCCAGACGTTCTGGCGGATATGCTGCTTCCAGCTCCTGTTCCACTTCTCTTGCAATTTCAGGCAATTCCCCGTAGCGAACGCCATAATCACTCAGTTTCCGTTCCTTGATCAGCGTTGCACTGGCGACTTCAGTAACCGCTTTGACGAACCGATCCGAGAGCGAGATTCGTTCTTCCTTCGCGCCGGCTTTGACCCGAATTTGCATCGGCACGCCTCTGAAGAATTGAACGAATACCTGTGCTTCACCGAAGTGCTCACCAGAGGCATCTTCAGATTCAATCCAATCCAGATCAATTCCCTGCTGCCCCAGACGACTTTGAACTTCGCCAAGAATGACGGACCAGTCCGCATTTCCCTTGCGGTCGAGCGCTACGAAGTCAGTCGTATGGAATACACTTTTTACTCCGGGAATATGTAGCATCTGGCGAATAAACGCCGGAGCAGACCGTTCGTTATCCAGTGTATATGTTCTGCGAATCCCGTCCTCCAGACGTTCATCCAGATGCAGCATCATTGTATTGGGACTGGGTGTTGGTTCAATGGAAACAATATTCATCGGTTCATAACCTCCTGTACCGGATTCATACTTAAAGTTCCCGCAATGGGCACGGGCATATCCCTATTTTACATGAATTACTGCAAACTGCGAAATGGGTAATGAACCTTACAGCGTTTGTGAAGATGTACGAAGATAGTTAACACTTCTTTTATGTGCGAACACGAACATTTTTAAATGAAGATTGGCACAATAAGACAAGAGAATGAACTGGAGGTAATCGTTATGGAACCCATTACCGTACTTTCGGACGGAAGTCGTGGTATTGATTATGATCATATTATTGAATTGTTGAATGAATGGATAACAGACGAGAAGAGGGAGTCAGCAATTAAGACAGAAAAAAATGTGGAAAGCATGGTCGGGTCGAAATGGGGAACAGCCCGTTATTGTATTGTGGATTATCAGGACGCCGGGCAAGCCGTTTCAGCAGCGAATGCCATCCGGGCATTTGTGCCTCAGATTCCTTTACTGATGATAACAGATTTCCAATCCCTGATTCGCAAGCGCCATTTGCAGCTTATCACGGGCACCGGTCTGATGAAGTTGATTCTCTGGCAAGAGAAAGAACCCGAAGGACTGATCATGGAAATCCAGCGGTGGCTGTATTCTGTTGCCTGCAAATCAAAAACAGCTCTGCCCTCAACCCGGTCGATGAGACGATGACAGAGAGAGGACATGAGCCGTTATGTTATTTCGCCGTGTACTAAATGACGTATTTATATCCCGTTCCCCAAACCGTCTTGATATACCGTGGATTTTTGGGGTCGGGCTCAATTTTTTTGCGCAGACTGGAGATGTGCACATCGATTGTACGGTCAAGATATGCCCGCTCTGAGCCCTTAATTCGATCCATAAGTTCATTGCGGGTAAATACCTTGCCGGGATTCCGGTACAATTCCTTCATAATCTCAAACTCGATATGCGTAACCTCGATTTCATGACCATCCACAAACAAGGTTCGTCTGTACTCATTCACACTGACATGTCCAGCGACTTCAGCAGGCTTGTCCTCTTTTACCGGTTTGTTCGGGTAGGCAATTGCCGACCTGCGGAGTAAAGCCTTCATGCGGGCATCCAACTCTTTCAGACTAAAGGGTTTACATAGAAAATCATCCGCACCATTATGCAATGCTCTGAGCCGATCATTCAGCATGGTGCTAGCTGAGATCATGAGTATGGGCACAGTGGAGTGCTGACGAAACGCATCAACCAGATCATTGCCATCCGTTTCAGGCAGCATCAAGTCAGTTACTACAATATCAGGCTGGAATCGTGGAAAAAGTTGAAGTGCTTCGCGTGCATGATGAACCCGTTCAGTTATGTAACCCTCCTCCTCAAGAAAGAAAGCAATCATGTCGGCCAGATTTTTCTCATCTTCTATAAGAAGTACTTTAATAGCCATTGAGGTCACACTCCTGATGAAATGAATTTGTTAAGAAATTTCTAGAAATTTGTCGTAATTTTGTGAGGGAATACTGCAAATTTTTTAATGTTTGTATTCCAGAATATAGGATGCATATGTAGAGAATTCTATAGAGTTCGAGCCAAACCTCAGTATTTTACCATGAATGTAGCTTATTTGCCGATCATTAAAAATTTCCCAAAGCTACATGGAGAGGTAATTACAGTATAATGTATCAGACCGATGAAAGGGAAAAAAGTCGATTTTACGAGCTTTATTTTACGGGAGGAACCAACGTTGTTGTTGAATACAAACATAGAAATCAGTCATGAGGGCAACTACCTATGGACTACATAAAGGCTAGCAAGGTGTTAGATTGGGTGATAATCAAACTCCGTATTCCGTGGCTGGGCACTGCCATACTTATTAGCCTTGGGACGCTGGGAACGATATTTCCCTTAACTTTATTTTATGGTGTACAGCTAATGTTCGGCATAGCCGCAGCTTTTATTGCCCTGCGCTTACATGGGGCTATTTACGGATTCATTACCTATATAGGGATCAGCTCTTTGGGTGTGTTATGCACAGAATTGGTCCCTAACAGCTTGTTTATGATCGGAGCTCATTTCATCGAATTGATCTGGATGCTGGTGTGGCAGATACGCTCGAAAAATGGAAGCATCATAAAAGCCAACGCCGTATTTTGGGTTGTGATGTTACTGCCAGTGATTTTTTACGGATATTTCATCATGGGCATCAGTCTTGACGAATTAAAGTATGGCTATATGCATGTTGCTGTAATCAGCATGGTTAACGCGCTGATTGCAGGCATAGTGGTGGACTTCTGGATTATAAATGGTGAACTGAAGTCGAAACGAACAGGAACCATTCCGCTCACGAGAATTGCTTTTAAATACGTTGTAGCCTTTGTAGTCGTTGTTTCCCTTATCCTGTTGTCCGCGGATAGTCGCAGACAATTGGGGCAAATAAATGATACCATCATGCTGAATCTGAAACATGCTGCCAATGCAGTTATCAAGGATTTGAATGAACAATATTTAACCAATGAGAACATGCAGCAGACCATGGAGCGGTATCATCATCTGCTGGACGTAAACGTCATTATTCTGGATTCCAATGATAGGGTCATTGCTTCAGGGCTGGATACACTTCGGGTAGGAGAACATCTGGATTTCAATAAATATCGTTTTCTGAATCCAGGGGAGAACAGCATTTTATTTCGCTCCGGTGATGCTTATTACAGTGATGTGCTTACTCACTGGAAAGAGGCTTCGTTTATGTATGAAGCAGATATGACTACAAGTACAGCATACCGAGTATTCGTTGAGACCAGTTCAGCCCATTATTATACACGGATCGAGTCGATCTATCTGACCACACTTCAATCGTTGTTTATCATTTTCGTGGTTTCCATGATTGTAGCCGCTCCGCTCAGTCGAAAAGTGGTAAGTCCATTGAAGCGCCTTACACGCATGACTGGGTCTCTGCCAAGGCTGTTATTTCGTAATGGCAAAATGGAGTGGCCGACCAGTCATGTAACAGAAGTACAGATTTTGATTGGCAATCTGCGCAAAATGGCCGATGTGCTCCTTGAACAATTCGAACAGATTCGCCAGGACAAGCACACCCTGGAAGATAGAGTCAAAGAACGAACAAAAGAGCTGAAGAACAGTGAGGAGATCAAACGAGCGATTATTGATTCATCCATCGATGCCATTATTGCTGTGGATTCGAACGGACTGATTATCGAGTTTAATCCCGAAGCCGAAAGAATGTTTGGACTGAAACGGGAAGAAGTGTTATTCGAGAAGGAAGCCATATCCCTATTCCAGGGAGCGAGCTATATGGAAATCAAAAAAATGCTGGAAAGATTTGAGTTTATTTTGGGTAAACGGCATGTCATTGTGGAAGAGATTTCAGGCATACGCCGGGATGGTTCAGTTTTTCCGATTGAGTACAAAATTGTAGAAATTCAGTTGGGCAATAACGAAACGCTGTATAACTTGTTTATCAAGGATATTACCGAGCGGACAAGAGCTGAGGAAGAACGTGTACGTCATGCGCTGGCCTTGGAGAAGCTGAATGCTGAACTGTTTCACGAAAAAGTTGCCATTCAGGAGCAGCGGGACATTAGCGAGCATTTCATAGAATCCGTTCGGGAAGGTCTGGTCATGTCTGATCGGTCTGGCACCATCACGATAGTGAACAGAAGAATTGAAGAAATGTTTGGCCTCGGAGATTTTTCAGGCAGGTCCATTGAGGATCTAGCCAATGCGATTGACACCATGGTGTTAACCCCCGATTTCAATTTGATGGAGCAGACGCGTGCATTTCTGGATGGGGAACAGGCTTTTGTTGAAACTGAATTTATATTCAATGATGTGGAAAAAAGTGTATTTTCCCTGTACATGAAGCAAGTGGATGTTCCCGGTAAAAACCATGGATTTCTGCTGGTGTTCCGTGATCGTACGGAGGAAGAACGTCTGAACCGGATGAAAAACGAACTGATCAGTGTGGTCTCGCATGAGCTTCGTACCCCTGTAGCGACCATTATGGGCTATGTGGAACTAATGATGATGTATGATCTTCCTGCTTCACAGCGTCAGGAGTTCATGGAAACCATATCCTCGGAAGGTTCGCGGCTGAGTAGTCTGCTGGATGATGTACTTGATATTCAACGTTTGGACAATGATGGCATGACCTACCACAAGACCTATGTACCTTTGCTTGAACTGGTTGAGGGTGTTGCTGAGCAATGGAATATGCAATCCATTCAGCGCATCTATGTGCATGCATTTAATGGAGATTTTTTTGCTTATGCCGACCAGAACCGTATGGTTCAGGTACTCCATAATTTGATTGGTAACGCGGTCAAGTACTCGCCTGGAGCAGACCGAATTGATATTACGCTGTGGGAAGAAAAAGAATGGTTATGCATCGATGTACGTGATTATGGCATAGGTATTCCAGAGAACGTGCAGGACCTACTGTTTACGAAGTTTTATCGTGTGGACAATTCGGATCATCGCCAGATTGGCGGGACGGGACTGGGGCTTTACATTTCGCGCAAAATTGTAGAGGATCACCAGGGTACGCTAACCTTTATATCCGCGCCGCTCAAAGGAAGTACGTTCAAGGTTCGATTGCCCAAGCAAGACGAACTCGTGTAAGGCAAGAGAAAGTCTTTATCGGAAAGGATGCTTTCATCCTGAAATCGATAGGGCTTTTTTTGTTTTTCAAAATTTCCCGGATAAAAAAACAACTTCTTTTGCAAACTGTCTATAGAGCCAATAATTTGCATTGCATGCAAAAGGAGGACGGCAGGTCTATGTTCCGTAAACAAGAGAAAACCCTTATTATCGTCTGCTTGGTCGCAGCCGTGATTGTGCTATATGCCGTTGTCAAAAGTATTATCCGGATCATGAGTTATTGAGTTATATCGTCATCTAGACGGTATGAAGTCGTACATAATGATTATGTGAAAGAGGAGTGTAACCCCATGTCATCCCTGGACCCTGTTCTACTCAGCCGGATGCTTACCGGTCTTACCCTGTTTGTGCACATCATTTTTGCCTCCATCGGTGTAGGTGTTCCACTCATGATTGCCTTGGCTGAATGGCGCGGATTGCGCACCAATGATATCCATTACACCTTGCTGGCGCGCAGATGGGCGCGTGGTTTTGTCATTACCGTTGCCGTGGGTGTGGTTACAGGCACCTCCATCGGTTTGCAGCTCAGCCTGCTGTGGCCGATGTTTATGCGAGTAGCGGGGCAGGCGATTGCCTTGCCACTGTTTATGGAGACGTTCGCCTTTTTTGTGGAGGCGATCTTTCTGGGCATTTACCTTTACACATGGGACCGTTTCAAAAAGAAATATACGCATATGCTGCTGCTTATTCCGGTGGCGTTGGGTTCCTCTGCCTCTGCGATATTCATCACAACGGTAAACTCTTTTATGAACCAACCTCAGGGGTTTACCCTGATTAATGGCATCATGAAGGATATCCATCCGATTGCCGCGATGCTGAATCCGGCTACCCCAACGAAGGTATCTCATGTGCTTGCCTCTTCGTATACCTTAAGTGCAGGGGTTCTCGCAGGTATCGCCGCGTTCAGTCTGCTGCGGGGGCGGAACCATGTCTATTATAAAAAAGCACTTAAACTCACAACGGTATGTGCGCTCGTATTTGCGGTCAGCACGGTCATGATCGGAGATTCTTCCGGTAAATTTCTGGCGAAATACCAACCGGAGAAGCTGGCCGCCGCGGAGTGGCATTTCAAAACAATGACGAAGGCGCCGCTGGTCTACGGGGGCATTCTTGACGAGAACAATGAAGTGAAATACGCCATTGAGATTCCCTATGCACTCAGCATATTGGCGGGAAACAGACCCGACACGGAAGTGAAAGGGCTGGAAGAATTTCCGGCCGATCTCAGGCCGCCGTTGTCCATTCACTATATGTTTGACCTGAAAGTGACGACTGGCGTGATTATTCTGCTGATCCCGGTGCTCTATGTAATCCGTCGCTGGCTGCCGGGGCGCAAGCCTTATCCCAAATGGCTGCTGCTCGGTATCGTCCTGCTCGGGCCGCTGGCCATGATTGCCATTGAACTGGGCTGGATGTTTGCCGAGGTCGGCAGGCAGCCCTGGATATTGCGCGGTTACATGAAGGTGTCGGAAGCCGCAACAACGTCAACCTCCGTGGGGTGGATGCTGATTCTGTTTATTCTGCTGTACCTGATCCTTTGCTTCTCCGCGATCCGGGTACTCAGCAAGCTGTTCCGTAACAAGGAAGCAGAGAAGGAACTGGAGTCTCTCGGCCTGGAAGGAGGGATCGTGCATTGAGTTTTGAAATTGCAGGCATCGCGATCTTGTGGACGTTTCTGTTTGGATATCTGATCGTGGCTTCGATTGATTTTGGAGCCGGATTTTTCAGCTTTTACAGCATATTAAGCGGACACGAGAACAAAATTCATAACATTATTCAGCGCTATCTCTCCCCGGTGTGGGAAGTGACGAATGTGTTTCTGATCTTTTTTGTTGTCGGTCTGGTCGGATTTTATCCGGATAGCGCCTTTTATTACGGGACAGCGCTGCTTGTTCCAGGTTCATTGGCCATTGTGCTGCTTGCCATCCGGGGCGTGTACTACGCCTATAATACCTACGGGAACCATGGGCAGAACAGCCGGATCTACATGGCATTGTACGGAGCAACGGGATTGCTGATTCCGGCGGTATTTTCCACCATTTTGGCGATTTCCGAAGGTGGAATTATTGAGCAGGTGGGTGATCAGGTATTTTTTCGCTGGCGTGAGTTTCTGACGAATCCGTATACCTGGTCTGTTGTATTGCTTGCTTTGGTAAGCGTGCTGTATATCTCTGCGATGTTTCTTTCCTACTACGCCAAGCGGGCGGAGGATGAGACTGCGTTTGAAGTCCTGCGGGAATATGCGCTCCTATGGAGTCTGCCTACGATCTTTGCCAGCTTTCTGGCATTTTTGCAGATCAACAAACAAAATCCAGCACACTTTGAGCAGATGTTGAATATCTCTTGGATGTTCATCGCATCTTTTATCTGTTTTGTGATCGCCGTCTCGCTGGTATGGAAACGTAAATATATGGGCTGGTGCTTTATCGCTGTCATGCTGCAGTTTGCCTTTGCCTGGTACGGCTATGGGCGCTCGCATCTTCCATACATTCTGTATCCGTACATTAATATTTACGACAGCTTTACGAACAAGACGATGGGTATTGCGCTTATTACGGCGTTCAGCCTTGGACTGCTGGTGCTCATTCCTTCACTCGTGCTCATTATGAAGCTGTTTCTGTTTGATGCCAATTATGTGCGCGGTAATGCTGGTAAAAAGAAAGGATGAGTCCGTTCATGCTTCCCAACATGCTGTTCATCATGCTTCCCAGGTTGCTTCTCAGCTCTGACGCGGGAGTGACGGGGATTCCCGGTATAACGGGGTTGAGTTTTTTTGAGACCTTTACGATTATGTACGCCCCACCACTGATCATTGTGGCTGCAATTGCGTTTTTGTTTATCTATTTGGCGAAATGCAAAAATCCAAGGGATTGATTCGTTGGTACGTACTTTCCAATTCGGGGTAATCTTTTGTTAAGATACAGAGGAGGGGAGGAGGGCCCTTTCATGCCGAAAATCCGTTATAACAACATTGATAATGTAAGTACGGACAAAACGCTGAAGGAATTCAAGCAATGGAGGGAGCAACGGCGCAACAAAGTTAAGGATTATTCCTACACCGTGCCCAAGCACCCGCCTGAACTGGATTATCTGCACGCCAACCGGGCTGAAACCACGATTACCTGGATTGGACATTCCACATTTTTTATTCAATATCATGGACTAAACATCGTGACAGACCCGGTCTGGGCCGAAAAAATGGGATTTCAGCGCAGACTCGGTGCTCCTGGCATTCCGATTCACGATATTCCGCCACTGGATATTATTTTGATCTCACATTCCCACTATGATCATTTGCATCTCGCATCGCTGCGGAAATTGGTCACGGCCAAGACGCTGCTCATCGTTCCTGATGGATTGAAGCGCAAAATGGTGCGCAAAGGATTCCATCGGTGTCATGAGATGAAATGGTGGGAACATATTACGCTTGGCGGGGTCAAAATAACCTTTGTACCTGCGCAGCACTGGACGCGCCGAACCTTATTTGATACCAACACGTCCCATTGGGGCGGTTATGTATTGGAACAGCATCATCCCGCAGTTGTCCCGTCTGAAGAGACTGCTGCGACGAGCCAAGACCGTGCTCATGAAAATTCCCGAGCAGTTGGAACGGATGATCCATCAGAAGCATCAGCATCAGCTGCTAATCCTCCCGGCGGCCCGCCTGTTATTTATTTTGTGGGGGATACAGGATACTTTCAGGGATTCAAAACCATTGGTGAACGCTTCGACATCGGTATCACCCTGATGCCAATCGGCGCATATGAGCCCGAGTGGTTCATGACATCCCAGCATGTGACGCCGGAAGAAGCGCTGCAGGGCTTTGTAGAAACAGGTTCTCAGCTTATGGTCCCCATGCATTATGGAACGTTTAAGCTGGCGGATGATACACCCAAGGAAGCACTCGATCGAATGGAAGCGGAACGAGAACGACTGGGAATCAACCCAGAGCGAATTCGGGTGCTGGGGCATGGTGAGACACTCCGCATCCGGCACGAAGAAAGTAAACAAGACTAACAAAAGTGAGCTAGATATGCTAATGTAAGGGTATACCCGCATGAACGGTACATTTACCAAATCTTTAGCGATTAAAAAGCGGCCAATTTTCGAATTTGCCGCTTTTTTGTGTTATAATATGGTGCCAGAATAGGCTACGGGATATTGAATCCATGATTGAATTAGTTGCTATTCATGCAGTATGCAGAATATTAAATAAAGGATGGTATGCTTAATGATTAGTACAAGCGGCATCACGCTCCGCTACGGAAAACGTGCACTTTTTGAAGATGTGAATATCAAGTTCACGCCAGGCAACTGTTACGGTCTGATCGGCGCCAACGGAGCCGGCAAATCAACATTTTTGAAAATTTTGTCCGGTGAAATTGAATCGAACTCGGGAGAGGTGCACATCACCCCGGGCGAACGCATGGCCGTTTTGAAGCAAAACCACTTTGAATATGATGAGTATCCGGTTCTCGAAACGGTAATTATGGGCCACAGCCGTCTCTATTCCATCATGAAGGAGAAGGACGCATTGTATGCCAAAGCGGACTTTACAGAAGAAGATGGATTGCGCGCAGGTGAGCTTGAAGGTGAGTTTGCTGAGTTGAACGGCTGGGATGCTGAGCCGGATGCAGCGGCACTCCTGATCGGTCTGGGTATCGAACGTGACATGCATGAGAAGAAAATGGTTGATCTGAGCGGTAACGAAAAAGTTCGTGTCCTGCTGGCACAAGCATTGTTTGGTCGTCCAAACAACCTGCTGCTCGATGAGCCTACCAACCACTTGGATCTCGAATCCATTCAATGGCTGGAGAACTTCCTCATGGATTATGAAGGTACTGTTATTGTGGTATCCCATGACCGTCACTTCCTGAATAAAGTATGTACACACATCGCCGATATCGACTTTGGTAAAATTCAGCTGTACGTAGGTAACTACGATTTCTGGTATGAATCCAGTCAATTGGCTCTTGCTTTGCAGCGTGATGCCAACAAGAAAAAAGAAGAGAAGATTAAAGAGCTGCAAGCCTTTATTCAACGTTTCTCTGCGAATGCTTCCAAATCGAAGCAAGCGACTTCACGGAAGAAACAGCTCGACAAAATCACGTTGGATGACCTTCGTCCATCGAACCGGAAATACCCGTTCATCAACTTCAAGCCGGAGCGTGAAGCGGGTAAACAATTGTTGACCGTTGACCGCATCAGCAAAACGATTGATGGTGTGAACATGCTGAATGATCTCAGCTTTGTGGTGAATAAAGGGGATAAAATCGCCTTTGTTGGCCCGAACGGTAATGCCAAATCGTTGTTGTTTGATATCCTTATGGGTGAAACAGAAGCGGATAGCGGCGAATACACTTGGGGGATTACGACAACCCAGGCTTATTTCCCGAAAGACAACTCCAAGTATTTTGACGGAGTAGATATGAGTCTCGTAGATTGGCTGCGTCAATATTCCAAGGATCAGGATGAAACGTACCTGCGTGGATTCTTGGGTCGTATGCTGTTCTCAGGCGAGGAATCCCTGAAGAAAGCAAGTGTACTCTCCGGGGGCGAGAAAGTCCGCTGTATGCTGGCAAAAATGATGCAAACGGGCGCCAATGCTCTGATTCTGGATGAGCCAACGAACCACTTGGATCTCGAATCCATTACCGCACTGAACAACGGTATGATTGATTTTGACGGCACCATGCTGTTTACATCGCATGACCATCAGTTCATTCAAACCATTGCTAACCGGATTATCGAAATCACGCCAAATGGCGTCATTGACCGTCAAATGAGCTATGATGAGTATCTGGAAAGTGACGAAATTAAAGAATTGCGTAACAAAATGTATCCAGTAGAAGCTTAAGATAAGCTAATCTGTCTACATTGCGTATGGTGAACTAAAAGAACCGCAAGCTCTCCAGTGGAGGGCCTGCGGTTCTTTTTTTGGTCATACAGGGTGATCCTGTAACCTTAGAAACATCTCATACAAGAGCTTCTTACGGTCTATGACCCGCCAGTACGGCGGCGTTGGTTGTTAGGCTTTTTGTTGTTCTGGCTCTTCATTGCTTTGGGGCCGCCTTCAAAATAGGCACTGGATTGGTTACCTGTGTTTGCCTGTTCTTTCTTCTGCGCCAGTTTTTGGCGTATAGCATCCTGCAAACTGACTTTTTTCGGTTCAGTATTATCGCTCATCGTTATTCCCTCCCGGTCTTACAGTAAGCCGTCCGAATTGGACGGGATGTACTCATTTTATACGTTTTACAAAAGCCCCACAAGGGCAACCTGATAAAATGCTGAAATCCTTCACTTTTTTGACTGGACCAACATTTTTTCTCTTCGTCTACAGCCCTGCGGTCTGGCAACTTTGTTTCGGCTCCCCTACAGCAATGCAGCTTGGCAACACTGTTTCTATAGACCCACACAGGACGCATTTGGTAACATGGAACAACCGTAATACGAAACGTTAAAGGAGTGTCGCCCGGTTTGAACGCCTATGAAGAAATACGCAAAGGAGAGCGCGGGGCTTGGGTCAGTATTGTGGCCTACCTGGTCTTGTCTGCTTTTAAGTTGATCTGCGGATATTTATTTGCTTCCAGTGCTTTGCTGGCAGATGGTTTCAATAACCTTACAGATATTGTTGCGTCTGTTGCTGTATTGATCGGACTTCGCATATCCCAGAAGCCGCCTGATTCCGATCATGCCTATGGTCACTTTAGAGCGGAAACGGTCGCTGCCCTAATTGCTTCATTTATTATGGCCATGGTTGGCCTGCAGGTATTGGTTGAAGCGGTTCGTTCCTGGTATGAAGGGAACTTTGTTGCACCGAACCTGTGGTCAGCAGCGGTTGCGGTTGCCTGTGCACTGGTGATGCTGGGCGTATATCGTTACAATCATCGTCTTGCCAAACAAATTAACAGTCAGGCCCTGATGGCTGCAGCCAAAGATAATCGATCGGATGCTTGGGTTAGCATCGGGGCTGCAATCGGAATCATCGGTGCACAATTCGGTCTTCCTTGGTTGGACAAAGTAGCTGCAATTGCTGTAGGTCTGTTGATCTGTAAGACAGCATGGGAGATCTTTCGGGATTCAACACATCGTCTGACAGACGGATTTGATCAGAAAGACCTGACCGATCTAAGATCATCTGTGGCTCGGGTGCCTGGTGTAGAGATGATCAAGGACGTGAAGGCGCGTGTGCATGGTAGTCATGTATTGGTGGATGTGGTTATTGAGGTGGATGGAGGACTGAGCCTGATCGAGGGTCATCAGATCTGTGACCGGGTCGAAGAGCGATTGAAACGTTCGCATAATATTATGCATGTACATGTACATGTGGAGCCTAAGATGAAAGAAGGAACCACGGGAAGCCCTTGAGACCGGGATAGACAAACCCGAAATAAACGCTTATGAAATGAAAAGAGGACAGCCGCTGCCTGAGCGCTGTCCTCTTTACTTATCTTTACTTATCGTTAGAACGATTATACGATACTATTGAATAGCAACGTGGATCCAAGCTTTGCCTTTCCACGTATATACTTGTACCCACTGACCGCCGTCGAATCCATCTACAACTTCACCTGTTGTATCGATGATTTGGGAACCCAGTGCACCGATCGGCTTGCCATTAGGTGCGTCATAGAACCATGTGCGCTCCAACAGGTTGAGCAGCATCGTAGGGACGAGAACCTCATCTCCTGCTTTTACAACAGGTTCATCAAACATTTTGTCGTTCGTTGTTGGAGTTGTAGTTTCTGTAGTTGTTGAAGTACCCTCCGTACCCGTGGTGTCCACTGTTGTGCCAGTTACAGTCTCAGCTGTGCCTTCTACAGTGTCTACAGCAGGTTTGTTCACTTCAACCGCAGGCGTTGTTGTGGTTGCCTGTGTTCCAGTTTCTGGAGTTACCGTCCCGGTAACCGCTTCCTCAGCACCTGCGGCAGCAGCCATGGAACCCATCAAAGTCAGAGCAGCGGCAAAACTTACGATTTTTTTCATTTGTTTTTCCTCCTCGGTTAGGTATGTAGTTTGTTGTCCTGTGTTAAAAGTAACCAAGCGAGCTCACTTGTGAAACACAAATTATAACAATATTTTCTTGGTTTCTCCAGTGTCAACTGGAGCATAAGTGGGTATAAGGAGAGCCTATATATATCATACTTCAGTGGGAGAAAACCGGGTTGACTACGTCATAATGGTTCTGTTTTTTTATGATCTAATCGGGGAGAGGGGGTGGAATAGACGAGAAGGGAGCGTAATACATAATAGAGATAAGTCGTAATTTGCTTTGGGCATCATTGTTGCTAAAAAGATGCTATGAACGCACAAAAGCCTACCGGCTTTTGCAAGCGCGATAGGCTTTTGTATGTATCGTGTGCTGTTCATAAGGGGGGGAAGCCCCATTCATCGCATTCGGCTGCGTCCCGTAATCAGGGAGATGACGAACAGTACAACAAAGATGAAGAAGAGTACTTTGGCAATAGAAGCAGCTGCTTCAACAATACCGAAGAATCCGAAAATACCTGCAACAAGAGCAATAATTAGAAATAGTACCGACCATTTCAACATGGGTATCATCCTTTCGTTTATAGAACTTGGTAGCGAGAAGTGTTCGTCTCACTGCCGTGTGTAGTTGTTCTTTAACCGAGGCCTTTCGGGTTGAAACATTGTGATATTTTACCAGGTTGTGCTGATTTCACAGTTCATCTTCTATTTGTTTCGCCTCGGAATTGGTCGGGTAACTAAGCAATAACTAAACCGATTTATACTGGAAAGTGAGGTTCTTTTATGATCTATCAAATTAGTGTGGCTTTAATTGCAATTGCATTTGCAGTACTTGTATTCTTTTTAATTCGTACCTTGAAGTCCGCTCAGGGTTCACTCGACAATGTGTCACAGACACTGCAGGAAGTTCAAAAGACGATTGATGAGCTTAGTTATGAAGTAAAACAGACGGTAAGGCATGCCAATGATATTACAGTTGATGTGCAGCACAAAATGAAACAAATTGATCCTGTTATGGAATCTGTACAAAATTTGGGAGAAGTACTGAACGAAGTGACGGAAGCTGCTAAGCAGGTATCATCCACGCTGATGGCCAAGTTTCAGACGAAACGCAGCAGCAGTGAACAGAGCAAACGATCAGAAGTAGCAAATGTAGTACAGACGCCGCCTGCTACATCGACAGATCGGACACTGCAATCCTATGAAGCTACATATCATGAAGATGCCAAGGGCGCAAAAAGCTGGCTGAAATATGTGGATGTAGCCGCTAATGTATGGCAACGTATGCGGAAATAGCATGACCGTTTTGTAATCAAAGAAGTCTTCAGAGCGGTGATGAACCTGAAGAAAGGGTGAGAATCATGATGAAACTACTGCTTGTTATGTTTAGCGTAATTTCTCCCTTTTCCGTTCAACCGGCAGCGGTACCCGCTGCTCATGATATGCAATGGACGGTAGCGAAAGAGGAGACACCAGAAATAGTTCTGGCTGCTGATCGTTCCGGAACTGTCCAGCATTTTCGGACTCTGAATGACATTTCTCTGGATGACAGCATCGATGATATTTTAGCCAATAAAGGTCAACCGGTTCATAAGGAACATGATCCCTATCTGGGTTGTCCGGAGTATGAATTCAAAGATGTAACCGTTGGGCTCTGCGAAGATACAGGAGTGGTCAATTATGTGCATATTGATGCTTACGAGAAACGTCTGAAGCTTAATCAGGAGTGGATTGATATGGATATTGAGGACATTCGGGATGCTTTGGGCAAGCCGTATTATGTAGCAGAGGATGGAGAAGTATTCCTTCGGGGAAGTCAGGCGCTGAAAGTGTATATGAAGCCAGGCTCCAATCAGATTGAAGGAATAGATCTCTTTGATGAATCAGTTTCCTAGGAGTGGTTAATCCAGAAACGTTTCAGTCCCATACCATATGGTTATATATTAAGTAGCTCGATAAAGAAGATCAATCAGAGGAGAGTGGAAACGATGAATTCAACCAATGCGCAAGCTTATGCAAAAGTGGTAGAAAACGGAGTCCAAGCGGTAGAAGCGGTGAAAGAATTGCAGATTACCGGATACCTTGCTGATCATATCTTCGTTCTGGCCCATGAAAAGGATCGTACAGATCGGATTGCCGATACGGCCGACGCCAAAGAGATTGGTATTAAGGAAGAAGGCTTATTTGATTCCATGGCGAATCTGTTCCGCTCCCGTGGCGATGAACTCCGGGCCAAAATTGTTTCGATGGGCTTCACCGAAGCTGAGGCAGATTTTTATGAGAGTGAACTCGATAAAGGCAAAGTGCTTGTGATTGCCAAAAAGAAAGAATAGCATAGCCGATACAAACGTAAGCTGGAGCCTTCTGACAAGGGACAAGCTTCAGAATCGAGTATTTTGTTTGAATCAAAGAAGTTTTACAGTTGATGATGCAGAATGCTTAACCAAAAACATAGATAAGGAATGGGGATATCCCCATTCCTTATCTATGTTTTTGCAAGTTTGGAAGCGGGATCAGAACGCAGCAAAAACAGGGTGACAAGCGGGGGAATTCTCCTACGATGGTGCCATTTACTGATAGAAGTTTTTTGATAATACGATTATAGTTAGACTAGGAATTATTATGTCTACCGCTGTCTTGAATGCGAAATTTGTATAATTAAGGTTGTTAGCGGACCTGATAAGAATCGACAAACCCGGACGCCACAGATAAGGAGATAGAAATGAGAATACTTATTGTTGACGACAATCCGACGAATGTCATTATCATTCGAGAAATTCTGAAAAAAGAAAACTATCGTGACATTGTAACGGCAAGTTCTGCCATGGAAATGTTTGAAGTTCTAGGGATTGGGGAGGAAAACAATGAACTTCGTCCCAAACCGTCGGATATTGACCTGATTTTGCTAGATATGATGATGCCGGAGATGGATGGAATCGAAGCATGCAGCATTGTGCAGAAATTTGAGAATCTCAAGGACATACCTATTATTATGGTTACTGCAATCGGAGATTCCAAGAAATTGGCCGAGGCGCTGGATGCAGGGGCATCCGATTACGTGACCAAACCAATCAATAAAGTGGAACTGATGGCCAGAATCCGTCTTGCGCTTCGTCTGAAGCAAGAGAAGGACTGGCATAAAGAGCGGGATCAGCGGATTCAGGATGAGCTGAAACTTGCGGCGATGGTACAGAATGCCGTGTTAAGCCCTGCTATTGAAGATCCGCTATTTCACGTTAATGCCATTTACAAACCTTCGTTTGAACTCGCGGGTGATCTTTACTCTTGGTATCCGCTTGGTGAAGGCAGATATGGAGTTCTGCTGCTGGATATGATGGGGCATGGAATATCTTCATCACTATTTACGATGTTTATTGCTTCCGTGCTGAAAGACACCGTTACAACGTATGTAGACCCGGAGAAGGTCATTCAGGAGCTGAATCGTCGCTTTAATCAGCTGCATCTGGAAAAGCAGCTGGTGCAGTACTATTTTACAGCGATCTATCTGGTCGTAGATACCCGAATGAAGCGGATTGACTACGTGAATGCAGGTCATCCACCAGCACTCTTTTTCCGTCATGATGGAAGTGTGACCACGTTTGACAGCGTCTGCTGTCCTGTCGGTTTGTTCGACAAGATGGATATTGAACCACAGACGATTCACTATGAAGGTGACGGGCACATTGCGCTGTATACGGATGGATTAACCGAAGCCGTTCAGGGCGACCAGGAAATGCAGCAGGCATTTCTGAAGGAACAACTGGCGGGCTCCCACCAATGGGATGAAGCGGCCATGCAGGCATTATTCTTCGATGATGAAATTCCGCAAGAGCGGGATGATGATAAATGTTTGGTCTGGATTACCTTAAATAAAGGGGGCGAAGCTGAATGAAAATCAGAAATAAACTGCTGATCGGCTTTACCGCTCTGATGGCCATCTTGATCGTGCTTACGTTTGTGAGCTACGAACGGCTGAACAGCAGCAATAAACAGGTTGACCAAATGTATCAGGAGCGATATTTAAAGGTCAGATACACCTCATCCGTACGTGGAGAGGTTAATGATATCGCGAAAGTGCTGGCTAACTTGTTGCTTAACCCGAATAACTCAACCGGCACTGCAGAAAATGAGCTTAAGGAAATGCAGGAACGGGGAGAAGGTTACCTTAAGGAAGTTCGTGAACGGGCTGACAGTGCGTCGGAGCATCAACTGGTTGACCGTGTGAATGTGGCTTGGAATTCTTATAATTCTTATGCTGGCAGACAGGTCAGCTTGATGTCTCAAGGACGTGCGGAAGATGGTAACAACTACAGGAATTCAACGGGTCTTGCTGTGCAAAAGGAAGCTGTGGACAGTCTAAATGCACTTTCCCGTTTCCAGGATCAGGAGATTGATAGCGAAATTAAGGCTGCTAATGCAGCATATACACGGGCAGTTCAGATTACAGTAGGCATCATGATTGCGGGGCTACTGCTTGCTCTCGGGGTTATTATGTGGGTACTGCCTAGTATTACGCGTGGTCTGAATACGGTGTCGATGATGATTACCAGTTTTGGTAAAGGTCGCTATCGAACTATTCGTCGTATACAGGTGAAGTCCACCGACGAGATTGGGCAGATTGCCAGTGTGTTCAAGGATGTCTCCAATGATTTGGAAGAGAAACTGGAAGTTGAGAAAGCTTATTTACAAGCACAGCAAGATCAGAACTGGATGAGTTCCAACATAGCCAGAGTTCCGGAATTGCTGCGAGGTATTGGCTCCATTCGCCAGATCTCACAGATGTTTATCAGTGAATTTACGCCTGTACTTGGAGCTCAACTGGGCGTCGTATATCTGATCGATGAAGAGAAGCATCCGGACGAACTGAGACGTTATGGTGCTTATGCGTTTGAAGAGAATGAAGATGTTGGCAAAGAGGTTTACCGTATCGGAGAGGGATTAATTGGACAAGCCGCATTGGATATGACTCCAATAATCATGGAAAAAACTCCGGAGGATTATGTGAACATTGGATCAGCAACGGGATCATCGCGTGCTTCGGGTGTGATGATCTATCCTGTCGTATTTGAAGATGAACTGATTGGTGTGGTCGAACTAGCTTCGTTTGAAGGGTTCACGAATCTGCATACACAGCTGTTCTCGCAGCTGATTATGAATCTGGGCGTCATTCTTAACAACGTTCGCCGCCGTTTGCGGGTGGAGGAACTGCTTCGCGAATCCCAGGCGCTTACGGAGGAATTACAGGTTCAATCTGAAGAACTTCAGACCCAGCAGGAAGAACTGCGTCGTTCCAATGAAAATCTGGAAGAGCAGACGGGGGCCCTTAAACGTTCGGAAGAGCTTCTTCAGCGTCAACAGGAAGAATTGGAGCACTTCAATACCGAACTGATTGCCAAGACACGAGCATTGGAAGAACAAGTTCGTGAAGTGGAAGAGAAGAACGACGAGATTGAGAAAACGAAAACACAGCTGGAACAGCAAGCCATGCAATTGTCGATGACGAGCAAGTACAAATCCGAATTTTTGGCAAATATGTCGCATGAACTTCGTACGCCACTTAACAGTCTTTTGATTCTGTCCCAATTGTTATCGGAGAACAAGGATGGAAATCTGAGTGTTAAACAGCAGGAATATGCTCAAACGATCTATATGTCGGGTGCAGATCTGCTGAAAATGATTGATGAAATTTTGGATCTGTCCAAGGTGGATGCGGGCAAAATGGACATCAACTATGAGACGGTTCGCATGGAAGAACTGACCAGCTTTGTTCAACAGAATTTCGGCCCCATGGCGAACAAAAAAGAACTCGGCCTGAACATTGAGTTCGACAGCAATTTGCCGGAATGGGTATATACCGACAGCCATCGCGTGAAGCAGATTTTGCGGAATCTGTTGTCGAATGCGTTCAAATTTACCAACCGGGGATCGGTAAGCCTGATTGGACGGAAGATGAAAATGGAAGAGCTTCCTGGATACTTGAATACGAATCAGGAATATGTAGGCTTTACCGTGAAGGATACCGGAATCGGAATTCCTTCGGACAAAACGGATTTGATCTTTGAAGCATTCCAGCAGGTGGATGGTACAACGAGCCGCAAATATGGAGGAACGGGCCTTGGACTGTCCATCAGTCGCGAACTTGCTCGCCTGCTTGGTGGCGCCATTCAGGTCGAATCAGCCGAAGGTGTGGGCAGCAGCTTTACTCTGTACCTGCCGGATAATCACGAAGAAGAGATTCAGGTGGACGAAGCTATGACAGAAGCTGCTGCTTCTTCTGAGATCGAACAGTCTGCAAGAGAGACGTGGACGATGCGTTCAGGCAGACAGAAGGTCCTTACATCGGATCCGGATAGTAATTCGTTTATGAAAATGCCTCAACCCGACTCACCTGTACTTGCCCAGCTGGAAGATGATCAGAAGAACCTGATGGAAGGCGACAAGATTCTCCTTATCATTGAGGATGATGTGAATTTTGCGCATATTTTGATGGATATGGCGAGAGGCAGAGGATTTAAGGCGATTGTGGCGCTTCAGGGAGACAAAGGACTCGAAATGGCCCGTCAATATTTGCCGGATGCGATAATCCTTGATATTCAGTTGCCTGTCATGGATGGCTGGGCAATTCTGGGCGAACTGAAAAGCAGCTCCGCGACACGTCATATCCCGGTACATGTGATTTCGGTAATCGATGATATGAAACAAGGTTTGATGATGGGAGCCATTGCTTATCTGAAAAAACCTTCCAGTAAAGATTCGCTGGATAAAGCTTTCTCGCATATCGAATCCTATACAGAGAATCAATTGAAACGTCTGTTGATTGTGGAAGATGATGAAATACAGCGGAAAGCAATCATTGAACTGATCGGCCACGATGATGTTGCAATTACGGCAGTGTCCACCGGCAGTGAGGCCTTGAATGAATTGCACAGTCAACGCTATGACTGTATGGTACTGGACTTGATGCTGACAGATATGACCGGATTTGAATTGCTTGATCAGATTCGGGACGATCAATATTTGAATGATCTGCCGATCATTATTTATACAGGCAAAGAACTGGACAGTAAAGAAGAGATGAAGCTTCGCAAATATGCGGAGTCCATTATCATCAAGGACGTGAAATCACCTGAACGTCTGCTCGATGAGACGACCTTGTTCCTGCACCGGGTAGAAGCCAACCTGCCGGAAGACAAACGTCGAATTCTGCAGAAACTGCATAACAAGGAAACCTTGTTTGAAGGTAAGAAAATATTGCTTGTGGATGATGACATCCGTAATGTATTTGCCCTTTCAAGTGTGCTCGAAGGTTATCGGATGGATGTGACATTTGCAGAGAACGGCCGTGAAGCTCTGGAGATTCTGGATAAGAACCCGGAAATCGATCTGGTGTTAATGGACATGATGATGCCGGAAATGGATGGTTATGAGGCCATGACGCGGATCAGACAAATACCAAGATTCGAAAAATTGCCAATTATCGCCTTAACCGCAAAAGCGATGAAAGATGATCGTGGCAAGTGTATTGAGGCTGGAGCATCCGATTATGTGAAAAAACCGATCCAAACGGATCAATTGTTATCCTTAATGCGGGTATGGCTGTATTCGTAACCCAATAGTTTGGGTAATGAAAGACAATACATCTAATACGCAAGTAACAAATGAAGAAGTGGAGAGAAAATATGACACCGTGGAAACCTACCGAGGCGGAGGCAGAATCGATCCGCATACCGCAAGATGAAGAGCGTGAGCTGATCGAGATCGAGTTGCTGTTGGAAGGTATGCACCGTTTATATGGATATGATTTTAGAAACTATGCGTTGCCTTCATTAAAGCGCAGAATCTGGCATTATGCACATGCCGAAGGCGTTAAGACCATTTCCGGGTTACAAGAACGGGTGCTGCATGACCGTTCTGCGTTTGATCGTTTTGTACAGAACTTGTCCATTCCCGTGACGGAAATGTTTCGTGATCCTACGCTTTTCCGAATGTTTCGCGAACAGATTATTCCGATCTTAAGAACATATCCGTATATCCGAATATGGCATGCCGGCTGTTCCACAGGAGAAGAAGTCTATTCCATGGCGATTATGCTGCACGAGGAAGGACTGTATGACAAGGCAAGAATATATGCGACAGATATGAATGATCGCTCTTTGCAGCAGGCCAAGGAAGGCGTATATGGCATCGAGAAAATGAAACTATACACTACAAATTACCTTGAAGCCGGGGGCACCCGTGCATTCTCAGAGTATTACACAGCCAAATATAATTCTGTTATTTTTCATCCTTATTTACGCAAAAATATTATTTTTGCCGAGCATAATCTGGCAACAGACCGTTCATTTAACGAGTTTAATGTGATCTTTTGCCGCAATGTCATGATTTATTTCAATGATGAACTGCGGAACCATGTGCACGGACTTTTTCATGAAAGTTTGAGCCACTTTGGCATCCTTGTTCTGGGTTCTAAAGAATCAATACATTTTACGGAATTCAGCGATGCCTACGAGCCGTTAGACCGGACGGAAAAAATATACCGGAAGATTAAATAGGGGGTTAGGCTTAGTCATGGGGCTCAATGAACCAATCCACATATTATTGGTAGATGACCGCCCCGAGAACCTGCTCGCTCTCGAAGCGGTTCTGGAATCGGAACAGTACAAGCTCGTCAAGGCAACCTCCGGGGAAGAGGCGCTCCGCTGTTTGCTGAAAGACGAATTTGCGGTCATTGTGCTTGATGTGCAGATGCCTGGGATGGACGGAATTGAGACAGCAAAATTAATCAAGGCGCGTGACAAGTCCAAGGACGTGCCGATCATTTTCATCTCTGCCAATAGCAGAGAGGCAGAGCACTTATTTGCAGGTTATTCCGCGGGGGCCATTGATTATATGGTCAAACCGTTTATTCCTCAGATTTTGAAGTCCAAGATCGAGGGCTTTGTGGAAATGTTTATCACGAATAAACGTTTGAAAACACAGACCATGCTTCTGCACCAGAAGACGCAGGAACTGGAGAAGATGAATCAGCAGCTCATTCAGGCCAAAGAGGAAGCGGAAATCGCTGCAAACGCGAAGACCGAGTTCCTTGCCATGATGAGTCATGAGATTCGCACACCCATGAATGGCGTTATCGGTATGGTTGATCTGTTGATGGAAACGGAGCTGAAGGAAGATCAGAAGGAATACGTGGATATTGTACGTCGTAGTGCGGATGCACTTGTTACGGTGATTAACGATATTCTTGATTTTACCAAGATGGAATCCGGAAAAATGGAACTGGAAGAGCATCCGTTTGAACTTGTTTCCTGTATTCGTGAAGTACTGAAACTGTTTGCGGCAGAAGCCGGCAAAAAGAATATTGAGCTGGAATATTTCCTGGAAGATTCGGTACCTCAATTGATCTATGGAGATATGGCAAGGCTGCGTCAGGTTTTGTTGAATTTGATTGCGAATGCCATCAAGTTCACGGACCATGGCGGTGTGTATCTGATCGTATCCGTTAATGAAGAAAAGGACGGGCGAATGACGCTGGAGTTTGCTGTAAAAGATACCGGAATAGGTATAGCTCTAGACAAAGTCGACCGCCTGTTCCAGCCGTTTTCCCAACTGGATACATCCATGACGCGCAAGTATGGAGGAACCGGTCTGGGGTTGGCTATATGCAAAACGCTTGTTGAAATGATGGGTGGACAGATATATCTGGATACGACGGAGATGCGTGGAGCAACGTTTGTATTTACCATTCAGGCGCAGCGTTATGTCGAAACTGAGCTCACGAATGGTATGGGGGAAGATCAGCATACGGATATTAAAAATTATGAAATGCATCCAAGCGTATTAATCGTCGATGATCACCCCATTAATCAGAAACTAATGTCCATCATGCTGAGCAAGCTTGGACTCATTGCAGATATCGCCGAGGATGGCAAGAAGGCACTGGATATGGTGTTGGCGAATCGCAACTATGATTATATATTTATGGATTTACAAATGCCTGTGATGGATGGATTGGAGTGTACTCGCCGAATTCGTGAGAGCCTGCCTCAAGACCAGCAGCCGGTTATTGTAGCGATGACCGCTAATGTCATGGATGGTATTCAGCAGCGATGTTCCACTGTAGGTATGGACGATTACATCAGCAAACCTGTGAAAATGGGCAATGTGAAACAGAAGTTGTCCCGATTTCAGGAAGAAAGGCGATTGTTCAAATCCAAAACATCGGCCATAAATCAGGCCAATTGAAATATTTGCTAATTCGATTACTGTTTCATATGTGCTGTAGATGGGTTATTAGGTAAAGAAACCATTGATCAGGAGAGAGATGTCTAATGAATACAAACAAAAATGAAAAATTCAATGCAAGAACAGAAACACTTGATGGTGTGTGCACGGTGTATCTGACTGGCGAACTGGATTTGTCAGTTGCTCCTGAATTCCGTTTGGTGATGGAGCCACTCGTGGACAATAAGGAACAAGATTTGATTATTAACATGCAGGATCTGAAGTACATCGATAGTACAGGGATTGGTATCCTGTTATCTGTTCTGAAAGCACGGCATGGAATGGAAGCTCGCTTTGAAGTACAGGAAGTTCCTGCGCAAATTCAGAAACTTTTTGATATGACGGGTATTGCCAAATTCTTTGTCTCACAGAAGAATTCCCAATAGGAAAGGATCGAAAAAGGAATGAATGCAGAAGTTCAAAGAGTCACCCTTAATTTACCGGCGACAGCTGATTACGTTGATATTGTAAGACTCAATCTATATGGTGTTGCGTCCAAAATGGGATTTTCTTATGAGGACATTGAGGATATGAAGGTTGCTGTATCCGAGGCCTGTAATAACTCAGTATTGTATGCTTACTCACACGAAGGCGGCATGGTAGAGGTTGTGTTCGAAGTGGATAGTGACACGCTAGCCATTACCGTCAAAGATGAAGGTGCCAGCTTCGAGAACATTAACCCGGCGGTATCCCGCGCAGGCCTTCATGACAAAGAACTGTCTGATGCCCAAATCGGTGGACTTGGATTTTACCTGATGCAAGCTCTGATGGATGATGTCAGTGTGGAAAGTGAGACGGGCAAAGGTACGAAAGTAGTACTCGTAAAACGTCTTGCAAGAAGTGAGGAGAAAGTATGAATGAAAAAGTGACTCCCCCAGAGTCCATGTCTGAAGCTATAGGTTTGATCTGGGAATACCAGCAGACCCAGGATAACGAAATTGCAACAGTTCTTATCCGCAAATATGAACCGATGGTGAAAATGGCAGCAGGTAAAATTGCGCGGAACCGACCCGATCTATATGAAGATTTGTATCAGACCGGGCAGATGGCTCTAATTCGTTTGCTTAAGCAATACGATATCAATCTGGGTATTCCGTTTGAACCTTATGCCATGAAGAGTATGATTGGTCATATGAAAAATTATTTAAGGGACAAGTCATGGTATATTCAGGTGCCCCGCAGAATTAAGGAAAAGGGAGCACTTGTCCAGCACGCGATTGATGAATTGACAGTGAAGCTGGAGCGTTCACCAGGTGTGAACGAGATTGCAGAATACCTGGATTTAACCCCTGAGGAAACCATCGAAGTCTTGGCTGGTCGGGAATGTTACCACTATGTGTCACTGGATTCTCCGCTTTCACAGGATGAGAGTGCAGCCACATTGGGCGAACTGATCAGTTCAGATGTAAATGACTTCGATTCGGTCGAGAAGCGGATGGACTTGCAGCAGGCATTGGGACAGTTGAAGGAACAGGAACAAAAGGTGCTTATTTTGGCATTTCAGGATGGTCAGTCGCAGCGGGCAATTGCTCAGAAACTGGGAGTATCCCAAATGAGTGTATCCCGTATCCAGAAGCGAGCCACTGAGAAATTAAAACAGATTATGTCGAACGCCTCTTTATTATGAGATGCAGATCGGTGATGATATTGAGCACGGCATAAAGAAGGACACGTGATTCCAATGGAATGCATACGTGTCCTTTTTTGG
>NZ_JAUKNS010000029.1:0-355 GCF_030487755.1 Paenibacillus sp. 11B | reverse complement strand
TGGCGATTAAGGGACAAAAGTTTAAAACGTATTCGGAGAAGATAAAAAATGAGGCTATTCGTTTGCATACGGTTGAGGGGTGGACTTATCGAAAGATTAATGAACATCTGGGGATTCATGATCCAGGACGAATGAAGCGCTGGATGCGAAAATATCGGGAACAAGGTGAGTTTGGACTGATGGATCAGCGAGGTCGACGTAAAGAATACTTGGATCAAGACCGCTTTGTACAAAAACTGAAACGGGAGAATGAGTTGCTAAAAAAGTGCTTGGTCATCTGGAAGGAGGAAGCAAACAAGAAAGATTTCAGATCATAGAAAAAGTAGCGGCATACGGTGATATCCAGAAACTTTGT
>NZ_JAUKNS010000028.1:0-372 GCF_030487755.1 Paenibacillus sp. 11B | reverse complement strand
GGTGTAAAGTCTTTCGGTAACCCGCAGGGGAAATCGTTCACCCTTGGCGACAGCGAACTTGTCATGAACGCCCAAGAGGGCGCCTTGTATATCTCGATGGCTGCGGGTAACGGGGTTACATTGAATAGCACAACCCACGTGCAGATCCAATGCATGGTTGACCTGAACATCAGCGGAGCCAGCGTTAGTCTGGAGGGTACAGAAGGTCTGTACATTCAGACGATGACAGATCATGTGGAACTTGTAGAAGAGGTTAATGGAAAGAGTGAGAATGTAGTACTGGAAGCCGAGATCCATCGTTCCTTTGACATGATTCAGTCTGCGTTCGACCAGAGTCTGGCCAGTATGGGGGAGAGCGCGCTGAAGGAAGCG
>NZ_JAUKNS010000027.1:0-408 GCF_030487755.1 Paenibacillus sp. 11B | reverse complement strand
AGGCTGAAACGAAACTGGGAAGCACGTGAAAAGGGCAAATTGGACGGTGTGATCGAAGAGGGGAAAAGCCTGCTCAGCATGGTCGGTGATGTGGCTGACCTTGCATTTACAGGGATTGTCGGGGGTGACAATGCCCAGGGATTATACAGCTGGGTAAAGGGAGAACAAGTTGGGTCATTAACGGAGCGGAATGCCACGGTACAGGGAACGATCACGGGCGTAAATAACGCCATCGATTACACGGGAGACCTGGTCACGGGTCAGAAATCAGGGAAAGAGATCTGGCAAGATGTATCCAGTGCGGGAAAAGCGTATGCCAAGCCGTTCATGGACCTGAAAGGTGAAGACAATCGTACGATGCTGACCCTGACGGAACAGGAGAGCCACGACGCTGGGTTAAACGATGTG
>NZ_JAUKNS010000026.1:0-426 GCF_030487755.1 Paenibacillus sp. 11B | reverse complement strand
GGAGAGCGCTGGATATATCTTTCAGCCATAAAGGATCTGTTTAATAACGAAATTGTGGCTTACGAAATAGGCGAACGCAACGACAATGAACTGGTGCTTCGCACATTCAGCAAGGCGTTTGCGAAGCAAAAAGACGTGACCGGACTGGTCGTTCATAGCGACCAAGGATTCCAGTACACGTCTCATGCTTACCACGACATGCTGCCAAAGGTTGGCGCCCGAATCAGCATGTCTCGCCGAGGAAATTGTTATGACAATGCCTCGATGGAGAGTTTCTTCTCGCATCTCAAAACGGAAGGACTCTATCCTTATCATATCCGAACGCTTAGCGAAGCACAAAGCAAAATCGAAAAATATATCCGTTTTTACAACCGAAAACGGCCACAACGGAAACTAAAAAAACTGACGCCGGTAGAGTACCGACGC
>NZ_JAUKNS010000025.1:0-446 GCF_030487755.1 Paenibacillus sp. 11B | reverse complement strand
CTCTTTCATCCTACATAGAAAACAGATTTTGCGTGTTGACGTTGTACGATGGATTGCATTTGCACTGCAGATGCATTAATATTCCCTGATAGCTCAGTTGGTAGAGCACTCGACTGTTAATCGAGTTGTCACAGGTTCGAGCCCTGTTCGGGGAGCCATTAAGGCCCGTTGGTCAAGGGGTTAAGACACCTCCCTTTCACGGAGGTAACAGGGGTTCGAATCCCCTACGGGTCATAGCTTTATTTTTTAGCTTAAAAAAGGGATGAGAATCCCAAAGGTTCGTCGGAGGATAAACTTAGTTAGCAACTGCTTCGTAGTCTCGAACGAAGTGAGAGTATCCCCTACGGGTCATAAATATGGAGGCTTAGCTCAGCTGGGAGAGCATCTGCCTTACAAGCAGAGGGTCGGGGGTTCGAACCCCTCAGCCTCCACCATATAGTTTTCTA
>NZ_JAUKNS010000024.1:0-566 GCF_030487755.1 Paenibacillus sp. 11B | reverse complement strand
CCTTTGGTGTTGTTAGCCGATTGGCATTCACTCACTCGTACCTCCTCCAAAAGCATAAACAACGCAGGGCTCCTTCCCTCCCCAAGGTTATGTTGTCCTTGGGTTCTTCGGTACTATGAGCCCCTCGGACTCCCTTCCCACAGACGTTTCACTTCGTCTTTTGGACTTATAGAGTGTCTCTTTACGAATTCCTAAAAAAAAAAAATCCGAGTGGGGGAGGGTCTCCCCAGTTCACTGCATGATCTTTCAAGCCATGCCACTCCCTCTACGCCGGAAGGTTCTTCACTGTTGTTCCAAGTTCTACACAGCTTCCTTGGCCTTCGTCTATGTGATCGAGACTCGACACCTTCTTTTCCCCCTTGCAGGGCCTTTTTGACGACGCGGCAGGATTCACTTTATGTTGCGGCCTGGCTTGTTGCTCGCCCTGTCTCTGACAGGTACTTTTGTCGATGCGCTTTTGCACACGGATTTCGCCATATGCAAGCATCCTAGCTACCAAGGTGGCTTGGCCCCTCCTTGGGTTGGACTTTCACCAACAAGATCATGCGTGCCTCTGGGCACGCATC
>NZ_JAUKNS010000023.1:0-589 GCF_030487755.1 Paenibacillus sp. 11B | reverse complement strand
CAGAAAACTATATGGTGGAGGCTGAGGGGATCGAACCCCCGACCCTCTGCTTGTAAGGCAGATGCTCTCCCAGCTGAGCTAAGCCTCCATATTATGACCCGTAGGGGATTCGAACCCCTGTTACCTCCGTGAAAGGGAGGTGTCTTAACCCCTTGACCAACGGGCCACACTAACAAAAATTTATCTGGCGGAGAGAGAGGGATTCGAACCCTCGAGACGCTTTTGGCGCCTACACGATTTCCAATCGTGCTCCTTCGACCAACTCGGACACCTCTCCTGAATGGCTCCCCGAACAGGGCTCGAACCTGTGACAACTCGATTAACAGTCGAGTGCTCTACCAACTGAGCTATCAGGGAATGGTGGAGCCAAGCGGGATCGAACCGCTGACCTCCTGCTTGCAAGGCAGGCGCTCTCCCAGCTGAGCTATGGCCCCATACACTGTGGTTTAAAACTTATATGGTGGGCCCTGGTGGACTCGAACCACCGGCCTCACCCTTATCAGAGGTGCGCTCTAACCAACTGAGCTAAGGGCCCCAATATATTTCCCTTTTCCTTACGAGGGGGGCAAAAAAAATACCCCAAAGGGAA
>NZ_JAUKNS010000022.1:0-651 GCF_030487755.1 Paenibacillus sp. 11B | reverse complement strand
TTTTACTCAAGTATTACATTTACACCGTGCCGGTGTAGCTCAACTGGTAGAGCAACTGACTTGTAATCAGTAGGTTGGGGGTTCAAGTCCTCTCGCCGGCACCATTTATTGCATTTACCTCTGAATTTATAATAGAATGTATATTATAGGTACAGATGGGAATACTGAGATACTCTCAGCGAATGTAAGGGATAGCTTATGGCGATCGTGGCGAAGTGGTTAACGCACCGGTTTGTGGATCCGGCATTCGGGGGTTCAATTCCCCTCGATCGCCCCATGTTTTCTTAATGGGGATTAGCCAAGCGGTAAGGCAACGGACTTTGACTCCGTCATGCATAGGTTCAAATCCTATATCCCCAGCCATTTTAGTTTGAGTCATTAGCTCAGCTGGTAGAGCACCTGACTTTTAATCAGGGTGTCGAAGGTTCGAGCCCTTCATGACTCACCATTATATTTTGCGGTCGTGGCGGAATTGGCAGACGCGCACGGTTCAGGTCCGTGTGGGCTAACCCCCGTGGAGGTTCGAGTCCTCTCGACCGCACCATATATTTTGCGGACGTGGCTCAGCGGTAGAGCATCGCCTTGCCAAGGCGAGGGTCGCGGGTTCGATTCCCGTCGTCCGCTCCAATATTTGCGCCCTTAGCTCAGCTG
>NZ_JAUKNS010000021.1:0-1168 GCF_030487755.1 Paenibacillus sp. 11B | reverse complement strand
CCAGCCTTACGATGTGCGGATTTGCCTACACATCAGCCTCACTGCTTAGACGGACATCCATCAGTCCGCGTCACTACCCTGCTGCGTCCCCCCATTGCTCATAACGGCTTACGGTGGTACAGGAATTTCGACCTGTTGTCCTTCGACTACGCCTTTCGGCCTCGCCTTAGGTCCCGACTTACCCTGAGCGGACGAGCCTTCCTCAGGAACCCTTAGGCTTTCGGCGGATCAGATTCTCACTGATCTTTTCGTTACTCATACCGGCATTCTCACTTGTATAATGTCCAGCGCTCCTTACGGTACACCTTCAACCCTTATACAACGCTCCCCTACCCCTGATGCAAAGCATCAAGCCATAGCTTCGGTGGTGTGTTTAGCCCCGTTACATTTTCGGCGCAGAGTCACTCGACCAGTGAGCTATTACGCACTCTTTCAATGGTGGCTGCTTCTAAGCCAACATCCTGGTTGTCTGTGCAACTCCACATCCTTTCCCACTTAACACACACTTGGGGACCTTAGCTGATGGTCTGGGCTGTTTCCCTTTTGACAATGGATCTTAGCACTCACTGTCTGACTCCCGGAAGTAAGTCTATGGCATTCGGAGTTTGACTGAGCTTGGTAACCCTTGCGGGCCCCGCACCCAATCAGTGCTCTACCTCCACGACTCTGTTTTCCGAGGCTAGCCCTAAAGCTATTTCGGGGAGAACCAGCTATCTCCGAGTTCGATTGGAATTTCTCCGCTACCCCCACCTCATCCCCGCATTTTTCAACATGCGTGGGTTCGGGCCTCCAGTGCGTGTTACCGCACCTTCACCCTGGACAGGGGTAGATCACCCGGTTTCGGGTCTACGTCCACGTACTAAGTCGCCCTATTCAGACTCGCTTTCGCTGCGGCTCCGGCTCTTCACCTTAACCTTGCACGGGAACGTAACTCGCCGGTTCATTCTACAAAAGGCACGCCATCACCCCTAAAACGGGCTCTGACTTTTTGTAAGCACACGGTTTCAGGTTCTATTTCACTCCCCTTCCGGGGTGCTTTTCACCTTTCCCTCACGGTACTGCTTCACTATCGGTCGCTAGGAAGTATTTAGCCTTGGCAGATGGTCCTGCCGGATTCATACGGGGTTTCACGTGCCCCGCACTACTCGGGATCCGTCTCGGAGGGAAC
>NZ_JAUKNS010000020.1:0-1259 GCF_030487755.1 Paenibacillus sp. 11B | reverse complement strand
CGGGTTTTGCATAACAAAAAAAGGTCAATCATGGCGGTATCTGACCATAATCAACCTGTTTAATGTATGCGAATTGAAGAAATCTTTATTGTGGTATTACAAGGGTTAAGTATGTTACTGGTTGGATGATTGGTTTAATCGATACTGGGTAGCCCGCCTATTAACAAGTAAGTAATATTATACTACTCATTCAAATGTTGAAGATCTAAATCACTCAATTACCCCTTAAAACACTTAAGAAAAAAATAGTTTCTAGCTTATTCTTCTTCGTCATCGTACAGTGAATCTAAAAATTCATTAAGATCATTTGCAAGGAAGTACATATTTCTCATATCATCTGGATTCTCCGATTCTTGTTCGTGATCCCAAAAATATATGTTATTGTAGTACTTTTCATTTAATCCCAAACAAATCACATTTCCTGATGGATCGTTTCCAATAGGAATAAATCCTGTTGGAAGCCTATATTCATAAATATCTATATATTCTTCTAAATTACTGTACATATCACCAATACCATAAAAAATATTAAGTACACCTGCTCCTTGTTCATCAGAAATTTTAAACATGCTTGGTGAAGGATCTCCGCCATTTGATTCTAATAGGAATTTTATATATTGCTCAGTAAAATTTAAATTAAACTTGCGCTGAAATTCATTAATTTCCTTTAAAGTAATTGGTTCATGTGATCCATCCATTTGCACCATAGTTACACACCTCTATTAATTTATTCACTATCTTTCCCATTAACTTTAGATATTCCACCACTATGGGTAAATTCACCATGTATCTTCTCTTCAACTAAGATCATTGTCTTACCATCTTGATGATGATGCCAAGTATAACCTTTTGGTGGTTTATTGGACTTAGATACTGGTGGAACGGAATCCTTAGTCAAGCCAGCCTCTGCATTTGCTGCTTTATAATCTGCTGGTCGATTTGTTGGTGAAGCAAACTCAATTTCAACTGGTTCAACAGTTGGGTGATAGTACTTTGAAAAATCAGGGTAGCCATCAGGATAACTTACAGATTGCCCCTTCTTATTTGTATAGGTCCAAGTTCCATTCTCATCAACCGAGATTGTCCCACCTTTATCATACCACTTTTTAGGAACAGGTGAGTTCATAGGCTTAGTTTTCATCATTTCTTTTGTAATATCTGATAGTTCTAATTTTCCTGTCTTTTTACCCGTCTCCTCAGTATTCCCATCAATGGCCTTAGTTCCATCTTTCGATGATGGAGCTTCTTTAGGTATTGGT